>LJHR01000055.1 GCA_001296005.1 alpha proteobacterium AAP38 | reverse complement strand
CGCCAGAAGGTTGGTCTGCCCGGCAATATCGCCGATCAGGTTGGCGACCTCCCCGATCTGGTCCACCACCTCCCGCAGGCTTTCGATGGTCTCGCGGGTACGCTCCCCTCCTTCCACGGCTTTGCGGCTGACGGTCATGGCATGGGCGACCTGGGCGCTGATCTCCTGGATGGAGGCCGTCAGTTCTTCGGTGGCGCTGGCTACGGCCTCGGCATTGGCCAGCGCCTGTTCTGCGGCGGCGGCCACATTCTGAGCATTGTCGCTGACCTGGGCCGCCGACTGCTCCATGCCGGCGGCAGTCTTGTCCATGATGGCGGCTTCTGCCGCGACATTGTCGACCGACACGCGGCTTTCGCTTTCTACCGTTTCGGCCATACCGGTCAGGGCGTTGACGCGTTCCTCCCGCGCCTTGGCCTCGACATCTGCCTGGGCCTCCCGCAGGCGAATATTATCCGCCGTGCGTTCATGCAGGATGGCCAGCGCGCGCGACATGTCCGCGATCTCATCCGAGCGTTCACCCGTTGGGGGGACCTTGACCGACAGATTGCCGTCGCCGATGGCGGCCAGAATATCAGTCAGGGTGATCAAAGGCCGCACTACATGACGGTTCAGGACGAACATCACCAGCGCAGATACCGCCACACCAACCACCAACAGGATCAGCGACAGGTCGGCCAGATCATCGGCGATATCAACAGCACTACCCAGCTCGCGGTGCATGCTGTCGGTGGCCTGTCCCGCGATGACATCCACCTCCTTCACAACTTTGTCCAGCGCGTCAGTCAGGGCCTCGGTCTTGGCATCCAACTCACCCATCAGCTTGTTACCCTGGGCGGGGCCATCCTTGACATAGGCGTGGGCCATCTTCAGACCCAGATCATAGAATGGGTCCAGGGCGGCCCCGACCTTGTCTAACTCGGCGAGTAGCTTGCCTTGACCCATGGTCTTGGCCAGTTCGCGGGACTTGCGGAGGTTCTCGCGTGCTCCATCGCGGGCCTTCTCCGCCTCTGCAAACCCGTCATCCAGACCGTCAAGCGCACGTGTGGCCGACACGTCGGTCAGCCATTGCTGGATCTGCACCAGATTGATCGATAGCTGTCGGGCCGATGACACAAGGTCCAGCGATTGCACCGCCGCCATATCGGCGGCCCGGTTCGCTTCAGCAATCTGCTTCTGCTGCCGTCCAGCCCCCAACAGCATCAGCACCGTTGCCGCCGCCAGCAACAGCAGAAGGAGAAGGTTCGAAAACATGATCTTCTGGCTGATGCCAATGCGCATGATGCCTGATCCTGACAAAGTTTTGGGAGCGGCGGCGATCCTGGTCACCTGCCGCCATCTCTATTTTACCATTAGCAGCCCGTACATTTTTCAAACACCTATCCTACCGAATAGGCATGTCGCGAAGCATGCCCCATTGATGGCCGCTCCGCGCCAGAGGGGTAAATGACCAAAGTCTTGAGTTGTCTCGGCCAACCGCTGGAGAGTCTGGACGTGCGCCTACCCTCGCACCCTTACCCAATGTGTTCGTCCAAGCAGGGGTGAGGACACAGGTGGGACAAAAGCCAGGAAACGTTGACAAACAAAGAATATCAAGTCGTGGTCCCTGGTCCTCAAGATCTGGAATCGTGACCTTCCGGATACTATCTACCCTGTGCACTGGAGCCGCCAATCCCCCCTATAATAGGGCAGTTGGATCCAGACTGGCTTTTCGGAAACCACATCGATGATAACCGGACAGGAGGTGTCCTCTGAATGTAGCCTTTTGTGCGGCATGTCGCCGCCGGTTACCGCGCGGTTTATTTCGAGACGCCCGGACGCACCCGGCGCTTTTGCAGCTGAACGCAATGCTCACTTCGGCTCGGAAACATGTCGGAAGGGATCCAGGTATGGCACTCCTTAACCTAGACAATCTGTTAGGAGTCACGATTGGCAGTATCGTAGTCATGATGGCCATAGTGTATGGCTTGATTTCTGACAGGCAGACTGAAGCTGTCTTGAACCGGGAAGTGGGCTCCTCACTTTCAGGTATTGCCGAAGGCCTTTCTGCACGGCTCAACAACGATATGCAGGCACGTGCCACCATCGTACAGTCCTTGTCGCGTGTGGCGGTGTTGGTCCAGCCTGAGATTGCGCAGCACATCATTGATCAACTTAGCACTCAAGATCCGGCCCTGGCGTGGGCTGGCGTTGCGAACCGAGACGGAATCGTCATCGCCGGCACGCGAGGAATCCTGGTGGGACTATCGGTGGCCCAGCGCCCTGTCTATCGCGAGGGCATTAGCGGTCTCTTCCTGGGCGATGTACACGACGCCGCCTTGTTGGCTAATCTGCTCCCCAACAAGACAGGAGAGCCTATGCGATTTGTGGATGTATCGGCGCCGATCCAGGGAAGGGATGGAAACGCCATTGGCATCATTGCAATCCATTACAGTTGGGATTGGGCTCGCCGGTTGGTTGGTGCGTCCCAGACGTCCCTATCAAGCCGATCCGACGCTGAAACGGTCTTGGTGGCCGCCGATAACAACGTGCTATTGGGGCCGCCGGCTCTGCTTGGAACCGTCTTGAAACTGGACAGCATCGAACAAGCACGGAGCGGTAGGGTTGGTTGGCACTTGGAGCGGTGGCCAGACGGTCGGGAATACATGACCGGTTACGCCGCTAACCGCCCCAGCATAGTGAAGGGGCTGGGCTGGACGGTGCTGGTGCGCCAGCCGGTTGACGTTGCTCATGCTCCGGCTCACGATCTCCGCAACATGATCTTTTGGTCTGGATTGGCGCTCGCCGTGACGTTTGGCGTCCTTGGGTGGCTGATCTCCCATTACATCACCAGTCCGCTGCGCGCTATCGTGAGCGCAGCTGGTGCAATCTTAAATGGCGCACCTGGTTCGGTTGTTCCAGAAGTCCGTGGTGCCAAGGAAATAAAAACCTTGTCTATAAGCATTAGAGAACTGGGACTGAACCTGGGGGCTAGTAACAAAGCACTGGTTGCGACTCACGCGGCCTTGGAGCGCCTGGAAAGTATAGCATATCAGGACCGATTGACGTCCTTACCAAATCGCCGGTTTTTTGAACAGTATCTTGAAGCGGCAATTGTCCGTGCAAAGGCAGCGGATAATCAGATTGTTATTCTATATTTGGATCTGGACGGGTTCAAGCTTGTAAACGATCAGTTCGGGCACGATGTGGGCGATCAAGTATTACGAAATGTCGGGATTAGGTTGGCATCGAACCTTCGCCAACAGGACTTTATCGCGCGGATTGGTGGTGATGAGTTCGCATGCGTCCTTGTTGAGCCGGACGGGGATCTTCCGCACCAGTTGGCTAGACGGCTGATTCATGCTCTGAGCGAACCCATGCATATTCAAGATCATCCAGTTGAAATTGGTTGCACCATTGGCGCGGCTCGTTGGCCCCATGATGGTGATGAAGTGGCCGATGTGATCCGATTGGCCGATGCTGCTCTTTACCTTGCAAAACGCCAAGGCAAGAACCGCGCATTATTTCATGGCGAAGCTGTTGGCAGAAAGTAACGCTCCGGTGAGGACCGTTTTGCGGATTTTGGGTAAGGCTTTGAGATTTGCATTGTCGTGCTGGAGCGACGGCTTAAACGAGACGCAAACGATATGGCTTACCAGTGAGTTGAGGTCCTGATAGGGGAGCTGCGGCGACGGCATTACCGTGCAGAGGATAAGGTGCGGCTTGTCGAGGAGGCGTTTCAGCCTGGTGTCGTGGTTCGGGATGTGGCGCGCCGCCTGGGGGTTCATGAAAGCCTTCTCTATCGCTGGCGCCAGGAGCTTCGGCGCCGGACTTGGCCGCCCTGGATCCTGGCTTTATGCCGGTGACGGTGGTGACGGAGCCATCGACCATGAATGGTGACGATGTCCCGGGGCGCGTGGCCGGGCGGGCGGTTCCGCCATTGCCGATTGTCACGGTGGTTGAGGTGATGATGGCAGGTGCCGCTTGTGTGCGCTTGACGGGGCCGGTTGATCCGGCACTGGCGGTGACGGTGTTGCGGACGATGTCGGGGCTGGGGACTGGATCCGGGCAGCAGCGGTCATGATCCCGCTGCCCGGTGCTGGTTGGCCGGCGGGGTGACGGACATGCGGTGCGGGATGAACAGCCTGGTACTGAAGGTGCAACAGAGGCTGGGCCGGCACCCGCATGCGGGTGACTTTGATGTTTGCCGGGGGCGCAGCAGTTCGCTGTTGAAATGCCTGTAGCATGACGGGGTGGGCATGTCGCTCTATGTGAAGCGCCTGGACGGCGGGAAGTTCATCTGGCCGGCGCCGGCGGGTGGCTGCGTGGCTATCTCCGGTGCCCAGTTGGCCTATGTGCTGGATGGGATCGACTGGCGGAACCCGCGACAGACCTAGCGTCCGCAATCAGCGGGATAGGGGCAGGATCGCTGCGGCATGGTGATTCAACCGGGCCGCGGCACCAGGAGATTCCAGGATTTCCGTGGGTTTTGCGGTAGAATTCACCCCATGGAGACGCCATCCCCCGTGGGGCCTGACGACATCGCCAGCCTGCGCGCTGCCCTTGCTGAGGCACAGGCCGACGCGGCCGAGGCGAAGGCGGTCCTGGCCCGGGAGCGGGCGGAACGGTCCCACGACCAGGCGCTGACCGCCCATCTGCATCTCCAGATCGAGAAGCTGAGGCGCGAGCTTTACGGCCAGCGCTCCGAGCGAAAGGAACAGTGGGTTTCGTCGTACTCCCCAAGCGCTGTTTGGTCGAAAGAATCTTCGCATGGCTCTATCGTTTCCGGCGCTTCGCCAAAGACTGGGAAAACCTCAACCAGCAGGCGCTCAATTTCCTGAAACGCGCCTCAATCCGCCTTATGCTCCGACTCATGTGCAGGAAAACATAAACTTTCCGGACAGACTTTAAGGAGTCCTTTGCTACGACGTCGATCAGGGTCAGTTATGTATAAATTATTATAATTTTGTTAACAAACTTTAGTAATCGCAAATATCTTTGGTTTTTTGATGTGTGCACTACTTAATAATTTGACCAACTGTCATTTTCAATAGCGATGCCAGACTGCATTGAAGCCGCTCTTTATTTTTCCAACGGATGTGATTTTTTTACAATAGGCAGATCTACTGCCCTCCTAGAATTTTTCCAAACCAGCAACTTAGTGGACTTGAATATAGTCCTGATTGCGCTACCAATTCATACATAGGGCGTGCCCGTTCTGAATAATATTCATTTTTTGCCAAATAATAAATAATTAAGTAATATAATTATCTGCTGCGCGGCTTGAATGTGAATTATATACGTCAATTTTAAACGTTATTATAAAATAGTGAATTAGTTATGCAATAATTTACTCAATTTGAATTTTATAATACTGTCCTCACCATAATATTATTTGTATTATAAAGTATTGAATATTGTAAGAAATTCACATAATGCACTAAAGTACTTAATAAGAATTCATTCATATGTCTGCTTGCTGATGTAAAGTGTTTTCTAATAAGGAAACATTTACCTGATAACAGCGTCGTTTCATTTCCAAAATCAGTATTGATTAACGCAGGACTCAGGCGCAATGCTTCATTAGCCATAGGGGGCGCCATTGCCAGCCTATGTTCCTTGGTTCATGGAGGGGCTGGAATGGCGATTATCTACCCGTTTCCGCAGTCCCCTAAGAGTCCCGTTTTCGATGTACCGGGATCGGATTTGTCTTGCCTGGGAGATCTTTACTCAACATTGGTTGCCTTACGTTTGATTGCGTCTGGGAGAGGCGATGATCTGCGTTCAGTCATTTGGCTTTTCCCGATTATCAAGACAATGTCCAAAATCAAACTGTAAAAACTACAAACGTCACTGATAAAATATAGATAATGCGTGAATCATTTAAATTTTTCTTATTATAATATATTTATAGAATATGATGTACTTAATTGTAATTATATCAATAAAATTCTAGATTCTTTATATGAATATCGTATTTTTTGTCGGATTTTCAATCCTATTTTTTTCTCTTTATTTTCATTGATATAAATTTTCTCAGTATTATGAATATTGCTGAGCCTACTCACAAGTTTTTGTTTTGGGGCAGATATTCGGGGAATTGGCATAATAGTGATTTAGCAGACATTGAGGGACAGCCTGCTGAAACCTCAGTACTAGACCTACGCGGGTCGTAATCGGAATTCTAAGGGAGAGAACGTTATGCGCGACAATGGACCGGTAACCGGACGTGAAGTTGATCTGCCCGCTGACGAGGTTTTGGTATCACGGACGGACGCTGGCGGGCGCATTACTTTCGTCAATCAGGCATTTGTGACCATCAGCGGGTTTACTGAGGATGAACTCCTCGGCGCGCCGCACAACATGGTGCGCCACCCGCACATGCCGAAAGAGGCCTTTGCCGATCTTTGGGCCACCGTCAAGGCGGGTCGGCCCTGGGAAGGACTTGTTAAGAATCGCTGCAAGAATGGCGACCATTACTGGGTCCGGGCCAATGTCACCCCACAGCTTGAAGATGGCAAGCTGGCTGCCTGTATCTCTATCCGATCAAAGCCGACCCGTGATGACGTTGCCGTCGCTGAGGCCCTCTATGCGCGTATGCGGTCGGGAGAAGCCAAGGATTTGAAGCTCGATGGCGGTTTCATTGTTCATCAGGAACTTGGAGCCCGCATCGCACGGATCGCAAACAGCTTTAAAGGACGTCTCATTGCTGCTTTTGCGATGACTCTGATGCTTATGTGCGTTTCCGGCGTGTCCGGCATCTGGGACATGGCCCAACAGAATGATCGTTTGGCGTTCATCCGCGACGACCCATTTGCCCACGCAACCAGTCTGAAGATCATCTCCGATGCTTACGCCGTCGACATTGTCGATGCCGCACACAAGGTGCGTAATGGCAATACCAGTTGGGACGTCGGGATGGCTTCTGTGAAACAAGCGCGAGCCAAGATTGCAAAGGCCTGGACAGACATCAAAGGTGCGGATGCGGAAGGGGATGCAGACCCGAGCGAAGGTGCTGTCATCGCAAAACTTGAGCAAACAATGGCCGCCGCTGACAAGGATGTCCTGGCCCTGGAAGAGATCCTTTCGTCCAGAGATGCCGCCAGCTTGGATAGTTTTGTAAAAACAAGGCTCTACCAGGTGATTGACCCGGTCAGTACGAAGATTAGCGACTTTATCCAGTTCCAGAATGATGAAGTCGCCGTGACGATTGCGGAAGGGACAGCAGCAGCGCGTACCAACCTTATCGTAGACCTTGCCATCCTTGCTGCGGCCATTGGGCTGACCGTTGCCTTTGGCTGGCTTGTGATGGCCGCCATGGGGAATCCCATGCGCCGGCTTGAGCAGCATTTCGACGCCGTTTCCCGGGGTGATTTTGATGCTGTGATCGAAAACCCCGTGATCGCAGAATTCCGCCGGCCCTTTGCCCAGTTGCGGGCCATGCGGGCGAAGCTGTCATACTCGGCCCAGGAACGGTTGGAGCGGGAGCGGGTGTCCGGGATTGCGCGGGCCAAGGCCCTGAATGACATGGCCGGTGCCGTAGAAAACGGTTCATCTGTCGTTGTCGACCAAGTCTATGGTGAAACGCAGGACATGTCAGGCCAAGCGACCGTCATGGCCGAAACAGCGACGCGGGTCAGTACTCACTCTCAAAGTGTGGCGGCCGCAGCCGACCAGGCGCTTGCCAACATTCAGGCGGTTGCGTCCGCGACAGAGGAACTGTCGGCGTCCATCAGTGAAATTGCCAACCAGATCACCCAGGTTGGCAGTGTGACCAAATCCGCCGTCGCCGATAGCGGCAAGACCCAGCGGGCCATTGAGAAACTGTCGGAAGAGGTTGGAAAGATTGGGGAGATCGCGCATCTGATCGGCGATATTGCCAGCCAGACCAACCTTCTGGCGCTGAATGCAACTATTGAGGCCGCCCGCGCCGGGGAGGCCGGCAAAGGCTTTGCCGTCGTGGCCGCTGAGGTAAAGGGCTTGGCCACGCAAACCGCCCGGTCCACCGAAGAAATCACCCGCCAGATCACCTCCATCCAAGCCGCAACCAAGGAAGCCGTCGAAGCGGTCTCCGGGATCGGGATAAGCATCGGTTCCATCGATCAGGTCACGACCATGGTGGGCGCGGCGGTTGAGGAACAAAGCGCCGCCACGCAGGAAATTGCCCGCAATGTCACTGAAACCAGCAAGGCGGCTCAGGAAGTCAGCCGCCTGATTGGAGAGGTGAGCCGGGATGCGCATGACTCCGGCCAGCAGGCGTCAGAGGTGCAGCAGGGTGCAGTGGACATTGCCGAGCGTGTCGGCGCCCTACAGCGGGAAATGGTGCGTATTGTCCGCACCTCGACCCGAGAGGCGGACCGCCGCATGTACCAGCGGTTCAAGTGTGATGAAGATTGCACGGTCACCGTGGGCAGTGCGCGGTATTCAGGCCAGTTGATGGATATCTCCCAGGGCGGTGCCGGGGTGCAGGGCATCAGCGGGCTTGAGGAAGGGGCAAGCGGGATGATCGAAATCCCCAAACTGTCCATCCGCACCAGCTTTGCGGTCCGCGCGAATGAGGATGGGCGTATCTATGTCCAGTTCACCAATCCGAACCGTGAGTTTGTGAAGCGCTTCACCTCCGCATCGGCGGGCATGATCTCCATGAAGGTAGCCTGACCATAACGCTGGACTGGCAGACAAACTGAGACTTACCAATAGGCCCAGCCCTGTCCTTTGATTTGTTCACCGTTCACTCGGACTTGTTGACAAGCCTGCCGGGCCATCCTCAATGGGTAAAGTGCCCGGCAGCAGCTTGGTCTTGGTTGGTTCTCTATAATCATGCGCTTCTAGGGTTACCGCGCCCCGGCGAACGTTTACGCGGTGACAATGCTTAATTGTATACATCGCTGAATTGATTTGAATCATAGCCCAGCAGATAGAGTTGACGACAAATAGTGAACTAGCCGCGTTATCTTACGAGGCCGAGGTTCGAGAGGAGCGGTCAACATGCCGACAACCGACGCCAATATTGCCGCGCTCCTGGACCTGACCTGTCCCGAATTCACAGGCGTGGTCGCCAGTGCGACAAGTGATGCATTGATGGTCACCGGCACCGACAACCGCATTCTGTTCGTCAATCCAGCCTTTTCCAGGATCACGGGCTTCTCCTGCACAGATCTTGTTGGGCAGGAACCGTTCATGTGGAAAACGGATCGTTCAACCCCCAATTTTTACAAGCAGATGTGGCAGATGCTGCGGGACAAAGGGTTCTGGGAAGGCGACCTTTGGAACCAGAACAAGGCGGGTCACGCGTTCAGCGAGTGGACCCGTATTTACCGCCTGCAACGCAAACCGTTTGGTGATGTCTTTCACTTGACCCTGTTCACGGACGTATCCTCGCGTCGTCGCTTACAAGCTCGCCCGGTCAAGAGCCGGCTCACGGACGGCCTCACGGGTTTACCGAACCGCCTTCGTTTTGTTAACGAATTGCGATCTGCACTCGGACTGACGGGCCTGCCGTCGGTTACCGTCATCGTGATGAACATTGACCAGTTTCGCCGCGTCAACGAGCAGGCCGGTCATGAAGGCGGCGACCGACTGTTGAACCGCATCGCCTGCGCCCTGCGGCGGCGGCTCCGCGCAACCGATCTGTTGGCCCGGCTGGCAGGCGATGAGTTCGCTGTCCTGCTCGCAAGCCCAATGGAAAACGAGGAAGTGCTGTTCCTTGTCCACGAGTTGCAGCAGGTCATTGCCAATGCCGGGAAGGACGCCGCGCTGAGCGATCCATTAACGTCGTCGGCTGGCATTGTCACCCATACTGGTCCCTGCATCGACCCTTGTGAGGAGTCAGAGTTGATGCTTCGCAACGCTATTGCTGCTGTCGATGATGCTCGACGGGCGGGGTGTCATCGGGTCGCCATCCATACCGAAGAAAGCGCTGCCCGTCGATTGGCACGGCAGACCCAGGAACGCGCTTTGCGGAGTGCAACTGAAAACAACACGCTCGCATTGCACTTCCAGCCCAAGGTCGATCTGCGCACAGGTGCTGTGATCGGGGCGGAGGCGCTGGTCCGCTGGCATCTGGAAGGTACCGGCGACATCCCGCCCGCCCAGTTCATCCCCCTGGCCGAGGAATGCGGCCTGATCCAACGTATCGGGGAGATCACCCTTGAAAAGGCCTTCGCGGCCCTGACCGCCTGGATGGCAACGGGCCGGCCGGCGGTGCCGGTGTCGGTCAATGTGTCGGCCGTGCAGTTGGACGGGCGCCTTCTGGCGGCGAAGCTGCGCGACCTGCTGCGCAGCAATACTGTGCCGCCGGAACTGATCGAAATAGAGGTGACGGAAACGGCGTTCGCGCATGACATGGAAGGGGCCATTGCCGAACTTCAGGCCGTGCGGGCCATGGGGGTTCGGATTGCGCTGGATGATTTCGGCACAGGCTATGCCACCTTGTCGCTGCTGCAACGCCTTCCGGTCGACACGCTGAAGATCGACCGGTCCTTTGTGTCGGAAATGATCGATACCCGTTCATCGGAAGAGATCGTCCGGATGGTGGTCGCGCTGGCCCGGGCGCTGGACAAGGACCTGGTGGCCGAAGGCGTGGAGACTGTCGAACAATCACGCCGCCTCGTCGAACTCGGCTGCGAGGCGGGACAGGGATGGCTCTATGCCCGGGCCATGCCCTATGACGCGCTGATGGCGTTCATCGATAAAAGCCACAGCACCGCGCCCGGTCGGGAGCAATCGAACATGCCCCAAGCCCTGCGGAGGGTTGCCCCATGACCCCGGTCGAACGGTTACGCGCGCTTACGTCGCTTCTGGTTCTGGCACTTCTTGCCCTTCAGGTTCCCACCATCACGGTGTTGCCGGCGTTGATGTCCGGTACGTACTCCCTTGCAGCGCCGGCGGTGGCCCTGCTCTGCCTTGGTGCAGCACTGGCGGCATGGCGGTTTGCACCGACACAGACCGCACGGCTGGTGATGGCGGTCAGCCTGCCTGTGGCGGCGTCAATGTCGGTTGTCGCCGTCGCCGGCCATCCCTGGCAGACCGCGATGGTGACCTATGTCCATGTGCTGACCGCATTGTTGGTTGGTTTCAGCGATTGGCGCTGTGTGGGCGTCGCCATGGCGACGACGGTTCTGCTGACCCTGGCGGCCTTCCTGGCGGACATACCGGGTGTCGGCGGCGGCGACGTTCTGCAGGTATTGGCAGAGATGTGGCTGACGATTTTCGGCGGCGCGCTGCTTGGGTGGCTGGCCCTGTCCATGGCGCGGGCCTTTGATAATGCCGCCGCCGCCCTGGCGGACACCGAATCCGCCCATGCGTCGCTGACCACCATCATGAATGAACGTGAAGAGGCGGAAAGGCGCGCCAAGCAGGAACGTGGACGACTGTTAACCGCGGTGGCCGAGGAGTTGGAGGCCAAGGTCGGCGGTCTTGCCGGTGAGGTCGCCAGCGAAGCCGCGGTGGCGGCCACGGATGCAGAAAGCCTTCATACCCTGGTCGCGAAAGGCTCCCAGGCTTCTGAAGTTATGGCCGATGACGGGCGGAAGGCGTTGACGGGTGCCGAGGCGGTGGCCGCCGCCAGCCAGCAATTGTCTGGTGCCATTGCAGAGGTCAGCGAACAAACTGCCCATTGTTCCGCGCTGGCCCGCGGCGCCGCCGATATCGCGCGCAACACGCAATCGGCGGTGCTGGAACTGCGCCAGGCAGCCGACAGTATCCAGGACGTGGTTTCCGCCATCACGGAGATCGCGGAGACCATCAATCTGCTGGCCCTTAACGCCTCGATCGAAGCAGCCAGGGCCGGAGAGGCAGGCAAGGGTTTCGCCGTTGTGGCCTCTGAGGTCAAGCATCTCGCCGGGCAGACGGCGAAGGCGACCGCCCAAGTGGGCGACCGTATCGCCGCCATTCGCCACGGGGCCGGTTCTGCCGCCGAAGCGGTGACCAGTATCCTGGAGGCGGTGTTCAAGGTTGATGCGGCCAGTGCCGCCATCGTGGCCGCGGTGGAGGAACAGGACGCCGCGACACGGAAGATCGCCAGTGGTGCCGCCGAAGCGGCCAGGATTGCGCAGTCCACGGCGGTCGGCGGTACCAACATGGTAGCCAACTGGGCTGATGCCAGCCACCGTGCGGACAGCGTGACAGAGCTTGCTGGCAGGGTTGCGGAACGGACCGACCGCCTGCGCAACGCTTTGACGCATCTGCTGGATCGTATTCGGACCGAAACAGTTTAACTTAAGATTGTCCAGAATGGACACCTCAAGATTGAATGATACATCAGCGTGATCTCTTGCTTAGGATCCGGGGGATTTGAATGAATTTTGATGACACTTTGGCTAACGCCAGGAAGTTCGGCGCCGCTGCGGCCGCCAGCCTGTCGAGGTATGGAATCGCGCCCACGCCTGCCGCCTATGGTGTCTGGTACACGTACCACGCCGGGCATATCCCGGACCTGGTAAGCGCACTCACCAGCGTGATTGCCGCCGGCACCGGCCCGACAGACGTGGACTGCCAGAGCCTGTATGAGCGGTTTCTGTCGGGCAGTGTAGAGGCGAAGGTTGTGGAGGATACCAGTTCCGCCTTACAGGAGGCTCTTGACATTGCCGTTTCGGCTCTGCGCGAAGCCAGTGAGGACGCCACAGACTATGGTGATATTCTCAATAAAACTGCCGTGGCGTTGAAGTCAGCGTCACTGTCATCGGTTCCGCTGCACGATATCATTTCCGCCCTGGTCCGCCGCACGGCGAAGACGGTGAACCATAATCTGCAACTGCAAGGCCGGCTTCAGGACTCGGCCAGCGAGCTTCAGACCATGCGATCTACCTTAGCGACCGTGCATCGTGAGGCCAATACCGACGGGCTGACGGGCGTCGCTAATCGTCGTAGGTTTGATACGGTGCTGCGAAACGAGATCGCACGCGCGGGTGCTGACAACCAGCCCTTCTCGCTCATCATCGCGGATGTCGATCATTTCAAGAAATTCAACGACACGCACGGACACACAGTCGGTGATCAGGTACTAAGGTCGGTTGCCGGTCTTTTGAGTTCCCTTGTGCGCGAAGGCGATACGGTCGCCCGGTATGGTGGTGAGGAGTTCGCCATCATCCTTCTCGGTATCAGCATCGATCAGGCCGCTGCCACAGCTGATCGGCTGCGGGCCTCTGTTGCAAGTCGTAAGATCATACAGCGGGGATCAGGTACCCCCGTCGGCTCCGTAACGATGTCGTTCGGGATTGCTGAATACAGGGGCGCTGAAATAGCGAATTCCCTTATTGAGCGAGCAGATCGTGCTCTCTACTTGGCCAAAGCGGGTGGTCGCAACATGGTGTGTGTGGGATAGATTGATGAGAAAGTACTGTAGATGCCATGTGTCGCTGGCGGGACAATACTCCCCAGAAATGGCAAATGAAAAGAGGTGATCCCGCCAAATCTAGAAATCACTATACAGAGTGCAGGTGAACCATTTCAAATTCGCCCTTTACACTTCCGTGGTGGCCTTCGCCGGGGACGGCCCAAGAAGGGCGGCAAGGCTGGAGACGCTGCGCAGGTAAACGAACTCAGTCTCGGCACCAAACCGCCCTACATTCATGGCGTTTATCAGACGCTGGCGCAACGGACTTACCGTTGGGAAGAAAGTGGGTGTTCATGGCCGGCTCCTCTGGCTGCCCGGAACCTCAACGCTCAGTTCTTGGACAAAACCCGGCAATCCATACGCTCAAGCCAACGGATGAAGCAACAACCCATCAACAAGTACGTCTCCCACGCAGCGGGTTCGTTCTTTGGCCCGTAATCCGACGGAGAACTTGTTGCCGCGGATGGCGTGTGCTAAAAATATTGAATTAAATCAAATAGTTAAGCTTTCCATAATCTCGGCCAAGGCGAGCCCCCGCATGCATGTCTAAGCCGTTTATCCTCAAAAGGGATCAACGGCTTTTGTCGTTCTGGGACCACCCTACCACACATCCCGCAGGTACCACATAGGTAACAACAAAAAGTGTAAATGGGCCTAGGTAGCGGCGATCCAGAAGCGCCAGCCGCCCATGAACAAGGTGCTGGAACATGGGGTGTTGCAGCGCTCATAACCTGGAAACCAACCATACCCAGGTGAAGGGGGCATCCACATCATCAGTTCGGTGACTGGGGACCCACTCTATGTGATCGCGGATGTCCTATATGGTCGATTTGCTTCTGGACAACGTGATGCGTGTTCGTGTCCCATGCCTGAACATGGGATTGGCATAAACGCTGGGTAACGCAATTGGACTTTGCGCCCTCTACCGGGTAGCCCGGACGATCCTTTGCCGTTCTGTTTCAAAAGGGTCGTCTGCATGCTGGCTTCTCCACCTGATGTTATTGATGGAAGTCCGCGCCTAGCTGCGGCAATCCCGTTGATTGTCGATCTGGACGGGACATTGATACAAACGGACAGTTTAATTGAGTGTGCACTATCTGTTCTCGGTAAAAGACCGCTGACGTTGGTTGGGGCGTTAGCCGCTATGCCGCAGGGAAAGGCCCAATTCAAATCGAGTTTGGCTGACGTGGCGATACCAGATCCCGCAACCTATCCCTATAACCAAGCCGTGTTGGCGCAGATTCATGAGGCACGCAGCCGCGGTGTGAAAGTCTACTTGGCGACAGGTGCCAATGAACGCATAGGGCGTGCGGTATACGATTATCTGGGCCTATTTGATGGCTTGTTTGCTTCCACGCCGGAGTTGAATTTGTCCAGGCAGGCAAAGGCGGAGCTGCTGGTTAAGCACTTCGGCGCCAATGGCTTTGACTATATCGGCAATGATCATGATGATGTACCGGTGTGGGACCAGGCGCGCCACGTATATGTTGTGGACCCGGTTCGTGGGCTTCTGCATCTCGTGACCAAACGCTTTCCTGATCATATATTGATATCAACGCGTACCGCGACAGTGTCCAGCTATTTACGGGCAGTACGGGTCCATCAATGGGTCAAGAATATCCTGATCTTTCTGCCAGCGCTGGCGGGCCATTTCTTTTCTGCCCAGACCTGGATTTTATTATTGTTGAGCTTTTTAGCGTTTTCGTTTTGTGCTTCAAGCGTCTACATACTGAATGACATGCTAGACCTGAACAATGACCGACGATCACAAAGCAAGCGGCTCCGCCCTTTCGCTGCCGGCAAGATTCCGTTATCGCATGGGCTAATGCTGGCCCCTTTGTTGCTGCTGGCGTCGTTGGGATTGGGGCTGGCGGTATCGTTGGATCTTCTTGTCGTTCTTGTATGCTACTACGCCTTGACCCTTATATATTCCTTTGTTTTGAAGCGGCTTGCCATTTTGGATGTCGTCGCCCTTTGCTGTCTTTATGGCATTCGAATGGTGGCCGGGGCGATTGCGGTGGCAGTGCCGCTGTCGCACTGGTTCGCGGCGTTCGCCATGTTCTTGTTTTTCTTTCTGGCGTTGATCAAACGCGCGACAGAACTGGCGGTTCTAAAGCATTCTGGCTCGACCAGCGTTGGCGGGCGCGATTACCAGGTCGATGACCTCGGGGTTATCGAGAGCATGGCAGCTGGTTCCGGCCTTGTCAGCATTCTGGTGCTTGCGTTGTATATCAGCAGTGTAGAGGGCTCCAAACTCTATGCCCATCCTGAACGGCTCTGGGCAGCCTGTCTGGTGATGATCTATTGGGTAGGGCATTTGCTGCTGACAACCCACCGTGGCGATATGAATGATGACCCGGTTGTCTTTGCGGTGACCGATGTGAAAAGTTTAGCCTGCGGACTTGCAATGGCCTTGGTCGTTGGGTTCAGCTTGTGAACAGGACAGGTAAACTTGCGCTGCTTTCTGGCTGGGGACGTTATCCTACGGCGCAATGCCACCTGTTGCGGCCAGGGACCCTTATCGATGCCATCAACGAGGGGGGAACTGCGCGGTCATTGATCACGCGCGGCAATGGCCGATCATATGGTGATGCGTCACTGAATCCTGTTACCACCCTTTCCAGCCTGCGGCTTGACCGGTTGTTGGCGTTTGATCAGCAAAACGGGCTTCTGACCGCCGAGGCGGGATTGCTACTATCCGATCTGCTGGCGGTGTTTGTCCCTCGCGGCTGGTTTCCTTCGGTAACACCTGGCACCCGTTTCGTGACGCTTGGTGGCATGCTGGCGGCCGATGTGCATGGGAAGAACCACCATGTTGACGGCAGTTTTGGCGATCATGTCGAACATTTTGCCCTTTTGTGCGGCGATGGCGTGGTCCGGTGCTGTTCGCGCACCCAGAATGTCGAGTTGTTCCGTGCCACCATTGGGGGGATGGGGCTGACCGGAACAATCCTGACCATAACAATGCGCCTGCGCCGGATCGAGACGCCCTGGATGCTTCAGGAGACGGCGCGGTGCCGGGATCTTGACGAAACCCTTGCCGCATTCGATGCGTCGCAGTCAGCCCCTTACTCGGTCGCATGGATCGACTGCCTGGCCAAAGGACGCGCGCGCGGGCGGGCCTTGTTGTATCGCGGAGAACATGTCGGTGAGGCTGCGCTGCCGACCGGGGCAAAACCGCCCCGTTCGATGGCGGGGCCGCCACGGCTGCGGGTGCCCATCGACATTCCAGGCTGGGTTCTGAATGGCTGGACAGTGCAGGCCTTCAACGCCCTTTATTATCGCTACAGTCGGCCCGGCAATGCACTGATCCATTATCAGCAGTTCTTTTATCCGTTGGATGCGTTCGGCGACTGGAACCGCCTATATGGCCGACGCGGATTTGTTCAATATCAGTGCGTGGTGCCGATGGCGGGTGGACGGGAAGCAATCTTGCAGTTACTGGACCGGATTGCCGCCGCCGGTACGGGATCGTTCCTGGCCGTGCTAAAGCAGTTTGGGACGGGCAGTGCGGCAGGACAGGGCGGTCTGCTTTCCTTTCCCATGCCCGGATACACCCTGGCTGTGGATTTTCCGGCAACCACCGCGACCTTTGCCCTGATGCGCGACATGGACCATATCGTCGCTGACACCGGTGGTCGGCTGTATCTGGCCAAGGATGCACGCATGAGTGTGGATTTGATGTCCGGCTGTTATCCCGATGTGAGCCGGTTCCGCGAAATATGCCGGACCGTCGATCCAGATCACCGCTACGGCTCGCTGCTCTCTGAAAGGCTCTCTTTATGACTGATCCACAGGTGGGTTCTAGTGGCACAATGGCAGGCCGGGAGCCCGTCTTGATTATTGGTGCCTTGTCGGATGTAGGGCGGGCGTTGGCCCGCGTCTATGGCCGTCAAGGCCATCCGCTGATTCTGGCGGCGCGGCGTGCCGACCGCCTGGCGTCGGATATACAGGATCTTAGGGTGCGCTTTGGTGTTCCGGCTCAGTCAGTGGAGCTTGACATCCTGGATCTGGCGGGTCACGCAGCCTTCGTTGATGGGCTTGATGGCTTACCCGGCACCGTCATCTGCGTCGTTGGATTGTTAGGGGTGCAAAAGGAAGCCGAGAATTCATGGGTGCAGGCAGAGCTTATGGTCCGCACCAACTATCTGGGGCCTGCCTGCCTGTTGGGGGAAATCGCCAATCGCATGCAGGTAAGGGGCAGCGGCTGCATTATCGGTCTCAGCTCGGTCGCGGGTGATCGGGGCCGCGCCTCGAACTATCTTTACGGGTCGGCAAAGGCGGGGTTCACGGCCTTTCTATCCGGCCTGCGCAATCGATTGAGCCGTCATAACGTCAGGATCATGACCATCAAGCCGGGTTTTATCGACACCCGCATGACCCAAGGCATGACCCTCCCTCCTGCCTTGACGGCACAACCAGCCGAAGTGGCGGAAGCGATCTGGAGAGCGCAGGCCCGTGGTCGTGACGTCGTGTACCTGCGGCCCATATGGCGCCTGATCATGCTGATCATCCGCATGATCCCGGAAAGGCTGTTCAAACAGCTGAACATTTGACCTTTCGGCTGAATGTCCACCTTGCTCTCATTCCGTCGATAAAATAAATACCGACTCGGTCAAAAAAACACCCACCTCCATTGAGGGGAATACAAATAAAGATCTGCGACTAACTTCGCTCAACCCCATGCGATAAATCATACAAATTCAGAAAATGCAATTTATTCTTAGTACGATGGTATTTTTAAATCCAGCAGCATGAGCATTTCCATCGAAGAGACGTAAGATTATTTCAAAATTATACAACCTGACCTTTTGCAATACGCCGATCGATGATATCCGGAGTATGGTCCGGATTCACATGTGGCGGCATTCGCCATAAAATGGATGGGGCGGCACGTGCAGGAAACGATCGGACAGAAAAAACTCCGCCAGATCCTGATGGCCGGTGCTTCGCCCGCGATACTTGCCGCGCACCTGATCGTCGCATTGCCATCACACGCTGCCGACATCACCATCAGCAGTTCGATCACCACCGGCACGGTGTGGAGTGGGACGGGGAACCCCGGCAGCAACCTTACCGTCACCAATACCGGCACCATCAACACCGCCAACGCCTATGCCGTCACGATCACGGGCACGGTCGGGTCGCAGTTGGGAACCCTGCTGAATAACGGACTGATCAACGATTCGGCGGCCAATGGCCGCGCCGTGTTCATCCAGGCGGGCAGTGTGTCTGCTCTTATCAATACTGGCACGATCAGCGCCACCACCTATGCGCTATGGAATGCAGGCTCCCTGGGCACCATGTCCAACAGCGGCCTGATCAATGGCCGGCTGGTGAACCAGAGCACGATCGGCGCCTTCACCAATACCGGCACGCTGACCTACACATCCTTCACCTGGGACAATGAGAGCCAGATCCGGACCTTCACCAATTCCGGGCTGATCTACGGTGACCGCGCTGTGTACAGCCAGGGTACCATCGGCACCCTAATCAACACCAATACCGGCACCATCCAGGGTACGATCAACGCGATCACCATCACCGGTGTCGGTGGCATCAATTCGATTGCTAATTCCGGCCAGATCATCGGCAATGTGCTGAATTCCGGCACCATTATGCCCACCATTTCCGGCGGCACGCTGACCACCATCGGCACCTTGACCGGCACCCTGGGCAGCGTCGGCACCATCACCAGCGCCAATGCCGGTCTGCTGTTCAGTTCCGGCAAACTTTATCTGAACGACTTTATCAATGTCGGCACCAACACGGTCACCAATGCCGGTGCCTCACTGAGCGTGACCAGCCTGCTCAGCATCACCGGCACGCTCATGCAGAGTGCAGGCACGATCCAGATCAATCCGAGTGCCGGCCGGTTGGTGGTCAACCGTCCGGTCAGCCTGACCGGCGGCACGGTCGTGGCGGGCCTGAACTCAATCAGCAATTATCTGGTGGGTGATTACACCATCATCGCCGGGGCAGCAGGGTCCGACTATACGGGGCTTAGCCTGGTCACCAGCACGGTCACCGGGCAATCCGCCGTGAGCAGCATCAGCGGCAATAACATCATCACCACCGCTCGCAACAACTACATTGGCGGCACGCTGACCACCCTCAGCAATTCCGGCACCATCAGCGGGTCCAACACGGCCACCTATATTGCCGCCACCGGGTCGGTGGGCACTCTGTCCAACACGGGTACGTTGTCGGGCGCCACGCGCGGCATCTTCATGAATTTCAGTGCCCAGGTCGGCACGATCACCAATTCGGGCCGCATCGTGGCCGTTGGCGGGGCCGGTGCGGCTGGCGGTATCGCCAATGCCGGCACCATTGCCAGCATCGTCAATACCGGCACCATCATCAGCGGCGCCAGCAGCGGCATCGGCCTGAACCAGAATGTCTCCTCAATCGGCCAGATTACCAACAGCGGTCTGATCAGTGCCGCCACCGGCGGCATCTACGATCAGGGCACCATCGGCACCGTGAACAATAGCGGGCAGATCCTGGGTGCGCAGGGCATTTCCATCAATGGCGGCACCCTGGGCTTGCTTAACAACAGCGGCACCATCAGCGGCAGCAGCAGGGGTATCTATCTTAGCGGTGTCCTGGGCAGCGTCAACAACAGCGGCACACTGAGCGGCCCGGCAGCCCTGTACGCCGCGTCCGGCTCCAGCGTAGGTCCCATCACCAACTCCGGGCTGATCGCGGGCAGTATCGTCAATCTCAGCAGCAGCGCCCTGACCATCAGCGGCGGTACCGGCGCCACCATCGGCACCCTGACGGGACAGACTGTCACCAACAAGGGCAGCATCGTCAACACGTTGTCTAATGTGGTGTTCGCCGGCGGCAACCTGCTGCTGAACGACAATATCAATGCGACCGGTCGCACCGTGTCCAATATTGGCGCGTCACTGCGCATGGACAGCATCATCAATATCGCTGGTGGCTTCAATCAGAGCAGCGGCACCCTGGTGATTGATCCGACGCGGGCTGGCGTGATTGCCACCGGTGCGGTCAGCATCACCGGCGGCACCATATTGTCCAACTTCTCCAGCACGGGCAATTACCTGGCAGGCGCGTATACGCTGGTCGGTGGTTCTAGCCTGAACCTGACCGGCGCTACCGTGTCGATCAACAATGTCACGGGCCTGTACAAGAGCACCAGCACGGTCGGCACCGGGTTGCTGCTGAATGTGAACAACTATTATGTCGGCGGCACGCTCACAACGTTGAACAACAGTGCGACCATCACCAGCGCCAGCACGGGCGTCTATGTGGCCACGACGGGCCAGGTCGGCACCCTGACCAACAGCGGCACGCTGGGTGGCGCACAGTTTGGCGTCAATAACCGCGGCACCATCGGCACGCTGTCGAATTCCGGTCGCATCACCAACAACAACTTCACGGCCCTGTGGAACCAGGGCAGTATCGGCCTGCTGACCAACAGCGGCACAATTACGAATTCAAGTTGGGCCATCTTGAATTCCAGCACCATTGCCACGCTGACCAACAGCGGTGTGCTTCTGGGTAGTGGCAACGCCATCCAGAATAATGGCGTCATGACGCTGATCAATAACAGCGGCACTCTGTCCGGTGGCAGCAATGCCATGGCCGGTACGTTTGGGACCATTATCAACAGCGGTATCATCAAGGGCGACATTAACAAGAGTGGCGGTCGGATTGACACGATCATCGGCGGCAGCGGGGGTACGATCGGTACCCTGATCGGCTTCAATGGCACCACCCTGGGCACGCTGGGAGTCAGCAGCAATCTGGTCTTCGCCTCGGGCGACCTGTTGCTGCATGACAACATCCTCGCCAAGAGCGTCGCTGCCAGCATCGTGACGGTCAGCAATGTGGGTGCCAATATCACGCTGTCGACGATCGTCAACGTCGACGGTAATTACACCCAGACCAGCGGTAGCCTGAATCTGGGCAGTAGCGGCCAGTTGGTAGTCAGTCAGGCCGCCAGCATCACCGGTGGCACCATTTCGGCCGGGGGTGCGGGTCTTTCCTCGACCTCGTCCTACATGTATGGATCGGCGGGCGGCACACTGGTTTCCGGTGGGGCCGGGTCAAACTATACTGGCGTTGTCCTCAGCAGCAGCGGTGGCATCACCGGCCTTGCGGTTTCCGGTACGGCCAGTGGCACCAATCTGGTGATGCAGGTCGGCAACTATTACATCGGTAACAGCCAGACGTCCGTGGGCAACACGTCCACGATCACGGGCGTGACTTATGGCGTCTATGTGGCCTCCACCGGTACGCTGGGCACGCTGTCCAACACCGGTACCTTGACCTCCAGCGACACCAGCGGTGCGGGCGTTTCCAACAACTCCACCATCACCACGGTGGTCAATAGCGGCCGGATCACCGGTGCCGGCAAGGGCTTTGGCAACCAGTCGACAATCCTGTCGATGCTGAACAGCATCGGCGGCACCATTATCGGTGGCACGGCAGCGGGTCTGCAGAATGACACCTATTTCGGCACGCTGACCAATGCCGGTTACATCTCGTCCGGCTCAGCCGGTTTTGCCAATTACGGCACTATGGGCGTGCTGGCCAACACCGGTTCCATCAATGGCGGTCCGCAGGGCGTCTATCTGGACGGTAGCAGCACCCTGACCTCGTTGACCAACACCGGCACCATTACGGCGGCGCAGAGCGCCGTACAGGTTAGCGGCCAGCTTGCGGTGCTGACCAACAGCGGCAGCATTGGCAATGCCACCAATGCCCTGAACGTCGCCGGAACGTTGGGCACGCTGATCAACCAGAATGGCGGCACCATCAATTCCAGCAACGCGCTCTATATCAGTGGCAGCATTGGTGGCTTCAACAACAGTGGTGTTTTCAAGGGCAAGATCGACAATCAGAGCGCCACCAATCTGACCATCACCGGTGGTGCGTCCGGCACCATCGGCACCCTGACCGGCCAGTCCGGCATGGGCACTATCGTCAACACCTTGAGCAACCTGTTCTTTGCGTCGGGCAACCTGCTGCTGAATGACCGCATCATCGCCACCGGGCGGACGGTCACCAACAGCGGCGCCTCCCTGACGTTCAACAGCATCGTCTCCATTACTGGCAATTACGCGCAGAGTGCTGGCACGCTTGATCTATCTGCGTCCGGCAGTGGCATCGTGGTCAGCGGCGGGGCCAGTATCACGGGTGGCACCATCGCCACCAGTCTGGTGTCCACGGGCAATTATCTGGTCGGCAATGGCGGGACGACGCTGGTGTCGGCCGGCGCGGCGTCCAGCTACAGCGGCGTCAGCATCATTGCCAATTCCCTGACGGGCATTGGCAGCGTCAGCAACACGGTCGTCGGCAACAACCTGCTGCTGATGTTGAGCAATCATTATGTCGGCGGCACGCTGGGTACGCTGAGCCAGACGGGTAGCCTCAGCGCCGCCACCGCCCTCTATATCGCGTCCACCGGCAATCTGGGCACCCTGGTCAACAGCGGCACCCTGTCCGGCAATATCAACAATCAGTCCTCCAACAACCTGACCATCGCCGGCGGCACCTCGGGCACGATCGGTACCCTGACGGGCACGACCGGACAGGGCACCATCAACAACACGCTGGGCAATGTCGTGCTGGCGTCGGGCAACCTGCTGCTGAATGACAGCATCGTCGCCACCGGCCGCACCGTCAGCAACAGTGGCGCCACAGTCACCCTGACCAGCATCGTCAATGTCACTGGCGATTACGGCCAGACGGGCGGTCAGCTGATCCTGAATTCGGGCGCCAAGCTGGTGGTTAGCGGCGCGGCCAGCATCACCGGCGGCACCGTTGCCGCCAGCCTGTCGGCGACGGGCAATTATGCACCGGGCCTGGAAACGACGCTGGTGTCGACGGGAGCCGCCTCCGCCGTCAGCGGCGTGGTGACGGTGACCGGCCTCAGCGGCCTGATCACCAGCAGCACGCTGGCCGGCAACAACCTGGTCCTGACCTATGGTAACCATTATGTCGGTGGCACGCTGGGGTCACTGGCCAACACCGGCACCGTCAGCGCCGCCACTGCCGTCTATGTCGCGTCCACCGGCAATTTGGGTTCGCTGGTCAATACCGGCACCCTGTCTGGCAATATTGTCAACCAGGCGGCCCGCGATCTGACCATCGCCGGTGGTGGGGCCGGAACGGTTGGGGTCCTGACCGGCGGTACGATCACCAGCACGCTGGGCAATGTTGTCCTGGCCTCGGGCAACCTGCTGCTGAACGACCGCTTCAATGTCGGTTCCGGAACCCTGATCAATAGTGGCGCCGCGGTCACACTGCAAAACAGCCTCCAGGTCAGCAAGTTCAGCCAGACGGACGGGCAGCTCAACCTGGACGGCAACAGTCTGTCGGTCACTGGGGCCGCCAGCATTACCGGCGGTATCGTCAGGACCAACCTTTCATCCACTGGCAATTATCTGATCGGCGAAAGCAATGTGCTGGTGTATGGCGGCGCGGGATCCAGATATGACGGCGTCACTGTCGCTGGTCTTACAAGCGTCCCGTACCTGTCCGCCAGCGCCGACGTCGATTCCAATAATCTGATATTTACTAACCTGAACAACTACATCGGCGGTTATTTGCCGACACTTAACAACAGCAACAGTATCAGCGATGCGACGGTGATCTATATCGCCCGCACGGGCAATCTGGGGGCACTGAATAACAGCGGCACCGTCACCGGCAATATCATCAACCAATCCGACAGGACGTTGGTGATCAATGGTGGCGACGGATCGGTTACCGGTACATTCACGGGCGGCACCATCACCAGCACCAATGCCAATGTCGTGCTGGCATCGGGCAAAATCCTGCTGACCGACACGGTCGATGTCGGTTCCGGCACACTGGTCAACAGCGGCGCCACCGTCAATCTGCCGCAGGCCATGAACCTCACCGGCAATTTCAGCCAGACAGCCGGTCAGTTGGTCATCGGCAATAATGTCTTCTCGGTCAGCGGTGCGGCCAATGTTACCGGCGGCACCATCGTCACCAGCCTGTCGGCCACGGGGAATTACCTTGCCAGTGCGCAGAACGCGACCCTGATTGCCGGCGGTGCCGGGTCCAGCTATGAGGGCGTCAATGTCTCGGCCAGCATCACCGGAGTGTCGGCCAAGGGTACGGTCGGCGGCAACAATCTGCTGCTGTCTTTCGCCAACCACTATGTCGGCGGCAGCCTGTCGACCATCAACAATACCGGCAGCCTGAGTGCCGCCACGGCGGTCTATGTCGCCGCGACCGGTAACCTGGGGGCGCTGAATAACAGCGGCACCATCAACGGCAACATCACCAACCTGTCCAACAAGGCGCTGGTGATCAATGGCGGCACCGGTTCCGTCACAGGCAGCTTGACGGGCGGCATCATCACGAGCACCAATGCTAATGTCTTGCTAGCATCGGGCGACATCCTGCTGGGTGACGATGTCAATGTAGGCGGCGGTACGCTGGTGAACAGCGGGGCGGTGGTCCGCCTGACCGGCCCGCTGTCCGTCAGCGGCAATTATGCCCAGACCAGCGGTGCGCTGACCATCGGTGGGACGGGCGGCCTGCTGGTCAGCGGGGCCGCCAATATCAGCGGCGGCACCGTCGCCGCCAGCCTGTCCGCGACCGGCAATTACCTGGTGGGCGGGGTCGGCAGCACATTGGTGGCCGGTGGGGCTGGTTCCAGTTATGTGGGTGCGTTGGTCACAGTCAACGACCTGAAAGGCCTGAAGAGCAACAGCACGATTTCTGGCAATAACCTGCTGCTGTCCTTTGCCAATAATTATGTCGGCGGCAACCTGGCCTCCATCGACAATAATGGCAGCCTGAGCGCGGCCACGGCCGTCTATATCGCCGCGACGGGCAATCTGGGGGCGCTGAACAACAGCGGCACCATCAACGGCAATATCACCAACCTGTCCAGCAAGGACCTTGTGATCAATGGCGGTGGCGATAAGGCGGGCCTGTTCACCGGGGGCGTGATCAGCAGTGCGAATGCCAATGTCGTGCTGTCATCGGGCAATATCCTGCTGGGCGACAGCGTCAATGTTGGCAGCAAGGCCCTGGTCAACAGCGGTGCGTCGGTCACGCTGGCCGGGGCGCTGAACGTCACCGGCAATTACAGCCAGACTGGCGGCGTCCTGAGCGTGGGTAGCAATGTCCTGTCGGTCAGCGGGGCGGCCAATGTCAGCGGCGGCACCATCCTGTCCAACCTGAGCGCCACGGGCAATTATCTGGCCGGGTCGCAGGGCACCACGCTGATCGCCGGTGGGGACGGTTCCAGCTATGTCGGCGCCAAGGTTTCGGCCGGCCTCACCGGCCTGGCCGCCAGTGGCACGGTGTCGGGCAATAATCTGGCACTGGCCGTCACCAACAATTATGTCGGCGGCAGCCTGTCTGCCATCAATAATAGTGGCAGCCTGAGTGCTGCCACGGCCGTCTATGTCGCCGCCACCGGCAATCTGGGGGCGCTGAACAATAGCGGCACCATCAACGGCAATATCACCAACCTGTCCAACAAGGCGTTGGTGATCAACGGAGCCAGCAGCGGCACCGGCAGCTTCACGGGCGGCGTGATCAGCAGCACCAATGCCAATGTCGTGCTGTCGTCTGGCAACATCCTGCTGGCCGATGCGGTCAATGTCGGCGCCAACACCCTGGTCAATGGCGGCGCGTCGGTGAAGCTGGCGGGGGCC
>LJHR01000054.1 GCA_001296005.1 alpha proteobacterium AAP38 | reverse complement strand
GGGGGGGGGAATATTGTGTTCGTGGTTCCCTCACCCTCCCAAGCCCTCCGGCTTGGGCCCCTCCCTCTCCCACGTTCTTGGGCGAGGGGTGAAATTTAAGCCCCTCGTCCGCTTGGCGGGAGAGGGAGGGGCCCGAACGCGTCAGCGTTTGGGAGGGTGAGGGAGCAACACCCCCCGCAAACTCACTTCCCCAACCCCCGGCTGGCCACCACCGCCCCACCGACGATCAGCAGGCAGGCCCCGATCACGGGCCAGGTGAACCCCGCCCGTCCCGCCGCGATCAGCAGGCCGGTGGACAGCAGCGGCGTGGTGTAGGACAGCGCCCCCAGGGTCTGGATATCCCCGCGCTTCACCCCATGATCCCAGACGAAGAAGGCCAGCCCAACGGGCCCAATCCCCATGGCGGCGATAATGGACCAGCCCCAGACGCCCTGCGGCCACACCGTCTGCTCAAACAGCAGATGGCAGGGCACGGCCAGCAACGCTGTCGCCAGACAGAAGAAAGCCACGATCTCCGTCGGGACCGACCCGAACCGGCGCGACAGCACCGAATAGCCGGCCCAGGTCACCGACGCGGCCAATGCCGCCAGATATCCGGGCAGATAATCCGCCTCAATCGCCACACCCTTGCCGCCCGTGACCAGCAGCAGGGTCCCCGCCAATCCGGCTGCCGTTCCCGCCAGCTGCGCCCGGCCCAGCTTTTCCCCCGGTAGCAGGCCGGCAAACAGCACGATCAGCAGCGGCCAGAGATAATTGATCAGGTTGGCTTCCGCCGCCGGTGCCGTCTGCAAGGCCAGGAAATACAGGAAATGGTAGCCGAACAGCCCCCCGATCCCCAGCAGCCAGACCGGCAGCGGTTGCCGCACCACGGCCAGCAGGGGCCGGCCCGTCGCCGCGATGATGCCAAGGCTGACCAGCCCGCCCAGGCCGAAGGACAGGGCGACCAGCAGGAAGGGCGGCACCGGCCCTGCCAGGGCCGTCAGCAGGGCAAGCGTCGACCACATCAGGATGGCGGTGCTCCCCACCAGGGTGGCGCGGCGGATGGCACCGGGCGTGGCGGCGGCGGCAACATTACTCATGCAAACGGCTCCAGCACGCGGGACGCTATCTTGGTGGTCAGGACCATGGTGGAATGGGTGGCACCAAACCCGGAAATGGTGGTCAGCAGCCGGTCCAGATGCTGCACATCGGTGGCCGCCACCTTCAGCAGATAGCTTTCCTCCCCCGCCACCTCATGGCATTCCAGAACCTCGCGCTGTTCGGCGGCGAACCGTTCCAGGTCGCCGTCGCGGCCAGGGTGGGTACGCAGACGGATGAAGGCGGTCAGTTTCAGGCCCAGGGCGGCGCGGTTGACCTCGGCCCGGTAGCCCTGTATCAGGCCCATGGCTTCCATCCGGCGCACGCGCTCGGCGACGGCGGGGGGTGTCAGCCCGACCTGTCGGGCCAGATCGGCGAAGGAAAGCCGCGCATCGCGCTGCAATTCACGCAGCAGATGCAGGCCGATATCGTCAAGCAGGTCGAGGGGGGAGGGGGCGCGGTCGGGCATGATGACGCCATCCTAAACGGATGTCGGCGCCCGCGCCAACGGGTTCACGCTGGAAGGTACTGGATTTGCTGGACGATATCGGGATTTTCTGGCGCGGTGTGGTGCTGGGCGTGATCATCGCCGCACCGGTGGGCCCCATCGGCCTGCTCTGTATCCGCCGCTCGCTGGAACGCGGGCTGGCCACGGGTCTGGCCACCGGCCTGGGCGCGGCCCTGGCCGACGCGTTTTTCAGCGGTATCGCCGCCTTCGGCATCACCGCCATTTTGAATGTGATCACCCAGAATATGCCATTGCTGCAGGTGGTGGGTGGCCTGTTCCTGCTGGTCGTCGCGGGTCACAGTCTGACACGTGAACCCAAGCCCCTGGCCGCTGAACCGGTGGCCGGCAATCTGCCGGCGGCGGTCTTCTCCGGCCTGTTCCTGACCGCCACCAACCCCGTCACCATTTTGGGGATGAGCACGCTGGTCGTGGGCTTCAGCAATACCAGGGGGCCGGTGGAGGATGGCACGCTGGTCGCGGGTATCTTCGTTGGTTCCCTGCTGTGGTGGATGTTCCTGTGCGGCGGCGTCACCCTGCTGCGCAGCCGCGTCACGGGCCGGACCGTCCACTGGATCAATATCGGCACCGGCCTGATCCTGGGCGCGCTGGGGCTTTATACGCTGGGCAGTGCGCTGCTGTAGCTCACCCCTTTGCCAGCTCCGTGATCGGTGCGAACAGCCGTTCGATATCATCCTCGGTCAGCGCCCCCGGACTGTCGCCGCCGCCATCGTGCAATGCCTCGGCCAGCTGGCGTTTGCGGGCTTGCAGGTCCAGCATGCGGTCTTCGACCGTGCCATCGGCGACCAGGCGATAGACGAAGACGGGCTTGTCCTGGCCGATGCGGTGGGCGCGGTCAGTGGCCTGGTCCTCCACGGCGGGGTTCCACCAGGGATCGTAATGGATGACGGTGTCGGCGGCGGTCAGGGTCAGGCCCGTACCGCCGGCCTTCAGGCTGATCAGGAAGACATCCGCCTCGCCCGCCTGGAACCGGTCCACGGGCGTGGTGCGGTCCTTGGTGTCGCCGGTCAGGCTGACATGGCGCAGGCCTGCTGCGTCCAGATCGGCGCGGATCAGGTCCAGCATGGAGGTGAATTGCGAGAATAGCAGGATGCGCCGCCCCTCCTGCACCAGTTCGGGCAGCATCTGCATCAGATGCGCACGCTTGGCGCTGGACACCGCCTTGGTCAGTGCCGTGGCGGGCAGCAGGGCGGGATCACAGCAGGCCTGACGCAGGCGCAGCAGCGCCTCCAGGATCAGGATATGCGAGCGGCCCAGGCCCATATCGGCAATGGCCTTGCGCACCTTGGCATCCATGGTCAGACGCAGCGTCTCATACAGGTCGCGCTGATCATCGGGCAGGGTGATGCGCTCAACGATCTCCGTTTTGGGTGGCAGGTCGGCCGCCACCTCCGCCTTGTTCCGGCGCAGGATGAAGGGGCGCAACCGGCCCGTCAGAAGCTGCTGACGCTCCCCGTCGCCGCGCTTCTCGATGGGGCTGCGGAACAGGCGGGTGAAGCTGCGGCTGTCGGATAGCAGGCCCGGCATGGCAAAATCCATCTGCGTCCACAACTCGCCCAGATGGTTCTCCAGCGGCGTGCCCGTGACGCACAGCCGGTGTTCGGCGGGCAGGTCGCGGACCAGCGCCGCCAGCTTGCCCGCCTGGTTCTTCACCATCTGCGCCTCGTCCAGGATCAGGACGGACCAGGGTTTCTGCTTCAGGAGATCATGGTCGCGGTGCAGCAGCGGGTAGGAGGTGACGACGATATCCGCCTTCTGCGCCGCCGCCCAGCCATCGGCCCGGTCCGGCCCGTGATGCAGATGTACCGTCAGGCCCGGTGCGTGCCGCGCCGCCTCACGCGGCCAGTTGGGCGCCACACTGGTCGGCGCCACCACCAGGGCGGGGCGCAGCAGCCTTCCCTGTTGTTTCAGGGCCAGGATGAAGGCGATGACCTGCAACGTCTTGCCCAGGCCCATATCGTCGGCCAGGATGCCGCCGGCCCCCGCCTCTGCCAGGGCCAGCAGCCAGCCCAGCCCCTGGCGCTGATAGGGGCGCAGCGTGGTGGACAGGCCCGCCGGCTCCGCCACCTCCGCCGCCGGTTCCAAAAGCCGGCGCAGCTTGTCCCGTTGTCCGGGGCGCAGCAGGTCGGGCATGCCGCGCATCCCGTCCAGCAAGGCCGCCCGGCCCAGATCAATCCGTACGCGCCCGGCCCCGTCCAGCCCGCCCGCCCCCTCGAACAGGTCCAGCAGCACCTTTGTCAGCGGTGCGACACGCGCCACCGGCAGGGCCACATGTCCACCGCCGGGCAGCGGGGCATAGAGCATGGCGTCAGGATCTGCGGCCAGCAGCGCTTGCGGATCGCCATTCTTGCCCAACCGTTTCAGCACGGCCAGCAGCAGCGGCAGCAACGGCACGCGCCGCCCATCGATACGGATGCCCAGATCCAGGTCGAACCAGCCGCCGCCCGCCGCCTCCACCGCCCCTTCCCATTCCTCGATCCGGGTCAGGTGCCAGCGGAAATCCGGGCTGATCTCCACCTGCCAGCCATCGGCGCGCAGGCCCGGCACCACCCGGTCCAGGAAGGTCAGCCACGCCGCCTCGGGCGGGCCATGCAGGGTGAAGGCGGTGCCTGGCGGCACGGGTGGGGCCTTCTTGCCCCCGAACGATCCCGACAGGGCATAGGCGGGCAGCAGGTTGGCATCGGCCAGCCGCTGCCGCGCCAGCCGTTCCACATCGCGGCGGCGCTGGCGGATGGTGACCTTGGCCCCATGCACCTGCCGGAACTCGTCCGGCCCGCTCTGGTCGGTCACGATGGTGCCGCCATAATCGAAGGTCAGATAGGCCCGGTCTGTCGGTTCCATCACGGGTTGCCAGCGGCTGGCCTGCACCGTGGGCTGATGGGTGGCCAGGACCAGACGGACCAGGGGCGGGCTGTCATCACCCGCCACAGTGGCGGTCGATTGCGGCAGGGCTACCGCACCACCGGCCAGGGCGGTCGGCGGCAACAGGGCCGGCAATTGCCTCGCCACCTTCGTGGCGGCCATGGGGTCCAGCGGCGGCGCGCGCAGCAATTGCAGCATGAGGGGTCGTGCAGCGGGAAGCTCCAGCGGACCCAGCAGCCATTGATCGGTGTCCAGATACCAGAGCGCTGCCGCCGCAGGACCCAGCGCCTCACCCCCACCCTTTGGCCGTGTCACGGGCACCTGCCGCCCATGTGCGTCCAGCGCCCAGTCGATGCTGGCGGCCCGTGTCGGCCCCAGTCGCAGGGGTGGGGTGTCGAACGACAGGAAATGCAGCCGCTCCGTCGCCAGGAAACGTGGCAGCAGTTCGGCCAGCAATCCATCATCATCCGGCAGGTTGTTATCAACCCCCATGACGGTGCCGAACATATGGGCCAGCCGCCTGTCCTCCTCCGTCGCACCCGCCGCCGTGGGTGATTGCAGCCCGAAGAAGGCCAGCGTGCGGCCCTTGCCCGGCACGCCCTTCTGCGTCAGGCGCGACAGATGCGGCGTCAGGGTGGGCGGTTGCTGTCCATCCCTGGAGAGGGCCAGCAGATAGCGGACATGGTCGGACTTTGCCGCCGTCCCGGACGCTTTCGGCCCGTCGCGCAGCCCGATCAGGCTGGATATCCAGGCATCCAGATTGCGTTGATCGGTCGGTGGGATGGCGGGCTTTAGCGAAAGCGACGGCTGTCCCGCTGCTGCCTTGTGCCCCTGCTGGTCGCGCACGGCGTAAAGGACGGCGGCGACATGCTTGCAGTCATGGCCGACGGGGCAGGTGCAATCGCTTTCCAGCCTGTACCCAAAACGATTCCGGCTGAAGGTGATACAGACATCGTAGGGGTCCGCCTCCGATCCCTGCACCTGCCCGTAGATGGACTCCAGCTCGGGTTCCAGCTCCACCCCGCTCACGCGGCCATTGCGGAAATAGGCCGCCCCCCGCTGTACGTACTGGTCATCGAGTTGTTCGATACCGACCGCCGCCAGCTCGATCAGGTCCTTTTCCCGCATGCCGCCCGTGGTCCCCGCCCTTTATCCTTGGCGCACCATGGACCAGCCGGGGCAGGGGATGCAACCTGTTACCCCATGCCTAGGGCCGCCCGTACCTTGGCCAGAAGGGCTGCGCGGGCGGCGTCATCCTTCTCGCCCCGCACCTTTTCCGACAGGGCCAGCATGGTGGCGGCGTAATCATTGTGCCAGTCCTTGGCCACGGTGACGGCGCGCGGGGCCGTTGTGGCCTCCACCTCCCGCGCGCCGAGGCCCGTCAGGGTCCACTGGCTGTCCAGGGCGGGGATATGGACCTTGCCCCCGTCGATCCCCGCCTCCGTCAGCCCACCTTTCATTGTCTGGCGCTCCTGCTCCTCCCCATGCACGACAAAGATACCGCCCGATACCGGCAGCCGGTCCAGCGTCCAGCGCAGCAGGTGGGAACGGTCGGCATGGCCGGAATAGGTGTCCAGCGTGCGGATCTGCGCGCGGACCTCCACCTCCTCCCCATGGATACGCACGCGTTTGACCCCTTCCTGCAACAGACGGCCCATGGTGGCCGGTGCCTGATATCCCACCAGCAGCAGCGTGGCCGATTGCCGCCAGAGATTGTTCTTCAGATGGTGGCGGATGCGGCCCGCCTCGCACATGCCGCTTGCGGCGATGATGATGGCATCGCCATTGACGCGGTTCAGGCGCTTGCTGGCCTCCGCATCCTCTGTCAGGTGCAGGTTGCGGCGGGTGAAGGGTGGGGGTGTGCCGGCCTGGTTGATGCCGGGCAGATGGCGGTCGAAGACCTGGGTGACATGGATGGCCAGCGGACTGTCCAGGAAGACATTGACGGGCGGTAGCGCCCCCTCATCGAACAGCCGGTCCAGGTCATAGAGCAGTTCCTGCGTGCGCTCCACGGCAAAGGCCGGGATCAGGACCGGCCCGCCCCGCGCCAACGCCGCCTTCAACTCTGCCCCCAGCACCGCACGCCGTTCATCCGCCGTCACCAGGGGCCGGTCCCGCCCGCCATATGTCGATTCCACCACCAGCCAGTCTGGCCGTTGCGGCCCGTGCGGATCGGGGTGGAACGGCTTGTCACCGGGACCCAGATCGCCGGAAAACAGGATGCGCAGGGGGCCATCCTCTCCGGGCAGTTCCAACTCGATCGAGGATGATCCCAAGATATGGCCCGCATCCCAGAACCGGGCACGCACACCCGGTTCGATATCGATCCAGACATCGCGGTCCACGGGATGGATGCGGGACAGCACGCGTTGCGCGTCGGCCTGGGTATAAATCGGTTCCACCTCCTTACCCCCGCGCTGCCGGTTTCGGCGGTTCAGGCGGCGCACCTCGCTTTCCTGAATAAAGCCGCTGTCGGGCAGCATGAAGGTCAGAAGGTCGGCGGTGCCATGGGTGGTGATGATCCGTCCGCCAAACCCATGCCGGTACAGTTTGGGGATCAGGCCGCTATGGTCGATATGGGCATGGGTCAGCAGCAGAACCGACGGTTCCGTCACATCAAACGGAAAGTCGCGGTAGTTCAGTTCCTGCACACTTTTGGACCCCTGGAACATGCCGCAATCGACCAGCAGCGCCCCGCCGGCATGGCGGACCAGGAAGCAGGAGCCGGTGACACCGCCGGCGGCCCCGTGAAAGGTGATGGTGGGGTTCATGCTCATCAGATGCAGTCCTTCCCGTTACCGTTGATGGCGTATCCCGACGCTTCCGCCGCCAGACCGCAGGCAAAGCGGAACTCCACCTCGCGCTCGGCATGGATACGGTAGAGCGGTTCGCCCGCCTGTACCCCATCGCCCACCTTCTTCAGAAGGTCGATACCGGCACCGGGATCAAAGGGTGCGCCGGCCAGCCGCGCAATGCGGGCGATGCGGTAGCAGTCGATACTGATGACCCGCCCGTCATGATCGGCCACAACCTCCCGCGACAGGGTGCCCAGCCGGGCGACACGGGGCGGCTTGCCTTGCAGTTCCATGATCCGGTGCATCTGGCGCAGCGCCGCCCCGCTGTCCAACAACTCCTGCGCCCGCGCCATCCCGGCACCGCCGCGCAAGGCCGGGTCGAATTCCAGGATGCGGCCCGCCAGCGCCAGGGAACGTTCGCGCAGGTCGGGCGGCGCGTCCGGCTGGTTTTCCAGCACGGCCATGACATCGCGCGCCTCCAGCACGGGGCCGATGCCCCGGCCCACGGGTTGCGACCCGTCACTGATGGTGACACGCAGGGTCAGGCCGATGGCGTCGCCCACATATTCGAACAGCTTGCGCAGACGCGCCGCATCCTCGGCACTGCGCACCTTGGCGCTGGGGCCGACGGGCATGTCGATGACCAGATGCGTGGACCCCGCCGCCTTCTTCTTGGACAGGATGGAGGCGACCATCTGTTCGCGCGTGTCGATGTTCAATGGCCGTTCGACGGAGATCAGGACGTCATCGGCGGGTGACAATTTCACATGCCCGCCCCAGACCAGACAGCCCTTGGCCTCGGCCACGATCTCCCGCATGCGGTCCAGATCGACCTCAACATTGGCCAGCACCTCCATCGTGTCGGCGGTGCCGGCGGGCGAGGTGATGGCGCGCGACGATGTCTTGGGCATGGGCAGGCCATGGGCCGCCACGATGGGCACCACGATCATGGAGGTGCGGTTGCCCGGAATGCCGCCGATACAATGCTTGTCCACCACGACCGGCGCGTCTGGCCAGTGCAGCCCCTCCCCCGCCGCCGCCATGGCGCGGGTCAGGGCCAGCGTCTCTGCCGTCGTCATGAAGGACCCGCAGGCCACCAGAAAGGCCGCGACCTCCACCTTGGCGTATCGGTGATGGGCGATATCGTCGATGATGGCGCGAAAACAGGCCTCGTCCAGTTCGCGCCCCGCGATCTTGGCATGCAGGGCGTCGCGGCTTTTCGGCGGGTGGGGATGGTCCAGGCGGGTTTCGCTGCCGTCAAGCTGTCCGAAACGGTCGAACGTTTCCTCCGACAGGCCCAGACAGTCCGGCGGCAGGATGGCCGGATCATCGACAATATCCAGCGTCGCCATCAGCCGTTTGGCCCCGGCCAGCACCTCCACCTTGCCCTGCCCCTCGAACGCAGCGGCGCGATAGGTGGGGCAGGCCCGCGACAGGAAGGCCACATTCTCACGGCCCGTCGAAATGCCGATCCGTTTCAACCGCAGCATGGGTTTCCTCGATACCGGGCCCGTTGGCCGCGCCCGCGTTGTTTGCCTGGAAAACCATGATAGGGCCGCACCAAACCGGCACCATGACATGGATCAAGAAACAGGCCCCTGCCGGGGACAACCGTTAGGAGGCGCCGGCGGGTGTGGCGACTGATTGTTATTCTGCATCCGAAACATTTGCGCCGCCCTGAATGACGGCGCGAACCATTATTGCAGATACGGCATTCAACCTGTCCTTGAGAACTACCCCGGCAGTTGTGATACGATCATATGTCATGTGATCTCGGGAGGCATGGACGCGTGCGGAACAGCCGTCGCGGCAGGGGGCCGATGGCCGGTTTGACTTCCCTTTTCCTGGTGGCGGGCCACCGGGCGGGGTTGCTTCTGCTTGCGCTGATCTTCGTGGTAACTGCCGTTCCTGCCGGGGCCGGTGGTCCATCCGTCACTCTGATGGACCGGGCGGAGGTGGGGTTCGAGTCGCTGTCCAACATCAACGGCCTCTCGAACAACACGGTTATGACCCTGGCCCAGGATGCCACGGGCTTCATCTGGATCGGCACGCTTGGCGGCTTGAACCGGTTCGACGGCTATACGGTTCGCACCTTCGAACATGATCCCCACGATCCCGGCTCCCTGCCCAACGGTTTTGTGCGCGCCCTGCATCCGGCGCGCGATGGCGGCATGTGGTTGGGCACGCACACGGCTGGTGTCGCCTATTATGACCCGCGCTTTGACCGGTTCACGACCCTGGGGGCCGGTCCCGACGGGTTGGGCCATGTGCAGGTCTATGGTCTGGCCGATGATGGCGGTGACGGCATCTGGGTGGCGACATTGGCGGGCCTGGACCATGTCAGCCGCGATCTGAAGGTGATGGAGCGGGTGCGGGCCGGACCGGGTGGGTTTCCCGATGGGCACGTCTTTGCCGTCTTTCGCGACAGTATGGGCACCCTCTGGGCCGGCACGGAAACAGCGGTGGCCCGTCGTGCGGCAGGCGCATCGGAATGGCAGACCCTGGCTGGGGCCGATGCCGACAGCGCCTATGCCCTGTCCACAGGCACCTGGAGCTTTTTTGAAGATGCGCAGGGCCGCGTCTGGATCGGCAGCAATGGTGGCGGCATCGTCTCCGTCGGCAAGGGCGAGGCGACGGCCGTGTCGCATCCACGCCTGACGGGCCGCGACACCTCCCTGGGCCGCGCCACCGTCCGTGGCATTGTGGAGGAACGGCCCGGCGTGCTGTGGATCGCGCTGTTTGGCGGTGGGGTGGTCGAATATGACATCGGTCAGGACCGGCTGCGCCTGTTCCGGGCCGACCCCAATGTGCCGGGCGCCCTGAAGGGCAATTTCACGCGCGGTATCCTGAAGGATCGCGGCGGTGTCGTCTGGGTGGCCACCAATATGGGTCTGGCCTGGCATGACAGCGTGCCTTCGGGTGTCGCCAGCATCGCCCTGGGTCAATCGCGCGGCTTTTCGGGCCGCGACGCGTGGAGCCTGTGGACCGATCCGCAGGAAGGGTTGTGGATCGGGCTGGATGATGGCGGCCTGGACCGGCTGGACCTGTCCAACGGCCATATCGCCCCCTTCGGACGCAGCATTGGCGGCGGCGCGTTGGAGGGTACGCCCGTTTATGCCATCCGGGGCGACACGAAAGGCAGCATCTGGATCGGTTCCGCCGGCCTGTCCCGCCTGCGCCCCGGCATGGGGGAGCGTACACCCCTGGCCACCCCCATTCAGACGACCCAGGGCCGTGACGTCACCACCCTGCGCGTGACCGATACCGACCTGTGGATCGCTTCTTATTATGGTCTGGTGCGGCAATCGCTGGCCGATGGCACATCCACCCTCTACATCGCCGATCCGGGACAGCCGGGCAGCCTGTCCAATAATGAGGTCTGGGCCATCCTGCCGCGTCCAGACGGGCTTGTCTGGGTGGGTACGGCCAATGGCCTGAACCTGCTGGGTCCTGATGGGCGCTTCCGGCACTTCCACCGCGATGCCGACCGGCCCGACACCCTGCCGCATGATTATGTTTCCGCCCTGGTCTATGACCGGCAGGGGCGGTTATGGCTGGGCACGGTTGGTGGCGGGGTTGCCATGATGCGCGACGGTGCCGACCCGGACGGACAGCCCACCTTCCACACGGTGTCGCGCCAGCATGGCATGCCGTCCAATACCATCGCCAGCCTGACACTGGGGTCCGACGGGCGTATCTGGGCCTCCACCGACAATGGGCTGGCGGCCATTGATCCCGCTGATTTCAGCGTGTCGCGGGTTGAACGCGCGGTGGCGGGCAGCGTTTCCTCCTATCTGCCGGGGGCGGTGACGACATTGCCCGATGGCGGTCTGGTCTTTGGCGGTACCAATGGCATGACCCTGGTACAGCCCTCGCAGATCCGTCCCCATGCCTATCTGGATGCGCTGGCGGTGACGCGGGTTCTGGCCGGTGGGCAGGATGGGATTGCCAGTGCCTTGAACCTGCCGGGCGGTACCCGCACCATCCGGTTGCCGCCCGGCAACCGCCGCCTGACCGTGGAATTCGCCCTGCTGGATTATGCGGTCACGGCGGGCGTGAACTATGCCTATCGCCTGGACGGGTTCGATACGGATTGGGTGGAGGCGGGGAATGGCCGCCGCGCGGCCGCCTATACCAACCTGCCGCCGGGTCAATATACGCTGCGTCTGCGCGCCCTTGATCCCAATGGCACGGTGGTCGCCGAACGTGGTCTGATCGTGGCCGTTCCCCATATCTGGTATGAATGGGCCTGGGTCCGTTTCCTGGCCGTCGTTCTGGCCCTGTCGGCAGGGGCCGGCATCGTCATGATGATGGAACGCGCGCGCATCGATAAGCTGAGCATGGCCAAGCGCGAGCTGGAGGCCAAGGTGGTGGAGCGTACCGCCAGCCTGCGTGAGGCGAATGACCGGCTGGCCGAACTGGCGACGCGCGACCCGCTGACCGGCATCCATAACCGCCGCGCCTTCATGGATCGGCTGGATCAGGAATGGACGGCGGCCCTTCGCCATGGCCATCCATTCTGCGTCCTGATGATGGATCTGGACCATTTCAAGGAAGTGAACGACACCTACGGCCATCTGGTCGGCGACACCGTCCTGCGCGAGGTGGCGCGCCGTGCCGCCGAGGCGCTGCGCGAGGTGGATTTCCTGGCCCGCTATGGCGGGGAGGAATTCGTGGTCCTGACCTCCCACACCGAGGCGCCGCAGGCCCTGATCGCCGCCGACCGTATCCGTCAGGCCGTGGGCGGCTCACCCATCGCCCTGGAAGGCGTGTCGATCCGCGTCACCCTATCCATCGGTCTGGCCCAGGCCGAGCCGCAGCGCGAAACCCAGACCAGCCTGTTCAACCGCACCGACGCCGCGCTCTACGCCGCCAAGGCCGGCGGGCGCAACAAGGTGGTGGTGGCGGGGTAATATCAATGGTCATATTTATGACCGTTGATACGGCGGCGACTGCCGCCGCGCCGCACGTGCGGCGTAGCCAAGCCAGCGGATGCTGGCGCCGGCGATTGAGGGGCAGGAAAGATTGACCAAAGGTCAAGATTTCACGCCGCTTGCATAAGGCAAGCCCGCAACCATTCCTTTATCGTCCCGATTTTGATAGAGTGATCGTCTTCAACGCCCAACCCACGCCTGCCCCAATTCGCAGCCTTCGGCTGTCGAACGGGGAAAGGCGTGGATGGTGAAACACCCCCTTATTTTATGTTTCATCTGGTTGCATATGGCCGGAGGGGGCCGTATGTCCCCTCCGAATTCACGCCGCTCTGGCGACGCCGTTGCTGTCCCACCCCGCACCGGGGCGCCAGCGGGATTTCACACGGCCCTGGTCCAGCGTGAACAGTGACAGCCAGCCATTGTCGAACAGGGCCTTCACGCCGGGATGGCGGTCCAGGATGTCGGCAATGGCCTGCTCCGGCGCTTCCACCATCACCGACAGGCGCAGGGGGGCATGGGCCAGCCCCTCGCCATCATGCACCGCCTGCCAGGGCAGGCCGGCGCGCAGCCGCCCGCCATTGCCCTCCACCACGCCGATCCCGGACGTGACATTGTGGATCAGCTTGTCGCCGCCGCCAAACAGGGTCGGTGCGACGGCGGACCCGTAATACTGAAGGCTGATCCAACTGGCCACGACGACCGGGGCCGTCAGGATCAGTTCCAGCGTCCCGAAACCAGCATCATCCTGCCAGTCATAGGAATGCAGGAAGGCGCGGCCCTTCAGGTCGCTCTGCGCTGTGACGGCGCGGGGGGCGGCGATGAAGGCGGCACAGCCGGCCAGACCCCATTCGGGCCGCACCTCGGCCCAGTTGCGCGCACGGGCGGCCAGATTGGCCCCCGTGGCACCGGGCAGGCGGGCCGCCCGCTCGATCCGGTTCTGGCGGGCGGCGCGGTCCAGCATGTCGCGGGCCTTGGCGATATCCGCGTCATGGCTGCGGCGGGGTGCGTCATTATACAGGGTCACATTGTCGGTGACGGTATCATGCAGGCCCGCCAGGAACAGCGTATCGGCGGGCAGATCAATGCCATGGTCGGCCAGCCCGGCCCGCGCCTCGGCATCGTTCAGCAAGGCCGCCAGCAGCCGGGCTGAGACATCGCCCTTATGCCCGCCGCAGGCCCCGCAATGATAGGCGCTTTCATGCGGGTTGTTGGTGACATTGGCGCCATGACCCAGCAGCAGCACCAGCCGCCCATGCCCCCTGGTCAGGGACATGGCCTTCAGCACGGTCGCCGCCGTCGCCACCTTGTCTGCCGCCGACAGGCCGGGTGTCAGGACGGGGGCGGCGTCGGGGCTATCGGTGCGGCCCAGACCCAGGGCATCGCGCAGCAGCTTGGCGCCATAGAAGGGGCCGGCGGCCTCCACAAACGCAAAGGACGAGACGGCGGCCTGCCGGAACCGGCCAAAGGCGCGCACGGCGCGTGCCGCGATGCGCTGCTTGGTGTCCTTATGCGGGGCCGTGCAGCTATGGGAATGCATGCGCGGCGACAGCAGGACCGGCAGCCGCGCCTCGATCAGGTCGGATGCGGTGCCCTTATGCGCCACGGGCAGGCCGAAAAAGCCAGCAAAGCCCAAGGTGGCGATGCCAGGGTCCAGGCTTTCCAGCGCGCGGCGCAACGGTTCGGAGCGTACATCGATGCAGAAGGCCGCCTGCAGCCACGGGCGCTCGGCTTCGGTCTTGGGCTGAATGCCGGGCAGCAGGGCCACCAGCCGCCGCTGATGCGCCCGCTCGGCAGCCTGCTGCAGGATGCTGTCGATCACCATGTCGGCATCGGGTTCCACGGGCTGGGCATGGGCGGCGACCACCGCCTCCCATGCCGCCTTCACTTCCGGCACATGGGCCAGCAGCGCCTCTTCCCAGATCAGGCGGACGGCCAGAAGGTCGGTCACGGTACCGTCGCTATTGCCCGCCAGTTCGGCCTGCCACAACAGCCAGCGCGCATGCTGGGCCCAGCCGCCCAGGTCGATCAGCAGCCGGTGGAACGCGGTTCCGGCGGCTGCGCCATCCAGGCCCAGATTGCTGGCGGCCCGAAGCAGGGCGCGTTCGGGCGTGTCCGGGCTGGCCGCGACGTGACGGCAGAAGCCGGACAGGCCCGCCAGTTCGGGCGTCAGGTCATGCGTCGCCCATTCCCGCCAGGCCGTGAAGGCCGTGGCACCGGGCGCCGGCGTCCACAGCGCCTGACCCCGATCGAAATAGCCGGCAGCCCACAGGCCGATACAGCGGGCGATGATGGCGGGCCAGTCGATGCCCGTGGCTCGCGCCGCCAGATCGGCCACCGTGGAGGCCGCAGACGGAACCGGCGCCGGCTGATAAAGGGCAACAGTCAGAGCCGCCAGACTGGCCGGCTTGGCCGGGTGGGCGCACTCCTCCAGGGCGGCCAGAAGATCGGCCTCAATGATCTCGCCTCTCTCCACCATATCGGCATAGGCGTCCCGTTCCTGGGTCACCCTCACGCCGCCGACGCGGGCCAGCCGGGCGCCAGCATGGGCCAGATCCTCCCCCGTCTGGCCCAGGAAGGGATTGACGGCGACGGTGGCATCCAGGGGGAAGGAAGGCGGGATGGCGCGCACCGCCCCATTGGCCGCCGCAAACAGCGCCTTAGCGGGCGCGGGAGAGATGTCGGGCAGGTTCTGGAACATGGATCTTCTCCGGGGTCAGGCGCGGAACCCGCCGATCAGGCGGTCAAAGGCGGCATTGAGGTAGAAGCCGTTGGCGACATGCACCCGCAGGCCAGCGGCGGCCGGGTGGTGGGCCCAGTGCGGGAACAGGGCCTGCGCCACCGCCACCACGCCGAAGGACAGTACCGTCAGGGCGATCAGCGCCCATTCCAGGGGGCCGGCGTCGGGCACGCCGGGTAGGGCACCATTGACCACCAGGATGGCCAGCGACTGGAACCCGAAATAGGCCAGTGTGGCGGCGGCCGATGCCGTCAGGGTGCGCCGGGTCAGGGCGCGCGGGGCGGCATCGGCCAGCCCCTGCGCCACCAGATAGGCCACGCCGAACACTAGGATCGCGCCCAAAGCCAGGGCCTGCGGCGACTTCGGACCCCAGATCAGGGTGAAGCCAACAGCAACCACGGCATAAAGCGCCAACGCCAGCAGGAAGGCCCGCGCCACCGCCGCCAGGCCGGGCGTGGCGACGGCACCGGGCCGCCGGACAGCCTTCACCGCCGCCACCGCCCCACCCGACGACAGGAAGGCATGTGCTTTGTAAAGGGAGTGGGCAACGATATGCAGCAGGGCCAGCGGCCACAGCCCCAACCCGCATTGCAGCAGCATGAAGCCCATCTGTGCCACCGTGGACCAGGCCAGCGCCGTCTTCACCGCACTTTGCGTCAGCATGACCAGTGCACCGAACAGCGCGGTCAGGCCACCCAGCAGCACCAGGGCCGCCATCGAACCCGTACTGCCCTGCACCACCCAGGCAAAGGTGATCAGCAAGAACCCGCCGGAATTGATGATGCCGGCATGCAGCAGGGCCGACACCGGCGTCGGCGCCTCCATCACCTCCGTCAGCCAGCCATGCAGCGGGAAGGCCGCCGTTTTCAGCAGGGCCGCCAGCACCAGAAAGCCGACGGCGACACCGGCCAGGGCCGGGGCGCTACCTGCCTTCGCTGCCGCATTGATGGCCGTGATGTCAGCGGTCCCGAACGCGGCCCACAGCAGGCCCACCGCTACGACCAGGGCCACATCACCCGCCGCCCACACCCGCGTGAACTTCGTCGCCGCCCGCTGTGCCGGGGCGCGGTCGGGATAGAACAGGAGGAGTTGGCGCAGCACCAGACCGATGGCGATCATGCAGGCGGCCAGCAGCCACAGGCTTCCCGCCTGTACCAGCAGCAGCACCAGCGCCAGGACCAGCAGCATCAGCCCATGAAACCGTCCCTCCCGCTCGGCCCCGTCCAGATAGGTGCGGCTGTAACGCAGCACGATCCAGCCGATGAAGCCGACCAGCGGGGCCATCACGGCCCCGATCATCGACAGGCGCAGCGGTCCCTCGCTAACCGGACCGTCCAGGGCGAATTGCACCGTGCCCCCAATGGTCAGGGCAAATGCCAGCAAGGCCGTGATCTCGGCCAGGGCGGGGATGGGCTTTGGGCGGCGGCCAGGGCGCAACAACGCAGCAGCCGCCACGACCGCCAAAGCAGCCGGGGCAAGGCTCGACAGGATCATCGACCTCTCCAGGGGGTATGTGAATTTCCCGACGGTGATAGCCGCTTCGTGACTTTCAGAAAATTACATCTTTTGATCATTAACGTTCTGTTTTATAGAAATGATCCATGGCTATCCTCAATCTTCACCATCTGCGCCTGTTCCGGGCGGTGGCGCGCGACGGCACCCTGACGGGGGCGGCGCGGCAACTGAACCTGTCGCCTTCGGCCCTGTCGACGCAGCTGCGCACGCTGGAGGAACAGCTGGGCCATGACCTCTTCGAACGGCAGGGGCGTGGCCTGATCCTGACGGAGGCGGGGCGCATCGCGCTGGACCATGCCGAGGCGATTTTCAGGACGGCGGAGGATTTGAGCGCAACCCTGCGCAATGCCGCCGGCGGCCGCCGCGCCCTGCGCATCGGGGCGCTGGCCACGCTGTCGCGCAACTTCCAGATCGGGTTCCTGCGCCCGCTCCTGACCCGCCCGGATGTGGAGATTGTGCTGCGGTCTGGATCGCAGGGCGAGCTGCTGCGCGGACTGGACGCGCTGGCCCTGGATGTAGTGCTGACCAATCTGGCCCCGCCGCGCGATGCCGCCAGCCCCTATCTGATCCACCCGCTGGATGAACAGCCGGTCAGCCTGATCGGCACGCCGGCCCGGCTGGGTCCGGGGCGGGTGGCGCTGGCAGCGCTGTTGACCAGCCATCCACTGATCCTGCCCACACCGGAAACGGCATTGCGGGCCGGCTTTGACGGGCTGGTGGCGCGGCTGGGCGTGTCGGTGCGCATTGCGGCGGAGGTGGATGACATGGCCATGATCCGTCTGATGGTGCGTGAAGATGCCGGCATCGCCGTCATCCCCGCCATCGTCGTGCAGGATGAGCTGAGCACAGGCCTGCTGCGAGAGGCGGCGACCCTGCCCGGCATGGCCGAAAGCTTCCTGGCCGTCACGCTCGACCGCCGCTTCCCCAACCCGCTGCTGCGGGAACTGCTGGCGCAGCGACGTTAATCCAGCGTCTGCCGATACCGCTTCACCGCCAGCACCGATACCGCCAGCAGGAACACCAGCATGGGCCACAGGTCGGGCCAGACCTGGGGGAAGCCGCTGGCCTTCAGCATCACGCCGCGCACCACGCGCAGGAAATGCGTCAGGGGCAGTATCTCCCCGATCACCTGCGCCCAGGTGGGCATGCCCCGGAAGGGGAACATGAAGCCCGACATCAGGATCGATGGCAGGAAGAAGAAGAAACTCATCTGCATGGCCTGCAATTGATTGCGGGCGAGCGTGGAGAACAGGAAGCCAACAGCCAGATTGGCGGTGATGAAGATGATCATGCCGCAGATCAGGGCCAGCGGATTGCCCAGCATGGGCACCCCGAACAGCAGGCGCGCCGCCCCCATGATCACGATCACCTGCACCGCCCCAACCAGGATAAAGGGGGCCAGCTTGCCCAGCATCACCTCTGTCGGGCGCACGGGCATGGCCAGCAGGTTCTCCATGGTCCCGCGCTCCCGCTCCCGCGTCACGGCCAGGGCGGTCATGATGATCATGGTCATGGTCAGAATGGTGCCCATCAGGCCCGGCACGATATTATGCTGCGTCAACCCCTCCGGGTTGTAGCGGCGATGCACGCGCAGTTCCACCGGCCCCGGTGTGGGGGCCAGGGCCGCCAGCGGCCCCGTCAGGGTACCCGCCATCACGCTGTCCAGGATGCGCTGAAGCGCACCGACGGCATTGCCCGTGGCGGCGGGGTCGGTGGCGTCGGCCATGACCAGCAGGGCCGGGCGCTCGCCGCGCATCAGGTCGGTGCCAAAGCCCGTAGGGATTTCCACCGCGAACTGCACCTTGCCCTGATCCAGCATCAGGTCCAGCTGTTCGGGGCTGTCGGCGGTCAGGGCCAGTTCGAAGTAGTTGCTGGTTTGCAGGGCGCTGACGATGGCGCGGCTGAACTCGCTATTGTCATGGCTCAGCACGGCGGTGGGCAGATGCTTGGGATCGGCATTGATAGCAAAGCCGAACAGCATCAGCTGGATCAAGGGAATGCCGACCATCATGGCGAAGGTCAGGCGGTCGCGCTTCATCTGGATAAATTCCTTGATGATGATCGCGACCAGCCGGGCGGGGGAGAAGCGGGGGGCGTGTGTGGTCATGCCGCACGCCCTCCCGCACCCGCCGGCTTCTGGAAATTGTCGGGCACCGATCCCATCAGATGGATGAAGGCATCCTCCAGCGTCGGATCACCGCGCCGCCAGTCGAGCCCCGCCTGACCCTGGAACCCCGCCACGCTGGCATCCAGGGTGGCAGCGTCCGGCCCGCTGACATGCAGGGTATTGCCGAATGGGGCGATCATGCTGACGCCCTTCTGTCCGCGCAGCGCCCGGTCCAGGGTGGCGATGCGGTCGGGCGGGCCGGAGACATGCCAAGTGGACAGGCCGGACCCGGCCACCACCTCCTCCACGGTGCCATCGGCCAGCAGGCGGCCATAGGCCAGATAGGCGATGCGGTGGCACCGCTCCGCTTCGTCCATGTAATGGGTGCTGACCAGGACGGTCATGCCATCGGCGGCCAGCGCATGAATCTCGTCCCAGAATTCGCGCCGCGCTTTGGGGTCCACGCCCGCCGTCGGTTCATCCAGCAGCAGCAGCGATGGTTCGTGCAGGATGCAGGCGGCCAGGGCCAGCCGCTGTTTCCAGCCACCTGACAGGGTGCCCGCCAACTGATCCCTGCGGTGCGACAGGCCCAGCCGGTCCAATGCTGCCCCCACCCGCCGGGGCCGGTCGGCCAGGGCGTAGAGGCGGGCCACGAATTCCAGATTCTCCTTGATGGTCAGGTCTTCATAGAGGCTGAATTTCTGGGTCATGTAGCCGACCCGCTGCTTGATGGCCCAGGCATCGCGGCGGATATCGAACCCCAGACATGTGCCTTCCCCGGCATCGGGCACCAGCAGGCCGCACAGCATGCGGATGGTGGTGGTCTTGCCGCTGCCATTGGGTCCCAGGAAGCCGTGGATGCGGCCCCTGCCCACGCGCAGATCGACATTATCGACCACCGCCCTGTCGCCAAACCGCTTGGTCAGGCCGCGCACATCAATGGCAATGGCGGGATCGCTTCCGGTCATGGCGCCGGCTCCGCCGAAACCGGCTGTCCGGGCGACAGGGCGGCGGGATCGGGGGTCAGCGCTGCCTCAACCCGATAGACCAGCTTGGCGCGGGTTTCACGGCTGTAGATGACGGGCGGGGTATATTCCGCCTCCGTGGCGATACGGGTGATGCGCGCCGACAGGCCGGGCTTGCAGCCATCGCAGCTGACGGAGAGCGTGCCGCCTGGCGTCAGGGCGGATCGTCGCTTTTCAGGCACGAACAGCACCAGCTTCACCTGGCCCGGTGGCAGCAGGCTGACCACGACACCGCCGGCGGGGGCCCATTCGCCGGGCCGGCGCACGATATCGTCGACCAAGGCGTCGGCAGGGCTGTCGATATGGCGCTGCGACAGACGCCATTCGGCTTGCGTCAGGGCGGCGCGCGCGGCGGCCACGGCGGCCTCTGCCGCTGCCACCTGATCGGGCCGGGCGGGCAGACGGGCCGTGGCAAGGGCGGCACTGGCCTGTTCCAGGCGGGCGGCGGCTTGGGTCGCCGTCGATTGCGCCTGCTCCAGCCGGGCCTTCGCCGCGACATTGTCGGCGGCCAGGGATTTCTGTCGTTCCAGGTCCTGACGCGCCAGTTTAAGGGCGGCATCGGCCTGCCGCCGCTGCGCCTCCAGGCCCGCAATCTCCTCCGCCCGCGCGCCCAGGCGCCGGTCGGCCAGGGCTGCTTCGACCTGGGCCAGCCCGGCCTTCGCCTCGGCCAACGCGGCCTGTGCGGCGGTATCGTCCAGGGTGAACAGGGGCTGGCCCTTCCTGACCATCGTCCCCTCCGTCACCGGCACCGTGCCGATCCAGGCGGCCTCCGGTGCGGCGATGCGCAGGTAGTCACCCTCGACATAGCCCTGCAACGGTCCCGTGTCGGCGGAAGGGCCGCAGGCGGTGAGGGGAAGCAGGACGGCGAAGGCAAGCAGGCGGCGGATCATGGGGCACCTCCGGTGCGCAGTCCCGTGGCACCTCTGGTGCCGGTTGGGGCCTTGATGGCGTTCAAGAACAGGTCGGCATGGGTGGAGAGCACGCGGTCGATGGGCATCGGCGTCTCTTCCACAGGTGCAAAGGTGGTCTGCCACAGGGCGGTCAGCACTATGGGCCCCATGAACAGTCGTGCCATGATGTCCAGGTCTGGCAGGGGCCGGAACTCCCCCTTTTCCACCCCCTCGCGGAACAGGCCGGTCAGCAGCGCCTGGCCGCGCGCAATCACCTCCCGCTGGTAAAAGCGGGCCATGTCGGGGAAATTCCCGGCCTCCGCCAGCACCAGTTTCGGGATGGCCACCAGCTTGGGATCGGCCAGCACCTGGCCCAGCATGGACAGGATGGCCCGCAGCTTTGCCTCCGCCCCTAGGTCGGCCATGTTGGCGGACAGCTCAAGCGTGGAGATGCGGGGCAGCAGCGTTTCGCGCACCAGCGCCTCAAACACGGCTTCCTTGGAGGGGAAGTACAGATAGAAGGTGCCCTTCGCCACGCCGGCACGGCGTGCAATATCTTCCATCCGCGTGGCGGCGAACCCCTTTTCCACGAAGCAATCAAGTGCCGCGCCCAGCAATTCTGCGGGCCGTGCCTGTTTGCGCCGGGTGCGGGGCGGGGGGGAATCGTTCATTCACAAACCTAATTACTGACCGGTCAGTCAGTATTGTGAGCCAATCTGGCCCCGAGTCAACCCCGTCCGCTGGCTGGATATGGGTTTTGAACCTGCGGCATGCGGGCGCACGGATGTGATTGAATGCTATCGATAACGCCGAAAAATCACACTTGAATGTTCTGGTATGGCCCGTGTATGCCACAATTCGTTGACGCAATGATTTGCATTTAAAGTATTTACAGCGTCTTCTTAAGTTTCGCCTGGTGAACGAATAACACATCAACCAATGGGGCGCCCGATGCAGAACACGACCACCGAACGCGAGGAACGCCTGGCTTTTGTGGGTATCGATGCCGATGTGCGTGCCGCCCTGGCCGATGCCCGGCCCCGGATCGCGGCGGCACTGCCGGGTATCATCGACGCCTTCTATGCCGATCTGCGGCGCTGGCCGGAGATGATGAAGATGTTCCGCAATGACGGGGTCATGCGCCATGCGCGCGACCGGCAGCTGGAACACTGGCTGAACCTGTTCACGGGCCGCTTTGACGAGGCTTATTTCAGCAGCGTCAAGGCCATTGGGCGCGTGCATTCAGTGCTCGGGCTGGAGCCGCGCTGGTATCTGGGCGCCTATGCCACCACCCTGTCGCGCCTGTACAAGGCGCTGGTGACGGGGTCCAGCAGCCGCTGGCAGCCGGCACGGGCGGAGGCGAAGCTGGCCGAGACCATGCGCGCCATCAATCTGGCGGTCATGCTTGACATGGATATGGTCATCTCCGTCTATCTTGATGAGAACGCGGCCCGCCACGCCCGGCAGTTGGATGAAATCTCCGGCCGTCTGGATGCCCATGTCCGACACATGGTGGATGGGGTGGCGCAGGCCGCCACGCAGCTGGATGGCAGCGCCCGGCAGATGCGGCAATCGGTGGCGGAAACTACCGATCTCGCCCATTCCGCGCAGAAGGCCGCCGACCGCGCCACCGACAATGTCAGCACGGTCGCCTCGGCCTCCGAAGAACTGTCCGCCTCCATCGGGGAGATCGTTACCCAGGTCTCGCGGTCCACCAACGTGGCGCGCGAGGCGGTGGTGGAGGTCGGCAATGCCGATACCACCATCAGCGCCCTGGCCGAAGCGGCGGGCCGTATCAATCAGGTCGTGGACCTGATCGCCGACATCGCCGAACAGACCAACCTGCTGGCCCTCAATGCCACGATTGAGGCGGCGCGCGCCGGAGAGGCCGGCAAGGGCTTTGCCGTCGTCGCGGGCGAGGTCAAGCAGTTGGCCAGTCAGACGGCCCGTGCCACGGAAGATATCGCGCGGCAGGTGGCGGAGATGCAGGGCCGCATGGGCAAGGCGGTGGATGCCATCGCCACCATCGATCGTACCATCCGCGAAATGGACCAGATTTCCGGCGCCATCGCCGCTGCCATGGAACAGCAGGGTGCCGCCACCAAGGAAATCGCCCGCAATGTGCAGATGGCCGCCATGGCCACCGCCGAGGTGGGGGAGAATGTGTCCGGCGTATCGGGTGCCGCCGACGCCGTCAGCACGGCTGTGGGCGATGTCGGCCACGCATCGGCGGCCCTGTCGAAGGAAGCTGAGGGGCTGCGCCATGGCTTCGACAGTTTCATCGCGGAACTGCGCGCTGCAAAATAAGAGAAATCTGATATTCTAACCCCCTGTCAGAAACGGATAATATCCCATAGCCAGCGCGATGCCGCTTCTGGATTCTCACCTCCAGCTGTATAGTCGGACGCAGAAGCGGTTGCCGGATATGGCAACAGGAGGATCGGATGGAGCGGCAGGCCCGTACCGGCTATGGCGTGGCGGCTTTGCTGCTGCTGTCGGGCTGTGCCCTGCTGGCCGGTGGCATCTTCAAGGTTGTTCCGGAGCCGGAACGGCCCCTTCTGGTCGGCACCAACCTTTGGCTGGGCTATGAGCCGTTCCATCTGGCCCGCGCCGCCGGCCATCTGCCGGAGGATGTGACGCTGGTAGAGGCGCGGTCATCACCCGCCCTGATGGAGGCCGTATCCGCCGGCAGCCTGGATGGCGCCGCCCTGACCATGGATGAGGTGATACGGCTGGAGGCGGCGGGGCGTCCCATGGCGGTGCTGGCTGTCCTGGATATCTCCCACGGGGCCGATGCCGTGCTGGCCCGCTCCCCGGATGTGACACGGGCCCCGCTGATCGGAAAGCGCATCGGCGTGGAAATGGAAGGCGTCGGTGCCTTTGTCCTGCACCGTTTTCTGGAACGGCAGGGTGTGCTGCCGTCTCAGGTGCAGGTGGTGCCTGTCGCGGCGGGCGACCATCAGGACGCCTTTGCCAAACATGATCTGGACTATCTGGTCAGTTATGAACCGCTGGTCGGGCGGCTGGAAGGGCAGGGGGCCGTGCGCGTGTTCGACAGCGCGGCCATGGCGCGCGAGGTTGTCGATGTGCTGGCCGTGCGCCGTGACCGTCTGCCGGGGCGCGACGATACGCTGCGCCGCCTGTTGTCCGCCTGGTACCATGGTGTGGGCCTGTTGAAGGAAGGCAGCCCGGATGCGTGGGACCGGGTGACGCGGCGTCAGGGCATCACCCCGGAACAACTGGCCCGCGTCCTGTCCGGTCTGGAATTCCCCGACAGTGCGGGCAGCAGGGATATGCTGGTTCCTGGCACGCCGGCCCTGGAACCGGTGCGGCGCTGGCTGCACGCGACGGGGGAGGTGGCGGGCCCTGTCGATCCCCTGCTCGACCCCTCCTATCTGCCGCGATAAGGGGGACGGGATGATACAGCCCACCTTGTTGCGCCTGATGCTGTTCCCGCCGCTGCTGGGCGTGGTCATGATCGGCTTCGCCGTCTGGCTGCTGGCCTATCCCGCCATGATCCATGATGTGGTGGAACGGGAATGGCAGGCCTTTGCCCAGGCCGGGGCCGCCGCTGCGTCGGAAATGTCCCATCATATCGATGGGCCGGACGGGTTCGATGTCGATGCCGTTGACCGCATCGCCCTGCGCACCCATGCTGATCATGTCTTCCTGGCCGGCAGGGCGGACCGTCTGGACTTTGCCAACGACATCCTGTTTCAGGGCACCACACTGTCCTCGCTGGATATCGTGCCGGCCCCGCTGCGCAAGGCGGTGGCGGAGCGGGCCTGCGGGCGCGGTCTGGTGGTGGGTGACGGGGAGAAATGGGTGGCCGGCTGCTGGCCCATCACGGATGGGGTGCGCCTGTCCGGCGCGTCCAGCCCCCTGGCCGGGCATCTGGTGCTGGTGCGGCGCATCGACTGGGTCATGGCGCAGGCCCGTTCCGACCTGCTGAACCAGAGCATGCGGCTGGGCGGTGTGCTGCTGGTGCTGGTCGGGCTGCTGCTGTTCTTGTCGGTGCGGCTGATCATCGTGCCGGTGGCCAGCATGGCCACCCGTCTGGCGCGTGTGGGGGATGAGGATGAACCGGTCCGCCTCGCCACATCCCGCACCGGCATCCGGGAGTTGCGTGATTTCACGTTGGTGCTGAACCATGCCCTGTCCGCCCTGCGCCGGCGGGAGCGGGAATTGCAGTCGATCCTGGACACGGCGGTCGATGGGATCATCACCATCGACGGATCGGGCACCATCCTGCAGGCCAACCGCGCCGTGGCACAGCTGTTCGGTCATCCGGTCGAGACGCTGGTGGGCCGCAACATCACCGTGCTGATGACGGATAATGACGTTGACCGGCACGACAATTATATCCGCTCCTACATGGATACCGGCCATGCCCGTGTCATCGGCAAGGGGCGGGAGGTGGTGGCAAAGCGGGCCGATGGCTCCACCTTCCTGGCCTGGCTGTCGGTGGGGCGGCTGGAACTGGCCAGCGGTCTGCATTTCACCGCCGTGATGCGCGACGTGACGGCAGAGCGGCAGGCGGAGATCGCCATGCACCGGCTGGCACATCGCGATCTGGATCTGGATATCCTGAACCGCCGTTCCTGGACCAACGAACTGTCAGGCCTGCTGGAACAGGGGGCGGATGGCGAGGGGTTCTGGGTGTTGCTGGCCCATGTCCGCAATCTTGACGATCTGGTGGTGACCTTCGGTCCGCAGGTGGAAACGTCCGTGATGGGCGCCATCAACCGCCGCATCCTGGAACTGCTCAGCCATTGCGAATTATCGGCGCGCCTGACCCGGACCCAGCTGGCCTATGCCGTGGCGGCATCAGGGGGAGAGGCCGATCCCTATCTGACGGCGGCCCTGTCGGCGGCCTTCCGCGATGGGGTGGATCTGGGCGGCCTTTCCATGCTGCCCGACGTGCATTTCGTCGTCCTGCCCCGTGCCCAGGCCTATGAAAACCGTGAAGCCCTGTTGCTGGCCCAGGATGCGGGCGCCAGCTGGGCGGCGCAGACGGCGGATCAGCGCGCCAGCCCCGTCGTCACCTATGATGATCAGGTGGCAGGCGCCATCCGCGAACGCACCGCCGTGGCCGCCGACCTGCCCGCCGCCATGGCCGCCGGCCTGCTGTACCCCGTGTTCCAGCCGCAGGTGCGCCTGCGCGATGGCAGCGTGCGTGGGGTGGAGACGCTGGTGCGCTGGCGCCGCGCGGATGGCAAGCCGGGACCCGGCCCCGCCTTGTTTATTCCGGTTGCCGAACGGATCGGGCTGGTGGGGGATATCGACCGGCTGGTGGCCAAGCGGACCCTGGAACATCTGTCGTCGGGCCGGTTGGGCCTGCCGCGCGATGCCGTGATCTCCATCAACGCATCGGTCAAGGAACTGGCTGATCCCATCTGGCTGGACGGGTTGATGGACATCGTGCATCAGGCCGGTGTGTTCCCAGGCCGGCTGGAGATTGAGGTTACCGAAACGGCGGTGATGGAGAATCTGGACCGGACGGCGGGCGTGCTGGCCCGCCTGCGTGCGGCGGGGGTGAAGGTGGCGATCGATGATTTCGGCGCCGGCTACGCCTCGCTCTCCTACCTGAAGCATCTGCCCGCCGACCTGATCAAGATCGATCAGGGCTTCATCCGCGATCTGGCCGACAGCCGCCGGTCGCGCCACATCGTGGGCTCCGTCATCACGCTGGCCCATGATCTGGGCATGGAGGTGGTGGCCGAAGGCGTGGAGAATGCGGAGACGGCGGCGATATTGACCGAACTTGGCTGCGACATCGGCCAGGGCTGGCATTTCGGTCGCCCGATGGAGGCCGAGGCGCTGGCGGGGTTTGTGGCGGGACGGGTTTGATCCGGTTTTATTCGACCGGGATCGTGCTTTCCCGCTTCACCAGCTTATAGGCCAGCAGCTTCTGTTCCGGCCCGTCGCCGCTGCGGCCTGGCTGCCATTTGTTGCGCATGGCATTGGCCAGGGCGGCCACGGCGGCCTTGCCCATGGCGGCGATGGGCTGGCGGATGGTGGTCAGCGGCGGCCAGACGGTGGTGGCGATCAGCGTATCGTCGAAACCGGCCACCGACAGATCGTTCGGCACATCCAGATGCAGCCGGTGGGCGACAGAGATGGTGGCGGCGGCCATGTCATCATTGGCTGCAAAGATGGCGGTCGGTCGCGGGTCGGCGGCCAGCAGCTTTTCCGCCGCCTCCAGGCCCGATGCGTAATCATACTGGCCCTGTTCGACCAGGATGTCGGCGGGTTTCAGCCCCGCCTCGGTGCAGGCATCCATGAAACCATGATAGCGCATGTCCGACGCCGACTGGTTCTTGTTGCCTTTGATATAGCCGATGCGGGTATGGCCAAGACCGATCAGATGCTCCGTCATCTGCTTGGAGGCCGCGTAATTGTCGATGCGGATGGTGGGCAGATGCGGGTTGGGCCGGCCCGTGGCCACGGCCACCGCCAGCACATTCGCCTCTTCCAGCATGGTCAGGATCGGCTTGGACTCACACAGCGGCGGCGGCAGGATGAAGGCATTGACGCCACCGGCCAGCAGACGCGTCACCGACGCCGTCGCCTTGGCCGTGCCGGCGCATTTTTCCACCACCAGCTGATGGCCTTCCCGGCTGCTTTCATCCAGGGCGCCCACCAGGAATTCCGACAGATAGGCGCTGGACGGGTTGGAATAAAGCAGGCCGATGCGCAGCACCTCAGAGCCTGCCAGACGGCGGGCGGCAGGGTTGGGGGTGTAGTTCAGTTCCTTGATCGCCACTTCGACCAGGGCGCGGGTATTCTCGTTGACCTTGTCATCCTTGTTGATGACGCGGGACACCGTCATGGATGAAACACCGGCACGGGCCGCCACCTCACGGATGGTCACCGCCTGGGTACCGCGCCGCCGTTGTCTTTCCATGATCACCCCTGGATTTGAAACCGCCCCTTTATTGGCCTTGTCGGCCTCGCGCGCAACCGTTTCCGGTATGCGTCGCTCCCTCACCCTCCCATCGGCTGGTGCCGACGGGCCCCTCCCTGTCCTGCAGACGGGCGAGGGGCGAAATTTCCACCCCTCGCCCACGTAGGTGGGAGAGGGAGGGGCCCAAGTCGGAAGGCTTGGGAGGGTGAGGGAGCCACGCCTGCAATCAGCCTTCCATCTTCTCCAGCTCCCGACCCTTCGTCTCATGCACCATGGCGCGCACGAAGAAGAAGGAGATGAGCGCGAAGAAGGCGTAGAAGCCATAGGCACCCGTCAGGCCGATGGTCGTCAGCATGATCGGGAAGGTCATGGTGATGCCGAAATTGGCCGTCCACTGGGCAAAGCCCGACACGGCCAGACCGGAGCCACGGATCTGGTTGGGGAACATCTCACCCAGCATGACCCACATGACGGGGCCCCAGGAGAAATTGAACAGCACTGCATAGGCATTGGCGCTGATCAGGGCGATCACACCGACATTGTCGGACAGATGCAGCTTGCCATCGACGATGGAGCCGGACGCAAAGCAGGCGACCATGATGCCCAGCGTGATGGCCATGCCCGCCGACCCTATGGCCAGCAGCGGCTTGCGCCCCAGCTTGTCCACCAGCGCCATGGAGGCAAGGCAGCCCAGGATGGACAGTGCGCCCGACAGGATGTTGATGCGCAGCGCGTCGGCCTCGGAGAAACCCACCGCCTGCCACAGGACGGCGCCGTAATAGAACACGACATTGATGCCGACCAGCTGCTGGAACACGGCCAGACCGATACCGACCCAGACGATGGGACGGACCTTGCCCGTGGCCTTGTCCAGAAGGTCGGACAGCTTGGGCTTGTGCTGATCCTGGGCCAGGCTTTCGCGGATTTCCACGACCTTGGCGGCACCGGCAACGGGGCCGAACAGGCGGGTCAGGACGGCCTTCGCCTCTTCATCCCGGCCCTTCACCACCAGATAGCGCGGGCTTTCCGGGATGATCAGCAGGGCGCCTAGGAACAGGCTGGCCGGGATGATCTGCGCCCAGAACATCCAGCGCCAGGCCTCATAGCCCAGCCAGAACGGCTCCGTCGAGCCGCCGGCATAATGGGCGATCAGGTAATTGCCCAGGAAGGCGCCGGTCAGGCCGGAGATGATCATGATCTGCTGCACCGAGGACAGGCGGCCACGGATGGAGGCCGGCGTCACTTCGGAGATGTAGGCAGGCGACAGGACCGAGGCCGCGCCCACCGCCAGACCGCCGATCAGGCGGGCAATGACGAACACGGTGGAGCTGTGGGCTGCACCGGTGCCGATGGCGGACAGGATGAACAGCAGGGCTGCGATCATCATCACATTGCGGCGGCCCATGATATCGGCCAGCCGCGCTGCGCTGAACGCGCCAGCGGCACAGCCCAGCAGGATCGACGCGACATTGAAGCCGGTATCGATGCTGTTCGAATTGAAGGCCTTCTTCAGGCCTTCCACGGTGCCGTTGATGACGCCGCTGTCATAGCCGAACATGAAGCCGCCGATGGTCGCCACCGCCACGATGGCGGCGACATAGCCCATATTGACCTGTTCCTCCTGGGAACCGCTCATCACTGTCTCCTTGTTGTTGTTCGGCCGCGGTTGACCCCGGCCATCCCCCCGAAACGCACTCTCCGGATGTCGTTCCCTCACCCTCCCAAGCCTTTCGGCTTGGGCCCCTCCCTCTCCCACGTTCGTGGGCGAGGGGTTTTAATTTCGCCCCTCGCCCGCTGGGGCGGGAGAGGGAGGGGCCCGTTGGCGTCAGCCAATGGGAGGGTGAGGGAGCAACGAAACCACCAGCCTCAATGATTGTGGCGCGGTGTTTCGTCCGCCACGCCACGGTACTTCAAGGCCATTTCCAAACAGCCGCCGCTGTCCAGCTGGCCCACATGATCGCGGTAAAGCTCCTGCCACGGCGTCTTGGAGGCCGGGATGGGCGGGGCGGGGTCTTCGGCCCGGCGCCGCGCCAGTTCCCCATCCTCGACCAGCATGTCGCAGGTGCCTTTGTTGATATCCAGGCGGATGATGTCGCCCGTACGCAGCCACGCCAGACCGCCGCCCGCCGCCGATTCCGGGCTGGCATTCAGGATGGACGGGCTGTCGGAGGTGCCCGACTGCCGCCCGTCGCCGATGGTGGGCAGGCTCTTGATGCCGCGCTTCAGCAGGGCATCGGGCGGCTGCATGTTCACCACCTCCGCCGAGCCGGGGAAGCCCAACGGGCCGGCCCCGCGCACCACCAGGATACAGTTCTCATCAATCCCCAGCGCCTCATCATTGATGCGCTCGTGATAATCGTCCGGCCCGTCAAAGACGATGGCCCGGCCTTCATAAACACCCTCATGACCGGGGCGCGACAAGTAGCGCTGACGGAAATCGTCAGAGATCACGCTGGTTTTCATGATGGCGAAATCGAACAGATTGCCCTTCAGCACCAGGAAGCCCGCCCGCGTCATCAGCGGCTTGTCATAGGCGAAGATGACCTCGCGGTCGTTCGTCTCCCGGCCCTGGATATTCTCGGCAACCGACTTGCCCGACACGGTCAGGCAGGTGGTGTCGATCTTGCCCGCGCCCGCCAGCTCGCACAGTACGGCGGGCACGCCACCGGCGCGGTGGAACCGTTCGCCCAGATATTTGCCAGCGGGCTGCAAATTCACCAGCAGCGGCACATCGTACCCGTACTGGCGCCAGTCATCATGGGTGATCTCGATGCCGGCATGGCGGGCCATGGCCACGATATGCGGCTGGGCATTGGTTGATCCGCCGATGGCGGCATTGGCGACGATGGCGTTGATGAAGGACTGGCGCGTCAGGATCTTGGACGGGCGCAGATCCTCATAGGCCATTTCCACGATGCGCCGGCCCGTCTCATACGCCATCTGCCCGCGTTCGCGGTAGGGTGCGGGGATGGCGGCACAGCCGGGCAGGGACAGGCCCAGCACCTCGGCAATGGCGTTCATGGTGCTGGCCGTGCCCATGGTGTTGCAGTGTCCGGCGGACGGCGCGCTGGCGGCGGCCAGTTCCAGGAATTCCTCTTCCGTGATCTCACCGGCGGCCAGACGGCGGCGCCCGCGCCAGATGACGGTGCCGGACCCGACCAGATCGCCCTCGAACCAGCCATCCAGCATCGGCCCGCCCGACAGCACGATGGCCGGTATGTCCACCGTGCTGGCCGCCATCACGCCCGACGGCGTTGTCTTGTCGCAGCCCGTGGTCAGGACCACGGCATCAATGGGATAGCCGTGCAGAACCTCCACCAGACCCAGATAGGCCAGGTTGCGGTCCAGTGCCGCCGTCGGACGGCGGCAATTCTCAAAGATCGGATGGACGGGAAATTCGAACGGGATGCCGCCCGCATCGCGGATGCCGTCGCGCGTACGCTTAGCCAGTTCCACATGGATACGGTTGCAAGGGGACAGGTCGCTGCCCGTCTGCGCAATACCGATGATCGGCTTGCCGGAACGCAATTCCTTGGGCGTCAGGCCGTAATTCATGAAGCGTTCAAGATACAGCGCTGTCATGTCGGCGCGGCCCGGCGCATCGAACCATTCGCGCGACCGGAAACGGCGGGGGGCGTTGTTATCGCTGCTCATGCGCGCACCTTTGCGGGCGGAAGTCCGGCCACGGGGCTTTTGAATGTGAAAAGGCCGCCGGCCAGGGGCTGTGCCGCGCGCTGTTCATCATTGAGGTTCAAGGTGGCGGTGGTGGCATAGACCGTCTTCAGGTCCGGGCCGCCAAAGGCCAGCTTGGTGATATTGGAAACAGGGAAACGCACAAAGCCCAGCAGCGTACCATCGGGCGCATAGCGGCGGATACCCCAGCCGAAGAACAGCCCGACCCAGACGCAGCCCTCGCTGTCCACCGCCATCCCGTCGGGATAGCCTTCATCCTTGCCGATTCTGGCAAAGACACGGCGGTTAGCCAGGGAGCCGTCGGCCTGGATATCGGCGGCATAGATGGTCTGACCCAGCGTGTCGGTATGGTACAGAACCTTGCCATCCGGGCTGGTCGCGGGGCCGTTGGTGATGCAGATACCGTCCAGCACCCGCACCGGCTCCCCACCGGTCCAGTGATAGAAGGCACCGCTGTCGGCGCATTCACCATCGCTCATGCTGCCGAACCAGACGCGGCCCGTGGCATCGGTGAAACCGTCATTCAGGCGGTTGCCTACACGGTCGGCCTCAACACTGGTCAGCTTGGCAAAGCTGCCCGCCGCCGGATCGAAATGATACAGGCCGAAGGGCATGCCCACCACCAGCCCGCCGGACGCGCGGGGCAGGACAAAGCCCGGCTGGTCCGGGGCGGTCCAGCTGTCGCGCTTTCCCGTGGCCGGGTCCAGACGGTGGATCAGCCGCTTCTTGATATCGACGAACCAGAGCACGGATTTCTCCGCGTCCCAGCAGGCGCCTTCCAGAAGAATACCACCCAGTTCCCACAGAGGATCGGGCTTGATGGAGGAAAGATCGGTCATCGCCACCCCGCATCGACGAAGTAGTTGTGCGCCGTGCACAGCCGCGCATCGTCGGAGGCCAGGAATAGCACCATTGCCGCGATATCGCGCGGCTCAACACGCTGCTTCAGGCATTGCAGGCCCAGCATGCGGGCCTCTTCCTCCGGATTGTGCCAGAGGCGCATCTGGCGCGGGGTCTTCACCCCGCCCGGCACGACGCAGGTGACGCGGATATTATCCTCGCCCAGATCGCGGGCCAGCGCGCGGGTCATGCCCTCGATCGCGGCCTTGGCCGTCTGGTACAGGGCGATTTCCGGCAGGGCCAGATGCCAGGAGATGGAGCCCAGATTGACGATGGCCCCGCCGCCATTGGCCTTCATCGACGGGGCGACCGCCTGGGCCGCGAAGAACAGGTGGCGCAGGTTCACCGCCATCCGGTTGTCCCAGTACTCGGGCGTCACCTCTTCGACCTTGTGGCGGTCATCATTGGCGGCATTGTTCACCAGGACATCGATACCACCCTCGGCCGCGATAATGCCGTTGATCGTGGATTTCACTGCATCCAGGTCGGTCAGGTCGCAGCGCTGGAAGTGCGGCGGCACCTCGGCACCTGACAGGCTGGCCAGCAATTCCTCGCTGTCCTGGACCGCCACATCGACGAAATGGACGCGGGCCCCCTGTCGGACAAAGGCCTCCACCAGGCCGGCGCCGATACCGGAACCGCCGCCGGTGATCAGCACCCGCTTTCCGCGCAGGCTGGGGTAAATCGCATGGGTCATGATGGGTAATCCAGGGTGGGGCGTTGCATTGACAGATCGGGGAAGGGGACAGATCAGGAAAGGGCGAAGGCGATCAGGCGCGCAGCAGGCCGCGGCGGGCCAGATTGCGCATCAGATCACCGATGCCGAAGTTCCATTCCGGCGCCTCATGGCAGCCGACGACCTTGTTGGACAAACTGCCAAGACGGGGGCTGGCGATCGTGACGATGTCGCCTCTTTTGTGGGTGAAGCCCTTGCCGGGCGCGTCGCGGTCATCGATGGGCGCGAACAGGGTGCCCATGAACAGCACGAAACCGTCCGGGTACTGATGGTTCTTGGAAATGGTCTGGCCCACCAGATCCAGCGGATCGCGGCTGATGAAGGCCATGTTGGACTTGCCGTTCAGGACAAACCCATCCTCGCCCGTCACGCTCACCGTCACCTCGGCATTGCGGACATCATCGATGGTGAAATTGCCGTCGAACAGGCGGATGAAGGGTCCCAGCGCGCAGGACGCGTTATTGTCCTTGGCCTTGGACAGAAGCAGGGCCGACCGCCCCTCAAAATCCCGCAGGTTCACGTCATTGCCCAGTGTCGCGCCATGGACACGGCCCTTACCATCGACGGCCAGCGCCAGTTCCGGCTCCGGATTGTTCCAGTCGCTGTCCGACCGCACACCGATATGGGCACCCCAGCCGACGGACGACAGGGTCGGGCCTTTGGTGAAAATCTCCGCATCCGGGCCGATGGCGACTTCCAGATATTGCGACCACAGGCCATCAGCGATCAGCGCCTGCTTCAGCGAGGCGGCTTCGGGCGAACCCGGTTTGACCGCGCGCAGGTCGGTGCCGATGCGGGCCGACAGGTCGGCGCGGATTTCATTGGCCTTGGCATAATCGCCCCGCGCCCGCTCCTCGATCACGCGTTCCAGGGCGGATACGGCAAAGGTGACGCCGGCCGCCTTGATGCAGTGCAGGTCGATGGGGGGTAGCAGGGCCGGCGCGCCGGGAAGCGGTTCCCCCCAGGCGAGCGCCACCTTGATACCGCCGGCATCGCCCAGATCCTTGCCACCCTCGGGCAGGGCACCGTCCGGCAGGCCGTTCAGCAGGTCCGCCACCGTGGGCGCCTGTTCGGACAGGTCATAAAGCCGCCCGCCCTTGATCAGCACCGGCGATGGCCCCTGTCCGAAATCCATGCGGCCCAGCAATTGCGCATCGCGCCAATCGGCGGGCAGGAAATCGGTCAGCAGGGCGGGGGCGGGGCAGGCGGACATCGTCAAGAAACTCCCTGGATGGGGCGCAGAGTTTAGCGGTTACGCGACGAAATTGATAGCGGTAACAGAGAGATCGTAGGTCAGGTCGGGGGCAAAGCCCTCGCCCTGACAGAAAAGGCTGAAATTTTTGCTGTCATGGCGAGCCTCCGGCTCGACCTGACCTACGCCGTCTCTTTCTCAAACCACTTTCAACTGCACCGACTTCAACTCAACGGAGTCGAATCCGGCGCTGATGGTGAAGACACCCGGTTCCACCACCCGCTTCATGTCGATATTCCAGATCGACAGATCTTCGGGCGTCAGGGTGAAGCGGACCGTCGTGCTGGCCCCGGCGGCGAGGGTCACGCGCTGGAACCGCTTCAGCTCTTTGATGGGCCTTGTGACCGACGCCTCTTCATCGCGCAGATAGATCTGCACTACCTGATCGGCGGTGCGCGCCCCGGTATTGCGGATGGTCACGGAGATATCGACGCTGTCGGCCACCCCGATCTGGCCGCGCGACAGGGTCGGCGCATCCATTTCAAAGGTCGAATAGGTGAGGCCGAACCCGAACGGGAACAAAGGCGTCACATCATCGAACAAGTAACCACGGCGCGCCGATGGCTTGGCGTTGTAATAGACGGGCAGCTGCCCGACGCTGCGCGGAATGGTGATGGGCAACTTGCCGCCCGGCGACACCTTGCCGAACACGACATCAGCCACGCCGTTGCCTGTCTCCTGGCCCAGATACCAGCCTTCGATCAGGGCATCGGCTTTTTCCACCAGCCGGTTGACGGTCAGCGGACGGCCATTCAGCAGCAGGATGATGACCTTCTTGCCGGTCTTGAACATGGCCTCGGCCAGATCGGACTGACGGCCATAGAGTTCCAGGCTGGCGCGGTCGCCCAGATGGGTCTTGGCCCAGGCCTCGCGGCTCAACTGCTCATTCTCGCCCAGCACCATCAGGATCGTGTCGGCCTTGGCCGCCTTGGCCACGGCCTCGGCGATCAGGGCGTCGTTTTCGGCATCGGGGATCGGCTCGACCTTGTCCTCTTCCCAGACACGCTGACGCGTCAGGCGCACGCCTTCAGCGTACTCGACCTTCAGACCCTTGCCGGCGGCGGCGGTCAGACCCTCGACCACCGACACGACCTTGCGCGGCACTTCGGAATAGCCGCCGATGGGCGTGTCCTTAGCGTGGGTGCCGACCACCAGCAATGTGCCGGCGGCGTTGGGGTTCAGCGGCAGGGCGTTGTTGGCATTCTTCAGCAGCACCATGGACCGGGCCGCCGCCTCACGCGCCAGGGCAATGGCATCGGGTGTCGCCGTCAGCTTGTCCGCCACCTTGGCATCGACATAGGGGTTTTCGAACAGGCCCGCCTCGAACTTCATGCGCAGGACGCGGCGCACGGCGGTATCGATCTTGTCGACCGAAACCTTGCCCTCCTTCACCAGACCGGGCAGCAGGGGATAGGCCTCGCCATCCGGCAGTTCGATATCCACACCGGCATTCAGCGCGCGCACCGCGCCGTCGGCCAGATCGCGGGTCATGTGATGCACGGTGTTCAATTCGCGCACCGCGAAATAATCGCTGACTAGCGCACCCTTATAGCCCCACTCCTTGCGCAGGACCGTGTCCAGCAGCCAATGGTTGGCATGGCTGGGAACTCCGTCCACCTCGTTATAGGAGGGCATGATGGAACGGATGGGCAGGTTCTTGACGGCCCGTTCGAACGGCACCAGGAAATTCTCGCGCAGGGTGCGCTCAGAAATCGGCGCCGGACCGACATTGGTGCCGCTTTCAGGCTGGCCATGGCCCGTCATGTGCTTCAGCGTGACCAGGACCTTGTCCTTGGCCAGCGGCAGGGTCGTGCCCTGGAAGCCCTTCATGGCGGCCAAGCCCATTTCGGAGACCAGCCACGGGTCTTCGCCATAGGTTTCCTCCGTCCGGCCCCAGCGCGGGTCGCGGACGATATCGACCACAGGGGCCAGCGCCAGATGCACGCCGCGCAGGCGCATTTCGCGCGCGGCCACGCCGAAGATACGCTCCACGAGGCCCGTATCCCAGGAACTGGCCAGCGCCATGGATTGCGGGAAGCTGGTGGCCCCGCGCGCCACGAAGCCATGCAGCGCTTCTTCGTGGAAAATCAGCGGGATGCCCAGGCGCGTCTGTTCAACGGCCCATTTCTGGGCATCGTTGACGTAAGTTGCGGCCTCCAGCCCCTCCCGGTTGATGATATTGGCCTTGGCGCCAGCGGCGATGGGCGCGCCATCCTTGTCCACGGCACCCACCCTGTCACCGGGGCGGGAGATTTGGCCCAGCCCGTTGGGGAAGGCCTTGGCGGCGCGCTTGGCGTCGAAACCGCCCTTGTCATTATTGACCAGCTTCTTGTCCTGCCAGATGCCGATCATCTGGGCCACCTTCTCTTCCAGCGTCATGCGCGAAAGAAGGTCCTCGATCCGCTGATCGATGGGCAGGGCGGGATTGCGATAGGGTTCCTTGCCAGCGGCAAAGGCGATGGTGGCGGGTACGGCCGCGGCGGAGGTAAGCGCCAGCAGGCTGGCGCCGAACAGTCGGCGTGACAGCTTGGGTGTCGTCACTGAATTTTCCTCCCGGTGTCTTTGCTCTATCGTCGCCCTCTGTCGGGGCGATGGTAGCGCTATCATTGGGTACATTGGCGGTGATGTCAATGCGGGTGTTGGGGTGGCGTCGCTCCCTCACCCTCCCAAGCCTTGGCAGGCTTGGGCCCCTCCCTCTCCCGCAGGCGGGTGAGGGAAGAACTTTTCGCCCCTCGCCCACGAAAGTGGGAGAGGGAGGGGGCCGTTGGCGCCAGCCAATGGGAGGGTGAGGGAACCACGCTCCCTCATTTCACTACCGCCTCGAACGGTCCCGGCGGCTGCCGGGCGCTGTCCTGAAGGTTGCAGATGGGGCTGTCTGCCCAGCAATAGCGCACGCGAACCGCCGGTCCGCCGCCCACAGGCAACACAACAGTGTCACCCTTCAGGTCGGCATCGACGAAGCGGCAGGTGCCCGGCCCCTCGCCACACAGCTCAAACCCCAGCGGGCGGTGATAGGACAGGGCCTTCAGGCTGCCATCGATATCGGTGAAGCGCACCGATACGGTGTCGCCGGTCCGGGTAACGGCGGCGGGCAGCGGGCCGGAGGGGGCGATATTCTCCCCCCGCACCACCTTGCGCGCCGCACGGACCAGGCGCTTGGCCACGATCTGCTTGTTGGCGGGGTGGATGTCGTACCAGTCGCCCACGCCCAACGCCACGGCCAGCCCCGCCTTGGCATCGGCGGCCACCGCCGCCCGCTGGCTTTCGCGCAAACTGGCCCAGCCGCTTTCCATGGGCTTTTCCTGCGGATAGCCCCATTCCGGCAGTTGCACCACCAGGAACGGCAGGTCGGCGCCCAATTGCCGCCGCCAGCCCGCCATCAGGCCGGCCAGCAGGGATTTATACTGCGTCGGCTTAGCCGTGTTGCTTTCCCCCTGGTACCAGAGAGCGGCACGCACGCCATAGGGGCCGATGGGGGCCAGCATAGCATTGTGGATGGTGGACAGGCCGTCCACCGTGCCCCAGGGCGCATGCGGCGTGTTGCTGGTATCCACGGGCGCTGGCCGGTACTGCCAGGGTGTGGGCAGGGTCAGCAGGCTGCCGTCGGCCAGCTCGATGGCCTGCGCTTCTGCCGAACCGTATAGCCCGCCATCGCCATAGCCATCCAGGATGGCCACCGTGATGGTGTTGACCCCGGGTTTCAGCGTGCCGGGCTGAAGCGGGTAGCGGCGGGGATCGCCGGGGCCGTACAGGCTGCCGACCGGGGTGCCGTTCACCCAGGTGACATCCAGATCATCGACGGGACCCAGGTGCAGCGCCACGCCGGCCTTCGCCTGTTCCGCCGTCAGGGTGATGCTGGCGCGCATCCAGACAAGGCCGTTATAGGCGGCCAGTTCCGGTACACCCCAGGTTTCCCAGGCGCGGAAGCTGGCGGGCGCATCGCGCCAGCCCTCGCCCTGGCCCGCCACCTCGGTCCAGGGCGTGCCCTTACCCACCCCTTTCCACCAGTTCTGCCAGCTGTCGGTGAAGCCGCGCACGCCCTCTGTCCGGTTGCTGTCATATTTGGCCAGGAAGGTCAGGTCGTCCTGATATTCCGTCTGCAGGCGCAGGTCCTCTGCCGGCATCCAGGCCTCGATGGTGGACCCGCCCCAGGCGGTGTTGATCAGGCCGACGGGCACATCCTCCAGCTTGCGCATCTCGCGTCCGAAGAAATAGCAGACGGCCGACATGTCGCCGACGCTTTGCGGGGAAATCACTTGCCAGCGCACGGGCTTGGCAAAGTCGCGCTTGGGTGCCGTGGCGGTGTCCCGCTCCACATTCAGATAGCGCATCAACGGCTGGTTGGCGCGCTGCCCCGTCTCGTTATAGGCGTCGAGCGAGCGGCGGACCTGCATCTCCATGTTCGACTGGCCGGAACAGAGATAGACATCGCCGACCAGCACATCATTTGCCGCCTGTTCGGCGCTGGGGCTCTTGGCCTTCAAGGTGAAAGGCCCGCCGGCCTGCAGCGCCGGCAAGGTTGCCTGCCATCGCCCATCCTTGCCGGCCTTCGCGGTGATCTGCGCATTGCCCAGGGTGACGGTCACCGGTTCCCCCGGCTTGGCCGTCCCCCAGACGGCAATCGGCTTGTCCCGTTGCAGCACACCATGATCCTGAAACATCGGGTGCAGCAGGGGCGCATCGGCAGCCAGCGCGGGCAGGGGGGAAAGCGTCAGAAGCGCCGCCCCCAGCAACAGGGATCGTTTGGTCATTTGCCATCTCCCGGCGCGAAGGGGAAGGACAGGGACTGGTAAGTAGACAGGCTTTCCGGCGGTGCCTTCTCGCCCGGCGGCAGGGGCAGGCCGTTGATCGATTGCCAATAGGCGACGCTGGCATCGCGCCACCATTGGGCTTCCTTCTGCTGGATCGACAGGAAGGCGGCGGTCTGCTGCCAGCGGTCCTCATCGACCTTGCCACGCAAACCCTCCCAGGTGCGGCGCATGGTGGCGACGCTGCCGATACCCTCACCATAGCGGTACAGAAGCTCGGCCCACAGCGTGCGGCCCGTGGACAGCTTCTCCTGCCAGCCGACATGGTGGAACCAGAGCAGGAATTCCGGCGGCGTAGTCTTCACCTTGTCGAACCGGTCGGCCCAGTATTTCGCGTACTGATCCACGGCCCCCGTGCCCCGGCGGGTGCGGTCGAAGCCGATCCCGTCCTTGGTGGCGCGGTGATAATAGACGGAGGTCCAGTCGGCGCGCGGGCCGCCCGCGACCCAGGGGGCCGGTCCGTAATGGTGGCCGCGTCCCATCAAATGGTGCAGGCCGATGGGCGTCATGTAATCCACCACGGCCTGATGCGACGGCATCATCATGGACAGGATCGGGTCGATAATGGCCGGATCGGGGCCAAAGGTGGCGGCGGCCCATTCGCGCGCGATGGCGTCGGACGTCAGGTCATGGTTCCAGGCCAGACGGCCATAGGCGTACCAGTTGGCCTGATCGAAGGTGGAACCGGACCAGTTGCGGTCGCTGCCGATATTGGCCACGCCGGCCATGGCCGACAGTCTGTGCCCGTCCAGGCTGCCATCCACCACCTTGGCAACCGTCGAGCCCTTTTTCGGGCGGAACGTGTCGGCGTCCAGCACCTCCTTCCACATCGGCGCCAGATAGGCCAGATGGGTGGCAAAGCCCAGATATTCCTTGGTGATCTGGAATTCCATCATCAGCGGCGTCTTCGGCATGGCGCCGAACAGCGGATGGAACGGTTCACGCGGTTGGAAATCGATGGCGCCGTTCTTCACCTGCACCAGGACATTGTCGCGGAATTTGCCGTCCAGCGGCACAAACTCCGTATAGGCCTGTTTGGCGCGGTCGTCGGGCGTCTCGTGGCTGTAGACGAAGGCCCGCCACATGACGATGCCACCATGGGGGCTGACCGCATCGGCCAGCATGTTGGCGCCGTCGGCATGGGCACGGCCATAATCCTGCGGACCGGGCTGACCTTCCGAATTGGCCTTCACCAGGAAGCCGCCGAAATCGGGGATGATGGAATAGATTTCATCCGCCTTGGCCTTCCACCAGGCCGCCACGGCCGGGTCGGCCGGGTCGGCATGGGGCAGGCCGCCAATCTCCTTGGGCGCGGAGAATCGGGCCGTCAGGTAGATCTTGATGCCATAGGGCCGGAACACCGCCGCCAGGGCCGCGACTTTTTCCAGATAGGGCCGGGTCAGGATGGTGGCATTGGCATTCACATTGTTCAGCACGGTGCCATTGATGCCGACCGACGCATTGGCGCGGGCATAGTCGGTATAGCGCGGGTCCTTCCAGTCCGGCAGCTTGTGCCAGTCCCAGATCGATTCGCCCGCGTACCCCCGCTCCACATACCGGTCCATATTGTCCCAGTGGTTCAGGATGCGGCGGTCGATCTTCGGCACTTCCCGCACATTCAGCGCGGCCAGCGGGGCCGTTTCCTGCGTCAGACGCAGCAGATGGAAGACGCCATAGAGCAGGCCCGTGCGCGACCCGCCGGCAATCACGGTGCGGTCGCCGACACTGCGGATGATGTAGCCGTCGGGGCCAAGCCCGCCCAGGTCCAGGCCCAGTGCCTTAATGGCGGGATCATTGACGGTGCCCAGCAGCACCTTGCCGCCCATGGCGACCGGCACAGGCTTGCCCAGCAGGCCTGACAGGCCGCGCGACAGCTCCATCACAGCGGTGTCGTTGGCATCCGCCGCTTCGATGCTGCCCAGGCGGGTTTCCGTCTGGGAGAGGGCGGCACCGGTCAGCGGCCGGAATCGCAGCCACAGATCATAGCCGTCTTCCGCATGGGCGGAACCCAGCAAGCCGGCGGCCAGCAGCAGTCCTGCCAGCAGGCGTGCAATCACTCGCATTTTTCCTCCCTGCCGCCGGCCCCGTTTGAGGGGTGGGACCGGTCGTTTTCTCTGTTCTGCGGGGTGGTTCACTCACTCTCCCAAGCCTTTGCAGGCTTGGCCCCTCTCTCCCGCCCGGCGGGCGAGGAAGGGGGCCACTGGCGCCAGCCGATGGCAGGGGGAGGGAACCGCGCCGTCTTTCACGAGACTATGGTAGCGCTATCAAAATTCCGCAAGAGAGCGCCCCGATCAGCTGGTATGGTAGTATGGATGTCGAAGAACGGCAACGGCCTTGTCGGCCATGGATCGCGATATTCGACGGATCATTGTCTCCCATGGTCCGGGTCGGACGCGAACTGCCGGCGCAGCGGCGGAATCATTTTACCGCTAACATTCGCGCTTGACCCTTTCTGGTATGGTAGTATACATGAATGGTAACGGCAACGACGACGCTATGATTGCCGCCGACGCTCTACCCGGTGACGGGTGCAGAGTTCGGGAATGAATGACAGGGAGTGGAACGGGTGGAACGGGACCAGGAAAGGCCCGGCCTGTGGCCGATCGACATGGACAGCAATGAGCCGGTGGCGCGCCGCGTCTTCCGGGAGTTGCGCCGTGCCATTGTCCGCATGGTGTTCCTGCCGGGACAGGCCCTTTCGGAACAGGAAATCGCTGACCAGCTGGGCGTTAGCCGTCAGCCGGTGCGGGAGGCCTTCATCAAGCTGGCGGATGCCGGTCTGTTGCAGATCAAGCCGCAGCGCGGTTCCTTCATCGTGAAGATCTCCGTCAAACAGGTCTTCGATGCCCGGTTCGTGCGCGAGGCGGTGGAAGTGGCGGTTGCGGCCCGTGCCGCGGCAGAGGCCAGCCCCCGCCATAT
>LJHR01000053.1 GCA_001296005.1 alpha proteobacterium AAP38 | reverse complement strand
CGATGGCGCGGCGGTGGGGACGTAGGGCACAGGCGGCGGCTACGGCCTTGAACTGGTTCAAGCCGGTGGCGTCGGTCACCACCATCTCCCCGGCATCAGCGCCCAGCAATTGGGCCAGCCGGTCACCCAGCTTATAGGGCGCGGCGAACCAGCCGGCGGTATTCCAGGAGCGGATCAGGCCGACGCCCCATTCCTGCGTTGCTGCGTCGGCCGCGCGCAATGCCGCCTGCGTCGGCATGGGACCCAGGGAGTTTCCGTTCAGATAGATGATCCCCGGCGGCAGGGTGAATTCATCCCGGAACCCGGCCAGCGGGTCGTTGCGGTCCAGGGCCTCGATCTCGGCACGCGTCGGCATTAACCGGCCTCCCATTCATGATTGTTGTATCTGAAACAGTATCGAAGGGGGGCGTCAAGCGGCTTGGCGCTGGCATGCAGGGGTGTGGATGTTTGCCACCAGATGCTTGGATTGGCCTGTGATAAGGATCATCTCGCAGAGGCCCATTATCCAAAAGATTAGGTTGAGCAATACCTATACCTTCGCCTTCTTGTCTATCGACGAGGAAGTTTATTTATTGGGGCAATAAAGACTAGGCGGTAGGCTGGTGGCGATGCTGTTTTGCCGCAGCGCGAGCCCGATGCCGACCAGCGTCAAAAAAAGGGGCAGGCCATGCGTATCGATCAGTTGAAAATCTCCCATCGCATCTTCACCGGCCAGGGGCTTTTGCTGTTCCTGCTACTTTTGGTTGGTGGTGCGGCCATTATCGGCCTGACGGTCATCGACAGCAGCTTTTCCGAGTATCGCCGGATCGCCCGCAATACGAACATGATCTCCAGCGTGGATCAGAACGTGTCGCAGATGCGTCTGGGCGTGAAGGATTTCCTGCTGACGGGGGATGAGGCACTGGTGCCGCCGTTCCAGGAGCGGGCCAAAACCGTGGATGGTCTGCTGGATGACGCGGACAAGGCGATTATCAATCCGGGCCGCCGCGCCCTGCTGGCCGATCTGACCAAGACCTTCGCGGACTACAAGGCTGCGTTTGGCGATGTCGTGTCGCTTGAAGCGCGGATTGACAAATTGTCCACGGATGTCCTGGACAAGAATGGCCCCGTAGCGCTGGAGAAAATGGATCAGCTGCTGCGTCAGGCCGAGGCGGAGGGCGATGCCCGCGGGACTGCCTTGATCGCCGATGCCGAGCGCGACCTGCTGCTGGTCCGGTTCTACATGCAGCGTTATGAGAACCTTCACGATGACGCGACGCGCGAAGGGCTGACCAAAGCGCTGGCTGAGTTGGTTGCGGGAACCAAGGCCCTTGCCGAGCAGGCGCGAGGTGCGCGGCGCGCCCTGACGGTCGAGGTCGTGCAGCATATGTCCGCCTATCATGACGGGGTAAAGACCAAGAAGGACCTGATCACCGAGATTGAAAAGACGGTTGCTGACCGGCTGAACCCAGCCGGGGCCAAGATCAGCAAGCTGACCAACGATATCCGCGCCTCGCAGGCCGAGCAGCAGAACCAGATCGGGCCGCAGGTCGTCTCCACCATCAGCACTATCCAATACACGGCCATCGGCATGTCGATCATCGCGGTCCTGCTGGGTGTGGGGGCGTCGATCGTTATTGCCCGGTCGATCACGCGGCCGGTCAATAACCTGACCGGTACCATGGGCCGCCTGGCCCAGGGCGATCTCAATGTCGATGTCGGCTACACCACCAACCGTGATGAGATCGGCGAGATGTCGCGGGCGGTCGAAGTGTTCAAGACCAATGGCATCGAGCGCCGCCGTCTGGAAGAAGAACAGGCGGCAGCACGCGAAGCACGTGAACGCCGGGCCCAGGCCCTGGAACAGCTGATGTCGCGCTTTGACCGCGACATGCAGGCCCTGGTCGGCGAACTGGGCAGTGCCAGCACGCAGATGCGGGCGTCGGCCCAATCCATGTCGGCCCTGTCCGAACAGACGGCACAGCAATCCATGAATGTGGCCAGTGCCGCCGAACAGGCCAGCGCCAATGTGCAGGCGGTGGCCACCGCGACCGAGGAACTGTCCAGTTCGCTGGGCGAGATTACCCGCCGCGTGGCGGAAAGCGCCCAGATCACCCGCACCGCACATGAAGAGGCCCGCCGTACCAACGAAACGGTGACGTCACTTTCCGAAGCGGCGGGGCGTATCGGCACCGTGGTGCAGCTGATCGCCGATATCGCGGGGCAGACCAACCTTCTGGCGCTGAATGCCACCATTGAGGCGGCACGGGCCGGGGAAGCCGGCAAGGGCTTTGCCGTTGTGGCGTCGGAGGTGAAGAGCCTGGCGACCCAGACCGCCAAGGCCACCGGCGATATCAGCGAACAGGTGCAGCAGGTGCAGACCGCCACCCAGCAGGCCGTGGAGGCGATCCGGTCGATCACGGGCACCATTTCCCGCGTGAATGAGATCGCCGCCGCCATCGCCGCCGCGATTGAGGAACAGGGCGCCGCGACCCAGGAAATCGCCCGCAATGTGCAGCAGGCGGCCGTGGGCACGCAGGATGTCACCGAAACCATCGACAGCGTGCGCGGTGCCGCCGGTGAAACCGGTCAGTCGGCGGGCGAGGTGTTGAGCGCCGCCGTCACGGTACAGGACCAGTCGGTGCGCCTGACCAAGGTGGTGGAAGGCTTCCTGCAGGGGGTTAAGGCGGCTTAACGTCGCCCTCAAACGCCGGGGGCGGGATCAGATCCCGCCCCCGTCGCTGAAGGCGTAGATGTCGTAGGAGGCCAGGGCGCGGCCGATATCGGCGATGGCGCGGTTGGCGGTGGGCAGGCGGCCACCCATGGTGATGAAACCATGCACCATGTCGGGGTACAGCCGGTGCAGTACGGGCACCCCGGCGGCGGCCAGCCGTCCCGCATAGGCCCGCCCCTCATCCAGCAGCGGATCAAAGCCGGCGGTGATGATCACCGTGGGCGGCAAGCCATCCAGACGGTCGGCGCGCAGGGGCGAGACCTGCCAGTCGCCCTCCACCTCCTGGCCTGCCAGATAGTTGCGGACATAGCTGACATAGGCCTGGCGGGTCAGCAGATAACCGTCGGCGCGGGTGAAATGGCTGGGCAGGCTGGCGGCCAGATCGACGGCGGGGTAGATCAGCACTTGGGTCTTCAGGATCGGTCCGCCGGCATCGCGCGCCTTCAGAGCCAGGACGGCGGCGATATTGCCGCCGGCACTGTCGCCCGCCACGCCGATGGCCAGCGGATCGATGGCCAGCAGCGGCGCGTAAGCCGCCAGCCAGCGCAGCGCCGCCCAGCCATCCTCGATGGCGGCGGGCCAGGGATGTTCGGGCGCCAGCCGGTAATCCACGGCCACGATGGCATGGCCCGTAGCCACCGCCAGTTGCCGGCACAGCGTGTCATGGCTGTCCAGATCGCCCACAGTCCAGCCGCCGCCATGGAAGAATAGCAGGGCCGGCAGGGGCCGGAACCCGAAGGAGGGGCGGTAGAGGCGCAGGCGCAGCGGGCCGCCGGGGCCAATGATGGTTTCTTCGCGCACCGATGCGATATCCGGTGCCTCCGGCCCCAGGGCGCGGCGCACCTGGGTGAAGATGCGCCGCGTTTCCGCCAGATCGCCGGCCCCCGTGGCACTGCCCCCGATAATGCGGACGACATCGGCCACGTCGGGCGACAGGTCGGGGCCGACCGTGAAGCCGGGCTTTTCCGGAACCAGACACAGAGACGCCGCACGGTGGGGAACGGGGGCGATGGGCAGGATGGTGCCGGTCATGGTCTGTCTCCGGGATCGGGGTGGGCGCTAAGGGTGGGACGGTGGCAGCTATTGGGGAAGCCGGCCACCGCCCCCCGGTGCAATCATCAGAAGCGCACGCGCGCCCCGGTGATCACGCCGTACACGTCCTTGAAATCGGCCGTGCGGGTGTCGTAGCTGTGGTTGCGGAAGCTGATATAGAAGTCAGACGCGAAGGCATCGACGGTCTGGACATAGCCGACCGACCAGGCCTTGGCATCGGCGCCGGCCACTGCGAAATCCTCCTGTGTGAAGTAATCCACCACGAAGGCGCTGTTGCCGATGCTGGTCAGCTTGGCGATGTAACCGACCTTGCCGTACCAGAAATCGCTGTCGCGGGGGCCAAGGTCGCGCGTGCCGGCGGCGGCGGTGACGTTGAAGCCATTGGCGAACTTCACCGAGATGGAGCCGTTGGTCTGCGTGTCGAAGCCGGTGCGGCTGTCATTATCGGCATAGGCGATGGCGGCGGCCACCTCGGTATCGCCGATCTTGGCGTTGTAGCGCACGGCCCCGTCGGTGGCCCCGCCTTCGGTGAAGCTGGTCGACAACTGGAAGCCGCCGCCGAAGGTGGGCGTGTCGTAGCGCACCCGATCCTCGCGGTGCAGGCCGTCGAAATTGTTGAAGGCGTTGTTGACCGTGACGCCGTTGGCGCGCGTCGCCTTGTTGCGGAAGGCGATGCCGCCGAAGGTGGCGCCGATATCGGAATGGCTGATCAGGGTGCTGGTGCCCGACAGGTCCACTTCGGAGGTCTGGTTGGTGGCGGTGTCGCCCTGACCCACCCAGAGACGCCCGAAGCTCTTGTGCTGCACCCAGAATTCCACCTTGCGCTCATTCACCGAGAAGGCGCCGCTATCGGTGCCGAAGCCGGTATTGCGGGTGGAGGCGGACGAGGTTTCCAGCTCGATATCGGTGCCGGCGGTCCAGTTATCGTCCAGCTTGGCCTGGCTGGACAGGCGCAGGCGCGACGATGCGGTGGCGTTGTCGCCATGGATGGCGTCGCTGTCGAAACCATCATCGGCCACGATCACGGCGCGACCGATCTGCCCCGACAGGGTCAGCTTCACCTTGCCATTGCCCGACTGCACCACCTGCGGCGCCTTATAGGCATCGGCGGCGACCAGGGGGGCGTCCTTGCTGGAAGGCGGGCCGGCGGGCGTGCTGGGGGTCTTTTCCAGCTTCTCAATGCGGGCCAGCAGCGACTGCACCTGGGCGCGCAGGGCCTCAACCTCTGACGCGGACTGGGCGGCGGCGGGCAGGGACAGGGCGGAAAGGGCAGCACCCGTCAGCAGCAGGGCGGCGGTCTTGGAACGGAAGGAGGACATAGGCTTTCCCTTCATGGATCTGGTTCTTGTGGCCGGGTTCCGCGGGGCATAAGGACCCCTGTGCCGGTCGCCCGCAGGCGCCGGTTCCGGCCTTGGTTTGATTTGCGTGATCAGGGCCTTACGGCATAAGGGATACCGTGGCTTGTGTCTGTCGTATCAAGGACAACAGCAGGTCATCGGGTGTCTCCTTCAAGGTTCAGGACACCACGAGGATTCGTGGCGCTTTAGCGTTTGGTGACGCGGCGCAAGCTGTCAGGTCAAATGCCCGCGGATGGGTTCAACACCATCGATGGGGATATTGTATTTTATTCCCCACTTCGTCAATCGGGTTTTGTCATTTTTTAATCACAAATCTGCTTTGTTGTATATTTATGGCGCATATGGCCGCCCGTGCCGGTTACCGGGGAACTTCCTATGCTGAAGGATAGCCCGAATCTAGTAATCGATGATTGATTCTTCAGAGTGTTTTTTCGATCATCTGATGCTAATCGAGGCTGAATTCTCGATATTCTGAAATTATCAACCCGGCGGTAACCATGTTTCGCCGGATTAAAAACTTGTGACGGAGATTGCATGCTTCGCCTCGACTTGCGCCAGACTCTTTTGGCAACCTTAACGGCATTAGCCCTTGCCATCGCGTCTGCAAATGGGTTGATGCTTTATGGCACGCAGAAGCAGACGGACAATCTGCACACGGTCTATGTGGATCGTGTCATTCCGATGCGTGACCTGCAGATGGTGTCAGATGCCTATGCCGTCACCATCATTGATCAGGTGGTGAAGGCCCATGTCGGGCGGCAGGGGGCGGATGTTTCTGCCCGCGCCATTCGGGCGGCCCTGACGTTGGCCGACGAACGCTGGACCGCCTATGAGGCGACGCAACTTGTCGATGCAGAGGTGAAGATTGCGGCCGAGGTGAAGCGCCTGCGCGCAGCAGCAGGGCCGTCGATCATGGCAGCGCTGAAGGCGCTGGATACAGGTGACATGGCAGCGCTACAGCCGTTGTTGGCCGGCGAGCTTTACAGCCATGTCGATCCGCTGACGGAAGCGCTGGGCCGCTTGATCGGCGTGCAGACGGACGTGACCGAGCATGTGTACAACGATTCCGAAAGCATCGGCGCCCTGCTTCTGGCGGCGGCAATCTTCTTCTCTGTTTTTGGAGCGGCGGCGATCGGCGTATCCTTGTGGGCGGTGGTGATACGCACCATCCGGCCCCTGGTCGCCATAACCGGCGCCATGCAGCGTCTGGCCGCCAACGATATCGACGTTGAGGTGCCGGGTGCCGAACGGCAGGACGAGATTGGGGCCATGGCCAACGCCATGGCGGTGTTTAAGGCAAACGCGCACGAGCGCCGCCGGCTGGAAGCTGAACAGGAGCGTCAGCGGGCGGAGCGCGAGGCGCGTGCCAAGCGGATTGAGGCGCTGACCGCGGCGTTCGAGGAGAATGCCGGCACCGTGACAGGCGAGGTCACGCGGTCGGCGGAGGAAATGCAGGCGAGCGCCAATGGGCTGTCGCAGATCGCGGCGCAGACCAAGCAGGAGGCGTCCACCGTCTCGGCAGCGACCGAGGAGGCTTCTACCAACGTTCAGACAGTGGCCGCCTCCACGGAGGAATTGTCTGCCTCCATCGGCGAGATTTCAAACCATGTACAGCGGTCGGCCACCATGGCGTCGGATGCCACCCGCAAAGCCAGCGAAGCGGATGTCACAGTGGCCGATCTAGCAGAGAAAGCAGCTGCCGTCGGCAATGTCGTCCGCCTGATCAATGAGATCGCCAGCCAGACCAACCTTCTGGCCCTGAACGCCACCATCGAGGCGGCACGGGCCGGTGAAGCGGGCAAGGGCTTTGCCGTGGTCGCGTCGGAGGTGAAGAATCTGGCCAGTCAGACGGCCAAGGCGACCGAGGATATCACGGCCCAGATCAACAGCATGCAATCCGCGACCAGCGGCACCGTGTCCGCCATCCGGGGCATCGTGGACAGTATCAATGCCATTAACGAAGCCACGGCCACCATCGCCGCCGCCATTGAGGAGCAGACGGCCGCCACCGCCGAGATCAGCCGCAATGTGCAGGAAGCGTCCGCCGGCACGCAAGAGATCGCGCGTTCGGTGGCCGGCGTGCAGGAGATTGCCCGGCGCACCCAGGATGCGTCGGATGATGTTCTGGGGGCTGCAAGCAGCCTAACGACGCAGGCGCGTCGGCTCAGTGCCCATGTACACGAGTTCCTGGCAGGCGTACGGGCGGCTTAAGGTCCGTTGCAATCCTGGCCGACAGCCTCTACCAGAAAGGGCCGAGAGACAGACCGGACGCCGCCCTATGCAGACCCCGCCCGATATCCTGGCGCAGGCCCACCAGCTTTTGCAGGCGGGGCGGTTCCGTGTGGCGCGGCGGGTGCTGACCGAGGATGGGGAGCCGGCGGATGCCGCCGGCATGGGGCTGCTGGCCCGCGCCCTGATCGGCATGAATGAGCATGGGCGGGCGTTGCCGCTGCTGCGCGCCGCCTTGCGGGACCGTGCGGACGATGCGGGCTTGCGCTTTGATCTGGCCCGCGCGCTGAACGGGTTGGGCATGATGCATGCGGCGGTGCCGATCCTGGCCGCGATGCATGATGCCGACCCCCTGGATGCGCGGGTTACGGAGATGCTGGCCAATGCCCTGCGCCGGGATGCGCGGTATGAAGAGGCCATCGCACTGGTCGATGCTGAGGCGGCGGCGGGGCGGTTGAACAAGGGTGTACGCTATCACCGTGCCCTGTCGCGCCATTATCTGGGCGATCCTGCAGGGGCGCTGACCGATTTCGATGTGATCGTGGCGGAAGATCCGGGTCATGGCGCGGCCTGGTTTGCCAGCCATGCCTGTGTCATCGGGGATCAGGGTCTGAATGCTGCGAAGGAACGGCTGCGCCGGGCGGTGACCAGTCCGGGGGCCAACCGTAAATATGCGGGCTTCCTGGCGGCCTATGAGGTGCTGACGGGTGGAGATGCGGCGGGGGCGGCAACGTCACCCATCCTGGACGGTGCCCGTGCGCTGGTGGCGCAGATGGCGCCGGATTGCCGGATATTCGGGGTGTCCGCCGACCTGCTGCGCTTTGGCCTGTCGCAGGCTAGGGTGCCGGGGCTGGTACTGGAATTCGGGGTGCGGCGGGGGACATCGCTGCGCCATATTGCGGATGCTGCTGGTCAGCATGCGCACGGGTTTGACAGTTTCGAAGGCCTGCCCGAGGGCTGGGGCAATGAGATGGCGGGCACCTTCAGCCTGGGTGACGGCGACGCCGTCCCCCTGCCCGCCATGCCGGACAATGTCAGCCTGCACAAGGGCTGGTTTGATGAGGTACTGCCGGGATTTCTGGCGGCCCATCCGGGGCCGGTGCGGTTCGTCAATATCGACTGCGATATCTACAGTTCCACCGTGACGGTACTGCGCGAGCTGGAACCAAGGCTGGTGCCGGGATCGGTGCTGGTCTTTGATGAGTTCATCGGCAACCGCACCTGGGCCGAGCATGAATTCAAGGCCTTCGGTGAGTTCGCGGCCCGCACCGGCGCGCGCTTCCGGCACATCGCCATCAGCCCCTTTACAGGGCAAGTTGCCCTCACTCTGGAGTGATCTGGTAGTGTGCGGAAGGTCATTACCTTTCCGCTCCCCCCTTCTGCGAAACCTCTGATACTCTTGGCCCGACAGGCCCGGAGGGGGCCGCCGGCAAAGGGGAGAGGCGCCATGAGCACCGTGACCACCAGCGATTGCCTGCTCTATACCCGCCATGGCGGGGAAGGGGTGGCGGAGATCACCTTCAACCGGCCCAATTGCCTGAACGCGCTGAACCTGGACATGGCCGCCGCCTTTGCCGAAGCCGCGACCGCCGCCGCCAATGATCCCAAGGTGCGGGTCCTGGTGCTGACGGGCCGGGGCACCAGCTTCATGTCGGGCGGCGATATCCACGCCTTTCATAAGCTGCTGTCGGCGCCCGCCGCCGAACGGCGCGACCATATTGCCCGCCTGATCGATTTCACCCATCAGGCGGTGACGGCCCTGCGCCGCATGGAAAAGCCGGTGATCGCCGGCATCCACGGCACCGCCGCCGGCCCCGGCATCGGCATCACGCTGGCCTGCGATCTGGTGGTGGCGTCGGACCGCGCGATTTTCCAGATGGCCTATGGCCCGTTGGGCACCACGCCGGAGGCGGGCGCCACTCATGCCCTGCCGCGTCTGGTCGGGTCGCGCCGCGCGGCGGAACTGGCGCTGCTGGACCGGCGGTTGACGGCGCTGGAGGCGCTGGAACTGGGTATCGTCAACCGCATCTGCCCGGCCCCCATGTTGGCCGAGGAGACGCGGTGTGTGGCACGCAAGCTGGCCGGCGGTGCCGCCCTGGCGTCGGGACGGACCAAGCGTCTGCTGTATCTGTCGCTGGAGCATAATTTCCAGCAGCAGCTGGCGGCGGAGCGGGAAACCTTCCTGTCGGCCATCGACAGTCCCGAATTTGCCGAGGGGATCACCGCCTTTGTGGAGCGGCGCAAGCCCTTCTTCGGCAAGTGCTGAGGCTGGCTGATCCTACCTTTATGGGCAGGCACGTTAAGGACCCCTATCCTTCGCGATTCCAAGCGGTTATCTTGAGCGCCGGAAAAGACGGGACCATGCGAACATCCCGGAACCGGCGGTCAGGAAGGAACAGGGCATGAGTGACATCTCCATTGGCGTGGGTGGCCCCGCAGATATGGGCCGCATGGCGATGGATGCCGGTAACCATGCCGAGGCTGTGACCCTGCTGCGGGAGGCGATCCTGGACGATCCGGGTGATGCCACGCTGCGCGCTGACCTGGGTGTCGCCCTGGAAACGCTGGAGGATTATGACGGGGCGGCCCAGGCCTATGCGGCGGCCGCCGCGCTGGAACCGGACAACCCCATCTATCATTTCAACCAGGGGGCCGTGGCCCAGGCGCAGGGCCGCCCGCATGACGCGGCCAACCATTACCTGAACACGCTGGAGCGGGAGCCGCTGTTCGCCGAGGCCTATTACAACCTGGGCACCCTGTTCTATGATGCCGGCCATATCGAGATCGCGGCGGAGCATTATGGCAACGCCCTGAAGGCCCGGCCCGATTATGCGGAGGCGGCCAGCAATCTGGGCCTGGTCCTGCGCCGCCTGGGCCGCCAGGACGAGGCGATCGAGCAGTTCCGTCTGGCGCTGCGCCTGCGTCCCGATCTGACCATCACCCATTCCAATCTGGGCCTGACCCTGGCCGAGGCCGGGTATTATGATGAGGCCATTGCCTGTTTCGGGCAGGCGCTGGCCATGGACCCCGACAGTTCATCGCTGCATATCAATATTTCGCTGGCCTGGCGCGGGGTCGGGCGGCTGGACATGGCGGCCGATGCGGCCCTGAAGGCGCTGAAACTGGCGCCTGACAGCACGCCGGCGCAGGTGGAATTGGGCTCCGTCGCTGCCAATCTGCGCCGCTCGGGCGATGAGGCCACGCTGAAAGGCCTGCTGGAAAGCTGGCGCGGGGTGGCGGGCGAGACGGCGCAGTATCAGCATACGCTGGCGGCCCTGGGGCAAGCGCCGGCCCCGGCGCGGGCCAGCGATGCCTATCTGTCCCAGACCTTCGATGCGTCGGCCAAGCGGTTTGACGAGATGATCGGTGCCTTGGGCTATGCCGTGCCGGAGGCGCTGGGCCAGGCCCTGCAGCGTCATCTGGGGCCGGGCCAGGGCGACAAGGATGTTCTGGATGCCGGCTGCGGCACCGGTCTGGCGGCCCCGCATCTGGCGCCCTATGCCAAGACCCTGACGGGTGTCGACCTGTCGCTGTCCATGTTGCAGCAGGCGTTGCGCCGGGGGCTCTATTCCTCGCTGGATCAGGCGGAACTGGGCGCCTATCTGATTGCGCGGCCCGCCAGCTTTGACATGATCGCGGCGGGTGATGTGCTGTGCTATTTCGGGGAAGTGGGGGACCTGTTCCGGCAGGTGGCCGCATCCCTGCGACCCGGCGGCCTGTGGATTGTGTCGGCGGAAACGGCATCGGGCGGCAAGCCCTATATCCTGCTGGAAAGCGGGCGCTATGCCCATGATCCGGCGCATTTGCAGGAAAGCCTGAATGAGGCGGGGCTGAAGGTCCTGGAACTCATGCCCATGGTGCTCCGTTATGAGGGTGGCCGGGCCGTCGAGGGCGTTCTGGCCATCGCCCAGCGTTAGATCTGTCAGGTTCAGACGAAGCTATCCTGCGTCATCCCGGCTTGCGCCGGGATGACGAATTGAGATGATTGTCCGTAGACCTGACCTACGCTTTGCCGCCTTTCGTTGCGAACGACCTTGCATGTGCAGAGATGACTGACAGCATTGCCACCATCATCCCCGTTCTTCTGTCCGGCGGGTCGGGTTCCCGCCTGTGGCCGGTATCGCGGGAGCGGTTTCCCAAGCAGCTTTTGAACCTATGCGGCGACAGGACCATGATCCAGGAAACGGCCCTGCGCGTGGGCCGGGATTTCGGTTTCGCCGACCCCATCGTCATCTGCAATCAGGAACACCGCTTCGCCATTGCCGAACAGCTGCAGGAAGTGGGCATCCGTCCCACCGAACTGGTGCTGGAACCGTTCGGGCGCAATACTGCCCCGGCGGCGGCTGTGGCGGCACGGCTGGCGGCGCGGCATGATCCGCAGGCCCTGGTCCTGCTGCTGCCCGCCGATCACGCCATCCTGGCGCCCGACGCATTCCGCGCGGCGGTGGCAACGGGTGCCGTGGCGGCACAGCAGGGCAAGCTGGTGACCTTCGGCATTCAGCCGACCAGCCCGGAAACCGGCTATGGCTATATCGAGAAGGGTGAGCCGGTGTCCGGCGCCGATGGCGCCTTTGCCGTGAAGCAGTTCGCGGAGAAGCCAAAGCTGGATGTGGCGCAGGCCTATCTGGCGGGCGGGCGGCACCTGTGGAACAGCGGCATGTTCCTGTTCCGCGCCGACCGGTTCGTGGCTGAACTTGAACGCTTTGCCCCCGACGCGCTGACGGCGGCGGATGCTTCCATCGCGGCGGCGCGGGTCGATCTGGATTTCCTGCGCCTGGATCCGGATGCCTTTGCCAAGGCACCCAACATCTCCATCGATTTTGCCGTCATGGAAAAGACGGACAGTGCCGCCATCGTGCCCTGCGACATCGGTTGGACCGATGTGGGCGCCTGGAGCGCGCTGTGGGATATCGCGGAAAAGGATGGCGGCGGCAATGCCGTGCTGGGCGATGCTATCCTGGTCGATGCCAGCAATAATCTGGTGCGTGGCGAGGTCGGGCTGACGGCACTGGTGGGGGTGAAGGACCTTGTGGTCATCACCACCGACGATGCCGTCCTGGTTGCCGACCGCGCCCGCGTGCAGGATGTGAAGGCCGTTGTCGACCGGCTGAAGGCCGAGGGGCGGACCGAACGGCTGGACCATCGCCGCACCTACCGTCCCTGGGGCTATTCGCATCTGGTGCATGCGGCCCCCGGCTTTCAGGTTCTGCGCCTGACCATCCGTCCCGGCCACAAGATCTCCCTGCAAAAGCACGATCACCGGGCCGAACATTGGGTGGTGGTGCAGGGGGAAGCCCAGGTGACGCTGGGCGAGGAGCGGCGCATCGTTCGCGTCAATGAAAGTGTCTTCATTCCCGCCGGAATTCCCCACCGCCTGGAAAATGACGGCGACACTGACCTGTGCCTGATCGAGGTACAGACGGGCGCCATCATCAGCCCCGATGACATCCTGCGCATCGAGGATCATTACGGACGGGCCTAGACATATTTCCGCTGACCGGAAACATGTCTAGTCTTTCGTTTTCCTCAGGCGCCGGCGCGGCATCCGCCGCTTGGCTTCACGCCGCACGTGCGGCGCGGCGGCAGTCGCCGCCGGAGCGGTTTCCAGTTAACAGAAAACCGCTCTAAATTATCCTATCCCAAAGGTTAGGTTGTGAAGGGGCGGCGACGCCCCTTTCATTTTGCAACGATATCTGCATATTGCAATATGCATTTCGCATTTTTGCGTTATGCAATATATCAGTCGAGATACCCCACACACCCAAAG
>LJHR01000052.1 GCA_001296005.1 alpha proteobacterium AAP38 | reverse complement strand
TAAAGCCGTGGCCGCGTAACTATTGAATTCAAGCCACCGCCAAACTCGGCGCGGTTCAAAACAGGCGTAACTGGTCCCCTTGTGAAGGTGGGGTGCGAAATCTGCTGCAATCCATTTCCCAACTCCGATTATTCAGTCCCAATCGCCGAACGGTCAGTTGGAACCGTTGCCGCAACAGATCGGCATAAGGGCCTGTACCCTTCATTCGAGTGCCGAACCCGGACTGGTAAATCGCACCATCACGCATCTGCTTTATCAGAGAAAGCACTCGGCTTGCCCGGTCTGGGTAGTGCTCTTGCAGCCACTCCGCAAACAACGGTCCAATTTCAAGCGGCAGGCGCAGTATGATGTAGCTGGCCCCTTTAGCACCAGCTTCATGCGCTGCCTCGAGAATTCCTTCCAACTCATGGTCGTTTAGTGCCGGAATCATGGGACTGGCCAGGACAGAGACAGGAATCCCAGCCGCGGCAAGAGTCCGCACGGCCTCCAGCCTTTTCCCAGGCGTGCTGGCTCGCGGTTCCATCCTGCGAGCCAGGTCGCGGTCTAACGTGGTGATGGAAATGGCAACCCTGGCGATCCCGTCCTTAGCCATTGGTGCCAGAATGTCAATGTCGCGCGTAACAAGGGCGGACTTTGTGATAATGCCCACTGGCTGATTGAAGTCACGGCAGACCTCTAGCACCGCCCGTGTTATCTTTTCCATGCGCTCTATCGGCTGATATGGATCTGTATTCGCCCCAAGAGCTAGGGGTTCGCAAACATAGTTCTTTGCCCGGAGCTGTTTAGCTAATAGCTCTGCGGCTCCTCGCTTCACAAATAGCTTTGTCTCAAAATCAAGGCCCGGTGAAAGGCCAAGATATGCATGAGTTGGGCGAGAAAAACAATATACGCAGCCGTGTTCGCATCCACGAAATGGATTAACAGACTGACTGAATGGTACATCTGGTGATTCATTCCTGCTTATAATACTGCGAGCAGTATCTGCGGCAATCACAGTTCGGACTGCTTCTGGAAGCTCGGTGCCGTTATCCCAGCCATCATCAACGAGAACCCGTGCTTCGCGTTCGAAACGAGAATCGTTGTTGCTGACCGCGCCGCGGCCCTTCTTTACTTGGCTCTGTCGTTCGTACATTCGCGCACGATCCATGGAACAAAAAAAGAACATACGCGCTTGGATGAAACTTGCAATGAGAATCAACAGTGCGCTGCCGATTGGCTTGTCGGAGGCCGAAACCTCCTTGACACGTCGAGCTTTAAATGGAGCTGGAAGGACCGGAGACCGCTCTGGACGAGCTGAAAATATGAATGAGGAATAGGTAGTAAGTGCGACAAATCCGCATAATCCTGGTGTATGTGCGATGAAATGGCTGCCGTATTGTCGTTGAGGTTCCGCCACTGCCGTAACCCATCAGCTTCTGTCTTTCATCGTGCTTCATGCTATATTCATGGCAGAAGGGGCCAATGTCACGTGCCAGACGCAGCAGGGTCAGCGGCATCCCTACAAAGAGACGCCACCATTTTTCGAAAAGAGTGATGGCCGTCATCATGAGTGATGGTGACCGCCTAAATTTGACGATCGAGCAGGATACATATCAACGCTTGGCCAAACTGGCCGACGCGATCACGGCTGGCCGCATCGTTGGTGAGTTCGTTCTGGTCAAAGGCCGAACCAGGGAGGAATTGCGCGTGGAGTTTTTTGGCTCACGGTGATGCCGCGGCTGCTGCGCCATTCGCAGCAGCCGTAGTCGGGCACCGTCCGGATATGATCCATCGTGGTTTACACCTCAGTGACCATGCTGCCTGCCGCAACCCCGCAGCCATCCGCTTTACGAATGTCGTTCGTTGTTGCGATCACATCGGCCGTTGTTAATTTTTCGTACCGCAATGAGGCCGCTTACAGACGCGGCGTCGGTCCAGGGAGCAGGGAAGCGCCCCCTTTCCCGGTTAGGCCCCCTCAATGTTCCTGCGCCTTCATCGCATCATTGTCGACTACATTCGCATCCGCCTTGAATGCCCCATGCCACCTCGAGAGGTTATTGCCCTCCGCAACCATCTCGCTGGATTGGCAAAGGACAGGCGGTGGCCTGCCAAGCCGGGTGGTGGCTTCGACTATCAGACTATCGCTGTGGCGGCCGATATCCCCCGGTTGAGGCGCTTCTTGGAGTCAGGGCGCAGCTGAGGCCGCTGCTGGATGCGATCGTGCGGGAGCTTCCCACCCCCGCCGTTAAGCCGAAGCGGCCTGTCCGGACGGTGGTACGCAAGCTGGCCCTCCCCACGTTGAAGCCGCCGACAGAGCACAAGATGGAGGTCAAACTCACAGCCCCGGCCAGGAAGCGCGGGCGGCCGAGGAAGGACGACCCAGCTGCCGTACCGGTGGTGATTGCACCTCGTCGCAAGCGCCAACCCACACCAATCGTTCAGTTTCCAGCGGCGCCATGGCCCGAGGCGCGCACCTTCGCCGACTTCCATCGGGAATTGGATCAGCAGGCAAAGAGGCACGGCGACAACAACTATGTGCTTCAGCGGGCGCTCGCTGCTGCCGGCATAAAGGTCAACGTATCCACGATCCGCAATTGGTGGAGTGGGGTGCGTCATCCCCGGACGGTGCGAAGCATGCGGGCGATCGTCGCCCTTGAGCAGCGATACCGACTGCCGATCGGTCACTTGGCCGGGCGTCTTCCTCACTCCGCTCGCGCCATCGCAGGCAACAATATCCACGGGATCACCAATGCCAAGCACCGGCGGCTGGCCTGGTATTTGCCCGACGACTTCACAGCCCGGCCTCCGAAGGAACCTGAGCTTCAGCGAATGGGCAACCGTCTTTGGCGATGCTAAGATGACCACCGCCTTGCTCGATCGCCTGACACATCGCTGTCACATCGTCGAAACCGGAATAGCGTCCCTACGCGCGCAGGTCGCCCGGATCAAAGGTCAGTCCCGTCACGAAGGCGGTGTGCTGCCTTTCGGGTTGCCTGTCCTCGATGCCAAGCTGCCCGGCGGCGGGCTAACTCTGGGCGCACTGCACAAGGTGGCGGGCCGGGGACGGTCGACGGGGCGGCCGCGGCATTGTTCAGCGCCGGCATCGCGGCCCGCACCGAGGGACCGGTCTTTTGGATCTGCACTCAACCGGACCTGTTCGCCCCGTCTCTGGCCCAGGCCGGACTGCCGCCCGACCGTGTCATCTACGTTGAGGCTGGCGATGATAAGACCGTGCTGGCCTGTACCGAGGAAGCGTTGCGCCATGGCAACCTGGGGGCTGTCGTGGCGGAGGTCGCGGCGCTCAACATGACGGCGTCGCGGCGGCTCCAGCTGGCAGTGGAAGGCAAACAGACCATCGGCATTGCGCTGCGCCGCTGGCGCCGGCAGGCGGATGCCGCCGACTTTGGCCAGCCGACATCCGCCGTCACCCGCTGGCGGGTCTCCACCCTGCCATCGGCTCCCCTACCGGTGCCGCGCGTGGGGCGGCACCGATGGCCGGCCGCGCCCGCAATCGGCGCGTCGTAACGGCCTGTTGTTCGGCAGCACTGGAATCAGGCTTGCGCCCTGACATGGCGCTCGCCAAGGCCCAGGTCCTGGTGCCGGGGCTGGTGGTCAATGAGGCCGCACCGCAGGCCGACCAGGAAGGACTTCATCGGCTCGCGCTGTGGATCCTCCAGCGCTTCTCCCCGCTGGTCGCCGCCGATCAGCCGGACGGCATCGTCATCGATACCACCGGTGCCGACCATCTGCATGGCGGCGAGGAGGCTATGCTGGAGGTTTGGGTTGGCCGGCTGGCCATGTCTGGCGTCGAGGCCCGCGCCGCTGTTGCCGACAGCTGGGGGGCCGCCCATGCCTTCGCGCGGTACCTAACCAATCCCATCTTCGTGGCCGCCCCAGGCCGGGGCCTGTCGCTGCTGTCACCCCTGCCGTTGGAGGCCCTGCGTCTGCCGCCGGCGATGGCCGGCGACCTTCGGACATTGGGCTTCAGGACGGTGGGCGACCTGCACCGCCAGGGTTCCCTGAAAGCCACGCGGCCAGCTTTGCGCTGATCGCCTATGCCAGCGCCTGGCTGAAATGCTGGCATCCCGATGTGTTCTGCGCGGCACTACTGAACAGCCAGCCCATGGGCTTCTACGCCCCGGCGCAGATCGTGCGGGACGCCGAGGAGCAACCGCAGTCAACTGCGGTAATAAAATACAGGTACCCTGCGGCTGCACCCTATGTCGCCGGGCCGCGCCGTTCGGTCGGGGTTGGCTGATGCGTGTTTGTGGCAGCGTCCAGGGTCCATTCCGGTTGCAAGCCCTCGAAATCAGCCCAAGCGCCCTGAAGATCTCTGGCGCGGACCTGAGCGGCGCGCTTCCGGCTTCCGAGCCCTGTACATGCGAGGTCGTGAACCAAGCGGTCGCCCACGGCATCGTCATTCATCTCGCCCAACAGAACATGCAGATGGTTGAGGGCAGCGATGTAGCTATTTTCCTCGTCGCTGCCGAAAAGCCTTGAATGCACTTCGCAATTGTATCGCAGTGTCCTGATAAGGCGGCGTAGCCGATGGCGTGCTTTGGTGCCGCGATAGATATCATGTCCGCCCGCCTTCTTCACTCGGGCATCCGCTGCCCACAGCCAGTCAACCATTTGCCCCCACGCCGCCTCATCTATTACTGCGGATGATTGACGCCTTACCCAATCCTCCAACCCGGCAATCATCATGGTAAGGCGCGCCGCACCTGCGCGGCGCTGCGCAGTGGCCGCCGCCACCACGCGCGCAGAGGAAGCTGCTGCCTTCAGGTCTTCCGTCTCCGCCACGGCCGGTCCAGCAACGCCATTTGATGGATGCCGCATCATCAGAACGTCCAGGTCGCGCAGCGGGCCCAGTTGGCGGGTGAGACGTCCCAACTCTTGACGGATCCAGCGGCAATCCTCTGCCGGCAAAAGCGGTTTGAACATCAGAAGACAGGCGCGCGTGCGGCGCAGTGCCCCGCGAAGGGCGTGCACGCACGCCGCATCGGGCGTGTCGAGAAATGCAGTACTGTAATGGCGCACATCGTCCACCAGGACACCCATCGCTGCTCCGAAACACTGCGTGTTTTGAGCTTGGCCCGTCAACGCCGCTCTACCCTTTATGTTACTGCCGACCGGCAACCCGACCAGATTCTCTGGTCTGCCTACCGTGAAGGCGGCGATGTTCGATAGGGTCACATTCAGGATGCGGGTTATGGCTTCGTGTGTGTCATAAGCTATATGGGCGGATGCAATCACGTTGGGCGCCGATATAACCGCTCTGTCTGCCGCCAGCATCCGAAGGCTGGCTAAGCTAGGATCAGCATTTGGTCGAAAAATCTCGGCCTCGTCTTGTAGCCAGGTTTCCTGGCTGAATACATCCAGGGCAGCACCAGCGAGCCGGTTTTCCGACAAGGACCGGATCAAGGCTTCTGTATCCACAATATCGGCCCGTGCGGTATTGATCAGCATGGCTCCGGGCTTCATCAGCGCCAGTTTGCGTTCACAGATCAAGGCATGCGTACCCGGGCCGCCGGGGACATGAAGCGTGACCACGTCGCTGCGCTTCAGAAGCTGATTCAGCGTGACGAAGCGTATGCCTAATTGCGTTTCGAGATCCCTGTTGGGGGTGCTGTCAAAGGCCAGAATGGTCATCCCAAAGGCTTTGGCGATCTGAATGACCCGCTGACCAATCCGGCCTGCGCCAACCACACCCAGGACCTTACCGGCCAGATCAGATCCGCGCAGACCGGCCCGGGAGAAGTCACCTTGCTTCGTCCGCGTAACGGCCTCTGGAACCCGCCTCAGCAATGCCAGTAACAGCGCAAACGTGTACTCGGCGACAGTGGGATCGCCATAGTTGGGTACGTTACAGACCGTCACGCCCGCCGCATGGCATGAGGCCAAGTCGATATGGTCATAGCCGGTCGACCGTGTTGCAATCAAGCGCAGCTTCGGCATGTGCTTGAGTGTTGCGGCGTCAATCTTGCTGTCGATGAAGGTCGAGATTGCCTCCACATCAGCAAATAAATTGGCATTCTCCTCGCTCAACGGCGTCGGCAAACATCGTAGGTCGTGAAGCGGGGTCAGGCATTGGCAGATGACATCCTGCCATGCTTCGGTTTCGAACATGACTATCTTCATTTGATGTCTCTCTCTTTGGTCTGATCCCGGGGTGCGGATCTGGCGGCCACGGCCTTCCGGCGGCTTCACTGCTCGTGCGACATCCCGCGCGGTGACAGTACCCCTGCAACCATTTCCGATGAATACACGTCATCGGAAAATGACTTCAATGGCATATGTGACCATGGCATCTTTGTGCAGTCCAAAAAATAGCGGAGAATACCTATTTCACTGTCAGATTTTGGATGTAGTTTTTTTGTGAATTGTAATCTTTTACTGAAAAAAGAAATTTCAATTTTGTATATGGGTAGATTCCGAGCGGGTTCTTTATGGCCATAAAATTTTAAAGTGATCGGTAGAAAGGTTCTGGATCTTTAAATCGGTTTCCATCTGGAAGCGCCTTCCCCGTTACAGCGGGCATCAATCCGTCGAGCACTGCCCATAGGCGCAGGCCCGAGATGGGCAATGCCGCGGCCCCGTTTACCGAAGGCCGGGGACAGACAGGCGGGCTCTGCCGGGCCCGCTTACCTTATTAAGAAGGCGACAGCATGAATATCTTGCGCGCAGCGCCGTCGCCCGCCTTCTGGCGAGGCGTCGAGGTCATTCGGGAAGAGCTTTTCGGGATCGAACGGTTGGAGGAGCATGCCCGCTCCTTGGCGGCGGCCCAACCTGTGACCAAAAGACCGCCGCGGACTAGCTCGTGGGCGGCCCGTCTGGCCGATAATGCTGCTGTACTCCTCGACGCCTATCGCAAGACCGTGTCCGCCCTGGCTGAGGGCAGGACAATTACCCCGGCATCGGAATGGCTGGTTGACAATTACCACCTTGTCGAACGCCAGATCCGGGAAATCGACCGGGATCTTCCGCCGGGCTTTCATCGCCAGCTCCCGAAACTAGCAACGGGGCCGTTCGGGGGCTATCCGCGTGTCTTTGGCCTGGCCTGGGCGTTCGTTGCACATACGGACAGCAGGTTCGACGCCGACATGCTGGTCAGGTACCTGCGCGCCTACCAGTCCGTGGAGCCGCTGACCATTGGCGAGCTTTGGGCAGTCTCGATCGCGTTGCGTATGGTGTTGATCGAGAATCTACGACGTCTGGCCGTACAGACTCTGGTTAATCGGGATGCACGGCAGCAAGCGGATATGATCGCGGACGCACTACTGGCTGGGGGCGGCCCCGTCGAGGAAGCTTCGGCCAAAGCCATCCAGATGCTGCAGGACGATGCATTGCCGCCGGCCATGGTGGTGCAACTGCTGCACCGGCTGCGTGACCAGGACCCGGACATGATTCCGGTGCTGGTCTGGCTGGACCGGAGGCTGGCGTCAAGGGCTACGACAGCGGATGAAATGGTCAACGACGTCCATCGACGGCAGGGTGGCACCAATGTCACGGTCCGCAACATCATCACCAGTCTGCGCCGCATCGGCGATGTAGATTGGAAGGAGCTTTTTGAAAAGGCGAGTCCCGTCGATGATCTTTTAGCGACGGTGGCTGATTATCCCAGGATGGATTTTTTAACCCGTAACCTGTACCGCAGCGCCATTGAGGATATGTCGAGATGCAGTAGACGGTCTGAACTGGACGTCACGCGGCAGGTTCTGGCGGTGGCGCAGACGCAGGATACCGCCGATCCGCGCCGCCGCGATCCTGGATATCACCTGCTGGCGCGCGGACGTCCGGCTTTCGAACGTCACATCGGTTACCGCCCACGCTGGGGGCAGCGGCCTGCCCGGTATATGCGGTCCATGGGTCTTGGTCTTTATGTCGGGTCGATTGTCCTGATCGCCGGTTTGATATTGCTGGCGGCTCTGCACCTGCTGGCAGAGACGGGGGCGGGGGCGCTGGCCCTGATTACTTTAGGCCTGGTGTCATTCATTCCCTGCATTGATGTCGCCATGGCATTGTTCAACCGCGTCCTGTCGCTGGGGATCGGGGCCACAGCTCTTCCAGGTCTGGCGTTGAAGGAGGGGGTGCCGGCAGACCTACGGACATTGGTCGCTGTGCCCACCTTGCTGACCACACCCGGTGCCATCGCCGAGCAGGTGGCGCAGCTTGAGGTGCACCACCTCGCCAGTCCCGACGGCGATCTGCAGTTCGCACTGCTGTCCGACTGGACCGATGCCCCCACGGAACAGACGGAAGCTGATGACATTCTGTTGAACGCAGCCCGCGACGGGATTGCGCGACTGAACACACGTTATGGACCGGGCCCCGGTGGTCCACGGTTCCTGTTGCTGCATCGCAAGCGTGTCTGGTGTCCGGGCGAAGGCTGCTGGATGGGGTGGGAGCGTAAGCGGGGCAAGCTTCACGAGTTGAACCGCCTGCTGCGTGGTGCGACCGATACCGGCTTTCTGGAGATGGAAGAGGGCGCGGTGCCCGTCGGGGTGCGCTATGTCCTGACCCTGGACGCCGACACACGCCTGCCACGCGATGCCGCCCGCCGGTTGATTGGCAAGATGGCGCATCCCTTGAACCGGCCCCGCTTTGATCCGGTGGAGGGCAGGGTGGTCGAAGGCTTTGGCCTGCTGCAGCCCCGTATTACACCTTCGTTGCCGGTCGGGCGGGCCGGATCGCTGTTCCAGCGCATCTTTTCCAGCCTGAATGGCATCGATCCCTATGCCGCCGCCATATCCGATCATTACCAGGATCTGTTCGGGGAAGGGTCCTATGCCGGCAAGGGCATCTATGACATCGACGCTTTCGAACTGGCATTGGCTGGGCGCGTCCCGGATGGCACGGTTTTGAGCCATGACCTGTTCGAGGGCAATTTCGCGCGGGCCGCTCTGGTCAGCGATGTGGAACTGGTGGAGGATTTTCCCACCCGCTACGAGCTGGATGCCTTGCGCCACCACCGCTGGGCTCGGGGGGACTGGCAGTTGCTGCCCTGGCTGATGGGGCGCGGCTATGCTGCCACTGATCCAAGCCGGGTGAATGGCTTGGTGCCTGCCGTTGGCCGATGGAAAATGCTGGACAATCTGCGCCGCACCCTGGTGGCCCCCCTGATGGTCCTTTCACTGGTGCTGGGTTGGACCTTGCCATTCGCGGCCGGCCTGGCGTGGACGTTGTTCAATGGTGTCCTGCTGTTGGCCCCACCCTTGTTTCCCATCGTCACCGCTCTGTGGCCAGCCCAGATAGGCATTCGATGGTCGGGCCATCTGCGTGCGCTGGTGGCTGAGGTTCAACGGGCCATGGTTCTCGCTGCCTTGACGGGTGGTTTCCTGGCCCACCAAGCCTGGATGCTGATGGATGCGGTCCTGCGCACGCTCTGGCGCCTGTGGTTCAGCCACCGGCATCTGCTGCAATGGGTTCCTGCGGCTCAAACCTCGATGGCCCCGCGCCTGACATTGGTTGGAAGTTTCAAACGCATGGCCGGCGCGCCGATCCTAGCCGTTGGCGGATTTACGGTGGCGCTGGCGGCGGGCGATGGGAACTGGCTGCTCTGCCTGCCCTTTACCCTGTCCTGGTTGTTATCGCCCTTCATTGCCGAACGGATCAGCCGGCCTACGCAAGGCCGGGAAGCGGATCATCCGGATGAGCAGGCGGAGACGATCCTGCGTCTGACCGGGCGCCGTACATGGCGTTACTTCGAACGGTTTGTTACCGCCGAAGACAATATGCTGCCGCCTGATAACTTCCAGGAAACCCCCGTGCCCGTACTGGCACGCCGGACCTCTCCCACCAATATCGGCCTTTACTTGCTGTCGGTGGCTGCCGCCCGGGATTTCGGTTGGATCGGCACCCATGATGCCCTGGACCGGCTGGAAGCGACCATGGGCAGCATGGACCGGCTGGAGCGGTATCGGGGGCATTTCCTGAATTGGTATGCCACGGCGGATCTGTGCCCCCTGGACCCGAAATATGTTTCCTCCGTGGACAGCGGCAATCTGGCCGGGCATCTGGTCGCGTTAGCGAACAGTTGCGATATGTGGCGCACCGGCCTCTGTCCTGATGCCATGCGGGTGCAAGGGGTGGCCGATACACTGGCCCTGGTGCGGGATATCCGGCCTACATCCGGGCAGAGCGAGGCCGGCGGTCGCCTGGATCAGGCGTTGGACACGCTGGCCAGTGTCATCCGCCAGCAGTCACGCGAAGGCGATCCGGACACCATCATGTCCAACCTGACCAAGCGGGCAGAGCAGATCGCCATCTTGATGACGGCACCGGCGCTGGCGTCACTGGGCGCGGATGCCGCCTATTGGGCCGGGGCGTGTCTTGACTGCATCCATTCCCATCATCGTGATGAACAGCAGGACGACGACCTCTCCCCTCGTCTGGAAGCGTTGGCCCAGAGGGCACGGGCCTTAGTCGCCGCGATGGATTTTACCTTCCTGTTCGACAGTGAGCGCCAGCTTCTGTCCATCGGGCATTTGTTGAACGAAAATGTCCCGGACCCAAGCTGCTACGACCTGCTCGCGTCCGAGGCGCGGCTGGCCAGCTTTATTGCCATCGCCAAGGGGGATGTGCCGGCACGCCACTGGTTCCGCCTGGGCCGCACGGTCGTGCCGGCCAACCATGGTGCGGCACTGATCTCTTGGTCCGGGTCAATGTTCGAATATCTGATGCCTGCCCTGGTGATGCGCGCGCCGGGTGGCAGTCTGCTGGAACAGACCAGCCGGCTGATTGTGCATCGCCAGATCCTCTATGCGGCGCGTCTGGGCGTACCATGGGGCATGTCGGAGTCCGCCTATAATGCCCGTGACCTTGACCTGACCTATCAATACTCCAATTTTGGCGTTCCCAGTTTGGGCCTCAAGCGCGGCCTGTCTGCGGAAATCGTCATTGCGCCTTATGCCACGATGCTGGCCGCCATGGTCGATCCGTCTGCGGCGGCTGGTAATCTGCGTCGGTTGCTGATGATGGGTGCCCGTGGGGATTACGGATATTTCGAGGCCCTGGATTTCACCCCTGTGCGCCTGCCCAAGGGACAGGGGATGGCGCTGGTTCAGGCCTATATGGCCCATCATCAAGGGATGGGTATCGTCGCGATTGCCAATACCCTGCTGAACGGGATCATGCGGGCGCGCTTCCATGCCGAACCGATGGTTCGGGCGACCGAACTGCTTTTGCAGGAGCGGTTGCCAACTGAGGTGCCAGTCACCCATCACTGGGCAGCCGGGCCGGATGCCCGCATCACCGGCCCGGTCAGTGAACCGCTGGCCGACCGGCATTTCACCCACCCGCACCAGGCGGCTCCGTCAACCCTTCTGCTGTCCAACGGGCGGATGACGACGATGGTAACGGTTGCGGGGGCAGGCCAGACACGGCGCGGTGCCATCGCCCTGACCCGCTGGCGGGAGGATCCGACCTGCGACAGCCACGGCACCGGCATCTTCCTGCGCGATCTTGATGATGGCAGGCTCTGGTCGGCGGCCTATCACCCGTGCGGTGTCGATCCTGACAGCTATGACGTGACTTTCCATGAAGATCGGGCGGAATTCGTCCGGCATGACGGGACCTTGATCACTGCGTTGGACATCCTGATCTCGGCGGAGGATGACGCGGAGGTGCGACGAGTTACCCTCACCAACGAAGGCCCCCATGCACGCCATCTGGACGTCACATCCTATCTGGAACTGGCGCTCTGTCCGCAGGTCGCCGATGTCGCCCATCCGGCTTTTGCCAAGCTGTTCGTGCAGACTGAATATCTGCCCGGCTGCGACGCACTGATCGCCACGCGTCGTCGGCGGAACCCGGACGAGGTGGAAATCTGGCTGGGACACATGCTGGTGGTGGAGGGCAATGGCGGCGGCGTAAGCAGCTTTGAAACTGACCGGGCCCGCTTCCTGGGCCGTGGCCGGTCCTTGCGTGATGCCGTCGCGATGGAGCCGGCACACAGCCTGTCTGGAACGACAGGCACCGTCCTGGACCCGGTCTTCGCCTTGCGCCACACGATCCGGGTGGCATCACAGGGCACGGCCCGTCTGGCGTTCTGGACCCTGGCGGCCGACAGCAGGGCTGCGCTGCTGGACATGATCGACCGGCACCGGGATGTGACCGCCTATACCCGTGCTGCCACCCTGGCCTGGACCCAGGCACAGGTGCAGCTACGCCATCTTGGCATCGGTGTCGGCACTGCCGCACTGTTTCAGCAGCTGGCGGGGCATCTGGTTCATGCCACCCCGGCGTTGCGACCGGCTTCTGCCCTCATCCAGAACGGGTTGGCCCCGCAGTCCGACCTGTGGTCGCTGGGGATCTCCGGGGATCTGCCGATCCTGCTGCTGCGTATTACGGACAGTGATGATCTCTCTGTGGTGCGGGAGGGACTGCTGGCCTTCGATTACTGGCGGATGAAGCGGTTCGCGGTCGATCTGATCATCCTCAATGATCATCCGGCCTCCTATCTGCAGGAGTTGCAGACCGCGCTGGAAGCGCTGGTTCGCGTGAACCGTTCGCGTCAGTCCGCGGGCCATGACACGACACCCGGTACCGTACATCTGCTGCGCGCCGATCTGATCACCCCGCAGGCGCATGCCCTTCTTAACGCCGTGGCGCGGGTGGTGCTGGTCGCGCGGCGGGGTAGCCTGTTTGACCAGTTGCAGCGGATGGGTGCCGATGCACCCCCGCCAATCCCCATCCCGCGGCGGCGGTTGGCGGCGGCCATGTCCCCGCAGGTGAGACCCGAACTGGAATTCTTCAATGGGCTTGGCGGCTTTGCCCGGAACGCAAGTGAGTATGTCATTATCCAGGGTCCGGGTCAGGTAACACCGGCACCTTGGATAAATGTCATTGCCAATCCCGATTTCGGCTTTCAGGTATCAGCGGATGGCAATGGCTTCTGCTGGGCTGGCAACAGCCGTGAGAACCAACTGACTCCATGGTCGAATGATCCTGTCGTCGACCCAACCGGCGATGTATTTTATCTGCGGGACGAGGAAAGCGGTGCGCTTTGGTCGCCGACCGCCAGCCCCATCCGCGACCCGGGCGGTCACTACATTACCCGTCATGGCTGGGGATATAGCCGCTTCAGTTGCCGCACCAACGGTATCTCCAGCGATCTGCTGCTGTATGTGCCGGTCGATGCGCCCGTCCGTATTGCACGCCTGACATTGCATAACACCACGCACCGCCCCCGCGCCTTGACGGTGACGGCCTATGTGGAATGGGTGCTGGGTCCATCGCGTGACGCCACCCGCGCCTTTGTGACCACATCAATCGATACCGTTACCGGTGCGATGTTCGCGGGTAATCCCTGGAATCGGGATGTTGGCGGGCATGTCGCCTTTGCCGACTTATGTGGGCAACAGACGGACTGGACTGGTGATCGGCGGGAGTTCATTGGGCGGAACGGCACACTGGCCCATCCGTTGGCGCTGGCCGGCATGGGACCATTGTCGAAGCGGGTGGGGGCCGGCCTGGACCCTTGCGGGGCCCTGCGGACCCGCATCCAGCTGCCGCCCGATGGAAAGGTGGAGATCGTGTTCCTGCTGGGGCAGGCGGAGAATGCGGATGCCGCCCGCGCCTTGGTCACCCGGTACCGCGAAGCCGACCTGGACGCCGTCATGGGGGCGGTCAGCCGGCAATGGCGGCAGATCCTGGGCAAGGTGCAGGTGACCACACCTGACCGGTCGCTAGATATCATGCTGAATGGCTGGCTGCTGTATCAGACACTGTCCTGCCGCCTCTGGGCGCGGGCAGCCTTCTCCCAGGCCAGCGGCGCCTATGGCTTCCGTGACCAGTTGCAGGATGGCATGGCGCTGGCCATCACGCGCCCGGACTTGACTCGGGCCCATCTGCTGCGGGCGGCGGGGCGGCAGTTCGTGGAAGGCGACGTGCAGCATTGGTGGCTGCCGCCATCGGGACGCGGCGTCCGTACTCGCATCTCCGACGACAGAATCTGGCTGGCCTATGCCGCTGCCCACTATGTGGAGACAACGGGTGATCTGCCGGTACTGGATGAGAAGGTTGGTTTTCTGGACGGGCCAGGGCTGCATGAAGGCGAACATGACAGCTTCTTCCATCCGTCCCCCGCCGAGGAAAGCGTCAACCTGTTCGACCATTGCGCCCGCGCGCTGGATGCCAGCCTGACCATGGGGGCCCACGGCCTGCCACTGATGGGGACAGGCGACTGGAACGACGGGATGAACCGCGTCGGGGAAGGGGGACGGGGGGAAAGTGTCTGGCTGGGTTGGCTGCTGTTCACCACCCTGATGCGTTTCGCCGATCTGGCGCAAGCACGCGGCGATCCGCGTGCCGGCGGCTGGCGTGAACAAGCCGCCGCATTGCGGGTGGCCTTGAATGAGGATGGCTGGGACGGCGATTGGTATCGGCGTGGCTATTTTGATGACGGAACGCCGCTGGGTTCGGCCCAGCGGGAGGAATGCCGGATTGATGCCATTGCCCAAAGCTGGTCTGTCCTTTCGGGCGCCGGTGACCCGGACAAGGCGGCCAGGGCGATGCAGGCCGTGGAAACGCATCTGGTCCGGCAACGGGAGGGCCTAGCCCTGCTTTTCACCCCGCCCTTCGTGCAAAGCCAGCCCGATCCCGGCTATGTCCAGGCCTATCCAGCCGGTATCCGGGAAAATGGCGGGCAATATACCCATGCGGCCCTCTGGTCCGTCATGGCGCTGGCGGCGCTGGGCCGCAACCGACCGGCCGCCGATCTGCTGCATATGCTGAACCCGATCAATCACGCGCGCGACCCCGACGCGGTGCGACGCTACCGGTTGGAACCCTATGTGGTTGCTGCCGACATTTATTCTGTGGCGCCGCATGTCGGGCGCGGGGGCTGGGGGTGGTACACGGGTGCTGCCGGCTGGATGCAGCGGGCGGGTATGGAAGCCGTCCTGGGCCTGCGTCAACAGGGCAACCGTCTGGTGATCGATCCGCGCTTGCCGCCCGACTGGCCGGAGGTGCGGATCATGTTCCGCCATGGAACGGCAAGGTACGACATTAAAATTGAGAACAGGGGTGGCGAGCGCTGGGATTCCGTGTCCATCCAACTCGACGGACGCAGGCTGGACGGGGCGAATTCCCTGGATCTTGACGATGACGGAGCCACCCATCATGTGCTGGTGCGGCCAGATATGACCGCCAGGACGCAAGCTCAGTTGGAAGGGGCGATGTAGCGAAAGAACAGCCGCTTCATCCCCTCCATCATCACCAGATATGCTGGGACCGACAGCGCCAGGAACAGGTAGAAGGCCGGCGGCGGTGTCACGAAACCAAACCACGGGCCGATGGGTGACAGGGGCAAGAGCGCCCCCAGGATGGCAATGCCCACCGCTGCCGCGGCCAGTACCGGGTTGGGCCGGCTGCGCCAGGACAGGTGCCGCGACCGGATGACAAAGATGACCAGCACCTGCGTGGCCAGGCTTTCCACGAACCAGCCCGTCTGGAACAGAGCTTCGCCCGCGCCGAACACATGCAGAAGCACGTAGAAGGTCAGGAAATCGAAGGCGGAACTGACCGGTCCCATCACCAGCATGAACCGTTGGATCAACGTCAGGTTCCAATGGACGGGCCGGGCCAGGCTGTCGGCATCGACATTGTCCAGCGGAATGCCTGCTTCCGAGGCGTCGTAAAGCAGGTTGTTCAGCAGGACCTGGGTGGGCAGCATCGGCAGGAAGGGCAGGAACAGGGCGGCGCCGGCCATGCTGAACATGTTGCCGAAATTGGAACTGCTGCCCATCAGAATGTATTTGGTGACATTGCGCACGGTGCGCCGTCCTTCCATTACTGCATCGACTACCACCGACAGGTCGTGGTCCAGCAGCACCAACCCCGCCGCCTCCTTAGCCACGTCGGCGCCGCTGTCTACAGCGATACCGACATCGGCGGCATGGATGGCCGACGCATCATTGATCCCGTCCCCCAGAAAGCCCACGACCCTGCCGGCATGCTTGTAGGCCAGCAGAACCCGTTCCTTTTGTTGTGGGGTCATCCGGCAGAAGACATTGACGCCGTTCAGACGCGCCCGCAACGCATCGCTGCTCATCACCTGCAACTCGTCCCCGGTGATCAGACCGTTGATGGGGAAGCCCAGGGTTTCGCAGACATGCCGCGTCACCCGTTCATTGTCACCCGTCAACACCTTGACAGCTACACCGGCATCGGTCAGAGCGCGCAGGGCCGCGGCGGCGCTGGCCTTGGGCGGATCCAGGAATAGGGCATATCCGGCGAAGACCAGTTCGGCCTCGTCATCCAGTCGGGCAGAGACATGACTGGCATCCATGGCGCGGGAGGCGACGGCCAGCACCCGCAGGCCCTTTTCCCCCAATTGCGCGAACATGTCCAGCATCCGGGCGCGGGCCGCCGGGTCCAGCGGCTGGATGCCCTTATCGCCGGCATCGTAATGGGTGGATTGGCGCAGCACATCCTCTGGCGCACCCTTGACCACCAGCACGCGATCCGCGCCGTCACTCACCAGCACCGACACGCGGCGGCGTTCGAAATCGAACGGCACCTCGTTGATCTTGGTCCAGCGGGTAACGTCCAGCGGGCGGAAGGCCAGGATGGCTTCATCCAGCGCGCTGCGGATGCCGCTTTCAAAATGGCTGTTCAGATAAGCAAGGCGCAGGACCTTTTCGCTGTCCCGGCCATCGGCGTCGATATGCCGGACCATGCGGATCACGGCTTCGGTCAGGGTGCCGGTCTTGTCCGTGCACAGCACATCCATGGCGCCGATATTGTGCATGGCGGGCAGGCGCTTGACGATCACCCGTCTGGCGGCCAGTCGCGTGGCCCCCTTGGCCAGGGTCACGGTGACGATCATCGGCAGCAGTTCCGGCGTCAGCCCGACGGCCAGCGCCAGCGCGAACATCAGGCTTTCCAGCCAGGGCCGGTGGAACATGACATTCACGGCCAGCACGAACAGCACCAGAAACACGGTCAACCGCAGGATCAGGTAACCGAAGCGCCGGATGCCCAGTTCGAACGATGTGGGAGGTGGTTCCACCATCAGGCTGTGGCTCAACTGCCCGAAGGCGGTGGCGGAGCCGCTACGACAGAGGATCGCTGTGCCCGTACCGCTCACGACAGAGGTGCCCATGAACAGTGTATCGGTGGCAGCGGTCATATCGTCAGTTGGTGTATCTGGCCCGTCGACCTGTTTTGGGGCGGGAAACGGTTCTCCGGTCAGCAGGGCTTGATTGACGAACAGGTCAAGCGCCTCCAGCAGCCGGCAATCGCCGGGCACAAGATCGCCGGCGGCCAGCCGGACAACGTCGCCCGGCACCAGCGTTTCCATGGGCAATGCCAGTTCCCTGCCGTCGCGCAGAACGCGGACGGTCACGGCGACGCTGCGCCGCAAGGCATCGACGGCGTTTTCCGCGCGGCGCTCCTGCACCATGTCCAGGGTGACGCTCAACGCCACCATGGTCAGCACGATGGTGAAGCTGGCCAGATTGCCCGTTGCCGCCGATAGGGCACTGGCGAACAGCAGGATCAGCACCAGAGGATTGAGGAAACGGCCCAGAACTTGCCGCCACAGGGGCTGGCGATGCTGGGGCATGGCCTGATTAGGCCCGAACCGTCGCAAGCGGCGGACCGCTTCGGCCGACGTCAGCCCGTGCTCATTGATTTCCAGCCGGGCGGACAGGGCGGATAAGGACAGTCCCGAAATCGGCCCTTCCAGCATCGGCTTGTCGGCCATGGGTCTCCCCCGGGGTTCTGGCGCCTCAAGGGTGGATGATGGGCTGCATGGCCCGGCCCAGGGCACGGAACATCGCGTAGGATAGGCCAGTCACACGGCGCATCCCAGCGCCGTTATCCCCCCTTGCCAGCCGTGGGGATCAGGATGAGGCCTGGAAGTCATTCGGACAGGGTCAAGGAGTGTGCTTGTCCGCACTTTTCTCGATGGCATTGCCGGTCTTGGTAATGTCTTCGCCCGCACCCGCCATGGTGTGACAGGCGGACAGCAACGACTTGGCCGGAAACTTCATGATGAACAGCAATGGCAGCGGCTGGGCTTTACGGGACATCTCGATCTCCTTAAGGGGGATGATGCGATGATCTGTCATATCCGCCCCAGCAACAGCAGGATCACGATGATGATCAGGACAAGGCTGAGACCGCTGCTGGGGTAATAGCCCCAGTTGGCGCTGTGCGACCAACGGGGAAGGGAGGCGATCAGCAGGGCGATGACGATAATCAACAGAATGGTGCCCAAGCCCATGAAGCGCTCCTTGAATTGGTCCTGCTGCACGGATTGGGCGGAACCCGCCCTTTCCGGATGGGACGATGTTAATGGGTGTACTTGTATTCAGGGAGGTTCTTCAGGGACTCCTTGGTGGCGTCCTTCAAGATCATCTTCTTGTCTTCGACGGCGAGTGCCGCATAGGACACGACAACATATTTGGAACCGACGCCCAGGAAGCCCCCAACGGACAGGACGGCGAACGGGATCTTGTCATTGGGCGTGACGATCAGATCGTCGATGGTCCCAACCGTTTCGCCAGCCGAATTGAAAACTTTGCTGCCCACCACCTTGGAAGTGCGGTAGCCGGTGGCCAAGGTCGAAAGATCCACCTGTGACAGGGCCATGGTCTGGGGTGTGCCCTGCGCAAAGGCGGTGCCGCCCAGTGAAGGTGCGAGAAAGGCCAAGGCGGCCAGCGCAATGGTGACACGTTTCATGATGTTCTCCGGTGGTTCTGTCTGTCAAAGAAGGACGCCAGCGCCCAGAGGGGCGTCCAAGCACTGGCGTAGCCAAGGCGCTACTTCTTCTGTGCGTGCTTGGCATTCGTGCCGGCATCATGCTTGTCAACATGGGTGACGGGAGCATGCTTCGTTTCCGATGCCGGTTCCGTTTTGCCGCTCGCCGGTGCGGCGCTGGCTGGCTTCTTAGCGAACATGGTGTTGGGCTTCTGCATGGTGTGTTTCCTTTTCATACCACCCTGGGACAGGGTGATGGATCGATTGATGGAGACGAGGCGATGAACTGCAGGTCGACCACTGATCGATATGTCATTATATTAAGTAATGTTACAAATGTTCAGTATCGGAATTTACCTATATTCAATTAATATTTGGCCTTATGAATTTTAATATTGTGAAAGTAAAATGCCATGTTAGTATTTAGAGGGGATATTCCGCTTCGGATTTTGGTTGACGGCGTGTGCCCCATATTCTGTCAAAATGGGAGTTATGATGATGTCAGCCCGTATGACGCGCGAGACCATTCATTTCCATCGTCCATTCATTTTGCCAGAGATTGAGGAACCGCTGCCGGCGGGGCGCTATGAGGTGGAGTTTGAGGAGGAGAGAATGGACAGCTTGTCCTTCACCGCCTGGCGGACCGTGCGGACGACACTGCGCCGTATCGAAGCAACCAACGGATTGTCTTTTGCCCTGGACGTTGGCGCGGAGGCGCTGAAGGCTGCGATCGCTGGAAATACTGACCAACACTCTCCAACAATTACCGCACCATCCGCCGATGTCATCCCTGATCCAACACCTGTTGCGCAGGCGGTCGAGCGGATACCCGGCTGGCGGGACTTCATTGTCCCACCCGTCATCATTCCGGCAGTCATTGCCGTCATGGCGATCGCCGCATTTATTCTGGGCCCGTTCCAGTAACGGTAGCCGGTACAGCGGGCTGATCCGTGCCAATCTGCACGATCCGGCGGATGAATTGCCAGGCATGTTCATCGGTGCCGACAAAATCATGTTCGCAAGAGCCAAGATCATAACCCTTGATGAAACGGTCTTGCAGCCTTTCCAGAAATTTCGGCTCCGTTTCCGTCATATGGGCGATCAGCATCTGCAGGATGCGTTCATGGGCGAGGACGCGGCGTTCAAGGTCGGTATTTTCAATCGGCATGATGCGCCTTTCTTTTCGACTGACAGCAACGGTCGGGCGCGGTGTGTCGCGTCCGACCGTTGCTGTCCTGACGATATCGGTGACTTACTTCACGGTCCCTTCCACCACACGGTTGAGGGGTTGCCGCTTGCCATCGTTCTGCTGCATCGGCAGTTCCCGTTCGCCAACCCACAGCACCTCGATACGAGAACTGGGCACGCCTGCCGCGATCAGAGCGTTGCGGACGGTTTCGGCCCGTTGCCGTGAGAGGTCCATGTTGTAATAATCTGTTCCGATGCTGGACGCCTTGCCCACGAGGGTGACGCGGCGATCGGGGTTGCTGCGTATTTCCTTCGCGGCTTCTCGCAGAATGGCTTCGCCGTCCTTGGTCAGTGTCGCCTTGTCAAACTCGAAATAGGTATTGTACGAGGTCTGCTGATAAACGGGCGCTACCGGACCCGGAGCGGCGATAACAGCGACAACCAGGGTCGTCTGGCAGGGTGTGGCTGTCCCCTCGATCGTGGCAGGCTTCAGTCCGATCGACAGATTTTTGCAGGCGATCTCCTCCACCGTCATGCCGCGACCCCAGTCTTGTGTCGATTCAGCCGGCATTAGCCCGTGACCGTGGGTGATTGCCCGCCGCAGGAACGGTTCCGCCAGATCCATACGCCCTTGTGACTGATAGGAAGCGCCCAGATTGAGTTCATCATAGGGGCTGTTGGGCCATTTGATGTTGGCTGCCTCCAAGATACGGGTCGATTTGTCATAATCCCCCGCCTTCAGGGCCGTGTAGCCCGGCGACGTTACGGAGATGTCGTGGCCACGCCCCTGCGATCCAGCGACTTGATCGCGTGTCGAACAGCCGGACAGCAGCAGCAAGCCGATGGGCAGTGCGTACATTAATTGGCTTTTAAGCATGGTGATGATCCTTGAATTGTAAGTTCGGATAAATCCAAACCGCTTCAAAGATATGATAAATGATTTGATGATTATTACTAATTATCGGAATATACCTATACCTTTCATTCTTGAAATTTAAAAATGATTCGTAGGACTATACATTTATAATTATTGGAATTGGTCTAGGTTTTATTTTTATTCTGGCGCCAATGTCAAGCCGTTCCAGTCGGCCAGTAATGCAATACGCGCCAGGGCGGGGATGGAACGCGCGCCGGTCCGGCGCATGATGGCGGCCCGGTGATGTTCTACGGTGCGCTGGCTGATACCCAGGTCAGTGGCGATGTTCTTGCTGGGATGTCCGGCCAGTACAAGTGTCATAATCTGCTGCTGACGTTTGGTCAGTCCGGCGATATGCTTGGCAGCGTCAAGATGCCAGGTGCCCAGCTTCGTGTCGTCTTCCGCCCGTTCCAAGGCTAGCTGGATGCTGACTACAAGGTCGATGCGGCTGACCGGTTTTTCGATGAAATCGGCTGCACCGGCCCGCATGGCGGCCACGGCCACGGGTACATCGCTGCTGCCGGTCATGACGATGGCTGGGGTTGTGACACCGGTCTGCCGCAGATGGAGCAACAGGTCGATGCCGCCCATACCCGGCAGGTAGGCGTCGATCAGCAGACATTGCGGCCCTGTCCGTCGCGGCCCCGCCAGGAAGTCTTCCGCACTGGCGTGATCGACCAGATGCCAGCCCTGCCCTTCCAGGGACTGATGAAGGCTGTCGCGCAGCAGGGCGTCGTCGTCGATGATGTGGATGGTGACGCCATCCCCCGCTCCACCGCTGGGTTCCGGCATCCGTACTGCCAGTGGCGGCACGGCCAGCAAGCGCTGAACCGTGCGCAGCAAGGTCGTGGGATTGACCGGCTTATGCAGTTGCAATTCATTGCGCAGGGCGATAGCGCGCAACGTCTCGGTCGAGATGTCCGCCGTTAGCAAGAGACCGGGAACGGCGCGATGCAGGTCGCGGCGCAGGGAGGTCAGCAGATCCAGTCCGTTCGTTCCTCCCGGCAGATTAAAATCGACCAGCAGCAGGTCGGGGCGAAAGCCCTCTGCCGCCATTTGGCGGTGAGCTGATCCGGCATCGACCGTCAGCAGCACACGGTGGCCGGCGTCGCGCAGAACCATTCCCAGCAGATCACCCACTTCCGGATCATCCTCCACCACCAGGACGTTGCCTGGAATGGCGACATCCTTGTCCAGGCTGTCAGGCGCGGACAGGTCAGGTGCTGTTGCCGACTGCGCATGGAACGGTATCTCTATGGTGAAGACCGATCCCTTGCCCGGTACCGACCGCACCCGCACGGGATGGTTCAGAAGCCCGCTCAGCCGACGGACGATCGACAATCCCAGGCCCAGGCCATTGCCGGGCTTTCCATCGGCCTGGGTTATCTGATGATGTTCCTCGAAAATCGCCTGTTGTTCAGCTTCTGGCACACCAACGCCCGTATCCCAGATTTCGACGCTGATCCCGTCCGCTCGGCGGCGGCAGCCCAGCAGCACCTTGCCCCGGCGGGTATATTTCAGGGCATTGGACAAAAGGTTGCGGACCATCTGTTCTAGCAGACGCCGGTCGCTGAAGACCTGAACGCTGCAAGGAACCACGCGCAATCTGAGGCCGCGTGCGTGGGCGTGGTAACTGAATTCTTCCCGCATCCGGCACAGCAGGTCGTCGATGGGGAACCGCGAAAGGTCGGTGGCGATGACGCCAGCCTCTATCTGGTTGATGTCCAGCAGGGCATTCAGCATGCCGGACATGGCACTGATGGTTTCCCCGATCCGATCCAGCAGTTCGCGATCCTGCTTCACCTGCGTCCGGCCCGCCAGGATGCCCTGAAGAAGGATCAGGGTCTGCAAAGGCTGGCGCAGGTCATGGCTGGCGGCAGCCAGAAAATGCGACTTGCCCCGGTTCGCCATGTCGGCTTGCCGCTTGGCAATCCGCAGCGCTTCGGCCACCCGCCGACGCTCGGTGATATCGACGAAGGTGATGACGACCCCTTCTACCTGATCGTCACGCGTCAGATAGGGCAACACCCGGCGCAGATACCATGCGCCGGTCCGCGCCTCGATCTCCCGTTCGATCGGCACGCGCGACTGCAAGACGGACTGGGCATCGGCAAACAGGTCGCCATCGGCGGCCAGCGAACTAAGGTCGGCCAAGGGGCGACCAACATCGCCAGGAAGAATGCTGAACAAGGACCGGGTGGCCGGCGTGAAGAATCGGATGGCCAGTTCGGGGTCCAGGAAGATGGTTGCCACATCTGTGCTGTAGAGCACGTTTTGCAGGTCGTTCGAGGTGGTGCGCTGCCGGTCCAGGGTTTCCTGCAACTGGCTATTCAGGGCTGTCAGCTCCTCGTTCAGCGATTGCAACTCCTCTTTGGAGGTCAGCAATTCCTCATTGGCGGACTGATACTCCTCATTGATGGACAGGGCTTCCTGCGTGACGGCCTTCTGTTCTTCCCCGGCCAGTTCCAGGTTGCGGATGGCCGCTTCCAGTTCGGCGCGCGTATGGTCCAGTTCAAGGGCCAGGCTGCCGGCCTGTCCTTCCGGGGGAAGCGGGGCCTTGCTGTCGCTGCCCATCACGGGCGGGGCCCGGTCGATGAAGCAGACCAGCATCAATTCCTCCCCCTCGTGGGTTACGGGATGCACAGCGATGCTGAAGTCAACAATGTCGCCATCGCGGCGTATCTGGCCACCCTTGATCGTAATCCTGGCTTTCTCCTGGTGCGCCTGTTGGATGGCGGCGCGCAGTTTCACCGCCAGGCTGGGGGCTGTCATGGCCAACAGATCCTGCGTCGGGTGGCCGGCTGGCACCCGCAGGAAATGACCGGTTGGCCCAAGGGAATAGAGACAGTCATGGCTTCGATTGATCAGGATCGCAGCTGGTGCATACTCCTGCATCACCAGCTGTCGGCATAAATCCGCCAGCGCATTCTGCCGCGACAGGCCGGGGCCCGTACTGATACGAGGCAGAGCGCGGATACCGTCCCCTGCACTCATCAGGACGCTGAAATCGCCCGGTCGGCTGCGGCCGACATGGCGGAACAGTCGGGCGGGTTTCGACACGATCTCGAACCGATCGGACGCCGCCGGCACCACTGTTTCTGCTCCGCCCAGCAGCAGGAAACCACCATCACGCAGGGCGAAATGAAACAGGGCCAGCACCCGCGCCTGTGCTTCCGGCATCAGGTAGATGAGAAGATTACGGCAGGAGATGAAATCCAAACGTGAAAAGGGCGGGTCCGCCAGCACGTCTTGGACCGTGAAGATGATATGGCCACGCAGTTCCTGCGTCACCCTATATCCTGTGCCATCGGCGATGAAAAACTGAGCTAGCCGCTCGGCAGAAACATTCTCGGCAATATTCGCTGGATACCAGCCGTCGCGCGCGGTGGCGACGGCATCTGGATCGACGTCGGAGGCGAAAAGCTGCAGCTTCATCGCCAAACCGGCCAGGGCGATCTGTTCCAGAAAAAGGATCGCCAGGGAATAGGTTTCCTGCCCGGTGCTGCATCCGGCAACCCATAGGCGCAGTTGATTGTCTGCCGACCTGCCCCGGATCAGGCCAGGAACGACGGTTGCAGCCAGGAGTTCGAACACTTTCGGGTCACGGAAAAACTCCGTGACATTAATCAACATGTCCTTGGCAAGGTTGTCGCGCTCTGTCGGATCGCTGCGCAGCAGATCCAAGTAATCCGGCAGACTATCGGTGGCGATGCCGGCCATGGACATGCGCCTATCAATACGCCGCCGCAGCGTCCCCGGCTTGTAGAGCGTGAAGTCGTAGGGTGTATGGGTGCGCAGCAGGTCGATGATGCTGGTCATCCCGTCCTGCCCCACGCCGGCGGGGGGCGGATTGTCCAGGCGGTGGCGGCCGCGGATGATGTCCGGCATCGCGGCGACTGGCAAGATATGATCCACCAGACCGGTGGCCATGGCGCTGCGGGGCATGCCGTCGTACCCGGCCTCCGCCGGTTCCTGCACGATCACCAGCCCGCCCGCCGCCTTGACGGCACGCAGCCCCTGGCTGCCATCCGTACCCGTACCCGACAGGACGACACAAACCACACGGTCACCAAAATCCCGGGCCAGTGAGGCCAACAGGAAGTCGAAGGGCAGGCGGGCGCCCTTGCCGCGCGGCGGGGACATCAAATGCAGGCGACCGGCGACGACTGATAGATAGGCGCCGGGCGGTATGACCATGACATGGCCCGGCAGTAATTCCATACCCTCGGTGATCTGCTGGACACGGAGAGCCGTATGGGCGGTCAGAAGATCGACCAGCAGGCTGTCATGATTGGGGGCCAGATGTTGGACCAGGATGAAACTAGCCCCGCCGCCATCGTCCAGTGCTTCCAAGAGCCGGATGGCGGCCTCCAAACCGCCTGCTGACGCGCCGATGGCAACAATATCCATGCCGTTTTCACGGCGTGGAGCGTCCTCAGGTCTCGGGATTCTGGGGTTCATGGTGAAGTCACCGATCATATATTTTCAGAAAACTTAATGAAGTGTAGCGTAATTTCATAATAAGTATACATAAAATATAACCTTTATATACCACTTTTGGATTTAGGTATTTTCCGAAACTTATACCTAACGGCTCAATAATTTATGATTTAATGCCAAAAAGGGAGGTCGATGATGCAATACACTCACAACACCCTATCGGAAAACACACGCGGTCAGTCGGTTGAACTGCTGAACAGGCATTTGGCTGCGGCCGTTGATTTGCATGCCCAGGTCAAGCAGGCACACTGGAACGTTCGCGGCAGCAGTTTTTCAGCTGTACATGAAATGTTCGATAATGCCGCCATCGAAGTCGGCACTTATGCAGACCTGATGGCGGAACGAGCCGCCGCTCTGGGCGGCACGGCCTATGGCAGCGTTCATGTGGCGGCTGAACGATCATTCCTTGTACCCTATCCATTGGGGGTGGCCGAGGCCCGGCAGCACATCTTTGCGCTGTCGCAGGCGTTCAGCGCCTTTGGCCAGTCGGCCCGTGAAGCGATTGGCCTGTCCACTAGCCATGGAGATCCTGTCACTGCCGACTTGTTCACCCAGGTCACCCGTGGCATGGATCGGCAGCTCTGGCTGATCGAATCTCACGAGGCGAGATCATGAGCCCGGTTGTTCAACTCACGGCGCCCATGGCCGGGCGTGAGGCGCTTTCAAGATGGGTCAATGAGGGCGGAGCCTTGTCACAGCCCGGTACTGGCCGAAACCTCCGTTTGACGGACAGGGAGCTATTTTCGGGATAGCGCCCGTTTATAGCGAGGTTTGTGGTCTTCTAAAACGGTGAAGACGGCAACTTGAAGCGGAGCCGCCAGGGTACGGACAGCAATATTCAAGCTGGTAAAGGCCGCCGCCGGGCGGAAAGCCAACCCATGGCCACGAACGCCAGAAACAGCGCCCCATGGGCAAGGGCGAAGGGAGGCTCGCTGCCACTTGGGGCAAGGTTGTTCAATGGCCCAACTTTCAGGAAAGCCTGCACCACCGCAACGAAGCAATTGAGGTAAAGCGCGATAGTTGCCGTCACGATGTAGGTCACGGGCCAACGGCGACAATGGGCGGCTACAGCCACGGCCAGTACCGCCAGCGACACGCCACCGACCCCCAGGGCCGGCGTGAAGGCCGTGATCGGGAACATGAAACCCGTTACGGTGGTGACGATCGTGGTGACAAGGAACACCGCGTTCATCCGGCTCAACCACCGGCCTCCAATGGTGGCCAGCAGCCAAGTGAGCCCCGTGGCGATCCCGATCAGAGAGATGATGACATGCAGAAGCGTGAAAGCCTCAATCGACAATCCAAGCAGCATTTTTCCCCTCCATGGATAAGCCCGTCGGTCAAAATCTCTGGCCGCCGGTAAAAGATGGCCGCCGGCGGCACTCAGGCCGACCGCGGATTGTTCTTCACGAAGCTGGCGATCAAGTCTGCGCTCAGTCCCGGATACTGGTGCTGCGGCCCGTGGCCGCTATCGGGCCAGGTGGCCACGAACAGGGTGGGCCAGAGGTCGTTCATGGCGTACCAGTTTTCCACCGGGAACATGATGTCATGGTCGCCCGACAAGGCCAGTACGGGAATGTCGGTGGAGCGGTAAAAGGCTTGATAGGCGCCATCGGGGTCGGGAAAGGGCGTGGTCGGGTCGGAACTTTCGATCACCGACTGGATCATCACAGCAGGCGGGGTGACGGCATCCACCACGATGGACCGCGACGCGATGCGCGCCACGGAGGCGTCGCCCGCCGCGCGGGATCGGGCGCTGTCCGGCTCAAAGAACAGGATATATTCCTCCGCCATTCCATATTCCGGCTTGAAGGCCGTTTGCAGGAACACCGGTTCCTGCGCCTTGACCATCAGGCCGGGCGGCATGGTGCCGATAGCCAGCACATGGCTGACCTTGGTCGGATGAAGGGCCGCAAAGACCTGGGCCGCGAACCCACCCAGCGACCAGCCGGCGATGACCACGCGGCCAAGACCCAGTGCCGTAACCAGATCATCCACATCGCGGGCCATGTCCGTCTTGGCATAGCTGGCCTTGCCGGTGGACAGGCCCAGGCCGGAATAGTCGAAGACGGTGACAGTGAAATCGCGCGCCAGAAGGTCCAGGAACAGTGGGTCCCAGCTATCCATCGTGCCCCGGAACCGGACACAAAGGACAAGGTCGGGGCCGTGCCCGAAGCGGCGATAGGCCAGGCGGCGCCCGCCCACCTCCACAGTGCGGTTGGGCGCGGTCAGGGCGGTGTGGTCGAAGGACAATGCATCCATTTCCAGCTCTCCTCAAATGTTCGGAATGGTCAGGGTGGCCAGCAGTTCGGCGGCGGTCACGATGGCGTGGGCATAGGTGGGGCCGTTGATTTCGTGCGCCGCGCGCATGGCCTCGGGGCTGGCCGCGGCGGTGGCGTCACGGACTAGGGTGACGTGGTAGCCCAGCTCCACGGCATAGCGGCCCGTGCATTCGATGCAGGTATTGGCGATCAGCCCGATCAGGATGACGCGGCTGATACCCTTCTGTTTCAGCAGGAAATCCAGGTTGGTATTGGCGAAGCCGCTGGAACCCCAATGTTCGGTGGCGACCAGATCGCCCGGCTGGGGCGCGAATTCAGGAAACCATTCCCCGCCCCAACTCCCGGCTTCAAACACCCTGTGCTGATATCCCCCCAGCAGATAGGGGTTGGGATGGTCCCAGCCGTCAAGATCGCCGTCTTTCCAGCGGTGATGCGGGACGATAATGACGGGCAGGCCGGCGCCACGGGAGACGGCCACCACCTTGCGCAGATTGTTCAGCAGGCCCAGTTCCGTGGCCACGGACGCGACCATAGGCCAGAGCTTGCCTTCCGGCGCCAGAAAATCATTGTACGGATCAACGAACAGCAGCGCGGTGCGCGCCCTGTCGATTGGCTGGGTCGCCGACATCGGGATATCTCCGGTGATCGCTTACCCCCGCAGATCGGGGTGCCGTTACGATGCGCCGGATGATGCCGTTAACCAATTGTCCTTGGATGTAACCCGCTCATACCTGCGTATAGGGGGTACTGCCCGGGGGGCTGACTAGCTTCAGCGCTTCTGCCATACGGACCAGATCGGCAAGGGTTCGGGCGCCCATCTTGCGCATGGCGGCACCGCGATGGATCTTCACCGTGATTTCCGACAGACCCAGGTCGCCCGCGACCTGCTTGTTTAGGCGACCGGCGGTGACAAGGGCCATCACCTGACGTTCCCGCGGCGACAATATTTCATAAAGGGAACGCAGATGGTCGGCCGCATCCAGCAGGTCCTGGTCGCGACAGGGCTTTGGCAGGAAATCCACGGTACCCGCCTTCATGGCCCGCACGGACATGGGAGTATCGCCATGCACGGGCAGGCCAGATGCCCAACCCCTGAAGCTGCGCCTGAAACTCCAGACCGCCGATACCGGGCATGCGCACATCCAGCAAAAAACAGCCGGGTACGTCCGGTCGGGGCGTATCAAGGAAACACCGCACGCTTTCATGTGCCATCGCATCCAGCCCGACGGAGCGGAACAGGCTTTCGGCAAAGACGTGGCGGCTTTGCGGTGCAAAGCACCAGGCGACATGGCCGCCGACAATCTCCTCACGCTGGGTGGCCCCGAACAGGGAGATGACCTTGTCATTGACGTCAACCACAAGAACGGCACGCATTGCCTCGACCACCCAGTCCGGGTTCTCCGCCATATATCGGGGCAGGTCCGTGACAGCCGATGCCATCAGGCTGCCTATCATTATGCGCACGCGGCTGAAATCCATTTCCCAGAACGCGGCCGCCATGGCTTGAAACAGATTTCGGTAGCGATGCGCCGCCAGCCGCGTTTCCTGTTCCAGGGTGTTCAGCGCCGAGATATCGCGCCCGGTTTCCACGATATCGACCGGTAGTCCACCGGCATCACGGCGCAGGGTCCAGCGCACCTCAATCGACAGTTGGCGCCCGTCAGAGGCACGACGTCCGACCTCACCCTCCCAGATGCCGGCTGCCAGCAACCGTGCTTCGATATCGGCCATCGGGAACAGGTAGCGCGTCCCCAGCAGATCATGCAGCTTCTGCCCCAGGGCCGCGACCGCCAACAAGCCGTATAGCCGTTCGGACGCCCGGTTCCAGAGCGTGATGTGCCCCCGCATGTCGCGCACGATCAGGCTTTCCGAAATCAGATCCGCGATATCGTCCGTCATGGCCGATTCAGTCCCGGCATAGCCGTATCCACGCCCCCCATGGCGACCGTCAGGCATTCCGCAAGGTCCTGCGCATCGGACGGCTTCTGAAGAACCCGCGACGGGTTGGTGGCAGCGGCCCGGTCCAGCAGGAAGCGTTCTGTGTGCGCCGTCATCAGGATGACGGGCAAATCCGGCCGCAAACCAGCCAGCGACAGCCGCAAGTCGATACCGGACATTCCGGGCATCTGGATGTCGCTGATAACGCAATCAGCCCTGATCACATCCGCGCCGGCGAGGAATTTTTCAGCAGAACCATAGGCCATGGCGCGATAGCCGTATGAACGCAGGAGATTTTCCAGGGCGGCGCAAAGCGATGGATCATCATCGATGACACAGACGAGCAAGTGGCTGGACACTGGACGTCTTTCTATGAACTGAGACGTACATGATGCTGGCTCGGGCCAGGTGTCAGCGGAATCATATTTAGGTGTTAGCGAATGGTGTAAGCGGCCGCCCGATCTGCCCTCGTCGAAGTGCCGTAAAGTGTCTGCCGGCGACCGGTTTGGGGGACGCGTCGGGAAGCGACCGTTCCTGTTCAGGCCAGCGCCACATGGCGATAGGCGCTGCCGTGCCGTTCGGCGATGGCGAAGCCGGGCGCGGTCCAGTGATAGCCCAGCATGCGCAGCTTCTCCGTTGCTGCCCGGTCGATCAGACGACGGCGGGTGGCCACCCCCTGGTCCTGGTCGGTGTCGAAGCCGAAGCGCCAGCCAGGATGTTCGAATGACGCGACGACATTGGTGATGGCGTCGCCCGTAATCAGCAAGCCGTCATCCCCCGCCAGTTCCAGGGAGATATGGCCCGGCGTGTGGCCCGGCGTGGCCAGGACACGCAGGCCCATCACCACCTCGTCCCCATCTTTCAGCCTGACCAGACGGTCGGCAACAGCACCCAGGTCGCGCTTGGCGCCGGGCACGAAGTCGCGCAAGCCCGGATAGCGCGCATCCGGGTCCGGCCCCATCCAGAAATCCCATTCCGCCGCCGATACGTGATAACTGGCGTTGGGAAAACACAGCCCCCCACCCGGCAGCACCACGCCGCCCGAGTGGTCCGGATGGGCATGGGTCAGCACAACATGGGTGATGGCGGCCGGATCGACCCCGGCGGCCCGCAGATTGTCGCGCAGCCGCCCGGCCGACGGCTGGAACTTGTCCCCCGACCCGGTATCGACCAGGATCAGCGCCTGACCGGCCCGGATCAGGGGGATGTTGACGGGGATGTCAGCCATGCCCGCCCGTCCGCCCAGGCGCCGGATGATATCGGCCCGTTCGGAGGGGCCCGCATCCGGCGCGATGATGGCGTCCGACAGGGTGATGAAACCGTCGCTGAACACATCGATCTGAAAATCACCATGCCCGAAGCGCCGCGGTGGGGCCGCCACGCTGAGCCCGATATCCAGGGCACCGGCGGCCACCGTCAGCGCGGCGGTGCCGGCCAGGAAGGCGCGCCGTGCGATGGGTGAGGGTTCGCGATGATAGGCCGGATGCAGCATGAAAACCTCCACCGTGACAGGTTCGGACGGGCAGGCCGGCGATTGCCGGCCCGCGTCCTCATGGGTGCGTGAGCCGTGCCACCAGATGGCGGCGCCCGACGCCAGAAGGAGCGCCTAACGATCAGGCCTTGAAATAGGCCAGCAGGTCGGCATTGATCGTATCCGCCTGGGTGGTGGCCATGCCGTGATCAAAGCCCTCGTAGACCTTCAGCGTGCCCTTCTTCAGCAGTTTTATGCCCAGCAGCGCGCTGTCGGCGATGGGAACGATCTGGTCATCGTCGCCATGCATCACCAGCACCGGCACGTCGATCTTCTTCAGATCCTCGGTGAAGTCGGTCTCCGAGAAGGCCTTGATGCAGTCATACTGGGCCTTGATGCCGCCCATCATGCCCTGGCGCCACCAATTGTCGATGACGCCCTGGGAAACCTTGGCGCCGGGCCGGTTGTAGCCGTAGAAGGGGCCAGCCGGCACATCCTTGTAGAACTGCGCCCGGTTGGCTGCCACGGCGGCGCGGAAACTGTCGAATACCTCTAGCGGCAAGCCGCCGGGATTCTTGTCCGACTTCACCATGATTGGCGGGACGGCACCGATCAGGACGGCCTTCTTCACCCGGCCCGGTTCGGCACGGGCGACATAGCGCGCCACCTCGCCGCCGCCGGTGGAATGGCCGACATGGATGGCGCCCTTCAGGTCCAATGCCGTGGCAAGCGCCTTCACATCCTCGGCATAGGTGTCCATCTCGTTGCCTGCGTCAGTCTGGCTGGACCGCCCATGGCCGCGACGATCATGGGCGATGACGCGGAAGCCCTGGCCAAGGAAGAACAGCATC
>LJHR01000051.1 GCA_001296005.1 alpha proteobacterium AAP38 | reverse complement strand
TCAGAACCTGACATTTACGCCGGCGGTGACGGTACGCCCGATTTTGGTTTCGAAGAGAGTGTCCTGTCGTTTGCTGTCGATATAGAGGCGGTTTTGTTCGTCAGTGAGGTTCTGGGCTTCGAGGATGAGCTTGATCTCGGGCGTGACATTGTAGGATGCGGCGGCATCGACATAGAGGGTTGGTGCGTTGCCCTGGAGGTCGGAGCCGGGGGATGCGGGGATGCCGCGGATGAAGCGGTCGCGGTAGTTTGCGGTGGTGCGGATGGAGAAATCCTCATCCTCGTAATAGAGGGTGCCGGACATGGTGTTCTTGGACAGGCCGATCAGGTCGGCGGTGGTGGTGACGGTGGGGACGCCGCCGGCGGATGCCAGGATGTAATTGATCTTGGACGTCACGCGCGTGTAGTTGGCCAGGACGCCGAAATTGGCCCAGACACCATCGAGGAAGGTGAAGGGGATCTGGGCGTTGATCTCAAAGCCCTTCAGCGGGCCGCCCGGCGTGTTGAAGGGACGCGAGACGGTGAAGATCTCCGTCGGTGCCGTGTTGGACCCGGCCAGCAGCGCGTCGGGCAGACCCAGGTCGGTGAAGGGCACCTGGGAGCTGACCGACTGGATGAAGCTCTTGATGTCCTTGTAGAAATAGGCGACCGACAGCAGGGAGCCGGGGCGGAAATACCATTCGGCGGCGACGTCGAACGTATTGGCGCGGATCGGGTCCAGGAACGGGTTGTTGACATTGCCGATGCGGGTGACGGGGTTCACGCCGCTGGTGGGGGTGAGCACGCCCAGTTCGGGACGGGCCAGCACCTTGGCGCCCGACAGGCGCAGCAGCACATCATCCGTCGCCTCGTACACGACATTGGCCGAGGGCAGCCAGTCATCATAGCTGTTCTTGGCTTCGGAGAAGCGGCCGACCAGATTGGTGGGCGAGGTGGTGCCCGCCGGCGGGGCGACGGCGATATAGCCCGATGCCAGCATGTCGGTCTTCACATAGCGCACACCGGCATCGCCACGGATCGGCAGGTCGGCTGCGTTATAGAGATCAAAGGTGCCCATCAGATAGGCGCTCTTGACCCGTTCACGCACCCGGCTGTTGACGCCGCCGCAGGTGTAATCGCAGGTGCGGATGCTGTCCGTGTCGAACAGGTCGGCGAACTTGGTGGGGTCGATGGCGGCCCAGCTCCCCGGCGCATTATCGCCCCACAGGCTGTCCAGACCGCTGATGGTCTTGGTGATGGAGGACAGGCTGGTGCCACCCGGCAGGGCCTTGACCGTCACATCGGCGGGATATTCACGCACCGAGGTGACATTGTAATCGCTCTCGCGGAACTGGCCGCCGGTCTTCAGCACGAAACCATCGGCCACAGTCCAGGCGAAATTCAGCTCCGTGGTCAGATTGTCGGTACGTTGCAGCAGGGGCCGGCCCTGCGGGCTGAACCCACCCAGGACGGTGCCGTCGGCCTGGGCCGGGGCATAGGTGAAATTGGCGGGGTTGGAGACATCGAAGCCGAAGCCCAGCTTGGGCGTGGTGCCGCCATCGCGGAAATCGATGGAGAAATTATCGGTGTCGATGGCGTCCATGAAGGTCTGGAAGCGGCGCTTGCCATCCAGTTCGGAGCGGTTGAAACCGACCAGGCCTGAGACCTGGAACGCGTCGGAGAAGCGATGCTCGAAATCCAGGTTCGCCTGCTTGAAGCTGGAGACGAAATGATCGACCAGACCTTCGGAACGGACATCGACGCCGTCGAACAGGCCATAGACCAGCGAGCCGTTCTGATCGAACTGAATATCGCGCACCGAGACCATGGGCTGGCCATTATTGGTGATGGAGCGCGCGAAGGAGACGGCGGCGATGTAATTGTCGCGGCGCGTCACGTCGAAGCGGGAATAGAGCGTGTCGATGGAGATGTCGGTATCTTCATCGGGCTTGTACTGGAAGGTCAGGCTGGCGCCGATCCGTTCCTGATCCTGGGTGGAATTCAGATAGCGCGGCAGGCGCGGGATGAAGGCGCCGGAACCGGGCGTGTTGGGCTGATCGGCGCGGCGCAGGGCCTGGACGGTATTCCAGGCGGCCAGCGTGCCAGTGCGCGGATTGTTGGTGGAGCACATCGTGTCCGTCGTGCCCTTGGCCGCCGAGACGGCGGGATAGACGGGCGTGACGCCGATGGGCGCGCAGAAAAGGCCATTGGCGCTGGCCGACAGCAGATCGACAGCGGAATAGCCGACCTCGCGGATATTGCGCTGCTGATAGGAGAGCGAGCCCAGGACGCCGAACTGCCCCTCATCGCCGAACTTCTGTGACACGAGCACCGATCCGCGCGGGTCCACCTTCTTGGACACGCCGTTATAGACGCCCTTGGCGGTGGCGGTGATGACGCTATCCTGACGGAAATCAAACGGCTTGGGCGCGTTCAGATCGACGGTGGCCCCCAGCGATCCCTCCTCCACATCCGCCGACGGCGTCTTGCGCACGGCCAGGGCGGAGAAGATCTCGGTGGAGAAGACATTGAAGTCGAAGGA
>LJHR01000050.1 GCA_001296005.1 alpha proteobacterium AAP38 | reverse complement strand
AGTCGGTTCGCCTGATAGCTGCCAGCTTGCTGCTGAAAGCCTCGGCTGGCGTCTGCCATCCCAGGCACTTACGGGGCGTGTCGTTCATCTTTGTGGCAATGGCCTTCAGTCCGGTCGAGGATCGATCCTCGACCGGACTGTCGAGCGGCAACCGGCGGCGCACGCGTCCATTGGCATTTTCAATGCCACCCTTTTGCCAGGGGCTGTGCGGATCGCAGAACCAGCTGGGCATGGACAATGACCGCCAGGCACCCACAAACTCGGTGCCCCGGTCGAAGGTGATGCTGCGGCGGGCGGAGCTGGGCAGGGGGGCCAGAGCATTGGTGATGCGGGACATGACGTCGGCGGAGCGGCGGTCCTCATTGCCCAGCAACAGCAGATATCGGGTTTGCCGCTCCTGGAGCGAAGTGACATTGGCCTTGCCATGCTTGCGCGCAAAGATCACCAGATCCGCCTCCCAATGGCCAAACTGGCTGCGATCACCGATTTCGGTCGGGCGGGCTTCAATCCACCGCTCTGCCGGGATCACCGAGGTCCGGGGCTTGCGGCCTTTCTGACGACGGCGGTGCCGCCGGGCCACAGCGAGCAGGGCATACAGCTTCGCCTCTCGGCCCTCGGCACTGTAGATATGTCGGTAGATGCTCTCATGCGATATCCGGCCCACTGGCTGCGGATCAATCTTGAGCCGGCCGGAAACCTGCTGCGGTGACCAGCCCGAATGCAGCTTCGCCACCACATGCGCCAGAAGGGCCGGATGTCGCAGCAACTTCACCCGGCCAGAACGCCGCCGGCGCTTAGCCATCGCGTTCGCCGTCATGCAGAAGTAACCACGGTAGTCGTTGCCAAACCGGTCCCGGAAGGATGTGTGGTAAAAGTTCCGGTTGATCTCACGATGGATTGTACCATGATGCCGGCCAAGCCGCGCCGCGATCTCCCGAACTGGGATCGATGCCTGGAACATCTCGTCAATCCGACGCCGTTCCGCCAAACTCAGGTGCGAATAATGCTCTCCCATGGCAGCCTCCATTGCTAACCATCTGATTATAAAAGAGAGTCGCACTTCAAAATA
>LJHR01000005.1 GCA_001296005.1 alpha proteobacterium AAP38 | reverse complement strand
TCGGCATGACGCCGGCGGGTCTGCTTGCCGATCGACAGCACCGTGGCCAGCGTGTTCTTCACCCTGTGCGACAGTTCCGCCATCAGCAGTTCCTGCCGTTCTTCGGCCTGACGGCGTTCAGTAACGTCGATGATCTGCACAACGGCACCTGCCGGCCCCTCATCACCATCCAGCGGGGTGATCGAATACAGAACCGGGACCATTTGCCCATCGGGGCGTTCAAGGGTTGCGGCACTTTCCGCAACGGCCGGGATGGGAATGTCGCCCTTTCCCAGGGTTACGCCCAGTTTTTCAAACAAGGATGCGCCTTCCAGCTCAGCCCCCAGAAGGCCGATGGCGGGCGGGTTAAGGTATGTCGCCATGCCCGCTCCATTGGTCAGGATCAATGCCGCGGGCACATTTCGGGTGATGGTGGCGGTAATCAATGCCTGGTCTGCGAGGCGCCGGTTCACCGTCGCCAACTGGTCGGCCAGCATGGCCCGTGTGCGGGCGGCGTTGCGTTCCGCCTCCAACCGAAGGGCGCGCCCTTCCCTTTCCCGGAAATCGGCCAGGAGGCGCCGGTTCTGTTCTTCCAGAAAACGGCGGCGCAGGATGGCGCGCAGTCGCGCGCGCAGCGGCGGAAGCGGGGCCTTTGGATCGAACAGATCGTCGACGCCCGCACCCAGCAGCCGGTGGACCCGGTCCAGATCCTGCTGCCCACCCAAAGCCAGGATCAAGGCAGTGCCGGTACCCAGGCTGGACCGGCATTGCCGGCAAAGCTCCAACCCGTCCATGTCCGCCAGTTGATCATTGACCAAAATCACATCCTGCGGCTCCAGCGCCAGGTGCGACAGGGCCAATGTGGCCGTCTTGACCGCCGTTATCCGGCACCCCTCCTCCAGCAGCAGCGCGCGAAGGGCGTATTCCAGGACAGATTCAAACCCGACCAGCAGGGCACGCGGCTGCCGGAACTGCGTCTGCGGCAGTACATCCATATCATCGTCGCGCCGCGCATGACGCAGCAGCTGCCGCACACGCAGCAGCAGCACGGCCGGGTCGGTGGATTTGGGCAGGAAATCGTCGGCGCCACTGTCCAGGCCTTCGCGCTGACGGGCCGGGGTTTCGTCGGCGGTGAGCATCAGGATGGGCATGGAAAGGGTTGCCACATGCAAGCGGATCAACCGGCAAAGATCGCCACCCTGCATGCCCGGCAGATGATGATCAACGATCAGCAGGTGCGGCAGCGTGCGGTTCAGAACGGGAAGCGCCGCCTCTGCGCTGTCTACCAGTTCGACAGTGTACCCCTCGTCCTCCAGCAGTATCTGGAGGCGCAGGGCCTGCGTGGGGCTGTCTTCCACCAGCAGGATGCGCCGGGCACCGTGTAGAGCTTCCGTCTCAAGCCTGGCCGACACCCGCCACCTTCATCATTTCGCCTGTCTCTGCCAGGAAGACCGATCGTGCCAGACGGGCCAGGTCCCGTTCCGCCACCGGTTTGCGAAGGACTGGACGGTCCCTCCATTCTGCCGGCAAACCCGCCACGTCATAACCGCTGGTCAGGATGAAGGGAACGTTGCGGGCAGCCAGGGCCGATGCCACGGGAAATACCAGTTGCCCGGACAGGTTGACGTCCAGGATTGCGCCGTCCAGACGACCTTCATCAATCAGGGCCAATGCCTGCTGGATGTTTCCGGCGGGTCCAATCACACCAAAACCCAGGTCGGCCATGATGTCAGCCACATGGATGGCGATCAGGAACTCGTCCTCAACAACCAGGATTTGCTTCTGTTGCCCCATGGACCGGAAATCCTGCAATCGTGAACTCAACGTCTCTTCAACAGTCTAACGCTGTCTGGCCCAAAATGGCCCCAAGCGTTTCGCCTTATTTCGAATGGTATAAGAGAAGACATAGGCATGCCAGTCTTCCGCTTAAAGTCCAGGATTACCGCCAATTTCCGCCATGATGCGTCCTGCCGCCTGCCCGACCAGCCCACCCAGCACGGGCATACGCGTATCGGTTATGCGTGCCATGGGGCCAGAAAGTGAGACGGCACCAACCGGATCGCCATGTTCATTGAAGATCGGCGCCGCCACACATCGCAGACCAACGGCGTGTTCCTCATCGTCGATGGCGTAGCCACGTGCCCGTGCCGCAGCCAGATCCGCGCTCAAACCCTGCCTGTCGGTCAGGGTTCGGGCCGTCATCCGGGTTAGGCCATGCCTTTCCACATGACGGATCAGCGCCGCCTCACCCAATGCGGATAAAAGCGCCTTGCCGACGCCAGAGCAATGCATGGGCACCCGCGCGCCCAATCGCGCAAAGGTGCGCATCATCTCCCGGCATTCGACCTGCGACAGGTAGACAGCCGCCCCCTGATCCTCGATGGCAAGGTTCACCGTCTCGCCACTGGCCTCCATCAAGGCCCGCATATGGGGCCGGGCCAGACGGACCAGATCGCGGGTGCGCAGGAAGCCGTTACCCATGATGAAGGCCTGCACACCCACCGACCAAAGCTTGGTTTCCGCGTCGAAGCGCACATAACGCTCCGACTCCAGCGAGGTCAGCAGGCGATGGGTGGTGGAGGCCGCCAAGCCCACGGCATTACCGATCTCCGTTAGGCTGGCCCCGCCATCGGCTTGTGCCAGATGGTTCAGGATGGCGATGGCGCGGGTCAGGACCTGGACATTGCCGTTGCGTTCGGGGCTGTCGGTGGCGGGTTTGGGCATGGCGCTTCCGGTGATTGTTCACATGAACCTACCAATCTTTCCGCATTGTGGAAAGACTTCCATTCTCTGTTGCGCGGCAACAAGGGCACTGATAGGGGTGGACAAACAACACCAGCCGCCAGGGAAGGTCCGCGTCCATGTCTGCCACCGTCGATATAAACGGCCTGAAGGTCGATGCCGAACTGCACCGCTTCATCGAGACGGAGGCCCTGCCCGGTACCGGTGTGGAGCCTTCCGCCTTCTGGTCGGGCTTCGTGGCGCTGTTCAATGATCTGGCGCCCGTGAACAAGCGGTTGCTGGACCGGCGCGAGGCGTTACAGGCCAAGATTGATGGCTGGCACATTGCCCGGCGCGGGCAGGATATCGATCCGGATGCGTATGAGGCTTTCCTGCGCGATATCGGTTATCTCATACCGGAAGGGCCGGATTTCGCCATAACTACCGCCAACACCGACCCGGAAGTCAGCCAGGTGGCGGGACCGCAGCTGGTTGTGCCGGTAATGAACACCCGCTTCGCCCTGAACGCCGCCAATGCCCGCTGGGGCAGCCTGTATGACGCGCTGTACGGCACCGATGCGCTGGGCGATGTCGGAACCGCCGGGGTCAAGGGATATGACCCCGTGCGCGGGGCTGCGGTGATCGCCAAGGGCCGGGAGGTGCTGGACCGCGCCGCGCCGCTGGCCAACGGCAGTCACAAGGACGCGACGGGTTATCGTGTGGCCGATGGTGCGCTGTCCGTGACGCTGGCTGACGGGTCGGTGACAGGGCTGGCCGACGCGGCACAGTTCAAGGGCTATAACGGTGACGTGGCTGCCCCCACCAACATCCTGCTGGCCCATCACGGCCTGCACCTGGATATCGTCATCGATCGTACGCACCCCATCGGTAAGGGCGATGCCGCCGGCGTTGCCGATATCGTGCTGGAATCGGCCCTGACTGCCATCATGGATTGTGAGGACAGCATCGCCGCCGTTGATGCCGCCGACAAGGTGACCGTCTATCGCAACTGGCTGGGCCTGATGAAGGGTGACCTGACGGCGACGTTCGAAAAGGGCGGACGCACGATGGAGCGCGCGCTGAACCCCGACCGCCGCTACACCAGCGCCGATGGCACCGGCACGGTGACGCTGCATGGCCGTTCCCTGCTGTTCATCCGCAATGTCGGGCATTTGATGACCATCGATGCCGTGACCTTTGCGGATGGAACCTGGGTGCCGGAGGGCATTCTGGATGGTATAGTCACCAGCCTGATCGCGCTTCACGACCTGCGCCGCACGGGCGGCCTGTCCAACAGCCGGGCCGGATCGGTCTATATCGTGAAGCCGAAGATGCATGGGCCGGAAGAAGTGGCCTTTGCCAACCATCTGTTCGACCGGATCGAGGATGTGCTGGGCCTGACCCGCCACACCCTGAAGATCGGCATCATGGATGAGGAGCGGCGCACCACCGTCAACCTGAAGGAATGTATCCGCGCCGCCAAGGACCGCGTATGCTTCATCAATACCGGCTTCCTGGACCGCACCGGCGATGAGATGCACACGTCGATGCAAGCCGGTCCCATGATCCGCAAGGCCGACATGAAGGCCTCCGCCTGGATCGGGGCGTATGAGAACTGGAACGTCGATAACGGTCTGGCCGCCGGCTTCCGTTCCCATGCGCAGATCGGCAAGGGCATGTGGGCCATGCCCGACCGGATGGCAGAGATGCTGAAGGTCAAGGTCGGTCACCCGATGGCCGGCGCCACCACCGCCTGGGTCCCCTCACCCACCGCCGCCACCCTGCACGCCCTGCATTACCATCAGGTCGATGTGGCGGCCCGGCAGGCCGAACTCTCCACCCGCCCCCGCGCTTCGCTGCGCGATATCCTGACCATTCCGCTGGCACGCGGCATCAACTGGTCCGAGGCGGAGATAAACGAGGAGTTGGAGAACAACGCACAGGGCATTCTAGGTTATGTCGTGCGTTGGGTCGATCAGGGGATCGGTTGCTCCAAGGTGCCCGACATCCACAATGTCGGCCTGATGGAAGACCGCGCTACCTTGCGCATTTCCAGCCAGCATATCGCCAACTGGCTGTTGCATGGCGTGTGTACCGAGGCACAGGTGATGGCCGTCATGAAACGCATGGCCGCCGTCGTGGACGGGCAGAATGCGGGTGACCCTGCCTATCGCCCCATGGCCCCGGATTTCGATAGCTCCATCGCGTTTCAGGCGGCCTGTGATCTGGTGTTCAAGGGTGTGGAACAACCCAGCGGCTATACCGAACCGCTGCTGCACAAGCATCGCCGGGCGTTGAAGGCGCGGGGATGATCAAGCGGTAGGTCCGGTCGGAGTGAGCTAGCACCCTGACAGAAAAGGCTTTCGATCCAATGCTGTCAGGGCTCGCCTTCGGCTCGACCTGACCTACGCAGCTCACTTGATCAGCCGCAGCAGTTCCTTGAATTCCGGTCGGTCATAGCGTTCCAGCCATTCGAACAGCACCATCTCAACCGTGACCAGTTCCACGCTGTGGAAGCGCAGGCGGTCGAGGGCCGCCTGTTTGCTGGCTTCGGTGCGGGAGCCGACGGCGTCGATGATGACGGCGACACGCAGGCCGAGCGCTTTTAATTCCAAGGCGGTTTGCAGTACGCAGACATGCGCCTCGGTGCCCGCCAGTAGGATGGTTCCCCCGGCGGCGGCCCAGGCCAGGAAATCGGCCTGACGCGCGGCAGAGAAATGTGATTTGCCAAAGGTATGCGGGATCAGCGCGGCCAGGACCGATGTTGTCGGGCCAATGCCGGTGGGATTCTGTTCGGTGGCCGCGACCGGCACGCCCAGACGGTTAGCTGCCGTCACCAGCTTCACACAATTGCTCACAACGGCATCGGCGCCGTCGATGGCGGCCAGCAGCCGGTCCTGCACGTCAATGATTACCAGCCGGCTGTCGGTGGACAGAAGCAGGTTGGGGGGTGCCGTGTCGGTCATCACAGGGGCCTCTTGTAACAGCCACGCGGGGCAGCATGTGCGGTGGATCACTTTCCGACAAGCCTGGATCGCTGATCCTGCCCATGCTTTTGCACTGCAATAAAGGAGGCGGCGATGGGCCGCTTGATCCTGGTTCTGATCCCGATCTTCATGCTGGCCGCCTGTGGCGGTCCGCAGGCCGTCAGCCCGCCGCTGGCCGTAGCCGACGAACATCCGCATTTCGCGAATTGCGCCGCCTATATTCAGGCCTCCATGCCGGCCAAGGGTGCGGAACAGGCCCGCGCTGATGCGCTTGAGCGCTGTCTGGAACGCAATGGCAGCTCCAGACAGGTAGCCACAAGGCTTTGATAGGCCTGGACGGACGGCCCGCCCGTACTACATTGTCACCACGAACGTTCCTTTTACAGGTGCATCATGGGTGACAAGGTGACGACCCTGGGCCGGCGGGCCATGCTGGCGCTGGCCGGTGGTCTGGCGATGATGGGGGTGATGGGCATGACCGGTACCGCGCAGGCGGCCAACGCCTACGATTTCGGCTTTACCGCCATTGAGGGCAGCCCGCTGAAGTTTGATGCCTATCGCGGCAAGACCGTGCTGGTGGTCAATACCGCCTCCATGTGCGGTTACACGCCGCAGTATAAGGGCCTGCAGGCACTGTGGGAGAAGTACAAGGACAAGGGGCTGGTCGTGCTGGGCGTGCCGTCGAATGATTTCGGTGGGCAGGAGCCGGGCAGTGCCAAGGAGATCAAGGAATTCTGCGAGGTCAACTTCGCCATCGACTTCCCCATGACAACGAAGGAACCGGTGAAGGGCCCCAATGCCCACCCGATGTACAAGTGGCTGGCCGACCAGAAGGGCGAGCCGAAGTGGAATTTCCACAAGTATCTGATCGGCACCGATGGCAAGCTGATCGAGGCCTATGGTTCCAAGGTGACGCCGGACAGCGCCGAATTGACCGCCGCCATTGAAAAGGCGTTGCCCAAGGGTTGACGAGATCAATCCCCGCCCCTTGTAATTGTCTTACAGGCTGGGTTAGGGTCGGGCATGCCGTCCATGTGGACGGGTCCGACCCATCCTGTTGATTTGCCTGGGAAGAGATGAGCTACGGCCTCTACGACCACCGCCGCCGCTACCGCCGTCGCATCTGGGGCCGTGTGGGCAAGGCTGCCCTGGTCCTGGCTGTACTGGGTGGTGTCGCAGGATTCTCCTATCTGGTTGGCGTGGAGCAGCTGAAATCCCGCGAAGGCTCCATACAGGAAGAATTGGCGAATATGACGGCGGCCAAGGACAAGGCCGAACGCCGCGCCCAGCAATTGCAGCAGATCGCCCAGACCCAGGAAATCCGCGCCAACGAGCTGGAAATCCGGCTGCAGCGTGAGGTGCCGAGCGGCGAACTGGCCAAGATCACCGAACTGGTGGCCCGCAAGCTGGCCGAGGGTGTGAACCCAGAACGCATGGCATTCGTCATCGAACAGACCAGCAACCCCCGTTCCTGTGCCAGGCCCGACACGAAGCGATTCGTGCTGCCCACCCCGATCTATCGCGGATCAAACACGCAGGTGGCCTTTGCCGATGGCGCCATCATCGTGACGGGTGAGGGTGTGCCCGCCCGTAATGATGGCGGCAGCCCGGAAGCCTGGTACGATCCGACCAAGCCCGTGAAGCTCCGCTTCACCGATGCCAATGGCAAGGTGGACGAGGTCAATGGCGTCCTGCCACTGACCCACAATCTGATCTCCAGCGACAAGGAAGTGCGCCTGACGGTCGGTGCCGGTGCCCGGTCGTTTGTGGAGGTTACGGGCGAGGTCTGCCGCTTCCCGTAACCGGTATTGCTGTTGCATCGTCCATGTCCGAAAACCGCGAGCCGCCTTGGGTGGCCCGTGGCAGGATCGGGGCATGGAAACGCTCGACCCCACCGCCTGCTACCGCGCTGTTGAAACCAGGGATGCCCGCTTTGACGGGCGATTCTTCACGGCGGTGCTGACCACCGGCATCTACTGCCGCCCCATCTGCCCGGCCCGCACGCCCAAGGCGGAGAATTGCCGCTTCTATCCAACGGCAGCCGCAGCACAGGAGGCGGGGTTTCGGCCCTGCCTGCGCTGCCGGCCTGAAGCCGCACCTGACCTTGCCGTCTGGCGCGGCACCTCCAACACCGTCTCGCGCGGGCTGGCCCTGATTGCGGAAGGCGCGCTGGATGGGGAGGAAGCCAGCGTCGATGTCCTGGCCGGTCGGCTGGGCGTGGGGGAACGGCAGCTGCGCCGCCTGTTCAAGCAGCATCTGGGCGCCAGTCCCATCGCCGTGGCGCAGACACGGCGCGTGCTGTTCGCCAAGCAGCTGCTGCATGAGACGGCGCTGCCCATGGCGGAGGTGGCGCTGGCATCCGGCTTTGGCAGCATCCGGCGCTTCAATGAGACGTTCCAGTCACTTTATGGCCGTGCGCCACGTGATCTGCGCCGGCAGGCCCTGACGTCGGACCGGGCGGAGGGCAGCGTGGCGCAGGATGGGGTGATCCTTCGCCTGCGTTACCGCCCACCCCTGGACTGGCCCGATCTGCTGAATGCCATCGCGGCGCGAGGTGATGCAGCGGAGCAGGTGGCGGACGGGGTCTGGAGGCGGCAACTGTCCGATGGCGAGGTCACAGTCACTGCCCTTCCCGGCCAGGACGCGCTGAAGGCCGTGATCCGCACCGGCGATATCAAGTCACTGTCGGGCATCGCGGCCCGGCTGCGGCGGCGGTTCGACCTGTCGGCGGATATGGCGACTATCAACGCCCATCTGTCGCAAGACCCCGTCCTGGCCCCGCTGGTGGCGGACTGGCCCGGACGGCGGGTACCGGCCCCATGGGACGGGCCCGTTCCGATTTATGAAGGCGAGCGAAGATGGCATCCCTGGGGTGCCTATGCCTGCCGTCACCTTGATCTTCCCGTATTTCCGCTTTCCCTGGAAAAGGCATCATGACCAAGACAAAGCTTGAGATTTTCGACGCCCTGCACCGGGGCGATGGCCCCCTGATCCTGTGCAATGTCTGGGACGGGGGCAGCGCGCGGATGATGCGCAATCTGGGGGCCCAGGCCATTGCCACCACCAGTGCTGGTCTTGCCTGGGCCCTGGGTGTTGCCGATGGCAACAAGCTGCCGGCGGATTTGCTGCTGCATGCCGCTGCCACCATCGTGCGGGCCGTGCCCGACCTGCCCGTCAGCATCGATATGGAAGCCGGCTATAGCGACGATCCCGCCGCCGTCGCCGATCTGGCCCGCCGCATCGTGGCGACGGGTGTTGTCGGCGTGAATATCGAAGATGGGGCGGGTACGCCCGACCTGCTGGCCGCCAAGATCCAGGCCATCCGGGCCGCTATCGGGCAGGGTCTGTTCATCAATGCCCGTACCGATGTCTATCTGAAGGGGTTGGCCCCGGCCGGGGAACGCGCGGCAGAGGTGGCACGGCGTGGGCAGCTGTATACAGCTGTCGGAGCTTCAGGCCTGTTTCCGGCGGGCGTGACCGATCCAAATGAAATCAAATATATAGCAGATAATGTTAAAGTGCCGCTGAATGTGATGGCGCGACCCGGTCTGTTGCCGGCGGCGGAACTGGCGAAGCTGGGCGTGAAGCGGCTGTCGGCGGGTTCGGCCCTGCCGGAATATCTCTGGGGCCGGGTGGCGGCCATCGGCGGTGCCTTCCTGCGGGATGGCGTATCCGATCCGATCTGTGCCGATGCCATGCCGTATGGTCAGATCAACGCCCTGATGGCGGGGGCGTCGGCCTGAATTCTGCGGCAAGCGCCAGCAAACGGTCTCGCGCCTCCGCCACGGCGGGGCGCGGCGTGCCGGTGCGGGTGACCAGATGATAGAGGTAGGGGTTGGGGACCCAGAGCGGGCTGAGCGGCACCAGCCGTCCGTCGGCCACCCAGGCATCGCCCAGGGGTGACCGCAGCATGCCGATCCCCAAGCCTACCTCTAGTGCGGCAAGCACGGTGTCGTAATCCTCAAACCGTATGTCCTGGGGACGGGGCTTGCTGTACTGCACGTCATGGGCCGCCAGCCAGGCCCGCCAAGAGGTGACGGTACTGTCATGCACCAGGGTTTCGGCCATGATGGTAGCGACAGACGGGTTGGGTCCCAGACGGGCGGCCAGCGATGGAGAGGCAACGGGATAGACCATTTCCTGAAAAAGGGGCGTACAGTTCACCCCCGTCCATTGGCCATTGCCGCACCGTACCGCGATGTCGACCTCTCCCTTTTCCAGATCGGCCAGCCGATGTTCGACCAGAAGGTCGAAGCGCAGGTGAGCATCCTGCAATTTGCCCAGCATCCGGAACAGCCAGAGCTTGGCGAAGGCCGGCAGGATGGAGAGGCGCACAATCTCTGTCCCACGGCGGTGACGCCATTGGTCGCCGGAACGAGCGATCATGTTGAACGCCTCCCCCACCCGCGCGATGAAGCGGTCGCCATCGGGCGTGGTGCGGACGCCGCGCCCATGCCGTTCGAACAGAGCCACCCCCAGCCAGCTTTCCGCAGCCTGTACCCGGCGGCTGATGGCGGCGTGGGTGACGCCCAGTTCCTGGGCGGCGGCGGAAAAGGAACCGGTGCGGCCGGCGGCCAGAACGGCGGTCAGGCTTTCCAGGGGCGGCAGGGATAAGCTGTGCGTCATGCGTACAGGTGTGCCGTCATCAGTACGCTATGTCAACAAATCGCAATCAGGCAGGATCACCATCATGTCGCCCCCGAACGGAAACTCTCCCATGACGGCCCTTGCCATCCCCCTGCCCCGGTCACGCTTCCTGCCCGCCCTTGCCGTCCTGGTGACGGTGGTAAGCTGGGGATCGGCCTTTCCCTCCATCCGTCTGGCGCTGGGCGGCATGGACCCGTTGCCGCTGGCGGCGGCGCGGTTTGCCATGGCCGGAACGCTGGCCCTGATCTTTCTGTTGGTGACGCGGCCCAAGCTGCCGCGCGGCATGGATGCGGTGCGGTTCGCGGCCTGCGGCGGGATCGGGATCGCGCTTTATAACCTGCTGCTGAATACCGGACAGAAGACAGTGGCGGCGGGGGCGGCCAGCTTCATCGTGAATGTTGCCCCGGTCCTGACCGTGATCTTCGCGACCCTGTTCCTGAAGGAAAGGTTCCGCCGCTGGGCCTGGATCGGCATGGGGATCAGCATGGCCGGCGTCGGCCTGATCGCGTCGGGACAGCCGGGCGGGCTGCGCTTTGGCAGCGGCGCCACGCTGCTGATCGGGGCGGCACTGGCCACCGCCACCTATTTCGTGCTGCAACGACCGCTGGTGGCGCGCTATGGCGCCCTGCCCTCATCGGCGCTGACCTTGGCAGCCGGCGCGCTGTGGCTGTCGCCCTGGCTGGGTCAGGGGGTGCAGCAGGCATTGGCGGCCAGTTGGCAGGTGCAGGCGGCCCTGCTGTTCCTGGCGCTGTTTCCCGCCGCCATCGGCTATGCCGCCTGGACCTATGCCCTGGGCCATTTCGGCGCGGCGCGGGGCTCAAACTTTCTCTATATGGTGCCCGTGGTCGCCTCCACGGTGGCCGTGCCGATGACGGGCGAGTTGCCCGTCTGGACGACACTGGCCGGTGGGGTCCTGGCCCTGGGCGGTGTGGCGCTGGTCAACACCAAGGGCCGGGGGTGAATCCGCCGTATGGGGCAGGATTAAACCTGCCCCGCCACCAGCACCTTGCCGGGATCATAGGTCGCGCGGTCGCCGTTCGGCTCGCTCTTGATCGCCAGAAGCGGGGCGTTGACCCGGCCCAGGACGCGGGAACCGCCGTCTGACAGGCGGATCACCTCCGCCTCTTCCGCCACGATGGCGGCCTGACAGCCAGCCGTGCGGGCCAGACGGGCATGGGCCGCCAGATGCATGTCGGTGCCATGCACCGGCAAGGCGATGCGCGGACGGACCAGGGCATAGAGTTCGCGGAGCTCGTTGGCACCGGGATGGCCGGAGACGTGCAGCGGCTCGCCACCCATCAGCTCATGCCCCATCAGCACCTCCACCCCGCGCGCGCGCAGCTTGGAGACGACCTTTTCCACCGACTCTTCATTGCCGGGGATGACGCGGGCCGACAGGACCACCGTGTCACCGGCGCCGAAGGGCGGAAAACGGCGTTCGCCGCGCGCCAGCTTGGCCAGGGCCGCCTTTTCCTCGCCCTGCCCGCCGGTGCAGATCAGGGCGATCTTGTTGCGGTCCAGACCCTTCAGATGGGCGGGTTCGGTCAGCGGTTCCGGTACATGGTTAAGCAGGCCCAGGTCACGGGCCACCTCCTCGCAATTGCGCATGGAACGTCCGGCCAGCGCCACCTGACGGCCTGCATCGGCGGCGGCGGAGATGGCAGACGCCACGCGCGCCACATTGGTGGCGAAGCAGCAGATGGCGATCTGACCCTTGCGCGTGGCGAACAGCCGGTCAAAGGCGCGGCGCACCTGCGCTTCGGACGTTGACGGCAGATCCTTGTGCGCGTTGGTGCTGTCACACAGCATGGCCAGCACGCCATCGTCACCCAGCTTGCGCAGAGCATCGAAATCGGTGGCCTGACCGATGCCGGGCTCCGGATCGAACTTCCAGTCGCCGGTATGCAGGACGGTGCCTGCCGCCGTATCGATGGCCAGTGCCACCGGTTCCGGGATCGAATGGGTCATGCGGATGGAGCGGAAGCCGAAAGGCCCGATGTTGAACGCGCCACCCACTGGGTAGCTGTTCAACTCCACCTTTTCCAGCACACCAGCCTCGTCCAACCGGCGGGAGATCAGCTTGGTCGCGAACGGCGTGGCATAGATGGGGCAGTCGATGCCCTGCGGCCACAGCCGGTCGATGCCGCCGATATGGTCCTCATGCGCGTGGGTAACCACCAGGGCCAGCAACCGGTCGCGAATGGGGGCCAGAAAGGCAGGGTGCGGGACGATACAGTCCACGCCCGTCGTATCAGGATCGGGGAAGGCAATACCCGCATCGACCAAGACCCAGGCACCATCATGGCCGTACAGGGTCCAGTTCATGCCGATGCGGCCCAGGCCACCCAATGGCACAACCAAAACTTCGCCCTTGCCCGGCACGGGCCAGCGGCGGTCATAGTCGGTATAGCGGTGGAAGGGAATAACCGTGGCGTCCGCCCGGTCCATGTCCGCGCCAGCCCCGATGCGGGGGAACGCGGTGGCGCTTTCATGCAAAGCGTCGAAATCAGTCTCGTTCATGCCTGACCTTTATGTCGCATCGCAGCACCCAAGTCAAAGGTGCCGCACGCGGGTCAGGCATGGTTTTTTGGATCAGGAATGAGCCGCCAGATCAGCGCTCTCAAGCCAGCAGGCTATGGAAATGTCCATTCACGGGATTTACTACCAGGAACTTAATTCGGAGTCCAAATTAAATTCCTGGCAGCAATGATACCGCCGGGATGGACCTTGGGTTTGAAAGGGCTCCGGGCATTATTGTCAGTGCAGCGGAAGCCCCACATAGTTTTCCGCCAGCGACTTCTGCGCCGCGTGGGAGCCGCGCAGATAGCTCAGTTCCGCAATCTGCATGCGGCGGCCAAAGGCGTCGGTTTCTGGGAAACGATGCATCAGACTTGTGAACCACCAGGAGAAGCGTTCGGCCTTCCATACGCGGGCGAGTGCGCGGGCGGAATAGGCGTTGATGCCGGCCTGATTGCCCCGGTAATGATCGGCCAACCCGTCGGCCAGATAGGCAACGTCGGTGGCGGCCAGATTAAGACCCTTGGCCCCCGTCGGCGGCACGATATGGGCGGCATCCCCGGCCAGGAACAGGTTGCCATGGCGCATCGGTTCGGCCACGAAACTACGCAGCGGCGCGATGGATTTTTCAATCGAGGGCCCACGCGTGACACGGGGGGCGACCTCGCCCCCCAGGCGCAGGCACAGTTCATCCCAGAACCGATCGTCCGACCAATCCTCCACCTTCTCGGTATTGGCCACCTGCACATAATAGCGCGAGCGGGTGTTGGAGCGCATGGAGGCCAACGCGAAGCCGCGTTCATGGCTGGCATAGATCAGTTCATGGTCGCACGGCGGCACATCGGCCAGCACACCCAGCCACCCGAACGGGTACACACGCTCAAAGGTGCGCAGCACGTCGGCGGGAATGCTGGCGCGTGCAACGCCATGGAACCCGTCACAACCCGCGATGAAGTCGCATTCCAGAACGCGATCAATGCCATCATGCCGGAAAGTGACGCGGGGCCGCACGCTGGTGATGTCGTGCAGGGCAACGTCCTGCGCCTCGAACAGCAGAGGGATATCACGGTGGATGGCGGCGTCGATCAGGTCACGCGTCACCTCCGTCTGGCCATAGACCATGACGGATTTGCCGGTCAGCGCTTTCATGTCGATGCGGGTATTGTCGCCATCGGTGGACAGCGCGAAGCCGTCATGCGGCAGGCCCTCGCGGTCCATGCGGTCATGCACGCCCACCTGCCGCAGCAGATCGACCGTCACCTGTTCCAGGATGCCGGCACGGATGCGGCTTTCGACATAGGCACGGTCACGGCGTTCCAGGATCACGCATTCCACGCCCGCCTTGTACAAAAGATGGGCCAGAAGCAATCCGGCGGGGCCGGCACCGATGATGGCAACCTGTGTGCGCATCGCCATCCTCCTCCCTATGTTATGTTGGCTATTCACGGGATGATAGCGTCGGCGAACCATTGAGGCAGGACACGCATCGTGTAAAAAGTTGGATTTTTCATCGATCCTTTGACATGCTGCGCTGCATGATCCGCAAAGCCAGCAATCCCGTGCCTCGCTTCTTTCTGTACGGAGAGGCGGAGGCCAAGGCAGATGAACATTTCATCCATGCCGAAACCCTGGAACGGCGCAGCCAGCCCAGCGGATGGCAGATTCGGCCACACGCCCATGCCGACTTGAACCATGTGCTGGTCATTGCCACGGGCGGCGGGGATTTGTTGGCGGGGGGGGACAAAGAGGCTTTCACGGCGCCCTGCCTGTTGCTGATCCCGGCGGGGGAGGTGCATGGCTTCAACTGGAACGCCGACAGCCAGGGACATGTGGTCACGTTCGTGGAGCCGATGCTGCGCAGGCTGGCGCGGCGGGAACCGGGGCTGGGCGATCTGTTCGGGCAGGCATCGGCGGTACCGCTTGGCGGCGATGGGGCGGATTGCCTGCGGCTGGCGGCCCTTTTGGAGGCAGAGATGGCGGGCGGCGGGGTGGGCCGCTCCCTGCTGGTGGAAGCGGCGCTGATGGCGCTGCTGGTCCATGCCTGGCGCGCCGCGCGCCTGTCGGCGGGCGGTGGCGGGGCGGCACGCGGGCCACGGGCGGCCCTGGTCGCGCGCTACCGTGATCTGATTGAGGAACAGTACCGGGCCGGATGGGGCGTGGCGCAGTTTGCTGACGCGCTGGGCGTGACGTCGGGCCGCCTTCGCGCGGCCTGCATCGCGGTCACCGGCCATCCACCCATCGACCTGCTGCATGACCGGTTGTTGGCGGAGGCGAAACGCAGCCTGCTCTATAGCGATCTGGGCGTGGCGGAGGTGGCGTTTGAGCTGGGGTTCAGTGACCCCGCCTATTTCAACCGGTTCTTCACGGGCCGGGTCGGTTGCTCGCCGGGGCGGTTCCGGCAGGGGGCGGCGGGATAGCCGCCCCCTGCCCCATCCTCACGCCATGCGCAGGCCCAGCCAGCGGCGGGCGTTGGGCAACTGGCGCAGAATGGCCAGATCGATCAGGGCCACCACGATCACCGACAGGCCCAGCAAGGGCAGGAACAGGGCGAAGAACAGCAGGATCATGCCCATGACCGCCGGGCTGCCCCGCATCCGCAGGGGCGGCGGTGCGCCCAGGGCGCCGTTTGGCCGGCGCTTCCACCACATCACGGCCCCGCTAACCGACAGCAGGACCAGGCCCAGCGCGGCGATGACGCCCAGTGCCTGATTGAACCAGCCAAACAACTGCCCCTCATGCGCCGCGATGCCGATGCCGACGACGCGGTCGATGATGTGGCGGTCGGCGAAATCCTCCCGCCGGATCTGAGTGCCGGTGGCCCCGTCCAGATCGATGGAGATGCGGTCGGGCCGGTTGGCCGTCATCGAGCGCACCGCCCAGCTGCCCCCCGCCTTGGCCGGTAGGTTGATCTGAACGGGTGCTGGCAGTTTCAGGGGCGCCACCTGTGCCACGACATCGGCCAGGGTCACGGTTCCCACCATCATATCGTCCATGGACAGGCTGCCATGGTCCATCGGATGGTCTTCGGCATGTTCCTGGGCGTCATGACCGGCGCGTTCTGCCTTGCGGCTGGTGGTCCAGTCCTGCTTGACGGCGGCGGTTCCCGTCGCCTCCCGTACGGCCTTGAACGCTCCACCCCAGACGCTGGCCCAGGGCAGGCCGGTCAGCAGCAGGAACAGGGCCAGGAAGGAAATCCACAGACCGGTAACGGCATGCAGATCACGCCAGAAGGTACGCCCGCCCGCCGATAGCCGTGGATAGACAATGCCGGCCAGCCCCTGGCCCCCGCGCGGCCACCAGAGATAGAGCCCGCTGACTACCATGACGATGCCCCAACAGGCGGCCAGTTCCACAAACCAGGAACCCTGGTCACCCATCAGCAGTTCGCCATGGAAGGTCTTGATCTGGTTCATCAAGCGGTCTTCTTCCGGGATCGAATGCAGGATTTCCAGGGTCTGGGGATGGACATAGACCCGCCACATCGCCCCCTGCCCGTCGCGGACCAGGACGCGGACGGCATCGTTGGCCTCGTCGGGCAGGATGTAGCTCTTCAAGCTTCCACCCGGTACGGCGGCAAGGGCCGCAAGAGCCTGGGCATTGGCATCTGCCACAGGGCCAGTCAGCACCAGATTGTCATAAGGCCTGTCGATCAACGCCTCCACCTGCGGCTTGAACAGGTAAAGCGAACCGGAAAGGGCCAGAGCCACGATGAAGGGCACACAGAACAGGCCGGCATAGAAATGCCAGCGCCAGATGGTGCGGTAATCCAGCCAGCCCTTGGCCGGCGGTGCCTTGATCGACAGGTCGGTCATGGCGTCAGCCCTTCCATTTCAGTTCAAGCGTAAAGGTGCGTTGCGGATAGGGGTGGAACACCCAGGCCTTGTCATTGCCGATGTTATCGACACCGATGCTGAGCTGGGTTTCCGCCGTCACCTCCCAGGACAGTTTGGCATCGAAGATCATCAGTTCCGACGTATAGCCATAGGTATCGCCGCGCTGCGTCCCTTCCAGATTGGTGTTGGGACGCGACGCATAGCGCCAGCCGGTGGAGAATTGCCAGTCATCGGCGAACCTGTACCGGGCATTACCGTTCAGGCGCCATTTCGGAATGCGCGGGAACTGCACCCCCTCCGATGCCGGGACGGACCGGTTGCGCACCGTCTGTGCGTCGATCCAGGCCGCATTCAAATCGACATTCAGGCCCTCGATTCCGGCAAGGTCCGACGCTTCGACAATGCCCTCGATACCCCACTGGCGCACGATGTCGATATTCTTGAAGGACGAGGTGACAACGCCGAACTGGTTGAAGCCCTGCTGGCTGAAGATCGCGTCTTCAACCCGTTGATAGAAGACACTGCCGGTTAAACGGATATCATCGAAGGCCCGGCGCAGCATCAGGTTGGCGTCACGCGACTTTTCCGGCTTCAGGTTGGGATCGAAACTGTTGATATCGAAATTGCCATTGCCATCCAGCTTTCCCTGGAACAGCTCACCCACCGTGGGAAAGCGTGTGGCGGTCGCGAGGCTGAGCTGTCCCACCCAATCGGCGGGCAAGTCGGCCTGGATACCGGCGGATGGGTTGATGGAGGTTTCTTTGCGGTCGGCATAGGACTGATATTTCGGCGCGCCGGCAACACGGGTGCCGATGCGCCCGTCAAAGGCACGCCAGCTGTCCAGGCGCACACCGCCCGTCAGTTTGATGCCCGGCACGACCTGCCAGGCATCATCGACGAAGGCACCAAGCTGGCGAGAACGGCCCCCGGTTCGCGTGTTGAAGGTGGGCGTGGCACCGCTGCGCCAATTGCCAACGCCGTAAATGGTCTGGTCGGTTTCATACAGGCTGCTGTTGAAACCCACCGCCAGCTCATGGTCGCCCAGGCTGCGCTCCAGCTGTCCGTCACCGGTCCACCAACCGGTATCGCCCTGGCGCGTGTCGGTGCCCGCACCATCACTGATCCCGTTTGCATAACCGGTGGAGGCGCGGGTACGCTGTTTGTCGATCACGAAGCGCGACAGGTTCAGGCTGGCCTGCCAGTCGCCGAGCGGACCAGAAAGTTTCAGCCCACCCAGCATTTCCCGCCGCTCATTAAGTGATAGGTTGATGGTGGGCAAGGAGTACTGCTTGCCATCGACAAGGACGCGAAGGGTGGGATCGGGTTTACCCGTCGCATCGCGCAGATAGAAGACCGGCTGGCCCGCCGCGTCACGCAGATAGGTGGTGGGGGTGGTGCCGTCATAGTCGCTGGTCCACAGCACCGCCAGCAGTGACGCGTTCCAGCCATTGGCAAAATCATAGCCGATGCGGCCGCGCAACTGGTCCTGCGTTGTGTCTTCTACCGAATAGGCACCGGAAACCGGTGTCTTTGTTATCAGGTTGGGATCATTGGCAGCCCCGGTTACAACGATGGGCGGCGGCTTGCCCGACGCCACCCTCGTGACGCCATTCAGCTGATAGAACTGCTGGGGATGGCCTTCATTTTGAAGACGGCGATAGGAAAGCCGCGCACTCCACGGGCCATCGCTCTGCTTCCACCCGAAACCGGCCTCGCCCGTGTAACCGTCAAAATTGCGGTCGGTGCCATATTGCTTATAGGGCTGGACGAAATATTGCGCGGTGGCAAATCTCTCCAGCCCCTCCTTCGGAGGCTTGGTGGTGATGGAAATGATGCCGCCCATCGAATTGCCCGGATAACGGGATGAATAGGGACCATAGACGATGTCGAACTGCTGCACCTCGCCCGGCCCGACCACACCCCATTTCGGCGGGAAGCCGAAACTGTTGCCCAGCAGGTTGGAGACGGTGAAGCCATCCACCAGCACCAGCGAGCGGGCCGATTGCGTTGAATGGGTGCCACGGAAGCCGGGAACGGCGTTGGCATCACCGATAAAGCGTTTGCGCACAAAGAAATTGGGCGCGTACTTCATCAGATCTTCGACATTGACGGCATTGATTGCCGCGAACTGTTCCTGGCCCAGCGAGACGGAAAGGCCGCGCGGTACGATGGTGATCGGGGCATCACGCTGGCCGATGACGATCACTTCCTGCACCGGGGCGGCATCGGCCACCTGGGTATCCTGAGCAAAGGCAGGCGTGGATAGGGCGATGAGGGCGACCGAAGCCAGGCTGCGGACGCGAAAAGGCGTGCGGGGCACTGTAATATCCTCCGGCGACCGGCCCCGCGATCATGCTTTTCTCAAGCGGGGGGCGCCAAATACGGGCATTGTCCTGGGATGACGGGTGTCAATAAGCCCAGGACAGGGGCGGTGCCCGCGCCCCCAGGGTCGGCCCGCACAGCAGACGGCGCCGACGCGTACCCATGAAGGGCCGCAGAACAACAATATCCCCCGCCACCGGCAGCAGCAGCGCCAGCAGCAGCAAGACGGGACCCAGCAGGGTCATGGCCAGATAGGGGCAAAGGCCCTGATGCCCGGTATCGGCGGGAGCATTGTCATCCCCGCCATCGCCATCAACCTGGATGTTGGCGGAACCGGCGCCGGTACAGATGATCAGCCAGCCCTTGCCATTGTCGGGGTTCATGTTGGGCATGTAGCCGCCGGGGATCATCCCGCGCAGCAGCAGAGCAAGCAACAGAAGCCACGGCGCGAAACGCCGTGCAACGCCGATTGCAGAAAGGAGAATGCCCTTACCCATGAAGGGTTAATGACGCCAAGCCATCGCGCGGTCAATGGCCCCGTGATGCGACCGAATGGCATTCGCGTCATGACGGGGGCGCGGATAATACCCGCCCCCGTCCGCATTCATCAGATGCCAGCCACCGATCCCTGGATCAGCAGAACAGATGCGACCAGCAGCATGACCCAAGTCAGCAGGATGCCCAGAAGGCGGCCCGGACTTTTTCCGTCGGGATTGGAGGTCAGTCCCTGGGCATGCAGGACGCGGCCCAGGAACAGGGCAGCACCCAGCCCATGCACGATGGCCGGTTGCCGGCCCGTCAGTTCCACCAGCAGCAGCAGGATCAGGGCGGTGGGCACATACTCCACGAAATTGCCCTGCACCCGGATGGCGGTATGCAGGCCCTTATGACCGCCATCGCCCAACGAGATGCCGTGGCGGCGGCGATACATCGATACGCGGTAGCTTAAAACCAGCAGCAGCACGCCCAGCAAACCCGCATACAGCGCGGTGATACCCATCTGCATGTTTCCCCCAATACAATCATTGTGTCGTAAAGATCACCATACGGGGGGATCATTCCCCCCGCAACGCGAAGCCCACAGCCCGTTCGATGACACCGACATCCGACAGCAACCGGCGATGGCCCAGCCCCTGCACCAGATGCATCCCGGCACCGGGCCAGACAGACGCCAATTGCAGGGCATCTGCCACCGGCGTGATCCGGTCATCCGCAGAATGGATCAGAAGGGCCGGTGTACCTTCATCCCCATGCAGATGCAGGGCGGCTAGCGGCTGTCCCAATGCCCGGTCAATCTCCCGCCCCAGCGCATGTTCGCTGTCCAGGTCCAGGCGCAGAACATAGGCAATCTGGCGCAGCGGCAGGGTCAGGTCGGCCAGGGGCGACAGCAGAATGGCGCGTCCCGCCTGGAACCCATCCTGGATCGCGAGTGTCAGGGCGGTGGCACCCAGGCCATGGCCGATCACCGCCGCCACCTTACCGCCCGCGGCGACCGCCACAGCCCGGATGGCGCGGGCCATTTCCAGCAGGTTGGTCTCGTCGCCCGAACTGCGGCCATGGGCCGGCGCATCAAAGGCCACGACGCGGGCGCCGGCATTCAGCAGAGGCTGCACAAAGCCCAGCATGTCATGCACCTGCCCTTCCCAGCCATGGGCCAGCAGCACCAGGGGGGCCGCCTCCCCCCGCTCTGCCCCCCAAAGGCGGGCGGCAAGGTGGGGGGTGAAGCCCGGAACCGCCAGCACCATGGCGCCCGCCGGTTCCGGCAGGGCCGGCGGTGCCACCGCCCGCTCTGGCTCCAGATACATGCGCCGTCCCTCGGCCAACAGGTGGCGTTCGCGTGACCAGGGGTGGAACAGGTCCGTCAACCCATCCAGCCAGGACTGGTCGCGCCGCTCATTATTACGAACGTTCGTGCTTTTTTCAGACGAAAAATAGGCCATGGAACTCTCCCCCCGATGGGGGCGTCCGTCCATCCGGGCGGGCGCCGTGATGAAACTGGTCCGGCCCCGCCGCACGCGGAACCGGACGAACGCTTTACTGACGCACACGCGCCCGGTCGATCAGACCATGGACAGCGTTGCGGGCCCAGACCTCCGACTTCGGGTTCTTCAGAAGCCGATAGGACTGGGTGAAACCGTAACAGAGCGAGATCCCCTCGAACGCGAATTGCTCCACATCCAGGTCGGCCCGCAGGTGCCCCTCCTCCACCGCGCGGCGGGTGGCACCGATGACCACGCGGCGCATATCCTCCTGCTGCTTGACGATCAGGTCCTGGATGGGACCGGGGCGGTCATCAAACTCGATAGAGGCGGCCTGGATGGGACAGCCGCCGGGCAGAACCGGGTCCATCGTCCAGGCAATCCAATTCTCAAACAGTCCCAGCACACGCGGCAGGCCACGCGGCTGTGCCAAGGCGGGACGCACCACGGTATCGGCGAAAAGTTCCGCCGCCCGTTCCAGCACTGCCGCCTGTAGCTGTTCCTTGCTGCCGAAATGGGCGAACAGCCCGGATTTCGACATGCCTAGCCGGTCGGCCAGTGTCCCGATGGTCAGGCCGGTCAATCCGTCCGTGCTGGTCATTGCCAGCGCTTGGTCGAGGATTGCGGCGCGTGTGCGTTCGCCCTTGCTCATAGGGTCCAAATAATACGAACGGTCGTACTATTGTCAAGCCCATGGCAAATGGGAAGCAATCAGCGTAAAGCTTGGCTGGCCTGCGCCTGTCGCGGGTGCCGCCGCTGCCAAGGGGTCCGCTGCCATGTCCGCCGCTTTCGAACGCCGAACTTTCGCACCGGGTGAGCTGATCTTCAAGGAGGGTGATCCCGGCGACAGCCTTTATGTGGTGGAAAGCGGTCGTGTGCGCATCTGGCGGGGCGATGTTGAGCATCCGACGGTCATCGGCCGGGTCGAAACCAGCGGCATTTTCGGGGAAATGGCGATTTTCGACCGCAAACCGCGCATGGCCCATGCCAGTGCGGAGATGGAGTCGGTCCTGATGCGCATGCCGGCCAGCGTGCTGCGCGAGGGGCTATATGGTGCCGACCCGCTGCTAAGGCAGCTGGTACAGCTTCTGATCGACAATATCCGCACCATGGCAAGGCGCCTGGACGAGTTGGAGGCAAAGCTGGGCGGCGAATGACATTCGCCCGATCCCGTTGATTTTGCAGGTGCGTCTGGTCACGCCGCTCCCCATACTGCAGCGCCTGATCCATTGTTTTGCGCCCAAGGTCAAACCGCGTGCCCCACGACACCAATCTTCTTGCCACCCTGTCCATCGCTTTCGTCCTGGCTTTCGGTTTCGGTTTCCTGGCCGACCGGCTGCGTTTGCCGCCCCTGGTCGGCTATCTGGTGGCGGGTGTTCTGGTCGGGCCGTTCACGCCCGGATTCGTGGCGGATGGAAAGCTGGCGCTGGAACTGGCGGAGATCGGCGTCATCCTGCTGATGTTCGGGGTTGGGTTGCATTTTTCCGCCGCAGACCTGATGGCGGTGAAGGGGATCGCCATCCCAGGTGCAGTGGGACAGATCATCATCGCCACACTGATGGGCCTGGGCCTGGCGCTTTACTGGGACTGGGGCCTGGGGGCCGGGATCGTGCTGGGCCTGTCGCTGTCGGTCGCCAGTACGGTGGTGCTGCTGAAGGCCCTGGAAGAACGCAATCTTTTGCAGACACCCAATGGCCGGATCGCCATCGGCTGGTTGATTGTCGAGGATCTGGCCATGGTGGTGGCGCTTGTGCTGCTGCCGGCCTTCGCGGGCTTGTTGGGCGGCACGGTACCGGCTGATGGCGGCGGACATGGTGCGGCCCCGACCGATGCGCCGGTCTGGTTGACCTTGGCCATTACCCTGGGCAAGGTCGGTCTGTTTGCAGCGGTCGCCTTGATCCTGGGGCCGCGTATCGTCCCCTGGCTGCTGGCCCAGGTGGCGCGCACAGGCTCGCGGGAATTGTTCACTCTGGCCGTTCTCGCCATCGCCATGGGTATCGCCTATGGCTCGGCCCAGGTGTTCGGCGTGTCGTTCGCGCTGGGCGCCTTCTTTGCGGGCGTGGTGCTGGCCGAAAGCCGGTTCAGCCACAAAGCGGCGGCGGACAGCCTGCCCCTGCAGGATGCGTTCTCGGTCATATTCTTCGTGTCGGTCGGCATGCTGTTCGACCCGTCGATCCTGCTGCGGGAGCCGCTGTCGGTGGCAGCGGTCCTGCTGACCATCATCGTGGGCAAGTCGCTGGTGGCATTCGCCATCGTTCTGGCGCTGGGATACCCGATGGGTGCCGGCCTGTTGATCTCAGCCAGTCTGGCCCAGATCGGGGAATTTTCGTTCATCCTGGTCGGACTGGGCATCAGCATGAATCTGCTGCCGCCAGAAGGGCGCGATCTGGTGTTGGCCGGGGCGTTGCTGTCGATCACGCTGAACCCGCTGGTCTTCGCGGCGGTGGAAAAGGCGACGGCCAGGGTAAAGGCGCAGCGTCCCGACTGGTCCAACTATGGCCAGACCAAGTTCAAGCGCCTGACGCAGCAGATCAACAGCGTCCGCGACCAGATGGCGGAGCGGGAGAAGGCGCATGGTCTTCAGGTGCAGAAGCTGGTGGAGACATTTCCTGTACTGTCCAGGCTGGGCAAGGATGAGTTGGAACGTCTGCTGCTGATGTTCCGGCCGGCGGCGGCGGTGCCGGGTGAACGCGTCATCCGCAGCGGCGATCCTGCCGACGGCATGTATTTCCTGGCCAGCGGGGCCGTGGAGGTGCAGTTGCCCGATCACAAGATCAAGCTGGAGACCGGCGCCTTCTTCGGGGAGATGGCCCTGCTGTCAGGCCGTCGCCGCAGTGCCGACATCACAGCGCTGGATTACTGCCAGTTCCTCATACTGGAACGACGCGATTTCAACCAGTTCACCCGCCAGCATGGAGAGTTGCGCGCCGCCATCCTGGAAAAGGCCAATCAGCGCCGAAAGATGAACCAGGCTGCCAAGGAAAAGCCGCAGGAGCCGGAGCCGGAGGAGGAGGCAACCGTCACGCCGACCGCAACTCCTTCTTGAACCGCTCCGCCAGGGCCGGGTGGGCCAACGCATCGGCCAGCAGAGCCGGATCAGGCCGCTTGTCTAACAGCAGGGCGTTCAGACGCGCAACCGTCCAGGCCGCCTCCCCACGCTCCACCAGGGTCACGGCATCACCCGCTGTCACAATGCCCGGTCGCACCACCTGCATGTACCAGCCGGGCGTGCCCGCCTTCATGGCCAGCGGCCCCAGCGCCTTTACGCCCGTCAGAACACCGGGCCAGAAACAGCGCGGCACGGGCTGGTTCACCATCACCTGGGCGGTGCCGATAGCCAGCACGTCGCCGATGCGCGCCTCGGCATCGGTGAAGCCTACGAACAGCAGGTTCTCCCCAAAGCCGGGGCGTTGTATCGATCGGCCAAGGCTGGCTTCCAGCGCCTCATAGGACTCAAACGCGAAGCCATGCAGGGCCGTATCGCCTTCCTTCCGGCTGCGATAGGCGCTTTCATCGCCATCCAGGCCGCTGGGACCCAGGGGGAGCGGACCGATGACAGGCTGCTTGCCGATACCCGTCCCCTCCTCCCGCCCCTTGGCGTTGATGCGGGTGATGATACGCCCGATATTCACTTGAAGGATCTGCATGTCCAACCCGGATATGGAAAGGGCCGGTCGCGATGGACCGGCCCTTCTCAAATCTAAAATGCTAATGCCTTACTTGAAGGCTTCGGTGTTGTCGATGATGTGGCTGACGATGCCATATTCCTTGGCTTCTTCCGCCGACATCCAGAAATTGCGGTCGGTATCCACGGCCACGCGCTCATAGGGTTGGCCGGTTTCGCGGGCGATCTCTTCATTGATTCGCTTGCGCATCTTGATGATTTCCTTCGCCTCGATCGCGATATCGGTGGCCGGACCACCCACACCGCCCGCCGGCTGATGGATCATGAAGCGGGTATTGGGCAGACAGAACCGGTCCTCCTTGGCAGCGCCCAGGAAGATATGCGCGCCGGCAGACGCGACCCAGCCGGTGCCCAGCACCAGCACGCGCGGCTTCACGAAGCGGATCATGTCGTGGATCGTATCACCGGATTCGACATGGCCGCCCGGCGAATTGATGATCAGCTTGATCGGCTCGTCATTCTCTGCGGCCAGACCCAGCAGCTGGGCCGTCACGGCCTGTGCCACCTTCTGGTTGATCTCGCCGAACAGCAGGATGGTGCGGGCCTTGAACAGATTCTGCGCGATTGAGGGCGGGGCCTTTGCCTTTTCCTCCTGGGCATCGGACTCCGGCTTTTCGTCCTCAAGACGGATCGGATTGACGAGCAAGGCGGCACTCCTGAATTTGGTATTCTGCATTCACTGACCTAGCGGGAAATCGGTCGCGGTTCAACCCATCATTGGGTCGGGGTTCCATACTTATGAGAGGTCGATCCAGACGCTTTTCAAGTCCGTGTATTTTTCCAGCGCATGCAGGCTCTTGTCGCGGCCGAAGCCGGACTGTTTAAAACCGCCGAACGGGGTGGTGATGTCGCCCGCATCGAAGCAGTTGATCCAGACCGATCCGGCCTTGATGGTGCGGGCGGCCTTCATGGCGGTGGAAATGTCGCGGGTCCAGATGGCCGACGCCAGACCATAGATCGTGTCATTGGCGATCTTGAATGCCTCCTCCGTGGTCTTGAAGGTCAGGGTGGACAGGACGGGGCCAAAAATCTCTTCCCGCGCGATGGTCATGGAACTGTCCACGCCGTCGAACAGGGTGGGTTCGATATAGTAACCACCCGTATCCGTGCGCGCCGCCGCCCCGCCAAGCCGCAGGGACGCCCCCTCTGCCTTGCCCTTGTCGATATAGGACAGCACCCGTTCATGCTGTTTGGCATCGACCATGGCACCCATAGTCGTCGCGGGGTCCAGCGGATCGCCGGGGGTCCAGCGACGGGAATGGTGGATGACCTTTTCCAGGAACTCGTCCTTGATGCTTTCATGCACCAACAGGCGGGAGCCGGCGTTGCACACCTCGCCTTGATTGAAGAATATGCCGCCGGCGGCATTGGCAGCGGCCTTATCCAGATCAGCGGCGTCGGGCATGATGATATGCGGGGTCTTGCCCCCGCATTCCAGCGACACGCGCTTCAGGTTGCTTTCCCCTGAATAGCGCATGAAATACTTGCCAACCTCGGTCGAACCGGTGAAGGCCAGCATGTCCACATCCATGTGGCGGCCAATGGCCTGCCCCGCCGTTTCCCCAAAGCCGGGTACGACATTCAGCACACCGGGCGGCACGCCCGCCTCTACCGCCAGTTCGCCCAGACGAATGGCGGTCAGCGGTGATTGTTCGGCGGGTTTCAGGACCACGGAGTTGCCCGTGGCCAGGGCCGGCGCCACCTTCCACACCGCCATCATCAGCGGGAAGTTCCAGGGCACGACCACGCCGATCACGCCCAGCGGTTCACGCAGGATCAAGGACATGGCATCCGGCCCGCTGGGACCGACCTGATCATACAGCTTGTCGATGGCTTCGGCGTAATATTGGACACAGCGGATCGACAGGGGGATGTCGATGGAGCGGCTGTCGCGGATAGGCTTGCCCATATCCAGCGTTTCCAGCAGCGCCAATTCGTCCGCATGCTCCTCCATCAGGCGGGCCAGCTTCAGCAGCACGGCCTTGCGGGCACGCGGATGCTGATCCCGCCAGACACCGGATTCGAAGGTGCGGCGGGCTGCCGCCACGGCGCGGTTCACATCCTCCGCGTCGCATTCGGCAACCTGGGTCAGCAGCTTGCCGTCGCGCGGGCTGATATTGTCAAAGCTTTTGCCGCTGGCGGCGGACACATAGGCGCCGTCGATGAAGGCCTGAGTGCGGAATTGCAGCCGGGCGGCGCGGTCCTGCCAATTAATGGCGGCGATGGCGTCCATTCTAGGGCTCTCCCGTTAGAGTGTGATCGCTGGTTGAAGCGATCACACAACGAAACCTGCGGCGGGCGCTGCCCGCCTGTCGAGGGAGAGAGTGCCCGGCCCGACGCGCGGCGGCAACCCCCAAGGGTGGGGCAATTGTCACGGACACATCTTGGCAATTGCGTCAGTAATGCTGACATGTTCCGATCCTGATCCCGATATCATCCAGCCGGATGTCCAGCCGATGCGCCCGCTTCACATCGCCCTCGCCTTTCTGGTCGCCATCATCTGGGGGGCCAATTTTGTGGTGATCAAGCTGGCGCTGACCGGCTTTCCGCCCATCCTGTTGACGGCCCTGCGCTTCACGCTGGCCTGTCTGCCGGTGCTGTTCATCCCACGTCCAGCGGGGATCGGGTTCAAACAGCTGGCGCTGGTATCCACCTTCCTGTTCACCGGTCATTACATCTTTCTGTTCGTGGGCATGGACCGGGGGATGGCGCCGGGTCTGGCCTCCATCGTGCTGCAATGTCAGGCCTTCCTGACCATGCTGTTCGCGGCGGGCATGCTGGGTGAGCGGCCCAAGGGCCAGCAACTGGCCGGCGCCGGGGTGGCAGCGGTGGGCCTTGCTGTGACAGGCAGCACCGTCGGGCTGGATGTCACCTGGATTGGCTTCATCCTGACCTTGTTGGCGGCGGCCAGTTGGGCCATGGGCAATGTGCTGATGCGCCGTCTGCCGCCCATGCCGACCTTGCCGCTGATGGTCTGGCTGTCGACGGTGCCGCCCTTGCCGGTCTTTACCCTGTCACTGATCGTAGAGGGGCCGGATCGGGTGTGGGCGGCGCTGACGGGCTTCAGCTGGACCGCCGGCCTGTCGCTGCTCTACATCGTTTGCCTGTCCACCCTGGTGGCCTTCGGCATCTGGGGCATGCTGCTGCGGGAATACAAGGCCGGGGTGGTGGCCCCCTTCTCCTTGCTGGTGCCCGTCACCGGCACGGTGGCAGCCCATCTGGCCTTTGAGGAGACGTTCGGTCCGCTGCGCCTTCTGGGCATGGCGCTGCTTTTCGCTGGCATCGTCATCACCATCCTGCCACTGCGTAAACGGCAGGTGGCGACGGTGTGATCAGGGTTCGACCAAGACCTTGGCCCGCATTTTGGGGTGAATTCGACATTGGATGATGAATTCACCCGGTGCCGTGAAGGTCACCGGCGTCTCTGTGCCGGGGTCCTGCAAGCCGATGTCGAACACGCCATTCATGCTGGGTGAATAGACATTGTGGCCGAACGGGTCCTCGTTCCGGAACGTGACCTGATCCCCCATCTTGATCGTGACGGCCCGTGGCGTGAAGGAGATGTCGCGTTGAGCAATGACGAACGGATCCGCTGCCGCGCTGGAGCCGGCCAGCAGGCCCAACCCCATCACGGGTGCCAGAGTGAACGCCCATTTACGCCACGCACGCGACATCGCCATCATTCCCCTCACATCCTCATCGTCTCGGTTATGGTCGTCAGACCTTATCGCTTGTCCAGAATGGCGATATCGATCACGTCGCTGCCATCGCCGATGCGACCCATCTTCTTCATGCCACCACGGGTGACATTAAGCTCATAGAGGGTGCCCCCGGCCACGGCACGCCCATGATATTCGTCCTGGGCATCGGTGAAGATATCAACCCCTTCAACGATGGTGCCCGCCGGCACGCCCAACGGGCCGATGGTGCGCAGCACGCCGTCATTGGGCGGGTCCTGCGACAGCCAGGCGCCCGTACCGCTGTCGATATCGAACAGCTGCGTCTGCGTCGCCCCGGCGAAGGAGTTGATATAGGCGCCGGCATAGACGGCAGGCTTCTTGCCGGCATTCATCTTGTCGTTGGGGTGATAGGCCAGCGGTTTGTCCACGGCGGCGGCACCCGTCTCCACGTTGACGCGCAGGTTCTGCCCGTCCGACCCCATGACACGCAGGCGGTCGGCCTGTGGGTTAAAGTCCGCAACCACATGGTCAATGGCCGTCAGCGCGACCGACAGTTTCGGCCCAACCGTGGCAGCGCCGGTTTCAAGATCGATGGTGTAAAGGCTGTTGTCACTGGCGATACCGTAAAGCTTGCCGTTGGCCGGACGGACGTCGATGCCTAGCAGCTTGCCCTTCACGCCCGTTACGGGCAGCACCTTCACAGTGCCCGGCGATTTATCGGAGAACAGCAGCAGTTCGTTGCGCTGGTTCAATCCGGCAATATCCAGCGCCAGCGACGGCATAGCAGTGCCGGTCAGCGCTATCCCAATAGCAATGGTTGCGACCTTGTTCTTCATCGACCCCTCCCAACCGCCGGCGGCGTTCTGCCACCTTCGCGATTGAACAAGGTAGGTCAAATGGGCCGCCTGTCATTAGTCCATTAGATCAGGCCGTCAGACCTTGATGTTGAAAATGGCGCAGATTTTCTGACGTAGCTGCAGGGGGGAGAATGGCTTTATGATATAGGCGTCCACCCGGTTGGCACGGGCGGCCTGTACGAAATCCACCGTTTGATTGCCGGTCAGCATCAGGAAAGGCATGTTCTCCCAGGTTTTGCGCACATGCTGGAGCAGTTCAAGGCCGGTCACATTGGGCATGTTCCAGTCGGAAATGATCAGATCAAAGCGAATTTCGCTTTCTTCCAGCGCCTCGATCGCCGCTTTCCCGTCCGCCACGATATGGATGTTCTGCACACCCAGTTGCAGCAGCACTTGACGTGCCAGCCGCTGGGCGAAGGCATTATCCTCCACCAGCAGGACGTTCAGCTTCTCAAAGCCGGGGATGTGATCACGGTTATGCATGGGCGCGGTCTTTTCAGGGACTGACAAGCTGTGTGATCCGGCTGGCCAGATCGCGAGGGGAAAAGGGTTTCACCATATAGGCATCGACGGCATTGGCCTTGGCCAGCCTGACGAAGTCAACCGTGGCATGGGCGGTCAGCATCAGGAAGGGTGTATGCCGCCAGATGGCCCGCACATGCCGCAGCAGGTCAAGGCCCGTGCTTTCCGGCATATTCCAGTCAGAGATGACAAGATCGAAGGGCACTCCATCCGGCGTGACCGCACCAATAGCGCCGGCCCCGTCGCGATGATGGTCCACATTGCCAATACCCAACTGGCGCAATACGCCAACGATCAGCCGCGCCTCAAACGCATTATCCTCGGCCAGCAATACGCGCAGCCGGCTGCCATCACGCAGGCCCATCATGACCCGACCTCCGCCATCGCGGCCTCGAACGCCTCACGTTGGGTCCGCAACCAGGCCAGCCCCTCATCCATATCCCGCCGCAGGGTGGGCAGCAGCGACAACAGCGCGTCGGCATCCCCCTGATGTCCCGCCAGTTCCACGGCTGAGGCGGTGCGGTAGACCTGGGCCATGCCAAGGCTGCCCGCAGCCGATTTCAGGGAATGCGCAACCTCACCCACCTGATGCGGGACCGGTGCGCCATCGGCAGGGAACAGGTCGGGTTCCACCTCCGGCAGGATGGATAGGAATGTGTCGATCAGGTCGAGCGCCATGTCAGGGCCCATGCTGTCGGCCATCTCCATCAGCATTTCCGGTGCGAAAGGCTCTGTCCCGGTCAGCAGTGCGTTGGCCGTTCCACCGGCCTCTTCCATCTCCATATCCATGGAGGCGGCGGCATCGGGCCCTTCCCCCAGGTTCTCTTTCAGACTGCCTTCGGGGAAAAGGCGCTCAATCACCTTGAACAGGTTGGCCGGATCGATGGGCTTAGACACATAGGCGTTCATGCCGGCATCCAGGCAACGCTGGATACCGTTGGTGCCGACGCTGGCCGTGGCCGCAACGATGGTCACCTGTGAGGCCGGACCTGGCAGGGCGCGGATGGCACGGGCGGCGCTCATCCCGTCCATGCGGGGCATGTGCACATCCATCAGGACGAGGTCCAGCGCCGGATCGGCGTCACGTACGGCGGTCACGGCCTGTTCGCCATCCACGGCAAACACGACCAAGTGCCCATGTTCGGCCAACGCGCCGGCCAGAACCTTGCGGTTCACGGCATTATCGTCGGCGACCAGCACGCGCAGCGGGCGAACGGCATGGCCATCGAAATCACCTGTCGGATCGCCGGTGACGGCACTGCCTTCCAGCAACGGAATTTCGAACCAGAAGGTGCTGCCCTGCCCCATGATGCTGTCGACGCCGATGGCGCCGCCCATGGCCTCCACCAGCTTCTTGCAGATGGCAAGCCCCAGGCCGGTGCCGCCGAAACGGCGGGTGATGGAACTGTCGGCCTGCACGAAACTGCCGAACAGCTTGGCACGCGAAGCTTCGGAGATGCCGATGCCGGTATCCATCACCTCCACCCTCAGACGGGCGGGTTCGGCCAGAGCGCGGGCACGCAGCGTGACACCGCCCGACTCCGTGAACTTGATGGCATTGCCGACAAGGTTCAGCATGACCTGCCGCAGGCGGTTGGGATCGCCCTTCAGGTAGGAGGGCAGGTGCCCGTCCACCTCCTCCCGCAGCCAGAGGTCCTTTTCCTCCGCCCGGTTGCGCATCAGCATGGTGGTGCCGGAGATCAGGGACAACAGCTCGAAATCCAGAATTTCGATATCGGCCTTCCCGGCCTCCAGCTTCGAGAAATCCAGGATGTCGTTCAGGATGCGCAGCAGCGACTGACCCGATTGCAGGACGGTCGTGGCCAGTTTGGCCTGTTCCTCATTCAGTCCCGACCGCAGCAGCAGGCGGGTGAGCCCCAGCACCCCATTCATTGGGGTGCGGATTTCATGGCTCATCATGGCCAGGAACTCGGATTTGGCGCGGGTGGCGGCTTCCGCCTTCTCCTGTGCCTCGCGCACGACCTCCATTGCGCCTTTGAACACGCCAAGGGCACCGGCGACACTGCCGATCTCGTCCCGGCGGCTGGTATGGGGCACCCTGACATCCATGTCGCCGCCTGCCAGCTGGATCGTCGCGCGGGTCAGACGGTTCAGAGGGGTCACGATGTTGCGGATCAAGGCGATGGTTATGCCCACCACCAGCGTGAACAGGGCCGCGATCAGGAGGGTCGTGCGGTCAGCCGCATTCTTGATCGTCTCTTCCGCCGACAGACGGAAGCGGTAGCCATCTTCCGCCGCCATCTGGGTGACAATCTCAAGGTTACTGATAATCCCCGCGCCGAGTTCTTCCATGCCCTGCATGGCGGCGTGATGGTCAGGGGAGGTAGCCGCCATGTCCGTCAGTTTCCGGACAGCCTCCATCCAGGCCTGATTCTGTTCCCGGATGCGGGCGACATATTTGCGAATTTCAGGGTTCAGGCCGCGCTCTTCGGCCACCGCAAGGCTGGCCAGGAAATCCTCGTCATTGATTTCCAGGTCTTCGCGGAAAGTTTCGGGCAGACCGTTGGGTGATTTCAGGGCGCGGTCCACCATCAGGTCCAGCGTCACGAAATTGGTCTGCGCCAACCTTGCATAGTTGATGGCCTGCAGGGGTTGATCGTACATGCGGATGACAAGATCACCCGTGGACCGCACCACGAACACCGCCACAATGCCGATTGTCACGGCGGCCAGCACCGCCACCGCAAACGCCGCCGCCAGCTTAAAGCGGATGGTCCTGAACATGCGCGACGGCCCCGTGCCGAATTTAACTATCTTTCTATATGCGCGCTGGGGCCGCACACAGCAAGCTGGCACTGACTGCCCGCAAGGTTACAAATGCGACAGGGCACCCACGCTCCCCGCCCGCCTTGACACAGGCGCCCACCCCTGGTGCCATGCCGCTGTTTCAACAGCACCAAGGGACCAGCCCCGGAATGACCACCAGCCCCGACCTGTTCCGCGAGATCGAGATGTTCCGGCAGCAGCATCCGGCCGTCACGGCGGTGGATGTGCTGTTGCCCGATCTGTGCGGGGTGTTTCGGGGCAAACGCGTGCCCATCGACGAATTGTCGAAGGTCTGGAAGGAGGGCGTGGCCTTTCCGGGCTGCACCTTCGCCGTCGATATCACGGGCGATACCGTGGAAGAGACGGGCATGTCGGTGAATAAGGGCGTGCCGGACCGCATCTGCCGGCCCGTCACCGGCACCCTGACGCCCGTGCCGTGGGCTGCGAAGCCGCTGGGCCAGATCATGCTGTCGATGCGTGATGGCGATGGGTCACCCTTCCCCTACGCCCCGCGTGCCCTGGTCGAAAATCTGGTGACAGAGTTGTCGCGCCGTGGTCTGACGCCCATGGTCGCCATCGAACTGGAATTCTATCTGTTCGATCGCGACCGTGCAGCCGATGCCCCGCCCTCCCCGCCCGTGTCGAAGCGCAGCGGACTGCCCCAGAACCGGACTCAGGTCTATGGCCTGACGGAGCTGGAGGATTTTGACGACGTGCTGGACGAGATCACGGCGGCGGCGCAGGCCCAGGGCATTCCCGCCGGCACCGCCATCGCCGAGTATGGGCCGGGCCAGTATGAGATTACCCTGTCCCACCGCGCCGACGCCCTGCGCGCCGCCGACGATGCCGTCCTGTTCAAGCGGGCCGTGCGCGGCGTCGCCCACAAGCACGGCTATGAGGCGAGCTTCATGGCCAAACCCTACACGGATCAGGCCAGCAGCGGCATGCATATCCACATGAGCGTGCTGGACAAGGTTGGCCGTAACATCTTTGCCGATGAGGCACCGGAAGGGTCCGAGGCGCTGCGCCATGCCATCGGCGGCATGGCAGAAACCATGCCCGCCTGCATGGCACTGGCGGCCCCCGGCGCGAACAGCTGGCGCCGGTTCCAGACGGGCTCCTATGCCCCGACCGTCATTGCCTGGGGCGTCAATAACCGTACGGCCCCGCTGCGCATCCCTGCGGGCGGGCCGGACAGCCGACGGGTCGAGTACCGTATCGCCGGCGCCGATGCGAACCCCTATCTGGTGCTGGCCGGCATGTTGACCGGTCTTCTGCACGGGCTGGACGGCAAGATTGATCCCGGCCCGCCGCTGGAGGGCAATGCCTATGAGGCGGATGCCCCCCGCCTGCCCGATGAATGGGGCAAGGCACTGGACCTGTTCCAGGGATCGACCGTGCTGCGCCGCTGGCTGGGCGAGGCGTTTGTGGATACCTATGCCATCACCAAACGGGCCGAACGGGCCAAGTTCAACCAGCGTGTCACGCCGCTGGAATGGGAATGGTATCTGCGGGGGTGAGGAGGACGGGGGAGATCATACCAGCAGCATGAGATGTAGACTCATGCTGCTGAAGGCCGGCGACTGCCGGCCCGCGACCCCATGGTTGCGCAAGCCAAGCCGCCGGATGGCGGCGCCCGGCGCCTGAGGGAACGAGTATTAAGCCGCCGCCGTCAGATCGCTGAGCTTCGTCAGCAGGTAATCGACATCGTCGCTGGCCAGTTCCTCGAACTGGGTCAGGATGCGTTCCAGCATCCGGCGGCGATGGCGCTCCAGATCATGGTCCAGACCATCGAAATCCGTCTCGCTGGCCACGTCCAGCGCGATGCGCAGGGCGGGATACAGCTTCGGCGGCAAACCGGTGCGGTCGAACAGGGACTTCAGCCCCAGACGGCCCGCATCGTGGATCAGCAGGCGGGCATTGGTGATCGGCACCTGCCCCAGCTGCGACAGCGCCATCTCAAAAAACGGCACATCGCCCATGCACAGCGCCCGCAGCAGCAGCGACGGGGTCAGGCGGTGGCTGCGGCGCAACTGCACCACCAGCTTTTCCAGATCCGCATCACCGGCGCCGCCGACAAGGCCATAGGTCGCCTTCTCGCGGGTCTGGATCACGATATCGGCGGCGATATCGTTGGGCAGTTCATGCTTGGCGACCAGCCGTTCGCGCAGCTGTTCCGACACCAGTGCAACCAGACGCTCCGCGACCGTGACCGGCAGCTTGGCACGGTTGACCATTGGACCGGCCACAACCTCGCTGTCCGGGAACCGGTCCAGCGCCTTGACCATCGCGCTGTCGGCAATGGCGGCAGTATCGTTCGCCATCAGGGTGGCGACCGCCTTCTCGCTGCCGCGTTCCACCAGGGCATCGGCAACGGACTCGGTGACATTGGGCCGCTTGGCGACGGCAGTCTGCTTTTCCGAGGAACCGGAACGGATGATCTCCACCAGATCATCGTCGGTCAGGACCGTCGACACCTCAATGAAGGGCAGCGACACCTCCTCCACATCGCGGGCCATGGACATGGCGATATCGCGCGGGATGGTGGCGTTGGATTTCAGGCTTTCGGCCAGGGCGGACCGTACACGCGTGGCGACGTCGCGCGCCATGATGCGCACGATATCCTCCGCCAGCACCCGCTCGGACGCGGAAAGGTTGGGCGCGGCGAAATGCTGCGCGACCTTCCCGGCCATTTCGGCGCGGGTCGTGGGAGAAGGATCGGTCAGCAGCCGCTGAACATCCTGCGTGGTCAACATGTCGGACATGGGTTGAACAAACCCTCCCTGGGACGACCATGCGACTGAGCCACCGGCCAACGGCCGACAGGGTCGCATCGCACCTGTTTCTTTAACATTTAGTGCAGGGCGCTGCCAATTGCGAACGCCAAAATCAAGAACAGACCGAAACAATCCACTCGTGCCACGCAAGGCGGCGTAACTCCACCATCCTGAAGGATAGGTCTTGCCTTGGCTCCTTGCACCAATCGCCTTGCCCCGCACGCCCATGTATGCCGGCCTTCAACGAATCGTTGGGATCAGGGCTTGGCAGGTCCGCTGGCGGCAAAAGCCTTCTCGGCAGCCGGGTGTAGCGGCGCGGTCCGGCCCCGGTCCCCCATACCATCGGCTGGTACCGTGCTGAAAACCGGATGCTGATCCACCAGATCCGGTCGTTCCTCCAAAAGGACGCGCACGACCTCTGCGATCACCGCGTCGGGCACGTCGGCGCGGGTAACCAGCGTGGCGGCCACGCCAATGGTCGCCACATCCTCCTGTACACCGGGATAGAGATTGGCCGGAATGCTGGTGCGGGTCAGGTCCTTGCGGCCGGCCAACAGCTTGTCGATGCCCTGACCGGCAATGGGAAGCGCTACTGCACCGCAGGTGGAGGTTGCCTGCTGAACTGCGGCATTGGGATGGCCAACGGCAAAGAAAGCGGCATCCAACTGCCCCGCACAAAGGGCGGCCAGTGCCGCGTCCGGTGCCTGACCGGCATCGTCGCTGATGCGCAGACCGGAGGCGTCCACCACCTGCTGCGAAAGATTGCGCAGGGCGGAGCCGCGTGGGCCCAGGTTCACGCGCTTGCCCGTCAGTTTCGACAAGTCGTCGATTTCCGCGTCAGGCCGGACAAGCAGGGTCACCGTTTCGGCATGCAGGCTGGCAACGGCGCGCAATTCCTTGAACGGTCCGGCACTGGAAAACCGCCCATCACCCCGCACGGCGGCGGCCTGCCAGTCCGACTGGACCACCGCCAGATCAACCTCGCCCGCACGCAATGCCGTCAGGTTCTGAACCGGACCTTCAGTGGCCTCCACCAGGCAACGCAGGCCATGGCGGGCCTTCTCCTGATTGACCTGCCGACAGATTGCGCCGGCGACGGGATAATAGAGGCCCGTGACAACCCCGCTGGCGATAACCAGCGGCTTTGTGGCCGGTGCCTGGGCCAGGGCGGAACCGGTGAACGCCAAGGTGACGACGACCAGTGAAGCAAAACGAATCAACAGCGTAATCCCGGATCAACGGTAAGCGGCAGGCTCTGCGGCCCAGGCCAGCGGATAGACATCGACATTGGCCATGCCCTGCTGCAGCGTCCATTCGACGATACGCCGCAGGACGGCACCCGTCGCCTGATCAAAGGCCTTGATGATGTCATCCAGGGCCGGGCTGGCGGCGCGGACGGTGGATTCGAACGTGTCGCCCGCCACAATATTGCGGCGGGGCATGCGCACCAGCTTGGCATTGATGCGTACCGTCGCTTCTGGCGCGGTATCGCTGGGGTCGTGGCCCTTGTAGTTGGCGTGGAAATCGCGCAGGTCCGTTTTCAGGATGAAATCAGCGCGTAGGCCCGAGCGTTCCACCCCGACGGACACGATACGCCGGCTGTTCTCAAAACTTTCAACCAGCAGGGTCTGCATCATGTCAGGCCCGGTATCGGCCCAACTGGCGCCCGAATAGTAGGTCATGCGGTTGGAGGTCTCGCCCAACACGATGCGCGGCGTGTCGATGGCAGCGTTGGCCAGCGGCGTTTCCACCAGCAACTGCCATGGGGCACGGGCCAGACCGGCGGTAAATTCCCGCGCCGGGGTCAGCACATAGACTTTCTGCACCTTGCCACCCGTCAGCAGGGAGGCCGGCGAACAGGCGGCCAGCGGCATCAGGGAGGCCAAGGCCAGCAGGCGGCGGCGGTTCAGGGGCTTGTCGGTCATTCCGCTTTCACTCCGCTGTTGCCGCCGAACAGAAGATCGGTCGGATCGCGCTCCAGCCGGCGGGAAACGCGGCTGAGATTGTTGGTCAGGTCCTGCAGATGGATCAGCAGCTGCGACAGATCATAAAGGCCGGTGGCCGTGAAATCACGGATCGGTTCCCGGTTTTCCTCGATCATGCCGGCCAGCGACGCTGACAGCTTGTTGATTTCCTTGCTGGTCTTGGCCAATTCCGCCGTGATGACGGTGGTGTCGCGCCCGACCTTGCCGACAGTGTCGTTGGCGGTTGCCATTAACACTTCCGCCTGCTTGCTGAGCGTGTCGGCCTGCCGGCGCAGATCGACGATCAGCAGGTTGGCGTTACTCATTGTGTCATTGGCATTGCCCGACGCCTGCGCCAGATTGGCCAGCAAGGTGCCGATGGATTTCTGATTATCGTCGTTCAGCAGCAGGGTCAACCGGTTGGAGATCTTCATCAGATTCTCCAGAACCTCTGGCGCCTTGGACAGCACGGCGGCGATAGAACTGGGGCGCGACGGGATCACGGGGATGCCGGTGACCTTCTCACGCAGCAGGGGCGCGTCCTTGCTGCCCCCTTGGATTTCCACATAGACGCCACCTGTAACACCCACCGGTTCCAGCGATGCGATGGCATCGGTCTTGATGGGCGTATCCTCCGGCACCTCAATGGTCAGGCGCACTTCCTCGACATTGTCGGGATTGATGCGGATATCGCTGACCGTGCCGACATTGACGCCGCGATAACGCACAGGTCCGCCTTCCACCAGCCCCGTCACAGTGCCGGTGACCATGATGTAATAGGGCTGGATCGCCTTGTCGAATTGCACCTTGGCCAGCCAGATGACGAAGACGAACACCGCCGCCGCCAGCGCCAGGACGAAGGCACCGACAGCCGTATAATTGGCCCGTGTTTCCATGCCCTAACTCCCTTTCGCCGCACTGGCCGCCCGACCGCGGGGCCCATGAAAATAGTCACGTATCCAGGGATGTTCCTGGCGCAACAGTTCGTCAATCGTACCGATCACCAGCTTCTTGTCCACCAGGACAGCGATGCGATCACAAATGGCATAGAGGCTGTCCAGATCATGGGTCACCATGAAAACGGTCAGGCCCAGGCTTTTTTGCAGAGACCCGATCAACTCGTCAAAGGCCGTCGCCCCGATCGGGTCCAGGCCCGCCGTGGGTTCGTCCAGGAACAGGATCTCCGGGTCCATGGCCAGCGCCCGGGCCAAGCCAGCCCGCTTGCGCATGCCGCCCGACAATTGCGACGGATACTTATCCCCCGCATCGGGCGGCAGGCCCACCATCGCCACCTTTACCCGCGCAATCTCATCGATCAGATCGGGCGGCAGTTTGGTATGTTCCTTCAAAGGGACCTTGATATTCTCCAGAACGGTTAGCGAGCTGAACAGCGCGCCATCCTGGAACAGCATACCCCAACGGGCTTGCAAAGATAGTCTTTCGGACTCCGACAGATTTTCCGTATCCTTGCCCAACACTTCGATCTTGCCGGCGGACGGAACCATCAGGCCCACAATCTCCCGCAGCAGCACGGATTTACCCGTGCCGGAACCGCCGACAAGGCCGATCACCTCCCCCTTGCTGACATCCAGGTCGACGCCATCATGCACGACCTGCTGGCCGAAGCGCGTCTTGAGACCCCGGACACGGATGACGGGCGCCGCCATGTCAGATCCCGATATAGGAGAAAAGGATGGAGAAGATGGCGTCCAGAACGATCACCAAGAAGATCGATACGACAACGGAACGGGTCGTCAGAAGGCCGACGCTTTCCGCCGACCCGCTAACGCGAAGCCCTTCGTAGCAGCCGACCAAGGCGATGACCACCGCGAAGACCGGGGCCTTGATCAGGCCCACGAACAAGGTGGTGGTACTGACGGCGATCTGCAACTGACGGGCAAACTGCCCGAAATTGATGTCGAGATAGACATAGGCCATCACGGCACCACCAGCCAGCGCCACCATATTGGCGAAGAATCCGATCAGCGGCAGGGCGATCAGCAGCGCCAGCATGCGCGGCAGCACCAGCATCTCCACCGGGTCCAGGCCCAGGGTACGCATGGCATCCACCTCCTGGTTCACCTTCATGGTCCCGATCTGGGCCGTGAAGGCGGAACCGGAACGGCCCGCCACGATGATGGAGGTCATCAGGATGCCGATTTCCCGCAGGACACCAATGCCCAGCAGGTTAACGACATAGATTTCGGCACCGAAACGACGCAGCTGATCCGCCCCCTGATAGGCCAGAACGATACCGATCAGGAAGGAGAGCAGGCCCACGATGGGCAGCGCGTTCAGCCCCACTTGCTCCAGGTGGAAAAACAGGGGCTTCAGCCGGATACGGTTTGGCGTGCGCAGCAGCCGGACAGCCGTAACGGTGACCAGACCCAGGAAGTTCAGCATCGACAGGATATCCTGCCAGATGCCGATCGTTGCGCGTCCGACACGGTCCGCCAACGGAAAGGCGGGCCGCTTTTCGGCGGGTGCAGGGGTTTTCGGCTCTGCACCCGCCGCTGCCCGTTGCACATCCTTCAGAAGGGCACAAAGGTCGGATCGGGCGCCGACAACTGCCACGACATGGCCCTGCCCCCGCAACCGCTTGATCAGCCGGTCAAGCAGCAAAGCGCCGGCAGTATCCAGGGCCGTCAGGCCAGAGAGGTCAAGACAGACGGGCGCGCCCTTGCGTCCAGGCATGCGGTCGCGCAGCATCGGTCCCAGCCGCTCGGCGGACGCAATGTCCCAGCGGCCGGACGCTGCCAGCACGAACTGATTCTCTTCCCAATTGGCGCTTAAGGTTCCGGTCTGCACGTTCCTGGCCCATGGTGCGCCGCATCGAACGACGACGCACCCCGCCAATTGACATTACCGGACAGGGTGGGTCAACAGCCCGTGAACGGTGTGTCACCAATGGCTATGTCAGGCGATGGCAAACCACGACGTATCGATATAGACCTGACGCCCCTCCTCCCGTCCCCAATTGATATAGTGAATCAGTGGGTTACGCCCGGATTCGACGACGTCGGGATTGCTGACCAGATAGGCCGACACGTCAAAGAATGGCGAGGGATCGCGCCCTTCCTGCCAACCATAGGTGTCGAAATGTGTCCAGGCATCCATGCCGGTGGCCGCGACATCGGGATTAGCCTCAAGGTAATAGTTGGCGTCGAAATAGAGATGGGTGGAACGCCCCTCAGCGGCGCCATAGGCCTCATAATGCGCAACGGCGGCGATGCCGTTGCCGGCCACATCACCATAGACATCAGCATAGTAGGCCGCGTCGAATCCGTTCGTCGCCTGATAGGTGCGGTTTTCGAACTGCCCATAGAGGTTAAAATGATCCTCCCCGCTTTCATACTGCCCGGCCTGAACAGCGGCCAGGACGTCGGGGTTGCTCTGCAAGTAGAAATCCTCGTCAAAGCCATCCTGGAACGGGGTCGCCTCGAACAGGGGCTTCACGCCATCCGCGAAGACCGCGAACTGCACATTGCGCAGCGTGTCGGTGCCATCGGCACCGCTGATGGTCACGACACCGTTTTCGACGTCGATATCATAATCGCCCGAAACGCCCGTGAAGATGGCCGCATTCAGGCCACCGGCACCATCCAGCGCATCATCCCCGGTGCCGCCGACCAGCAGGTCAAAACCGACGCCACCCATCAGATTGTCGGCACCGGCCGTGCCACTGACATGGTTGAACTGACTGTAGGTCGTCATTTCCTGTCTCCGTCGCTTCTGTTGGGCCGCATGCCCTATGGGGGGCGGCACATGGCATTAACGCCGGACGGAGGACATAGGCGCCGGGGGCAATGGCATTACCCGCGCGGCTGTACTAACAGGGAGGTGGGGCTTCTACCCCGTACCGCCAGGGTGCCAGCGGCGGAGCAGCAGGCGTTGTACCCAGCTCAGCAGGGCGAAGATCAGGATACCCAGAATGGAGAGCAAGACCAGGGCCGCAAACAGGCGCGGCATGTTCAGGCGGTTACCCGCCTCGATCACTCGCCAGGCAAGCCCCGTCGCCGTACCTGACCCAGCCACAAACTCCGCCACCACGGCCCCGATCAAGGCCAGACCGCCGGAAATCTTGGCCCCAGCCAGAATGTAGGGCAGTGCCGATGGGAGCTGCAGACGCCACAGCATCTGCCAGCGGCTGGCCCCATATAGCCGGAACAGGTCACGCAGGTTGGGATCAACGGCGGCTAGGCCCGCCGTGCTGTTCGACAGGACAGGGAAAAAGGCCACGATCCAGGCGAGGACCAGCAACGCGAGGTTCACCCGTTCATACCCGACCCAGATGACGACCAGTGGTGCGATGGCCACGATGGGCGTTACCTGAAGGATCACGGCATAGGGGTATAATGCTGCCTCCAGCGTGCGGGACTGTTTGAACAGTACCGCCAGCGCCACTCCGCTGGTAAGGGCCAGCAGGAATGCCTGAACCGTGATGATCAGGGTGATCCAGCTTGATTGCAGCAGCAGCGGCGCATCGTTCCATAGCGCATGGGCCACAGCAGTCGGCGGCGGCAGAACGAAGGGCGGAATGTCCCAGGCGCTGACCGCGGTTTCCCAGCCCAGGAGAAACAGCACCCCCACCAGCGGCGGCAAAAGGCGCCGTGCCCAGACCCCGTTCATGCCGCCAACCCCATTGCGGCATGTAGCCGGTCAGATACATCACGGCAGATGGCGCCATAGTCGGTGCCCGTTCGCACCGACAGATCGCGTGGAAAGGTCAGCGGCACTGGCACCTCTGCCACGACACGCCCGGGCCGGGGACCGATGATGGCGATACGGCCCGACAGATAGACGCTTTCAAACACCGAATGCGTCACAAACAGTGCCGTAAAGCGCTGCGCATACCACAGCGACAGCAGATCATCGTTCAGTTTCAGCCGCGTGATCTCATCTAGTGCGGCGAACGGTTCATCCAGCAGCAGCAGGCGCGGGTTGGTGACCAGGGCGCGGGCCAGCGACGCCCTCATCTTCATGCCGCCCGACATTTCGGCGGGAAAGGCCTTCTGAAAATCGCCCAGGCCGACGCGGACCAGACCGTCGGCAGCCCGGTCATTCCCTTCCCCCTTCGGCACGCCGGCCAGATCCAGCGGCAGGCGGACATTATCGATGATGCGCGCCCAGGGCATCAGGGTTGGTTCCTGAAACACAAAGCCGATATCCCCCCGCGCCACCGGTAGCAGCCAGTTCAGCCGCCCGCCCGTGGGCTCCATCAGCCCGGCAACCAGCCGCAGGATGGTGCTCTTGCCGCATCCACTGGGTCCCAGCAGCGACACAAACTCCCCCTCCGCCACCGAGAGATCGACGCCGTCCAGGGCACAGGTGCCATTGGGGTAAGTCAGCGACAGGCCGGAAAGTTGGAACAGATCACCCGTCACGCGATGTTTCCGATCTTTTGCCAGGGGCGATCCATCAGCCTGTTCCTCTTTCACTGCCGGGCTGATATTAGCCCGGCATGTTGTTTTGTCGAGCCGTCGGGCGTAGCTATGATCCCATCTCCCCATTTCCAGATTCTGGTACGCGAGGTAGCAGTGACGCTGCCGGTGGCGGGGCGTGTGGGCGATCTGGACTGCCGCATTAATCTGCGCCTGGGCACCAGCGTTACAGGGCCGTTCACAGGCGACCCTGACGATATCTCCATGACCGTCGATTACTCGCAGATCGTGCGGCATATCCTGGGTCCGTTCCGCGACAATGGCCCGTTTGTCGATGCCGAAGGGGTTGCCTGCACGCTGGGCCGCTTCATCTTCGCTTTCGATGGCCGCATCGTGACGCAAAAGATCAGTGTGGCCAGTCCCGCCGATCCCGGCTTTGCCTGCCAAATCGATCTGGAGCGCCCCTGATGACCCCGCCGCATGCCGTTCTGATCACCGGGGGGACGCGCTGTTTGGGGGCAGCCATGGCATTGGCCTGTGCAGGTGCCGGTATGGATGTGGCGATCCATTACTGTACAGATGGGCCGAAGGTCGCGGCGACGGTGGATGCCATCCGGGCCAGGGGTGTGCGCGCCACCGCCGTCGCCGCCGACCTGACCGATCCGGCACAGGTGTCGGGCGTAGTGGCCGATGCGGCAAAGGCATTGGAGCGCCCCCTGACCGCCCTGGTCAACAGCGCCTCCATCTTTGAATGGGATGACATCACGACCCTGACGACAGAACGGATGCTGGCTCATTACCTGCCTAACGCCGTGGCCCCGGCTCTGCTGGCACAGTCCCTGCTGGCGCAGCTACCCGATGGTGTGACGGGCGCCATCGTTAATATCCTGGATCAGGATATGACCAACCAGCATGGCGACCGAATGAGCTACACGCTCTCCCAATATGCGCTTGCAGGGCTGGGAGATATGCTGGCACGGGCCGGTGCGCCGCGTCTGCGCGTGAATGCCATCGCTCCCGGTTTCATGCCGGCTGTTTGCAGAGAAGTACGGACGGGTGGTGAGCCTGGAGCCGATCCTCTCGCCAAGGCCTGCATTCATCTGCTGGAAAGCCCGGTGATCACGGGGCAGACGATCCATCTTGATACCGGCATGCGTTTTGCCGGTTTGGGCCGGGATATCAGTTTCTATTGAAAGCTGCCGATCCTGGCTTGCCTGCCCCCCCTGCCCTCTGCCTATACTGATCCATCCGAAACAACGTGGAGGGCTGCGGGCGTAGCACCATTTCCCAGCCCCGAAGGCCGGACAAGCGTTCGGCTGCGACGGGTGCATCTGGGCCGCCAACCCGTGGCGTCATCATGAGTACATTGGAAGAATTCATCCGTTCACGGCGGATCACCGAAGTTGAATGTCTGGTGCCGGACATGGCCGGCATCGCCCGTGGCAAGATCGTGCCTGCTGAAAAATTCCTGCGCATTCTGCGGGACCGGGGCCTGCGCCTGCCCGAATCCATTTTCATCCAGACCGTTACGGGCGAATACCCGGAAGACGAGGATGTGACAAGCGTGGAGAACTGGGATGTCTATATGACGCCCGATCCTGCCACCGTCCGCGTCGTGCCCTGGTACAATGAACCTACCGCCCAGGTCATCTGCGACTGTTTTTATGCCGACGGAACGACCGTCGATATCTCCCCGCGTTCCGTGCTGAAGCGTGTGCTGGCCCTGTATGAGGCGCGCGGGTGGAAGCCCATTGTGGCACCCGAACTGGAATTTTTCCTGGTTGCGGTCAACAAGGACCCGGACTACCCGCTGGTCCCCCCCGTCGGTCGTTCAGGCCGGCAGGAAAGCGGGCGTCAGGCCTATGGCATCGACGCCGTCAACGAATTCGATCCGATCTTCGAGGATGTCTACGATTTCTGCGAGAAGCAGGAAATCGACGTGGACACGATGAGCCACGAGGCCGGCGCCGCCCAGATCGAGATCAACTTCAACCATGGCGAGGCGCTGGAACTGGCCGATCAGGTCTTCCTGTTCAAGCGCACGGTGCGCGAGGCGGCGATCCGGCATCAGGTCTATGCGACCTTCATGGCCAAGCCCATGCAGAATGAGCCGGGCAGCGCCATGCATGTCCACCAGTCACTGGTGGATGCCAATACGGGCGTCAACCTGTTCGCCAATGCGGACGGGTCTGACACGCCGCTGTTCATGAGCTTCATCGCTGGGCTGCAGAAGTACCTGCCCTATGCGATGCCGCTTCTGGCGCCGAATGTGAACTCCTACCGCCGTCTGGTTCAGGGTTCGGACGCGCCGATCAATGTGCATTGGGGCCGCGACAACCGCACCACCGGCTTCCGCGTGCCGGTCAGCCCGCCGGAGGCGCGGCGTGTGGAGAACCGTGTGGCCGGCGCCGATGCCAATCCGTACCTGGCGCTCGCCGCCTCGCTGGCCTGCGGCTATATCGGCATGACGCAGGAGTTGGAGCCGTCCGATCCGGTCAAGGGTTCGGCCCATCGGCTGGCCTTCTCCCTGCCTCGCCACCAGGGCGATGCCCTGAACAAGTTCAACAGCTGCAAGCCGTTGAAGGAAGTTCTGGGAGACCGGTTCATCTCCGCCGTCAGCTCTGTGAAGCAGGCCGAGTATGACGCTTATCAGCGCGTGATCAGCAGCTGGGAGCGTGAGAACCTGTTGTTGAACGTGTAAGCGTAAAAGCAAAAAACGCCGCATGCGGGAGCACCCCGCATGCGGCGTTTTGTTTGATCGGCAGCTGCCAGACGGCAGCCCTGCAACCGCTTACTTCTTCTTTTTCTTGTCGTCCTTCTTCTTGCGCGACGGCTTGGACAGGTTGCCCAGCAGCTGTTCGAAGAAGTTCAGATCGTGGCCGACGGTCGGGGTGACGCGGGCAACGGGTTCGACATAGGCTGCCTCTGCGGCGCCATCCAATTCCTTGATTTCCTGCACCGTCCCGCCCTCATCGAAGCGGACGCGGATGATGCGCTGGGCCGTGACCTCCGGGTCCAGGAAGGCGGTCTGTTCGGTGCGGCGACCGATATAATACCAGGTGGAGCCGTCTACGACACCGGTGGAGGTCGGCGTGCCCAGCACATACTGGACCTGTTCGCGCGTCGTCTGACCGGTTTGGATCTGGGCCAGACGGGTATCTTCCACCAGATTGCCGCGCTGGGCGATGATGGGGCTGCAGCCGGTGAGAGCAAGGCCCAGAAGGCCGAAGGTCAACAGGGCGGTAGCTTGGGTCTTGCGCATCAACGTGACGTCTCTCGAACCTTGGATGTGACCAACGGCGTAGTGCCGGACAATGCACGGGGCAAATGCCCCGCTACCAGCGGCGATTTGTCATTCTTACCTAGTGAGAACCCTTTCAGGCACGCACCATGGCTTGACGACGGGGCCGCCGCCCCCTATCTGGCCGGTGACATTGGCACCGGCCTTGGCGCAATGTCAATGTCCGCAGCCTGCCAGCCATGGGAGAAGGCACGTCTTGTTCAGCCGCCTGTTCCAACGCCCCCGGCGTGAACGCACCATTGCCGCCCTCTATGGCGCCATTGTGGCCCAGTCGCGCCTGCCCGTATTTTTCAGCGAACGCGGTGTGCCCGACACGCTGGAGGGACGGTTCGAATCCGTATGCTTGCATGCCTGGCTGGTCATGCGCCGGCTGGCCATGGGCGGCAAGGCGACGGCGGAGTTCAATCAGGGCCTGTTCGATTTCATGTTCGCCGACCTGGATTTCAACCTGCGCGAACTGGGTGCGGGCGATATGAAGGTGGGTGACAAGGTCAAGGATCTGGCCAGCCATTATTATGGTCGTGTCGGTGCCTATGATGACGGTATTGCGGCCAATGCCGATCCGTCGGTCCTGGAATCGGCTCTGGACCGCAATCTCTATGGCTCCACCCTGCCCGATCCGGCGCATGTGAAGGTGATGGCCGACTATACGCGCCGGCAACTGGCGCATCTGGAGACCTTCCCCATCGACAGGCTGCTGTCCGGCGAGTTGGAGTTCGCCTCGACCTGATCGGAGGCTTGTCCTTATATTATATCTTACCTGAAGGATTCTCCCTATGACGGCCCCCTTGCCCGAACTGTCCCGCATCATCATCGCCGACAAGGTGACGACAGCAGGCGGGTTCGAGGTTGTGAAGGCGACAGACGCGGAATGTGCCGCGCTCGCTGAACGATTCGATCTTCTGTCCGTGTCCGGACTGACCGCAAAGCTGCGCCTGCGCCGCGTCCGATCGGACTTCGTAAAGGTGACGGGGGAGTTGGAGGCGGACGTGGTCCAGCGCTGCGTCGTGACCCTGGAGCCCGTGCCCGCGCACGTTAAGGAGGAATTCTCCGCCCTTTTCGCCCCGGAGCATCTGATCCCCAAGGAGGAAGAGGATGGTGAGAGCGATCATTTCCAGTATCTGGGCAGTGACGAGGACTTTCCCGAAGCGATGCCGGGTGGCCGGATCGATATTGGCGAGTTGGTAGCACAGAACCTGTCGCTGGCACTGGAGCCCTATCCACGCAGGGAAGGGGTCGAATTCACCCCGATTCTGGAGGATGTGGGTCCCGATACTCTGTCCCTGACCGAGGACACACCCCCGGAACCGCCCCGCCAGAACCCTTTTGCGGCCCTGTCCCGCTTAAAGAAGCCCTCTTGATCCGGTTTCGTACTTGCCCTCGCACACCATATCCAGTATTCAAGCGCCTCTGTCCGGGCGGCCCTAGCGGTCGCCTTAAAACATTGTGAGTTACGATCATGGCCGTTCCTAAGAAGAAGACCTCCAAGTCGAAGCGCAACATGCGCCGTTCGCACGATGGTTTGACCGCCGCCGCTTACAACGAATGCGGCAATTGCGGTGAGCTGAAGCGCCCGCATCATGTCTGCGGCTCCTGCGGCCACTATGACAGCCGCGAAGTGACCGCGACCGCCCCGGCTGCTGCCTGATAGCCGGACCGGTCCAGGTTTTCGCGGGTTATAGGGACGTCGAACGGAAGTGACAACGCGCCTGCGCATCGCCTTGGACGCCATGGGTGGCGACCATGCTCCTGACATGGTCGTCGCCGGCGCCGACCTTGCCCGTGAGCGTTGCCCTAACGTCGATTTCCTCTTCGTCGGTGACGAAGCGCGCATCAACGCCCTGCTAGAGCGCCATCCGGCCTTGAAGCTCATTTCCACGGTCAAGCATACGCCTGACTTCGTGGCGATGGATGCCAAGCCGTCGGTGGCGCTTCGTGCTGGGCGCAATTCCAGCATGCGGTTGGCTATTGATGCCGTCGCTGCCGGTGATGCTGCATGCGTGGTCTCCGCCGGGAATACCGGTGCGCTGATGGCCATTGCCAAATTCGTGCTGAAGACCCTGCCGGGCATCGACCGACCGGCCATTGCCTCCATCCTGCCCACTCAAAGGGGGGAGTTGGTGATGCTCGATCTGGGGGCGAACCTGGAATGCGATGCCGACAATCTGGTGCAGTTCGCCGTGATGGGCACGGTGTTCAGCCGGACCGTTTTGGGCCTGTTGAACCCGACCATCGGCCTGCTGAATGTCGGATCGGAAGAACAGAAAGGGCATGAGCAGATTCGTGAGGCCGCAGCAGCCCTGCGCGCAACGCCGCTCGCCCCTTACTTTCATGGCTTCATTGAAGGCAACGATCTGGCGCTGGGCACGGTCGATGTTGTGGTGACCGACGGCTTCACGGGCAATGTCGCCCTGAAGACGGCAGAAGGCACGGCAAAGCTTTATGCCGAATTCCTGAAGCGGACCTTCAAATCATCTCTCTTGGCGAAACTGGGTTATGTCCTGGCGTCGGGCGCTTTCAACAAGTTGCGTCAGCGTATGGACCCGCGCCGCTATAATGGTGCGATGTTCCTTGGGCTGCGGGGCATCTGCGTGAAAAGCCATGGCGGCACAGACGCCGTTGGATTCTCCAACGCTATCGCTGTGGCCGCCAATATGGCCAATCATGGTTTCAACGAGAAGATCCGCGACCAGTTGGCAGTGCTGCAGGCGGCATTGAATGCTGCGGCCACGGCTGATCAGGTCAAGGACGTGAGCGCAACGGGCAGCGAAACGGCGGTGCAGTAATGGCCATCCGGTCTGTGATCCTGGGCTGCGGGTCTTATCTGCCCGCAAAGGTGATGACGAATGCCGAGATGGCGCAGGTCGTCGACACCTCTGACGAATGGATTACGGAACGGACGGGCATCAAGTCGCGCCATATCGCGGCGGATGGCGAACTGACTTCCGACCTTGCCTATAACGCCGCACTTGCAGCCATGGCGCATGCCGGCGTAACAGCGGATGAGTTGGATCTGATTGTTCTGGCCACCGCGACGCCGGACAACACCTTTCCGGCCACCGCCGTGAAGGTTCAGGCCCGCCTGGGCATGACGCGGGGGGCGGCGTTCGACGTGCAGGCCGTATGCTCCGGCTTCATCTATGCACTGTCGGTGGCTGACAATTTCATCAAGGCCGGTCAGGCCAGGACGGTTCTGGTCATCGGCGCCGAAACCTTCTCCCGCATCCTGGACTGGAACGACCGCACCACCTGTGTGCTGTTCGGGGACGGGGCGGGTGCTGTGGTGCTGCGCGCTACCAATGGTGCCGGCACGTCGGAAGATCAGGGCATCCTCTCCACGCATCTACATTCCGATGGCAATCACCATGACCTGCTTTATGTCGATGGTGGCCCGTCCAGCACGCAGACTGTGGGCCATGTCCGCATGCGCGGGCAGGAAGTGTTTAAGCATGCGGTCGTAAACTTGGCCGATGTGGTCAAGGAAGCGCTGGCCGCCAATGGCCTGACGGCGGATGCCATCGACTGGCTGGTCCCGCATCAGGCCAACCGCCGCATCATCGAGGGCACCGGCCGCAAGTTGAAACTGCCGGCAGAGCGTGTGGTGATTACGGTGGATCATCATGGAAATACGTCCGCCGCCAGCATTCCGCTGGCCCTGGCGGAGGCAGTGGCCGATGGTCGCATCAAGCGTGGCGACCTCATGCTGCTGGAAGCCATGGGTGGCGGTTTCACCTGGGGCGGGGCGTTGGTCCGCTTCTGATCCTCCCTGCCCCCGCATTTCTGCGGTGTGAGATCAGCATTTCCCGCCAACCATCTGAATTGACGGATTTCTCCGGTCCAAGTACCGTCATTCCCTGATAACCGGGGAGGACGAACATGACCGAAACTGTCACCCGCGCGCAGTTGAGCGAGGCCGTCTATCAGGAAGTCGGGCTGTCCAGGAACGAATCTGCCGATCTGGTGGAAAGCGTCCTGAATGAGATTTCCGACGCATTGGCCAATGGCGACATGGTCAAGATCTCTTCCTTCGGCAGCTTTGCTGTCCGGTCGAAGGGGCAGCGCATTGGCCGCAACCCGAAGACGGGTGAGGAAGTGCCGATCCTGCCGCGCCGGGTCCTGGTCTTCCGCGCGTCCCACGTCCTGAAAAGCCGCATCAATGAGCGGTTTGAAGACGGCGCGAAAGGCTGATCCTGTCGATGATCGAGGAAACCAGCGAAGGTGCGCGATCCAAGTCCGTGGCGTCGAAATCCGCCTCGGCCTTCCGCACCATCAGCGAGGTTTCCGTCGATCTTGAGGTACCACAGCATGTCCTGCGGTTCTGGGAAACCAAGTTTCCCCAGATCAAGCCGCTGAAGCGTGGTGGTGGCCGGCGCTATTATCGTCCCGACGATGTGGAACTGCTACGGCGTATCCAATCGCTGCTGTATCAGGATGGCTACACCATCAAGGGCGTACAAAAACTGTTGCGCGAGTCGCGGGGCCTTGCCGGGCTTCCCCCGCCCGGAACCCGCATGCCAAGCCTTTTCGATGATGACGAGGCGGGTGACGACAATTCGGCCGAAGAGTTGGCCCTGCTTGCGACGCAAGGGGATGAGGAGGATGAGTCCCCTCCCCTGGAAAAGAAGGCCGCCACCAAGCGGCGGACCAAACAGTCCCTGTCGCCGGAAGTGCGTGAGATTCTATCGGAAATCCTGATGGATTTGACGGCGTTGCGCCGGTTGTTGGACTGAACCCGGTCAACCCGATCAGATAAAATTTGGTGATGCAGTCGGTTAGGCGCCGTGCGCGGCCCAACCATGCCTGAATGCGCCCCATCCCCACAGTTTTGCCAAAAGTTTCCTCGATTAGCCATCGACTCATAATCTGATTATCTGTATACAGGTATTTAGATTATGAAACATAATAATGGGAGGGTGACCGATGGCTGCAAGTTTTCCCCTGAACGCATGGTATGTGGCGGCTTATGATGTGGAGGTTGGGCGCAAGCTTCTCCCCCGGACAATCTGCGGCAAACAGGTGGTTCTCTATCGAAAGCTGGACGGCTCTGCGGTTGCCCTGGCCGATGCCTGCTGGCACCGGTTGCTGCCCCTGTCGCTGGGGCGGCTGGAGGAAGACCGCGTTATTTGCGGCTATCACGGTCTGGCCTATGATGATACCGGGCGATGTGTATACATGCCATCTCAACAGACCATCAACCCCTCGGCCTGTGTGAAAAGCTATCCGCTGGTGGAGCGTTACCGGTTTCTGTGGATCTGGCCGGGTGACCCGTCCCTGGCTGACCCTGCCCTGATCCCGGATATCCATTGGAACAATGATCCGACCTGGGCCGCCGATGGCAAGGTCATCCATGCCAAGTGTGATTATCGGCTGGTGGTCGATAATCTGATGGATCTGACGCATGAGACCTTCGTGCATGGCAGTTCCATCGGCAATCATGCCGTTGCGGAGGCGCCCTTCACGGCGACCCATTCGGACACCACAGCCACCATCACCCGCTGGATGGTGGATATCGAGGCGCCGCCCTTCTGGGCCGATAATCTGGGCCGCAAGGACCATGTCGACCGCTGGCAGATCATCAATTTCACGGCACCCTCCACCATCATTATCGAGGTTGGTGTGGCGCCCACCGGCACGGGCGCTCCGGAGGGTGACCGGTCAAAGGGCGTGGATGGACGCGTCATCAACTGTCTGACGCCCGAAACGGAAACGACCTGTCACTATTTCTGGGCGTTCGCGCGGAATTTCGACATCCACAATCAGGCCCGCACCCATAAGATCAGGGAAGGCGTGGCCGGCATCTTCCGGGAGGATGAACAGATCCTGGAGGCGCAGCAGCGGGCCATCGACGATAATCCGGGTCATATTTTCTACAATCTGAATATCGACGCCGGGTCGATGTGGGCCCGCCGCCTGATCGACCGGATGGTCGAGAAGGAAAACCGCCCCACCCTGTCCGCCGCCGCAGAATAGGGACGGGAAGCATGAGCTACAACAAGGACGCCGCACAGACGGTGCGTGCCCTGGCCGGCATCCGCGATCTGATTCTGCGCGGCGATGTGGAACCGGGGGAAAGGCTGTCGGAACCGGGGCTGGCGGAAAGGCTGGGTATCTCCCGTACACCGATCCGCGCGGCGCTGGCCCGGCTGGAACAGGAAGGGCTGCTGGAGCGTGTGCCATCCGGTGGCCATATCCCGCGCCGTTTCACGATGGACGAGGCCATCGACGCCATTGAGTTGCGCGGCGTGCTGGAAGGTACCGCCGCACGCTTGGCGGCGGAGCGGGGCGTTGAGCCAAGGCGGATGATCGCCATCAACCGGGTACTGGACGGTATCGACGCCGTGATGGTCAGTGATATGGCAAACCCGCCATTGGACCGTTATACGGCGCTGAATGCGGAGTTCCATGCGCTTCTGTCCGGCCTATCGGGTAGCGAGACGATTGAGCGGGAGATCGACAGGATCACCCGCCTGCCTTTCGCATCGCCCAGCGCCTTTCTGGACAAGCCCGGATCAACAGTCGTGCCGCATTCACTGGTCCTTGCCCAGGCGCAGCACCGCGCCTTGGTGGAGGCGATCGGTCTGCGTGAAGGCGCCAGGGCCGAAGCCGTGGCCCGTGAACATGCGCGGTTGGCACGGCGCAACCTGGAACAGGTGATGGAGGGCGGCAGCGATGCCCTACGCCGCTTCCCCGCCCTGGCCCTGGTTGCTTGCTAAGCCATCCCATAAGGGAGGAAATCAGAATGAAGAATGATGCCGTCTGGCTTGACGCCGACATCGTACGTGTTGATGACATTGCCGAAGGGGTACGCCGGATTGAGTTTGCGGCGGCGTTTCCCCTTCCGGCTTTCGATCCAGGCTCACATATCGCGATCCGGACCAGCATCGGATCGGGCCATGCCATCCGTACCTATTCCTGTTTGCCCGACGCAGCCCCTGGCCATGTCGCGGTCGGGGTTAAACTGCATCCCAACAGCCGGGGCGGATCGCGCTTCATGTTCGGCCTAAAACCGGGCGACAAGGTGCGGATAACGACGCCAGAGAACCGGTTCGACCTGTCCTGGCGCGCGCCGGACTATCTGCTGCTGGCCGGGGGCATCGGGGTGACACCGATCTATGGCATGGCGCAGGCATTGATGGCACAGGGGGCGTCAGTACGCATGGAATATGGGGGGCAGAGCCTGACCGCGATGCCTTTCATTGACCCGTTGCGCACCCTGCTGGGGGATCGGCTGGCTGTCCATCCACAGGATCAGGGTGCGATGATCGATCTCGACAAGGTCATCGCCAATCTGTCGGCCGATGGTGAACTTTATATCTGCGGCCCCTTGCCCATGCTGGAGGCCGCAAAGCGCGCCTGGGCCAAGGCGGGACGCTCCACCAGCCGGTTCCGGTACGAGGTGTTTGGCGACACTGGGCGTTTCACCGAAACACCGTTCACCGTCCGGGTGGTGGGATATGACGGCGAGGTCACTGTACCATCGGACCAATCCCTGCTGGATGCGCTGGCCGATGCCGGCATTCCGATGATCCATGATTGCCGACGCGGTGAATGCGGTCTCTGTGCCGTCGATGTACTGAATCACAGTGGAGAGATCGATCATCGCGATGTTTTCCTGGCAGAATCGGAAAAACGTGAAGGATCGAAACTTTGTGCCTGCGTATCCCGGATTGCCGGCGGCGCAGCGGTGATCGACACAGGCTATCGGCCATAATCAATCAGTGAGTTAAAGGCCAGGTGGCTCAAAAGTCACCTGGCCATTTTTATTTTAGTGATGAAACATAACTAAATAACGTCAGGACTTAGCCCTTGAAGCAGCGCTGATAGACCTGATCCAGCAGACCCAGCAGCAGGACACGTTCCGCATCCGACAGATGGGCCATCACGTCCCGTTCCGTCTCTTCCAGATTGGCGAATAACTGGTCCAGGGCGTCCCGTCCCTTCGGCGTCACCACCAGTTCATAATAGCGCCGATCATTCGTGGACCGGCGGCGTTCAGCCCAGCCACGGCTTTCCAGATCGTCAACAATCTGCACCGTCGCAGACTTGTCCAACCCCACCTCCCGCGATAGGAGGTTCTGGGAAATCCCGGGGTTTGCCGAGATTATGGCCAGCGAACTGAACAATCCGGAGCGAAGGTTCCATTCCGCATTACGGGCGGAGAAATTGCGTGACAGGTGGTTCTGGATACGGCGCAGCCGGAAGCCGATGAAATCACCCAGTCGGCCCAGGTCAATCTCCGGCTGGTCGGTCGCATCGATCTTGTCATTCGCCATGGTCATCATCGGAAAGGGATCAGGATTTGCACAAAACCTTGATACCGTAAGCTGATCAATCTGTCCGCAAATTCCGTTCTCGGGGATCGCATTCAGAAAATTAGATAGTTGTGAACATCAACCGTCTATGTTATGAACAATAACGAAAGGCGAGAGTGCCTTCAGACGGGGGAAAGAACCCCGCCCGCACATCCAGGGAGGATGAAATGTTCCAGAAGTGGACGCCTCGCGGCGCCGCGCCCATTGCGCTGGCCGTCGGTCTTTACGCTATCCCCGCCATGGCTCAAGCCCAGCAGGCCGCAGCCCCCATCGTGCTGGAAGAGATTATCGTGACGGCGGAGCGCCGTTCCACGAACCTTCAGGACACGCCCATCGCCATCACGGCCCTCACCGCAGAGGATCTGCGCGAAAAGGGTGTCGTCGATCTGAAGGGTGTGGCCGACGCCACCCCGAATTTTCAGATGACCACTTCTGGCAACGGTTCCGGCGGCAGCAATTTCGCGCAGCTGTTCATCCGTGGCGTCGGTCAGCCGGACTTCATCATCACCAAGGACCCGGCGGTCGGCATTTATATCGACGGCGTCTATCTGGCGCGCGCACCCGGCGCGGTTCTGGAACTGCTGGATATCGAACGGGTGGAAGTGCTGCGCGGGCCGCAGGGCACGCTGTTCGGCAAGAATACATCTGGCGGTGCGCTGAATATCAGCACCAAGGCACCCAGTGATGAGTTTGGTGGCGTCGCGGAACTGCGCGTCGGCAATTACGGCCGCATGGATGTCGGCGGTTCCGTCAATGTGCCGCTGGTCGAAGACAAGCTGGCGCTGCGCGTCAGCGCCCTGTCGCGCGATCAGGATGGCTATTACAAGCGTCTGCTGCCCTCTGCCGATGGCACAAAGCGCAATGGCAATGACGTGAATGTCCGCAGCGGCCGCGCCACCCTGGCCTGGACGCCCACCGACAGCTTGCAGGTCACCCTGTCGGGCGACGTGACGCGCGAACGGCAGGCGGCAACGGATTACCAGGCCGTCGGCATCTTCAACAGCGCGGCGTCTGCCCCGAATATCGAGCTGTATAACCGCGTCGTGCTGGCCCCGCAGGGCCTGACCTACGATAATCGCTGGGTGGCACCAAAGCCCTGGACCACCTATTCCACCTCCACCAGCTACGCCAATTCCGATGTATGGGGTGTCTCCGGCGTGGTGGATTGGGACCCCGGAATGATCGGGGTGAAGTCCATCACCGCCTATCGTGACCTGGATGTGCGCAGCAAGGCCGATGCCGACGGTACCCCCGCCGACATCGTGGCCTCGGCCGGCATCAGCGTACAGCAGCACCAGTTCAGCCAGGAATTCCAGTTCAGCGGTGACGCCTTTGACGACCGCCTGAACTGGCTGGTCGGCCTTTGGTACTTTGAGGAAAAGGCCCAGGATACACAGTCCTCGCGTCAGCTGGTGGGTCTGGTGGAGGCGCTGCGCGCGGCCCCCAATCGCTCCATCTCACCGCCGGGCGTCGCGGCATCGACTTGCCCCGCCAACGGCACGGGTCCGGCCAGCTGCCTGGGTGGTGCGACGAACAACAATAATCTGCGCTATGACCAGATGCGCCTGGGCAACCGCTGGCTGGACGGGTCGTCCTACGCCGCCTTCGCCCATGCCGGATACAAGGTCACGGATGCGTTCAGCCTGACGGCCGGGGCGCGTATCAGCAAGGAGAAGAAGGACTTCCGCTATTACGAAGTCCGGCCGCTCCAAAACAATCTGGTCAGCTTCAACAATGTCACGGCAGGCGACACCTGGGACGTGTTCACGCCGAAGCTGGGTGCAGAATACAAGTTCGACCGCAACATGATGGCCTATGTCTCCTGGTCCAAGGGGTTCAAGGCCGGTGGCGTCAACGGTCGCCCGACCCGCGCCGACCTGTTCAACACCTTCGATCCGGAAAAGCTGACGGCCTATGAGGCAGGGTTCAAGGGCGACTTCTTCGATCGCCGCCTGCGCCTGAACCTCGCCGCCTATTTCAGCGAGTACAATGACATCCAGATCACCCGGAACACCACCGACAGCACGGGGGCCTTCATCCGCCTGGAAACCAATGGCGGCGATGGGGAGATCAAGGGTCTGGAAGTCGAAGCGACGGCATTGCTGGCCGAAGGGCTGACCCTGCAGGCGGGGCTGGGCTACACCGATTTCAAGTTCACCAAGCTGCTGCCGCAGCAGGCCACGGCGGGCACAGTGCTGCTGGGCCTGAAGAACGAACTGCCCTTCGTGCCGAAATTCACCGGTAATCTGGGCTTGACCTATGAGGTGCCGGTGTCGGCGGACGGTGCAGCGGTGCGTCTGCGTGGCGACTGGCGCCATTCCAGCAGCTATTTCATCGATATCGACAACACCGCCGCCGTGGCCCAGGACGCCTACGACGTCTTCGACGGGCGCATCACCTTCGTGCCCGCCGCCGGTAGCTGGGAATTGTTCGTGGCGATGAGCAATATCACCAACAAGGCCGTCATCGCCAATGGTGTGGCCTCCCCCGCCAATGGCAACCAGATGGTCACGTATAAGCCGCCGCGCATGACCTATGGCGGCATCCGGGTGACGTTCTGATGCGAATACAGCCCTTCCAAGCGCCTCTCCTGCTTCATCCCGGCGAAAGCCGGGATCCAGGGGCCACGGGCACTTGCGGTCTGGGTTGCTTCGCTGGACGCTGCTGACAGGTTGGGCACTTGGCCCCTGGATCCCGGCTTTCGCCGGGATGACGAGAAAGAGCGATTAGGGGGAAGCGCATCTTGGTTCAACGCTTTGACAAACCGCCCTCATCCGGTGGCGGACTGCTGACCCGGATTTCCTTCATGCTGGGGGCTGCCGGCCTGTTGATGGCCATGTCGGCGGATGCCATTGCGGTGCTGGGTCGGCATGTGGGCTTCACCCTGCTGGGTGCTATCGAGGTGGTGCAGGCCAGTGTGGTCCTGGCGGCATCTGCAGCCATGGTGGGGGCCACCCTGTCCGGTGCCCATGCCCGCGTTCACATCCTGATCGAACGGCTGGGGCCGACCTGGCATCAGCGCTACGACCGGGCATCGGATTTTGCCTGCTGCCTGTTCTTCCTGTTTCTTGCAGCCGGGTCGGCCTGGGTCGCCGCGGACCTGTGGAGTGGTTTTGAGGTGACGGAAATCCTGGGCCTGCCGCTGCGCTGGCTGCGTGTCGTGTGGGTCGGTTCCTGCCTGCTGATCGCCCTTCTGTTCCTGATGCGTGCGCTGGGCAAGGGAGGCAACCATGAGTCCTGAGATTTGGGGTGCCCTGGGCATCATCGCGCTGCTGGCCCTGCTGACGCTGGGGCTGCCCATCGGTGTGGCGCTGGCCGCTGTCGGGGCCGGCGGTATCGCCATCCTGGTCACGCCGGAAGCGGCCCTGATCAAGGCCGGGGTGGTGGCATTCGAGACCATCGCCAAGTATGAGCTGGGTGTATTACCGCTGTTCCTGCTGATGGCACACCTGTGCTTCGCAGCGGGGGCCAGCCGGGACTTTTTTGACGCGGCGGCCCGGTTCATCGGGCACCGGCCCGGCGGTCTGGCCCTTGCCTCCATCGCCGGCTGCGCCGGGTTCGGGGCGATCAGCGGGTCCAGCCTGGCGACCGCCGCCACCATCGGGTCGGTGGCGCTGCCGGAGATGCGCAAGCACAATTACTCCCCCGCCTTTGCCACCGGGGCGCTGGCTGCCGGCGGTACCTTAGGCGCGCTGATCCCGCCGTCGGGCGCCCTGATCGTGTTCGGCATCATTGCCGAACAGTCGATCGGCCGCCTGTTCGCCGCTGCTGTGATCCCCGGTTTGAGCCAGGCCCTATTCTACATGGTCGGCATCTATATCCTGTGCCGCATCTGGCCCGAACTGGGGCCGAAGACGGCGCGGGTGCCGTGGCGGGATCGTTTGCCGGCCCTGCGGCGGATCATCGATATCGTGGCGCTGGTCGTGTTCGTGGTCGGTGGCCTGATGGTCGGCTGGTTTACGCCGACAGAGGCGGCATCGGTCGGGGCCGTGGGTTCCTTCCTGCTGTGTGCCATCCGGGGTGCCTTGACGCGGGCCGCCATGACCAAGGCCCTGTCGGACACGCTGCGCACCACAGGTATGATCTATGTCGTCATCATCGGCGCCATCCTGTTCTCTACCTTCATCAGCCTGACGGGCATCACAGGGCACATGTCGGCCTTGGTCGCCGATCTCGACGCGGGGCCGCTGGCCGCCGTGCTGGTGATGACCTTGCTACTGCTGGTGCTGGGATCGTTCCTGGATGGGTTGGCGTTGATGCTGCTGACGGCACCAATCTTCCTGCCCATCGTCGTCGATCTGGGCCTGTCACCCATCTGGTTCGGCATTTTTCTGGTGCGGACCATGGAAATCGGGTTCGTGCATCCACCGCTCGGCCTTAACTGCTACGTCATCCATGGCATCGCCAAGGATATTCCGTTGGGCACCATCTTCCGGGGTATCGTGCCTTTCCTCGCCATCGATTTCGTGCATCTGGCGGTCATCATTGCCTTCCCGGCGGTGACCCTGTGGCTGCCCAAGATGTTGGGAGCATGACGATGGCCAAGAAACTGACCAAACTTCTGGCAGCCTGCGCCCTGCTTGCCTTGTCCGCCTGTGGTGGCAAGGAGGAGGTACCCGGCACCATCACCCTGTCCTATGCCAGCCCCTATCCGCCCGGCCATCCGTTCAGCAAGGCCGATATCGAATGGATGCAGGCGGTGACGGAAAAGTCCGGTGGCAAGCTGGTGATCAAGCCCTTCTGGTCGGGATCTCTGATCACGTCGGATCAGAGCATGGTGGAAATCCGCCATGGCGTGGCCGATATCGGCCTAATCACGCCCATCTACGCCCGTGGCGGCGCCCATGCGCTGCGTGGACAGGCTGGTTTCTATGGCGGGATCAAGGACCTGCCCGATCAGGTCGCCATCTATAAATGCCTGGAAGCCGCCTTCCCCGTGTTCAGTCAGGAATTGCAGGGTCTGCATGTCCTGGCCGTCCAGGGCGGTAACTTCCCCGGCGTCCTGACCCGGCACAAGCCGATTGAGAAGCTGGAAGACCTGCGCGGTCTGCGGCTGCGGGCACAGACGGAGGCGCTGGGCGTGCTGCGTGACCTGGGTGCCGATCCCGTGAACATGCCGATGGGAGAGGTGTATTCGGCCCTGGCCAAGGGCGTGATCGACGGGGTCGTGGCCCCGGTCGATACCATCCATTCCCTGCATTTCGGGGAGGTCGCGTCCTACTTCACCGGGTTGCATTTCGACCGTGGCGCCTATCCGGCCCGCGCCATGTCCGACAAGGCTTGGCAACGCCTGACACCGGAACTGCGTCAGGTGTTGAAAGACGCGCAGCCAATCTGGGAAGCGGCCTTGTCGCGACAGATTTTGAGTGCCGAGGATCGCGGCATGGAGAAGGGCAAAGCGCTGGGCATGCGCATCACCGATGCCCTGTCCCCGGCGGATCAGGAACGGTTTCGGGCGCTGTACGCACAGAATGCCCGCCGTATCGCGGATGAACTGTCGCAGTTCAATGTGGATGGCCACCCGATCCTCGTCCATGCCCAGGAATTGATTGCGGCCCGAGGGCGGGGGGAGACACCCGCCTGTTTCAACAGCCAACCGGAGCAATCGCCATGACACGCGAAGGCCCCCAGAAAGGACCCCTCTCTGGGCTGCGGATCGCCGATTTCAGTTGGGTCGGTGCGGGTCCTCGCGCCACCAAGGATCTGGCCGATTACGGCGCCAGCGTCATCAAGGTGGAAAGCGCCAAGCGCCTGGACCTTGGTCGCCTGTCCCCGCCCTTCAAGGATGGAAAGCGGCACCACGACGCATCGGCTTTCTTCGCCATCACCAATACTGGCAAGCAGGGTGTGACCATCAACCTGAACGACCCGCGCGGTATCGAGGTGGCGAAAAAGCTGGTCGCCTGGGCCGATGTGGTGGTGGAGAATTTCGGCAAGGGATTCATGGACCGCATCGGCCTGTCCTGGGACATTCTGAAATCCATCAAACCTGACATCATCCTGCTGTCGGTCAGCGTGGCCGGCCGCACCGGCCCCCTGTCGGACCTGCGTGGTTATGGTAATTCGGCGGCTGCCCTGTCCGGCTTTGCTGCTCTGTCCGGCTGGCCCGACCGGGGGCCGCACATGGCCCCCTTCGCCTATGGCGATGTGGTAGCCCCCATGATGGCGACGGTGGCGGTGTTGGCCGCCCTTGAACACCGGCGGGTGACGGGCGAAGGCCAGCATCTGGATGTGTCGCAGGTGGAACCGATGATGCTGGTCACGTCGGACTGTCTGGCGGATATGCAGCGTGGGATCGAGCCGCGACGCGGCAATGATGATCCGCGCATGGAACCGCATGGCCTGTTCCCCTGTCGCGGTCCCGATCAATGGTGCGCCATTGCCGTACGCGACGATGCGGACTGGCAGGTTCTGTCCGGGCTGTCGGGGATCAACGATACGCGTTTCACCACGCTGGAAGGCCGAAAGCGCCATTGCTCCGACCTGTGCACCTCGTTGGCCACCTGGACCCGGACACAGGACAAGCACCGGCTGGCCGACCGCCTGTCCACCGCCGGGGTGCCGGCAGAGGCGGTGAATGACGGGCGCGACGTCTTTACCGATGCCGAACTGGAACGCGCCGGTCATTACCATCGCATCCGCCATGACAGGTTGGGCGACTGCGAGATGCCGGGGCCGCCCCTGCGCTTTTCCGATGCCGGCATCCATCTTGGCCCGCCGCCACTGCTGGGTGGGGACAATCGCGCCGTTTTTGTCGATCTGCTGGGTATGGACCCAGGAGCGGTCGATGAACTGACGGCCTCCGGCGCGCTGGCGTAAGGGGATGAGGATGCTGAACCATCTGACCATCATCGACGCTACCGGCGAGTTGGGTGCCCTGGCGGGCCATATGCTGGCGCAGCTTGGCGCATCGGTGACGCGGCTGATACCGGCGGCGGGCGATAGTGCCGATCCGGTCTGGAACCGGGACAAAGCGGCTTTGTCGCTGGATGATGCCGATCTGCCGGCGCTGCTGTCCAAGGCCGACATCCTGCTGCGCAACGGGCCGCTGCTGGGCGTGAACATCACGGATTATCCGCGCCTGATCGACGTGCTGCTGACCCCGTTCGCCTGTGCCGACCGCCCGGCCACCGACCTGACACTGATGGCGCGGTCGGGTCTGCTGCATATCGGCGGTGATCCCGACCGGGAACCGCTGCGCCTTCCGGGGCAGCAGACCTATGCCCTGGGCGCCATCCAGGCGGTAATCGGGGCGCTGACGGCGCTGCATGCCCGCAAGGACAAGGGGCAGCGGGTCACCGTTTCCGCCTATCAGTCCGCCGTTCTGGCCAACTACCGGGAGCCGGTCATGTGGGATTGGGCGGGCAAGGTCGGCGGGCGGCAGGGCAATCTGCTGGTGCGCGGCAAGTCCGGCGTCAATCAGGTCTGGAAGGTGGCCGATGGCTGGGTCACCTGGGCCCTGGTCGACAATCCCGGCATGATGCGCGCAATGGTCGCCCTGATGCACGCCGACGATATGGCAGGCCCGCTGGCCGGGGTGGAGTGGGAGAATATCCTGGTCGCCGATCTGCCGCAGGAAACCCTGAAAGAGTGGGAGAAGGTGGTAGGCGCGTTCTTCGCCACCAAGACCCGCGCCTTCCTGGCCGACCAATCCAACCGCCACGGCATGGGCCTGTCGGCCATCGATGAACCACAAGACGTGTTGAACAGCGCCCATCACAGGGCGCGTAGCGCCTTCGTCCCCTTCGACGATCCCGTGTCGGGCCGCACCATCCGGGTGCCCGGCCCCCTGTTCCGTACCAACCGGGAGGACGCGCGATGAATGGTCCGCTTTCCGGCCTGACGGTCATCGATTTCTCCAAGTTCTTGCCCGGCCCTTACTGCACCTGGATGCTGGGCAATCTGGGCGCCGATATCATCCGCGTGGAGAATCCACGCGAGTTGGCGAAACAGGCGCAGGTTTTCGGCTGGGACAAGCTGGATGCGAACGCCCGCGCAGACTTGCGTGCCCGCGACATCTATGCCCGCAACAAGCGCAGCCTGGTCATCGATCCTGGTCATGAAGATGCACGAACAGTGATCGAGGCGCTGGTGGCGAAGGCCGACATATTGGTGGAGGATTATCGGCCCGGCGTGATGGAGAGCATGGGGTACGGTGCCGCCGCCATGCTGGAACTGAACCCAAGGCTGGTCTATGCGTCGGTCACGCTTTGCGGACAGACAGGACCATACCGGGACAAGCCGGGGCATGATCCGGTGGCCCTGGCGATTGCCGGCGCCCTGTCACGCATCGGCGAAGACCCGGTCAAGCCCAGCTTCCCCGGCGTGCCCGTGGCCGATCTGTTGAGCGGTTCGAACGCCGTCATCGGCATCCTGTCCGCGATCATTGCGCGCGGTGTGACGGGCCGGGGCCAGCATGTCGATGTCGCCATGTCCGATGCCTCCCTGGCCCTGATCGCTAGCACGATCTCCCGCAATCCCGACCTGTCGAAGGTGCCGGGGCGTGCCAAGCGCCGTGCGGACAGCGGCATTTGGGAAACGGCGGACGGGCGCTTCATCACTACCACCGACATGGAACCCCGCTATTGGCAGCGTTTCTGCGTGGCCGTGGGCCGTCCGGACTTCGCCGCCTTGCAGATGGATGTCAGCTGCCGGGGGGAAATCGCGGACGCCCTGGCCGCCATCTTCCGCTCCAAGACCCTGGCCGAATGGCTGGACATCCTGGCGGCGGCGGATACGCAGTTCGCAGCCGTGCATGACCTGCCCAACGCCCTGTCCGACCCGCATAACCGGGCGCGCGGCATGGTGTTCGAGGTGCCGCTGCCCGGCGGCGGCACCGCGCCGCATATCGGCCTGCCCATCCGCCTGTCCGATACTCCCGCCGCCGCGCCGCGACCGGCGGCCCCGGCGGGTGGCGACAGCGACACCATCCTGGCCGGCATCGGCCTTTCCCAAACCGACATCCAGTCCCTGCGCGACAAGGGCGCCCTGTCCGCCCGTCAAGGATCACGAGCATGAGCACGACCGAGAACAGCCAGCAGCGTCCCCTGGAAGGACTGCGCGTCCTTGACCTGACCCGCGCCCTGGCGGGGCCTTACGCCACCCTGTTGCTGGCGGGACTGGGGGCCGAAGTGATCAAGCTGGAGGACCCGATCGGTGGCGATCTGGCACGGGAGAACAGCCCCTATGTCGGACGTGACGGGGTGGTGGTGGAACGCCGGCATGCAGACGATATCTCCATTTCCCACCTGACCCGCGCACGCGGCAAGCATGGCATCAGCCTGAACCTGAAGCATCCGGACGCCAAGGCGGTGTTCGCTGATCTGGTGAAAGGCTGTGACATTGTCGTGGAGAATTTCACCAGCGGCACCGCCGACCGGCTGGGTGTGGGTTATGAGGCCGCCAAATCCGCCAATCCGCGCGTTATCTATTGCTCCCTTTCCGGCTTTGGTGCCAATGGGTCAGAAGGCGGCAAGGCCATGGATGTGATCATCCAGGCACTGTCGGGCGCCATGTACACATCCGGCGCGCCGGGGGAACCGCCGGTGCGCATGGGCGTGCCCATGGCCGACATGCTGGCCCCCGTCTTTGCGGTCATCGGTATCTTGGCGGCACTGGAACAGAGGCACCGCACCGGGGTGGGGCAACATATCGACGTTTCGATGCTGGGGGCGCTGACCTCTTTCGTGGCCATTGAGAACTGGTCGGCCATGGCCGCCGCCGGCATGCCGTCGCGCACAGGCCTGACGGTGCAGCGCCTGTCGCCCTTCGGCGTGTTCGAATGCGCCGACGGCTATATCGCGCTGGTGGCCGTGCATGACAAGCTGGCCGCCGGCCTGTTCCGCGCCATGGGACAGGTGGAACTGCTCCAGCACCCGCAATTCGCCACCCGCGACGCCCGCGTGGCCAACGCCACGGAACTGGAGGCGCGGATCAACGCCTGGTCAAAGCAATTGCCGGTGGTCGATGTGGTGGCAGCGCTGGAGGCACAAGGCGTGCCCGTGGCGCCTGTGCGCCATCCGGAGGATGCGCTGGTCGATCCGCGGGTGATGGCCCGCAATGAGACCATGCCCATCGCCCATCCCAGCTACAGCTCCGACATCGACCTTCGCACGGCGGGCATCCCCATCCTGTTCTCCGGCGCGCGTACCGGGTTCGATCCCGTGCTGCCGGTGGCCATCGGGGAGCATAATGGCGATGTCTATGCCCGCCTGACAGGGTACAGCGCCGAACAGCTGGACAGCCTGAAGCGGCAAGGGGTGATCTGATGGCCCGCCATCCCACCCTGGCCCCGCTGCTGACCGCCGCCGATGATCCCGCCGGAACGCTTGAGGCGCTGCGAGGTCAGGGATATCGCCCCCTGCGGCTGCTGGGCGTGGATGGTTCCCGCGCCTTAGTGCGGGCGGCGGGGCTGCTGCCCGTCCGGCTGGTGCCAACGACGGCGCCGACGCCGATGATGGATGCGCTGATGGGCGGGGCCGGCCTATCGGTGCGGGGCAAGTCGCTGCTGGAACAACTGGTGGGGGACGGTGCCAAACCTGATCCGGTCCTGATCACCAGTGCCGATAATGAACAGCCGCAGGTCTTCGCCGCCCTGCGCGAACTGGCGCGGGAGGCAGGGAAGCGTCTGGGGCCGGTGCATTTCCTGGACCTGCTGCATGGCGGTGGGGAACAGGCAGCCCGATATAATGCCGTCCGTTTCACACAATTGCGGGAATGGCTGACCAGCCTGGGCACGCCCTTGGGCGATGTGGCACAGACGGAGAAGGACGAGGCCCGGCTGCGGGTGCTATTGGCACAGGCCTTGGGCCTGCGCCGGACGGGACAGCTGACGGGTGCGGAGGCTGTACGGATCGTGGCCGCCGCCGCCATCCTGCCGCCGGAACAGGTGGAAGCATCTCTGTCGGCCCTGCTGGGCGATCGGCCGCCGCCGGTTGTTGCCGTCCGGACCCTGTTCCTGACCGGCAGCACACAGGAGGATTTCCGGCTTTATGATCGCTTGGAAGCATCAGGTGCGATGGTGGTGGGCGAGGCACAGGATTGGGGCCGCCCCTGGTGCGGTGGCGTCACGCCATTGGCCCGCCGCAGCCCCGATGATCCCAACGCCCTTATCGCCGCCGCGAGGGTTGCGGGTGCAACGGCCCTGCTGCACACCATGCGCCCCGGTGACGAGGCCGCCCCCTGGGATGTGAAGCCGTTGCGTGCCGCCTGCGCCGCTGCCGGCCTACCCTTCTTGGCCGTGACCTGGGATGGCAGCGGGGAAATGCCCGCTGCCCTGGCCGCATTCCTGGCCGATCCCATGGCACAGCCAACACCAGCACCCCTGGCGCCATCCCCGTCACCCGCCCGCGCCGGTGGGGGACGCGCGGCCCTGAAGCCCCCGACGCGCAGCCGCAAATCGCTGTCCGCTGTAGCCAGCTTCGGGCAGTTCCAGCGGGACTGGTTCGCGGGCCTGCGTGAACAGGTGGCGGCGGGCGCGCCGCTGGCGGTCGTCAATGCCAATGCGCCGCAGGAAATCCTGCGCGCCATGGATATTCCCTTCGTCGTGAACCAATGGTGGGCCTCAATCGTGGCCGCAAAACAGCAATCGGGTCGCTATTTCGGCCTGTTGCGCGACCGTGACTATCCGGCGGATGTGGAGGCTTACAGCGCGCAGGGGCTGGCAGCGGCATTCGATGATGACATGGAAAACGCCCCCTGGGGCGGTCTGCCAAAGCCGGATTTCCTGGCCGCCGTGACTGGTACGGATGCAACCGCCCGTATTTTCCGCCATTGGGCGATGGAGACGGGGGCCGACCTGTACCTTTATCAGCGCAGTTTCGACAGCCGCTGGCAGATCCCCACCGATTGGTGGGAAGACCTTCCCGGCGATTGGGATCAGCATCTGGAACCGGAACGCCTGGACCTGATGGAAGGGGAATTGCGTGCCCATGTGGCGCGGCTGGAAACGGCGACAGGCAAGCAGTTCGATCCTGCCCGTTTCGCAGAGGTTATGGATCTGGTGAATGAGCAGGAGGAATGCTACCGCCGCACCCGCGATCTGATCGCCGCCACACACCCCGCCCCAGTCAGCATCGTCGATACGATGCCCGCCACTATGGTGCCGCAATGGCATCGCGGCTCTGTCTGGGCCCGCGATGCCGCGAAGGCGCTGTATGAGGAAGTGGCCGCCCGCGCGGCGGCGGGTGACGCTGCCTGCCCCAATGAGCGTGTGCGCCTGATGTGGGTGGGGCGTGGCCTGTGGAGCGACATGGCCTTTTACCAGCGCTGGGAGGAAAGCCATGGCGCAGTCTTCGTCTGCTCCATGTATCTGTCGTTGGCCGCCGACGGTTATATCCGCCATCACGACCGGGGGCGTGATCCCATGCGGGCCCTGGCGGCCCGTTTCGTTACCATGGGCGATGAATTGCGCATGCCCACCTGGGCCGGGGCTTGGCATGTGCGCGATGCCCGCATCCATGGGGTCCACGGGGCTGTCGCCCTGACCGACGCCGATCCGTTTGTGCTGCGGGCGTTGGAGGAAGCGGGCATCCCTGTGCTGCGCCTGGACCTGGATAACTACAATCAGGAAAGTGCGGATGCAGCCGCCGTCGACAGTGCCGTGACCCGGTTTATTGAGGGGCTTCAGACTTAACCCACCTGTTATTGCAATTGCCGCAAGCCTTGATGTCAGGCAGAAGGGAACCATTCCTTCGGCGGATACGGGGCAGACTTGCGGCATGGATGATGTGAAGGCGCGCGCTTCACGGCTACAGGATATCGCCCGGCAGGCCGGCGTGTCGGTTTCCACAGTATCGCGGGCATTGAGCGGCAGCAGTGCCGTGAATGCCGAAACCCGCCGCCGTATCCGTGAACTGGCCGAGGCGGCGCAGTATGACGCGCCCCCTCGCCGCGCACGGCAGACGACAGGCGGCGACCGGCCATCCGTGATGGTGGTGATGCCACCGGCCCATGCCGGCGGGCAATCGGTGGACCCGTTCAGCCTGGGTCTGGTCGGCGGGATCAGCCTTGCTATGCGCGAACGGGGGCTGGACCTGACCATCGGCCATGCCACCCCGGTTGATCAGCGCGGGCTAGCCGATCTGCTCGACAGCAGCCAGGCCGACGGGATGATCTTCCTGGGTCAGAGCCAGTTGCACGAGGCGTTGAACCGCCTGTTCCGCGATGGCCGGCGCTTCGTGGTCTGGGGTGCGACAGCACCTGATCAGGACTATTGCTCCGTCGGCAGTGACAATGTCCGGGGTGGACATCGCGCCGCGCTCCATCTGGCCCGATTGGGGCGCAAACGCATCGCCTTTCTGGGCGAAACCCTTACGATCGAACTTTCACAGCGTCATCAAGGCTATGTGAACGCGTTGCAGGAGGTGGGCTTGGCACCCGACCCCAGCCTGCACCGGCGCTGCCGTCTGGTGCCCGATGCGGCGGTGGAGGCGGTGGATGATCTGTTGGATCAGGGGGTCGCATTTGATGCCATCGTGGCGGTCAGCGATCTGGTCGCCATCGGTGCCGTTCGCGCGCTGAACCGGCGTGGCCTGTCCGTACCGCACGACGTCGCCATCGTTGGCTATGACGATATCGAAATTGCGGCCCATGCCCACCCGGCCCTGACCACGATCCGCCAGGATACTGCCAAGGCCGGGCGTTTGCTGGTGGCCAAGCTGCTTCGCCTGCTGGCCGGCGACCAAGCCATGTCGGAACGGCTAAGCACCGATCTAATCGTCCGGGAATCCTGCGGCGCCTGATTTTTGCAGATTATTTGTTGCAATTGCAGTGCCCCTCACCCCACCTTCACGGAAAGGCTGAGCCGCCCAAGAACCATCATGACAGTTGGAGGAACCATGCCCCCGTCTCCGCGCCTGCTGCTACTGGCTACCGCTGCCAGCCTGTCGATCCTGGCACTGGATGCCGGACAGGCGGCCCATGCGTCGGAAACGCGGAGCTTTCGGCCCTATGCGCTGGAGCCAGGGGCCAAGCCTGCACGGGTGACGGTGGAGGCCAAGGGGCAGCCGGGAACGCGGCAGTTCCACCTGACCAGCAGCGCACCACAACGCGACAATACCCCCGGCACGCGCGATATCACGGAGCGCGGTGCCTACACCCTGACCGGCAATCTGCTGTTCGACGCGCTGTTCGCGCAGTCGGTGGACGATGCCGCCCAGGCCAGTGTCAGTTCGATCAAGGACGGGGCCTATAATGGTGGGCAGCCCATCGCCTGCAACTGTTTCGAGACGGGCGAGAAATGGAACTATGTCTGGACGCGGGACCTGTCCTACGCGCTGGACCTGGGGCTGGCGGGGCTGGACCCGGTCCGCGCGGTGGACAGTCTGTTGTTCAAGACCGGCAGTTTCCGGGCGGGCGTGACGGTGCCCGCCGAACTTCCCCCTGGGTCCACGCAGATCGTACAGGATACAGGCTCGGGCGGTTCCTGGCCGATCAGCACTGACCGCACCACCTGGGCGCTGGGGGCAGAGGCGACGCTGGCCAACCTGCAGGGCAGCGCCCGTGCCGATTTCGCGCGCAAGGCCTATGAAGCGCTGCGCGGCACTGTGGAGGCGGACCGTGTCGCGGCGTTTGACGCAGCCAACGGCCTTTACGGTGGTGAACACAGCTTCTTGGACTGGCGCGAACAGACCTACGCCCCCTGGGTCCGTGAACATCTACCGGCAATGGCTCAATCCAAGGCCCTGTCCACCAACGTCCTGCAATACCGTGCCCTGCGTCTTGCCGCCCGGCTGGCCAAGGAACTGGGGGATGGGGCGACGGCAGCCCGGTATGATGGCTGGGCGGATGACCTGACCAAGGCCATTGATGCGACGTTCTGGGACACGCGGGCAGGGATGTACGCCACCTTTACAATGGCGGAGCCGACGCCGGCCCGGATCGAGAAATACGATCTGCTGGGCAATGCGCTTGCCGTCCTGTCGGGTGTGGCATCGCTGGAAAAGGCCAGGTCGATATTTGATCGGTATCCCTTCGCCCCGTTCGGTCCTTCGGTCGTGTGGCCACAGGCACCGGGGGAGTTTGTCTATCACAACCGTGCGCAATGGCCATTCGTCACGGCCTATGCAGTGCGCGCCGCCATCGCCGCCGGCCATGTGGCCGCGGTCGACCAGGGGCTTGCAGCACTGGAAAGGGCCGCCGCCATGCACCTCTCCAACATGGAGAATCTGGAATGGCTGACGGGGCGGGCACAGTTTGATGACGGGCCTGAGATCAATTCCCGCCGTCAGCTCTGGTCTGTCGGCGCTTATTACGGTGCCGTGGTTCAGGATGTCTTCGGCTGGCAGCCGGGTGCCGGCGGTGTGCGTATCGCGCCCTATCTGACAACTGCGACCCGTGCCCAGTTCACTAAGCCCGAGGCGGTGCTGGGCGGCCTGTCCTTTGCGGGCAAGCCGGTGGAAATCGCGCTGATCCTGCCTGCCAAGGCGGCGGCGGGCGGTATCTATCCCGTGGCGAGCATCACCCTAAACGGTACCGCCGTGACCGGTCCGATCCATCCCGAACAATTGACGGCCAGCCGCAACCGGATTGAGGTCCGGTTCGGCACGGCGCAGATGTCGGACAGCAGGGTAACCATGGTCCCCGCAATCGACCCGGTCAGTCATCTGGAGCCGCGGGCCTTCATGCCCTGGACACCCGGCATTTCCGGCGCCAGGCGGACCATGGACAGTGTCGCCCTGGATTTCGGACCGACCAAGGACAAGACCCTGCTACGGTACCGCGTGCTGCGTGATGGCGTGCTGGTTGCCGACGGTGTTGCAGGGTCCGGCTGGACGGACAAGGCACCGCCGCCCCCGGCGATGACCGCCTGCTATTCCATTGTGGCGGTGCATGTTTCGACCAACATCGCATCACAGCCATCGGCACCGGTCTGCTTGCGTGGAGAAGCGGCACAGACGATTGCGGTGGGTAAAATGGCCCGGCTGGGCCAGACGCTGGACCTTGGGCAGGTCGTTGTGGGGAGTGGCGGGCGGTACGCCCTGGCCACGACCTACGATAACCGGACCTACGCCGTGAATACCGGTGTGACCAATGCCGTCAAACGGCTGGTCCTGGTGGATGAGGCGGGCAAGCGGTACAGCGCCATTTTGCAGATGCCACATATCGATCCAGAGGGGGATCGCTATTCCACCCGCAGTTCCACCCGCGCCATCTTCGATCTGCCTGCCGGTCGTTACCGGGCCAGTATCGAGGATTTCTTCAATATGAGCGCGCTTTCCACCAATGCCAGCTATAGCGGGCCCGGCGGCATGACCGGCCCGGTGAACGAGGCCCGGATTGAAACATTGATGGTGGACCGGCTGCCCTGATTACGCCGGATTGATGCCCAGCATGGCCAGGAACTCCGCCTCCGTGGCCATGCGCAATCGACCATAACGCTGTTGCCGGGCATGGGCGGCGGTCAGTTTGGTCTGTCCGGGCGACAGGCCGACAATCAGCCAGTCTGTGTCCTGCGTGACATAAGTCTGGAACCGTCCACCGGCCATTTTGATGGCACGGGCGGCATCGGTCCTGGAACAGGCCGCAAGGGTGCCGGTCACCACGAAGCCTTGCCCATCCACGCGGCGGGTGGGCGTGGGCAGCCCCGGTCGGGGCGATGCGGATGGCGGACGGGCGGCACGGGGCCTTTCCTGTCCGATCCCCAGCTTTTCCGCCGCTTCGGCCACAGAACCGGCCCCTACCATCATGGCGACATGCTGGCCGATGGCGGCGCAGGCGGCGGCGTCGCTGCCCGCTTCATGGTGATCCAGTGGAATGCCCAGATGGTGGGCTACGATGTTCAGCTTGTGGCTGCGTAGATCGGGGAAAGCGGCGCGGGCCAGTTCGACAGTACAGATGAAGCGAATGCCGGGCACCGGCAGTCCCGCAGCGGTCAGGCAGGCCGTCAGGACACCGGAATCGAAACTGGCATTGTGCGCCAGCAGCACGGCCCCTTCCAGCCGGCGTGACAGATCCGGCCAGATGCCGGCAAAGGTCGGCGCGTGGGCCACATCGGTGGCTCGAATGCCATGCACCGCAACACAGAATGGGGAAAATTCGGCGGGTTCCGGGCGGATCAGGCGGCGGAAGATCGGTGCCTCGGGTCGAAACACCTCCGCCACACCAACGGCACAGGCGCTGTCGCGGCGGGCATTGGCGGTTTCGAAATCAATGGCAAGTTCGATCAAGGCAAGGCTCCGGTTCAGTCGCGCTGGTATAGCTCAATCCTTGCGCGCCTTGAACGCCGCCATATCGGCTGCAACCAAGCCGGATGGCCCCCCTCCTGTCGGCAGCGTCTTGGGCGGTGGCATTAGGATCAGGTTCATGGGCATGGCATAGCCGCCATAAAGCGACGGGTTGGCACCATCCAATGTCAGGCGCGGACCATCAGCGGCAAAACTGATACCCAGCGACCGGAAGCGATAGTCGGACAGGGCACGGCCAACCAACGCCAGACTGTCATTGCGGACAGGGTCAAGCCATGAAGGCAGCGGGCCAGCCGGCACGGACAATCTTCCGGGTCCAGTCGCCTGCAAGCCGCCGGCACTGGCATGGGCACCGGCGGCATCAATCCGGATCGGTACCGAACCGATCATTGTGCCTTCTGCCTGGGCATCCATAATTCCCAGGGCTGCCAACACATCGGCAACGGGCGTGGCGGGGATATCCAGACGCAAGTCCAGATGGTCATTGCCAAGGCGGAACGTGCTTTGCGGCAAGGTGACATTCTGCCCGGCCCATCTGAACGGTTCCGGTGCCAGACGCAGAACCCCGTCCGTCGGCAGTGACAGGCCCAGGCCACCGCCGGTCAGGGCAATGCCGGGATCGAAAAGGCCGATGGTCAGGGTCTGCTGTGGCATGGACAGCGGCGACAGCCGGTCGAAGCGCAGCACGCCATTGATCCCGGCAAGATGCAGGCCGGGAAGACGCACCCCCGCCTCTTCCAGCAGGATATCGGCGGTGCCATCGGCCTTCTCGCCGTTCCAGGCCGCCGTCAGGCGGGCCGCGATGGTGCCGGTCAGGGCGTGCGGCAGCGGCGCGCCGGGGAATAATTCTGCGGCATCCCCCTCCCCCAGCCTGATCGGGGCCAATTTTGCCAGTGCCCGCCCTCCGTCTCCGTTCAGCTCCACGGCACCCGTAAGGCTGGCCCCGCCATTGCCGGTCACCATGTTCCATTCCAGGCGCAGATCTTCCGCCGGGTCGCCCCGCAGCCTGGCCGCCAGTGTGGCCGGTGCCAGCCAGGGCAGGCGCAGATTTGCCGCACGGACATCAAGGTCCAGCGGCCATGCAAGCCGCCCTGTCAGCAGCAATCCTTTGGCCGACAAGCCGAGGGTCGGGATGCTCAGACTGCCGGGCGGTTGATCAGCGGCGGGGGACAGCCACCATTCCCCATCAATGCGCCGTGCGGTGCCGGACAGCGACAGGGCATTGTCACGCGGTCCCTGTCCGATGCCCAGGCTGCGGGCCTCAATGCTTACCGCAATATCGGGCCAGTCGCGGGGCGGCAGGTCCGTTGAAACATTGCGGGCTGAAAGGGCCAGGGTAACCGGACCACCGGTCAGGCCGGGATCGGGACGGCCCAGACGGGCAGCGAAGCCGGGCACATCATCCACCCGCAGGGTCGCGGCCAGACGCCGCCCGCCGGTTTCATCGGGGTCCAGAAGGGCATCCAGACGCGCAATACCCGGCCATTCCAGCAATGCCTGCCCCTGCCCCGCCTTCCAGCGCAGCACCATGTCTGGCAAGCCCTGCGGCAGCGCCTTAGCGGTGACATCCAGATCACCGGTCCAGCCACCATTGGCCAGACGCCGGACGCTACCCTGCCCCCCCAGACGTGGGCCACTGGGCGCAGGCGTCAACGTGAAGCCGGCAGCAGACAGGCCATCCCCGCGCCAATCGGCGGTGATGCGGGCGGGAACGCCCGTTGATCCAAGCGACAGGGTCCCCTGCCCCTCCGCGTGCCATCCGCCTTCAGCCGGGCTGATGGCGGCATCCATCAGCAGGGGAACGGAGCCCATACCAGCAGGCAGGGCCAGGGTCAGGCGGGCCTGGGTGATCTGTACCGGGGCGTTCAGGGCGGGAAGATCAGTCATGGATACGGTGAGCGGACGTGACAGCCGAAGCCCCTGCACCTCCAGCCCGGTAAACCGCCCGGACCAAAGACCGGCAGGTGTATAGCGTGCAATGAATCGGTCCGCGCCATCCTCCTGCCCCAGGGAGAAGGCGCCGGTAGCCTGTGTCAGGCCGAAATCATCGATGGCCAGTTCGGCCTGTGGGAAGCCCAGGGCCCGCAATTGCGATGTCCAGCGCGCGGCCAGCAGGCCCGGCAAAGACAGCCAGAAGGCCAGCAGCCCCAGCGCCAGCAGGCCGCCGACCAGCAGAACCTTCTCCTTCCGCTTCACTGCGCGCAATCCGTTGCCCCCATCCGGCAAATTCCGCCGCCTTCGCGGCATCCGGTCTCTTTCCATGCAAAGATGCGACCGCTATCGTGGCGGGCGCAACGGTTGAGAGATGATGCCGCCCATGCTGTCCCGCCTTCTGGTCCTGCTCTGCCTGCTGCTGGCCGTTCCGCTGTCATATGCGGCGCGCCCGCCGGCCAATCCCGACGATACGCTGATCATGGAGTTGAAGACCGGCACGGTCATCATCCAGATGCGGCCCGATCTGGCACCCATCCATGTGGCCCGTATCAAGCAACTGGTGCGGCGCGGATTCTATGATGGCGTTGCCTTTCACCGCGTCGTGGCCGGGTCGCTGGCGCAGACGGGGGACCGCAGCGGCACGGGCCGGGGCGGCACGGGCCGTTGGCTGGAACTGGAACCCAGCAAGGAACCACATGTGCGCGGGGTGGTGTCCATGGCGCGCGGCATGAACCGCAATAGCGGCGACAGCCAGTTCTTCATCCTGACCCACGCCCAGGACCCCTCGCTTGACGGCAATTACACGCTCTGGGGCCATGTCATCAAAGGCCTGGACCTGATCGACAAGCTGAAGGCCGGCGACAAGAAGAAGGAAGGATGGGTGAAGGACCCGGACCGCATCATCAGCATGCGCATCCAATCCGATCCGCCGCACCCACCAAAGCCCGTACCTCAGACCACGCCACCGGCCCCGCCGAAATAGCGGGTGGGCCATCCCGCCGGCCTAGTTCCCATTGGCGTCACATGCCGCTATGGTGCCCGCCGACATGCAACCGAGAACCGGGGCAACCGGTTGGCAAGGATGACTGACGATGACTGACATGGATCTGGAAAACACCCTCTATCTCGACCTGGCCTCGGGCCGCGTCACCATTCAGCTGCGCCCCGACCTGGCGCCCAAGCATGTGGCGCGCATCAAGGAACTGGCGCGTGAAGGCTTCTATAACGGCCTGACCTTCCATCGCGTGATTGAGGGCTTCATGGCCCAGGGCGGTTGCCCCGATGGCAACGGCATGGGTGGTTCCGGGCAGAACCTGCCGCAGGAATTCTCGCGCGAGCCGCATGTGCGCGGCATCTGCTCCATGGCCCGCGCGTCCAACCCGAACAGCGCCGATAGCCAGTTCTTCATCTGCTTCGCCGATGCCCGCTTCCTGGACGGCCAGTATACGGTCTGGGGCAAGGTCGTGGACGGCATGGAGAATGTCGACAAGATCAAGCGCGGCGCCGGTCGGAATGGCGAGGTTCGCGATCCCGACCAGATCGTGAAGTTGAGCGTTGCTGCCGATGTCGAAGCCGCCTGAGGCCTCGTCCATTATCTGAAGTCTGGAACGCCGTCCCGAACCACCGGGACGGCGTTTCTGTTTGAGGGTGCTTTCAGGCGGACAGAAAATGGACCTGTGCAGCCGTACGGATACCGGATCAGTATGCAAACGGTCCGTATGATGGTCACGCACAGGAGCCCACCCGATGGCACGCCCGACAATCGCCGCAGCCCGCATCTCCCTGATTGCCCTGTCGGCGACGATGACCCTGCCTGCCATGGCGGCAGAGAAATCCTGGAACCTTTCCGGAAGCACACTGGCGATTTCAACACCCTGCGCCAAGCAGGTGGAAATCGTGCCGTCGTCGCGCAGCGGTGAGATCAGCGTCAGTGCCGTCGCCGAGCATCCCGAAGAAATCGACGCCCTGTCCGTCTTCAATAGCGACAACGGTGTGACGGTCACCAAGCAGGGCAATCGCTGCCCCTTGTCGCAATCGCGGAAGAAGGAAACCCTGCGCCTGACCGTCACGCTGCCGTCGGGCAGCGACCTGTCGGTGCGCGAAGGCGGAAGTGGAGAATATCGGGTAACTGTCCCCGTTGACCGGCTGGATTTGCGGCTGTCAGGGTCCGGTGGCCTGTCGGCGGAACAGGTCGCGGGCCGGCTTGACGCCTCACTCTCCGGTTCCGGCGGTGGGCAGGTCGCGCGGATGGAAGGCGGGGACGCCATCATCAGGGCGTCGGGCAGTGGTGGCATGGTGGTCGGGGGCCGTATAGGCAACCTGCAGGTGGACCTGTCCGGCTCTGGCGGGGTGGAGGTAGGCGCGGCAGGTGCCGCCATCCTGGAAACCAGCGGTTCCGGCGGCATTCGTGCGCAAAGCGTCAATGGTCCTCTATCCTTTGAGGCCACAGGGTCGGGCAGCCTGAATTTGGGAACGATCAGTGCGGACAATGTGAAGATACGGACCTCGGGCGATGGAGGTGTCAGCATCCGGGATGGCCGCGTGGGCAGCCTGCAGGTTTCCGCCACTGGCAGCGCTGATGCCCGGCTGGACATTGTTGCGGATCGGGCTGAACTTTCTACCAGCGGCAGCGGCGATATCGAGGTTCGGCAGATCACCGGAAATGTCAGCCAGCGCCACTCCGGCAGCGGAAAAGTTCGTGTCGGCGGATGATCGTTGAAACAACAGGCAGGTGGGCGTTGCCCGCCCGAAACGGCGATTGACAGCGCTATTCAAGATTAATAATATGTTATTTACCTGTAAAAAAGGGCGGGCGGCTTCGGTCGCCCTTATGTGGGTGCCAATAATAAAATCAAATTAAAAAAAAGAACGTGACGGGGAGGTAGACGATATGAGCGGTCAGCGAACGCGGCACCCGGCGGCTCCGCCTGGGCGACTTCGACCTAGATAAAGATTTCAGATCAGGCCCTTTCCTGCATGGTGTTTGACGCCCTGCATCGGGTTCGCCTGCTGAAGAATCACGCCTGCTTACAACCGGGGCACCCGCCGCCACCGTTTGGAATGCCGCGTCTGGCCACCGCCGGATAGGCCTCTCCGTACCTGACGGCCAAGACCCCGCGACAAACCGCCCCCGCCTGAGTGCGGGAGGGGAACGGTGGCTCTTTGCCGCCTCTCCCCCTCCCTGCTGACGGACAGGGGCTGGGGATCGACAACCAGGAAAGGCCCTTCGGGTAATCCAATGACATCCACAAAGATCAAGTTATTCGCGCTGCTTTCCGCCTCCGGTCTGGCATTGGCCGCCGGCACGGCGCAGGCCCAGACGGCGCCCAAGGATGAGGCTGCCTCGCTGGAGGAGATCATTGTTGTTGGTCAGCGCAAGGCCATCAACAATGCACAGGAAACCAAGCGCAACGCAGAGGAGATCGTGGACTCGATCTCCGCCGTCGATATCGGCGCCCTGCCCGACCGGTCGGTGACAGAGGCGCTGCAGCGCGTGCCGGGCGTTTCGATCGGTCGCACCAATGAAGTGCGCGACATCGACCGTCTAAATGTCGAAGGTTCCGGCGTGCAGATCCGTGGCCTTACCTGGGTGCGGTCGGAAATCAATGGCCGCGACAGCTTTGGCGCCAAGAATGGCCGTGCCCTTGGCTGGGAAGATGTGACACCCGAACTGGCCGCTGGGGTGGATGTCCACAAGAACCCGTCCGCCGACATCGTGGAGGGTGGCCTGGGTGGTACCGTCAACCTGCGCACCTGGATGCCGTTCGACGGGGCTGGCGAAAAGATCGCCGCCTCGCTGGATGCCACGCGCGGGGACCTGCGCAAGGAATGGACGCCGTCTGCATCGGGCCTTTACTCGAACCGTTTCGATACCGGCATCGGCGAAATCGGCTTCCTGGTGGATATCGCGCATTCAGAGCTGAAAAGCCGTCTGAATGCCATCGAGGTCGATCCCTATAATGTGCATTCGGCAACCACGAAGTCGTCCTACGACGGTGGCGCCACGCTGAACTTCAACGGCAATAACCGCATCACGGGCCAGCCACAGGACGTGGTGATGGTGCCGACGGGTGCACAATGGCGTCTGCAGGATCGCGACAAGACCCGCGACGGTGTCTATAGCGCCGTCCAGTGGAAGCCGAGCGAAAGCACTGAAATCTATTCGACCTTCTTCCTGTCGAAGTCGAAGCTGATCAACCAGGACCATTTCGCCCAGACGTCTGCCTGCTGTTCGGCGACCAACAACCAGAATTTCATGAACGCCCCCGCGACGGGGACCAGTTTCACCTATGATGAGAATGGCAATTTCCTGACCGGCACCATCGTTGATGGCGGTGGCGGCGGCAATGGCGTTGCCAACAGCTTCCTGATGAACCTGGGAACCCGCTATGGCGAGGACAAGGCGCAGACCTGGGACAGCTCGTCCGGCGTGAAATGGGAAGGCGACCGTTGGTCGGTGAAGGCCGATTTCCAGCGGATCGAGGCCAAGCGCGACGTTTATGACATGACCGTCTATAATACGGTCACCATGCCGGGCGGCATCGGCCTGGACCTGCGCGGCAGCGTGCCGAAGATCTCCGCCAGCGACCTGACCAAGTCCACCAGCGCCTTCAACCTGTATGCCGCGATGGATCATAATGAGATCGACCGCGCCAACCAGAATACGGGCAAGCTGGACATCGCCTATGATGTCGATGGGGACTTCCTGAAGTCGCTGAAATTCGGTGGCCGCGTCACCGACCGTCATTCGGTACAGAAGGATGGCGGGTATAACTGGGCCTTGATCACTGCGCCGTGGGCCTTCTCACAGACGGCTTCGGTGGACAAGTTCCCGCAGTATCAGGAAACGGTCAGCTTCGATAATTTCTTCCGCGGCAGCAGCACGCCGCCCAGCCTGTGGATGCCGTCCATGGAACTGGCAAAGAACAAGGGTAAGCTGTTCGACCATATCCAGGCCCTGCTCTACACGCCCAACCTGGGCAAGGGCCTGGCGGCCCCGACCTCCAACGATTACGGCTATTACTGTTCCACCTGCAGCAACGGCACCATTCCGTCCTGGGCCGCCAATGCTGACAAGTTCAGCCCCTTCCCCAATGGCAGCCTTGCCTCCTACCTGCCGATCTGGGCCGGTGCGCCGGTGGATGCCAACAACAAGCTGCTGGACCCGTCGCGACCGGTCGGCTCCAACATCAATTTCTGGGTGCCGTTCAACGGCAACTATGAATACGCCCCCACCTCCACCTCCGGTATCGGCACCAACGATCAGACGGAACGTACCCAGGCCGCCTATGCCACGGCACGCTTCGGTTCCGATACGCTGTTCGGGTCTGATCTGGAATGGGACGGCAATGCCGGCCTGCGTGTCGTACGCACGGAGAGCGTTTCCAAGGGCTTCGCCCATTTCCCGTCACTGTCGATCACCGGTGATCAGTCCGCCTATTCCCAGGCAGCGCGCGATGCCGTGCGCTTCGCCAACGGTGCCAATACCAAGACGCGGTACAAGAGCGACTATACCAACGTCCTGCCCAGCCTGAACCTGCGGTTCAAGCCGGATGATGACAAGGTGGTCCGTTTCGCGGCCGCCACCTCCATCGTGCGGCCAGACTTCTATCAGTTGCAGCCATCCTTCACGATGAACGGCACCTATCAGCAGCGTCGCGCAACGGCAGCCGATAATGTCCTCAACACCTCCGCCGGTCGTGCCTATACCCAATCGGAACTGGATGCGCTGGCGGCGGGCGGCAATCCCGTCATGTACAATACCGGTGTGGCCTTCAGCTACTTCTCCGGCAATCCCGACCTGAAGCCGATGCGCGCCCATTCCTTCGACATGTCATTCGAATGGTATGTGAAGCCGGGTTCGATGTTCTCCCTCGGCATTTTCGACAAGGAAGTGCGCAATTACATCCAGGGTGAACAGACGGCCCTGCAACTCACCAATAATGGTGTGACGCAGACTGTCGTGGGCACCATCCCGCAGAATTTCGGCAAGGGCCGTATCTACGGTATCGAAGGTCAGGCAACCTATTTCTATGACGAGTTGCCGAGCTTCCTTTCCGGCCTGGGTACGGATTTCAACTTCACCATCTTGCGCAGCGAGGGTACGCATAACACCACGTCCAACGTCTTTGACGGCGTGCAGATCGGGGCGTCCAAGCTGGAGTTGCCGCTGGAGCAATTGTCCAAATACTCGTTCAACGCGGCGCTGCTTTATGTGAAGTACGGCTTCGATGTCCGCTTCGCCTATAACTGGCGTTCGCGCTACCTGATGTCGGCCTCGGCCTCAAATGTCCAGGCTCCGGCCTATATGGAGGATTACGGACAGATGGATGCGTCTGTGGTCTATTCCATCACCGACAATCTGAAGGTCGGGGTACAGGCCGCCAACCTGTTGAATACCAAGAACATCATCTCCGTCGATCAGCGCGACAACTGGTATTACGGTACCCAGGGGATGATGAGCAAGGACCTCATCTTCAAGCATAATTACACGGTCGCTGACCGCCGCTTCACCTTCGTGCTGCGCGCGGCCTACTGACCAGATGTGTTCCCCGGCGGGTGGATGTGCCCATCCGCCGGGTCTGTTTCAGGGGAGATCATCGTGGCTGCACCTATCCGGCATATTGTTATCGTCGGCGGCGGCACTGCCGGCTGGATGGCAGCGGCACTCTTGTCCAATGTTCTGCCGCGCGACCGGTTGCGTCTTACCCTTGTCGAAAGTCCGGACATCGGGACCGTCGGCGTCGGTGAAGCCACGATCCCCCCCATACAGTTCTTCAACCGCGCCGTCGGTATTGACGAGGCAGAGTTCATGCGGGCAACCGAGGGCACCTTCAAACTGGGGATTGCGTTCCGGGATTGGGTGCGACCGGGGCATCGCTACATGCATCCGTTCGGGCAGCCGGGGCAGGCGATCAAGGGCGTCTCATTTCACGCTTGGTGGTTGCGTCTGCGCACCGCCGGTTACACGGTGCCCTTGTCCGATTTCTGGCTGGCGGAGAAGCTGGCCGATGAAGGGCGCTTTGATACCCCGTCACCGGATGCAAGGTCGCCGAAATCCACGCTGGCCTATGCCTATCATTTTGATGCCGGGCTTTATGCCGCCTATCTGCGCACCATTGCCGAACCGCGCGGCGTGACGCGGGTGGAGGCAACGGTCGCGGATGTGGCGCTTGACCCAACCGACGGCACTGTCAGCCACGTGATCCTGGCCGATGGAAGGCGGGTCGACGGGGATTACTTCATCGATTGCACGGGCTTTCGCGCCCTTGTGATCGGACAGGCGCTGGGCCGGCCTTATGAGGATTGGTCGCATTGGCTGCCCGCCAACCGGGCCGTAGCGGTGCCATCCGCCCGTACGCGCGATCCTGTGCCCTTCACCACGGCCACGGCCCGATCGGCGGGCTGGCAATGGCGCATCAATCTGCGCCACCGCACCGGCAACGGCTATGTCTATGTCGCAGACCATATCGATGATGATCAGGCAGCAGCGACGCTTCTGGCCAATCTGGATGGGCAGGCGCTGGCCGATCCGCGTTTCCTCCGCTTTACCACGGGCCGCCGGACACAGTCGCGTTATAAGAACGTCCTGGCTGTGGGCCTGTCATCGGGGTTCCTGGAGCCGCTGGAAAGCACATCGATCCATTTCATTCAGCATGCGCTGATCAAGTTCGCGGCGACGTTCCCCCTGTCCAAGGACGATCCCCTGTCCGCCAATCTCTATAACCGCATGATTGGGGAGGAGTTGGAGCAGGTTCGCGATTTCCTGATCCTGCATTACCACGCCAATCAACGGGTCGGGGACCCGTTCTGGGACAGGATGCGCCATATGGACGTGCCGGACAGTCTGGCGGAGAAGATCGCACTGTTCCGCGCGCGCGGCTGCGCCATCTTTCCCAACCAGACCCTGTTTCAGGAACCGAACTGGCTGGCAGTCCTGCTGGGGCAGGAGGTGGAGCCGGCGTCTTACGACCCGCTGGCCGATGCGGGGGATCTGTCAGATATCCGGCAGGGATTTGACGCGACACGACAGATCATCGCGCAGACGGCCAGGGCGGCCCCGCGACATATGGATTATCTGTCCCGTCTGAACGCTGGTAGCAACCGCCGGGGAGCAGCATGACAAACCTGCGTCGCATCCTCATCGTCGGTGGCGGCACAGCCGGCTGGATGGCTGCCTGCGCCCTGAACCAAGCCGTCAAGCGGCTGGGCACGGTCGTCGAACTTGTGGAAAGCGAGGAGATCGGCACTGTCGGGGTGGGTGAGGCCACGGTGCCCACCATCCGCGACTTCAACCGTTCCATCGGCCTGGATGAGGTCGCCTTCATGAAGGCGACACAGGGCAGTTTCAAACTGGGCATCGCGTTTCAGGATTGGCGCGCCAAGGGCACCAGCTTCTTCCACGGATTTGGGGATTACATCGTCAATGCCGGCCCCTACTCCACCTTGAACCATTGGCTGGTGGCCCGCCATCTGGCCGGGCAGGACGCCGTTGGTCCCTTTGATGATTATCACATGGCGGCGGTGATGGCAGCCGCCGGGCGTTTCGCGGCCCCGGAGAGCGATCCCCGCTCCCCCTATGCCTATTTCAGCTATGCTTTCCATTTCGATGCCAGTCTTTATGCACGAATGCTGCGTGCCAAGGCGGAGGCGGAAGGGGTGGTCCGGCATGAAGGACGGATCACGCGGGTGGACCGGCACCCTGAAACCGGCTTCATCACCCAGGTCCATCTGGCCGATGGCCGCATTCTGGCCGCCGATCTGTTTATCGACTGTTCGGGCTTCGTGTCCCTTCTGGTCGATAAGACCCTGGCCGAACCCTGGGTCGATTACAGCCATTGGCTGCCGGTTGATCGGGCCTGGGCGGTTCCATGCGCCGGTAATGGCACCCCCGCCCCCTTCACCCGCGCAACCGCACTGGAGGCAGGGTGGCAATGGCGCATCCCGTTGCAGCACCGGACCGGCAATGGCTATGTCTTCTCCAGCGCGCATGTGACGGAGGACGCGGCGCGGGAACGGCTGCTGGCCGGGCTGGATGGCACGGTTCTAGCCGAACCACGCCTGCTGCGTTTCAGGACGGGCCGGCGGCAGCGCTTCTGGATCGGCAATTGCGTTGCCATCGGCCTTTCGTCCGGCTTTGTGGAGCCGCTGGAAAGCACCTCCATCTCCTTGATCCAGGGCGGGATCACGCGGCTGGTCAACCTGTTGCCCGATCTGGATTTCAATCCGGGGCTGGCGGCGGAATATAACCGTATCCAGGCGTTGGAATTCGACCGTATCCGCGACTTCATCATCCTGCACTACGCGCTGAATGGCCGTGAGGATAGTGAATTCTGGCGCGAACGCCGCCGTATCCCCCTGCCCGATACCCTGGCGGAAAAGATCGAAACCTTCCGTGCCACCGGGCAGGTGGTTCTGCTGAACGAGGAAACCTTCGTCACGCCCAGCTGGCAGGCGCTTTTCATCGGCCTGGGCCTGATCCCGCAGCGCCTTGACCCGCTGATGGCGGCGCAGGATCGCGGGGAAGTGCTGGAGGCCCTGCGCCTGCGCCGGCAAAGCCTGGCTCAGGCAGCCGCACGCCTGCCCAGTCATGGTGATTTCATCAACCGCTTCTGCAAGGCCGATCCGGCCTGACCTTACGGAGACAATGCTGATGTCCGTGCGCCTGCCGCTGCTGTTGGCCATTTCCCTGCTGACCGGGACCGCATTCGCAGCCGATGCCCCGCTTCTGCACCCGATGTTCCAGGATCACGGGGTGCTGCAGCGCGACCGGCCCATCCCCGTCTGGGGCAATGCCAAACCGGGGGAAGTGGTGACGGTGACGCTGTGTCGTGCCACAGCAACGGCCAAGGCGGGCAAGGATGGCGTCTGGCGCGCCGACCTGCCGGCACAGGTCGCCGGTGGCCCCGTCATTTTGACCGCAAAGACGGCGACCGCGCAGCAAGTGGCCGCTGACCTGCTGGTCGGTGACGTCTATCTTTGTTCCGGGCAGTCCAATATGGAAATGCAGGTCGCCCGCTCGCTGGATAGCTGGACAGAAACCAACCGGGCCAAGCACCCCAATATCCGCTACCTGTCGGTGGATCGCGCCACCAATACCGGCCCGCAGCGCGACTTCACCCACCCGGTACGCTGGCGTGCGGTGACGCCGGAAACGGTGGGTGACATGTCTGCGGTCTGTTATTTCTTCGGGCGGGAAATGCGGCAGATCGTGGATGTGCCGGTCGGACTGATCAATTCCTCCTGGGGCGGCTCCACCATTGAAAGCTGGATGGATTCGGCGGATTTGGCCAAGACAGGGCTTTATGCCCAGGACCTTGCCATCCTGTCGGCCTATGACAAGGACCGGCATGCCGGCATCCGCAAATATTTCGACGTTTGGGAAGGGTGGTGGAAGACGAAGGGCCAGGGCGAACCGTGGCGGACGGCGCCGGCGGCGGGCGATGGCTGGCGCGCGGTACCGTCGCTGACATCCTTCGTGACCTGGGGCGTGCCGGAACTGAACCCCTATGTCGGCATCGTCTGGTACCGCAGCACCTTCACCCTGACAGAAGCGCAGGCAAAACAGGGGGGCACCCTGCTGCTGGGTTCTGCCGATGATTATGATGTCTCCTGGGTCAATGACGTGCCAGCAGGCAGCCTCTATGGTCCGGGCGATCCGCGCCGTTATCCGCTGCCCGCCAAGACGCTGAAGCCCGGCGTCAATCAGGTCACCATTGCCGTAATCAACGGCTATGGCGATGGCGGGCTTTACGGCGGTGCCGATGAACAGGCGATCCTGCTGGCCGAAGGGACCCGCGTGCCCATCGACGGCGGCTGGCAGTACATGGTGACGCCGGGCGAGATCGGCACGGCCCCGCATGCCCCCTGGGGCACTGTGGATGGCCTCTCAACGATCCGCAATGCCATGGTGGCGCCCATGGGGCCCTATGCCGTACGGGCCGCCCTTTGGTACCAGGGGGAAAGCAACACGGCCAAGGCCCCGGAATATCAGTCGCTGCTGGCGGGCCTGATGTCGGGCTGGCGGCGACAGTTCGGTGCCGACCTGCCCTTCCTTGTCGTGCAATTGCCGGAATATGGCTATCCCCAGGACAAGCCCATCGAAAGCGGATGGGCCAGGCTGCGCGAAAGTCAGCGGATGGCGGTCGCAGCCGATCCGCATGCCGCCATGGCTGTCACCAACGGCCTTGGCGACTGGTATGATGTCCACCCTGCCAACAAGCAGCAGGTTGCAAAACGCCTGACCCGTGCGGCCCGTCGCCTGCTTCTGGGTGAAAAGATCAGCGCCTCCGGTCCTGTCCCGGTCGATGCGCAGCGGCAGGGCGATGTGGTTCGTATCCGGTTTACCGATATCGATGGAAAGCTGAAGGCCTTGAACCATCACCGACCCATTGGCTTCGAGCTGTGCGGCGCCGGCTGGGACAGCTGCCGCTTTGTCGATGCCAGCCTGTCGGGCGATATCGTCACCCTACCCATCGGCGACGATCCCGCCATCCGCGTACGCTATTGCTGGGCGGAAAGCGGCATGTGCAACCTCTATGACGACGCGCGACTGCCGGCGGGACAGTTCGAAATCCCGGTTCGCTGATCCCACCCAAAAAATTTTACTTCCGGCATGGCGGATTTTGCCGGCAACCCCTTCTTCCTTCAGTATTGCGATGTCCGGTCTTTCCATGAAGGGCCGGACGGGGAGGAAGCACGGTGCGGACGACAACGCTCGACATCTGGTTCGCCACGCGCATCCTGCCGCTGGAGCCTGGGCTTCGCGGCTGGCTGGCGCGGCATGCCAATGATATCGACCCTGACGACATCATCCAGGAAACCTATGCGCGGCTGGCCAAGGAACAGGCCGGTATCCGCGATGCCAAGGCCTATATGTACGCGGTGGCACGTTCCATCGTGATCGAACAGTTGCGCCAACGCCGGGTGGTGAAGATCGTGCCTGTGCCCGACCTGGAAAGCCTGTCAGTGGCCGACGAGGCCCCAACCCATGAAAGCGACCTGATCAGCCGCGAGGATATCGGCCTTCTCCACGCCGCCCTGGCGCAATTACCGGAGAAATGCCGTCAGGTCCTGACCCTACGCAAGGTCGACGGCCTGTCACAGAAGCTGGTGGCCCGCCGTCTGGGCTTGTCTGAAAGCACCGTTGAAAAGCATGTCGCTGCCGGCATCAAACGCTGCGCGGCCTGGTTGGCGGCCCGGCAGGATGACCCGCCGGCCCGCCAGATGAGGAAACAATGATGGCCGACCGCCTGACCGCCGCCGAGATCGAAACGGTCGCCGCCGACTGGCTGGCACGGGAGGATGCGCGCGCCTTGACCACAGCAGAGCAGGCCGAACTGGAACATTGGCTTGGGCTGGATGCGCGCCATCACGGCGCCTATATCCGCCTGCGCGCCGTATCCGCCCGGTTGGACCTGTTGCGTGGGCAAAAGGTGCAGAACGTGCCAGCCTGGCGCCGCTGGGGCCCGGTGGCCGCTGCGGTCGTGCTTCTGCTGGCTGCCGGTCTGGCATGGCGTGGTCAACCGCCGTCGACCCCGCAGGTGGCGGCCATCACCTATGAAACGGCAAAGGGGGAGATGCGGCGTTTGACGCTGCATGACGGGTCGGTGGTGGAGATCAACACTGCCTCCCGTCTGCGCGTTGCCTTCTCCGATGGCGCGCGGCAACTCTGGCTGGATCAGGGGGAAGCGAACTTTCAGGTGGCTCGTGATCCGCAGCGGCCCTTCACCGTTCATACCGGCGGCGGCAGTGTTACCGCCGTGGGTACGGCGTTCCAGATCCTTGCGGGCGCCGATGCGGCCCGTGTCACGGTTAGCGAGGGGACTGTCAGCCTGCGTGCGGGCACCATGGCCGCCGTGCCGCTGACCCGCAACCATGAAGCCCATATGACGAAGACCCGTATCGTCACCCGTGCCATGGCATTGCCAGACATGGAACGCCGCGCGGCATGGCGTGACGGGCGGTTGGTCTTTGCCGGGGAAACCCTGGCCGATGCAGCGGCGGAAGTCAGCCGTTACAGCCAGCAGCGCATCAAGGTGGACGGCGCCGTGGCCCAGCGCCGGGTCGGCGGCATCTTCCGCAGCACCGATGCCGAAGGTTTCGCCCAAGCCGTGGCCGCAAGCCTGCAATTGCAGGTCACGCGGGATGCCGACGGCACCCTGACCTTGGAGGCACGCCCCTGAACAGGGCGCTGTTCAGGCGTTGTAAGGAAAAACTTCAGACATACAATCGTATATAGAAAACAGGTGACAGGATGCCGGCAGGTGATGGATCGCGGATCAACCCGACCCACCCGCCGGACGGCGCGCGACAGGGAGGGAGGCGCCATTGGCTTATCGCGATGGATGGGTACTGCCCGTCCTGGCCTTGCTGCATCCGGGTGTCGGTTCCGCGCTCGCCGTCGAGCAAGCACCCCGGATCATGTTTGACGTGCCCGCGGGTCCGGCCGCAGCGGGCCTGAATGAATTGGCGCGGGTCGGCGGGCTGCACCTGTCATACCCGTATGACTGGCTGTCGGGCCGACTGTTGCCGGCAATCCAGGGACGCATGACCGCCCTGGATGCACTGGAGCAGGCGGCGAAGGCATTGGACCTGCGGATTGAAAAGCAGGTGGGCAATGCCGTCATCCTGTCGCCCGCCCCTGCCAGTCCGCGCCCCGCCACCCACCGGATAGCGGCCCCGGCGAACACGGCCATTCTGCCCGCCATCGTTGTGACGGCGGAGAAGCGGCCAGCGGCGGCACAGCGCACAGCCTTGGCCCTGTCGGTCCTGGACGCAGCGCAGTTGGCGGAACGATCCATCCTGACGCCGACCGACCTGTTGGGCCATGTGCCCAACATGCATGTGGGACAGGCCAATAATGAAACCGTGATCTCCATCCGGGGCGTCAGTTCCGCCGGCATCACGCCTGCTGCCGATACATCCGTGGCCTTCCATCTGGACGGCGTCTATCTGCCCCGACCCTCGGGTGCCGGCAGCCTTTTGTTCGACGTGGACAGGGTGGAGGTGCTGCGTGGACCGCAGGGGACGCTTTACGGGCGCAACGCCACCGCCGGCACCATCAATGTCATCACGGCCAAACCCCGCTTCATACCGGAAGCGGCGGCGGAACTGACGATCGGGTCGCAGCAACGGCTGACCGCGCGCGGCATGATCAACCTGCCTTTGGTGGAGGATCGTCTGGCCCTGCGTATCGCCATGATCAACCATCAGCAGGACGGGTATACGCACAACCAGGGCGCCGGACAGCCCGACGTCAATGACGCGGATCAGATGGCGGGCCGTGCCCTGCTGCTGGCCATGCCGACGGATGATCTGCGGCTGTTGCTGTCGGCGGATTATTATCATCGCGGCGGTGCCGGGCCGGGACAGGTCCTGATCGGTCGCAAGGACACGGACTTCCTGGACCTTGGTACTGCCCAGCCCTATCGTCTGGCCACGAATACAACGCCCAGCGTCGACAACGCGCTTTACGGTGTTCAGGGGCAGGTGGACTGGACGCCGGGTGATGTCACCCTGACCAGCCTGACCGCGTGGCGGGCCGACAATGCCGACAACACCACCGATCAGGATGGCGACGCGGTCAATACCCGTACCCTGCGTTTCTATAACTACAATCGCAGCTTCTCCCAGGAACTGCGCCTGTCTGGCCATACTGACGGGTTGGGCGACTGGATAGCTGGCGCCTATCACTTTCAGGAACGGAACAATGACAATCTGGATCAGTTCACGGATCTGGCCCGAACCCAGGGCGTCATCCTGCGCCGGCCACAGCGGCAGGCGCGAGCGGATGCCCTGTTCGCCAACCTGCGTCAGGACTGGACCGATGATCTGATGGCAACGCTGGGCCTGCGCCAATCCTGGGATCACAAGGAAAGCCCCGAGGGTGTAACACGCACTTTGGGGGAAACCACCAACAGCTTCAAACCCGACCACGCCGATTGGCGAAAAACCACCTGGAAGGCGGGGCTGGAATGGCAAGCCGACAACGGACGCCTTCTCTATGCCCATATCGGCAATGGATACAAGGCCGGCGGCTTTTCCAGCAACCAGATCTACGCCCCGGAAACCCTGATGGCCTATGAGGCAGGGGCAAAGCTGGATTGGTCGCGCCTGCGCCTGAATCTGTCCGGCTTCCGTTATGATTTTCGGGATCTGCAGGTCAACAGTTCCGCCCCTGACAGTGACGGGGTGGTCCGCACCCGAACCAGCAATGCCGGTCAATCCACGGTCTGGGGGCTGGAGGCGGAAGGCCTGCTGCTACCAGCGCCGGGATGGCGGGTGGAGGCGACCTTGTCCTACCTGTCAGCCAGCTTCGACCGCTATCCCATCGCGGGCGATCCGGTGTTCCGGACACAGCAGGACCTGTCGGGCCGCCGCCTACCCCGTGCCCCCAGATGGACCGGATATCTGGCCGCCGACCGCTCATGGTCCCTGGAGGATGGTGGTGATATCAGTCTGCGGGGGGAGGCGCGGTACATGTCGCGCATCTTCTTCAGCCCGTTCAATGACGTTCCCATCATGGTCGCGGGCCGCCTGTCCAACCCTTACCGTCTGGCCAGCCAGGGGGCAGTTATGGTGATGGCGGCGCGGCTGCGCTATTCGACGGCGGATGATTGCTATGCCGAACTTTCGGTCGATAATCTGACCGATCGGGCCGTGATGATGTCCGCGACCTTCGGCATGGAGGGGGAGATATTGGCAGGATATTCAGCACCACGGCGTTTCGGCCTGCGCATAGGGGCAAAATTCTAAAAAAGAGCCCCCGTGTCCATGCGCGACGACACGGGGGCCTCAAGCACGCCCCAGGCCCGCCCAGATGAGAGAGGACGGCGGACCGGCGGCGATCACAGGGACCGGGTCAGGGCAGATGTTTGCGCATGATGTCGAAGATGCCCGTCTGATCGAAACTGCCCGTCACCGCGTCTGCACCGGGACCGATGGCAAAGGCGGAAACATTGGCGCCGGTGTGATACTGGTCGCCGTCGGCGCTGGTGCCATGGCCCACAAGCATGGAACCACCCTCTGCGGTGCGCAGCGCCAGGATGCGATGCGGCACGTGGCCCACCGTCAGCGGACGGCCCAGATCGGCCAGAAGATATGAGGGAATGGCCTGGGTCGACTGGGCGTGGTCGGCAGTGACGATCAGCAGGGTGTTGCCCTGGCGCTTGGCGAAATCCACGGCGGTCTGAACCGCACGGTCGAAGGCCAGAAGTTCGCCGATCATGCCGCAGGGATCGCCATCGTGCGCGGCCTTGTCGATTGCCGCCCCTTCCACCATCAGGAAGAAGCCCTTGGGGCCGGCATCCTTCTGCAAGCGTCCAATGGCCTGCCGCGTCAGGGTGGCTAGGTCCGGCATATCGGCAGGCCGCTTGGGGTTGGCTTCGCACGCGGCGGGAACCGGCTTTTCGATGGCACCCGTGGACGGGTCGGTGACCTTCGGCTTTTCCGCCTTGCGCCCGCCCGGCCCCTGCCATTCCAGGGGCACCACCTTGTCTGACAGCAGGGCAAGAACCGGTCCCTTCTCCGGCGCAGCGGTCCAGCCGGCGGGACCGGTCACCAGCGACACGCCCTTGGCCCTGGCATAATCGGCAAGCGTACCCTTGGACGCATCGGCAGGGTCCAGCGGCTGTCCCGCCATGGCGGCCCCGCCACCCACCACCAGATCGGCACCGGCATCGACCACCTGTTCAAAGATGGAACCTTTGCCACCCGCCGATTTCCGGTCACCCTCACAACCCGGCAGACTGGGGATGAAGGCCCCCATGCGCGACGGCGTCTCGCAAAAGCGCATGCGGATATGGGCCAGGAAGGAGGCGGGCGTGGCATCGGTCACGGGCGCCGTGGTGACCACACCGGTGCGCAGGCCGCGCGCCTTGGCCAGTTCAAGGATGCTGGGCACTGATGCCCCGCCTGGTACAGTGCCGATGCGGCCAACCGATGTGCGCTTTCCGGCTGCCAGGGCCGTACCGCCACTGGCGCTGTCCCCGACATAATCGCCGATGGTTGGCCGCCCTTCTTCAGCCGCCTGCACGATCAGGGAGGCTTGGTGCGGCAAGGTTTCCAGGAACAGGGGCACCCCCTGCTTGTTGGCATAGGCGCGGGCAGCGGCGATTTCTGCCCCTCCCATCCCGTCACCGATCATCAGGATGATATTGGCGGGGGCCTTCGTGGCGGCCAGTGCCGCAGGCGTCAGGGCGCAGGCCGACAGCAGCGCCGCCGCAAGGCGACGCCCAATCTGGTTCAATCTCATCAGATTGTCCTTTGCAGAAGCCGGGCGGGCGCACGGGGGCACCCGCCCGAAAACACGTCACATGCGGATACCCAGCTTCACGCCAAAGGTGCGCGGCGGGCCGAAAGCGCCAAACGTCTCCCCACCCGTGCCATAGGTCACGGCGGTCAGGATGGCGTTGTTCTCCAGATTGTCGGCGAAGATTTCGGCGTACCAGTCACCTTCCGCCGGCTTGTACCGCAGCCGAACGGTGCTGGCCGTGTAGCCTTTCTGTACGGCCATGGCATAGGGGTTGACCGTTACTCCATTGGCAACAAAGGCCTTGTCATTGAAGGCGGAGAAGAAAATCTTCGACTGGTACCGGGTCTCACCATGCAGGGTCAGGGTGCCATGTTCCCCAACGCCCATGTCGAAATCGAACCCGATATTGCCGGTGAAGCGCGGTGCGCGCGGCAGGCGGTTGCCCGACAGGTCTTGCACCGTGCGGAACAGGCTGTCGCTGGCGCCGGGATATCTGTCGAAGCTGGCATCGAGATAGGCGACGGAACTATTGATCAGCAGATCGCGGGTCAGCATGGCCTGCAATTCCGCCTCCAGGCCCCAGACGGTGGAACCGGCGGCATTGGTGGTACGGGTACGGACAACCCCATCCTCGTCCGGTACCGTGGCGGTGACCTGCAAATCCTTGTAATCATAGTAGAAGCCCGACAAGTTCAGGCGCAGGCGGCGATCCAGCAGGTCATTCTTCGACCCAATCTCATAGGCCAGCAGGCTTTCCGGCCCGTAATTGCGGTTGGAACTGAACCCACCCGACTTATAGCCGTTACCGACATTAGCGTAATAGAGGGTCGTGTCATCGGCCTGCCATTCCAGTCCACCCTTCCAGGTGAACTTGTTCCACTTGCCGTAATCGGGACGAAAGCTGTTGGTGGTGGTGCCGATGGTCTGGGTCAGACCAACGGGGCTGCCCTTTTCGTCCCAGGACTGGCGCAGGCCGACGGTCGCGTTCAGATCATCCACCAGTTCGTAGCTGGCCTGACCGAACAAGGCCTTGGACCTTGCATAGCGTTCCGGGCGGCGCAGGATGACGCCCGTGGTGCGCTGCAGGTTCGTATACTGGTCCAGATTGTCGCGATTATGCTCATAGGTGTAATAGGCACCGGCGATCCATTTGAAGCGGTCGGGGTCAGCCGCCGCCAGCCGCAGTTCCTGTGAGAAATTGCGGTTATAGTTGAAGAAGCGTGATGTCTGCGTCCCCGTCGCGGTCCCGTCCTGATCCGACGTCGTATCGGCATTGTCGCGGCGGAACGCGGTCAGCGAGGTCAGGTCGACTGCCCCCAGCCCCCAGGTCAGCTCACCGGAAATGCCGAACAGTTCATTGTCGACATAGGGGATGGTGTTGGTGGCGACCAGCCAGGGCTGGGCGGTGCCATTGGCGCGGAAATCATTGTTTAAGCGCCCGATCAGGACGCTGTTCGATCCCGCACCGCCGCGATGATAATAATCACCCGACAGCAGGAACCGGATATTCTCCGTCGGGTTGGTCAGCACATGCAGGCGGCCCGCGATCTGGTCGGCGTCGTTCAGCTTGGGCTGGCCATTACCGGCATTTCGGGTATAGCCGGCCTGACGATGCGACAAGAAGGCGCCGCGCACGGCCAGCTTCTCCTCGATCACCGGGACGTTCAGCATCCCCTGTACCGTGATGCGCGACAGGTTGCCCACCGCGATCTCCGCCGCTGATTGCAGGCGGTCAGTGGGCTTGGCCGTGATGACATTGATGGAACCGGCAGTGGCATTGCGGCCATACAGCGTGCCCTGTGGCCCGCGCAGCACTTCCACCCGTTCCAGATCGAAGAACATGGAACTGGCACCCGACGGGCGCGGCTGATAGACGCCGTCGACATGGAAGGCCACGGATGCGTCAGCGGCGGGCGTGATGCCCGCGGAACTGACGCCACGGATAGAAATCACCGTTTCGTTGCTGGCCTGCCCGATATGCAGGTTGGGCACCTGTCCCAGCAGGGCGGTGGCGGACAGGATATTCTTTTCCGCCAGCGCCTCGCCTGCCATGGCAGTCACGGCCAAGGCCGTCTTCTGCACGCTTTCGGACCGCTTCTGGGCAGTGACGATCACCTCCTCCAGCATGCCCGTCTGTTCCTGTGCGCCAACAGGCAGGGTCATGGACAGAAGGCAAAGGGTGGCCATGGCGCGGCCCGTGGGGCGGCGCAACTTCCGGGATGACATGATTTCCTCCAGGCATCAAACGGCGGCGATACCGCCTTATTGTCTTTGCGTGAAGGAAGAAGGAGATGATGGGAAAATCCACCATTGGATTTTAAAATAAATATGGGGAGTTAAAATTCCAAAAATCCGCTACAGGGCAATTAAATATTTTTCTATTTTTAAAATGAAAAGGCCGATATGCCCGGAAGGACATATCGGCCATCCACATTTTCGGAAATCAGGATCGTGCTTACTTCTGCGCCTTCTCCATCACGTCCAGACGCTGGCGCAGCGGATCCGGGATGAAGGCCGCTCCCCCTGCCCCATACTCCATCAGCTTGTCATCCGCCGCACGGTAAGCCGGATAACCGGGATTACCGGACTTGGCGAAGGCCACGAAATGCTCGTGGAAAGCCTTGGAGATGGCTTGGTCCGCCGCGCTGACTGCACCGGGATAGCGCAGATCGACGGTGCGGAAGGCGTAGGGGATTTCGCTGGCATGGGTGGCGCCGGGCATGGTTGCCCGCTGGCTTTCCGCGACATAATTGAAACGGTAGGCATAGGCGGGCAACCCCGCTTCGGACCAGTGACGGGCCAGATAGCGTGCCGGTTCAATGAAGATGCGGTCACCCACGATCTTCCAGCTGGTCAGCAGCGGGGTCGGGCTGGCATAAGCCTGCCGGGCTGCCGCCTCATTGGCACCGAACCCCTTCAACAATGTCTCCGCATCGCCAATAGGGAAACCGTCCAGGCCCGTGGCGCCGATCATCATCGGCATGCGCGGTGCCTTGCCGTCGGCGATACTCTTCGCCGGCTCCTCGGTCAGAAACTTGCCGTCCAGCATGGGGCCGGCATAGTGATCGACGCCGTCACCCATGATGGACCGCATATCCAGCCCATCGACAATCCTGTCCGCCGGCAGAGCGCGAAGGGCCGCCAGACCGTTGGCACTCTCATCCGTCAGGCCGGCCTTGCGCGCGAAGTTTACCCCGCGCATTTCCGCTTGCCGAAGGGGCAGCAGGCCCAGGGTAGTGACACGCCCGCCGCCTGACATGATCAAGGCCTTGTCGAACAGACCCTTGGCCGCTGGGGCCGCCAGCAGCACATGCACCGACCGGCCACCGGCACTTTCCCCGAACAGGGTGACGTTGGCCGGGTCGCCCCCAAAGGCGGCGATGTTGCGGCGGACCCATTTCAGGGCCGCAACCTGATCCATGAAGCCGAAATTGCCGGTCGGTTCAGCCCCCGCCTCCGCCGTCAGGGCAGGATGCGCGAAGAAGCCGAAACGGCCCAGACGGTAATTCAGGCTGACCAGCACCACGCCGGATTTTGCGAAGGCGGAACCGTCATAGACGGCGGGCGACGAACCGCCATTCACGAAGCCGCCGCCATGGATCCAGACCATGACGGGCCGCTTCGCCCCCGCCTGCGGCTTGGGTGCCCAGACATTGACGAACAGGCAATCCTCCCCCATCGGGCCACCCAACGGGGCGGCATCGCCGGGAAAGGGGCTTTGGAGACAGTCAAGGCCATAGGTATCGGCCTTGCGCACCCCCTGCCAGGGGATGACGGGTTCCGGCGGGCGCCAGCGCAGCTGACCGACCGGGGCGGCGGCATAGGGAATGCCCTTGAACGCGACGATATCGCCATCGGCAACACCCTCCACCTTTCCCCCCTCAACAGTGACGGGGGCGGCAATGGCGGCGGGTGCCATGAACAGCAGCAAGGCAACAAACAGGTGACGCATGATCATCTCCCGATCAACGGCCAAAGCCGATGGGATAGGCCGGATTGACGCTGTCATGCGGCAGGGCCGGCGACTGTGCCCGCACGGCGGACATGTCAGACGGGATTTCAAAGGGCAACTTGCCCTTCGGCGTCGTGACACCACGCAGCGCATCGAACAGGGCCGTATCGCTGATCCCGAAGGAGGTCAGCAGCAATGCCGCGTGCGGGCGCACCGCCGACAGGATCGCCGGCCGATCCATGTCCACCGCCAGGATGACGGGACCAGCAGCGGCGGCCTGTTTCACAACGGCCAAACCCGCATCATCCGGCTTGAAATCCAGATCGCCCTCATGCTGGCGCGATCCGAAGAAATATCCTGGATGCAGCATCTCATGCGGGGTGGCAAGGCGGATCAGGCTGATATCCGCCTTGTCGGCACTGTCCACGATGGTGAAGCCCGCCCCCTGGGCCGCCGCCGGATCGACACCATGCAGGAACAGGCGTTTGCCCTTGTCCGGAAGAGCCACCGGACCCAGCTTGTTCTCCAGCACAACAAGCGACCGTGCCTGCGCCGTGCGGCCGGCAGCAACCTTGTCCGCTGAACCGACGATGGCAGCAGCGCGGACGGGATCGACGAACGGGTTCTCGAACAGGCCCAGCCGGATTTTCAGGGCCAGGACATTGGCCACCGCAGCGTCAAGCCGCGACACGGGCAGCAGCTTCTGTTCCACCGCCTCGCGCACCGGAGTGCCGTCATCGACGCCGCCGAACTGATCAATGCCGGCCAGCATGCCCTTGGCAAAGCGCTGCGGCTTGGTCAGATCCTCCACACCCCAGGGCATGGCAATGTCCTTCGGGGCCTGCTTTGGCGTGCCCGTGCGGCAACTTTCATTGCAGTCATAGGTGATGGCCCAGTCGGACAGGATAAGGCCCTGATACTTGTGGACCCCGCGCAGCAGGTCGGTCAGCAGTTCGCGGGAGTACCCGCCACCCACCGGCTCCACCGGCTTGCCGTTCAGCACCAGCCCCTTCTGGATGGTATAGGTCGGCATGATGCCGGTGGCCCCAGCTTCGAACGCGCCCTGGAAGGCCGCGACATGCCGGTCGAAACCACCCTTGGTGAAGTCGGTGAAACGGCCATAGTAATTATGCCCGTCATACCCCTCCACGGCGGCGCCATATCCGACCCAGTGCTTGACCACCGTGGCGACACCACCGGGTGCCAGGCCGGCATCGGCCCCTTGCATGCCCTGGACGTAGGCCTTAACCTGTGCCGACACCCGCGCCGGGTCCTCCCCGAAGGTGCCGTTCAGGCGGGACCAGCGGGGTTCGGTACCCAGGTCAGCCTGGGGCGACAGAGCCATGGAGATGCCGACAGCGCGGTATTCATCCCGCACCATGGACGCAAAGGTCCGGGTCAGGGCCGGATCGTCGATGGCCCCCAGGCCCAACGTCTCCGGCCATTGCGAGAAGCCGGTGGTGGTAACGCTGGCACCTGCCGTCACCTGGAAATGGCTGCGCGGATCGGTGGAGATCATCACGGGGATACCCAGCCGGCCACTGGCTGCGATCTCCTGCAACCGGTTGTTCTCCGTCGCGAACTCGACCGGTTTCACGGCCATGCGGGTGATCATGGAGGTGACATGCCGGTCCAGGATCATGGCGCGCGCAGGCTCCAGATCATAGGCCGGACCAGCCGACATCATGCCGCCCTGAACGGGGGCGGTGCCATGCACCGCCTCCCCTGCCTTCTCATCCAGGGTCATGCGCGACACCAGATCGGCGGCACGCACCTCCGGCGACAGGCGCCAATCCTCATAGGGGTTCAGTTTGCCGTCGCGGTTCAGGTCGCGGAAGGTCAGGCCATCGGCCTTCACCTGCGGCTGCCCCCTGGGCAGGGCCGGCTGCGGCGGTGCTGCAACGCTGCCGGCGGCCAGCAGCAACGCACCGAGCGAGACCATGCCGGCAGTGGTTCTGTTCGACATCTTGGCCCCCTTACGGCTTCAGCGTGCGCTGGCTGACGCGAGCCTTGCCCGATAGCACGGTCTGCGCAGCGGACGGTCCGACGGCCACGTCGTAATCGCCGCCATCGATGCGCCACTGCCGACCGGCCTCGTCAAAATGGGCCAACAGGCGCGGATCGGCCTTTACTGTCACAGTACGGCGCTCGCCGGGCTTCAGGTCGATCTTCTCAAACCCGATCAGTCGGCGCAGCGGTTTGCCGGCGGCGCCGGCCAGATAGATCTGCGGCGCGTCCTTGCCCTGTAATTTTCCGGTATTAGTCACTTCAAAGCTGACGGTCAGCGTGTCGCCACCCTTCACCCGCAGCTTGTCGTAGGTGAAGGTCGTGTAGGACAGGCCATGGCCGAACGGGAACAGCGGCTTCATGCCCTTTGCCGCGAAACGGCGGTAACCCACGTCGGAACCCTCCTCATACACCACATCGAACTGCTGCTTTTCCGGCAGACCCCAGCCGGGCAGGTCGCGACGCGGATACTGGTCCAGGCTGGCCGGGAAGGTGACGGGCAAGCGCCCGGAGGGGTTGACCTTGCCGGTCAGGACATCGGCAATGGCCTCGCCCCCCTTCTGTCCGCTGTACCAAGCGGAAACGACGCCGCCAACCTTGTCCAGCCAGGGCATCAGAACCGGGCCACCGGTTTGTAGCACAACGATGCTGTTGGGATTGGCGGCGGCTACTGCCTCAATCAACTGATCCTGCCCCTGCGGCAGGGATAGGTCGTACGCGTCAAGGCCTTCGGACATCCACTGGTTGGCGAAGATGATGACGACGTCGGCATCCTTGGCCAGGGCGGCGGCGGCGGCCGGGTAACGGCCATCATTGAAGCTGACCGTGGCACCCGGCAGTGCCGCGCGCAGCGCCTTCAAGGGGGAGGAATTGTGGAACGCCTGACGCAGCCAGGCGGCCATGAAGCCTTCACCACCCACCGGGATCACCGTGGGGTTGCCGCCATGGCTGGTGACCTGTGACGACCCGGCACCCGACAGCACGCCGCTATCGGCATGGCCGCCGATGATCGCCACCTTCTTCACACCCGGCGCCAGGGGCAGGATACCCTTGTTGGACAGCAGCACGATGCCTTCATCGGCCACCTGCTTGGCAACGGCTTCATGGGCCGCAATATCGATGGCCGGCGCCGGCTTCGCCTCAAACAGGCCGGCAGCGAACATGGAGCGCAGGATACGGCGCGACATGTCGGACAGACGCGCCTCCGGAATGGTGCCGGCGGCCACCGCCTGCTTCAGCGGTTCGCCGAACCAGACCTGATCATCCAACTGTTCGCCCGACTGCTGATCCAGGCCCTTGGCGGCATAGTCGGTCGCGTGCACGGCGCCCCAATCCGACATGACCCAGCCCTTGTAGCCCCAATCACCCTTCAGCACCTTGTTCAGCAGATGATCGCTGCCACAGGAATAGTCGCCATTCACAAGGTTGTAGGCGCACATGACGGAGCCGGGCTGGCCCTTCTCAATGGCAATCTGAAAGGCCAGTAGGTCGCTTTCGCGGTGGGCCGCTTCGCCGATGACCGAGTTGGCCCAATGGCGGTTGGTTTCCTGGCCGTTCAGGCTGAAATGCTTGACGGTGGAGACGATGTTCTGAGACTGGATGCCTTTGATGCTTTCACCGGCCAGGGTGCCGGCCAGCAGCGGATCCTCGCCCAGATATTCGAAATTGCGGCCATTGCGCGGGTCGCGGGCCAGATTGGCGCCGCCGGCCAGCAGAACGTTGAAACCCTTGGCGACCGCTTCCTTGGCGATCATCGCGCCGCCATCATGGGCCAACTTCGGATTGAAACTGGCGGCCAGTGCCAGACCGGACGGCAAGGCGGTGGCGGTGTCGCCGGGGCGGATGCCCATGGGATTGGTGACGCCCAGGCTGGCGTCGGTTTCCTTCAGCGCCGGAATGCCAAGACGCGGCACACCGGGAATATAACCGGCACCACCAATGGCGCCTTCGGGCAACCGCTCGATCTTGAAGGGCAGCGCCATGGGACCATGCAGCAGGCCGATCCGCTCATCCGGCGTCAGCTCCGCATCCAGCAGCTTCGCCCGTTCATCGGGCGACAGCGTCGGGTCCCGCCAGTCCTTGGCCTCTGCCATGCGGATGCCGGTGGCAAGCGCCGTCAGGCAAAGGCCGGCAGCGAGGCCGCCCTTGATCAAGCGGTGGATGTTCATCAATGCCTCCAGGTTGGTTGGAAAAAGCGGCGCGGGGGGCCCGTTCTGCGGTGGGATGGAAGGGGGATGCACCATGCAGCCCCCCGCGCCGGAGGGAGATCAGAAGTCGATACCCAGGCGCACGCCGTAGGTGCGTGGCGGGGCGTAGAAATCACCGGTGCCGTTGGAAGCCAGACCAGCCGTCGCATTGGGGCCGGACGTCGTGCGGACGTCGTCATTTTCCAAATTGCGGACAAAGGCCATGACCGTCCACGCACCCTCTGCCGGCTTATAGGTCAGCGTCAGGTCGGTGCGGGTGAAGTCATCCTGCTTGTTTTCCAGGAAACCGTGATATTCCAGATACTTGGAAGATTCATAATGGGTCTGGAAGCGTGCCGTCAGGCTGGCACCGTCCGCCATCGCGAATTCATGCTGATAGCCCAGATTGATCGACCATTCCGGCGTGCGCGCCATATGGCAGCCAGAGAAATCGGCCGGGCGCGGTGCCGGTGCGGCATAATTCGCACTGTAGCAGCGGGCGATATTGGCGTTGGCGGCATTGTTGGAGAAGGCGTCGCCACGCGGCAGCAGGAACTTCTTGTACCGCGCATGCAGCCAGGAAACGCTGGCATCAATGCGGTCGGCTTCGGTCAGCAGATAGTCGGTTTCCAGCTCCAGACCATAGATTTCCGCCTTGTCGGCATTCAGGGTCACGGTCGCATCCTGACCCGCGATGGTGCCGATGGCCGAGATCTGGAAATCCTGATAGTCGTAATAGAAGGCCGAGGCGTTCAGTTGCAGCCGGTTATCCAGCAGCCGGTTCTTCACGCCCAGTTCGTAGGATGTGATGCTCTCCGGCTTGTAATCATTCGGCTCCACCCCGTCGAAATAGCCACCGGCCTTGTAGCCTGTGGCAATATTGGCATAGAGCAGGCTGTCTTCGGCCAGATCATAGTCGACACCGGCACGCCAGTTCACACGGTCCCACGTATTGTCCGACACGTTCAGGGTCACAGTGCTGGTAATGGCGCCGACATTATTGGTGAAATAGGTGCCACCATTGCGGCCTTTGCGATCCTTGGTGTAGCGCAGGCCACCCGTGAAGCGCAGCTCATCAGTCGCCGACCACGTCGCCTGGGAGAAGACGGCCTTGGTGGAGGCGAAGACATCGGGCTGAATGAAGCTCAGATACCGGTTGTCGGCCAGGAAAATACGGAAATCGACATCATTGTCTTCCTTGAAGTAGTAGGCGCCGATCACCCATTTCAGGCTGTCAGTTTCCCCGCCCAGACGCAGTTCATGCGACCATGTTTCATCAATACCATAGAAGTAATTCGGAGCATGGGTGGACGGGTTCTCGCCCACGCGGTCATCCTTGGCCGAATTGAAGCCAACCAGATAGGTCAGTTGGGCAAAGTCCAGGTCGTAATTGACCTCCGTCCCCGCACTCCAATAGGTATTGTCGCGATAGGTGTTAACGCGTGACAGGATGGTGCGCGGGTCACCCGTTTCCATCGGATAGGCAACGTCGCCGCCATTATTGCCGCCACGGGCCAGCCAGTCGGCACGCAGATTGATCGACAGGTTCTCCGCCGGCGTCCAAAGGGCCTGGATACGGGCCGACTTGTCGTCCTGGCTGTCCTTGTCATTGCCGGCCACGGGACCTGGCGTGATCGACTTCTGATAGCCGTCATGACGGGTCGTCTGGAAACCAGCGCGCACCGCAAACGTGTCATGCAGCGGCACGTTCAGGACGCCACTGGTGGTCAGCGCGTCGTAATTCCCGAATTCCACCGCGGCAGAGCCTTCAAGCTGCTGCGTCGGCTTCTTGGTGATGACATTGATGGCGCCTGCGGTCGCGTTGCGGCCATACAGTGTCCCCTGCGGCCCGCGCAGCACCTCAACCCGGTCGATGTCATAGAACAGGGCGCCCGTAGCCGTCGCGCGGGCGATGTAGATACCATCGATGTGATAGGCGACGGCAGGATCACCCACCTCCGTCACGTTGGTGCTGCCGATACCGCGCATGAAAATCTGCGAGGCGCCACCACCGGTATTGGTGATCTGCAGGCTGGGGACCGTTGCCGACAGGTCGACAACGCTTTTCACGCCCGCACTTTCCAGGCCTTCGCCGGTGATGGCGGAAACGGCCAGCGGCGTTTCCTGAAGGTTTTCGGCGCGGCGCTGTGCCGTGACGACGATTTCGTCCAGCTGCAGGGCATTGTCTGCCGTCTGTGCCAGGGCGGTAAGGCCGGGCGCCATGGCAACGATGGCGGCACCGAACATCAAAGAGGATTTGCGCATAAAGTCACTCCCTTTTCGTCTTTTGATCGTTATGGGAAGCGAGCAAGAGCATCCGACGTCCATCAGGCGACGACCGGTCGTTTCCGTCACGGAAGACCCGTGCGGATGGATGAAGGCAAGGACCGGCCGCTGACGCGGGAAAGCGTCAGGTGGCGGTGATGGCGCGTGCGGATAGGTTCATTGTCATCTCCCTGGAACCGTCCCCTTATGGGGCTCTCGCTCACGGTTGGCTTTTTAGGGACAACGTTGTCCCCACCAATCCGAAAATAGCCGGTCTCTCTACCGGTCACAAAATCTGTTACCATCGATAATTATCCATCCGCAAGCAAAAAATGTCCAACGTTGTCCCTTCTGTTGCCCACGTCGGTTCCGATAGGGTAAAAGCAAGTATCAACAAGGATTTGGCCGGAGCGCCCCTTCTCGTGAGCAAGCCCACCATCCATGACGTGGCCCGCGTGGCCGGTGTATCGATCAAGACCGTGTCGCGCGTGCTGAACGGGGAACCGAAAGCCAGTCAGGCGACGCGGGAACGGGTGATGGCGGCGGTGGCGTCGCTCGACTATTCTCCCAACTTGTCGGCCCGCAGCCTTTCCGCCTCACGCAACTTCATGATGGCCTTTTTGTTCGGCACCTATCCCGACGTGCCGAACGTATCCTTGCAGAACGAGTATATCGCCGGCCTGCAGGTGGGAGCGGTCACGGCGGCCCGGGCGGCGGGTTTTCATCTGCTGGTCGAGCCGGTGGAAATGGTCGATGACAAATTTGCCGAGCGGGCGGCGCGCATCATTGCAATGCCCGCCGTGGACGGCTTTCTGATCATGCCGGGTCTTGCCGATGATCCAAGGCTGTTGGGGGTGCTGACCGAACGCCGTGGGCATTATGTCCGGGTCAGTCCGGGCGTGGAACTGCCGGAACTGCCGGCCATGGTGCGGATCGATGATTACCGCGCTGCAGCCGACATGACACGGCATCTGCTGGAACTGGGTCATCGCCGTATCGGCTTCATCGGTGGCCGGGCGAATTTCGGTTCCGCCGAACTGCGTCTACAGGCCTTTCGCGATGTTACGTCGGCAGCGGGTGTCTTCGACCCAGCGCTGGTACGTAACGGCGACTATACGCGGGAGTCGGGCCGCACCGCCGGTCGGGAACTTTTGGCGCTTGCCGATCAGCCTACGGCCATCTTCGCAGCCAATGACAGCATGGCCATCGGCGTCATGGCCCTGGCACAGCAACAAGGCCTGTCGGTGCCGAAAGACCTGTCCATCGCCGGGATTGATGATATCAGCATGGCATCCGCCATCTGGCCATCCCTGACGACAGTGCGGCAGCCGATCATTGCAATGGGTGCGGCAGCTGCCGGTTATATCGTTGCGGCCAGCCGATCCGATGTGACGCCCCCGGCCCTGCCCTTTTTCGCGCATGAACTGATCATCCGCGAGAGCACGGCACCACCCGCCCGATAATATTCGGTATCCGATACTTTTGGTCGTTCACGGATGGATTTCCGGCAGCACACGGCCGCCTGCCACTACCGGCTTTGCCTCAATCAGGACAAAGGCGATCCGGCAGGCCTGATCAGGTGACGGGTTTCGCCACAGATGGTTGGTGGCCCGCTGCACCACAATGTCACCCGCCCCCAGCGCCGTCACCGAGCCGTCATCCAACTCCAGTTCGAGCACGCCCGAGAGGATGATCCCGTAATCGATGGACCAAGAGCGGTGCAGCGGTGAGGCGCGACCCGGCAGCATGTCGACAATTCGGATCACCGAGCCGCCATGCAATGTCTTGCCCGCCCCCAGCAAGCCGTCCGTCCCGTCATTGAGATTCGCCGGTACCGTCGGCGTGGCCCACACCAACTGAAAGGCGGCATCCCCGGTATCGATCAGGCTGGGGGTGAGCGTGTCGATGGACCGGATGACGGACAGACCGGTATCATCATGACAGGTTACGATACGACGGAAAGACGCGGTCATGCTGGACTCCAACGCGAACGAAACAACAGAAGAAGCGACATCAGCCCCACCAGCAAGGAGCCAGCCGCAATGATGGGGAAAGCATCAACGGTGCTGCCGGTGGCAACCGCCAGGGCCGGCACCACCAGGGCGGACATGAACTGACCGATGGCAAACGCGGATTGCCACAGTCCCATGCCCCGTCCCCGCACCTCAAACGCAAGGGTGGACATAGCCCAGGTTAGCAGCGTCGGCAGCAGCAGACCCGCTGCCGCCTGCCCCACAAAGGCACCCGCGATGAACCATGCTGCATCAGGGGCATGGGCCATGGCGATGAACGCGACAGCCATCAGCGCGAATTCCATTCCCAGCAGCAGGCGCACATCCCGCCGCGCCACTGTCCAGAAGATCAGACTGCCCACCGGCGTACCGATGCTGGCCACAGCAGAAAACAGGCCGATACGAGCTGGATCGGTGATGCCGAAATCAGGCAGCACTGTGCTGACATTAATCTGGATCGTATAGAACAGGGTCGCCGCCAGGATAGTGGTGACCGATGTCAGCGCCACATGTCGTCCCGGCAGGGCCGACCAGCCCGGCACCTGCCGCTCTACCCGTGGCGGTTCGCGCACCAGCAGAAGTACCGCCAACGCCATGGGCCATATCAGACCATAGATAAGGAACGGCCCCTGCCATCCCTGTCGTCCCAGCAACCCTCCCAGCGCCAAGAACAGCAGGGCGGAAACCGACGCCACCGCCGTCTGTGATGCCAGCCAGCGTTCCCGCGCCCGGCCCGAGAACAGATCACCGACCAGCGTTGTGCACAAAGTCATAATCAGCGCTTCACAGACCCCCACCACCACGCGGCTGGCCAGGATCTGATAAATGTCAGACAGGAGCATCGGTGCCATGCCGGCCAGTCCGTAGACAAGCATGGCACCGATCAGCAGACGCCGGCGGCCCAGCCGGTCGCCCAGCAACCCTGCCACGGGGGAGAACAGGGCGATGCAAAGACCCGGCAGGGTCAGAAGTATGGGCACCAGGAAATCCACCCCCGGCACATCGGAAAAGGCCTGCATCATCTGTGGTGCCACCGGCACCAGCAGCAGGATGCCCATCACAGCGGAGGTGGGGGGCAACAGCAACGCCAACCCCTGGGCAAAGCCCGCCTTTACGCCCTGTTCCATCGTCATCCCCGATCAGAAGCTGACCGAGCCGCGCAACCCGTAGGTGCGTGGCGGGCGTAGGCCGTTATAGACGACGTTCAGGATGGGCCGGGTGGTGGATGTGGAATAGACATCCTTGTCCGTCAGGTTGTTAACATAACCCGTCACGGACCAGCCCTGCCCCGGTGCCTCCAGCGTCAGCCAGGCATCGGACGTCATGTAGCCGCCCTGGTGCTGTTCGGGACGGTAATCGATGGACATGAACCGCCCGCTTTCGATGCGGCTACGCGCGCCCAGGATCAGGTCATGATCAGCCGACAGCTCGAACGTGTGGCTGTAGCTAAGGTTCAGCGACCATTTCGGCGCATTCACCGCCGACCTGCCAGAACAATCGACCGTGAACAGCCGGGCCGGGGCCGCCACCGGCAGAGAGGTATTCGGCGTCACAGCACAGCCGCTAGGCAAGGGCGCACCGCCTGCCGAGATAGCGGTGTAAACAAAGCTTTTGTACTTGCTGTCCAAATATTGAAGATTGATGCCAATCTCGTCATTGCGGGTGGCCAGGAACTGCGCCTCCAACTCCATGCCATACATGCGGGCCTGACCGACATTGGCCGTCACAGAGGCCTGACCATAAACACCGGGGCGCACCTCAACAGGGCCGATATAGCCGATCTGCTGATCCTTGTAGTCCCACCAGAACGCCTCGGCGTTCAGTTGCAGGCGGTTATCCAGGAACCGGTTCTTGGACCCGACCGTGTAGGCTGTCAGCTTTTCCGGATCGAAGCTGTTCTTGCCCACTGCAGGGTAGAAGCCGCCGGCCTTGAAGCCCGTTGCGATATTGGCATAGAGCAGTGATTGTGGCCCTGCATCATATTCGATACCGGCTTTCCAGGTGACGCTGTTGAAATTCTCGTCACCGATAGCCGTCACGAAGGGTGGGTTGGGGTTGCTGACGCTACTCTGGCGAACAGGGGTTTCCTGCTGCTTATTCTCATGCGTGTAGCGGACACCGGCAACCAGACGCAGGCCCTCAGCAACGTCATAGGTACCCTGGCCGAATGCCGCCTTGCTGACCAGTTCCTGGTGCGGCATGAAGGTTGTAGTAGACAGCCCGCCCTGGAAGAAGCTGTTCAGCGCATTGACCTCATCCCGGAACCAGAAGGCACCAATGACATATCGGAAGGCACTGTCTTCAGCAGACGCGAAGCGCACCTCCACCGAGCTTTGCTTGGACACTTCCTGTACTCTGCCCTGGAAGCCGACGCTGTAGAAAAGGAAGTCCGGGCGGCTGTCGCGATAGGCGGGCAGGACCGTCAGAGTGCCCGCATCGAACTGGTAATCCAGCGTCGCCGCCACACCCCAGAAGGTATTGTCATTGAAACCGTCATTTTTGGGTGGGACCACCAGCCCAGGATTAATCAGGCCCGGGAAGCGCAGGCGCAGTTCGGCAATGCTGGCCGCTTCCGAACCACCAATCCGGTCCTTCACGGCGGGTGCCGTCGGACTGAGGCTGCCGGGGACCAGAATGCCGCCAACCCCCTTGCCACCCTGGTGAAAATAATCGCCGGACAGCAGCAGGCTAAACCGGTCATCCGGCTCCCACAGCAGTGAGGCGCGGGCCGCTTGGCCTTCCTCATCGTCGTAACCGTCCGAGAGGTAGCCGTCGCGGTCCACCACCTGCCCCGCCACGCGCAGGGCCAGCGTGTCGCTGACAGCGGCATTGATCATGCCATTGGCCTTGCGCAGGTTGTAGTTCCCAATCTCAACCCCGGCCTCGCCAGCATTGCCACTGCTGTCGGGGCGATTGGGGATAACGTTGACGGCACCGCCGGTGGCGTTGCGGCCATACAGTGTGCCCTGCGGCCCCTTCAGAACTTCGATGCGGGCGAGATCGAAGAAGGTACCCACCGGTGCCGTGGGCCGGCCGATGAAAACGCCGCCATAATTAAAGGCGATGGCATTTTCGGAGAAGGAGTTGGGCCCCAGCGTGCCGACGCCCCGCAGATAGAAGCCGGTATTGGACCCGCCGCCCGGCTGTACTACCAGGGCCGGCACCAGCTTGGTCAGGCCTGTCGTATCCGTGACGCCGGCTGTCACCAGATCGTCTGCGGACACGGCCGATACCGCCACGGCAACCTTTTGCAAGTTCTCCGACCGGCGTTGGGCGGTCACGACGATCTCTTCCAGCACACCTGCATCGGTGGATTGTGAATGAGCCGGGATGGCCGCGATCGCCACGAGCGCAGCGGTCGACAAAAGCAGTGGGGCACGCATTCTGGCTTCCTCCATGGTTCGTACCCCGTACCCAGACAAGGCGGGGGCGTTTCCGGACGTCGCGCCGGATTAAGACCAGGAACCAAGAAGCAGGCGGATTGGGGGGGTACAAGGGACCCGTAAACGGACCCCCTCACCTGCATGTGATGAAGGCGGAAACACTGCCGCCAACGACCGCCAATGCGGCACTCTCCCCGACCGCCGGCCTCTGGGCCGGTCTGATGTTTTTTGGTCAGGGAACCATATCAGCGACGAATACATCGCCGAAATCGTATTTTCCGATCCGACCTATCGCTCTGGCCAATGGTTCAGCCGGCGTCCTGTTCAGCGGCAAGGCGGCGCATCAGGTTACGGAACCAGATCAGTGCCGGATCACGCTGAAAATGCCGATGCCATTGCGCCATCTCCGTCAGTACCGGAAACTCAATGGGAAGCGGCAGGATACGCAGGGGAAGGCGCTGCACGTAAAGCCGCGCCAGCCTTTCATGCATGGTAGCCAGTAGATCGGTCCCGATCAGCATGCTGGGCACGGTGGTGAAATCGGCAACGAACAGTTCGGCATTACGGGTATAGCCGAACCGGTCCAGGAACCATTGGTCGAAGCTGGGAGCCCGCCTCATACCAAACCGAACTAGCACATGACCCATAGCCATATACTTCTCAAAACTGATCGTATCTCCGACCATTTTGTTCCCGTCCCAGACCACGACGACATGGGTATCGGTGAACAGTTTCTCCTTGGGGTGGTCGGGATGGGTGAAATTGTCCGGCGTGATCACGAAATCGACCTGCCCCCGCGATAGGCGTTCCATCACGAGATCGTCCATCCCGTCGATTTCCACCTTGATACCGGGGGCCAGTTGCCGTGCCTCCCGGATCACGCGGGCCATCAGCACCTCCGTTACATAATCGGACGCGTGCATGCGGATGGTGCGGGTGGCGCTGGCGGGATCGAAGCTTGGCTTCGTCTCAATAGTGGCCTGGATCTGCATCAGGATATCGCGCACGGGTTCCGCCAGACTTTCAGCCAGCGGTGTGGGCACCATGGACCGCCCGATCTGGGCCAGGATGTCATCGTCGAAAAACTCGCGCAGCCGGGCCAGATTGCCGCTGACAGCGGACTGGCTGAGGTTCAGGCGGTTGGCCGCGCGCGATACGCTGCGTTCCTCCAACAGCACATCCAGCACGACCAGCAGGTTCAGGTCCAGTTTCTGGAACCGCATTATTCATCCCCCATCCATCGGTCACACCGATAGTTTGGTTCAGTAAATACGATTTCGATGATGAACGTACAGCCCCTATCGTCATCTGATCGACTTTCCCAGCCAAGGAACCCTCATGGACGCGACCGATTACGGCCGCCTGTTCGACCTGTCCGGTCGCCGCGCCCTGGTCACCGGCGGGCAGCGCGGGCTTGGCCTGGGCATTGCCACCGCCCTCGCCAGACACGGCGCAGATCTCTGGATTTGCAGCGAGGAAGAGGCGGGTTGCGCCGATGCGGCGGAGCGGTTGCGGATTCAGGGACTGACCGTTCGGGCGGTCACCTGTGACGTCACCGACCGCGCGGCGCTGTCTGCCATGGTAGAACGGGTGACGGCAGCGGGGCCTCTGGACATCCTGGTCTGCAATGCCGGGGTGGCCCCCCATGCGGGTCCCGTCACCTCCGCCAGCGACGTCGACTGGCAGGTGACAATGACCATCAACCTGCAAAGCGTGCTGTGGCTGGCCGGTATGGTCCTGCCCGGCATGGCGGCGGCGGGTGGCGGCAGCATGATCATCATGTCCTCCATCGCCGGTCTGCGCGGCAACCGGGCATTGGGCCTTTACGGTCTATCCAAGGCGGCCAATGCCCAGCTGGCCCGCAATCTGGCCGTGGAATGGGGGCCAGCCAACATCCGGGTCAATGCCATCTCCCCCGGCTTCATCCGCACCGATCTGGCGCGCGACCTGCTGTCCAACCCGGTCTTCATGGAACGACGCATGGCCATGACGCCCCTGCGCCGGCCGGGCGAAGTGACGGAGGTGGCGGGTGTCGCCGTCATGCTGGCATCTGCCGCCGGGGCCTTCATCACGGGACAGAATATCGTCGTTGATGGTGGCACCCTGATCACCGACGGCAATTAAAGAATAACCGGAGGAACGCCATGCATATCCTGATCACCGGCGCCGACGGCTTTGTCGGGCGCGCGCTTGTCCGCCGTCTGCTGTCCGGCACCGATACGGCCTTCACCCGCTTGACCCTGGTGGATCAGCGGTTTGGCGACCTGCCCGCTGATCCACGTGTGGTCTCTGTCGCCGGCAACATTGCCGACAGCGCACTATGGACCGATGCCTTGTCGCTTCCTGCCGACATCGTCTTGCATCTGGCCAGCGTGCCGGGCGGGTTGGCAGAGCGGGAGTTCGACCTGGGCATGTCGGTAAACCTTCAAGGGACGCTGGGCCTGCTGGACGCGCTGCGGGCGCAGGGGCGGACGGCAAGGTTCGTCTTCGCCAGCAGCGTCGCCGTCTATGGCGATCCGTTACCCGATACGGTCGATGATACCACCCCTCCCCGCCCCACCCTGTCCTATGGCGCACAGAAGCTGGCGGCAGAGGTGATGGTGGCGGACTATAGCCGGCGTGGCTTCATCGACGGGTGCAGCCTGCGCCTGCCCGGCATCGTGGCCCGTCCGCCCGCCCCGTCGGGCCTGATCTCCGCCTTCATGAGCGAGGTGATGTGGGCGGCGGCGGAACGGCGGCCGGTGACCCTGCCGGTCGGCCCCGATGCTGTCTGCTGGTGGATGTCGGTGGCGTCCGCCGTGGATGCGCTGCTTCATGCCGCCAGCCTGCCCGGACAGGGCCGCGTCTGGCTGCCACCGGTCCTGCGCCTGACCATTGCCGAACTGCTTGGCGCCCTGGCCGAACGCTTCGGCCCCGTCAATGTCACCTACAATCCTGACCTGGCAGTTGAAGCGCGGTTCGGGCGGCAGCCGCCGCTTCATGCCGACAAGGCACTGGCGGCGGGTTTCCGCGACGATGGCGATGTGGGCGCGCTGATCAAAGCGGCTTTGGGATGATGGAGAAACACCATCGTCGCCCCACGCGCAGAAAAAGGCGGAACTCTGAAAATTCGCCACAAGCAGATTACAACAATGGAGGAAACATGAGCACCAGACGTGACCTATTCCGCATGGCACTGGCCGGTTCAGCGGCCATGCCGGCTTCGGCGCTTGGGCTTTTTACAGCCAAAGCCGATACACCGGGGGAAAGGGCGGAGGCCACCAACTGGGCGCGTGGGATTGAGGGGCAGCGTCGTGCCGACCTTGGCGACGGAACCTTTCTGAACCCGATCCTGGCCGGTGACCACCCCGATCCCAGCATCCTGAAGGATGGGGATGATTACTACATGACGCATTCGTCTTTCGAAGCGTCACCGGGCCTGCTGATCTGGCATTCACGCGATCTCGTGAACTGGACCCCGCTCTGCACGGCCTTGGAAAAGCCGCCTGGAATGGTCTTTGCCGTCGATCTGATCAAACATAAGGACCGGTATTATATCTATATCCCCTTCTTGAAGGTTCCATGGGCCACAACCCTGCCGGCACCGATCAATATCTATGTCATTCATGCGCCGAGCATTACAGGGCCGTGGAGTGCGCCGATTGATCTTGGTCTGCGGGGCATGATCGATCCGGGCCATCTGGTCGGTGAGGATGGGCACCGCTACCTGTTCCTTTCGGGTATCAGGCGTGTTCGCCTGTCCGATGATGGTTTGTCCACCATCGGGCCGGTGGAAAAGGTCTATGACGGCTGGCGCTACCCCGATGACTGGATCACGGAAGCCTATGCGCTGGAGGGGCCGAAACTGCTGCGGCGGGGGGACTGGTTCTATCTGATCAGTGCTGTTGGCGGCACCGCCGGCCCGCCAACCGGCCATATGGTCATCGCCGCACGCTCCCGGTCCGTCCATGGGCCCTGGGAAAACTGCCCACACAACCCGATTGTCAGAACCACGGACGCCAACGAACGCTGGATGTCGCGCGGGCATGCCACCCTGGTCTGTGGGCCAGGGGACCAATGGTTCATGGTCTATCACGGCTATGAAAACGGCTACCGCACCCTGGGGCGGCAGACGCTGATGGAACCCGTCGAATGGACGGAGGATGGGTGGTTCAAGGCCACGGGTGGCGACCTTGCGCATCCGTTGCGAAAGCCGCTGAATATCCCGTCCGCCCCCCACGGGGTGGCCCGTTCCGACGACTTCTCAAAGCCGTCCTTTGGCTCCCGGTGGAGTTTCTATGCCGGTGGTCCGAATGAAATTGAACGGGCCAGCCTGACCAAGGGCGGACTTGTCATGCGTGGCAAGGGCAATGGGCCGCATGATTGCTCCCCCCTGACCCAGATGGCCGGCGACCATGCTTATGAGATTTCGGTCACCGTCGCATTGGACGGCAAGGGCGAGGCGGGCCTGCTGCTGTTCTTCAATGACCGTCTGTTCCTGGGCCTGGGGATCAATGGCGAACGCATGAAGACCTATAATGGCGGTAAGGAAAGCCATTGGCGCGAACCGGCACCGGCAGTCAACCGTCTGCATCTGCGGATCACCAATGACCGCCACATCGTCACTTACTATTACAGCCTGAACGGAACGGACTGGATACGGCATGGTGTCCGGGCAGAGACATCGGGCTATCACGCCAACACGATCGGCGATCTGGCAAGCCTGCGCCCGGCCCTGTTCGCGGCGGGGCAAGGGTCAGCGACTTTCAGTGATTTCCGTTACCGGGCACTCTAAAACGAATACGGGGCACCGGAATCTGTCTGGTGCCCCGCGAGCGTTACAACCGTCCGCTTTTCCCACTCAATCCGGCATGATCGCCACGGCGCGAGTCCAGCCGGCGGATGCCGCCCGCACCTTCACGGGGAAGCAGGCTACTGTGAAGCCCGTGGCGGGCAGGCTTTCCAGGTTGGTCAGTTTTTCCATGTGGCAGTAACCGACATCCTTGCCGACATAATGCCCCTCCCAGATCAGGGACGCATCGCCCGTTTCCTTGAACTTCGCGGCGGTGAAGGGGAATGGGGCATCCCAGCTCCAGCCATCGATACCGGTCACGCGCACGCCGCGTTCAACCAGATACAGCGTCGCCTCCCGCCCCATACCGCAGCCCTTAGCCAGGAAGTCGGGGCGGCCATAGGCAGCACCGGCGGCGGTGTTGACCAGCACGATATCCAGCGGCTGCAGCGTGTGGCCGATGCGGGCCAGTTCGGCCTCCACCTCTGCCGCCGTGACGACATGCCCGTCGGGAAGGTGGCGGAAATCCAGCTTCACACCGGGCCGGAAGCACCAGTCCAGCGGCACCTCGTCAATGGTGATGGCGCGTTTGCCGCCATCCATCGTGGAATGGTAATGCCAGGGCGCGTCCATATGCGTGCCGTTATGGGTGGTCAGTTCCACCCACTCCGCCGCCGGGCCCTCACCATCGGGCAGCTGGTCGGCCTTCAGGCCAGGGAACATCTGACAATATTCAGCCGCCCCTTCGGCATGGCTGGCGTAACGGATCTTGGGCCGCATGAAGGGCGGGTCGGCAGGCACGTCATTTTCCAGATGCACCGACAGATCGATGATGCGCGGCATGGCGCTTACTCCGGCTGGATGATGTCAACGCGCAGCCCACAACCGGGCCGCATCTGGCAGGCAAGGCGAATGGCAGGGTCGGTGATGGCAAGCTGGCGGCGCAGATGCGCCTCATCCTGCCCCATCGGGCCGGGATCCCCATCGAGAACCCGCACCCGGCAGGTACCACAAACACAGCAACCGCCGCACAGAGCCGTGATCATCTCACGGTTCCGGGCGGCGATGGCCTGGAACAGGGAATGGCCGGGGGGGACGTCGACCGTCACCACCCCGTCCGCCCTATGCAGCGTCACACTCACGCCGTATGTCCACCCAGCGTGTCGGCGAACCAGTCGGCGATGTAATCGCGGCCGAACGACATGTTGTCGGCCCCGACATGTTCCACGCCCCCTTCCCGCTCGGTGAAGATTTTCAGCTCACGCTGGGGCGAGTTCACCAGTTGATCATAGGTCTGGTGGGCGTAATCGACCGAGATTTGGCGGTCCTTGGCCCCGTGGGTGACCAGGAACGGCACCTTGATCCGGTCCAGCACCCCGTTCAGATGCATGCCTTCCGCCTTGGCGAAGAAATCATCCATGTCCTTGGCGCCGAAGACCCAGCGCACGTGGCCCCAGTAGTGCGGAACCGGGTTCTCCCCTTCCCGCTTCAGGCGCTTCTGCTGCACTTCGCGCCAATCATGATTGGCACCCCACACAGCACCGCTGGCAAAGCGCGGCTCGAACGCTACCGCACGCGGGGTGAAGTATCCACCGAGGGAGATGCCTACCATGCCGATCTTGTCAGCGATGACGTCGGGTCGCGCGGCCAGATAATCAAACACCGGCGTGGCCCAGCGTTCGGTTTCATGCGTGGCGTACAGGTTGTTGGCGCGCAGTGCCTCGCCTGTGCCCGGCTGGTCGATACACAGGGTGGAGATGCCACGCTTGGCCAGGGCATGCGGCAGCCAGGACCAGAATAGCAGCTCCTTGCAGCTGTCCAGGCCGTTCACATAGAGGACGCAAGGGGCGGGACCGTCAACCCCTTCGGCCTTGGTGAACAGGCCGGGGATGAAGCTGTCGCCGAAGGGGATTTCCACGCGGGCGCAGTTCTCCCGCGCCAGGGAAGTGCCGCGACGGAAGGCGTCCTGACCCTTTGCGAAGGTCTCTGCCCGGCCCGGATGGCCATGGCCCTGCATACGTTCCGCCGTGATGTAGTAGAGCGACGCGCGTTGCAGCTTGGCCCCAGCGGAAAGGGCACGGCCCCGTGCCTCATCCTCACTGGCCAGGCCGACCAGCTTGTCGCCCATGGCTACCCATTGCGCCAGGAAGGCGCCGGTGCCGGCATCCTCGCCCCGCGCCGCAGCCTCCAGCAGGGGGCGGCACATATCCTCGATCTCACCAACCCGGCCACCGCTTTCGATGGCGATGTTGACGGACAGGTTCCAGATGTAATTGTTGGGGAAGTACTGGAAAAGCGCCATGGCTCAGACCCCCACGGCCTGGAACAGGCCGGCATCGGGTGCGGGATGCGGCATGGTCTGCGGCCCGCCGCTGCCGGCCCCCCACTGATCCATGGTCTCTGGCGTCGGCTTGTGCACGGTGGCGACCCAGGTGGCGTCATCCACCTTCTCCAGCTCCGCCGTATATTCAACCGCAAAGCCCGACGGGGTGGTGAAATAGCTGAAGGTGTTGTTGCCCGCCGTGTGCCGGCCCGGCCCCCAGCGCAGCTCAACCTCCGCCTTTTTCAGCTTGCCCACGCCGCGCATCATCGCATCCATGTCCGGCATGTCATAGGCGACATGGTTCAGGCAGGGCGGGCCCGGCAGGAAGGCCACCCGGTGGTGCCATTCATTACAGCGCAGGAAGCACATGAAATCGCCCAGCCAGTCCGACACGCGGAAGCCCAGGACATTACAGAAGAAATCCACCGCACCCTTGTGATCGGGTGAGTGCATGACAACGTGGCTAATCTTTTCCGGCAGGGCTTCCTTGGCCAGCACGGGCCGCGACGGCCCCTGCTCCACCCCGGCGGAGATCTCAAAGGTCAGGCCGTCCTTCCCGAAGAAGCGGAAACCATAGCCGCCGCCGAAGGAGGCAAGCTCCGTCGGTGCAAAGATCACGCGGCAACCGGCGGCCACAACCTTGTCATGCAGGGCGTCCACATCGGCATTGCTGTCAGCGGCGAAGGCGATGACATCGACCCGCTTCACATCCGATGCACGCAGGCGGACGACATACAGTTCCCGCGCGCCCTCGGCTGCGAAATAGACCATGCCATCCTTGGCCGCCACCTCGCGCAGGCCCCACTTGTCGCGGTAGAAGGCGCGTTCGGCCTCCAGATCCGTCACGCCATAGCCGACATAGCGGATATCCGTCACACGGGTCATCTCAAGCTCACTCCCAATATCAAAGTGGTTGGGCCAGGGCGGCCATGGTCTGGTTCATCAGGCGGGGATGTTCGTCGCTATGGACGCCGCTCAACTCGATCTCGCCCAGGCGGACGGAATTGTTCACCACCATGGCGCAGCGGTCATAACGGCGGGTCATGAAGGCGCTCAGCGCGGCGGACAGGCTGTCACTGGCCGACAGCACATCGCCCAGCACCACCGCATCCTCCATCGCCATGCCGGCACCCGATGCCAGATGCGGGGTGGTGGCGTGGGACGCATCACCGATCAGCAGGCCACGCCGCGTATGCCACGGACCAGGCAGCAGCAGCGTCTCCAAGGGGCGGAAATTCACCACCGACTGGTCGCTGATCTGATCGCGGACAAAGCCGACAGACCCGCCGAACCCCGCCAGCCGTGCGCGCAGAAGACCGGGCAGGTCCGCCTCGGCATGCCGGGTATTGGGGGCAATGGCCTCCAGCGCGAACAGATACATCTGATCGGGCGAACAGGGGTTCACGCCCGCCTTGATCGGCGCGCCCAGGAACATCTCCACACCCTTCACCCCCTCCGGTCGGGGGGCGGTGACGCGCCAACAGGCCTGACCTGTGAAGCGCGGCTTGGGCGCATCGGGGAAAAGCAGGCCGCGCGTGCGGGAATAGATGCCGTCGGCCCCGATCACCAGATCGTAACGCCCCGTGCGGCCATCGCTGAACGTCACGTCCGCGCCGTCCGCATCCTCGGCATAGTGATCGATGGTGATGCCCAGGCGGATATCGGCTGCGGCCTTACGGGTGCGGCTGGCCAGGATTTCATGCAGGATGGGCCGCATGATGCCGCCGCCAGACGGCAGGTCGGCAGCCAGCGGCGGGATCGCCACCTCCCCAATCGGGTGGCCGGTGGGCGTGAACAGGCGCGTGCTGGCCGCGCAATAACCGTGCTGGCGGAAATCATCCAGGATATCCAGCCGCTGAAACGCGCGCAGCGTCGGGCCGGTTATGGAGATACCGGCGCCATAGACACGCCAGGCCGGGTCCTGGTCGATCACATCAACCGATACACCCAGACGTGACAGCACCAGAGTGGCCGACATGCCGGCGATGCCACCGCCAACGACAAGCGCATTACGGATCAAGGACACATGCTCCTCCCAGGCCACCCACCCAGGGGGCGGCAGCCGGACATGCCCGCCAGTTCGGCGGGTCTTTATCGTGGATTGGGGCGGAGGGCCGCCGTCGCGGACCTCCATGCCACCAACCATAAGCCCGCCGAATAAATCACCAAAGCCGTTTATACCGATACAATGCATCGGCCACGGTGATAGAGCTCATTCAGCCCTTCACGACCTCTTGGTCGATGGCGCCGAAGACACTTTGCCCGTCGTGCAGCACTTCCATCCGCACCCGGTCACCGAAACGCATGAAGCCGGTGCGGGCAGCACCTTCATCCAGCATTTCGATTCCGCGCCGTTCGGCGATGCAACTGGACCCGACCTGCCGGTAATTCTCGTTCGATACCGTGCCCGAGCCGATGATGGTACCGGCGCACAGGTCGCGGGTGCGGGCGGCATGGGCGATCAACTGTCCGAAACAGAAACCCATGGCCCCGCCATTGGCCGCCCCGAAGCGCGCCCCGTTCCAGTCGACCAGCAGGTTCAGATGGATACGGCCATCGGCCCAGCTTTCCCCCAGCTCATCAGGCGTTACGGCGATGGGTGCCGCCGAACAGGCGGGTTTGGCCTGGACCCAGCCGAAGCCCGTCTCCATTTCCGCCCGGCCCGGGACACGAAGCGACCAGTCATTGACCAGCATGACCAGACGGATATGGGCGCGTGCTGTGTCGGCATCCGTTCCCATGGAGACATCACCGGTCACCACCGCAAATTCACCCTCGAAATCGATGCCGTCGGCTTCGGTCGGCAAGGGCACGGGTGCGGTCGGGGCGATGAAGCGGTGGGACATGCCCTGATACATCAGGGGCTTGTCATGGTGCGGGTTGGTGATGCCGAATACCTTGGCCATCAGTTCGCCATGCGCATGGAAGGCCGAACCGTCCAGCCATTGCCAGGCGCGCGGCAACGGTGCCAGGGCCTTTGCGGGGTCAAAAGCAAAGGCATCCGGGGCGGTACCGGCCTCCAGCGCTGCCGACAGGGCCAGCAGCCTGGGTTCCGCCACCGCCCAATCGTCAAGGGCGGCCTGCAGGGTTTCCGCGATGCCGGTCGCGGCGACGGCGCGGCGCAGATCGCGGGAAACCACCACCAGCCGTCCGTCACGGCCACCAAGGTCAAGGCTTGCGAGCTTCATCTTCAATCCCATGGCGTTCAGCGTTGAACGGCGACATAGGCATGGGCTGTCCCATCCGTTAAGTCGGGATTGCCGATCCATCCTATCGGCGCCAGCGATAGATGGGCCGGCGACGTTTTCGTATGATCAATATTGTTTCAAGACAGAATGTAAGCCTCACGTCCAATCTCGGATCAAACCCACATTAAGTGGCACTATCTTTTAGGAAAAATTTTTCATATAAGAAAAGCGCAACAGGGAGAGCTGGGATGTCCTTATCATCGCCGCCCGATCCGGGACCCAAGCGGGAAGCCGATGCCCGCGCCTGGTACGCCATCGTCATCTTCGCTTTGGCCGCCGTTCTTTCCTATACCGACCGCCTGATCCTGAACCTGCTGGTTGCCCCGATCCGGTCGGAAATGGCGATCACCGATACGCAGGTGAGTTTCCTTCAAGGCGCCGCCTTTGCCATCATCTATGCCTTTGCCGGCCTGCCCATGGGCCGGCATGCCGACCGGCATGGGCGGCGCAACCTGATCCTGGCCGGTATTGGCCTGTGGAGCCTGGCGACCGCGCTCTGCGGTCTGGCGCAGTCCTATGGGCAGTTGTTCGGGGCGCGTATCCTGGTGGGGATCGGGGAGGCGGCATTGGCACCAGCCGTGCTGTCCATGGTGCCAGACCTGTTCCCGCCGCATCGGCGCGGGACAGCGGTTGCCATCTTTATCGGTGGCATGGTGATGGGGGCCGGCATGGCCACACTGGTCGGCGGTATCCTGATCGATGTCTTCAGCCTGGGCGCCCTGTCCGGTCTGGCACAGTCCGCCGGGGTAGCGCCCTGGCGTGCCGTGCTGCTGACCCTGGGGCTGGCCGGTGTTGTCCTGGCCCTTCTGGTCGCCACCATCCGTGAACCGGTGCGGCAGGAAAGCCTGGGTGGTGATGTGAAGCCGGGTTTGGATACGCTGCGCCGTTATCTGGTTGATAATCGTTGGGCATTCGGTCTGCTGCTGGGCGGGCTGACCCTGACACAGATTGTCGATTACGGGGCCAATAGCTGGACACCGTCGCTGCTGATGCGGGTGCATGACTTCACCCCGTCAGAGACGGGAACAGCGCTGGGCTCCATCCTGATCGGGGTGGCGGGGCTGGGCACCATTGTCGGCGGGCTGCTGGCCGATTTCCTGGAGGCACGTGGCCATTCCACGGCCAAGCCGATGGTTGCCGCCGCCGCTGTCAGCCTGGGCGTCCCCTGCCTGCTGTTCGGGGTCATGCCGGGGGTCGGCCTGACGCTGGTCCTGTTCACGGCCTATGCCTTCCTGCTGGCCATCGGTGCCGGGGTCGGCATCGCGGCCATCCTGGATCTGGTGCCATCAGAACTGCGCGGCATGACGACAGCGGTGCAGGCCTTTGCCTATACGGCCTTCGGGCTGGGCCTGGGGCCGACGCTGGTGGCGGTCACCACCGACCATGTCTTTGCCGATCCGCTGGCGGTCGGCCTGTCGATCAGCGTGACCGGCATTCCGCTGCTGGCACTGTCAGCGCTCGCCATGTGGCGGTCGCTGCCCCATTACCGTGATGTGCGCCAACGGTTGGCCCGCGCGGCAAATACTTGAACCAAAACAGAAACCAACGAACAGGGAACCAATCCATGATATTGCGCAAAAGCCTGATCATTCCGCTTCTGGCCGCAACCTGGCTGTCCGCCGTACCGGCGGTGATGGCCCAGGACCCGGCCCCCGCCGCCCCAGGCGCGACCGCCACCGCACAGACAGCCGCCCCTATCTCCCATCCTCTGACCAGGGACGATGTGGAACTGATGGTCGATGGCTTCCTGCCCTACGCGCTGAAGCGCGGGGACATTGCAGGTGCCGTGGTCACGGTGGTCAAAGATGGACAGATCCTGTTTGCCAAGGGCTACGGCGTTGCCGACCGGGAAACGAATGAGCCTGTGGACCCGGATAAGCATCTGTTCAGGCCCGGTTCCATCTCCAAGCTGTTCACCTGGATCGCGGTGATGCAGCAGGTGGAGGCGGGGCGCATCGATCTGGATGCCGATATCAACCAGTATCTGGACTTCAAGATCCCTAATAGCTGGCCCGAACCCATCACCATGCGCCATGTCATGACGCATACGGCGGGCTTTGCCGAGACGGTGCGCGACCTGATCGTGCGCGGTCAGGATCACCCGCTGGAACTGGAAAAGCTGCTGTCGCGCTGGGTCCCGGAACGGTCCTACAAGCCGGGCACCGTTCCCGCCTACTCGAACTATGCCACCGCACTGGCCGGTCTGATCGTGCAGCGGGTCAGCGGTGAGAAGTTCGAGGATTACATCGACAAGCATATCCTGGCGCCCGCCAACATGAAGCATTCCAGCATGGCGCAGCCCCTGCCCGCCCATCTGGCCCCGCTGATGTCCAAGGGCTATGCCTCCTCCCGCGAACCGGCGCAGGACTTCGAGATTGTAAACCATGCCCCGGCGGGTTCGCTGACGGCCAGCGGGGCCGATATGGGCCGGTTCATGATCGCCCTGCTGAACCAGGGCGAGGGGCCGGGTGGTCGCATCCTGAAGCCGGAAAGCCTGGCGCAGATGTGGAAGCCGCAATACCGCCCTCTGCCCGGCCAGGAACTGGCCATGGGCCTGGGCTTCTATGAGCAGAACCGCAATGGCTACCGCATCATGGGCCATGGCGGCGACACCACCCTGTTCCATAGCGATTTGGCCATGTGGCTGGACGAGGGGGTGGGCCTTTACATCTCCTTCAACAGCACCGGCGATGACATGTCGCGCGGGCCAATCCGCAACGAACTGCACCGTATGTTCGCCGACCGCTATTTCCCGGCCAAGGCCGCCCCGGAGCCTGCCGAGGCTGAGCCGGTGACGCGCAAGGTGCCGGTTGGCGGCACCTTCTACATGTCGCGCCGGGCCGAGGGCACGCTGGTCAGCATGATCAACCTGTTCGGCCAAGGCGACCTGATCACCAATGAGGATGGGACCGCCACCTTCACGCTGTTCCGGGATTATGCCGGCATTCCCAAGCGCTGGCGCGAGGTGGCGCCCGACCGCTGGCAGGAGGTGGGCACCGACAGCCTGATGCACACCAAGACCGATGAGAATGGCCGCGTTACCGGCATTACCACCGATGACTACCCCGCCATCTTCATCGCCCAGCCGGTGCCGGCGAGCATCAACAAGGGCTGGAACCTGCTGGCCCTGGGCATCGCCATGGCCATCGCCCTGTTTGCGGTCATCTGGTGGCCCGTGGCCGCCCTGGTCCGCCGCCGCTATGGCCGGCCCCACCCGCTGACGGGCCAGCATCTGCTGGCTGACCGGCTGGTGCGGGGATCGGCGCTGATGATGGTGGGCTGCCTGACCGGCTTTGCACTTGTCATGACGCTGGCCATCGATCCGCTGATGTTCGGGGAGATCGATCTGGTCCTGCGGTTGCTGCAACTGGCGGGGTTGCTGGGTGTGCTGGGCCTGCTGCCGGCGGGGTGGCGCGCCTGGAAGCTGTGGACCGATCCGGCAGCCGGGTGGTGGGCGCGTATCCGGGCCAGCCTGATGATCCTGGTCTTTGCCTATTTCCTCTATTTCGTCGAGCAGTTCCACCTGATCAGCTTCGCGCTGGATTACTGAGCCGTTTCAATCGTTCCCGCCCCGGACGGCCCATGCCGTCCGGGGGTTTTCTTTGCCCCTTGCGGAATTCTGAACCCATGTCCGTCGCCCCTGCCCTTTCCCCCGCCATGCCTGCCGGTGACCTGATTTTCCTGTCGGGCCAGCTGGCCTTTGCTGCCGATGGCGCCATCGTGGCGCCTGATGATGTGGCCCAGCAGACCGAACAGGTCCTGGCCAACCTGAACCGCGTGCCGACCGGTTTCGGGCTGGACCTGTCGGACGTGGTGAAGACCACGGTCTGGCTGACCGATACCGCCGATTTTCCAGCGTTCAACGCCGCCTATGCCGCCAGCTTCGGCAGCCACCGCCCGGCCCGGTCCACGGTACGGGCCGACCTGATGCTGCCTGGCGCCAGGGTGGAGATCGAGGCGGTGGCCAAGCGGCGATGACCGGGTCGCAAACCCATCATTTGGAGGTGATGGCGTGTCCACTCTGACCGAAAATCGACTTCGTGCAACCAGATGAAACAGAAAATAAAGGGGTGTTTCGCCGTTCAAGCCCCGCCCGCGCCCCCAAATGGGGGCGTTGGATGGAGCGGGCACACGGGTGGCGTTGATGGGGTGGATCATAGCAAGAATTGGTCAGGAAGTCAGCAATCACACCCCCTTCCACCTACTCCAGCCCCGTAAAGAAAAACCCCGGACGGCGGGCCGTCCGGGGTCAAGTCCCTCAACTGGAGCGAACTACCGTCAGGTATCCAGACCCAACGGATCGGCCACGCGCGGCCAGAAATCCAGCATGCGCGTGCGATAGGGGATGGTGGTGAATTCTGGGGCGATGGCACCGGGCGTGGAGACATACTGAACCATGGAGGCCATGGGCCCGAACCCGGCATAGAAATGCTGGGTCGATTTCACCACGATCAGGTCCAGGTCCGACAGGTCGATGCCCAGGCCTGTGAAGGCATCGGGCTGAAACACCTGGCTACGCTGGCTGGCCAGCACAATATGCAGGCCGCCCGGCCCTTCCAGCCAGACCGACAGGCCGAGTGCGGTCGGTTCCCGGTCCAGGCCCGTCTGGACATGGTTGTTCACGATGTTACGGACAGTGACCGGCAGATCGACTGGATCGCCCGAGGCCAGGCCGCACTTGCCGCCCAGCCGCAGATCGAAATGTGAACCGATGCCGGCATTGACGCAGATATTGATGGCGCCCAGATCCCAGAAACAGCCGATGGCGGCATTGCCGATGCCCCGGTCCAGCAGGCGGCGCAGGATGAAGGTGCTGTCGCCCGCCGCCCCACCACCGGGATTATCGGCAACATCGGCCAGAACCGCTGGGCGGCCCAGCACCTTGGGTGCGGCCACAACATTGTCCAGGGCGGTGTCGATACTGGTGACATTGGGGCGCAGGCTTTCCCGCTGCCGGTACAGCCGTTCACCGAAGGACCGGGCGGTGGATACGGCCTTTGCCGCATCGCCATCGGCCACCACCCACATGCGCGTGCCGGTCCAGGGCGTGTCGCCCCAGGGGAAACCATGGGCGAGCGATACCGACAGGATACCGTCATGACCCTCCGCCGCCTTCATGTCGGCGACGAAGCTTTTCATCGGTTCCACCGTTGTCGGGTAGAGCGTGATCATGCGGCAGTCGAAATCGCGCATCAAGGGGCGGATTTCACGACGCGCCGTCGCCAGGCACAGGTCGAACAGTTCATCGGCACGTTCGACGCCGTCAGTATGCGGATATTCCTTCATGGCAATCAGGATATCGGCACTGTCCAGCATGGCGGGTGACAGGTGGCAATGCGGGTCCAGTTCGGCCCCGATCACCACATCCGGCCCCACCTGTGCCCGGATGGCGGCCAGAAGATCACCCTCGCAATCATCCTGGCCCACGGCCATCATGGCCCCGTGCAGCAGCAGCAGGACCATGTCGACGGGGCCGGCCTTGGCGATGCCGTCCAGCACCTCCGCCTTGAACCCGTCCCAGACGGGGGCCAGGGTGCGGCCCGCTGGCTGTGCATAGGCGCAAAGCCCCTCCACCACCTCGATCCCCGCCGCTTCGGCCCGGCGGTGCCAGTGGCGCAGGAAGGCCCCACCCTCCGTATCCGGCCGGCGCGAGGCGTCGCCATGATAGATGCCATATTCCTGGAAACTGCCCAGGCCGGTGGGCATGGGCGCGAAGCTGTTGGTTTCGGTGGCCACGACGGCCATGAACAGGCGCATGGGTCAATCCCCTTGGCAGCGGTCGGGCGACAGGTCGGCGATGGTGACGCCAGCATCGGCAATATCGGGTGGCAGCACGCCATGGTCCAGCAGGCTGGCCCCCACCCGCGCCAGGGCCGGTGCCATCTGGATACCGTACCCACCCTGGGCGGCGAACCAGAAGAAGGCGGGCTGACTGGCGGGCGAACCCACCACAGGGCTGCGGTCGGCCACGAAGCTGCGCAGGCCGGCCCAGCTGCGCGATACGCGGCGCACCGGCAGGTCGGCGGCGTTCTGCACCCGGTCGATGCAGACGGCGATATCCCATTCATCGGCCTGCGCGTCACAGGGCGGTGACGGCGTTTCATCGGCGGGGGAAGCCAGGATCATCCCGGCATCCGGCTTGAAATAGAAGGAGCCGCCCGCATCGATGACAGCGGGCCAGCGGTGAATATCAAAGCCAGCAGGCGGGTCCAGCATCATGGCGGTCCGCCGCAGCGGCATCAAACCAACGGTCGGCACGCCCGCCATGCGGGCCACATCATCCGCCCAGGCGCCGGCGGCATTCACCAACTTGCCGGCACGCACCGGCCCGCCGGGAAAGGTCAGGGTCCAGGCGGAACCATCCCAGGATGCCGCCTGCAACGGGGCGTCACTGTACAGTTCCACCCCACCGGCCTTGGCCCGGCGCAGGAAACCCTGATGGATGGCATGGACATCCATATCCATGGCGTCGGGTTCCAGCAGCGCGTCGCGCAACGGGCCGGGTTGCAGGATGGGCACCATGTCGCGCGCTTGGCCCGGGGTCAGCGGCAGGGCGCGGGTGCCGGTGCGGGCTGCGGATTCCCGCACCTCGCGCACGGCATCGCTATCCACCTGATCGCTGATATACAGCACGCCGCGCGGGGTCAGCAGCGGATGTTCGGCAAAACCCGGTGGCGGATCGTTGAAAAAGGCGCGGCTGGCCGCCGTCAGCACACAGACGGTGCTGTTTCCATAAAGGACAGAATACAGCGCCGCCGACCGGCCCGTGGTGTGATAGCCGGGGAAACCTTCCCGTTCCGCCAGCAGCACGCGCCGGCCCGGAACCGCATCCGCCAGCATGGCGGCCAGCGAAGCGCCGCCAATACCGGCACCGATGATCGCGATGTCGAATTCCTGCATCTGGAACCTCCCTTGCCCGCCATGGTCAGCATTCTTGGCGGATATGTCAAATATTTTTCGTATAGTAAATGTCATGGATAGCGAACAAGGCGTTCTATGGCTGCCTGCTTGCCTTCGCGAGGTTGGAGGCACCTTCTGCAGCGGCGTTCTTTTGATTAGAAACTTGTTTTCTTAGTCATCCCGGCGCAAGCCGGGACCTAGCGTGAGGCACGGTTAGCGCTGATATGACCCATGTCGCGGCGGACGCCGCTCTACGCTGGGTCCCGGCTTTCTCCGGGATGACGATAGGGGGGGCCTAGAGTCACGGTAAACCCAATCCAAAGAGGGATTCCTCGCAAACACCCGACAACATCATAAAATTTTCGCATAGGAATAATCCTTGTTGACCACTGTGCGGAACCCTGTTTTAATTTTCTGGTAATCAATGAAACGTGCCTCCGCGACCGGCCGCCCACCCCCTGTGGGTAGGGCCGGAACCGGTTCGTGCGTCCCAACGCCAAGGGGTCGGCCAACGGCCCCAGCCTCGGACAGGAAAGGCAATTTCCATGGTTTTCAGGTGTGAGACACCGCGTCGACAGGCGCGGAAGGGATTTCTGGCCGGTATCGCTCTGGCAGCACTTCCGCTGTTGCCGGCAGCGGGACAGGCGGCCATCACGGAGCCGCTGCTGCTCGAAGAGATCATCGTGACGGCACAGAAACGCCTGGAAAATCTCCAGACAGTGCCAGTCTCCGTATCGGTTCTGAGCGGTGAGCGTATTGCCCGGTCAAGCCCGACCGGCGTCGCCGACTATGCCGCCTATATGCCGGGTCTGGCCATCAGCAGCGGCGGCACGCCGGGACAGGTGTCGCTGGCCCTGCGCGGTGTCGCCCCGGTGGGGCCAGGCGCCACGGTCGGCACCTATATTGATGACACGCCGCTGGGGTCCAGCGCCAATTATGCCCGCGCCGCCATCTATGCGCTGGACCTGTTCCCCTATGACATCCAGCAGGTGGAGGTTCTGCGAGGGCCGCAGGGCACGCTGTATGGTGCCAGCACCATGGGCGGCCTGCTGAAATATGTGACGCGCAAGCCCGACCTGAAGGAAACCCAGATACGGCTAGGCAGCGACATGTCGGCCACCAACAGCGCCGGGGGCGCCAATTGGGGTGTCCGTGGACAGGTCAACCTGCCGCTGATCGAGGACCGACTGGCGGTGCAGGCCAGTCTCTATAAGCAGAAGAACCAGGGCTATATCGGCAATGCCCGCAGCGGCGCCGATGACATCAACGACAATACCCAGAAGGGGGCGCGCGTTGCCTTGCTGTGGCGTCCAGCGGAACCGGTGACGGTGCGCCTGCAGGCCCTGTTCCAGAAGGTCGACAGCCGCAACAATGCCGTCGTCGCCTATGATGCGGCGACCGACCGGCCCATCGCCGGCAGGCTGGACAGTCAATATTATATGGACCAACCCTTCACCAAGGATCTGGACCTCTATACCGCCACCATCGACTGGGATCTGGACTTTGCCAGCCTGACATCGGCCTCCTCCTATTCCACGGCCAAGGTGGACACGGCCCAGGATGCCAGTGCCATCTATGGCGTTGCCTTTCCGGCCCTAACGGGTGGGGCGGTTCCGGCGGGCCTGTCGCGGTTCGACCTGCTTCTGGATCATGAGAAATTCACGCAGGAGGTGCGGCTGGCATCGCCCAGCGGCGGCGGGTTTGAATGGATGCTGGGCGGGTTCTATACCTGGGAGGACAGCACCAACCTTCAGACGGCCAGCGCACAGACCATGAGCGGCAGTTCCATTGCGGGACTGGACCCGCTGGCCATCGCCAGCCTGCCCACGACCTATGAGGAGGTGGCGGTGTTCGGCAATGCCACCGTCGCCCTGACCGACCGGTTCGACATCACCGCCGGCCTGCGCTGGGCCCACAATAATCAGGATTTCGCACAGATTTCCGATGGTGCCCTGCTGGGCGGTGCGCAGCGGGTGCCGGGCAAATCATCGGAAAATGTGCTGACCTTCATGGCCAGCCCGCGCCTGCGCGTGGATGAGGATGTGACGCTTTATGGCCGGGTCGCCAGTTCCTACCGCCCCGGCGGGCCGAATGTGGCCCTGCCCAATGTGCCGCCCAGCGTGGATGCCGATACGTTGGTGAGTTACGAGGCGGGCGTGAAATCCACCCTGCTGGACGGGCGGCTGCAGGCCAACGCGTCGGTTTTCTATATCGACTGGAAGGATATCCAGATCGCCGGTTCCAATGGCGGGGTTTCCTTTCTGCAAAATGGCGGCAAGGCGCAGAGCAAGGGGCTGGAATTTGAAACCGTGTTCGTGCCGGCGGAAGGCTGGCGTCTGGGGGCCAACGGCGCCTACACCGACGCCAGCTTCAAGGGCGACATCCCGGAGGTGGGTGCCCAGGATGGGGACCGTCTGCCGCTGATCCCCCGATATTCCTTTGCCCTGACCGCTGATTATGAATGGAGCCTGTCCGCCGACTGGACGGCCAATGCCGGTGCCGGCTATCGCTGGACAGGGGCAGTGCACAGCGATCCCGAAAGCTCCCCCGAATTCGTGCGGACCAGGGCCTATGGCGTGCTGGATATAAATGCGGGGGTGCAGAATGACGTCGTGGCCGTCCGCTTCTATATCCGAAACGCCGCCAATTCCCATGCGACGACCACCGCCGATCTGATCACCAGCGCGCTGGGCAGCCCGGTGCAGATCGACCGCACCGTTTTGCAGCCGCGTACCATCGGGCTGAGCGTCGATTTCACTTATTGATACCAGCTGTATTGGATCGTGACCGATCCAATACAGCTTCATTCTCCCTCAGGCGCCGGGCGGCGGCATCCGCCGCCTTGGCTTTACGGCGCACAAGCGCCGGGCCGGCAGTCGCTGACCTGCAGAAGCACGCGTTTTAGCGCGTGCTTCTGCTTCAATTGTCTGGTTTGTAACGCTCCCGCTTCAACTGCTGTGACTTGCCACAGGGAAAGGGGTTTCATTCCCCCCCGCCCCTGTGGCATTTTTTATTTTCCGAAGCGCTAACCAAACCCGCAGGAACGGAAAATGCGGGGTGAACCGGGGGTTGTGAGCAGATGACGCGGAGAGCACCGATCGGCAAGGCACTGCGCCGTCTGCGTCTTCAGAATGACTGGACCCTGGCCGATGTGGCAGAGCGGACGGGTCTGGCCGTTTCCACCCTGTCGAAGGTCGAGAATGACCGCATGTCCCTGACCTTCGACAAGATCGTCAGCCTGTGCGAGGGGCTGGGCGTCGATATAGGCACCCTGTTTACGGGCGATCCGGCCCCGGCAAGCGAGCCGGTTGCCCCCTCCACCGCACCGGTCGCCATGATGACACGGCGCAGCATTGACCGGGGTGGCGGGGAGGATGCGGAGGTTCCCACCAAGAATTACCGCCACCGCTATCTGAACACCGACATCACGCACAAGAAGATGATCCCCATCCTGGTGGAACATCGCGCCCGCACCATGGAGGAATTCGGTTCCCTGGTCCGCCATCCGGGGGAGGAATTCATCTATGTGATGGAGGGCGCCATCGAAGTTCACACCGAATTCTATGCACCCACCATCGTGAAGGCCGGGGAAAGCATCTATCTGGACAGCACCATGGGCCATGCCTATCTGGCAGCATCCGACGGCCCATGCCGCACCCTTTCCGTCTGTTCCAGCCCGGAACCGGCGCTGGCCCGGGCGCTGATGGTGAATGAACCCACCGTCAGCCGGAAAAGGCCAGTTCCTGACCCTAAGCCCCAGCGGGCAACGGGGCAGCCGGATTGACCAGACCGGCGGCGCGCAGATCGCGCCAGAAATCGGCGGGAACGATTTCCGCCAGGGCCGCGCTGTCTTCGGCGATGCGGTCGGGACGGCTGGCGCCTGGAATGACGGCGGCGACGGCGGGATTGGCCAGCGCGAACTGCAGGCCGGCGGCCTTCATGCTGATGCCGTGGTGGTCGGCCAGGGCCTTGATGCGCGCCACCTTGTCCAGGATGGCGGGCGTGGCCGGTGCATATTCGAAGTTCGGACCACCGACCAGGGCACCGGAGCTGTAGGGGCCACCGACAATGATGCCCAGACCGCGTTCGGCCACCGTCGGCATCACCCGCTGCAAGGCCTTGTCATGGTCGAGCAGCGTATAGCGACCGGCCAGCAGGAAGCCGTCGGGACGGTTGCCCTCCAGACCCAGCAGCAGCTCGATCGGCTCCACCCGGTTGACACCCAGACCCCAGGCCTTGATCACCCCCTCATCCCGCAGCCCGTCCAGGGTCTTGAACGCACCCTTGCGGGCGGATTCAAAGACATCCAGCCATTCATCACCGTAGAAATCCTGGGCCACGTCATGCACCCAGACAATGTCGATCCGGTCGGTCTTCAGCCGCTTCAGGCTATCCTCGATGGAGCGCAGGGTGGCATCGGCGGAGTAGTCATTGACGATGCGGTTGGGCAGGCCGTGCTTGAACACCTCCCCCTTTTCGCCCAGGTCACGGGCGGAGACATCCTCCACCTCGTCCAGGATCAGGCGGCCAACCTTGGTGGCGATGACATATTCGTCGCGCGGCTTGCCGGCCAGGGCCTGACCCATGCGGATTTCCGCCAAGCCGGCGCCGTAGAAGGGAGCATTGTCGAAGAAGCGGATACCGTCATTCCACGCCGCCTCCACGGTGGCCAGCGCCTCCTCCTCCGGAATGGCGCGGAACATGTTGCCCAGCGGGGCGGCACCGAAGCCAAGGCGGCTGGTGAGGATATTCTTGAGGCCCATGATCAATTCCTTTCAGGTCTGAAGGTCGGAGGGCGCTTATAGCAGGCCCAGAAGCAACGTGGCGGCGGCAGCGGAGGATTGCGGGTTCTGGCCGGTGACCAGATTGCCATCCAGGATGACATTGGAGGTCCAGTCGGGCGCGCCATGATGGATGGCACCCAATTCCTTCAGGCGAGTTTCCAACAGGAAGGGCACCTTTTCCACCCCGTCCACGGCCCACTCCTCGGCATCGGTAAAGGCGGCGACGGTGCGGCCCGCGATGAAGGGCGTTCCGTCGGGACGGCGCATACCGGCAAAGACGGCGGGGGCATGACACAGGGCGGCAATCACCCGGCCCTTGGCATCGAAGCGGAACAGCAGATCGTGCAGTTGCTTGTTATACGGCATGTCGAAGACGGTGCCATGGCCGCCCGGCATATAGACGGCATCGAAGCCATCCGTATCCAGCGTGTCAAAGGCTGGCGTGTCGGACAGCGCGGCAATCGCCTGCTCCCAGGCATTGGCCTGCTCAACGGTCGGCGCGCTTTTCGGATCGACCGGAACCTTGCCGCCGGCGATGGAGGTCACGGTGACTTGATGGCCGGCGCGGGTGAAGGCCAGATAGGGAACTGCATGTTCTTCCAGCCAGACGCCTGTCGGCTCGCCATTCAGCATGCGGTCATGGCTGGTCAGGATGAAGAGGATCTTGGACATCGGGTCGGCTCCGTGGCTTGGGATGTCCAGATCATGCCTTTGCCTAATATATTTCGGAAATTTATCTTTCCTATTTCAGACATTCATATGACATTATAACTGATGCGCTACGATCTGAACCTGCTGCCCACCTTCATCGCGCTGATGGAAGAACGTAACGTGACCCGCGCCGCCGAACGGCTGGGCATGACGCAACCGGCGCTGTCCAACGCGTTGAACCGACTGCGCGTGATGCTGCGCGACCCCCTGTTCATCCGCGAACGCTATGGTATGCAACCGACGGAGAAGGCGCAGGAACTGGCGCCCGTGATCGCCGCCGCCCTGGCCACGCTGGACGATATCGTCCTGGGGCAGCAGGATTTCGATCCGGCGCAGGCCAACCGACTGTTCACCATTGCCCCAAACAGTTACGTCGAATATGTGCTGATGCCGGCGGTGGTGACGCGGCTGCGCGAACAAGCGCCGGGGATCAAGCTGCGCCTGACGCCGTTCGGCACCGATCTGGCTGAAACCGGCGTGGTGTCGGGCAGTACCGCCATGGTAATCGGCCGTATCACCGATCCGCCCGACAATCTGGTGGTCCAGCACATTATGGATGACGGTCTGGCCTGTGTGGTCCGCGCCGACCATCCCACTGTAGGAGACAGCCTGTCGCGCGAACAGTATGAGGCGTTGAAGCATGTGAACATGTTGCCGCCCGGCCGGTTACGCGCCGGCCTGTTCCAGGCATTGCAGAAGCAGGCCTTGAAGCGGGAGGTGGCGGTGTCCGTCACCCATTTCCTGGCGGTGCCAGAACTGGTGGCGGTCACCGACTATTGTTCCACCCTGCCCCGCCTGATCTGCCGGCAGCTGGCCCGCGACAAGCGGTTGAAGGTCATGCCGGCGCCTGTCGATCTGGGCACCTTTCCGGTGGAGATGGCCTGGCATGTCCGTTATCGCCATGATCCGGCCCATCGCTGGCTGCGGGGTCTGGTGGCCGATGTGGCGCGGGAGATATCGGCGGCTTGACCCTACTCCGTCAACGACAGCGGCCCCTCCGCCGCGTCGATCAGCGGGTCCGGCTTTGAAAAGGCCACCAGTTTCGCACGGTCCTGGATCAACAGCCGGTTACCCTGGACCGACAGGCCATGGTCACGCAGGGCTGAAAAGGCGCGGGACAGGTTTTCCGCCGTCATACCAAGGCGCGAGGCCAGGATGCGCTTATCGACGGGCAGCACGACCTCTTCACCCTCACCCGCCAGACCCAGGACGTAGCAGCCCAGACGCTGCACCCCGGTGCGCAGCTTCAAATCCTTGATCTGCCGGACCAGACGGCGGAAATGCTGTGCCAGTTCCGCCATCACGGGGGCAGAGAGAGCGGGATCGGCGGCAACGGCGTGGCGGAAAATTTCCGCATCCAGCAGCAGCACCCGTGACGGCAGCAAGGTGCGCGCCGACATCAGATAGGGTGCCCCCGTCAGAGCGGCGGCCAGGATGAAGCTGTCCACGGGAAACAAGGTTTCCACCACGGCTTCACTGCCGGCCTGGTCCCTTGCGAACAGTTCCACCCCGCCTTCCAGCAGAACCATCAGGAAATCGGCGCGGTCCCCCTCCTGGAACAGCAGGGTTCCGCGCGGATAGCGCTGCAATGATCCCCGTGCGGCCAAGGAGGATAATTGTTCTTTTTCAACCTGCCGGAACATGGGAAGACTGTGTACCAAACTCAGGTCTTCAGGCTTCATGGTTGGATTCCGGCTTATTGGCGGGTTCGGGTGACCCGCGAGATGCTGACCCTTGGTACGGGAACCGGCCCATTGGCGTCAATAAACCATGGGTACCGTCACGGCAGGCCAATGTGACATATTAAGCATATAATAATTCAAATATGACGTGCCTGCGCGTATGGTGGCCGTCAAGCGGCCCCCGCCATGGTCGGAAGATGCCGGGCATGGTGGGCGCCAAGGGGAAACGGGGGAGGATATCGATGGAACTGTCCACATTGGACATTGTTATTGTCGTGCTCTATGGCATCGCCATTTTCGGGCTGGCGCAATATGTGTCACGCGACAAGCCGGGCACCGCGCCCAAGGACACGACTGATTATTTCCTGGCGTCTAAGAATCTCCCCTGGTGGGCCATCGGCGCCTCGCTGATCGCCGCCAACATCTCCGCCGAACAGATCGTGGGCATGTCGGGGTCGGGCTATGCCATCGGGCTGGCCATCGCGTCCTATGAATGGATGGCGGCGGCGACGCTGCTGATCGTGGGCAAGTACTTCCTGCCCATCTTCCTGAAGAATGAAATCTATACGATGCCGCAGTTCCTGGAACGGCGGTATGGTCCGTCGATCCGGACCCTGATGGCCATCTTCTGGCTGGTTCTCTATATCTTCGTGAACCTGACCTCCATCATCTGGCTGGGTTCCATCGCCGTCAACAAGGTGGCGGGCGTGGATCAGAATCTGGCCCTGATCGGCCTGGGCACCTTCGCCCTTCTTTACCAGCTGCGCGGCGGCCTGAAGGCGGTCGCCCTGACCGATATCGTGCAGGTGTCGCTGCTGGTGATGGGTGGCCTGATCATCGCGGGCCTGACGCTGGGAGAGATCGGCGGCGAAGGCGGCATCCTGGCTGGATGGCAACGTTTGACCACGGAACTGCCGGGTCATTTCCACATGATCCTGAAAGCTGACAACCCGCATTACATGGACCTGCCGGGCCTGTCGGTGCTGATCGGCGGCATGTGGATCGCCAATCTCAGCTATTGGGGCTTCAACCAGTACATCATCCAGCGCGCGCTGGCGGCCAAAAGCCTGGACGAAGCGCAGAAGGGCGTGCTGTTCGCGGCCTTCCTGAAGTTGTTGATGCCTGTCATCATCGTGCTGCCGGGTATCGCCGCCGTCATCCTGGCACCCAATCTGGCCAAGCCGGACGAGGCCTATCCCTCTATGATGCGGCTGTTGCCCACGGGCCTGCTGGGTCTGGTGTTTGCGGCCCTGATCGCGGCGATCATCGCCTCCACCGCGTCGAAGATCAATTCCATCGCTACCATCTTCACCCTGGACGTGTTCGCGAAGTTCCGCCATGTGCGCGAAGGCGGGGCCGGGCAGGAACGAAAGTTGGTGATGGTGGGCCGTATCGCGGCCACGGTTTCCATCCTGCTGGCCATCCTGACCGCCCGCCCGCTGCTGGGTCAGTCCGAACAGGCGTTCCAGTTCATTCAGGAATTCACGGGCTTCTTCACGCCGGGCATCACGGTGATCTTCCTGCTGGGCCTGTTCTGGAAGCGCGCCAACGAAGCGGGCGCCATCACGGCGGCCATCGCGTCGGTCGCTCTGTCCTGGGCGATGAAGGTCTGGTGGGCCGACTTGCCCTTCATCGACCGGATGGGCATCGTGTTCATCATCTCGCTGGTGCTGGCCGCGGCGGCGTCGCTGGTCATCCCGTCGCGGGCGGGCAGCGACACGATCGATACCAGCACTGTCAGCTATCGCACCGGGACCGGCTTCAATGCCGGTGCCGTGGGCGTGGTCCTGGCCCTGGTGGCGTTGTACGCAACCTGGTGGTAACCGCACCCGTCACGGGTAGCCGGTAAAGGCGGCGGGTCCGGTGGGGCCCGCCGCCTTTTTGCATTTTGGACAAAGCTGTCGCGGCCACATCATGGTAAAGGGAAAAACCAATCCATACAAAGCTGGCAAAAGCCGGCCATATCCGCAGACAGGAGAACAGGGGCATGAGTTTCTGGGGGCGGCGCAAGGCGCTGGACGCGCTGACGCATGTTGACGAGTCACGGCAACTGAAACGCACACTCAGCTGGCCGCATCTGGTGGCGCTGGGCATCGGGGCCATTATCGGCACCGGCATCTATACATTGACCGGCATCGGGGCGGAGCGTGCCGGTCCCGCCGTGATCCTGGCCTTCGCGGCCTGCGGCATCCTCTGCGTCTTCGCAGCCCTGACCTATACGGAGATGGCGACCCTGATGCCAGCGGCGGGTAGCGCCTATACCTACACCTATTCGGTGCTGGGTGAGGGGCTGGCCTGGCTGGTGGGATGGAGCCTGATTTTGGAATATGCCGTCACCTGCTCCGCCGTGGCGGTCGGCTGGTCCGGCTATATGGTGGGCCTGCTGGAAAGCCTGGGCGTTCATCTGCCGGCCTGGATGATTTCGGGCCCGCATGGCGGGGGCATCATCAACCTGCCGGCCGTCCTGATCACCCTGGCCGTGACGGCGATGCTGGCGCGCGGGGCCAAGGAAAGCGCCACCCTGAACATTGTGCTGGTGGCCATCAAGCTCCTGGCGCTGGCCGTGTTTGTCGGCCTGACGGCGCCGGCCATCATGCCGGAGAATTTCACGCCCTTCATGCCGTATGGCTTTGCCTCGCACAGTGTGGACGGGCAGGTGCGCGGCGTGATGGCAGCGGCCGCTATCGTGTTCTTCGCGTTCTTCGGCTTCGATGCGGTCTCCACCTCGGCGGAGGAGGTCAAGAACCCGGAGCGCGACCTGACCATCGGCATCATCGGGTCCATGGTGGTCTGTACCCTGATCTATATGATTGTCGCCGCCTGTGCCGTCGGTGCCTGGCCGTTCGCGGAATTCGCGACCAGCGGGGAGCCACTGGCCTTCATCCTGCGCGGATTGGAGCATCCGGGTGCGGCCTTCGGCATCGGAGCGGCGGCCATCATCGCCCTGCCGTCGGTCATCCTGGTGATGATGTTCGGGCAGACACGCGTGTTCTTCGTCATGGCGCGCGACGGGTTGCTGCCCCGCTCGCTCAGCCAACTGGATGCACAGCGGCGCGGGCCGCTGCGCCTGACCTTCCTGGTCGGTGGGTTCGTGGCGCTGGTGGCCGGCTTCTTCCGGCTGGATCAGATCGCTGAACTGTCGAATGCTGGCACGCTGACGGCCTTCATCGCGGTTTCGGTCTGCGTCATGGTTCTGCGCCGCACGCGGCCCGACCTGCCGCGCCTGTTCCGCTGCCCCGCGGTCTGGATCGTGGCGCCGCTGGCCGTGATCGGCTGTCTCTACTTCATGATCAGCCTGCCGACGGGCACCCTGGTGCGCTTTGCCATCTGGAACCTGATCGGTATCGGCGTCTATCTGGCCTATGGGCGGCGGCGTAGCCTTCTGGCCCAGGCCGGCAGTTGAATTCCGGCCCGTTCCACCTTATGTCCTGATGCCGGCAGGGGGCATGGCAGACCCCGCCGACAGAAAGATAAAAGGCAGCATGTCCGCGTCATCCCCCTCCCCCGTTCCCGCCGCTGAAACGGAAAGCGGCGCCCTGTCCCCACGGGCGCTGGCCATGCGCCAGCGCCTGATGCAGGCGGGGGCGGAACTGCTGGGGGAGGTCGGGATCGAGCGCATCTCCACCAATCTGGTCGCCGCGCGGGCCGGCGTGACACCGCCCGTCTTCTATCGTCATTTCAAGGACAAGTACGACCTGCTGGCGGCCCTGGGCGAGGACCTGATGCTGCGCCAGAATACAGTGCTGGCCGTCTGGCTGGAGGGGCATGGCGACAAGGGGTTCGATGGCCTGATCCAGGCGCATTACCAGTTCCTGCTGTCATCCATCCAGGTCACGGCCACGCAGCCGGGGGCGGTGTGGATCATGCGGGCGCTGCGGGCGGTGCCATCCCTGTCCAGCGTGCGTACCCAGTCGCACGAATTGGTGACCGACCGGATCATGGAGGTGATCTTGTCGCTGCTGCCCGATTCCAATCCCGCTGAACTGCGCCTGCGCACCCGCATCGCGGTCGAGGCCGGATACAGCATCATCGAACTGGCCCTGGAAGACCCGGACCAGTCGCCGGAAGCCCTTTGCCATGGCCTGACCGCTATGTGGCAGGGCGGTCTGCGCAACGGCCTGGAACAGGCCTGACCCCACCGCATCACCATCATCGTCATTTCTGAACGGGCACCGGCGGTGGCCCGCATTATCCGCTTGCGTCGGGCACAAGGATTAGTTATCACTAACTTTACTAGTTAGCGATCACTACAAGCCATCATTGATAGGGGTGCCATGACGACGCCTTTGAGCGTACGGGCGCTGCGGGGATTGCTTTGCCTTGCGTTCCTGTGCCTGGGGGCCTGCGGACAGAAGGAAACACCGCCGCCGGATGCCGCCACCATTGCCGCCCTGCGTCCCGCCGATCCGCGATTGGCGGAGATCTATGCCGCATCCTGCCTTGCCTGCCACACGATGGCGGATAGCGGGGCGCCGCTGACGGGTGTTGTGGAGCAATGGAAACCACGCCTGAACAAGGGGATGCCGGTGCTTCTTAAGAATATTGTTGAGGGCGTGAATGGTATGCCGGCAGGGGGGCAATGCTTTGCCTGCACGCCGGAGGATTACACCGCCCTGATCCTGTTCATGAGCCAGCCGCCGCGCTGAAAGGGGAAATGATGGTTTCACGGCGTTCGCTTTTCCTTGGCATGGCGGGTGTGGCAGCGGTGGCCGGCGCCGGCGGGTGGGCCGCCAGCCGGGTGGGTGTGCAGCCAGAGCCACCCGCACCGCCGGGCCAGGATGAGGCAGGCCGGCTGCTGTGGCGCAACTGGTCCGGCATTCAGCACGCCTATCCGGCGCAGCGCGCGGCACCCGGCAGCGAGGATGAGTTGGCAGCGCTGGTGCGCACGGCACCCGGTCCGCTGCGCGCGGTGGGATCGGGCCATTCCTTCATGCCCCTGGTGCCCACGCCCGGCACCCTGATCACGCTGGACCGGATGACAGGCCTGATCACCCATGACAAGGCCACCAGCACAGCGGTGGCCTGGGGTGGTACAAGGCTGGCCGATCTGGGCGCTGCATTGGCCGGGATCGGGCAGGAAATGCCGAACCTGCCCGATATCAACAAGCAATCGCTGGCCGGCGCCACCGCCACGGGCACCCATGGTACAGGCGCCACCCTGCCCGCCCTGCACGGCAATATCACGGCCCTGCGTCTGGTCACCGGGCGCGGTGACATTCTTGATTGCGATGTCGCACGTAATGCGGAGTTGTTTCAGGCGGCGCGCATGGGCCTGGGTGCCTTTGGCATCGTCACACAGGTGACCTTGCAGAACAGCCCGTTAAAGCGGGTGGAGCGGAATGTCTGGCTACAACCGCTGGAACAGACATTGGCCGATTGGCCCCGCCTGCATCAGGCCCACCGCAATATCGAATTCTACTACCTGCCTTTCACCGATATGACCGCCGTCATCACCCATGACGAAACGGATGCGCCGGCCACGGTACGGCCGCCCGCACAGGATAATGAGGCCCTGCTGGACCTTAAAAAGCTGCGCGACTGGCTTGGCTGGTCGCCGACCCTGCGCCGACGGGTGGCACGGCAGGTCATGTCAGGGCTGGAGCCGGAACGGGTGGTGGATGAAAGCTGGCGGCTGCTGTCCAACGAACGGCCCGTGCGCTTCAACGAGATGGAGTTTCATTTGCCGCTGGAAGCACAGATCGAGGCGTTGAAAGAGGTAATCGCCGCCATTGAGGGGCAGCGCAACGATGTGTTCTTCCCCATCGAGGCGCGGGTCGTCGCCCCCGACGATGCCTGGCTGTCGCCGTTCCAGGGCCGGATGACGGGGTCCATCGCCGTCCATGCCTATTACAAGGATCAGTATGATTTCCTGTATCAGCTGGTGGAGCCGATTCTGCGCCGGCATGGCGGGCGGCCGCACTGGGGCAAGCTGAACAGCCTGAAACGCGCCGATTTCGCCGCCCTTTACCCAAGGTTCAACGATGCCGCCGACCTGCGCCGGCAGATGGACCCGGAAGGGCGGTTTCTGAATGATTATCTGCGCGGGGTGTTCGCCGATGCCTGACGCGCCCGCCGCCTATTTCGCGTCCCTGTCCGCCGCGTTAGACCGTGCCCGGATTGCCGAACCGGTTCTGATCCTGGACCGGTCACGGCTGGATACGAATATCAGGGCGGTGGCCGATACGCTGCGTGGTGGGGCGGCGGTGCGGCTGGTGGTGAAGTCACTACCCTGCGCGCCGCTGCTGCGCCACCTGTCAGCGTCGCTGAACAGCAACCGCACCATGGTCTTCAGCCGGGCCATGCTGCTGTCGATGCAGGAGGTTGATCCGACGTCGGATATCCTGTTGGGCAAGCCGCTGCCGGTGGGTGCTGCCCGTGCCTATTACGACGAAGCCGGGATCGACGGGCCTGGCCCGCGCTGGTTGATCGATAATGTGGAGCGGCTGGACCAGTACGCCGCCCTTGCCCGCAGCCTGGGGATTACGCTGGATGCGGCGGTGGAGGTGGATGTCGGCCTGCATCGCGGCGGGGTGGCAGGACCGGCGGCCCTGGCGGCCCTTCTGGACCGGGCCGGACCGGAAATCCGCCTTACCGGCCTGATGGGCTATGATCCGCATCTGGCCAAGCTGCCCCCGGCAATGGGTATCCGGTCACGGGCCTTTGCCGCCATGTGCCGGGATTATGCGGCGATGGCAGGGGTGCTGCGGTCACGCGGGGTGGCGGACCCGCTGCTGAACAGTGCCGGCAGCCCGACCTATGCCCTGCATGCCATGTGCAGCCCGGCCAATGATCTGGCCATCGGATCGGCGTTCGTGAAGCCGTCGGATTTCGACATTGGCACGCTGTCGCACCATGTGCCGGCCTGTTTCATCGCCACACCCATTTTGAAGGTCGCGCATCCCGCCCGCGTGCTGGGCCTGGGCAGCCTGCCTGCCCGGCTGTTTGCGGGGCATGCACAGGCGCATTTCATCCATGGCGGCAACTGGCTGGCCGACCCCGTCTGGCCCACGGGCCTGCGGCGCAGCGCCATCTTCGGACCGTCCAGTAACCAGGAATGCTGGCTGGGGCCACACGCCCCAGCCCGGCAGCCCGGTGACTGGCTGTTTTTGCGTCCCCGACAGTCGGAGGCGCTTTTCCTGCAGTTCGGCTCCCTCACCGTTTTTGACGGGGGGGAGATCACACAGGCCTGGCCGGTCTTTCCGGCATCGGCCTGAACAAAGCGGCGAATGCCGCATGCGATGAACAGGGTTGTCTGAACAGGGGAAATGCCATGAAGAACAATGGGTTGAAACTCTTGCTGCTGTCCGGTGCCGTTATCACCGCCCTGCCCGCCACGGCACAGGAGCTGGTGGTGCTGGAGGAAATTGTCGTCACCGCCCAGAAGCGGCAGCAGAACATGCAGGATGTGCCCGTCAGCGTCACCGCCCTGTCGGGTGCGGCGCTGCTGGACCAGGGTGTGCGCGACGTGCAGGATCTGGGCAAGCTGGCGCCCGGCCTGATGATCCAGAGCACCGATGCGTCCGCCAACCCGAAAATCTTCATCCGGGGTGTCGGCCTGTCGGACTTCAACGCCAATGCGGCGGGGGCGGTCGGCATCTATGTCGATGGCGCCTATGTCGCCTCCCCCCTGGCACAGACGGGACAGTTCTTCGATCTGGCGCAGGTGGAGGTGCTGAAAGGGCCACAGGGCACGCTCTATGGCCGTAACACCACGGGCGGCACCATCAATGTCACCACCCGCCGCCCGGATTTCACCGTCGGCGGTGAGGGCCGCATCGATTATGGCCGTTACAACGCCATCACGGCGCAGGCCGCCACCAACGCACCCCTGGTGGAAGACAAGGCCGCGATGCGCATCGCCGGCATCTGGGAACGCGATGATGGCCGCACCCTTAACCGGGTCACAGGACGCCATGTCAACGATACCGATCGCTGGGCCGGTCGTGGCAGCCTGCTGCTGACCCCGTCCGACGGGTTCGAGGCGCTGTTGCAAGTGCATGGCGGGCGCAACCGGGGGGACAGTATCCATGCGCAGTCGCGTCCCCTGCTCCCCGGCATTCCCGCCGCCGCCGGCCCGGACGGGCTGTGTGCCGCCGGGCTTTATGCATCGGGCGGCTGTACCGACGCGTTGGGCTATGCCGACACGGATGGCGATCCCTATAAGGGCGATTACAATCTGGACGGCAAGGACCGCGTCGACCTGATCGGCGCCACCTTGAACCTTCGCTGGGATCTGCCGGGCGTCACGCTCTATTCCATCACCGCCTGGGACCATGCCAAGCGCAATGATGTGGAGGATACGGACGCCAGTCCGGGCCGCCTGATCGAAACGACCTATTTGGCCAAGCAGCGCGACTTCTCCCAGGAATTGCGCCTGGAGGCCGCCCCGACCGACAAGGTGAAGGCCGTCGCGGGCCTTTATTACCTGCATGATTACCTGGATACCGACAGCCAGTATGACGTGCTGCGCGACCTGCGCCCCCTGTTCACCACGCCCGACAATCCAACCGGCCTGTCGGTTGAAAATAATGTGGCCATGGTCGGCTTTCCCTATCGCCAGACCACGGACGGCTATGCCGCCTTCGGGCAGGTGGATTTCAGCGCTACCGAGCGCCTGACCCTGACGGCGGGCCTGCGCTATTCCAAGGACAAGAAGGATTTCCATTATGCCAGCACGGTGGAGCAGGCGGTGGAGCTGTTCGACCTGTCTGCCGACAAATCCTTCGACAGCGTATCAGGCCGGCTAGCCGCAGCATTGACCCTGTCCGACGATGCCATGGCCTATGCCAGCTATAATCGCGGCTACAAAAGCGGTGGATTCTTCGGTGGCTATACCCGTGATCCGGCGGACCTTGAACCCTATGATGACGAGACGGTGGACGCGTTCGAGGTGGGGACCAAGACCGAATGGCTGAACCGTCGCCTGCGCCTCAACCTGTCGGGCTTCTATTACGATTACCAGGATTTGCAGGTTTTCCAGTTGATCGAACGCGACGGATTGACAGTCCAGACCTTCGACAATGCCGCCAGCGCCCGCATCCTGGGCCTGGAGTTCGAGATGACGGCCCTGCCGGTTGCCGGGCTGGAACTGGGTCTGTCCGGGTCGCTGATCGATGCGGAATATAAGGATTTCGTGTCGCGCGGAGAGGATCTGAACGGCAACCGCCTGCCCTCCACCCCGCGCTGGTCGTTGACGGGTACCGTGTCGCACAGCCAGCGGCTGGACGGGATCGGTGAGATCGGGCTGACGGCCAATCTCTCCTACCGCTCCAGGGTCTATTTCGACAGCCGCAATCTGGAACGCCTGTCGCAGTCCGGTTACTGGCTGGCCGATGTCACCCTGGGCTGGACCAGCGATGATGGCGCCATCGGGGCGGGTATCACTGTGGCCAACCTGTTCGACAAGGATTATGTCGTGGACATCAACAACCTGGAAAGCTTCGGCCTGGATGCCGTCAATTATGGCCGCCCCCGGCGCATCGGCGGCTATTTCCGCTGGCAATACTGACCGGTAGGATGATGTCCATGCATGATCAACTGAATGAAGCCTTTACGCGGCTTCGCGACGCCGTGATGGCCGATCCCAACCCCGATGCGGCAACGCGGCGGGGTTGGCTTCACGCCCTGGCCGACGGGCTTGCCCGCCGGCAAGGGGATTTCGTGGCTGCAATCGATGCGGATTTCGGGGGACGGTTGGCGCACGAGACGCTGTTCGCGGAACTGTTCGTCACGGTTTCGGCCCTGCGGCACAGCGCGTCGCGGCTGAAAGGCTGGATGAAGCGGCGGCGGCGGTCGGTGCCGCTACCATTGCAACCCGGCCGCGCCTGGGTACAGCCGCAGCCGTTGGGCGTGGTGGGGGTCATCGCACCCTGGAACTATCCGTTGCAACTGGCCCTGTGTCCCTTGGCCTGCATCCTGGCGGCGGGTAACCGCGCCCTGCTGAAACCATCCGAACTGACGCCGCGTACCACGGCCCTGATCGCCGAAATGGTGGCCGATGTGCTGCCGCCCGGTGTGGTCACCGTGGTTACGGGCGGGCCGGACATGGGGGAACGGTTCAGCCGCCTGCCGTTCGACCATCTGCTGTTCACCGGTTCCACCCGCGTGGGGCGGATGGTGATGATGGCGGCAGCGGAGAATTTGACGCCGGTCACCCTGGAACTGGGCGGGAAATCGCCGGCCATCATCCTGCCGGGGGCCGATCTGGCCGGTGCGGCGGCGGACATTGCCTATGGCAAATTCACCAATGCCGGCCAGACCTGTGTCGCGCCCGACCATGTGCTGCTGCCCCGTGCAGAGATGGAACCATTCCTGGCCGCCCTGAGGGCCAAGGTGAAGGCCTATTTCCCGACGGAGATGAGCAATGTTTTCGGCGAACGCGGGCGGCAGCGGGCCGGTGCGCTGCTAAGCGAGGCTGTTGAACGCGGCGTGCGGGTGGAGCGTCTGGCCGCCAGTGCCCATGCCCTGATCGATCCGCCCGACGATCTTGCGGTCATGCGGGAGGAGATATTCGCGCCGCTGCTGCCCATCATCCCCTATGACCGGGTAGAGGATGCGCTGGACCGCATCCGGCGGGGGGAAAGGCCGCTGGCCATGTACCTGTTCGGACGCGACCGCGCCCTGATCGACCGGGCGCTGGATCAGAGCTGGGCCGGGGGCGTGACAGTGAATGACACGCTGATCCATGTCGCGGTCGACAGCCTGCCGTTCGGTGGCGTCGGACCCAGCGGGATGGGCCGGTATCACGGCCAGGACGGTTTTGACAATTTCAGCCATCTGAAGCCGGTGTTCCAGCGGGGCTGGCCCCGCACCGACCGCATCATTCGCCCGCCGCTGAATGATCTGCACCGCCGCCTGCTGCGTTGGCTGGTGAGATAAACGGCCCTGGAGGCCCCCTGATGTCCGCTTCCCCCATCACGCATGGCCGCGCCCTGGCCTATGGCACAGGGTCCATCGCGGCGGCCAGTTTCGTGGTCGCGCCGCAATTGCTGCTGCTGTTCTTCCTGACGGAGACATTGTCGGTGCCGCCTGCCTGGGCGGGGCTGGCGGTGCTGGTGCCCAAGCTGTGGGAGTTTCTGTTCGATCCCGCCGTGGGCATGCTGTCGGACCGCACCAAGCGGCGGTCGGGCCGGCGCTGGCCCTGGCTGCTGGCCGGTGCCGTGCTGCTGCCACCCTGTTTCATGATGCTGTTCGCGCCGCCGGTGCTGGACGATTGGCGCCTGACGCTGGGCTTTGTCACGCTGGCCTTTCTGGTGTCCACCAGCGCCTATTCGATCTTCGCCATTCCCTTCGTCACGCTGCCGGGGGAGGTGTCGGACGATCCGGCACAGCGTACGCGGGTGGTCGCCTGGCGCATGGCCTTTGTCGGCGTCGGTGTACTGGCAGCGGGCGGGCTGGCCCCGGCGCTGGTGCAGGCGGGCGGTGGCGGGCGGGCCGGCTTTGCTCAGATGGGGATGGTGCTGGCCCTGCTGTGCAGTGCGGTCATGCTGCTGGCGGCCTTTGCCGCGCGCGGGTTCCGGCAGGATAGGCCACCGGCGGCCATGGCGGCGGAAAGCCCGCTACGCCATCTGCTGGCCAACCGTCCCTATCGCTGGCTCTGGGTCACCTATGTGGTGCAGATGGTGGCCATTGCTGTGACGGCGGCCCTGCTGCCCTATGCGGTACAGCATGTCATGAAGGCGCCGGGCGATATGGTGGCCGTGCTGTTCGTGTCGCTGACAGCGGGGTCGATCCTGACCATGCCGCTCTGGGTCCGCATCCGGGCGCGGTTGGGCAGCCTGCCCGCCTATCTTCTGGCCACGCTGGTCTGTGCGGGCGGGACCGCCACGCTTTATGCAGTCGCGGCGCAGGATGTGGTGCTGGCCTGCATCGCGACCTTCCTGGCCGGCGTGGGACAGGCGGGGCAACAACTCCTGCCCCTCACCCTGCTGCCCGCCGCGACGGAGGCGGCGGAGGGTCAGGCCGGGGTGCGGCATGCGGGCCTGTTCGCCGGCGTCTGGGTGGCGGGGGAAAAGCTGGGCATGGCGCTGGGCGGGGCGCTGGCGGCCCTGATGCTGGGCGTGGCGGGGTATGTGGAGGGGGGCGGGGCACAGGCGGCCGGCACGGTGGCGGTCATCCCCGTGCTGTTCGCCCTGCTTCCCGCCGCCATCCTGCTGTTCAGCCTGCTGCCCCTGCGCCACTTGACCCGGCACAGTCCGGGGCTGGGCGACAATCAGGCCAGTCGCGCCGGGTCCGGCAGATAATCGCGGTCAGTATAGTCGAACCAGTCGAAATCCGCCGGATGGCCGGTGCCGGCCATATCCTGACAGGCCATACCCACGAAGGCCCCCGTGAAATTCGGCGCGCCAGGGCTGGTCGCCTCGTCCGACAGGATGCTGGCGTCGAATATCTGCGGCAGCCAGATCCAGTCCCCGCCTTCAAGCCGATAGGCAAAGCGCAGCCGTTCCTGATCCAGTTCGGCGCGCAGGCTGAAGGGGCCGGGGGGCAGCGGGATGGGATCGGTGAAGGCGTCGGCCTGGGTACTGTCCGGCAGGGCCGACATGACACGCAGATGCTTTCCCACCCCATCCTCATGGCTGACATGGAGATAGTGGAATTTCGTTCCGCCATAGTAACAGACGAGGCCTGCCGCCTGCTGGAAATGGCTGGGTTCGAAATCCATATGGGTCGAGACGCTGACACAGAAGGATTGCAGGCGGCGGGCGACAAGGGCTTGACGATAAAGGCTGCCGATCGTTTCACGACCGAAAAGACGCAGCCAGCCGGGGCGAGTGGTCAGGCTGAACAATTCATCGGGATAGGGGCTGCGCAGCCATTGGAAATCGACGGGCAATGACGGGCCATCGAAATCCGTGCGGGCCGGGATGGTGGGGAATGGATGCGATGGCAGACCGGGTGACGGCGTCGTCAGGCTGGGCAGCCCCTGCCCGTCCACAGTTCGCAGCCAGCCGTCGTCGCCCCAGATCATGCGCTGGATCGCGGTTTCCCGGCCCAGGATGCAACGGCCCCGGTTGGGCAAGGGCCGGCCACAGAGATAGACGGCATAGGTATCGCCATCCGCCGTTTCCACCAGATCGGCATGGCCCGCCCGCTGCAACGGTGCGTCGGGACGGGTGCGAGAACTGAGGATGTAGGTGTCGGGGTGCAGGTCATAAGGGCCGGTAAGGTGGCGGGACCGCGCCATGGTCACGGCATGGTTCCAGCCGGTCCCCCCCTCAGCCGTCAGCAGATAATACCAGCCGTCGCGTTTATAGAGATGCGGTGCCTCCGTCAGGCCCAGGGCCGTGCCCTTGAAGATCAACTGCCGCTCCCCGATCAGGGTGCGGGTCTTCGGGCAATATTCCTGAGCCACGATGCCGGCAAAGCGGTTGCGACCGGGCCGGTGGTCCCACAGCATGTTCAGCAGATATTTGCGCCCGTCATCATCATGGAACAGCGAGGGGTCGAAACCGCTGCTGTTCAGATGGACGGGATCGGACCATTCACCATCGATCCGGTCGCAGGTGACCAGATAATTGTGGAAATCGCGCAGTGAAGCGCCCGACGCCCCGCCTACCGTCGTGCGGCCATATCGCTTCACGTCGGTGTAAATCAGATAAAACAGGCCATCGGCATGGGTCAGGCAGGGCGCCCAGACACCGCAACTGTCGGGCGCGCCCAGCATGTTCAGTTGCGCAGGCCGGTTCAGGGGCCGGGACAGCAGGCGCCAATGCACAAGGTCGCGGGAGTGATGGATCTGCACCCCCGGAAACCATTCAAAGGTGGAGGTGGCGATATAATAGTCGGCCCCGACCCGGATGATGGACGGGTCCGGGTTGAAGCCGGGCAGGATCGGGTTACGGATCATGGCCTTGACCTTTCCCGTACCAATGTCCAGAGCAGGACGGCGCCCAGCAGGTCAAGCACGCCGAGTGCCAGGAAGAACGGATCATAGCCGACCGTGGCCACCAGCGCGCCAATCAGCAGGGAGAAGATCAGCACGCCGAGATTGCCCATGGTGCCCGCCATGCCGGCCACGGTCGCCACCTCGTTCCGGCGGAACAGATCGGACGCCATGGTGATGACGGTGACGGACAGGGTCTGATGCGCGAAGCCGCCCAGGCACAGCAGTGCGATGGCCATATAGGGGCTTTCCACCCGCCCCACAAAGGCCATTCCTACCATCAGTACTGCCCCCACCGTGAAGGCCCCGCGCCGCGCGTTCAGCAGGCTGAGGCCGCGCCGATGCAGGAAGGCGGCCACGGTGGGGCCGAACAGGCAGCCCAGGTCGGCGGCGACAAAGGGCAGCCAGGCGAACATGGCGATGGCCGTCAGGTCGAAACCGCGCACGGTGGTGAGGTAGAGCGGCACCCAGAAGGCCAAGGTGCCCCAGGTCGGGTCGGCCAGGAAACGCGGCAGGGCGATGCCCCAGAAATTGCGTTGTTTCAGCAATTGCCGGAAATCGGGCTTGGCACCGTCGCCCGACAGGTGGCTTTCCTGACCCGTCGCGATATAGGCGCGTTCTTCATCCGACAGGGCCGGGTGCGTGACCGGCGACTGATAGAATTTCAGCCAGGCCGCCACCCAGACCAGCCCCAGCGCACCGGCCAGGACAAAGGCCATCTGCCAGTTCCAGAACAAGATGGCCCAGGCCACCAGCGGTGGGGCCAGCATGGACCCGAGCGATGCGCCGATATTGTACACCCCGCCGGCATGGCCGCGTTCACGCGCCGGAAACCATTCCGCAACCGCCTTCATGCCGGCGGGATTGGCCGACCCTTCCGCCAGACCCAGCAGCCCGCGCAGCCCCATCAGTATCGGCCAGTTATGGGCCAGCCCATGCGCCATGGTCAGCAGCGACCAGGCGGTGGCAAAGATGGCAAAACCCATCTTCAGCCCGATGACATCCAGGACATAGCCGCAGAGCGGCTGCATCATCACGCCCAGCTGAAAGGCGGCGGTGATCCAGCCATACTCCTCTGTGGTGATGTTCAGGTCGGTCAGGACCGTTGGGGCCGCCACACCCAGGGTCGCCCGTGTCAGGTAATTGATGACGGCGCCCAGCATGATCAGCCCGATCATCCACCAGCGCAGCGCCTTGATTGTCCGCGAAGCCATCGGCCCCTCCCCCCCGGTTCGCGATCAACGCTGGCTGATCGTCAGCGATTCAATCACGGCATTGTCATCGATGCGCCAGAGTTTCACGGTGTGGCGACCGGCCTTGATGCCGTCGAACCGTGCCTCCACCATGTGGGCGTTGTTCTTCACGGCCTCCACCCAGGCGGCCTGCTGCGGGTTGTTGACGGCGCCTGGGGTGGGGATGAGGTAGGAGGTCACCGTCTGCACCGGGCCGTCGTCAATCGACACCCCGATGCGGATGCCCTGCCCACCCGTGGTGTCCAGGGTCGGGGCCAGCCGCAGCGAGACAGTGGCCGGGCCGTTGGTGGGCAGTGTGACGCCATAGTCCACCCGCACCCCGTCCACCGGCGATGTCGAGGCTCGCCCCTGCGGCAGGGCGACAACGGCGTCGCCATGGCCCAGATTGGGCACCACCTGCCAGGACAGGCCCCTGCCCGCCACGCTGCGCTCGAACTTGGACGCCGGCAGGGTGATGACCGCCGGATCGGTCTTCCGCTCCGTCGTGAACTTGATCTGAGCGGCCAGGCGGTCCGGCGGGGTGTCGGCGGAAACGCGGCTGATGCTGGGCATCGACTGTTTGGTGGGTGTCTGCCAGATCACATAGCTCATATGGATCTGGTTCATCATGCCGGCCCATTTGCCGCCATTGATGCTGTGATACTGCGCCGTCAGGTCGGCATCGCGCTTGAAGGTGCGCTCCACCTCATTCGCGAAATAGTCGGCGCGCGGGTCGTTGCGCGTCATCAGCCGCTTGTTCCAGGCGGCCGCGTAATACATCTCATAAAGGTTGGACAGGGCCAGAACCGGATGTTCGACCAGTTGGAAGTAGGCGTCCAATTGATCGGGGCGCAGGCGGGCCTTGATACCCTCCATCTTCGCCACCAGCACCCGCCAGTCCGCCACCATCTGCCCGAAGGGGCCACCATCCAGGACCGGACCCATGCCTTCGCCCAAGGGGAATGTATCCTGGTCGATCAGTTCCGGCTTCCGGCGTGACGCATAGGCGGCGTAGGTCTCCATCACATGCGCGATCTCCGCGCCAAGGGCGTCGCCGAACATCTGTACCGACCAGCGGGCGGGCCATTTGGACAGGGCGTCCAGCGTCATCGCCTCCGGGTTCCAGGCCATGTCCATGAAGAAATCCAGCGGATATTCCACCGGTTTGATATCGCCGACATTGACGATCCAGATGTTCCGCGCCCCCGTTTCATAGGCCAGATCCATCTGCTGCCAGACCTTGGATATCTGGTTGGTGTTGATCCATTTGTAATTCCGGGGACCACCGACATAGTCGAAATGGTAATAGACGCCATAGCCGCCGGCCCGGTTCACCGGGTCACGCCCGGCGACCGGCAGGCGGCGGATCTGGCCCCAATTGTCATCGGCGAACAGCAGGGTCACGTCGTCCGGCACCCGCATGCCATGGTCGTAATAATCCTGCACTTCCTTGTACAGCGCCCAGAGCTGCGGCGTCTGTTCCGGAGGCTTGCCCGTGACGTCGGCGATGATCCGGCGCTGATCGGCCACGATGGTTTCCAGCATCTGGGTGGCCGTTTCCTCCGACATCGGCTCGTCCCCGTCGCCGCGCATGCCGACGGTCAACAGGGTTTCATAGCCCTTGCCGTCACCCTTCGACATCATGCGTTCGATGCCGCCGCGCCAGAAGGCGCGCAGATTGTCGGCATTGGTGGCATAGTCCCAGCGACCGCCCGTGATGCCCTTGTCCTTGTTGCGGTGCCATTCATGCTGTGCCCGCGTCAGCGGTTCATGATGGGAGGTGCCCATGACCACGCCCATCTCGTCGGCCAGCACCATGTTGCGCGGGTCATCATCGTTGAAGGCCTTGGGCGCCCACATGGCGGGCCACAAATAGTTGCCCTTCAGGCGCAGCAGCAGTTCAAAGACATGGCCGTAGAGATCGGCATTGATGCCGCCGAACTTCGCCTTGGCCCAGCCGCTGAAGGCCGGGTCTTCATCATTGATGAAAAAGCCACGATATTTGACGCGCGGATGGTCCGCGCGGGAGCCGGGCAGCAGATACAGGTCGCGCTGGCGCACCACCGGCACGTCGGCCCACCAGACCCAGGGCGATACCCCAATCCGTTCCGACAGGTCATAGGTGCCATAAACAGCACCCCGGCGGTCGGCGCCGACAATGACCAGCGCCTTGGGAATGCCCGGCGCCGGGCGGTCCACCACCACCTGCCGGTACCCCTCCCACTGTCCCGCCAGCCCATCCAGGGTCAGCTTGCCATCCTGCAGCAGACCATCGATGGTCGGGCTGTTGCCCAGCACGCCGATGATGATCACCGGTCCCTTGGCATCCACCAGGGATGACAGTGCCGACGGTGCCTGACCCGCGACACGGCCAAAATCGGCGCGCAGATCATCCGCCGCGTGTTTCACCGCCGGGTCGGCGCCGGCATCGATGAAGACCGGGACGGCCTGACCGCCAAGGATCAGCGGCAGGCTGCCCGGCTTGGCCTTCGTGCATGTGCTGATCGGCACGTCGCAGGCCCATGCCGCCGTGACCGGGGTCAGTGACAGCAGGGCGGCCAGAACGAAGGAGCGGAGCCCTGGGCGGGCGGGGGAAAGGCTGTTTGCATCCACCAAGACGTTTCCTCGACAAAGCCGCCGATGTTTGCCACCGGTCACGGGTTTCCATAGGGGCGAACCAACACCGAAATGATAGCGCTACCATTTTAAAGCGAGGGAACGGCCCGACTGGTATGGTAGTATGTAAACACCCGATGGGCAACCGGCATTGTCATTTCAACGGACGAAAAAGAACAGGGCGGCGGATGGATATCCGCCGCCCTGTTCCGGGATGCATCAATGCGGGAATGGCAAACGCTGATCCTGTCCCCTATCACCCAACTGGCAGTTGGATAGGCAGGTCTACACTGTTCCAACCGACCAGGATATGGTGCGGCCCCGTGGCATTGGTCCAGCCGCCGTCCCATGTCTGGAACGCGCGTGCCGGGACCGAGAGGGTAAAGGAACGGGTTTCACCCGCTGCAACCGTGACGGCGGCAAACGCCCACAGGTGACGTACATTATCAGCCCCGGCGACATAGAGCTGGGGCACCGCCTTGCCGGGCCGGTCAGAGAGATTGCGTATCCGGCCCGATACGGTAACGCCATGGGCAAGTTCACCGGCAACCGCCGCCTCCAGCAGGTCGAAGCGCGCATAGCCGAAACCGGTGCCGAAGGCATGCAGCGGATCGGCGCCCGCCGCCTGCATGCCTTTGTAGCCGATCAGGTGACCTTCCCGGTACGGCACAGCACCACCGGCCTGCGGCTTCAGGTCGAAGGCGGGGTAATCAGCGTCGCGGGCAGCGATGCTGAGGGGCAGGCGCCCGCCTGGTTCACGGTCACCGGCCAGGACCTGGGCCAGGGCCGGGCCATATTGCTCACCCGGATACCAGGTAATCATCAGGCCGCGCACCTTGTCCTGCCAGGACAGGTCGAAGGCATGGGCGACATTGCATATGGCGACGATGTTGGTGTTTACATGCCGGATACGGTCGATCAGATCGATCTGCGCCGACGGCAATGCAGTACCCGCGCGATCCTTGCTTTCCACACCGGCATCCGCCGTCTCACCCAGCATGAGCAGGACCAGATCGGCCTTGGCAGCGGCGGCAACGGCACGGGCCAGCATGGCGTCGGGCAAGTCCGGGCCGCGCACCCCGTACCACAGGCCCTGCGCGCGGGCGGGGCTGTAGGTCAGTTCGAAACGCAGCAGCACCGGCTGCCCGGCTTTCAGGTCGACAATGACAGACTGACTGTCACCGCCCTTCAGGATGCCCATCAGGTCCGATGGCGACACCGGGCCACCGCCGGCAAAGACCTGTTCGCCATCAACCGACAGCGTGACCGTACCGGTACCTCCAACATGCAGGCGATGCGGGCCGCTGCGTTCCGGGGTGATCCAGCCGGTGGCTCGGATACGCCCCGGCTGTTTCAGGGCGTCGGTGCCCGGCAGCCCCACGAACCAGGTCAGGGAATTGGTGTCGCGGGTTTCGGCATGGACAGGCGTTTCGCCATCCTCCGGCAGCCATTCCACCGTCAGGCCGCGCGTGGCGCCGTCGCCCAGGTCGCGGGCGGGGGTGGCGCTGATCGGCGGCAGGCGGTATTCCGGCTCCACACCCTGTTCATACAGCACCTCGCACTTGTCGCCGAACCGGTCACGGATGGCCTGCAAGGGGGTGATGAAATCCGGACGGACGGCGATCTTGGCGAAGGTGCCGCCCTGCAGGCAGGGACTGGCAGCATTGGGGCCGATGATGGCGATGCGGCGCACCCGCTTGGGCAGAACCGGCAGAACGTCGCCGTCATTCTTCAAAAGCACGAAGCCAGCCGCCGCCGCCTCCACCAATGTGGCATCGGGATTGGCGACGGGCGCCTGACGCGGCAGGGCGTCGATGCGGGCAACGGCGTTGGCGACGCGGCCCGTGGCATCGGCCAGCCGTTCCAGTGGCACCTGTCCGTCGCGCACCGCCGCCGCGAACTTGGTGCCCAGCACCCGGTCCGGGCCCGGCATGTCCAGGTCGAGCCCAGCATGAGCCGATCGCAAGGTGTCGCGTCCACCGAACCAGTCCGATACGATGAAGCCGGTGAAGCCCCAATCGCCCTTAACGATATCGGTCAGAAGTTGCTTATGCTCCACGCAATAATCGCCATTCAGGCGGTTATAGGCGGCCAGCATCCCGACACATCCCGCCGCCGCCGCCATTTCGAACGGCAGCAGGTAGCCTTCATGCAGGGCGCGGTCGCTGGCCACCGCATTCATGCTGTCGCGGTCGGTCTCGCTGTCATTGCAGACCAGATGCTTGGCGACGGAACCGACACCCTGGCCCTGCAAACCGCTGATCCAGGCGGCACCCAGGTGCCCCGCCAGAAACGGGTCTTCACCATAAAGCTCAAACGCCCGACCGCAGAGCGGGCTGCGCTGCAGGTTCAGATTCGGGGCCAGCACGGCATCGACGCCCAGGCGCCGCGCCTCCATGCCCACAATCGCCCCCACCCGCGCCACCAGATCGGCATCAAAGCTGGCGCCCAGCGCCGTGCCGCAGGGCGTCAACACCGCAACATCCCGTTCATCGACGCGACCCGACGCGATCCCCATGGGCCCATCGGCCATCATGATCGAACGGATGCCCGGCAGCGCGGCAGTGGACCACATGTCGCGGCCACTGGTCAGCGCCGCGAGATCAAGCGGATGGGTGGACATGGGTTCTTCCCTGATAGGAGCTTATTGTTGTTTAGCGCCGCGCCAGCGCCATGACCTGTGCGGCCTGGGCATTCACCTGCGCGATGATGTCGGCATCGACCAGACGGCCATCGGCATCGAACGGCTTTTGCGCGATGGTGTTGATGGCGATGCCCAGCGGCGTGGGCCAGCCGCGCATGGCATGGGTGATGCCGCGCAGCGCCGACAGGGTCACCCCGCCCGCTTGCCACCCCGCCGCCGTCACGATCAGCCCCACGGCGCGTCCGTCAAAATAGACGCGGGCGTCGGTGCGCAGATCCTCCAGCAGGTCGATGGCATTCTTCACCAGACCCGATACGCCGCCATGATAGCCGGGCGAACCGATGACGATGCCGTCAGCGGCGCGCACCGCCTCCACGAACTCAATCTGCTCCACCGTGCGGCCCGGATTTTCCGGGGCGAAATGCGGCATGGAGGCCAGGGCCGCCCCACCGAACAGGCGGGTTTCAGCGCCCAGCTGCTCGGTGGCTGCCAGAACGGCAGCCACCATCCGCTCCCCGGACGAGCCGGGTCGGGTGGTGCCCCCGAACCCGACGATCAGCGGCTTGGCCATCACGCACCCCCCTTCAGGGCGGGCATGACGATGCGCGACAAATAATCCATGGTCTGGTTCGCATATGCCTTGCGTTTGGCGGTCAGCGGACCGGTGAGCAGACCGCACAGCACATTGCCGATGCCCAGTTCCTGATAGGGCTTCAGATGTTCGATCACCGTTTCCGGGCTACCATACAGGCACCAAGTGCCGATCCAGTCGTCGGTCAGGGCGTTGGGCGTGCGGTCGGTCTTTTTGTTGGCCTCCGTCGCCTCTGCCTTGGCATTGAAGGCGGCCTCACGCTCCACGGCAGCCTGATAATCGGTCAGGATGTCTTCCAGCTCGGCACGGGCCTGTTCGTCCGTCTCCGCGATATGCACGCATTGATAGGTGTGCGTGGTCCAGGACAGAGCATCGGCGACACGTTCGGCGGAATGGCCGGCAGCCAGCAGCAGATCACGATAGATCGTAAAGAATTTCTGCACATGCTTGAACGGTTCGGTCCCGCCGATCTGCGGCGGAGTGAAGGCCGGGATGAAGGCCGGCCAGCCGAACTGTGCGGCGCGCCGTGCACTGCTTTCCTTCATCGCCACCGGCATCAGCCGGGCATGGCCGGGCGTGTAGGCGACGGGGGCGATGCGCTGCACCACCTCACCCTTGTAATGGCCATTGTCGAAGGTGACGGGCGCATCTTCCGCCTTCTTGGCCCAAAGCTGTTCGGCAATGGCCAGGTTCTCTTCGGCCAGACGCGAGGCTTCCTTGTAGTTCACGCCAAAGCCGATCATCTCCTCCGGTGTCGTGCCGCTGCCGACACCGACCAGAAGGCGGCCTTCCGTCAACTGATCCAGGATGTTCACGCGCTCAACAAACCGTACGGGATGGTGCAGCGGAACCGTGGTCACGGAGAAACCGAAATGCATGCGCTTGACCCGCGCGGCCAGATACGCGGCGAACATCATCGGATCGGATGCCATGGGCATGTAGCCGGTGAAATGATGATCAGGCAGGAAGACAGCGTCGAAGCCCGCCGCCTCTGCCTTTTCCACATGCTCCACCAGATCCAGCAACAGGTCACGGTCCTGTTCCTCACCCATGCAGCGGGCATTCAGAAAGGTCGAAAAACGCATGGTTTCCTCCTGTGCGGCCATCGGTGCGTTCCGGCAGCGCCCCGTTCAGGGGTACGGTCACGGCGTCCATGGCTTTCGAATTAGAATTGCTATTCTGAATAGCTAACGGAGCAAACAGCTTGGTGTCAACCGAAACCAGCGGCGGATGGCTGCATTTTTTTTCCGTGCCTTATGGCACTATCGGCGTTGCAATTACCGCATTGACAAAACAGTTCCGCCGCCAGCATCATTATTGGAATCATAATTCTGTTATGGTGCTCGTTGCGCCATCTGGGAGGAAATCCATGGCTGATCAGGCCATCGCGGCGCCGGCATCCGGCGACGTGCGCAAAGCAGGCATTGCCCAAGCCATCATTCTGGTGATCAGCGGCTTCCTGCCGATTCTGGCCATTGTGTCGCTGACGCCGGCGGTGCCCACCATTCTTGACCATTTCAAGGATGTGGCGAATGCCTCCCTGCTGGTGCCGGTGCTGGTTTCGGCACCCGGCCTTGCCATCGCCATCCTGGCGCCGTTTGCCGGCATGCTGGTAGACCGGTTCGGTCGCCGACGGCTTCTGGTCTGGTCGACCTTCTTCTATGGGATCGCCGGTTCACTGCCCTATTTCCTGGATAGCCTACATGCGGTCATCGCCTCGCGCCTGCTGCTGGGTGTGACGGAGGCGGCGATCCTGACCATCGTCAACACTCTGATCGCCGACTATTATGATGCCAAGGGCCGGCGCCGGGTCCTGATGATCCAGGGGCTGGCCGGACCGGCCATGGCATCGGGCGTCATCGCCCTGTCGGGGCTTCTGACGACGCTCAGTTGGAACGGCATGTTCCTGATCTATCTGATCGCACTGCCCATTTTCATGGGCATGCATTTCATGATTTTCGAACCCGGCAAGACTGTCAGCGGCGCACCGGCTGCCAAGCCGGCGGATGAGGGTCCGGCCCTGCCCTTCCCCACCCGTGCGGTGGCACTCTATGGCGTTGTGACCCTGTTTGCCTCCACACTGTATTATGTCTTCATCATCCAGGGTGGTCTGGCCTTCCGCGAGGTTGGGGTGGACAATCCCGCCCGCGTCGGCTCCCTGATCGCGCTGGCCAGCCTGGGCGTGCCGGTCGGGGCGCTGATCTTCGGCTGGATCGGCAAGCGCACCCTGTCGCTGCAGATTTTCTGCTTCTTCGCCTTCCTGGGTGTCGGTCTGGCCGGGATCGGGCTGGCCCCGGATTACAAATCGATGATGGTGGTGCTGGTGATCCAGCAGATGGGCGCTGGCATGACCATCCCCATCCTGATCGCCTGGGCACAGAGCAAGCTGCCCTTTGCCCATCGCGGACGTGGCATGGGCATCTGGGCCTCCTGCTTCTTCCTGGGCCAGTTCACCAGCCCGTTCTTTGTTGCCGGTGCCAAGTCCGTCACGGGCGGCACGGTGCAGGCCGCCTTCCTGACCATGGGGATCGCCGCCCTGATCGGTGCCGCCATCGCCCTACTGGTCCTGGCCAAGGGCAAGGCCGACACCGGCATCCGGTACTGACCCCATCCGGGGGCCCTGTTTTAGCGCTTCGGCGCCAGGTTCGCATGCGCGGGCCGCCGGTGACCACTACCCGGGTTGTCGCCGGTCAAACATGTCCCGTCTGGAGGACATCCATGTACCTCGCCGCCTGTATCGAGTGGCTGTTCGCCGCCGAACACCCGACCTTTGTTGACCGTATCCGCGCCGCCAAGGCAGCCGGCCTTGACGCAGTGGAATTCCATCTGTGGCGGGAAAAGCCGTTGACGGAAATCCGCCAGACCCTGGAAGAGACCGGGGTGAAGCTGGCCAGTTTCGTGGTCGAACCGCGCCGCAGCATCGTTGATCCGGCCCAGCATGGGGAATTCCTGGCCGCCGTGCGCGACAGCCTGATCGCGGCCGGCCAAGCCGGTGCGCCGGCCCTGGTCGTCGCATCCGGCTTCACCCGGCCCGATGTGCCGCGTCAGGATCATTTCGATGCGGCCGTCACGGCCCTTCGTCAGGCAGCGACACTTGCGGAGGAAGCCGGCATCATGCTTCTGCTGGAACCGCTGAACGACCGGGTCGAACATCCCGGCATGTACCTGGTCAGCACGACCGAAGGGCTGGACATGGTTGAGGCTGTAAAAAGCCCCAATCTGCGCCTGCTCTATGACATGTACCATTCCACCGTGATGGGGGAAGACCCGGCCAAGGTACTGGCGGGGCGGTTCCATCTTGTTGGGCATGTACAGGTGGCCGACGTGCCGGGCCGGCACCAGCCGGGCAGCGGCACCATCGACTGGCCCCGCTATATCGGCATCCTGCGTGACCTTGGCTACAAGGGGGCCATCGGCCTGGAATACAAGCCGACAGGCCCGACACTGGACGGCCTGACCCAGGCGCGCAAGACGCTGGGCCTGTAAGAAACGCGGAGGAAACGGCGATGTCGATCAACCAAGAGGGGGGCGGCATCGCCGCCCCGCCGCTGTCCTGGCGCGCCAAGCTGAGCTATGGCGCGGGGGATTTCGGTTTCGGCCTGACCTGGAACATGGTCGGGGCGTTTCTGCTGTACTTTTATACCGATGTGGCGCTGCTGCCCGTGGGCGTGGTGGGAACGCTGTTCCTGCTGTCACGCCTGCTGGACGCGGCGTTCGATCCGCTGGTCGGGCTGGCAGTGGACCGCACACGCAGCCGCTGGGGCCGGGTGCGGCCCTATTTCCTGTTCGGGGCGGTTCCGTTCGGCCTGTTCTGTGTGGCCAGTTTCTATGTTCCACCGCTGGATGGGACCGGCAAGCTGCTGTGGGCCTGCGTCAGCTTCGTGGTACTGGGACTGCTCTATTCCATCGTCAACATCCCCTATGGCGCCTTGATGCCGATGATGACGGTGCGGCAGGATGAACGGGTGCAGTTGGGCAGTCTGCGGGCCGCCGGCACCGCCCTGTCGGTGATCGTCGCGACGGCGGCCACCATGCCGCTGGTCCAGGCGCTGGGCAGCGGGGATCAGGCCCAGGGTTTCCTGTGGGTCGCGGTCCTGATGGCGGCGGTTACTGTGCTGCTGACGCTCAACCTGTTTGCCAGTTGCCAGGAGGTGGTGCCCCCGCCCGTGGGCCAGCAGGAAACCAGCCTGTCCTCCATCCGCGACATGCTGCGCAACCGGGCCTGGCTGGTGGTGTTCGGCTTTGCCAGCCTGAACTTCATCCGGTTTGGCGCGGTTCTGTCGGTCACCGCCTATTTCGCCATCAACATCCTGCGTCAGCCCTGGATGATCTCCATCCTGCTGCCCGCCGTGTCGGGCACCCTGTTGATCGGGTCGGCCATCGCCCCGCCCTTCCTGAAACGGCTGGGCATGCGAAACGGCAACCGGGTGGCACTGGCGGCGGCACTGGTGCTGTATGGCGTCCTTCCGTTCACAGAGGCGGTGCCGGCCCTGTTCCTAACCGTCTATATCCTGTCCTCGATCCTGATCAGCATCTCCATGACCGCCATCTTTGCCATGGCGGCAGAGGTCGTGGATTATCACGAGGCGCAGTTCGGCACCCGCAATGAGGGGTTGCTGGCTGCCGGCGTCAATCTGTCGATCAAGATCGGCATGGCGCTGGGCGGGGCAATTGTCGCCTTCGGTCTGGCGCAGGCGGGATACGACCCCGCCAATGTCGGCGATGACGCGCGCCGGATGGTCCATATCCTCTATTACGCGCCCGCCATGCTGGCCATCGCGGCCCAGATCGTCTGCATCGGCTTCTGGCCGGAACGGCGGGGGTGACACCAAGGGTCAAAAATTTTGAGCCTTGGTACGGCGGCGACTGGCGCCGCGCGGCACGTGCCGCGTAAGCCAAGCCACTGGATGGCGGCGCCCGGCGCATAAGGGTCCAGGATACTCAAACAAAACGGGGCACGGCGTTGATCGCCGTGCCCCGCAGTTTACCGAACCTGAGGGATATGAGGGGAGGTCAGGCCGGGATCACCAGTTCCTTCGTGTCACGCGTGGTGGGCACGAAGGGCAGATAGGAAACGCGGATACGTTCGGAAAGCTGGACCTTGTGCCGGCCCGGCGTCAGGCCGCCGTCGCGCAGCACGGTCACCAGCGCCTTCTCCGCGAAGTTCCAGCGGTCGGTATATTCCGTTTCCATCTCGTCCAGCGTCCAGGTGCGGCCCCGGACGGAGAAGCGGATGTCCTGGCGGGCGACCGGTTCGCCATCGATGATGACGCCGATATCCTCGACCATGGACAGGCCGATGCCCCGGTAATAGGGCAGACGGGCCTGAAAGGCGAAACCGACGGTACGGCCATCCTGCTGGACATTGCCGAAGCCATCTTCACAGATCATGTATTTATCGAACATGGGTATGGCTCCTCAGGCGGCGGTGACGGCGGGTTCGCCGATCAGCTTCTTGAACATTTCCTGCTGACGGCGGACCTGTTCGATGCTGTCCACGGGGAACGCATCCTGAATCCAGCGGTTGCCTTCATACTCGGAGCAGATATAGCCCTTGTAGCCGCCCTTCTTCAGCACCCGGATGATCTCGTCATAGGGGATGCAGGGCTCCACCAGATCCTCGTCCATCTGGTAGAACTTGGCATGGATGTTCCAGATGCGGTCCATATGGTCCAGCATGCGCTTTGGCTCGAACGCCGCATTGTGGCGCAGCGTGGTGGCCATGCCGATGGCCGGACCGACGCCGCCCATCTTCTCCACTTCCAGGATCACATATTCGCTGAGCGTGCGGTCCTCGTACGCCTTGCAGATATAGTCGGCGATATTCTGCGGCACGCCGTCACGAATGAATTTCTCCTTCCAGACGGGCGGGAACTTGAACAGGAACATGCCCATGTCGGGCAGGAAGCCCAGATATTTCGATCCCGACTTCTCGAACGCCTCGGCATGGCGGATGATCCAGGGATGGTCGAAATGCAGCGGTGCATGCACCTCAATCAGGATGCGGACATTCTTGCTTTCCGCATAATCGGCGCAGGCGACCAGCACGTTCGGATCGATGGAGACAAGCGCACGCGTATAGGGGCAGCCCAGACGGGCGGCATGGTCGATATCGACCTTGCAACTTGCCACCTGCTCCTCGAACGGCATGGGCCGGTTCTTGTACTTCTTATAATCCAGCATGAAATCATGGCAGACCGGGGTCGTGCCATATTTCGCCATCAGGGCATGCCAATTATCGTAAACGGACTGGTCCAGCGGATTGGGATAATTAGGGAAGGTCTGCTCGCTGATCAGCTCAATCCCATTGGCACCCATCTCGGCGGAGACCTTGATCAGGTCCTCCAGAGACTTGGTACCCAGGAAATATTCCTCCTGATAACTGTAAAGGCTTACGCCCCTTTTGATGTCATAGTTCGACATGGAACCGGTCCTGTCAGGTGCGGCCCCGCCGGGGGCCAAGGATGGCGGCGGTCTCAGGCAAAGCCCGATGGGGGAAGAGCGCAGCCGGCCCGTCCTGGAAAAATCATCAGGAGAAGGAGCCGACGATGCCCGATATCAATATAAGAATTATCATTCTTTTTTTGGCAAATCAATCGCCGACCGATCAGAATAGGCGCTTGTCGTGATTTTTTATAACTGATTGATACAAAATGAAAAGCCGCTCCCCAACCCTCCGCAGAAGGTCGAAGAGCGGCTTTGAAACGTGATCAGAGGCCCAGCAGGCGGCGGTTCAGATCGTCATCCACACCGCTGGCCGCGAAATCATCGAAGGCGTGTTCGGTGACGCGGATGATGTGATCGTGGATGAAAGTGGCCCCTTCCCGTGCGCCATCTTCGGGATGCTTCAAGGCACATTCCCATTCCAGAACGGCCCAGCCGGCGTAATCATAGGCAGTGAGCTTGGAGAAGATCGCCTTGAAATCCACCTGTCCATCCCCCAATGACCGGAAACGACCGGGGCGGTCCACCCAGCCCTGGTAGCCACCATACACGCCCGATTTTCCATTGGGCCGGAACTCCGCATCCTTCACATGGAAGGCGCGGATTCGCGTGTGGTAATGGTCGATGAAGGCCAGATAATCCAGCTGCTGAAGCACAAAATGGCTGGGGTCGAAGAGGATGTTGGCGCGCGGGTGATTGTCCACCGCACCCAGGAACCGCTCAAACGTGACGCCGTCATGCAGGTCTTCGCCGGGGTGAAGTTCGAAGCAGACATCCACCCCAGCCTCGTCAAACGCGTCCAGGATAGGACGCCAGCGGCGGCCCAACTCGGCAAACGCCTCCTCGATCAGGCCGGCGGGACGCTGCGGCCAGGGATAGACATAGGGCCAGGCCAGCGCGCCGGAAAAGCTGGCATGCGCCGTCAGGCCCAGATTGGCGCTGGCCTGCGCCGCCAGCCGCATCTGTTCTACAGCCCAGGCCTGCCGTGCCGCCGGATTGCCGCGCACCGACGGGTCGGCGAAGGCGTCGAACTGTGCATCATAGGCCGGGTGAACGGCCACCAACTGTCCCTGCAGATGCGTGGACAGCTCCGTCACGGCCAGACCCTTGGCCGCCAGCTTGCCCGTCACTTCCTGCGCGTAGGTCTTGCTTTCCGCCGCCAGACGCAGGTCGAACAGGCGGCCATCCCAGGACGGGATCTGGATACCCTTGTAGCCCAGGTTTGCAGCCCAGTCGGCGATGGCATCCAGGCTGTTGAACGGGGCGGCGTCGCCCGCGAACTGTGCCAGGAAGATGCCCGGCCCCTTGATCGTGCGCATTTTTCCTCCCTTTGTTCTTCAGATATCCAGCCGGACCCAGCCGGCGCGGGCGGCAGAGTTGGCGACCGCCGTTTCGATGAAACCCATGCCGCGAAGGCCCGCCTCCAGCCCCGGCAGGCTGCCATCAGCCGGCATGGCGCCGGCACGGATGGCGGACGCAAAGTCGCGGTACAGATTGGCGAAGGCCTCGATATAGCCCTCCGGATGACCGGTCGGCAGGCGCGTCGCGTTACGGGCGGCAAGACCCAGATTGCCGGCGCCGGCATGCAGCACTTCCGTCCTTCCATCCAGGCCATGGATGGTCAGGGTGTTGGGCGTCTCCTGCGACCAGTCCAAGCCCGCCTCCGTCCCATAGACGCGCAGGCGCAGGCCATTGCGGTCACCCGCCGCGATCTGCGACGCCTGCAGCACGCCCGGTACGCCGCGTTCGCTGCCATCCTCAAACCGCAGCAGGATGTTGCAATCATCATCCAGCCGGCGGCCCGGTACCATGATGGACAGGTCGGCGCAGAGTTCACGCACCGGGGCACCGCAGACATATTCCGCCAGATTGAAGGCGTGCACGCCGATATCACCGATACAGCCACCCACCCCGGACTTGGCGGGATCGGTGCGCCAGCCGGCCTGCTTGCTGCCCGTATCCTCCAGCGGGGTGGACAGCCAGCCCTGGCTATATTCCACCACCACCTTGCGCAGCCGTCCGATCCGGCCCGACGCCACCAGCGCCCGTGCCTCCCGCACCAGCGGATAACCGGTATAGGTGTGGGTCAGGGCGTAGAGCCCTTTCGACCCGGATGTCGCGGTTGCCAGCTGCTTCAGTTCGGCCAGCGACAGGGCAGCGGGCTTGTCGCACATCACATGCAGACCTGCCTTCAACGCGTCGATGCTGGCCGGCACATGCAGGTGGTTGGGGGTAACGATGGCGACAAGGTCGATACCGTCGGGCCGCGCACCTTCCGCCGCGATCATGGCCTGGTGGCTGGCATAGGCGCGGGCGGGATCAACGCCGTAACCGGCACCGGCCTGTCGTGACCGCTCCGCATCACTGCTGAAAGCGCCGGCGACCAGCCGGATCTTCCCGTCCAGTTCCGCCGCCATGCGGTGAACCGGACCGATGAAGCTGCCGGGACCACCGCCGATCATGCCCAGGCGCAGCACAGGCTCACTCATCACAACATCCTCCCGTCATTTCTTGAAAAGCCGCAGATCGCGCGGCAACCGCGTGATCAGAAAACCAACCATCATCAGCAGAAGGACCAGCAGCGGCATGGTAGCCAGGAAGGCATTGCGCGCCGCCTCTGCCGTCAAACCCTGGGCCAGAGTGAAATAGGTGCCGCCGATCAGGGCCGCGCCGGATGCCGCCCCCAACTGCTGCACCGCCTTCAGTGTCCCGGACGCCGATCCGGCATGGATCAGTTCCACATCCGACAGGGTGATCGGCCCCGTCGGCCCGCCGACAAGACCCATGCCGGTACCAGTAATCAGCAAGGCAATGCCCACCAGCACCAGCCCGCCCTGCCCCCAGATCAGTGCGGCCAGCGCCAGCATGCCCGACAGCATCACCGCCACGCCCAGCAGGGGGAGGCGCAGACCCATGCGCGGCAGGGCCCGCCGGGCCACGCCACCGATGGCGACCGACGCGCCCAGCGCATAGGGGACATGGACCAAGGCGGTTTCCAACGGTGTGCAGCCCAACCCATATTGCAGCGTCAGGGTCAGGATGAACAACAAACCCGCCGTCGTCGCCTGGAAACAGAGCGACATGCCCAGCCCAATTGAAAAGCCCCGATTGACGAACAGGACAGGATCGACCAGCCCGGTCCCCGCCCCGGCCCGCATCCTGATATGGCGGATGAACAGCAGCGCCAGCAGTGGGGCGCAGGCCAGCAGGATCAGGCACCAGAGCGGCCATCCCGCCTCCCGCCCCTGCAACAGCGGCAGCATCAAGGCCAACAGGGTGGCCGCGATCAGGGCGGTTCCAGGCAGATCGACACCGCCGCCATGCGGCGATCGGCCCGAAGGCAGCAAGCGCCAAGCGGCATAAAGACCGATCATACCCAGCGGGCCATTGATCAGGAAGATGGGCCGCCAACCCAGCCCGAACAGGTTGGCCTCGATCAGCAGCCCGCCGATCACCGGCCCCAATACGGCAGCGACACCGCCCAGCACGCCGAACACCGACAGGGCGGCGATCCGTTCGGCGGGCGGATACATGACCTGGATAAGGGACATGACCTGCGGCAGCATCAGCGCCGCCGTCGCCCCCTGCGCCAGCCGCGCCACCACCAGCATCGGCCCGCTGACCGACAGGCCGCAAAGCAGGGAGGTCAGGGTGAACCCAGCCATGCCGATCATGAACAGCCGGCGGTAGCCATGGGTATCGCCCAGCCGCCCGCCGGTGATCAGCAGGATGGCGAAGGCCACGGCATAGCCGGCGACCAGCCACTGCATCTGGGCCGTATCGGCGGACAGGTCGCGTTGGATCGACGGCAGTGCCACATTGACGATGGTCAGGTCGATCAGGTCCATCATGAAGGCGCCGGCCACCACCACCAGGGCCATCTGACGCCGTTTCGGCGTCAAGGCGGCAGCCTGATCGATGGCGGATAGGGCCGGCCCCCGCTTGCCCCCCGGGCTGGCGGCGGATGCCATGGGATGTGCCTTTCCATTGGGTCTGATCACAGCAGATCAGAACAGAATCGTAATTCTGTTTATAAACGGAACGCCCCATCCGTCAACGGGTCATCGGTTGCCGTTGCGCAGATAGGTGGAGCACATCACACCCACTTCGGTTTTAAGGTTCTTCCAGTCTGCCTTGGTGCCCGTATCGCCAACCGTGCCGAAGCCCAGATAGCGGGCAAAGGCCGAATAGGCGATCCGCAATGTCATTTCACAGGCGAGCTCCGGCAACTCATGGCCAATCTCATCGCGCCGCGACAACAGCGTGGACATGACCTTTTCAACCAAAGAATCATAGCCCTTGCGCCCCATTGCGCGCACCACGGGGTCGGATGACGCGCGTAGCATCATGGGCCGTAGAACCGGCGCATTGCGTTTCAGGAACTCGGCCAGTTCCTCCACGAAATTGCGGACAAGCACATCCAGGCTGGTGGATTTGTCGGTCAGGCGGCCAATCATCTCCGCCTCTTCTTCAGCCATCTTTTCCATGAACCGGCGCTGGATCGCCTGTATCAGGTCATCCTTGCTGTCGAATCGGCAATAGATGGAGCCGATAGAGACCTTGCCGCGCTTAGCCACATCGGTGAGGGCAAAATCGTCATTTCCGCGTTCGATCAGCAAATCCGTAGCGGCGGCCAGCATCCGTTCGAACGAGGCGCGGCTGCGTCCCTGTTTGGGTTCACGACCCGTTGGGTTCAGCAACGGTTCGACTTCCTGATCCTCATCCACCATCGACACTTTCACGCCCCATCATTCATGTGATCGCCCGCGGATGGCGCGATCTGAAAACAAAGTACTGATTCTATATGGTTTATCATAGGCTGCACCCCCACATGACGCCAGCGTAAAAACCCCTGCCACGCAGCAGGTTTCCTGTGCGCATACATTCGTCGCTGAATCCGTCACGGAATGGCTTGACGTCCGAACGATCCTTCGATTACATAGTTTTCAGAATTAGGGTTCTAGTTTTAGAAAAGAACCCAGAGCCTGGCCGGTAAACAGTGCCGGCCTCATCGGGAGGAACCAGAATGCGCATCCGTTCGATGCTCCTGCTTGCAGCAGGGGCAACCACCCTTCATGCCGCTTCCGCCATGGCACAGACCGAAAGCAACAACGCTTTGGTGCTGGAAGAAATCGTGGTGACCGCGACCAAGCGCGCAACCAACCTGCAGGACACGCCCATCGCCATCCGCGCCTTTACGGGCGATGATCTGGTCAAGTCCGGCGTGTCAGACGTCAATGGTCTGGCGCGCCTGGCGCCCGATCTGAATGTCACCAATGACACGATCTTCACGAAGATTTCGGTGCGCGGCGTGTCCAGCCAGGACATTTCCGAAGCGTCCGACCCGGCCCTGACCATCGGCATCGATGGCGAATATATCAACCGTCCGGTCGCGCTGAATGCCAGCTTCTTCGACCTGGAACGGATCGAGGTTCTGCGCGGTCCGCAGGGTACGCTCTATGGCCGCAACGCGACCGCAGGCGCCATCAACATCATCGCCGCCAAGCCGCAGTTGGGCAAGACCGCCGGCTTCCTGACCGTCGGCTATGGCAATTACGACGCCAAGCGGGCCGAGGGTGCCGTCAATGTCCCGCTGGGGGATACGGTTGCCGTCCGTGTCGCCGGCATGCACACCGATCACAAGGGCTATCGCAAGCATGGCGCCGTCGGTCGTGGTGAGGATCAGAATGTCGATGCGGCCCGCCTCGCCATCGCCTGGGAGCCCACGGAGAATATCCGCACCTATCTGGCCGGCGAATATGTGAATGTCGATCAGCTGCCGCCGTCGCAGTTCGGCATCCTGGTGGCCCAGAATGGCGTTCTGACCAATGCCGCCTATTCCGCCGGGGTCATCGACGCCATCCCGTCGACCACCGCGTTTGAAAATAATGGTATTCCCGCCAACCTGACCTTCAGCGGCATCAACACCAAGAATTACCCCCTGGGCGACCTGGGCAATTTCAATAGCGAGCAGTTTGCCCTGCGCGGTCGGATCGAATTTGATTTCGACCTGGGCACGCTGGCCTATCTGGGTGGCTATCGCGACAATGAGACCAACAGCGCCCTGCCGCTGAACGGCTATCTGCCCGCGACCTTCACCTTCCGCAACAACAAGCTGAATTCGCAGACGCAGAGCCACGAGCTGCGCCTGTCGAACACGCTGGATAACGGCCTGTTCTATCAGCTGGGCGGCTTCTACTTCCGTGAGAAGGTTGACCTGTCCCGCGGCCTGTATCTGGAACTACCGCGTGCCTTCCTGAACTATTTCTACCGCCCGGACATCCTGTCCAAGTCCAAGGCCGCCTTCGGGCAGGTCACGGTGCCGGTGGCTGGTCCGGAACTGACGGTGACCGGCGGCCTGCGCTATACCGACGACGCCAAGAGCGCCACCTTCTACAATTACGGCCCGCGCTTTGGCCGCGGCGAGGGTACGACCCCGCCGGCATTCGGCTCCGCCGGTGCCACCATCCTGCGTCCGCGTTCTTCTTCCGATCAGGTGACGGGCAATATCGGCATCGACTGGAAGCCGGCAGATGACAGCTTGGTCTATGGCAAGCTCAGCACCGGTTATAAGAGTGGCGGTTTCGACAGCGTCGGGGCCTATGAGCCGGAAGAACTGGTTGCCTATGAAGTCGGGACCAAGAACCGCTTCAATGGTGGCCGCCTGCAGTTCAACGCCTCTGCCTTCTACTATGATTATAAGGATCAGCAGATCCAGGTGTTTGTGGACAACAATGTCGGTGCCCGCACCCTGAACGCCGGTAAGTCGCGCGTCTGGGGTATCGAGACCGATACCAGCATCCTCTTGACGGAGAACGACGAACTGTCCTTCACCGTCAATTACCTGGATGCCAAGGTGCAGAGCTTCGCCACGTCGTTGATCGGGGTGAACGGCACCCCGATCAACGATGCCGATCCGGTCACCCCCGGCATCCAGCAGTTCAACCTGAAGGGCAACCGTCCGCCGCAGGCCCCGAAATGGACCCTGTCCGCCGGGTACAGCCACACGTTCGACCTGGGTGACGGCGCGAATGTCGTGGCCTCGGCCTTCAGCCGGTACAAGTCGGCCCATTACCTGTCAGTCGTGAACTGGGCTGCCCTGCGCCAGAAGGGCTATATGATGACCGACCTGTCGGTCGAATATAACTCGGGCGATGGCAACTACACGGTCCAGGCCTATGTCCGCAATCTGGAGGACAAGCAGCCGCTGGCCTTCGCGAACTTCAACGCCGCTGCCGGTTCGCTGATCTACAACTCCATCTATGGCCCGCCGCGTACGTTTGGCGTGCAGGGCACCTACCGGTTCTGATCGCCGGCGCACTGTAATGGCTTGAGATCATGGATGCCGGGGACCTTCCCTGGCATCCATGTCCGGCGTTAAGGCGGCTTTCAGTATCGGGAGGTGTCAGGTGCGGTGGAGTTTTTCCATTCTGCGGGTTGGTGCATCGTTGCTGGCCCTGTATGCCATGCCGTCAATGGCCGGCGCTGCACGCCCGGACGCCGTGACGGAGGCGGGGCGTGTGGCAGGGTCCACCCAGAACGGTGTCGACCGTTTCCTGGGCATTCCCTATGCCGGTGATACTGGCGGTGCCAACCGCTGGCGCCCGCCGCAGCCTGTTGCGGCATGGTCCGGCGTGCGCGACGCCACGCAGTTCAGTGCCGATTGCCAGCAGGAGCCCCCCTATACACCGCCCGGCGGTTCCCCCTGGTCGGCGGAGTATTTCCCAACCCGTCCCATGAGTGAGGATTGCCTGTCGGTCAATGTCTGGCGCCCGGCGGGAGCCGGCAATGCCAACCATCCGGTCATGGTATGGATCCATGGCGGCGGTTTTGCAGGTGGTTCGGGTTCTGTCCCCCTGTATGATGGGGAGAAGCTGGCCGCACGCGGCATCATCGTCGTCACGATCAATTATCGCGTCGGGATCTATGGCTTCCTGGCCCATCCGGCGCTGACCGCCGAGGCGGGGTCTTCGGGCAATTACGGCCTGATGGATCAGGTGGCAGCCCTGCGCTGGGTCCAGAACAATATTGCGAATTTCGGGGGTGACCCCAAACGGGTGACCATCGCCGGACAATCGGCGGGTGCAGCTTCTGTCCATGCCATACTGTCTTCGCCCAAGGCAGACGGGCTGTTCATCCGCGCCATCGCGCAGAGCGGGTCCGGCATGGGCATTCCCAGCCTGCCACTGTCAGATGCCGAGGTGCGGGGGCAGAAGGTCATGGATGCCGCCGGCGTGACCGGTATCGCCGCCTTGCGTGCCCTGTCGCCCGAACAACTGGCCAAGGCGGCAAAGGACCCGTCCGTCGGGCCGCCGGGCCTGCGCTTCTTTCCCATCACGGAACCAGCCATCCTGCCCAACCCGGAGCGGCAGCGGCAGGACATCCCCGTCCTGACCGGCCTGACGACGGATGAAAGCAGCAATGGTCCCGACTGGCACCTGACTACGTCGGTCAAGCTGAACGACCTGATCGACCGCCGCTTCGGCGCACAGGCGCCGTCCTTCCGCCCCTTCTATCAGGGGAGTGACGGTCAGGAGGCGGGTGAAGCGGCCAAGGCCCTGTTACGCGAACAGGCCACCGCCTCCATGCTGATCTGGGCGCAGCCGCGGCAGCCCGGTGCCGCCCCGGTCTATGCCTATCTGTTCCAGCACCCGCAGCCCGGCAGCGATCCGGCCCGGTTCGGCACCTTTCATTCCGCCGAACTGCCCTATGTGTTCGCCACGCTGGACAAGTCCACCCGCCCCTTCACAAAGGCGGACCATGACATCGCCGCGACGCTGGGCCAGTACTGGGCCAATTTCGTGAAGAACGGCAACCCGAACGGTGCGGGGCTGCCCGACTGGCCGGTCCTGGCGAATGGCCGCGTAATGGGCCTTGGCGACAGGACCGGGGTGATCGAACCTTTGTCCCCGGCCAAGCGTCAGGCCTACAGTGCCTTCGTGGCCAGCGGCGGGAAACTGGGCCTGTTCTGACCTTCGGCGGAGAAGGAGAGTTTTGATGCAGGAAGAGATATCGCGCGCCGGCATTGGCCGCCGTGGTCTGCTGCTGTCGGGCATGGCACTGGCCCTGACCCCGGCGGATGTGTGGGCACAGGTGGCAGCGGGCGCCCCCCTGCCCGACCGCCACCGTACCCTTGTTACCCGCGTCTGCGATCTGGTCATTCCCGATACGGACACGCCGGGTGCGGTGAAGGCCGGCGTTCCCGCCTTTCTGGCTCTGGCCATCGGGCACGGAATATCGGGATCAAATGCGCCGGTCGCGGCAGCGCTTTTCACCGGCGGCAAGGCCCCGGCGGAAGCCGGCATCCTGGACTGGCTGTCCTTTGAACTAGACCTCAAGGCGGGCCGGGCGTTCCTGTCGGCCAGCCCTGACATGCAGATCCGGGTGCTGACCGACCTGGATTCACAGGCCTATACGCGCGGCAATGAAAAATCGCCCTGGCGCACGCTGAAGGGTCTGATCGTCACTGGCTATTACACGTCGGAAATCGGCGCCAGCCAGGAACTGCGTTTTGAACTGGTGCCGGGCCGCTTCGACCCGGACATCCCCGTCGGCCCCAAGGATCGGGCTTGGTCAAACGACTGGACAGCGGTGGAATTCGGATGAGCACAGATTTCGACGCCATCGTCGTCGGCTCCGGCATCACCGGCGGCTGGGCGGCAAAGGAACTGACCGAAAAGGGCCTGAAGGTTCTGATGGTCGAACGGGGCCGCCATATCGAACATGGCGCAGACTATGTCACTGAAATGAAATCCCCGTGGGAGATGCCGTTTCGGGGTGTGGGTGATCCGCAGCTTTATGCGACCGACTTTGCCGTTCAATCCAAAAACCGGCATTTCACCGAATATACCCAGAACCATTTCGTCAATGACCGTGAAAACCCCTATTCCGTGGCCGAGGGTACGGAATTCAACTGGTGGCGCAGCTATCAGCTGGGGGGACGCTCACTGACCTGGGGGCGCCAGTCCTATCGGATGAGCGACCATGATTTCGGGGCCAACAAGCAGGACGGGCATGGCGTCGACTGGCCGATCCGTTATGCCGATCTGAAGCCCTGGTACGATCATGTCGAACGGTTCATCGGCGTGTCAGGGCAGAATGAAGGCCTGTCATCCCTGCCCGACGGCATATATCAGCCGCCGATGGCGCTGAACGTGCTGGAAAAGCATGCCAAGGCCGCGATTGAGGCGAAATGGCCCGACCGCCGCCTGACCATCGGGCGCACCGCCAATCTGACGCAGGAAAAAGAAGGCCGCAGCGCCTGCCAGAACCGGATGATCTGTCAGCGCGGCTGTTCCTATGGCGCCTATTTCAGCACACAAAGTTCCACCCTGCCGGCAGCGCAGGCCACGGGCAACCTGACCCTGATCACCGACACGGTCGTGGAAACCGTCGATTATGACGCCAAGACCAAGCGCGCCAGCGGCGTGTCGGTATTGAATGTTAAGACGGGGGAGCGCCGCCGCTATGCCGCCCGCATCATTTTCATGAATGCGGGGGCATTCAACACCAACCATGTCCTGCTGCGCTCCCGCTCTGCCGCGTTTGCCAACGGGTTGGGCAATAGCAGCGGTCGGCTGGGCACCCATATCATGGACCATGCCAGCACGGTGGGGGCCATCGCCCTGTTCGACAGTTTCCAAGACCGCACCACCTTCGGCAATCGGCCGACGGGCATCGTCATCCCCCGGTTCCGCAATCTGGGTGACCATGCGGAAGGGGATTTCGTCCGTGGCTACAGTTTCCAGGGCGGCGCGCTGCGCAGTGCCTGGACACGCGGCAAGCGGGAACCCGGCATTGGCGCTGGCTTCAAGGAGAACCTGCGCAATGTCGGCCCCTGGCGCATGGTGCTGGTCACCTTCGCCGAAAGCCTGCCACGGGAAACGAACCGCCTGCGGCTGGACCCGGCAAAGGTGGACGCGTTCGGCGCGCCATTGCTGCAGGTGGATTTCACCCATGGCGAGAATGAGCACAAGGCCCTGACCGACGCCGGGAAGGAGGCCAGCGCCATGCTGACCGCCGCTGGCGGCAAGGTGATCATGTCGCTGAACCGTCCGGGCGTGGGCGGCAGCGCCATCCATGAAATGGGCGGAGCCATGATGGGCCATGATCCGCGCACGTCGGTCACCAACCGTTGGAACCAGTTGCATGACGTGCCCAACGTGTTTGTGACCGATGGTGCCGCCATGGCGTCGTCCGCCTGTCAGAACCCGTCGCTGACCTATATGGCCATGACGGCCAGGGCCTGTGACACGGCGGTGAAGATGCTGAAGGAAGGGCGGATCTGACGCCATGCTGGACCGAAAGCAGTTCCTGTCTTTGGCCGGTATCATGCCCCTGGTGGCCGCAGGCGGGGCGCAGGCCATGGCCCCGCCTGCCCTCGACATGTTCTGCACCCTGTTCTATCGGCAAAAACAGGTGCGGGCGGCCTTCGAACGGTACGTCGCCGCCGATTACATTCAGCACAGCAACGGCATGGCGCAGGGCCGGGAGGCCGCCATCAAGGTGCTGGAACCGATGTTTGCGCGCCCGGAGTTCCTGATCAATCCCGTCAGCACCATCAATCAGGGTGCCTTGTCCATCGTGATACTGGATGTGCGTGTCGGCACCGGGATACGGGCGGCGGTGATGGATATCTTCCGCTGGCAGGATGGCCTGATCCGGGAACATTGGGATTTGAAACAGGAACTGACAGCCGATCAGGCCGCCACCTATTTCGATCGCCTTCGCCCGTAATCACGCATGGTGGCAAATCTCGCCCATGCCTTGCCAGGGAAGCCAGCCATGCCGCAGCCGATATGTCGCCGCCATCTGATGGGGATGGGAATGAGTGGTGCGTTTGCCACTGCCCTGGCCCCCATCGCGATGCGTCACGCGCAAGCTGGTCAGGAGGCCGGCTGGACACCCCTGTTCAATGGCAAGGACCTGTCCGGCTGGACCTTCTTTCAAGACGGGGTGGGCGACACGGATACCGGTGGTGTGCTGGATATCCAGGATGGGACCCTGCATGTGCTTGGGCCGACATTCCGGGGGGATGGCAAGGTCGGTTTCGGCCATCTGGCGACCACGCAGGAATATGGCAACTACCATCTGCGCCTGGAATTCAAATGGGGCGAGCGACGGTTCGCGCCGCGCCGTCTGGCCAAGCGCAACAGCGGCATCCTCTACCATATGAAGGCCACACGCGGTGTTCTCTACCCCGATTCCGTTGAATTCCAGGTGGAGGAAACGGATGTCGGCGATGCCATCATGATCAATACCCAGGCCCTGGAAGGCCCGAACCTGGGCGGCACGGCCCTGTGGCCCAACTATCCGCCCAGCTTTCCGCGTGAATATGCACCTCCCATCAAAGCCGGCCCCATTGAGCGGCAATGGTTCCGCAAGACGGGCGATTTCGAGCGGCTGGACGGCTGGAACCAGCTTGATCTGATCGCGTTTGGGGATCAGGCGGCGCATCTTGTGAATGGCCGGATCGTCACGACCCTTTTCGCGATGCGCACACGGCGGGAGGATAATCCCGCCGAATGGCGGTCCCTTACCGATGGCCGCATCGCCCTGGAGATTGAGGCTGCGGAAATCAGCTTCCGCAATATCGCCCTGCGGCCATTGTCGGATAGCGACATCAAGGCGGTTAGGGACGGGTCCTACTAGGCCTCCAACCGGGACTGGGTGCCACGTTCAACATTCTGACAGGGTCCGGCGGGACGATTTTCATCGTTCCGCCGGTTCCATTTCATGCCCCCGCTTTCTTCGTAAATCGCCCGCATGCCATGCTCCAGAGGAGTGGGGCGGGCATGGTCGGGCTTCTTTATCAATAATATTCACACACACGATAGTGAATGTTGACAGGGGCAAGTGCTTGCCCCATTCTCCCCTTCAAGCACGCTGGCGAAACGACCGGCGGCCAATAGGGAGAACGCTTCACATGAGGGCCAAGCTGCTCGCTTCCGCCTGCGCGGTCGCGCTGACCACGATTTCGACCCATGCCCTGGCGCAGGATACGGCACCCGCCCGCAAGGCCGCGACGCAGGAAGATGCGTTGCAGGAAATCATCGTCACCGCCACCCGCCGCGCCCAGAATATCAGCGAAGTGCCGCTGTCCATCACCGCCTTCTCGCAGGAAGACCTGAACATCAAGGGCGTGGTCGGGTATGAGGGGTTGGCACGGGAGACGCCGGGTGTGGTGCTGAACCGGCCCAGCGCTAATTTCAATAACTTCACGGCGCGCGGCATCGCCACCAACGGCTATGGCGCCAACCTGCAAAGCACAGTGGCCGTCTATATCGACGAATTGCCCATCTCCACCATCGGCAACACAACCGTGTTGGACCCGACCCTGTTCGATGTAGAGCGGGTGGAGTTCCTGCGCGGACCGCAGGGGACCTTGTTCGGCTCCGGCTCACTGTCCGGCGCCATGCGCATCCTGACCAAAAGCCCCGATCTGCGGAAGTTTGATGCGGCGGGTCAGGTGGATTACGGCCTGACGGGGTCGGACAGCCTGCGGCAGCGCTATAACCTGATGCTGAACACGCCGCTGGTCGAAGATGAGCTGGCGCTGCGCGTCGTCGGCTTCTATCGGCATGAGGAAGGCTATCTGGATAATGTCGGTACCGGCATCCACAATTCCAACACGCTGGAAAGCTGGGGCGGGCGGGCCATTCTGCAATGGAAGCCGTCGGAACGGATGTCGGTGAGGGTGCTGGCGTCGCGCGAAGACAGCAACCCGCGCGACAGTTCGCTGACCAGTCCGTCGCTGGGCCGGGAGAAGCGTATCTCCGACCGGCCCGATCTCTATTCCGGCGTGCTGACCAGCTATAACGCCACCATCGATTATCAGTTCGATGGCGCCAAGCTGACCAGTTCATCGACATATTCCACGTTCGATCAGAAATTCTGGGTCGATCTGGCCGGCACCTTCAATCAGGCCATCGCGTTTGGACTGGATGCCAATGGCTATCAGGACACGTTCGTGGAGGAGGTGCGGCTGGCATCCGATCCCGGCGGGGATTGGGACTGGACAATCGGCGGCTTCTATCTGGATCGCCGGCATGACGTTGATTATTTCTACCGCTCGTCGCCCGCCTTCCTGGCGGCACGCCGCATCACCGGCCTGCCGGATGAATATTACCAGCGCCAGTATGTCCACACGATCTCCCACGAGCTGGCGGGGTTCGGTGAGCTGACCTATCATGTGAATGAGAAATTCTGGCTGACGGGCGGTCTGCGCTACGGAAAGCTGGATGCGCAGGGTTTTACGGAAGGCGGCTATAACTCCGCCTACCTGACCTGGGCCCTGACAGGACAGTCCGGGCAGTTGCCCACGGTGCCCATTCCGGCCGCCACGGGGGTGAAGGCCAAGGGCTCCAAGCCCTCCTACAAGGTCAGCGCATCTTACCGCGTCAATGACCCCATCACCACCTATGCCAGCGTCTCCACCGGTTTCCGGGCGCCCGTGGTCAATGCCTATGCTGGGCGGCCCAGCGTGGTGAACGCCAACGACCTCATCATCCCCTATGGCGCCAGTTCGGACGATTTGACCAACTATGAGCTGGGGCTGAAGGGACGGTGGCTGAACGGCAAGCTGACGGCGCATCTGGCCGCCTATTACATCGACTGGAAGAATATCCAGGTGCAGGCCAACAGAACATCCGACAGCGTGCAGTTCGCCACCAATATCGGGGCGGCGCGCAGCAAGGGTATCGAGTTTGAAATCGCCGCCGTGCCGGCCACGGGCTTGACCATCGGCCTGAACGGATCGGTCAACACCGCCAAGGTGACGAAGCTGTCGGCGGCGGAGGCCGCAATCTCCGGCGCCGTGGAGGGGGCCCGCCTGTCGTCGCCGCGCTTCCAGGGGTCGGTCTTCGCCCAATACTGGTTTAATCTGGCACCGGAGCTGGATGGGTTCACCACGGCCAATTGGCAACATGTGGACTCCTTCCCGTCCTCCTTCCCCAATGTGCCGGGCGCGCCGAACCGCGTCAGCCCGACCTATGGCAAGACCGACAGCTACAGCAATGTCAATGCCAGCTTCGGGGTGACCAAGGGGAACTGGACAGCGACCGCGTATGTAGAGAACCTGTTCGACGATCATTCGATCACCTACATCCACCCGGAGGCCTTCCTGGCCAGCCGCTTCGGCACGATGCGGCCGCGCACCGTGGGCGTCCGCATCGGCTATGAGTATTAAGCCATGAATGCCGCCCCTTCCCCCTTGCACAGTCCGGTGGCCCACCCGCCGCCGGACGCCCGCGCCTGGTACGTGCTGGGTGCGCTGTGTTTCGTCTATGTGCTGAACTTCCTGGACCGGCAGTTGCTGTCGATCCTGGCCAAGCCTATCCAGGATGATCTGGGGGTTACCGACGGGCAGTTGGGCCTGATCAGCGGGCTTTATTTCGCGCTGTTCTATTGCACCATCTCCATCCCAGTGGCCTGGCTGGCCGACCGGGCGAACCGGGTGAAGGTGCTATCGATCGCATGTGCGCTGTGGAGTGCGGCGACCGTGGCTTGCGGTATGGCATCCACATACCCGCAGCTGGTCGCGGCGCGTATGGCGGTGGGGGTGGGAGAGGCCGGCGGCGTTCCCCCCTCCTACGCCATTATCACCGACTATTTCGCACCGGGCCGGCGGGGCACGGCGCTGGGCCTGTTCAATCTGGGGCCGCCGCTGGGTCAGGCCATAGGGGTTGCCTTCGGCGCCTCCATCGCCGCCGCCTATAGCTGGCGCAGCGCCTTTGTCGTGCTGGGCGTGGTTGGCATCGTGGCGGCGGCCATCGTATGGCTGACCATTAGGGAGCCGAAGCGTGGCGGGCTGGATTTGCCAGCACCGGGCACCGCACCAGCCCCGATGGAGAAGGCCAGATTCATGGAAACCGTCTCCATGTTCTTTGGCCGCAAGGATCTGGTGCTGCTGTCGCTGGCCTGTGGCGCCACACAGTTCGTCACCTATGCCGTGATGAATTTCACCGTCCTGTTCCTGATGCGGGAAAAAGGCATGAGCCTGCAGGAGGTGGCGCTTTATTACGCGCTGCTGATCGGGGTGGGCATCAGCCTGGGCATGTATGCGTCGGGGCGCCTGATCGACCGGTACTCCGTGCGCTACCGGCAGGCCTATGCCCTAATCCCGGCGGTGGGTCTGGTGGGGGCGGTGCCGTTCTTTGCCGGTTTCGTCTGGGCACCGGGCTGGGAGTTGGCGCTGCTGTTCCTGATCGGGCCGACCTTCTTCAACTATTTCTACCTGTCGCCCGCCGTGGCCCTGGTGCAGGAGGCGGTGCGCCCCAATCAGCGGGTGATGTCGGGTGCCCTGCTGCTGCTGGTCATGAACATGATCGGGTTGGGCCTGGGGCCGACATATCTGGGCGCGGCCAGCGATTATTTCCGGGCGGCCAACCCGGACAATTCCCTGCAAATCGCCTTTTACAGCCTGATCCCCTTCTATTTCCTGGCCATCGGCATGTTTTTGATGCTGGCGCGGGTGTTAAAGGGGATGGCACACCGGAACGGAGGCCACTGATGCGCCTTTCCCTTCGCTTGGGCGCCTGCGCGGCGACCGCATTTCTGTCCTTTGCCGCCATGGCGCAGGACAATCCCACCGTCACCGCCCCGGCAGGTGCGGTTGTGGGCCGCGCCAAGGATGGGCTGACCATCTTCAAAGGCATTCCCTACGCCCAACCACCCGTGGGCGACCGCCGCTGGAAGGCACCGGAACCGCTGCCCACCTGGACCGGCGTGCGCGATGCGGGTGATCCAGGCCGCGCCTGTGTGCAGCCGCGCCCGCGTCTGGCCAGCATCTACGCCAACCCGCCCAACGAGATGGGAGAGGATTGCCTGTCCTTGAATATCTGGGCACCGGAAGGGGCGAAGAATGCGCCGGTCCTGGTCTGGATCCATGGCGGATCGCTGACGGGCGGGTATGGGCATGAGGAAATGTATGATGGATCGGGCTTAGCCAAGCAGGGGTTGATCGTCGTCTCCATCAATTACCGGCTGGGCATCCTGGGCTATCTGGCGCATCCGGGGTTGAGCGCGGAGAACCCGGACGGCATCTCCGGCAATTACGGCCTGCTGGATCAGATCGCGTCCCTGCGCTGGGTCCGCGACAATATCGGTGCCTTCGGTGGTGATGCCGGCAATGTGACCGTGGCAGGAGAGTCCGCTGGCGCCCTGTCGGTCATGTATCTGATGGCTTCACCCCAGGCCAAGGGCCTGTTTGCCAAGGCGATCGCGCAAAGTGCCTACATGATCTCCACGCCCGAACTGAAACAGCCCCGCAATGGGGAGTTCGCGGCGGAAGCCATCGGGTCCTATGTGGCCGGCAAGGTCGGGGCCGCAGATGTCGCCGCATTGCGTGCCATGGACCCGGAAACCCTGACGGCGGAAGCGGTGAAGGCCGGCTATATCCCCTTCGGCACCGTCGATGGCAAGGTGCTGCCGGCACAGCTGGTCGAGGTTTTCGACAAGGGACAGCAGGCGCCCATCCCCATCCTGATCGGGTTCAACAGCGGCGAAATCCGCTCCCTCCGGTTCCTGCTGCCGCCGAAACCTGCGGATGCCGCCGCTTATGAGGGGATGATCCGCGAACGGTATGGCGATCTGGCCGACCTGTTCCTGCGGCTTTACCCGGCCAGCAATGTCGAGGAGAGCATGCTGGCCACCACCCGCGACGCGCTTTATGGCTGGACGTCCGAACGGCTGGCCCGCAACCAGACGGCGCTGGGTCAGAGTGCCTATCTCTATATCTTCGACCATGGCTATCCGGCGGCCGACGAACATGGGCTGCACGCGTTCCACGCCGCCGAAATCCCTTATGTGTTCGGCACCGCCGACCGTACCCCGCCGCTCTGGCCCAAGGTGCCGGACAATGCGACCGAACGCCGTCTGTCGGCGGCCATGAACAGCTATTGGGCCAGTTTCGCCCGCACCGGTACGCCGGTGGCGGATGGACAGCCGGCATGGCCCGTCTTCGGGAAGGATGAGGGCTATATGGCCTTTGCCGGCACGCCGAAGCCGGGGGTGCGGATGCGACCGGGCATGTTCGCCCTGCATGAGACCACAGTCTGCCGCCGCCGGGCCGCCGGCACCCTGGCCTGGAATTGGAATACCGGCGTCGCCTCACCCGTGCTGCCGTCCAAGGGGAATGTCTGCTGATGCTGGACGGAACCATGCAGGATTTCCCCCTGACGCTGGATCAGTTCCTGCGCCATGCCGCCAAATGGCACCCCGATGCCATGCTGGTGACGGCACGCGAAGGGGGAAAGCCGACCCGCATTTCCTATGCCGACCTGATGGACCGCAGTCTGGCCGTGACCGGTATCCTTGGCTTCTATGGCATGCGGCGGGGCGGCCGGGTGGCCACGCTAGCCTGGAACAGCCAAGCGCATGTGGAGGTCTGGTACGCCATCATGGGCGCAGGTGCCGTCTGCCACACCCTCAACCCCCGCCTGACGGCGGAACAGCTGGCGGCGATGCTGGATCAGTCGCAGGCGCGCATCCTGGTGGTCAGCGCCGACCTTGTGCCCCTGGCCCGGCAGGTGGCGGCACAGGCGCTGGGCATCATCCAGGTGCTGGTGATTGATGGCGCCGCCCCTGATGACTGGCCGTTGGCCACCGCGCTGGACCCATTGATCAACGGGGCGGCGCGCGATGCGGCGTGGGGCGGGTTTGCGGAAACCGCGCCCTCGGGCCTGTGCTTCACATCGGGCACGACGGGCGCGCCCAAGGGCGTGACCTACACCCACCGGTCCAGCTTCCTGCATACCCTCAAACTGCTGCAGGCCGATGTCATGGCCCTGTCGGGGCGCGACAGCGTGCTGGTCGCCGTCCCCATGTTCCATGCCAATGCCTGGGGTCTGCCCTTTGCCGTGCCGGCGGTGGGTGGGCGGCTGGTGCTGCCGGGGCGGCAGACGGACGGGGCCAGCCTGGCCCGGTTGATCGCATCCGAAGGCGTCACGGTGGGTGTCGGTGTACCCACCGTCTGGCTGGGTCTGGTGGAATATCTGGATGCGACGGGGGGCGAGGTGCCCAGTCTGGAACGCATCATCGTCGGCGGTTCCCCCCTGCCCCCGGCCCTGATGGAACGGATCGAACGGCGACTGGGCGTCATCGTGCAGACAAGCTGGGGCATGACCGAACTATCCCCGTCCGGTACCGTGGCCCCTGCCACCGATGGGGTGCGTGACGCGGCCCTGTCTGGCCGGCCATCGGTGGGGGTGGATCTGCTGTTAACCGACGCGGATGGCAAGCCGCTGCCCCAGCAGCGGGGGATGGAGGGGCATCTGCGGGTACGCGGCGTCGCCGTCATCGACCGTTATTTCGGACAGGATACACCAGCCACCGATGCGGAAGGCTGGTTCCCCACCGGCGATCTGGCCCGCATTGACGGGCGCGGCAACCTGATGATCACGGGCCGGGCCAAGGACCTGATCAAATCGGGCGGCGAATGGATCAATCCGGCAGAGATCGAGGCGCTGGTCGGCGCCCTGCCGGAGGTGTCGCTGGTCGCCGTCATCGGGCGGTCCCACCCCAAATGGGGCGAACGACCCATCCTGCTGGTGGAAACACGGGACAGCATCGATGATGAAGGGCTGCTGGCCCCGTTGCATGGCAAGGTCGCCCCCTGGTGGCTGCCCGATGCCGTAATCCGGTTGGATGCCATGCCGCTGGCGGGAACCGGCAAGATCGACAAAATCCGCCTGCGGGTTCAATATGGTGGCGGTTGAATTGGTGGAGGCGCCCCACGCGTCTTCCGCCACAGTACTGGCAATGACGGAAAGACGAACCGGTGTCTGAACAGGTGAAATCCCGCCGGCGCTCCACCAAGGCGGAGCAGCGCGCGGAGATGATGGAACAGATCCTCGACGAGGCCGAGTACCTTTTCTCCAAGCACGGTCTCTATGGCGTCACGCTGAAAGATGTGGCGCAGCGCGTGGGTGTCCACCATACGCTGCTGAATTACTATTTCGAGGATAAGAAGAAGCTGTTCGACGCCGTCTTTGCGCGCCGTGCCGCCGTGACCAGCGAGCGGCGGATGACCGTGCTGGACGAATATGAAAAGGCAACCGCCGGCAAGCCCACGGTCGAGGGGGCGCTTCACGCCTTCCTGGACACCGACCTTGACCTCTATATCGAGGGGGGGGAGGGCTGGAAAAACTACGCCGCCCTGGGCGCGCAGGTTGCCAATACCCCAGAATGGGGGGCCGAACTGATGGACAAGCATTTCGATCCGGTCGTCCTGCGCCTGATCGAATTGCTGAAGAAGGCCCTGCCCGGCTGTGCCGAGGAGGATATCTTCTGGGGCTACCATTTCGTGACAGGGGCGCTGCTGCTGACCCTGGCGCGCACGGGGCGTATCGACAAGCTGTCGGGCGGTCTTTGCAAATCCGATGATTTCGCCGCCGTGAAGGCCCGAATGGCCGCCTTCATGGCCGCCGGCTTCAAGGAAGTCTGCAAGGTGCGGGAGGGGTGATGCCCCTCCCGTAGTGATGGCTTACCGCGCCACGGCCATGACCGGCTGGCTCCAGCCGCTGGCGGCCAGTTCGCGTTCGGCCTGCATGAAACCATATCCCGGCACGATCTCCCCGGTGCGGTCCGTGACCTCGTCCAAGCGGGCCACCACCCTGGCACCCGTTTCAGGATCGCTGCCGATATAGCAACCCTGGGTCAGGGTGATGTTGGCTGCCGCAAAATTGCCGCCGCCAGCGCAGAGGATGGTCCGCGTCGGAGCGTCATCGCACACCAGCGGCAGCAGGGCCGGACTGACCAGGGACGGGTGCAGCCGTTCCAGACTGTCACCCGACAGTACGCCATCGGTCATCTGCGTGGCGGCGGTTGGGGCCAGACAATTGACCCGGATGCCGTACCTCTCCCCCTCGATCGCCAATGTCTGCATCAGGCCGACCAGCGCCATCTTGGCCGCCGCGTAATTGGCCTGCCCAAAATTGCCGTAAAGACCGGAGGAGGATGTGGTCATTACGATGCGGCCATGACGCTGGGTCCGCATGATCTCCCACACCGCCTTGGTGCAGATGACGGCACCCATCAGATGCACATCCAGGACGATACGGAAATCATCCAGCCCCATCTTGGCAAAGCTCTTGTCACGCAGGATGCCGGCATTGTTGACCAGTATGTCGATCCGGCCCCATTGCGCCATCGTACGGGACACCAGCGACGCCACCGCCGCCTCATCCGTCACCGATCCGGCAACGGCCATGGCATCGCCACCCGCCGCGACAATCTCCGCAGCCACGGCATCGGCTGCTTCCTGGCTGAGATCATTGACAACAACCTTGGCGCCCTGCCGGGCCAGGAACAGCGCATGCTGACGGCCCAATCCACCACCAGCACCCGTGACAATCGCGATACGGTCCTTCAACGCCATTTCGTGGCACCTCCCTGTTTTATCCCTGGCCCTATATACCGGATCAAATATTAACTCACAAGCTAGTGAATATCTTGCTGGCTCAAAATTCCACCGCTGCCCAAAGCCATCGGGCAGCGGGTTGACGGACCCGGGATTAGCAGGGGCTAAGGCTAAGGCTGCACCACCGGTTTGAGGCTACTTCAGCCGTTTTCCCGTTCCGGGCGGCATCCAGGGTGACGGGCGGTCACACGCCCCAGGCGCCCTGGAACCCCTTCGGCAATCCGGCATCCGGGGTGAAGCCGTACATCTCCGTGTCCGGCAGGGCCGACTTCACGATATCCCGCACGGCCAGCAGCCTTTCAAGATCGACCCCGGTCTCATAGCCCATGGCGGCCAGCATGAAGGCCAGATCTTCGGTCACGATATTGCCGGACGCACCGGGGGCGAAGGGGCAGCCGCCAATCCCGCCCAGCGATGCATCCAGGGTGGTGATGCCTTCATCCAGTGCCGCCAGCGCATTGGCCAGACCCAGGCCGCGTGTGTTGTGCAGGTGAACGCCGGAACAGGCGTGGTGCCCCACCACCCCACGTACCGCGCGGATCAGGCGCTTGACCTGGGCCGGGTTGGCATAGCCGGTGGTGTCGGACAGGCCGACCTCATCACAGCCGGCCTTCATCAATGCCTCGGCGATTTCCAACACCTTGGCCTCTGGCACCACCCCTTCCAGGGTGCAGCCGAAGGCTGTGGAGAGGCCGCCTTCAAATTTGGGCCGGCCGCCCTGCGGCTGCGCCTTGATCAGGGCGGCGATGGCGGCGGTCTCTTCCAGCATCTGGGCATGGGTACGGCGGACATTGCGCAGGCTGTGCGTCTCGCTAACAGATAGCGGGATTGTGATCTTGTGTGCGCCAGCGGCCACGGCGGCCTCCGCCCCCTTCAGATTGGGCACCAGCACCGCGACCGTCAGGCCGGGGATGGTGCGGGCGAAGGATACCAGTTCGGCGGTATCGGCCAGTTGCGGCAGTATCTTGGCCGGAACGAAGGACCCGACCTCAATCTCCCGCACCCCTGCCGCCGCCTCTGCGGCGATCCAGGCCTTCTTGGCCTCGGTCGGCATGATCGGGCTGATGCTTTGCAGCCCGTCGCGGGGACCGACCTCGGAAATCTCGATGAAGGTACCGGTCATGACTTACCCCTCCGCCTGAACGACGAGACCGCGCGACAGTAGGTCCTGGATGCGGGCCGGGTCGTACCCCAGTTCGGTCAGCACCTCGCCCGTATGCTGACCGGGCTTGGCCAGATCATGCTGGATCGCGGGGCGCTGACCGTCGATCTCGACCGGCAAGGCCGGCAGGCGGATCGGGCGTTGGTCGTCGGGCAGATGCAGGTCCAGCAGCCCGCCAGAGGCCGCCAGATGTGCATCATCAAACAGATCCTCCGGTCGGTTGATCGGCGCGAAGGGCAAACCGATCTCCTCCAGCTTGGCCAACAACTCGGCCTTGGTGAAACTCTTGAACAGGTCCTGCACGCGCGGAATGATCCGGTCGCGGGCCTGCACCCGGCCATTATTCTTGGCCAGCGTCTCGTCGGCGGCGAAATCATCCAGACCGAACGCCTTGCAGAAGCCGACCCATTGCCCGTCGGTGACGACACCGGCAAAGACGGTCTGCTCATCCTTCGTCTGGAACTGGTCATAGATGGCCCAGGCGGAGATACGCACGGGCATGGGGCGCGCGGCGGTGCCGGTCACGACATACTGGGCCATGTGCTGTCCCACCAGGAACACGCAATTCTCATACAGGGCCGATTTCACGGTCTGGCCCCGGCCCAGCGTACCGCGCTGGATCAGCGCTGCCAGCACGCCGATCACCCCGAACAGCCCGCCGATCACGTCGATCACCGACGCCCCGGCGCGCAGGGGGCGGCCCGGCGGACCGGTCATATAGGCAAGGCCGCCCATCATCTGCGCCACCTCATCCAGGGCGGCGCGATGTTCATAGGGACCGGACAGGAAGCCCTTGGCGGAGCAATAGATCAGGCCCGGATTACGCGCCTTCAGCGCCTCTTCCCCAAAACCCAGCGCATCCATGGCACCGGGGCGGAAATTCTCGATCAGGACATCGGCCTTGTCGATCAGGTCAAAGGCGATCTGCTTGCCTTCCGGCGATTTCAGGTCCACCGACAGGCTGCGCTTGTTGCGGCCATACATGGGGAAATAGCCCGCACCCGAGCCCAGAAGGCGACGGGTATTGTCGCCCCCGATCGGTTCCACCTTCACCACATCGGCGCCCAGGTCACCCAGCACCATGCCCACCGTGGGACCCATGACCATGTGGGTGAATTCCACCACCTTCAATCCAGCCAGGGGTAACGGGGTGGCGGTCTTGTCGTCCTGCGACATGAGAAACCTCGAACGCTGAAAGTCAGAAGAAAAGCCAGGGATTGCGGGCGCGGTAGCTGCCTTCGAAATCCCTGATGGCGGGCAGCCGTTTCAGGGTGACGCCGATGGCATCCAGCCCTTCCAGCAGCATTTCCTTGTCGGCGGGCGCGATGGTGAAGGGCAGTTCGGTGCCGTCGGGCACACGCACACTTTGCGCGGCCAGATCGACGGTCAGGAGCTGCGGCGTTGCCGCCTGCGCCAACGCCGCCACCGACGGTTCCGGCAGCACCAGCGGCAGAATGCCGTTGCGCACGCAATTGCCCTGGAAAATCGCTCCGAAGCTGGGCGCGATGACGCAGCGGATGCCGTAATCCTGCAGCGCCCAGACAGCATGTTCGCGTGACGAGCCACAGCCAAAGTTGGGACCGGCCAGCAGGATCGGCGCCTTGCGAAAGCAGGGCCAGTTGAGAATGAAATCCGGGTTCTCAACCCTGTTCGCTACATCGCTGTATCGCCAGTCGGCGAACATGCCTTCGCCCAACCCTTCCTTCGATACTTTCTTCATCTCGCGTGAGGGGATGATGGCGTCGGTATCGACATTGGCGCGGAACAGCGGGGCGGCGATGCCGGTCAGGCGGGTGAACTTTTGCATGATCTCACCCCTCCCCCAGAAATGACCGCGGATCGGCGATATGGCCGGCAATGGCCGACGCCGCCACGGTCACCGGGCTGGCCAGATGGGAACGGGTACCCGGTCCCTGGCGGTTTTCGAAATTACGGTTGGTGGAGGTGACGACACGCTGCCCCTTGCCGAAATGTTCGCCGCCCGCGAAGAAGCACATGGAACAGCCGCTTTCACGCCATTCAAAGCCGGCGGCCTGAAACACCAGATGCAGCCCCTCGGCCTCTGCCGCCGCCTTCACCTGCATGGAGCCGGGAACGCAGATCGCACGAATGCCGGCAGCCACCTTGCGACCCTTCAGCACGGCAGCCGCCGCACGCAGGTCCGACAGGCGGCTGTTGGTGCAGCTGCCGATGAAGGCCCCGTCAATGGGCAGACCGACCAAGGCGTCACCCGCCTTCAGGCCCATATAATCCAGCGCCCGGCGCCGCGCCTGTGCCGCCGTGGCATCGGCAGCGGTATCGGGATCGGGAACGTGGCCGGTCAGGGGTACCGCATGCTGTGGACTGGTGCCCCAGGTGATGGTGGGTGCGATGGCGGCGCAGTCGATGCGGATTTCCTTGTCGAAGACCGCATCCGCATCACTGACCAGCCCCTGCCAGTCGGCAATGGCGGCATCCCAAAGATCGCCCTTGGGTGCAAAGGGGCGGCCCTTCACCCAGTCGATAGTCTTGGCATCAGGCGCCACCAGCCCCGTCCAGGCCGCGAATTCAACGGCCATGTTGCACAGGGTCATGCGCGCCTCAACCGACAGGGCAGACACCGCAGATCCGGCTAATTCGATGGCGTAGCCCGACCCGCCGCCGGCCCCATGGGCCGCGATCAGGTGCAAGATCATGTCCTTTGCGCCCACGCCGGGGGGCAGCGCCCCGTCGAACCGCACGCGCATGGTCTTGGGCCGTTTGACCACCAGCGTCTGGGTGGCAAGCGCGTGCGCCGCCTCGGTCGATCCGATGCCCCAGGCCAGAGTGCCCAGACCGCCCTGCGTGCAGGTGTGGCTGTCGGGACAGACCAGCGTGGCCCCCGGCAGGGCGATCCCCTGTTCAGGGGAGACGACATGGACAATGCCCTGGCGGTCATCACCGATATCAAAGACGCGGATGCCGGCTTCCGCCGCCGCCGCCCGCGTTTCATGGATGAAGGCGGTACCGCCGGGCATGATGGTCGTGTCACTGCGCCCCGGCAGCGTATCGACAATATGATCCATGCAGACAAAGGCGCGGTCGGGATGGCGCACGGCGCGTCCCTGTTCCTTCAACCCCTTCAGCGCCATGGACCCGGTGCGTTCATGCAGCAGCACACGGTCGATATAAAGCAGGTCGGTCCCGTCGCCCAGATCGGCGACGCAGTGACGCGCCCACAGCTTCTCGACAAGGGAAAGACCCATTTCCTCACCCCCCCGTCGCGGGCCGGGCATCATCGCCGGGCAGGCTTTCCGATGTGGGGTAACGTCCCATGGTCAGCAGCAGGGCCGCACCGGTCAGCAGGGCGATGGCGCCATACAGCAGGGCCGTGTCGTAATGGCCGCTTTGGACGAACATCCGCCCGAAAATGAAGGGACCGAAACCCGCACCGAAGGCAAAGAAGCCGTACATCATGCCGTAAATGGCGCCATAGGACCGCATGCCGTAATAGCGGCTGACCATGAAGGCCAGGATGTCATATTCGACACCGGCGGCGAACCCGATTAGCAATACCGCCACAATGGCGGGCGTGGCCGTAACGCCGTCACCCGTCAGCAGCAGACAGGCCGCCGCCGGCAAGGCCAGCAGCACAAAGGCCACGCCCGGTGCCCAGAACCGGTCGATCAGCCAGCCGCCGATCAGGCGTCCCGCAATGACGGACGGGCCGATCAGGCTGGCAATCTGCACTGCCTGCTGCGCATCCAGCCCCTTGGAGCCCAGGATCTTTTCCAGATTGGGGATCGGGCCGCCAACGGCGAAGGCGATGGGCACAAAGGCAATGGCCAGCACCCAGAACCGGTAGGTGCGCAGTGCCTGACGCAGGGTGAAGCCGCGATGCGCCACCTTGGCCGGCGCCCCCGTTGCCCCCTTGTCCGTCACGTCATGGAACAGAAGGAACGCAACCGGCAGCGCAAGCAACAACGGCAGCAAAGCCAGGCCGACATAGGCCATGCGCCATCCGACCACGCCAATCAGGTAATTGGCATAAAGCTTGGCAAACGCCCCGAACAGGCCCGTGCCCAGCAGCGACAGGCCCAGGGCCAGACCACGATTGGCGTTGAACCAGTTATTAACGGCCCGCGTCCAGGTGATGGGCAGGGTGCCCGCCCCTAGCGCCGCCATCAGCATCCAGTTGATGTAGAAAAGCGTCAGCGACCCGTTCGAAAGTGCGAAGCCGGCCAGTGTCACGCCGAACAGCGCCACGGAGATCAGCACGACACGCCGCACACCGAACTTGTCAGCCGCCATGCCGGCAACCGGTCCCATGACCATGGCCCCGAGGGTCATGATCATCAGCGCCAGCATGATCTGATCGACGCCCCAGCCGAATTCCGCCGACAGCGGCGCCACGAAGACACCCATCGTGTAGAAGGGAATAGGCGACAGCCCGGTACCGATGCCAAGGGCGGAGGCGGCGACCACCTTCCAGCCTTGCCTGAATTCAGACCGATCGACAGACATGCACGCCCCCCGGCTATAAATGGTATAATGATATGTCTTTATCATGACACCATCAGCCTTCACCAATGGGAATGCTGGCCGGCGGAAAGTTTTCATCGTCCCATCCACCCAGCGGACAGTGGCGGCGCTGCCAATTGCAGCAGCGGCCCTTTCATCCGTCCACAGGACGGGCCATCCCTGTCCACCTGACAGATGAATGCGGCGCCGGCCATTTCAAAACCCGCCGGTCTGTTGGAAACAGGGTCAGTTCACTTACCAGACGGAAAGACGATACGATGCGGTTCGAGCCGACGATGGTGCGGGAAGAGAAGACGGCCCGCCAATTGTTTGAACAGGTGAAGGCCAATCCGACCCGCGCGAAGTTCGGCTTCGGCAGCAGGGTCGCCATCGTGAATGTCGATTTCCAGCAGGCCTATACGCGGCCCGACCTGTTCCCCAAGACGGCCTATGTCACCGACCCGGATCAGATCGCGCATGTGAACCGGATCAGTGCCGCCGCCCGCCGGCTGGGCATGCCTGTCATCTGGACCCGCGTGATGTACAAGCCCGACGCGGGCGATGCCGGCGTCTGGGGCACGCGCACAAACACGCCTGACAGCCTGCAGAACATCAAGGCCGACAGTGACCGCCACGCCTTCGACCCGCGTGTGGAGATCGATCCTGCCGTGGACTTCGTCTTTGACAAGCGCATGCCATCCGCCTTTTTCGAAACGCCGCTGCCCAGCTATCTGGTCTGGCACAAGGTCGATACGGTGATCGTGACAGGCGGAAGCACATCGGGCTGCGTCCGCGCCACGGCGGTGGACAGCCTGTCCCGCGGCTATCGCACCATCGTTGCGGAGGAATGCGTGGCCGATAAACACGAAAGCTACCACTACGCCAACCTGACCGACCTTCTGCTGAAATATGCCGACGTCGTGAATGTGGCGGAAGTGGACGCCCATCTGGCGGCGCTGGCCGGTTGAGCGGGAGGACGGAAGTGATGCACAGCGATCCCAACCTGTACGATTTCTGGCCCTACCGCGACCGGCCCAAGATCACTTGGCCGGGGAACAAGAAGGTCGCCTTCTGGGTGGCCCCGAATATCGAGTTCTATGAGCTGGACCCGCCCATCAACCCATCGCGCAAGCCCTGGGGCCGGCCGCATCCCGACATCGTGCCCTATTCGGCCCGCGACTGGGGCAATCGGGTTGGGCATTGGCGGCTGATGGAGGTGATGGACGAGTTCAATGTGCGCGGCAGCATCAGCCTGTCCGTCGCCATGCTGGACCATCACCCGGAAATCATCCGCGCCTGCGTGGACCGTGACTGGGAATTCTTCAGCCACGGCATCTACAACACCCGCTATTCCTACAACATGACGGAGGCGCAGGAACGCGCCGTGCTGGAAGACAGCATCAAATCCGTCATGGATGCCACGGGGCAGCGCATCCGGGGCTATCTGGCACCGGCATTGACCCATACCGAACGCACGCTCGATCTCTTGGCCGAATATGGCTTCTGGTATAGCTGCGACCTATTCCAGGACGACCAGCCGCAACCCGTGAAGGTGAAGGGCGACAACCGCCTGATTTCCATGCCCTACAGCCTGGAGGTCAATGACGTCATCACCTATGGCATCTATCACCAGAGCCCACGCGCCTATGCCGATGCCCTGAAGCGCCATTTCGACCAGTTGCTGGAGGAAGGGGCGGAGACAGGGACCGTCATGTGCATCCCGCTTCATGCCTATCTGGTCGGCCATCCGCATCGTATTGGCCCGTTCCGGGAGGCCTTGCGCTATATCACCAGCCACCGCGACGATGTCTGGGTGACTACGGCCAAGGAAATCGCCGAGTTCTATATGGCCAACCATTACGACCAGACCCTGGCCGACATCGCCCGGCGCGGCGATGCGCGGCCTGGCACCGGTTTCAATCCGCAGGGGGGCCTGTGATGAGCATCCTGCCCGACAGCTATTTCACCTATGCCAAGCGTCATGCCGGCCCGGACCATGACCATTATCCGGCATCCCCCATTATCGACCGCACGCCCATCACCCTGCCGGGTGGGGCGAAGCTGGGCCTGTGGGTAGTGGTCCCGCTGGAATTCTTCCCCCTGAACCCATCGGGGCAGCCGTTCAAGGCGCCGGGTGCCATGCAGACGCCCTATCCGGACCTGCGCCATTACACCACGCGTGATTATGGCAACCGGGTCGGTGCCTATCGTCTGCTGACACTGTTTGGCAAGCTGGGACTGCGCGTAACGTTCGCTGTACAGGGGGCGGTCGCGGAACGCTATCCGGGGCTGGTACGGGATGTCCTGTCGGACGGGCATGACATCTGCGCCCATGGCTGGGATGCGGACAGCCTCCACCATTCCGGCCTGTCGGCAGAGGTGGAGGATGGCTACATCACCCGCACCCTGGACGCGGTGCAGACGGCCTGCGGGTATCGCCCCGACGGGTGGTTGAGCCCGGCACGGGCCGAGGGCTTCGCCACACCGGCCCGGCTGGCGGCCAAGGGGATAAGCTGGTTCGCGGATTGGGCGCATGACGATCTGCCCACCCGGTTCCGGACGGAGGCGGGCGAACTGGCGGCCCTGCCCCTGTCCAACGAGTTGGACGACTGGCAGATCCTGATCAACTACACACGGCCTGAGCATGAATGGGCCACGCAGGTGGCGGATGCCGCCGACTGGCTTCTGGACGAGGCGGGCCGGTTCAACAGCCCGCGCCTTCTCACCCTGACCGTGCGCCCCTATGTCAGCGGCCTGCCCTATCGTGTCAAGGCGCTGGGTGACAGTCTGAAGGATGTGCTGGACCGTGCCGGGGCCACCGGGGTGACGCCGCGCGACCTGACACGCACCCTGTCGGCATGAGGACGGAACGCTCCCGACCGCAACGCCATCCTTGTGCGGCAGGCATAAGATGCGGATAAGTCGGGAGCATTCCCTTTCCATGCCCCCTGGACGCCCCTTCATGGATCAAGAATTGACCCCGGCGGGATTGAGCCCGGATCAACTGGACCCCAGCGCACCGGTCCCGCTTTATCACCAGATCTATCTGGTGCTGCGGGAGAAAATCCGCACGGGCGAATTCCCGGCCCATTCGGTGATCCCCGGCGAACAGGAATTGGCCCGGCTGTTCGATGTGTCCCGTATCACGGTGAAACGCGCGCTGAACGAACTGGCGGCCCATGATCTGGTCAGCCGGCATCGCGGGCGTGGCACATTGGTCACCGCATCCGCCGCCCTGCCCCAGGTCCATGGCAGTTTCGACAATCTGATCGACAGCCTGAAGACCATGGGGCTGGAAACACAGGTGCAGGTGCTGGAACTGGCTGATATGCCGGCCCCGCCCGCCGTGGCGGCACTGCTGGATATGGAAGCCGGCACAATGGTGCAGCGCGCCGTACGCCTGCGCAAACTGTCGGGCGAGCCGTTCAGCTATCTGATCCAGTACATGCCCACCGATATCGCCGCCCGCATCAGCCGGGAGGAGATGGAAAGCATCCCCACCCTGGTCCTGCTGGAACGGGTCGGCGCCACCCCGCATGAGGCGGAGCAGTGGATCACGGCAGTCGCAGCCGAACCGCAGATGGCGGCCGCCCTTGACCTCGCCTCCGGATCGCCTTTACTCCGGGTGGAACGGGTGATGCGGGACAAGGCTGGCCGCGCGGTGCAGTTGATCCACGCCCATTACCGGCCAGACCGCTTCAAATACCACATGCGTTCCACCCGCAAATCCGCCGGAAGCTGGCGCGCGGACGGGTGAGAGACAAAGACAAGGTGTGACATGTCCGACAAGGTTATTCTGCGCCGCGACGCCGATGGCATCGGTCGCCTGATCCTGAACCATCCCGCCAAGCGTAATGCCCTGTCGCAGGAAATGTGGCGGCTGGTGCGTGTGCGCCTGGATGAGGCGGCGGCGGACCCCGCCATTCGCGTGCTGGTGGTGCAGGGGGCGGAAGGAACCTTTGCCGCCGGGGCCGATATTTCCGAATTCGAAGCCGCCTATGAAACGCGCGAAAGCACCGCCGCCTATGCCGACGACATTGCGGGCGCCATGGACGGGCTGGCCGATTTCGTGAAGCCAACCATCGCCATGATCCAGGGGGCCTGCGTGGGCGGCGGGCTGGGCCTGGCCCTGGCCTGCGACCTGCGCTTCGCCGCATCCGACGCCCGCATGGGCATCACGCCGGGCAAGCTGGGCCTTGTCTATCCGCTGGGCGATACCAAGCGGCTGGTGCAGGCGGTGGGGCCGTCCCATGCCAAGGACCTACTGTTTACAGGCCGCCTGCTGGGTGCCGACGAAGCGCTTGGGATGGGGTTGGTCAACCGGGTGACGGCGGTGGATACGCTGGAAGCCGCAGTGCTGGATTATGCCGGACAGATCACGGCGGCCAGCCAGTACACGGCACGCGCCACCAAGCGGATGATCAATCGCGTGCTGGGTGGGCAGTTGACCGACAATGCGGCGACGGTGGCGGAATTCCTGGACGCCATTGAGGGCGAGGATTTCATCGAAGGGCGCAATGCCTTCCGGGAGAAGCGCAAGCCGAACTTTACCTTTGGGTAAAAGGCTTCACTCCCGCTCCCGATTGAAGCTCATCGAATAGACGAAGCGGTCGGCGGGATGGATGCTCTCGCTGGCCAGGAACAGCACGCCCTTGGCATCGTGATAGGTGCGGCGGGTACGCAGGGCCGCCGTGCCCGTTTCACAGCCCAGCAGGGCCGCGTTCCGGCTGTCCAGCACCATGGCGCTGATCTGTTGGTCAATGCGGCTGGGTGTCAGGCCGAACCGGGCCTCGATTGCGTCGGCCACGGTTGGCGTCTCCTCGATCTCCGCCTGCAAGGGTGCGCAATCCGTGCGGATCAGGATGCGGGTAAGGCCCACGACCTTCGCCCCGTCGCGGCGCAGGCCGCGCAATTCCCGCCATTCACCCGGCAGCAGGCCAAGATCGCGGGCCATGCCATCGGCGGGTGCGGGGACATAGGCCAGGATGGTCAGCCGGGCCGTGCGGGCATATTGCAGCAGATCCTGAAATCCCCCCAGCGGCTGCACGAACAAGGCCGGCTCCACACTGGCCGCCACCACGGTGCCCGCCCGGCGCTTGCGTGTCACCAGACCGGCATCGGTCAACAGGCGTAGCGCATCGCGGGCCGTGTGGCGGGAAATGCCATGGGTGGCACAAAGCTCCTGCTCCGTCGGCAGAAGGTCGCCGACCTTATAGGTGCCGCTGGTGATGGCGGCACGCAGCATCTGGGCGATCTGCTGGTATCGGGGAACGGCCACGCTGCACTTTCCTTATCTGCGGACGGGGGATGAAAGCCCCCGCAAGGCCGCTTCGTCAACCGTGACCGGGACCCGGCCTCTCCACCTGTCGGACGGGCGGCATGAAATCCATCCCGTCCCGCCATCGCATGGCTGTTTGATGCCGGGAAGCATGGTACGGAGCTTTGTCCGGACAAATAGGGTCATGATGATGCTGATCGCCCAGTTCGCCGACCATCTTTCCCGCCCGGTTCCCACCGCGATGCGGCGGCGGGCGGCTGTTCATCTGCTGGATTGGGCGGGATGTGCCGTGATCGGGGCAGCAACACCAGTTGCCGACACGCTTGCCGCTGTCTTCCTGGATGGTGCAGGCGGTCCCTGTACCGTGATCGGTCGCGCCCATGGTGCGGGCGCGGAAGCGGCTGCACGGTATAACGGCGCACTGGGCAACATTTATGAAATGGATGACGTGGACAAGCGGGCAAGGGTGCATCCCGGCCCCATAGTCATCCCCGCCGCCCTGGCCTTGGCCCAGGCGACGAACGCCAGTGCCGATGCCCTTCTGGATGCCATTGTGCGCGGGTATGAGGCGGTGATCCGCCTGGGCCGCGCGCTGGGCGACGGGCATTACCGCGTCTGGCATACCACTGCCAGTGCCGGAACCGTCGGCGCGGCGGCGGCCTGCGCCAGCCTGCTGGGCCTTGACCGCGACGGCATGGCCCAGGCCATGGCGCTGGCCATCACGCGCACCGGCGGCCTGTGGGAGACACGCAACGACCCACGGTCCAGCGCCAAACAGGTTCACAATGCCCAGGCCGCCGGTGACGGGCTGCTGGCCGCACGCATGGCCGCCGCCGGCCTGCGGGGGCCGTCACAGATCCTGGAGGGCAAGGAAGGGCTGTTCGCGGCCACGGCCCCCGGTGCCACGCCCGCCGACCTTCTGGCCGGGGTCAGTCCGGCGGGATGGTGCATCACCGATGTCAGCCTGAAGCCCTGGCCCGCCTGCCGCCACGTCCATCCGGTGATCGACGCGGCCCTGGCCCTGCTGTCCAAAACGGGGCGCGAAGGGCTGGACCTGCGGGAGGTGCGGGGGATTGCCATTCAGACCTATGGCGATGCCATACGCTTTTGCGACCGGCCCGCACCGCGCACTGTGATTGAGGCAAAATTCTCACTCCAGCATGCGGTGGCTGTCAGCCTGTTGGGTGGTCCCCCGCCGCTTTCGGCCTTCGATCCACCGATGATTACCGACCCCACCGTGGCCGAACTGCGGTCGCGGGTGAAGGTGACGGTGGGCGAACCCTATGCCGGGGCCTATCCCCATCATTTCGGGGCACGGGTGGTCCTCAACCTCAGCAATGGCGACCTGCTGGTGCATGAACAGCCGGACGCCCTGGGCGATCCGGAGAACCCGCTCTCCATCGACCGCACCATCGACAAGGCGCGCAGCCTGATGCAGGCGGCGGGGATGGAGGCGGCGGAGATTGGCATGCTGGTGACGGAATGCCTGGAACTGGCGGAAGGCCGCCCCCTGCCCACGCAATGGCCGGGACGTTTGACGGGAGAAGCCGCATGACCGCCTCGCAAATCATGGCCCGTCACGCCTTGTCGGTGGAATGGGTCACCCTGCCTGAACCGGCGCGCGACGCGGTACGCACCTTCCTTCTGGATACGCTGGGGGTGGGGATCGCGGGGGCCAGGGCGCCATTTGCGCCAGAGATCGGTACCGTGGCGCAGGCATGGGGCGGGGATGGTCAAGCCCCCATCCTGGGACGTGGATATCGATTGAGCGCGCCGCAGGCGGCCTTCATCAACGCCTTTCAGATCCATGCCCAGGAATTTGACTGCGTGCATGAGGTGGCGGTGTTGCATCCGCTGGCCACCATCCTGGCCGCCATGATAGCCGATACTGCACGCCAGCCCCTGCCCGTAACGGGGGCGGAGTTCGGTGCGGCACTGGCCGCCGGTGTCGATATCGCCGTGACACTGGGCCTTGCGGCCAAGACACCCCTTAAATTCTTCCGCCCGGCCACGGCGGGGATTTTCGGTTGTGTGGCGGCCATGGCCCGGCTGCGGCGACTGGATGTCGATACGACATGCAACGCCTTTGGCCATGCCCTCGCCTTCGCGTCGGGCACCATGCAGGCGCATGTGGAGGGCAAGCCCGGCCTGCCGATCCAGGTGGCACATGCCGCCCAAGCCAGCCTTATGGCGCTGGATCTGGCGATGGCCGGCATACCCGGTACGGCGGGCAGCATCGACGGTCCCTTCGGCTATCTGGCGATGTTCGAGACGGGAACCGACCTGCCGCCGCTGCTGGACCGGCTGGGCAAGGATTGGCGTATCGCGGAGGTCAGTCACAAGCCCTTCCCCACGGGCCGCGCCGCGCATGGGGGGATCGTCGCCCTGCAGACGCTGATGCGCGATCATGGGGTGACTGCCGCCAATCTGGAAAGCCTGACCTATACCGCGCCGCCGCTGATCCAGCGGCTTGTGGGGCGTCCCCTGCCCGCATATCCGGCGGCATTGACGGCCAATTACGCGCGGCTTTGCTTTGCCTGGCTGGGCGCGGTCGTACTGACGCGCGGCACCGTCGGCCTGTCGGATTTCGCGGGAAGCCGGCTGTCGGACCCGGCACTGCATGCGCTGGGCAGCCGGATCAAGGTGGTGGCGGACGACAATCCCGACCCCGCCGCCTTCACCCCCGGCATCGCGGAGGCCGTCCTGACCGATGGGCGCATCGTGAGGGCCCATATCGACAGCCAGTTGGGCAGTCCCATAAGCCCGCTCAGCCGGGAACAGCATCTGCGGAAGTTCCGCGCCTGTCTGGATTTCGCCGGTGCCGCCGATCTGGCTGATCCGCTGATCCAGGCCATCGACGATCTTCAGGACCAGGCCGACATGGCCCGTCTGCTGCGCCGGGCCGCCGGCCTGTCAGACTGATATCAAGGGAGCAATTTTGCCATGGACGGGCACAAAACCTATTTCAACGCCGTGGACTGGGATGCCCTGCAGAAGGACCATCCGATCGGTGACGATTTCGTGCGGTTTGCCACGCAGACCAGCCGGGACGCACTGACCGCGCATCAGAACCGCCTGTTCATGCGCTGCGTCGCCCGTGCCTGGGCCACACCCTTCTATCAGCGCCTGTGGGGCAAGGCCGGGATCGAGAAGGGCGACATCCGTTCCATCGCCGATCTGCCGCGTCTGCCCATGTTCGACAAGTCGGACATCATGGCCAGCCTGGAAGTCGCCCCGCCCTTCGGTGACTTCTCCGGTTTCTCCAGCTACCCCGCCGGGGAGCGTCCGCCCGTCGTGTTCCACACGACCAGCGGCACCACCGGCAAGCCGCAGGTCCTGCTGTTCGGGGCCAGGGGGCGTGAGGCGCAGAATCTGCTGCTGGGCCGGCTCTACCGGTTCCAGGGCATGCGACCCGACGATGTGGTCCATTCCGTCTATGGCCATGGCATGATCAATGGTGGCCATTATGTGCGCGAAAGCGTGCTGCACTGGACCTCCTCCATCTTCATGTCGGCAGGCACGGGCGTGGAAACACGGTCGGCGCAGCAGGTGCAGTTGATGAAGGAGTTCGGGGCGACCGTGATTGTCGGCTTCTCCGACTACATCAAGAAGCTGGCCGAGGTGGCGCGGGAGAACGGGATCGACCCTGTCCGCGACCTGAATATCCGCATGATCTCCGGCCATCTGGGCAAGGAGGACAAGGCAGGCCTGTCGGCGGCCTGGGGCGGGGCGGAATGCTTTGACTGGTACGGCGTGGGGGATACGGGCTGTATCGCCGGCGAAGGGCCGGACCGTGACGGTCTTTACGTCATGGAGGATGCGCAGGTCCTGGAGGTTTGCGACATCGACACGGGCGCACCGGTGGCCGATGGCGCCCTGGGCGACATGGTCGTCACCTGCATCTACAAGGACGATATCCACCCCATCATCCGCTTCAACACCCATGACGTGACGCAGGTGCGAACCGGTTCATCCAGCATCGGTGTCGGTTTCAAGCGGATCGAGGGGTTCCTGGGCCGGTCGGACAATATGGTGAAGATCCGCGGCATCAACATCTTCCCGCAGGCCATAGGCCCCATGCTGAACGGCGTGGCCGGGATTACGGGCGAGTATATCTGCAAGGCCGTGCGTGATGCCGCCGGGCGGGATGAGTTCATTGTCATCGCCGAGACGAACGCGGCCGGCAATGACCGTCAGGACGTGGCAGAACGCAGCCGCGCCGTCCTGAAACAGAAGATCGGGATCGAAGTCGGGGTCGAACTGGTCGATCACCGCGCCACCGCCGGCCTGACCCAGATCGACGTGCGGCAGAAGCCGATCCGCCTGATTGATGAGCGGTACAAATGAGCGACGCCATCCTTTCCGCCGGCATTACCGGCCTGCCCGACCTGTACCGGCGGGGCGACGCCGACGCCCTGTCGGTCACCCGCTGCTATCTGGACCGGATCGCGGCACTGGACGGGCATATCCGCGCCTATAATCAGGTGCTGGCCGACAGTGCCCTGGCGGCGGCGGCGGCATCGGCCCGGCGCTGGCAGGAAGGCCAGCCCCTGTCGGCGATTGACGGGGCACCGGTGGCCGTGAAGGCGAACATCGCCGTGGAGGGTGCCTTCTGGCACGCCGGTATCGGCGCATACCGCGACCGGGTGGCACAACAGGATGCCGACTGCGTGGCGCGACTGCGCGCGGCGGGTGCTGTCATCCTGGGAACCGTCAACATGCATGAAGGGGCCCTGGGCGCCACGACCGACAATGTCTGGTTCGGGCGCACGCAGAACCCGTTGCGCGACGGGTATACGGCGGGTGGGTCCAGCGGCGGATCGGCGGCATCCGTGGCCGGCGGGCTGGCGGCGGCGGCGCTGGGGTCCGACACGATGGGGTCGGTGCGCATTCCCAGCGCCTATTGTGGGATCGTGGGGTACAAGCCGGCGCGGCATGCCATCAGCCTGGATGGCGTCATCCCGCTTTCCACCACGTTGGACCATGTCGGGGTACATGCGCGGTCGCTGGCCGACTGCACCCTGCTGGCTGCCCATGCCGGGGACCGGCGGGCGCTCCTGCCCGTGGATATTGCGGGCCTGCGCCTTGCCATTCCGGACTGGCACGCACGTGTCGATGCACCGGACTTCATCTGGAAGGCACGGGAGGAAGCGGCGACCCTGCTGCTTTTGAACGGCCTGAAACGGGTAATGTCGGACATGCCGGGTTACCAGCCCGGCCAGGCCCGCCGCCTGGGCCTGCTGGTGTCGGAGGTGGAAGGGCTGAACGCCCATGCCGACCGGCTGACCCAGGGTGAGGATGGTTTCTCACCGGAATTCCTGGGACTTTTACGCTGGGGCGAGCGGCAGCCGACAACGAAGCTGGCCGCTGCCTATCAGGGGCTGGATGCAATCCGCACTGGCGGCAGCGCCTGGCTGGAAGAGGTGGATGTGGTGCTGCTGCCCACGGCACCGCAGACCGCGTTTCCCTTTGACGCCCCAGTGCCGGCCAATCAGGCGGATTTCACTGCACTGGCCGATTTCATCGGCTGCCCCGCCGTCGCCATGCGCTTTGGCACGGCACCCGACGGGTTGCCCTTGTCGGTGCAGGTGATGGGCCGAGACGCGGCAATCGTGCTGGCCGTCGCCGCGTGTCTCGCCTGAGCCCCATAGCGACCGCGTGGTGGACAGACGTGGTGTCAGGCTTGAGCGGTTTCCAGGCCAAACACATCATCCGCCGAACGACCAACGCTCAAAGTTCCGATCCATCCCTGAAAAAAACCCGTGGAACCCCGGTTCTTCACGGAGGGGCGGAGCTTTGCGTGCAAGGCGGGCCGACAAGTGCCCGGCATGCTTTCTGGGACCATGTTTCGACTGGGAGACAAGAATGAAGGAAGTGAAGTTTAAGCCCCCGTCCGGCGCATCACGCCTGGCCATCACCATGGCCATCGGGGCATCCGTGCTGGTATCCGGCGCGCATGCGCAGGAGACAGCCAAGACCAGCAACGGTGAGACGATCCAGCTGGAGGAAATCATCGTGACCGCCCGCAAGCGGTCCGAAAACATCCTGAAGACGCCTGTTTCCGTCACCGCCGTCACGGCGGAAGAGGTGGAGCAGCGGGGCATCACGTCCGTTCAGAACCTGTCCGAACAGACGCCCGGCTTCAACATCAACAATAACAGCAGCGGCCGCGGCGACCGGTCGTTCCAGCAGTTGATCCTGCGCGGCTTCACGCCAGCCACGACCGACAGCACGCCGGTTGCCACCTTCATCGACGGCGTTCCGGTTTCCTCTCCCACCGCGGTGATGAGCGTATCCAGCCCGGAACGCATCGAGCTGCTGCGCGGGCCGCAGTCGGCCTATTTCGGGCGTAACACCTTTGCCGGTGCCCTGAACGTCGTCAACAAGGAGCCGGGCAACGATTATGCCGGCAGCCTGACCACCATGATCGGCACCCGCAACACCCGCCGTGTTCAGGCCGAGCTGGAAGGCCCGCTGGTGGAGGACAAGCTGTCCTTCCGCGTTGCCGGCGACTACAACGCCAAGGACGGCACGTACAAGAACTACGCCAACCCGTCCATGACCCTGGGTGACCAGTCGTCGCGCAATGCCAACCTGCTGCTGGTGGCGACGCCGACCGAGAACCTGACGATCAAGGCGTTCGGCATCCTGTCCCATGACAAGGATGGCCCCGCCGCCCTGGGCCTGATCAGCGCGCGCGCCATCACGGACAGCACGGGCCGCGTTGTGGTACCGGCACAGGCGAACTGCACCCTGGGCGGGTTCAATCCGTTCATGTGCGGCACCGTTTCGTCCCTGCCCGCCACCACGCCCGCCGGCAATTACAATGTCGACAGTTTCGTGCGCAACGCGCTGGCCGTAACCACCAATCGTCTGATCGACCCGAATGACAGCGTTGACAGCTATGGTCTGGTGCGTGATTACCGCCACGCCCATCTGGTGGTGGATTATGAAATCCCCGATACGAACTTCACCATCAGCTCGCTGACCGGCATCAATCACGAGGAATGGGGCTCGCTGTCGGATATCGGCAATTACGACAGCTCCGGCATCGCCAACCCGGCCTATACGGCCACCAACGGCCTGCGCTCCTATTTCAGTTCGGCCTATCTGGTGGAAAACGTCTCCAAGGACATCTCTCAGGAACTGCGCACCAGCTACGATGATGGCGAGGCGCTGCGCTTCGTCGCCGGCGTGTCGTATCTGGGTGCGAACGGCAAGCGGACCGTCGATACCCTGGATAACATGATCCTGAACAAGCAGGTCACGCCGTCCGGCAAGACGGAATCCAAGACCTATGGCGGCTTCTTCGGCGTCACCTACGACATCACCGACAAGCTGACCGCCAGCGTCGAAGGCCGTTATCAGATCGACAAGCTGTTCGCCTATATCTCGCCGCTGGCCGATGCCGTGGTCACCGACCCCACCTTCGTACCGGTTGGCACCTACAAGGCTGGGTCGAAGCTGGCGGAACAGACCTACAAGAACTTCCTGCCCCGCGTGATCGCCCAGTATCAGTGGACCGATCAGGTCATGACCTATGCCTCCGTGGCCAAGGGCGTGAACCCGGCATCGCTAAATTCCGGTGTGACCACCTATACCGGTCAGGCCGCGACCATTGCCAAGACGCTGGGCATCGACCTGTTCGTCAGCCCGGAAAAGGTCACGACCTACGAGATCGGCCTGAAGGGCACCGCCGTCGATAACCGTCTGCGCTATGCCTTTGCCGCCTATTACTCGCAGTGGCGGGATCAGCTGAACCAGGTCATCCAGACCTTCGTGACGCCCACCGGTGGTTTCGGCAGCGTGTTCGGCACCATCAATAGCGGCAATTCCGACATGAAGGGTCTGGAGTTCGACGGGTCGTTCCGTGTTACCAACATGATCACGCTGACGGCAGCAGGCGCGCTGAACGACAGCAAGATCAAGGATTACAACGCCCCGCTGGTTACGTTCCTGGTTGGCAGCAGCGATTTCTCCGGCAATGAACTGCCGTCGACGTCCAAGTACTCCGCCTCCGGCGGTGTGATGTTCAATGGCGAGTTTGACCAGTGGGAAGATGCAAACTGGTTCGCGCGCGTCGACTATAACTACAAGTCCGGCGTCTGGTCAGATGTGGCCAACGTCGTGAAGACGGCCGAAACCCATATCTTTAATGCCCGGGCCGGTGTCACTGTTGGTGCTGTGTCGGTCGATGTGTTCGCCAATAATGTGTTCGACAGCCGCCGTTACACCACGGTGAACAATAACATCCTGTTCACGCCGGCCCCGTCCTTCACCTACTCGACGCTGAATGTCGGTCTGCGTGAAGGCCGCACCCTGGGCGTCCAGGCGAAGTACAAGTTCTGAGCATAAAGTCACGCCCCTGGGGACAACCTTGTCCCTAGGGGTAATGTGTTTCAGGCCCACGCCACGCCCTTCGAGGAGCGATCATGCGCCAGCTTTTACTGTCCGCCGTTGCCGCCCTGCCGCTTGTCCTGGCAACCCTGCCAGCCCAAGCGGCCCAGCCCGCCTGTGAGGCCCGGACCTTCTTCCAGCCGCCGCTGGAATATCAGTCGGTCGAACATCTGCCCGACGGTCGCGTCACCTTCCGCCTGTGCGCCAAAGACGCCAAGGAAGTCGTCGCCCTGCCGCAGGAAATGAACAGCGTCCCCATGGGTATGGATGGCAAGCCGCCGGGCCTGCCCATGACCAAGGATGCCGATGGCTACTGGTCGGTTACCACGACTGGCTCCGTCGATGCCGGCGTCTATACCTATGTCTTCAAGGTCGATGGCATGCGCATCGCCGATCCGCGCGGCACCCGCTTTGCCGAAGCTTTGGGTGGCGTGCAATCGATTGTGCCGCTGCCGGGTGACGGCAAGTCCAATCAGTTCTACAAGGCCGAGGTGCCGCACGGCGTCGTGTCAGTCGTGGAGTATCCGTCTTCCACCCTGGGCATCACGCGCCGCGCCCATGTCTATACCCCGCCGGGGTATGAGGCGGGGGGTAAGGACCGTTATCCGGTGCTGTATCTGGTCCATGGCTATAGCGACAGCGACGATGCCTGGACCATGAAGGGCAACGCCAATTACATCCTGGACAACCTGATCGCGGCGGGTAAGGCCAAGCCGATGATCATCGTCATGCCCTATGGCCACACGCCGACGCGTGAAGGCGTGCAGGGCATGGAGAATACCGATTTCGGCAGCGACCTGCACAAGGACCTGATCCCCTTCATCGACAAGCATTTCCGAACCCAGGCGGCGGCCAAGACCCGCGCCATGGTCGGCCTGTCGATGGGCGGGGCGCACACGATCCAGTTCGGCCTGCCGCGCGCGGACGTGTTCGGCTCCATCGGCGTCTTCTCCATCGGCATGTTGTCGGCGGAACAGACGGCGAATTACCGCAAGGTCAATGACGCCGCCCTAAAGGCCCGGGCCAAGGCCGGTGGTCTGGTCTTCTATGCCGTCGGCAAGGAGGATTTCGTCATCCAGATGGCGCCGCCCTTCCGCCAGATTCTGGCCGATTACGGTATCAAATATACCTATGTCGAAAGCGGCGGCGGCCACACCTGGATCAACTGGCGCGCCTATCTGGAACAGATCGCACCGCTTCTGTTCAACTGACGGTCAGACGCAGCGAACAGACAAGTCACGGCCTTCCCCGTCGCGTATCGGGGAAGGCCGTTTTCATTTGCACAGGGGATCGCCGATCATGGCCACCGATCTGAATGCCGATTATGCCCAGGCCGGGTTCGGCAACCGCCTTGGCTGGGGCAAGCGCCCGGCCCTGCTGATCATCGATTTCGTGAATGCCTACCTGGACCCCGCCTGCCCGCTTTACGCCGGGGTGGAAAAGGCGCTGGCGGGGGCGGTCACGCTGCTGACTGCCGCACGCGCCGCCGGCATTCCGGTCTTCCACACCAATGTCGCCTATACGCCAGGCGGCGTGGATGGCGGTGTGTTCTTCCGCAAGGTGAAGGCCCTGTCCTGCTTCGAACGCGGCTTGCATCCGCACTGGGCATCGTTTGCAGAGGGGCTGGAGCCGGCGGCGGGCGAGCCGGTGATCACCAAGCAATATGCCAGTGCCTTTTTCGGCACCTCGCTGGCCTCCACACTGGCGTCCAGCGGCATCGACACGTTGCTGATCTCCGGCCTGTCCACCTCGGGCTGTGTCCGCGCCTCCGCGCTTGATGCCTGTCAACACGGGTTCGTACCGCTGGTGGTGCGCGACGCCGTTGGTGACCGCGATGCCCGCGTGCATGACGCGAACCTGTTCGACCTGAACGCTAAATATGCCGATGTGATCGGCCTTGAAGAGGCGATTGCCCAGTTGGCAAAGCGCTGAAAGGAAAAGGGCCGGCGAAATTATCGCCGGCCCCTGCCCTGTTCATGGCTTCATCAAGCGTTTGGTGACCTTGGCGGTACCGGTCAGGACGGCCTTTTCCGCCGATGGACCCACCGTCACCTCATAGGTGCCGCCCTCGACCCGCCATTGCCGGCCCGCCTCGTGAAAGTTCGCCAGCAGACGCGGATCAGCTTTCAACGTTACCGTCCGCGTCTCACCCGGCTTCAGATCGACCTTGTCGAAGCCGATCAGGCGCTGCAGCTTCACCCCACCGGCACCGGTCAGATAGACCTGCGGCGCATCCTTGCCGGCCACCGCACCGGTATTGGTGACGCGGAAGCTGACGGTCAGGCTATCGCCACCCTTCACCGACAGCTTGTCATAGGCAAAGCTCGTATAGGACAGGCCGTGGCCGAAGGGGAATAGCGGCTTCATGCCCAGGGCGGCGAAGCGGCGGTAACCGACATCGGCCCCTTCATCATAGACCACGTCGAACTGCTGCTTCTTGGGCAGGCCCCAGCCGGGCAGGTCGCGGCGCGGATATTGATCCAGGCTGGCCGGGAAGGTCAGCGGCAGACGGCCCGACGGATTGACCCGGCCGGTCAGGACATCGGCGATGGATTCCCCGCCCTTCTGCCCGCTGTACCAGGCGGCGACCACGGCCCCAACCTTGTCCAGCCAGGGCATCAGGACCGGGCCACCGGTCTGTAGCACCACGATGCTGTTGGGATTGGCGGATGCCACCGCCTGGATCATCTCATCCTGGCCCTGCGGCAGCGACAGGTCATAGGCGTCCAGCGCCTCTGCCATCCATTGGTTGGCGAACACGATGGCGATATCGGCGGCCTTGGCGGCGGCCGCCGCCTCCGCCGGGTAACGCCCGTCTGCGAAGGTAATTGTGGCTTCCGGCAGGGCGGCGCGCAGGGCCTTCAGCGGGGAGGAGGCGTGGAAAACCTGCCGCCCCCACATGGCCATGGGGCCGTCGCCACCGATCGGCACCACGCGGGCATTGCCGCCGATGCCCGTCACCTGTGATGAACCCGCACCCGACAGCACGCCGGCATCCGCCTGCCCGCCGATCACCACGATTTTCTTACCGGCCCCACCCTTGAGCGGCAGGATACCCTTGTTGGCCAACAGCACGATGCCTTCATCGGCCACTTTCTTGGCCACCGCCGCATGGGCAGCGGCGTCGATCTGAGGCTTCACCGGCTTGCCGTCAAACAGGCCGGCAGCGAACATGGAACGCAGGATGCGGCGCGACATGTCGGACAGGCGCGCCTCCGGTACCGTGCCGGCCAGGGCCGCCTGTTTCAGCGGTTCGCCGAACCAGATCTGCTTGTCCAGTTGCTCGCCCGACTGCTGATCCAGACCCTTGATGGCATAGTCGGTGGCGTGGACCGCCCCCCAGTCCGACATGACCCAGCCCTTATAGCCCCAATCCCCCTTCAGCACGCCGTTCAGCAGGTGATCGTTGCCGCAGGAATAGTCGCCATTCACAAGGTTGTAGGCGCACATGACGGAGCCGGGCTGGCCCCGCTCTATGGCGATCTGGAAGGCCAGCAGGTCGCTTTCGCGGTGGGCGGCCTCCTTGATGATGGAATTGGCGTAGAAGCGGCCCGTCTCCTGCCCGTTCAGGCTGAAATGCTTGACGGTGGAGATGATGTTCTGGTCTTGGATGGCCTTGATGCTTTCACCGGCCAGAATGCCGGCCAGCCATGGGTCCTCCCCCAGATACTCAAAATTGCGGCCATTTCGCGGGTCGCGGGCCAGATTGACGCCACCGGCCAGCAGCACGTTGAACCCCCGCGCCGCCGCTTCCCTGGCGATCATGGCACCGCCTTCATAAGCAAGCCGGGGATTGAAGCTGGCGGCCAGGGCCAGACTGGCCGGAAGGGCCGTGGCGGTATCGCCGGGCCGCACCTCACCGGGATTGCTGATGCCCAGGCTGGCGTCAGTTTCCGTCAGCGCCGGAATGCCCAGGCGTGGCACACCGGGGATAAAGCCGGCCCCACCGACCGACCCCGCCGGAATGGGCGGACCGCCAGGGAAGGTCAGGGCCATCGGCCCGTGCAGCAGACCGATCCGTTCATCAAGCGTCAGTTCTGCATCCAGCAACCGGGCCCGTTCATCCGGCGACAGTGACGGATTGCGCCAGCCCTCCCCCGCCGCCAAAGCGACAGCGGAACAGGAAAGGCTGCCCAAGCAAAGGCTGGCAGCCACGAACGGCATCAGTACCCGGTTTTTCGACATGAACTTCCCTCTTGCATGAATAACGGCAACGCCAATCATTCGGTTGTTGAAGTTTCCTCAAGCCTGCCATGGAAAGAAACCGTCGTCAGAATGACCGCACCGGTTATCCGCCACGTGGTCAGACGAATAATGGACAATTGATGGTCAAATTTGTCGCAGGCTTTGGACAGAAAAGATCACAATTACATTTATCGCCACACAGCGGATAAAGGAGAGATTGAACCTGCCACACTGCGTTTCCTTACCCACAATTGCCTTCCAGAACGACAGCACCGGCCATGGTAGCTGTGACGGAACCTGGGAGTTACGGGATATGCAGATCGAAAACATCGCGCCGGCACAGGAAACTGTCCGCGAATGGCTGAAGAAGCCGCGCCATCAGCTGCTGATCGGCGGGCAATGGGTGGACCCGGTCGCGGGGCGCACGCTCCCCACTATCAATCCAGCCACCGGTGAGGTTCTGGCGGAGATTGCCGCCGCCGATGCCGGTGATGTGGACCGCGCCGTCGCGGCGGCGCGCAAGGCGTTCGATGATGGCGAATGGCGGTCGATGACGCCGGCCCTGCGCGCCCGGCTGCTGTGGCGCATCGCCGACCTGATCGATGCCCATATTGATGAACTGTCGGAACTGGAAACGCTGGACCAGGGCAAGGCGCTGTATGTCGGGCGCTGGGCTGAAATCCCGATGGCCGCCGAACAGTTCCGCTTTTTCGCCGGGCTGTGCACCAAGGTGACGGGCGATACGATCCCATCCAGCATCAACTATCAGCCGGCGGGCAAGCGCATCGCGGCCTATACCACCAAGGAACCGGTGGGCGTGGTGGCCGCCATCACGCCTTGGAATTCGCCGCTGATCATGCATGCCATGAAGCTGGCCCCGGCGCTGGCCGCCGGCTGTACGGTGGTGCTGAAACCGGCGGAGGAAACCTCGCTGACGGCCCTGCGTCTGGCAGAACTGCTGGTCGAAGCGGGCGTGCCGGCAGGTGTGGTCAATGTCGTGACCGGTCTGGGCTCCGTCGTCGGGGCGGCGCTTGCGGCACACAAGGACATCGACAAGGTAGCCTTTACCGGCTCCACCCAGACGGGCCGCGCCATCCTGGACGGGGCGAGGGGCAATCTGAAGAAGGTGACGCTGGAGCTGGGTGGCAAATCGCCGGTCGTGATCATGCCGGATGCCGATCTGGACGCCGCCATCGCCGGGGCCGCCAACGCCATCTTCTTCAATGGCGGACAGGTCTGCGTGGCCGGTTCGCGCCTTTATGCCCACCGGTCGATCTTCGAAAAGGTGGTGGCCGGTGTGGCGGAGATCGCCCGCAGCATCCGCCTGGGCCATGGCTTGTCGCCCGATACCCAGATGGGCCCGCTGGTCAGCAAGCGGCAGGCAGACCGCGTGAAAGCCTATATCGATCAGGCCGTGGCCGATGGTGCCACCCTGGTGACCGGCGGCGGGCAGAAGGGGCCGGCAGGCACCTTCATCGAACCGACCGTGATCATTAATGCCGATCCCAAATCCGCCATCGTGTGCGAGGAAGTGTTCGGCCCCGTGGTGGTCGCCGCCCCGTTCGATGACGTGGCGGAAGTTGTCGCCGCCGCCAACGACACCGAATTCGGGCTGGCGGCCAGCGTCTGGACCCAGGACCTGTCGGCGGCGCACCGACTGTCGTCGGACATCCGCGCTGGCACGGTCTGGGTGAACTGCCATTCCTTCTGGGATGTAGCGCTGCCCATCGGCGGCTTCAAACAATCCGGCTGGGGCCGCGAAAGCGGGGCCGGCGCCATTGAAAATTACTTGGAAATCAAAACCGTGTGCATGGTTCTGTGACCTGCCGGTATTGTGACCCTTCGACCAAGGATAGACACCTGATGTTCCGCACCCGCAATTCCGGCCGTTCCCTGCTTCTGGCCACCACCATCGCCGCAACCGCACTGCCGGCCCTGGCGCAGAGCGACACTCTGGTTCTGGATGAGATCATCGTCACGGCCCAGCGCCGCGAAACCTCGCTCCAGACCACGCCCGTCGCGGTCACCGCCCTGACCGCCGACGCCCTGGCCGAACAGAATGTCAGCAGTGCCGAGGATCTGGCCGCAATCGTGCCCAGCCTGATCATGATGCCCGTCACGGCCAGCCGCTCCACCCTGCAGGTCGGCCTGCGCGGCGGTACCGAACAGTCGGGCGGCCTTGTCACCTCTGAATCCGCCGTCGCCTTCTATGTCGATGATGTCTATCGCGGGCGTCTGGCCGGGTCGAACATGGAACTGGCCGATATTCAGCGGGTCGAGGTTCTGCGCGGGCCGCAGGGCACGCTCTATGGCCGCAATTCCTTCTCAGGCGCCATCAAGATCGTCACCCGCACGCCGGGCGAGGATGAATGGGCGGAGGTGCAGGGCGGCATCGGGTCGCAGGACATGGTCTATGGTTCCGCCTCCTGGGGCGGCGACGTGATCGAGGATGCGCTGGGCGCGTCCCTGTCGGTCCTGTACCGCGACCAGGATGGTTATGTACATAATCAGGCCCTGAACAAGGATGTTTTCGGGCAGGAGAACCTGGCCCTGCGCGGCAAACTGCATTTCTATGGTCGCGAAGGGCTGAAGGCGACCCTGTCGGTCACCCACACCAAGGACCGCAATGACGGCCCGGCCAACCTGATCCCCGTCACCTTCGCCGGCACCTATCCGACGCTGGCCGCCAACGCCGTTTCCACCACCGACGCCATCCCGCGCGCCGGGTCGCGCTTTGTCAGCCTGTCGACCACCGATCCGGACGGTTACACCGACCAAACGGCAGTATCGCTGGATATCAGTGCCGAATGGGGCGATGTGACGGTGCGGTCCATCTCCGCCTTTGTCGGTACACAGGACGGGTTCGTCTTCGACCTGTCGGGCGGCATCCGCAATCCTGACGGCACCTATCGCCCCAACGGTCTGGTCCGTGACGGGCGCGGCAGCACCGATCAGTACAGCCAGGAAATCCAGTTCCAGGGCGATGGGCTGGACAGCAAGCTGAACTGGATCACCGGCCTATATTACTTCCGGGAGGAAAGCCATCAGGTGCTGAAGGACCAGCTGGTGCTGGGTCAGTTCTTCACCATGCCCGTCCTGCCGCAGACCATCGACACCACCACTGACAGCTACGCCGCCTTTGTCCAGGGCACCTATCAGGTGGATGACCGCCTGTCCGTGACTGGCGGCCTTCGCTATACCGAGGACAAGAAGAAGCTGGATGGCACCATCCAGAACTACCTGCCCTTCGCGCCCGGCCCGGCCATCGCCCTGGTGCCCGTGAAGCGGGAGCCGAAATTCAGCTCCTGGTCGCCCAAGGTCGGCGCCGATTACAAGATCACCGGCGATGTCTTTGCCTATGCCACCGTCTCGCGCGGGTTCAAGGCCGGCGGCTTCAACGGGCTGGCCGTCGCCAACCCGGTGGTGTTCGGCACCGTCTATGATCCGCAGACCGTCTGGGCCTATGAGGGCGGGTTGAAGGTGACGGGGCTGGATGGGCGCATGCGCGCCAACCTGTCCGTCTATCGCAACGACCTGTCCGATCTGCAGCAGACCGAACAGGTCGCCGCCGGTTCCTATGCCATCAAGAATATCGGCAATGCCCGCGTCGATGGCGTGGAACTGGAACTGACCCTGAAGGCGGCGGAAGGGCTGGACCTGTTTGCCAATCTGGGTCTGATGGACGACAAGTACAAGTCCAAGAACCCGCTGTCCGACAGCGCAACCGCCGGCGCGAAGCATCTGCCGCTGGTGTCGCCGTGGAGCGTTCAGGCCGGCTTCACCTACGAGACCCCTGCCTTCTGGCAGGATCAGGCGCGGGTGCGGCTGTCGGCCAATTATCAGTATCAGGACGATTACTATTCCACCGTCGCCAACCTGATCCAGACGGAGACGGTGGGTCTGGTCAATGGCGCCATTGCCCTGGTGTCGGACAATGACAGCTGGAGCCTGACGCTGGCGGCCAAGAACCTGACCAACGAAAGCTACTTCACCACCGCGCCCAGCAACGCCGCCATCGCAGTGGCGGAGCCGCGCACCTGGACGCTGACGGCGGGGTACAAGTTCTGACCCCAGTCGGCGCTTACATTCGCAGGTAAAGACAAGCCCGCTCCGATCCGGAGCGGGCTTTTGCATGAGGCGATCTTTATCAGACCAGGGATCGCTGCACCTCCAGCAAAAACTCCTGCGCCAGACGGGATGGCGTCACCAGGGACGAAGTCACGAAGGCATAGTCGTGGCGCAGGTCGGGGCGGAAAGGCCGCACCACCAGCCGGTCCCCCAGATAGGACCGGGCCAGCATCTCATTCACGATGGAAATGCCGATACCGCGTGCGGCCAGGGCGCAGGCGGAACCGATCGTATGTGTTTCCACCCGCACCTCTGGCCGCACACCGGCCCGCGCGAAGGCCGCATCGATATGGGCGCGCGACAGCCGGCCCAGACCCAGCAGGACCAGCGGCACGCCCTTCAGGGTTTTGGGGTCCAGCCAGGCGCGCGCCGCCAGCGGATGGTCGGCGGGCAGCACACAGACGGTACCGCTGCTGATCACCGGAACCGAAGTCAGGTCGGGCCGGTCCAGGGGCAGTTTCAGGAAGCCGCCATCGACAGCGCGGGTGGCGATCAGGGTCTTGGCCGTTTCCACACTGCGGCTATCGATGGTCAGGTGAACCTTGGGAAAGCGGGTCAGGAACCGGTCGATAATGTCGGGCAGCACACCTTCAGCAAAGCTGGGCGGGGCGACCAGACGGAGTTGACCCACACGGAAATCCGCGATGTCACGCACCAGGGCGCGCACCCGTTCGACATTACCCAGCGCCAGATCCACCTCATCAAATAGCAAAAGCCCGTCCGGCGTCGGCACCAGCCGCCCCTTGTCACGGTAGAACAGGTCGAAGCCGATGGTCTGTTCGAACTGCGCCAATAGACGGCTGACGGCGGGCTGGGTCAGGCCCATGTCGGTCGCCGCCGCCGTTACCGATCCCGTCTTCACGATGGCATGAAAGGCACGCAGCGCCCGCAGGCCGAAATCAGGGCCATCATTGCTCATACCCGACCCCCCTTGTCAGGTATCGTCGGGCAGGATGGGAAGGATGATATGGGACGGGTGCAGCGGCCCAATATGCAGGCTGTTGCGCGCGATGACGGGAATGCCGGGGTCCTGACCCGCTGGCGCACCGGTGCCGGGATTGACATCGAAATGTGGGAAATGGCTGCTGGCCACATCCAGCCGGATATGATGGCCGGCCTGGAACCGGTTGGCGGTGGGAAACATCTCAATCTCGAACGCATAGACCTGTCCCGGCAGCATCAGGCGCGGCTGTTCAAACCCATCACGGAACCGCGCCCGGATGATGCCATGGCACAGGTTCATGGCAAAGCCGGGCGTGCCGTCCGCGCCTGCCGGATATTCATCCACCAGCTTTACCACGATGTCGGTATCAACTGCGCTGGACGACAGGTAGAGACGCGCCCTGATCGGGCCGGCGACCATCACGTCCCTTTCCAAGGCCGGGGTGCGGAAAACCACGACATCGGGCCTGTCGGCCAGCGCCCGGCCCGGCTGTGGGCACGCCATCCAGCCCTCACGTTCCCGCTGATCATAGGCACCTGCGGGGATGATGGCCCCACCGCTGGCCACCGCCCCGCCGATGCTGGGGACCGGGTTGTGCGGGTCATGGTCCCAGGAACGGGTGCCCGGTGTACCGGGCCTTTCCGACAAGGTGCCATCGGGCAACAGGTGGAAGGCAGTTGAGCGCACCTGCGCCGGCGGCCAGGCGGCGAATGACCGCCAGTGCCCGCCATGGCGCCACCGCCCCTCCCCGTTCCGCCCGCCGGGGCCACCGCCCATGATGAACAGGCTGACCGGTTGGGGCAGCGGGTCGGGCACATCGGCGCGGCGCAGCAGATGGTGATCCAGGAATGCCCGGCGCAGGGCCGTGTAATCGGGGGCCAGATTGCCATCCAGGGTCGCCGCCGGGCCGAAATCCACCTCCCCCGCATGGGTGACGGACCGCTGTCCATGCGTCCAGGGCCCCATGATCAGCCGGCCCGGCGCCTGCCGTCCCCCGCCCGTCAAGCCCTGGAAATTCTGCGGTGTGGACAGGGCATAGGGGTCGTACCAGGAACAGACATGCAGCATCGGCACGTCGGGAAAGACATCATAATAACCGCACGCATAGAGGCCCGGTCGCTGCCAGCCGCTGTTGAAACATTCATCCGCCCATTGCCGGACGATATAATCCTCATATTCAGGGGCGGCACTGACCGGGGAATGGCCGGTGCGCCAGGGATTGACCGCCATCCAATGGCGGATGTCCTGAGCCGCCAGCGCCGCCTTCCGCTGCGGGTCCGCAGCCGTGCGGGGGGACAGGGCCGCATGCTTGACAGCCCAGGTCAGTTGTTTCAGCTCATAGGCGCCACCCTGGCGGATGCCGCTGTGATAGGCGCTGGCGAAACCACCGCTATCCATGATCATGGCGCCGACGCCCGGCGCGCCCAGGCTGGCCATCGCCGCCTGGGTATGGGCGCTGTAGGACAGGCCCAGCGTACCGATGCGGCCATCGCACCAGGGCTGACCCCGCAACCAGTCCAGCATGTCGATGCCGTCTTCGGCCTCGTTCACATATTTCGTGAACTCCCCCTCCGATCCGAACCTTCCCCGGCAATCCTGTAGGATATAGGCATAGCCGATGGCGGCGAATTCCGCCGCGATGTCGGGTTTGGAACGGGGGGCCGGCTCTGCCAGGCTGCGGTCGGCATGGTTGGTGCCGCGCTTGTTATAGGGGGTGCGTTCCAGAATGACCGGCCAGGCACCGGGTCCCGGCAAGTAGATGTCGGTCGCCAGCCGGACACCATCCCGCATCGCCACCATCACATCGCGCAGAACGATCATGGTCATGGCGACACCACGGGCAGATGATAGGCCACGGCGGCACCCGGCCCGACCGGCAGTTCAAGGGCGACCCAGCCCATCACCAGCAGGCACCCCGCCCCCAGGAAGGCCAGACCATAGGGCAGCATCAGGGCCAGGACGGAGCCGACACCCGCCCCCTTGTTCCACCGCTGACAGATGACCAGCACCAGGGGGAAGTTGGACATCAAGGGCGTCAGGATGTTGGTGACGCTGTCCCCCATGCGATAGGCGGCGGTGGTCATTTCCGGTGAAATGCCCAGCAGCATCAGCATAGGCACCACCACAGGCGCCATGGCGCTCCATTTCGCGGATGCCGATCCGATGAACAGGTCGAAACCTGACGACATCAGCAGAAGGCTGACCAGCAGCAGGGGCCGGGGAATGTCCAGCGTCCGGAGCGTCTCGGCCCCCTTGATGGCGATGACGGGACCCAGGTTGGACCAGTTGAACAGAGCCACGAAATGGGCGGCAAAGAAGACGATCACCAGATAGGGGGCCATGGTCTTCATGCCATGGCCCATCATGGCGACGATATCGCGATGCGATTTCACGGTGCCCACGGCCCGGCCATAGGCCCAGCCGCAGGCCAGGAACAGCAGCATGAAACCGCCGATCAGGGCGCGGTAGAAGGGAGTGGTCCGCTGCGGCCCCTCCGCCGCGCGATCCAGCAGCGGGGTGAAGCCGGGCCAGAAGGTGAAGGCCGCGAACAGGCCGATCACGGCCAGCGCCGCCAGCCTCGCATGGGCCAGCCCGCGCCGCTGCATCTTGGTCAGCCCTTCATGCGGCACGACCAGGGCGGCGGCTTCTGCATCGGGCCGCCAGGGACCCAGGCGCGGTTCCACGATCCGGTCGGTGATGAACCAGGCAACGGGCGCAAAGGCCAGGCAGATGCCGATGCTGAACCACCAGTTGCCCAGCGGGTTCATGGTGAATTTCGGATCGATCAGGCGGGCCGCCGCCTCCGTGATGCCCAGCAGCAGCACATCCACCTGTCCCGGCACGACATTGCCGGCAAAACCACCGGAAATGGCGGCGAACGCCGTGGCGATACCGGCCATGGGATGGCGCCCCGCCTCGGCATAGACCAAGGCCGCCAGGGGGATGAACACGACATAGGCGGCATCTGACGCGTGATGGGACAAGAGGCCGATGATGAATACCGACGGTGTCAGGGCCCAGCGCGGCACCTTGCCGATCGACCCGGACAGCAAGGCCGTGAACAGGCCCGATCGTTCGGCCACCGCCGCACCCAACATGACCACCAGCACCAGACCCAACGGCGGAAAGCCCGTCAGCGTCGTGGGCATGCCGACCAGCAGCCGGCGCAGGTTCGCCTCTGTCAGCAGGCTTTCAACCTGTAAAAGCTTGCCGCTGACCGGGTTAACGGCACTCCACCCGACACTGGCGGCCAGCACCGACAGGGCGATGACCAGCAGGATGAAGCCCAGGAAGATAAACACCGGGTCGGGCAAGGCATTGCCCCAGCGTTCAACCCGGTCCAACCAACCGGGACGGTCATCGTTGCGCGTGGACTGCATGATGTAACCTTCAGACATCCGGCGGACGGGCACAGAGGCCCGCCCGCCCAGGCAGCATGTCAGAACTTGGTCGACAGGGTGGCATAGAAGTACCGGCCCCGGATGTCATAGGTGTACATGTCGAAATTGATGGGATTATTGGCAGCGGACAAGGGTGGCTGCCGGTCCAGCACATTGTCGACGCCCAACGCCACGCGCGTGTCGCTGTCGGGGATCGTGTAGCCCAATTGCAGATCCTGATAGGTGATGCTCTTGGTCCGTCCGCCATTGATGGCATTGCCGGCGACATCGGTGGAGGAGCCGATATAGCGGGCCTTCCAGCCCAGATCGACGCTGTCCACCTTGTACCGGGCCGATGCCTGCCCCTTCCAGCGGGGGAAGGTGGACCGCGGCTGATCACCCTTGCCAGCCCGGTCATCCACGGCGACGCTGCCATCGGGCTGCGGCACGAAGGTGCGGTACTTCTCCAGGTAGGAGACATCGACCGCAACCTCGAAATCACCGACATCGGTGGTGAATTCATAGCGGGCGGTGGCGTCGATGCCTTCCACCTCGATCCGGGACAGGTTGACCACTGCCTGGGTCAGGCGGGTGACCTCACCGCTGGCGGCGCGGGTCACCAGATCGCAGAACACGCCGGTATTGGCGCAGGAAGTCAGGATCTGTGTGGCGGTCTGGGACGCGATGGCGTCCTTCACCTTGATCTCAAACCAGTCGGCGGTCAGGGTCAGGCCCGGCAGGCCGGACGGGGTCACGGCCAGACCGGCGCTGTAGGTATCCGCCGTTTCAGGCTTCAGGTTCTGGTTGCCCGCCGTGATGCCGGCGATCAGGCCGCCATTGAACTGGTTCTGGTTATAGGCGGTGGGAACGCCGGTGCAGCCCGTCTTGCCCGCCCCGCCCCCATTGCAGGGATCGACACCCTGGAAATTCGTCTGACGCTGGCCCTGGTACAGTTCCAGGATGGAGGGGGCGCGGAAGCCCTGGGAATAGGTGGAGCGGACCAGCAGATCCTCCACCGGGCGATAGGAGACGCCGAACTTCGTCGTCGCCTTGCCACCCACCGTGGAATAGTCGGAATAGCGCACAGCGGCATCGACATCCAGGCGATAGGCGCCCGGCAGATCGGCCAGAAGCGGCACATTCACCTCGCCATACACCTCATGCAGGTCATAGGAACCGCGCGTGGGGTCGCGCGACTGCGCCGTGGTCGGGGACTGCCGCGCACCCGACACCAGGGGCAGGACGGTCGACAGGCTGGCCGCGAAGGCGTCAGGCAGATCGTAGGCCTTTTCCTTGCGGTATTCATACCCCGCCGCGAAGCCCAGCGGGCCGGCGGGCAGTTCCCACAGTTCGCGGGAGACATTGACGGCCAGATCATACTGGCTGGCGCCGTTTTCATCATGCGCGTTGTAGCGGATATAGTCCGCCATCTGCGGCGTGATGGCACCAAAGATATTCAGCGGCACGCATCCAGCCGCCGCCGCGCAGATGGCGGGAGAGGCGAGCGAACGGTAGACATTTTCCAGATTGATCTGGTTGACCGCATCGAACGACGCCTTGTTCTTGGCATAGGATGCAAACGCATCCCAACGCCATTCACCGGCCAGATCAAACTGGCCCTCCAGGCTGCCGGCCAAACGATAGGTATCCACTTCCTGGATATTGTCGCGGTTACCCACCTCCAGCGGCACCCGCTGGATGCGGAAGGTGGAGCCGGAGAAGGCCAGGGCATTGGCGGTGGGCACGCCATTGGCCATGCCGAACGGGTTGAAGGCCTGATCACGGGAGATGCTGAAACCGTTGGAACCGCGGATATCCAGGGGGAAGGGCGAGAAACGCTGGCTGGATTTGCGGTTATTATACAGCGCCTCCACCTTGCCCGTGACGGTGTCCGTCAGGTCATAGGTCAGGCGCCCGAACAGGCCCGCGCGTTCCGCCGGACCCGTGGCATAGATGCCCTGGGTCATGGTGTTGTAATCATCGGCCACCAGCGTGGCGACGCGGAAGCTGCTATCGGCCGCCGCCCCGGCCCCGATGCTGCTGGTGCCGGGGATCAGGGTGATGGCGTTGGCGGCATTGTTGGCGAAGGCGGCGGGGGTGCCGAAATAGCTGTTATTGGCCAGACCCGGCAGCACGAACAGACCGCGCGGGCTGGTCGGCGGTGCCGTCAGCGGGGCCAGCGCACGGCGCGTAATCTCGCGATCGCTGGTCAGGATCGGTTCGGATTTCGTGTAGCTGGCGGACAGCAGCACATGGCCCCGGTCAAAGCCGTGACCGGCATTCACATAGGCGCTGACATTCTCATTATCTCCGCGCTCGGTGATGCCGGCGCGCATATTGGCCTCAATGCCTTCCACCTTGCGCTTGGTGTGGATATTCACCACACCGGCAATGGCATCCGCGCCATAGATGGCCGAGGCACCGTCCTTCAGCACCTCGATCCGGTCGATGATGCCCAGCGGGATGGTGTTCAGATCCACGAAGTCGCGAAAACCGCGCCCACCGACGGCATTGACCCAGCGATGCCCATCCACCAGCACCAGGGTGCGATTGCCGCTGCCTTCCGCGCTGCCCAGATAACGCAGATTGATGGAACTAACACCGAAGGATGTCCCCTGGGTGCCGTTGGAATTCAGCGAGACGCCGACGCTAGGCAGGCTTTGCAGCAAGTCACCGACGGACGTGGGGGCGGCATAGACCATGTCTTCTGCCGTCATGGTGGTGATGGGCCCCACCGCCGTCGCATCGCGGCGGGCTATGCGCGAACCGGTGACCACGATCTCTTCCAGGATGCCGGCGTCGTCGGTGCTGCCCTGCGCCATTGCCTGGGGCGCCGTACCGGTCAGCAGCAAGGCCGCCAGGGTCAGTTTCGCAATCTTCGCACGTTCAAGGCTCATCACCGGTCCCCTTCTGTCCATGGGCGGCGCCATTCACGCAGCACCGCCATTTCGTTGTTTCGAAGGGCAGGTTATCGGCCAAGTCGAAATGCATGCAATGTGATGGTCATTTTTTATCAGGCCATAAAAAATTGATATGGCTGTGGCTCTACATTGACAGTGCAAGGAAGGCATCTGGCAACCATCCCTGACGGTCATCATCGGTACGGCACCAGATGAAGCCACTTTCGCTGTAAAGCGGCAGCACCCTGTCGCCGGTAGCGACGGTTAGTTCAATGGCATTGAAGTCCCGCAGCAGGGTGCGCTGGTTCCCCGCCCCCTCCAGCCACGCCTCCGGCGTCCAGCCTTCCCGCCCGTCCGGCGCCCGGCACCAAACCCAACCGAACAGGTCGGTCTGTGCGCTCTTGCCCGGATCAATCTCCACCGCCTCACCCGCCCACACATTGATCGGATCATCATAAGGTCGTGTGTAGGCCTTTGTGACGCGGGCCTGAAGGCCGGGGGGAAAATGGTACAGCATGACAAAGCACCTCCGCCTGAACCGAACGCTCCCATCGAACGGTTCCACAACCCTGCTTGTCAATCATCGGCGCCGAAACGCACCACCATCAATTCGGTAGCTTTTTTCCGACCGAATTGGAATGTCTCATAACAAAATAAACGCCGAGGGTGGCAGACACGAAATCCGTGCGCGCCTTCGCAAAAAGGGGAGGTTGACCAAGATGAAGTCAAAACTGCTCGCGACCGTTGCCGTCGCGGCCTGTACAGCCCTGCCGACCATTGCCGGGGCGCAGGCCCCCGCCGACCCCGCTTCCTTCGATGGGTTGGAGGAGATCGTAGTGACGGCACAGCGCCGGTCGGAAAACCTGCAATCCGTGCCCATCGCCGCGACGGCCCTGACGGGTGACGCGCTGGAGGATAAGGGGGTGGAACGGCTGGCCGATCTGCAATTCGCGACCCCTTCCCTGTCCATCACCGATCAGGGCCTGACCCAGTCGGTGAATATCCGCGGCATCGGCATCGCCAGCGGATCACCAGCCGTCGCGAACGGTGTCGCCACCTATATTGATGGCGTGTTCCAGCCTCCGATCCTGACCACTAGCAGTTTCTACGACATCCAGAATGTGGAAGTGCTGCGCGGGCCCCAGGGCACACTGGTCGGCTCCAACTCCACCGGTGGGGCCATCTTCATCAATACGCAAAGCCCATCGACCGACCGCGTGAAGGGCTATGCCCAGGCCAGTTACGGCACCTATGACGAGGTGACGGGTCAGGGGGCCGTTAATGTGCCGGTGTCCGACACGCTGGCAGTGCGTGTAGCCGGCAATTATCGCAAGCGCGACAGCTATTACGACGATGTTGGCAGCTTCAACAACAAGCCCGATAGCCTGGACGAGAAGGCGGGGCGCGTGGGTGTGAAATGGGAGCCGGGCAGCTTCCAGGCCCTGGGCAAGATCGAACTGATCGACAAGGAAACCGGCGGCTATGCCTATCGCCCCATCGCCAGCACGACCTTTGCGGTCAACCGCCGCGCCGATTTCCGCGAACTGACCTATAACGCGCCCACGAAGAACCATGAAAGGGCGTTGCTGGCCAGCCTGGAACTGCGCCAGGAATTCGATAATGGCCTTACGCTGCGGTCGGTCAGCGGGTTCACCAACAAACGCATCAACAATCTCTATGACACGGACGCGGCCATCACGGCCCCGGCGGGCGAAAGCGCCACGCAGACCCAGGATCAGTATGTCCGCGAACGGCAATGGAGTCAGGAATTCAACCTGATCTCCCCCACTGACGGCGTCTTCGATTGGATCCTGGGCGGGTATTACCAGCGGAACAAGATCGACGTGGATATCCAGACCCGTAGCGGGTCGCCCGTCGATCCCACCGATATCAACCAGTATCCGGACAAGGTGACGACCGGCGTCTTCGCCCAGGGTAATTATGAACTGGCATCGTCGCTGGAGCTTCAGGCGGGCCTTCGCTACTCGCATTTCAAGGCCGAACAGGAAGGCAGCGTCGTGATCGGTGCCGGGTCCGCCATTTTTGGTCCGGCGGGCCTACAGGTTGCGGACCTGAAGGGCAGCCACCAGGATGGCCGCGTCACGGGCAAGCTGGGTTTGAACTGGCAAGCCGATGACGAGACTATGGTCTACGCTTTCGCCGCGCGCGGGTACAAGCCGGGGGGATCGAATTCCGCCGTGTCGGAATTCGGGCCGGAAACGGTGTGGGACTATGAGGCGGGCGTGAAATCGACCCTGCTGGACGGGCACCTGCGCACCCAGGCCGGCATCTTCTACATGAATTACAAGGGCTTCCAGTTCGATGCCCGCGACACCTCCACCGGTCAGTCGGGCGTGTTCAACATCGCCAACGCCACCATCAAGGGGGCGGAGCTGCAGGTTCAGGCAAAGGCGGGCGGCTTCTCTGTCGATGGCGGCCTTGCCTATGTCGACAGCAAGCTGGACAAGCTGACGCTGGTCAATACCCGCACCCTGCCGTCCTTGGCGCAGTATGGGCCGCAATGCCCCGCCGGCACTGCGTCCAACCCGCCCGTCTGCTTTGATTTCCGGCCCTACCTGACGACGGCGGGTGGCGGGGACAACCTGTTCTCCCCGAAATGGAGCTACAATCTGGGTGTGCAGTACGACATGGATGTGGGGCCGGACATGGTCCTGACCCCGCGCCTGAACTATGCCTATGTCGGGCCGCGCTGGACCAACCTGCTCTATACCCCGACGCTGGATTACCTGAAGGCACGCGGCCTGCTGTCGGCGCAGCTTACGCTGGCCATGGGTGACTGGACGCTGGAGGCCTATGGCAGCAATCTGGCCGACAAGGATTATGTCAGCGGCCAAAGCGGCAATAACGAACTTTATGGCGCCCCGCGTGAATACGGTATCCGCGCCTCTGTACGGTTCTAAGGGAAAGGAAACGAAATGCAGCGCATGTTCATGATGGGGGCAGCGACCATTGCCCTTATGGCCTCACCGGCCGCCTGGGGACAGGGCGCGCCGATGAGACCAGGCGAACCAGCCAGCCGCTGCGCCGCACTGGCAGGCTGGACGGGGGGCAATGGTGCACGCATCCTGTCCGCCACCTATAATGAGGCGGGACCCGCGAAGCTGCCGCCGCCCAACCCCATGGCGCCACCGCCGGGGCCGCCGCCGCAATTGCCGGCCCATTGCGAAATCGTGGGCGTCATGAAGGAACGGACGGGCGTTGATGGACAGCCCTATGCCATCCGTTTCCACCTGCGCCTGCCTGCCGCCTGGAACCAGCGCTTCCTGATGCAGGGTGGCGGCGGAACCAACGGGGAGTTGGGGGACGCGCTGGGCCGCACGGGACCGGGGGCGCCGGCCCTGGCCCAGGGCTACGCGGTCCTGTCGCAGGATTCCGGGCATGACAATGCCGTCAATGCCGCACCGGAACGCGGCGGCGCGCCGGCCTTTGGTTTCGACCCCGAGGCGCGGGCGGATTATGGCGGCTCCTCCCTGCCTTTGTCAGTTGGGGCCGCGAAGACGCTGATCGGCGCCTTCTACGCCGCCAACCCGCGCTACAGCTATTTCGCCGGCTGTTCCAAGGGCGGGCAGGAGGGGATGATGGCCGCACAGCGCTATCCCGACCTGTTCGACGGCATCGTGGCCGCCGCCCCCGGCATGTCCCTGCCCCGTGCCGCCGTTGCGGAGGCCTGGGACACGCAAAGCCTAGCCGCCGTCGCCGCCAAGCCCATCACCCCGGCCAGCCTGGCCGCTAGTTTCAGCGATGGCGACCTGAAGCTTGTCACCCGTGCCGTCCTGGATGCCTGCGACGCCGATGATGGCTTGGGGGATGGGCTGATCGGGAACTATCCCGCCTGCACCCCGCAGAAGGTGATGCCGGTTCTGCGCAAGGCCACCTGTACCGGCGACAAGCAGGCGGGGTGCCTCAGCAATGCCCAGGTCGATGCCTTGATCCGGGTGCAGGAAGGGGCACGCAACAGCAAGGGGGAAAGCCTCTACGCTTCCTTCCCCTGGGACGCCGGCTGGGCCGATATGGGGTGGCGGGTCTGGAAGCTGGGTTCCGGCGACGGGCGCATCCCCGCCATCAATGTCATGATGGGCGCCCCGTCATTGGCCATGGTCTTCACCACACCGCCCACCCTTCCCCCACCCGGCCTGCAAGGCCTGATGGACTATGCGCTGGCGTTTGATTTCGACCGGGATGCATCGAAGATCAATGCCACGGGCGGGGCCTTTGTCCGCTCCGCCTGGACCGATATCGGCGCGCGTTCACCCGATATCGATGCATTCGCGCGGCGGGGTGGGCGAATGATCGTGCCCCATGGGGTTTCCGATCCGGTCTTTTCCGTCAATGACACCACCGCCTGGTGGCAGGAGGTCAATCAGCGCACAGGCGGGAAGGCGGCACAGACGGTCCGTGTCTTCCCTGTTCCCGGCATGGGTCATTGCGCCGGCGGCCCGGCAACCGATGGGATTGATGCCTTCAGCTCCCTGGTTGCCTGGGTTGAACAAGGCAAGGCCCCAGACCGGCTGACCGGCATCGCCAACCCGATGTCGCCCTGGCCGGGCCGCACGCGGCCCATCTGCGCCTATCCCACCACGGTCCGTTACAAGGGAACCGGGGATGCGGAGAAGGCAGAGAACTTCACCTGTCAGGCACCATGAAGGTCAGCGGCGGGGCGTTCAGAATGGACCGCCCCGCCGTTCTGGCATCAGCAATGGCCCTGTTCCCGGCTGACGACGCCATGGATAGCACGGGCGACCTCGCCGCACTCCGCCATGGCGAAACGGGCGTCATCTGGTTTGCCGGCAAGGATTTCGGCCACAATCCGCTGTGTGACGGCAATCATCTCCCCCGCCAGCGCCGTGCTCAGGATCACCGGCGGCGCAGCGTTGCGCATGACCTTGTGGTGCCAGTAGTACCACAGGCAGCGGACCAGCATGTGCAACACCTCGTTCCCCGCACTGGTCGCGACATGCCGAAGCAGCGCCACATGCGAGGCGACGTTTCCGCGCCGTAATTCCTCCACCTGCAGCCGACCGGCCAGCATCCGCAGCCGCTCCGGGTCCCGTTCCCGTTCTGCCGCCTGAGCGGCATTGATCTCGTTCACGATGCCGATCAACTGGTTGCAGACCTCGATATCCATGGCGTGGGCCACGAAATGCGGCAATGTCGACCGAACCAGCGATCCAGGCGTGGGATCAATCCGCTTGAACCCGCCGGTACGGCCACGGACAGAGATGGCCACACCCAAATTCTCCAAAATCCGCAGGGATTGGATGATGATGGCGCGGCAGGCGGAATGGGTCTCCATCAGGTCATCGATGGTCCCCAGTTCAACGCCACCGCCCCATCCGTCACGCAGGATACGGTGCGCGATGCGAAGGGCGCGGTTGTTGGATGGCTGGGCCGCCTGCACATCCTGCCAGGCGCCTTCGATATGTCCGAAAAGCTCCACCACGAAGGCCCGCGCCGGCGCCAGATCAATCTGCCCGATGGGAAGACGCAACAGCAGGGTTGTGCGGGCGGCACGCACAGCTTCCACCGGAACACCGCGCGCCATCAGATGCAGGGCCATAAGCCGGCGCCCCGTGACGGCCAGTGACGGCGTATGGATAAGAAGGCCGCCTGACGCCCCCCTTCGCATCTGGCCCAAACCACGCCATTCCAGAACGCGCAGCGCCTGACGCATGGCCGGTGGTGTGGCGCCATGCTCGCGGGCAAGATCAATCTCCGACCCCAGGACGTGACCGACAGGCCAGCCCCGATCCATCAGCGACATTTCAAGGCGATCCGCCAGCAGCAGGGCGCGGCTGGTCGGGACATAATGATGGATGCCTGTCGCTTCCTGCAATTCCGGCGTCATCATGACCGCATCTCCCCCGGCATTCACAACCTGGCTGACCACGTCACTTCACTATCATGCATAACAATTAACAGGGGCAATCAGAATTCTGCAATCGATTGCCGCCTCGCCGCGACGGCATCGGCAGGCGGGGATTGCCGACAAGGCATGCGCACACGGCCCGCGCCCGGCAATCAATCATCAACGTCCCTCCTAAACGCGGCAAATGCCTGCGGCTGACAGGTAAGAAACCCATCCCATGGCCGGCGTGCGGATTCTTCATTTATTGTGGAGTTCATTAATCATTTATGGACAAAACCAACAGCCGCTTCTGCGCCGATACGAACGCTTGCAGGAAGATCGGTTGACCGAACATCAGGCAACCGAACTGTCCGGCCAGCATCTGGCCGAACAGGGGCAGTTCGCGGTGCAGATCGCCGGTCTGGCAACGGTCGGCTTCGGCAGCCTGATGGTCCTGGATGGCAGCCTGTCCGTTGGCGGATTGTCGGCCTGCATGTTGCTTGTCGGGCGCGCCCTGGCACCGATGCAAAGCATCATGCAATTCTGGTCGCTGCTGCAATCCGCCTCCATCGCCCGCCAGCAGTTGGCTCAGATCCATGACATGCCCCTGGCCGCCCGCAGCACCGGCACAGCCGACGCCATGGCAACCGAACCCCGCTTGCAGCTGTCGAACATTCACTACGGTTTCGATAATGGAAACAATCTACTGGACGGGATCGACCTTGAGGTTGGCCGGGGGGAGATTGTGGCCCTGGTCGGCGCGAATGGCAGCGGCAAGAGTACACTTCTGTCCCTTATCGCCGGCTTTTACGCGCCGTCAAAGGGCAAGGTTCTTCTCGATGGGCGAGAATTGACCGAATATGATCAGGAAAGCCTTCGTCACGCGATTGCCCTGCTTCCCCAACACGGAATACTGTTTCGCGATACTATCACTGAGAATATCACCATGTTCTGCCCCGAACTGGAGGAGGCGGACATGGCCCCTGCCGAACGGGCGGGCCTTCTAGACCTTATCCACGCCCTGCCACATGGTTTTTCAACCTATGTAGGTGACGGCGCGACCGAGCCGCTGCCCCGTGGCCTGGCCCAACGGATCGCCGTGGCACGCGCCCTGATGAACCGCCCCCGCATCATCCTGTTCGATGATGCGAATTCAGCAGTCGATGATGATGGCGACCGCAGCCTTTTCGCCCTGCTGAACGAAGTGCGTTCCGAATCCCTGGTCATCCTTATCAGCCACCGCCCGGCAGTCCTGAAACTTGCCGACCGCATCTACAGCCTTGCTGATGGCAAGCTCGACCTCACACAGGAGTGCCAGGCATGACCCTGTCACTGGAGGCCACCAAGACCCATCCCCCCGATTTCATCTGGGGCACCAATGCCGGAACGGCCAATGCCACGGTATCGCCCGGTATGACCCCTTGTTTTGAGGGTCTTTCGCTCCTGCTGAAGCATCTGGGCTGGCTGGGTTTCAGCGCCATGGTGCAGCCTGGGGGTTATTTCAGCCCGAAGACACTGGCCCGGTTGCACGGTACGCGGGCGCGATCGGCGCCTGCCCCTGCTCTACCTGCCGGTCAGCGGCCCGTACACCCCGCAGGGCGGCTCCATCCAGATCGATGGGCGCGACATCCGGCAGTTCGATCCGGTGCAGCTGCGCCGCTCCATCGCCTTTGTCACGCAGGTCCCGCAGTTCTTCCAGGGGACGCTGGCCGACAATCTGCGCCTGGCCGCCCCCACCGCCAGCGATAATGAGCTGATGGACGCGCTGGACCGGGCGGGTGCACTGGAGGCGGTTCGCCGGTTGAAGGATGGGCTTCAGACCCGCTTCGACCTGCATGAGAAACCGCTGCCGACGGCTGTCCTGGCCCGCCTGTCGCTGGCCCGCGCCTATCTGCGCCGCGCCCCGCTGGTGCTACTGGACGAACCGATCAGCGGCTTCGATTTCGAGGGTGAGTTCGCCTTCATGTCGGCCATCGAAACGCTGCGTCAGCAGGCAACCGTCTTCTTCGTCACCCACCGCCGCAACCATCTGGGGATCGCCGACAAGGTGCTGATCCTGGAACACGGCACCACCCGCTATTTCGGCACCGCGGACAAGGTCCGGGACCGTATTCCGAGGGGGATGATCTGATGCGCACCGCCCCCGCCCTGTCCATGCCCGCCCCCGCCCCCCCCTTCGCCACAGACGAGATGGTGGAAGATCCCGGCGTCCGCCCCCTGACCCGCGCCGCCATCCTGTTGTCCGGCGTCAGCGTCGCCGCCTTCATCGCCTGGGCCTCCCTGACCCCCGTGCAGGAAGTCGCCGTCTCCTTCGGTGAGATCGTGCCTGCCGGCGCCGTGCAGATCGTGCAGCATCTGGAGGGCGGGATCGTCGCCGAAATGCTGGTCCGTCAGGGTGAAATGGTGGAGCCTGGCCAGCCGCTGCTGCGCTTCCAGGGGGCCGCCACCCAGTCCAGCCGTGACCAGATGCTGGTCCGTCAGCGGGCGCTGCAGGCCCAGGCCGAACGTCTGGGCGCCTTTGCCGACGGACGGGAGCCCGACTTCTCCGCCTTCAGCGATAATCCCGACCTGATGGCCGAGAATGCCCGACTGCTGTCCAGCCAGATCGAGGCATGGGACAACCAGCGCAAGATCCTGGCCGATCAGGCGCAGGAGCTGCGCTCGCTGCTGCAATCCAGTCAGGCGCAGCTGGCCAGCGTCAACACCAACCTGGGCTTTGCCGAAAGCAAGGTGGCGCTGCGCGCCGACCTCGTGGAGAAGGGGTTGAACTCCAAACTGCTGCTGATCGAGGCGGAACGAGAACGCGCCGCCGCCATGTCGGAGCGGCAGCGGCTGGAAGGCGTCATCGCCGGCACGCGCAGCAACCTGAGCGGCAATGCCTCCCGCCTGACAGAGCTGGACGGACGGCTTCGGCAGGAAGCACTGGACAAGCTGGGCGCGGTCAATACCGAGCTGGCGGAACTTGAAAAGATGCTGGACGGTCAGGAGGATCGGGTCGAACGCCTTGTCTCCACAGCGCCGGCCCGCGGCATCGTGCAGGAACTGCCGGTGAAGACCGTCGGTGGCGTCATCTCCCCCGGCGGCGTTGTGGCGCGGCTGGTGCGCTTGGATGACGAACTGGTCGCCGATGTGCGCGTATCCCCGCGCGATATCGGCTTCGTCAAGGTCGGACAGCCGGTGAAGGTGAAGATCCAGGCCTTCGACTACACCCGGTTCGGGCGCGTGGAAGGCACGCTGGAAAGCGTGTCGCCCACCACCTTCCTGGATGAACAGAAGCAGCCCTATTACCAGGCCCGTGTGCGGCTGGGCACAAACCATGTCGGCAATGCCGACCTCCACCATGTGCTCGTGGCCGGCATGACGGTACAGGCCGACATCACCACGGGTGAAAAGTCGCTGATCCAATCCCTGCTCCGCCGCCCACCTCTTCTCGGCTGGAGATACCCCCATGGCCCCGTCCAACGGCGACAAGCCCACCCCCGCCCCCAAAGCCACCTTCGTGCGGGAAAGCGTCGCCGATGCCCCCGACCGCCCACTCAAGGCTCTGGAGCGCCCCGTCGCCGAAACTGTGCGCCAGACGCAGCAGGGTCAGGCCTATCCGGGGACCGTGCATCATGGCAGCCAGCAGGAAGGCGGGATCGGTGAAAGCTTCACCGGCGGTATCGCTTCCCTGGCACCCGTGACACCAGGGGGCAGCGGCGCCGCGCCGACCGGAACCGCCACCATCGGCGATTTCCGTCAGCACCTGGCCATAGGCACGGACGTGATCGCGGATCAGGGTGGTGCCGGAATGGTGGATGTCGGCGGCGGCGGTGGTGGCTTCGCCCAGGTCACCGACACGACGCCCCCCTCGCTTGCCGACAATGGCCGCCCGGTCACACCGACCCAATCTTTTGTCGCACAGCCCGGCGCCGGCGAGGCCCAAACCAGCTCCACCCCCATCCGCAGCGCCGCCGCCCCCGCCGAATCCACCAGCTTCGCCACCCCCGGCCCCGCGACAACACAAACGACGGGGGGTGAAACGGGCACCGGAACCAACACCGGCAGCACTGGCTCAACCGGCACCGGGACGGGCACTGGCTCCAACACCGGCAGCACAGGCAGCACCGGGGCGGGTCTGTCTGCCCCCTCGCTGACAATCTCTTCGGCCATCGGGCTGGAGGATCAACCGGTGTCGCTCTCCATCGCCGCAGGGCTGGTGGGCGCCGCTACGGGTGAGGTCCTCGCCGTCACCATCACCGGCGTCCCGGTGGGCGCCAGCCTGTCTGGGGGCACCAAGAATGCCGATGGCACCTGGACCGTGGGGCAGAGCCTGCTATCCACGCTGAAGATCACGCCGCCAACCAATGACAGCAGTGATTTCCAGCTGGGCATATCGGTCAAGATTCTGGGCATTACCACGCAGATCGGCCTGCTGAACGTCAATGTCGAAGGCGTGGCCGATCTGCCGACCGTCACCTTCTCCGCGGCAGCGGGAACGGAGGATCAAGGGGTGGCCTTGTCGCTGGGCGGGGTGTTGGGCGATCTGGACGGGTCAGAGGCCCTGTCCTTCGTGGTGAAGTGCCTGTCGGCGGGCACCAACAATGGCAATGGCACCTGGACCCTGACGGCAGCACAGCTGACCGGGTTGAAGCTGACGCCGCCGGCCAACAGCGACGCCGATTTCAACCTGGGCGTCACGGCCAAGGTTACCGGTCTGGCCGGCATCGACAGCAGCGTCAGCGCGCAACTGCATGTCACCGTGTTGCCGGTGGCGGACATGCCCAGCCTGAATGTCACCGCTGCGGTGGGCGTTTCCGGCCATGGCATCCCGCTGAACATCCAGTCGGCGCTGACCGATCTGGATGGGTCGGAGGCGCTGCATGTCACCATCGCCGGCGTGCCGGTGGGGGGCCTGCTGTCCGCGGGGACCGACAATCATAACGGCACCTGGACACTGGCGCCGGGCGATCTGCCCAACCTGTCGCTGCTGGCCCCCGATGGCAGCAGCGGCACCGTCAACCTGACAGTCACCGCCACAGCGGTGGAAGGGGCGGATAACGGCCGGGCATTGCTGTCCGCGAACCTGTCCGTCGCCATGACCGCCGATACGGGCGCCCTGTCCGACGATATCCTGGTCGCGTCCGGCATGGACCTGTCCCTGCTGGGTGGGCAAAGCGTGTCGCGGGCCATCATCAGCCTGGATCCGCTGGACTTCCATCAGGGCGACAGCCTGTCGCTGGCGGGTCTGCATCAGAAGACGACGGCCACGGGCAAGGTGATATCGCCAGCACCAATATCGAACTGCTGGATGGTGGCTTCGATGGCACCAGCCATACGCTGATCCTGTCGGGTACGGCGGATGCGTCGGTCTATCAGTCCGTGCTGCGCAGCCTGTCGCTGGAACCCGGATCGGAGGGCGGCATTCGGGATATCTCCATCGATCTTTATGATCAGGCGGGTGCGGTGATCCCGGCAGGCCACCATGATCTGCATCATGGTATGGGCAATGGCGAATCGGCCATGGCCGCCCCGATGCCGGATATGGGCGGTGCCGATACAGGTGGCCTTGATGGGGCACTGCTTTCGGATGGGCTACACGTTACCGATCCGTTCCGGCATGATGGTGGAAGTTCCACCGTCGACCCGTCCAACGATCCGCTTCATCACCTGGACCCTACTGGAACCTGATATATGGAACGACCTATCCATGTTCTGTTTTTCGATGACGACCCTCTGATGCGGAAACTGCTGACGGCCCTGATCCGTCAGCACGAGTTCCAGGTGACCCATGCGGGCGACGGCATCGCCGCCCTGGGCCTCATCCAGGCCGGCCAGGAGGTCGATCTGATCATCAGTGACTGGGAAATGCCGGGTATTACCGGTGTTGAACTGTGTCGGGCGGTTCGGCAGATGCATCTGCCGAACTATATCCACTTCATCCTGCTGACCGCCCGCCAGCAGCAGGATGATTTCATCGCAGCCATTGAGGCGGGCACCGACAACTTCCTGCTGAAACCGATCAGTCCGCCGATCCTGAAAGCGCGGCTGTAGGTGGTGAAGCGGCTTCTGGGCCTGCATTACCGCCTGCAGAGCAAGAACAAGCTGCTGACCGATCAGCTGCGCGTGGCCTACGCCAAGCTGAAGGAGGATATGGAGGCCGTAGCAATGGCCCAGCGCTGCCTGCTGGCGGAGCCTTACAAGGAAATCGGGCGGCTGCGTTTCGCCTCCTGCCTGCTGCCATCGGCGCTGGTGTCGGGTGACATGTATAATTACCTGAAACTGCCGGACGGATCGGTCGCCTTCTATATGGTCGACGTTGCCGGACATGGGGTGCGGGCCGCCCTGATGTCGGTGACACTGAACCATCTGCTGGACGAAGCGGCCTTTCTGTCGGGGGCGGATGGCGGACCACCCCGCCCGGATCTGGTGGTGGCGGACCTGAACCGACGCTTCACCCGGGCCGATGGCGAGATGCTGGATTATTTCACCATGGTCTGTGGCGTGGTGAACCCAGCGGGCGACAGCATGACCTTCTGCCAGGCGGGGCACCCCAGCCCGATCCTAATCCAGGCCGGTCAGCCAGCTGAACTGATCGGTGATGGCGGCTTTCCCGTGGGCGTGATGGCGCATGAGGATTACACGGCGGTGACGGTCCCGTTGCCACGCGGATCACGCATCATTCTGCATTCCGACGGTACGACCGAATGCGCCCACCCGGACGGCACGCATTTCGGTCAAGATCGATTACATGCCCTTTTGGAGAAGGCGAAGGATCGGCCCCTAAACGCTCTGGAACCCCTGCTCTATGAAACCCTGACCGCGTGGCAGGGTGGGGAGAGGTTCGAGGATGATGTCAGCGTACTGGCCTTTGAAGTCGCGATAAGAGATTGAGGTAATGATGACTGAGATCAGGACATATCGGTTCCGTCCCCGTCGCCACCGTTGCCTTGCCTCGCATCGACGCCGCCGTGGCGGTACGCTTCCGGCAGCAGTTCCTGGAACAGCTGCCGGCCGCCGAGAATGGCATCGTCATCGATCTGGCCCCCGTCGCCTTCATCGATTCCAGCGGTCTCGGCGCCCTGATCTCCATCATCAAGGCCCTGGGCCTGAAGCAGCGGCCCACCATCTGCGGCCTACAGAAATCGGTTCAGACCATGTTCTCCCTGACGCGCATGGATAAGGTCTTCGCCATCCATCCCGACGTCGAAAGCAACGCTATGACAATGCGACGGATGACGTAGCGCCTGATGCCACCTCCGGTCGCGGGCTCGGCATCATCAAGCGATGCTTCGAACAGGTCCGCTTCTACCGGGCAGACGGCCTGAACCGGATCAGCGCCATCTATGTTCCGGGATGACCGGACCGGCAACCAATGTTTCCAGGCCGCCCCACTCCGCCATCACACCACATCCCGCAGGATCATTTCCGCGGCACGCCAGCCGATGACCATGGCGGGACCATTGGTGTTGCCGGCGGGTGGTACAGGCATGACGGAACAATCCACGACGCGCAGCCCCTGCACCCGATGCACCCGCAGGCAACCATCCACCACACTGTCCACCGGATTGCCAATGCGGCAGGTGCCTGTGGCGTGAACGCCCGGACTGGTCAGCCATTCCAGCACGTCAGCAATCTGCTCATCACTTTCGATGCGGGGACCGGGCACAATCTCCTCCCCCACAAAGGGCTTCAAGGCGGGCTGGCGCATGTACTTGCGGACCAGCCGCACCATCTCCACCATGAAGGCCTTGTCTGCCGGGTCGCCCCACCAGTTGGCATCGACCTCAATCTGGTCGGCGATATCGGCGCTGCGGATCGCGACGCTGCCCCGACTTTTGGGGCGCAGGGCGATGGCATTGACGGTGATACCCGGCTTGTCCTCCAGCGCGCCGCGCCCCGGATCGGCTTTGATCTCCTCTGACGAGCGCATGGAGAAGGGGCCGATGCCGAACTGCACATCGGGCCAGTCGGGACGACCATGAAGGGACAGCAGCGCCGTCACCTCTGGCGAGGTATAGGCCATCAGACCCTTGCGCGTCAGGTAATAGCGCAGAACGTGGGTCATTAGGCGCCAGCCGGAAAATTCCCTGTTAAAGCCTGGATCATTATGTAGCCGGTATGACATGGAGAGCATCGCATGGTCGGCCAGATTGCGCCCCACGGCGGCCAGATCATGCCGCACCGCCACCCCGGCACGGATCAGCAGATCGGCGGGGCCGATGCCCGACAGCTGCAGCAGCTTGGGGCTTTGCAAGGCACCGGCGGACAGGATCACCTCCCGCCCAGCCTTGATGATGCGGGTCCCCTCGGCGGTACGGATCGTGATGCCGGTGGCGCGCGCTCCCTCCAGTTCCACCCGTTCCACCAGCGTATCGGTCAGCACGCTCAGATTGGGGCGCGACAAAGCCGGCTTCAGGAAGGCGCGGTAACTGGACGCCCGCCGGCCCCGCCGATCCACACTCGCCTGGGTATAGCCGATGCCCAGCGTGCCCGGCGTGTTGATATCGGTCAGCCGGGGAAGCCCCATTTCCACCCCCGCCTCAATTGAGGCGGCAATGGCGGGCGAACGGTAGGGAAGCTGCGTTACCTGCAACGGCCCATCGCGACCACGCGTTGGGTGTGCCCCGTGCCCGCGATAGCTTTCCATTGCCTGGAAACAGCGCGAAATCTCCGTCCAGGACCATTCCGGTCCCCAGCCTTCATAGTCAGCCGGCATGCCGCGCAGGTACCAGGTGCCATTGGTGGAACTGGACCCGCCCAACCCCCGCCCATAGGGCCAGACCTCACCCGCCGGGCGGCCCGGCTGCGGCTTGATGGGGAAATGCCAGAAATGCGTGGGATTGCCGAACATCTTCATGAAGGCGCGCGGCATGTTGACCAGTTCGGTCTCGTTCCGGCCACCAGCCTCCACCAGCAGGACCTTGTGCCTGCCACTGGCGCTCAACCGGTCGGCAAGGACGCAGCCGGATGAACCCGCCCCCACGATGATGTAGTCGTAAACGGTGTCGGTCATGATCAGCTATTCACGGTTGGGGTGGGGCGGTTTCCCGCCGGGATCAGGCGGGCCAGCAAGGCGAAGACCAGGGTGACAACACCCAGCGCCGTCATGGCCGGGGTCAGACCACCCGTCAGGCTGGTGGCCAGGGCGACAATGGCGCCACAGGCAAAGGTGCCGCTGAAGAAAGCGGTTGCCCAGATACCCATGCCACGCCCGCGCTGTTCCAGTGGCAGGATCGCCTGCCCCCAGGCCAGCAGGGCCGGGATCACCATGCCACCGCCAAGCTGCTGAATGGCAGCACCCACCGACACGACCTGCCAGGTCGGCCCCATACCGATGACCAATTGTCCCGCACCGATCAGCAGTGCCGCCAGCCCCAGCAGACGGCCAATGGGCCAGTGATGCAGGCGACGATACAGGAAGGCGCCGGCGATATAGGTGAGGCTGGTCGCCGCCTGGATCAGGCCGATCTCCGTCGATGATCCGGCCCCCTTGGCATCCAGCACACGGGCAATGTTCAGCGGTTCGACATAGTAGAGAACGGAGCTGATCAGGGTGACGGTGCCGATCAGCAGCGCCTCCTTCCACGGGAACGCCAGTTGGCGGCGGGTGCCGCCCTGTGCGCTGACCGTGGGGCGTGGCTCATCAATGAACAGCACCGCCATGATCAGACCGGGGATGGCCGCCAGATAGATGGAGAACGGGCCACGCCAACTGATATCCGCCAGCGCACCACCCGCCGCAATCAGCCCCGTCCCCGCCACGGAGGTGGCAACGCCGACCCAGGCGGTCCAGCGGTGACGCTGTTCACCGAAATAATCGCCGATCAAGGCGCTGGAAATGGTGATGGCAAAGGCTTCGGCAATGCCCAGCACGGCACGGCTGGCAATGATCAGGCCCAGATCGGCCACGAACAAGGGGACCAGACCGGCCAGCACATAAAGCGCCATGCCGCCGATGAAACTGCGCCGCCGGCCATATCGGTCGGCGATGATCCCCGCCAGCGGGGCGAACAGGGCGGCACAGAGCGATGGCGCCGTGACGATGGCGGGGATCAGGAAACCGGCATTGGGATTGGACCCGAATTCCGCAAACAGCTTGGGAATGGCGGGAAACAGCGAGACAATCGCCATCACCGGCAGAATCTGGGCATAGATCAGGGTAAGGCCCTTGGCCACGGTCCCCTGACCGGCTTTTGTCGCGTCGGTCATGATCACATTCCCGTTTTCGCCGGCTCTGGGCACCATCGGCCCCGCCGGCGGTGAATTCATCAGCAGGCATTGGCGCGCGCGATGGCACCCAGAACGGCGGTGCTGGGCTTTGGCGTGCGGGCGAAGGTCTGGCGGTCCAGACTATGCAGCCCGAACTGCGGCTTGTACCCGAAGCCCCATTCGAAATTGTCGATCAGCGACCAATGGAAATAGCCCTTCACCGGCACGCCCTCGGCCATCACCTTGTGCAGTTCCGTCAGGGCCGCCGGGATCAGACGTTGGCGCACAGCGTCATCAGGGGTGTTCACACCATGCTCGGTCACGATCACCGGCACCTTGGCAATGAAATGGGCATAACGGACCACGCCCGCCAAGGATGCGGGATAAACCTCCGCCCCGCCCATGTTGCGGTCACCGCCGGCTGGCGGGTTGACGCGGCCCTTGGCATCCCAAAGCGCGCGTTCGTAATTCTGCACGCCGATAAAATCATCCTGCTGTGCTGCGCGCAGCCAGGGATTATAGAGCCGCTCCCGCACGCTGTCGCGCAGGCTGGTGTCGATGCCCACCGCCTGATCATCGATCATAGCCAGCGTCACGCCGACCGGCAGGTTACGACGTTCAGCCTTGATCGCCTGCCGACCCAGCGCGTGGCCCTTCAGCAGATTGACCTGCACGGCAACCGGGTCGGGATACCAGATGTTATTGCCGGTCAGGAACAGCGGCACGCCGAAACGCTTAGCCACCGCCTCACACGCGGCCTTGTCCGCCGGTACCAGCCAGTTGACCACCGCCGGCGGCAGTACCGCAGGCAGGTTGCCCGCTAGGTTCGGCTCGTTCAGCGTCATGGCAAAGGCGATACCGTCACCCAGATGAGCGGCGGCCTTGGCACAGAAACGCGCGAACAGATCCGGCGCTTCGGGATTGTGCCAGCCGCCCGCCAACGCAAACCAGAGCGGATTGCTGAAATGGTTGAAGGTCACGGCTGGCGTCAGGCCGCGCGCGTGGCAGCCCTCAATGATGCGCTTGTAATGGTCCAGCATGGCGATGGAGAACTCACCCTGCCATGGTTCGATCCGCGCCCATTCCAGGCTGAACCGATAGGATGTCAGGCCCATATTCTTGACCAGATCAAGATCGACCGGCCACAGCATGAAACTGTTGGCGGCATCGCCGGCCACATCGGCATAGGGCGATCCGGGGGCGCGTTCCGCCGTCCAGACGTCGGAATTGATATTATTGCCTTCCACCTGATAGGCGGAGGTGGAGGCACCCCACAGGAAACCCTGGGGAAACTGGCGCTGGCCCGTTGCCGCCAGACCGGGCAAGGGCCGGGCCGCCGCCGCAACACCAAGTCCAGCCAGACCCAAACCGATTTGCCGCCTCGTGAGCATGTTTCCAACTCCCTCATTCATTTTGTTTCATTTTACGATTTCGCGTGACCTGTCACGGTGCCGTGCTTTCCACCAGATCCAGGCGGGCACGGTACGGGTCATCGATGAAACGGGGACCTTGCAGGGTGAAATCCAGTATCTTGTCCGCCGCAGGGTCATAGGGGCGCCAATCTGGCCCCCCCGTTGCGCTGGGCACACCGTCGCGGGCAAAGGACACGACGTAATCGTGGAAGGCCTTTGACGTTGCCTCGTCCGCCGGCGTCACCTGCCCCGGAAACCGGACATTGATGGTGCGGAAGACAAACGGAATTTCGCTGGCATGCATGGCGCCCATTGCGGTTGCCTGCTGCGATTGCGCGATATAGGAGAAGCGATACCCGTAACTGGTGGCGTTCCGCGCTGCTGCCGCGCGGACGACGTAACGCGCCGGTTCGATGAACCCCCGGTCGCCGGCAATCTTCCAGACCGTGATCAGATCATTCCGGCTGGCATAAAGGCGGCTGGCTTCATCGGCCCTGGCGCCGAAGCTGGCCAGCGCACGCGCCGGGTCGCGGTCCAGGGGAAACCCGTCCATGCCGGTCGCACCGACCATCACGGGAATGTGGGGCGAGCCATGACCCGCCGCCAACAGCCGCTCCGGCTCATCCGTCACGAACCGCCCGTCAATATGCGGGTTGATCATCAACTGATCGCCGGTTTTCAGCAGGCTCGCCATGCTTGCATCACCCAGCGTGGATGCCGGCAGCGCCCGCAAGGCCGCAAGACCGGCGGGTCCGGTATCGGTGACACCAACGGACCGGGCGTAAGCCACACCCTTTTCTTCCGCCGCCTTACGATCCGTCATGCTCATCACACTGCCGGGGCGCCCGGCGCCCGACATCATGATGGCCCGACTGAAAAGCCCTTTTGCGGTATCCAGCGACTGCAACATATGCACCGACCGGCCACCGGCGGATTCACCGAAGATCGTGACATTCGCCGGATCACCGCCGAAGGCAGCGATATTGCGCTGAACCCATTTCAGCGCCGCAAGCTGATCCATGAAACCGAAATTGCCAGTGGGGCCATCCGCCGCCTCCGCCGTGAGGGCCGGATGGGCGAAAAAGCCAAGCCGGCCGATGCGGTAATTGGCGCTGACCAGGATCACCCCGCTGCGGGCAAAGGCACTGCCGTCATAGACACCCGGCGACGTACCGCCATTGACGAAGCCACCGCCATAAATCCAGAACATCACCGGATATTGGATACCCGGCTTCGCGTCCGCCGGTGCCCAGATATTCAGGTAGAGGCAATCCTCTCCCAAGGGTCCACCCAAGGGTGCTGCATCCCCCGCAAACGGCAATTGCTGACAATCATTGCCAAAGGATTTGGCCTGCCGCACGCCCGTCCAGGAGGCGTGAGGGACCGGCGCACGCCAGCGCAAGTTCCCCACCGGCGGTGCCGCAAAGGGGATACCCTTGAAGGAGCGGACCCCGTTCTGCTCCGCCCCCTCAAGGGCACCTGTATCCACCCGCACCACCCGATCGGCAGCGTGGGCAGACCCAAGCAGAAGCAAGAAGGTCGCAACCAAAGAAGTCATAATCCTGGAGCGCATGTTGCCCCCCCCGATATTCTTCGTTTGCTAGGGCAGGATGATCGTGGCGTGCCGCGCATCGCGCACGAAAACCGGCTGGAACTGCGGCGGGAAATAGGGGTGGCGGAAACGAATGGAGCTGGCCACATGGTGAACGCCCGGCGCCAGACCACCTTCCTTGGGCACGATCACCGTGAAGAAGGTGCCTACATAGAGGCGGGCCACCGTTTCCTCAGCCATCTCCGCATGGGTATACTCCCGGTCGCCCACGCGGATGCGGCTCTGTTCAGCGGGATATTCCACCCCGTCGATTACCAGATCGACCCCTTCGATCAGGCTGAGGCGGGAACTGCGGTAATTGGGCTGACGGATACGCACCTCAAAGCCGGTGCGCGCACCGACAGGGCCGATATTGTGGAAACCCGTGCTCTGGATATGGCTGCGCTCAAGCATGGAGGTTCCCCCCGTGGGCGGCATCGTATTCGGCTTCAAGTTTGCGGATCAGGGCGTGCTGACGGCGCACCTGCTCAATGGATACCCAGGGATCGCGCGCGCCCTCATACTCGCTCGACAGGTAACCCGCATAACCCAGCTTCTTCAGCATGGGCACGATCCGGTCCCACGGGATGTGGTGGTCGTGCAGCGTCTCGTCGATATGGTGGAACTTGGCCTGGATGAAGGGCACATATTTGATGACGTCGACCAGATGTTCGACCGGCACCTTGATACCGTTCAGGAAACTCAACGCACCTTTGCGGATTTCGTCCGTTTCCCCGCCGCCCCATTTGTTCAGGGGACGGTCCTGGAAGATGCCGGTATCGATCATCAGACCGAAATTCTTCGTGCCGGTCCGTTCGATGAAGGCGATGTAGGCATCGGTCACCGGATGACGGATCGGCGTCGGCGAATGGATTTCCGGCAGGATCACGATGTCCAACTGCTGGGCCAGATCAAGATTGCGCTCAACCGCCGGCTCCCAGATCGGATCGGGGGTCAGGTCGCCATCGATCACCCCGAACTTGGGCCGCAGGAACTTGAAGCCCAGCCGGTGCGCAAGCCGCAGGTCCTGGGCAATCTGCGCCGTCCCCTCCTGCGCACTCATGTTGCGGCCAATGGTGATGCGGGTATCCACCCAGGCCGCCATGTTGGTCGGCTCCAACTGGTATCGGTCCAGCAGAGCGAACCAGTTATCCAGCCAGGCCGATGTCGGCTCCGGATAAGTGGGAATGCTGGTTTCACCCAGGATTTCGATACCCGTGGAACCGGTGCCCGCGACATGATCGAAGGCATCCTCCAAGCTCATCACAGTACCAAGATCTTCGGTGTAGCTATAGAGCGACACCCCGTATTTGAACGCGCTCAAGGCGTTGCACTCCCTCTTGGTCAGGATTTCCGTCATCGCCCCCGGGGGAAGCGCCCGCTTCCCCCGGGGGTCGTGAGGATCAGAAGTTCACGCCCATGCGCACACCAACGGTGCGGACGGAGTCGTAGTTGAACCGCTGCGTCAGAGACAGGGTCTTGGCATTGACGGCATCGCCGGCGTCATTGCCGATGGCGTAGGGCCTGATCTGGTTGAAGCAGTTCTTGCAGAACAGGCTGACCGACCAGCTTTCCGCCTTGATCCCCAGATTGGCGTCGAAGCGGTCCGTGGTGGGAACCGTCATCCCCGGCGCAAAGCCGGAGTTCAGCGGCGAGCGGTGGTAATAGGTGACGCCCGTGACGCCATCCAGGCTGTCGGTCACCGGCACCGTGTAATCCGCCGTCAAGGTGCTGGTGAACTTGGCCGACAGCGGCACCCGCAGACCACCGGCGTCGAACGTGTTATTCACGGCACAGCTTGCATTGGATTGCAGCACATAGCACTGCGCCCCCGGATAGGAATTGAACTTCGCATCCGTGTAGGAAAGCGACGCCCCCAAGGTCAGCCCCCGAACCGGACGGGCCTGCAGGGTCAGATCCGCACCCTTGGTGGTAGCGGTGGCGGCGTTGTTCAGGGTGTTGGCCTGCAGCACCTCGTCAAATGACTGAACCTGAAGGTCGGTGAAGCGGGTGTGGAAGACCGAAGCGGAGATGATCAGCTTGCGGTCCAGCAGTGACGACTTGATGCCAACCTCACCGCCCTTCGAGATTTCGGGACGCACGCTGATATCAGCGCCCGCCTTCGGTGAGGCGTTGGAGAAACCCGGCCCCTTATAGCCACGGCCATAGAAGCCATAGACAAGGGTGTTCGGGTCGAGGTCATAGTCCAGGCCAACTTTCCAGCTGAAGTTGGTGTTATCGACATCGCCCTTGCTGACATTGTTGGGAACGCCAAGCGTGACGAAATACTTCTTGGTGTTTTCCACCAGATCAATGGAAGCCTTGTCATAGGTCAACCGACCGCCGGTGGTCAGCTTCAACTGCTCGGTCAGGGCGTAATTGAACTGGCCAAAGGCGGCGTAGCTGCGCACTTGGCTTTCAAGCCGGGAATCCTGCCCCAGGAAGTAAAGGTTGCTGACACTGCAAGCCGGCGGCGGCCCCGCCGTGACGGTGGCGTTCACACAGAAGGGGAAGCGCGGCAGGGCCGCGGCGGGCAGATTGTTAAAGCCTCCCCGCTGTACCTGATTGTCAGTATTGCTCTGGAAGTAATACAGCCCCGCCTGACCGCCAAAGGGACCATCATCGGGAAGCGCCAGACGTACTTCCTGGGAGAACTGGTCGTACTGCGTGCTGTTGGTATTGACGTTCAGGAAATTGACCGGGGTCTGATCGGAGTCATTCGCGTAGGAATGATCCATCTTCTTCCAGGCCGAAATGCTGGACAGTTCCATACCGTCATCGAAGACATAGGCGAGCTTTGCCTGGACACCACCCATCTCGATATCGCGCCAGGACTGGCCGTCCTGGGCGATTTCCAGGTTCTCAGCGCTGGGGACAACGCCGGCCCCGCCAAGGATCGTCCGGTACTGCGTATTGGCACCCAGCGACCGGTAGGTGGTATCCCAGAAACCCGAGATGCCGGTGCGCTTGAAATAGTCGCCGCCAAGATTGATGGTGAAACCATTGCCGGGATCGCTCAGGAACTTGAGGCGGACACCCTTCTCCTCGACATCATCCTCATAGCGGCCCGCAGGCTTGGTGACATTACGGACCAGCGAGTCCTGTGAACTGTAGGTGCCGGCAATACGAAGGGCGCTGGCTTCCGTGACCGGAACATTCAGGGCCGCGCGATTGCGGATGCCCAGGCCGTTCGATCCGGGCCGGAAACGGCTGGTGCCCTCCGCGTCGATGAAGCCGCTTGTCTCTCCCAGAACCGGATTAACGGTGGTGATGTTGACCAGACCGGCAGAGGCGTTCTTGCCGAACAGCAGACCCTGCGGACCGTTCAGAACCTCAACCCGCGCAACATCATAGAAGGCATTGGCAGCAAAGGCGGGAATGCCCAGCACAACGTCATCAACAACCTGCGACACGGTGGACTCAACGGTCGGCGCATAGGTGTTGGTGCCGATCCCGCGGATGGAGAAGGTGTCATCAATGCCGGTCTGCAGGCTGGGCGTCAGCTTGGTGATCGAGGCAAGGTCATTGACCCCGTTGGAGGTCAGCAGGTCGGCAGACACCACGGCGACGCTGGTCGGCACCTTCAGCACGCTTTCGCTACGGCGCTGCGCCGTCACGATAATCTCGGCCAGCACATCATCCTGGGCCGATGCCGCCGGGGCCTGCGCCTGGGCAAGACCGGGCACCATGGCGGCGCACGAGGCCAACAGCAGCATCTTGATCGACTGACACGTTCTCATTCTTGCATCTCCCTAATTTTATCTTGGTTTTGTGAGCCCCAATTCGGGCGTGACGGCGCAAAGCCCCGGAAGCACGCCGGGACCAAACATCACCTCCATCAAGAGACAGGGCCGACTGCCGGCCGCCGCAATTCCCTTGCGTCAAACTCGAATTGGAATATAATTTTAGTATGGCTGTTGAAGGACGATGTCAAGTGCCCTTGTTTGCCCCCCGAATAAATCATGCTCCAAAAGGCCGACAGATCGCGACGGGGGCGGGGATGACAACATAAGTCATTGATCTGAAATAACTCCCTTACCCATCCCGAGAAACAGCCCATGGGTTGGAACCGGCGGCATCAGATATGTCGGCGGATCAAGGGTCAGAAAATCCCTCGCAACGGACGTTGCGAAATGTGCCGTCTTCGGAGTAAGCAATGCTTATGGTCAAACAGCTGAAATCGCCTGAAAACGGACAATCCCCGGCGCGGTCCCGCCGGGCTTCCGTGCCATCGGGCGATCCGGTTCCGCTCAGCCTGGACCGAGAGCCGGTGCAGGGGCGCAGTCAGGCCTCCTTGAAACGCATGCTCGCCGCCGCCCGCGACCTGATGCTGGAACGCGATGGCGAAGAATTCACCCTGAACGAGGTGAGCAGCACCGGCAGCGTCTCCATCGGTTCCATCTATCATCGGTTCAGCAGCAAGGACGAACTGGTCCGTGCCGTCCTTGAAGCCGAAATGCATGAGATCGAGGCCGCGGAAACACTGGTTCAGCAGCAGTCGCTTGACCGCTCATCCTCGCTGGATCAGTTCATCAAGCTCTACGTTCTTGATTTCTTTGAGGTACTGAAGCGCAACTCCCTTTTCATCCGCCTCAATATCCGCCGCGCCGCCACGGACCCGGCCGCCGCAACGCTGGGTGACCTGCATGAGCAGCGGGCCGCAAAACGGCTGCATGAGGCGTTGAAAAGGTTCGCGGGTGACATTCCGGGCGATCTCGACCTGAAGGCATCCTATGCGCTGCATATGATCTTCTTCGCCCTGGCCTGGCAGCTGACACCGGAAACCCAGCGCCCGACCAAGCCACAGCAGCACCCGGACTGGGTCGTCCAGGAACTGTGCAAGATGATCAGTTCCTATCTGAAGAACTGACCAGCGCAGGCGCCACGCTGCGCAGGCCTTAGAACAATCCCCGGCTTTGGAAAGTGAACATCATGATCACGCCGAAGGGCCTTTCCGCCATTCGTCTGGCCGCAACCCTGCTGCTGGTATCCCCGGTGCTGGCCGGGGAGCCGGATGGCACATTGGACCAGCAGTTCCGTAACCCACCGGCCCAGGCACGTCCGCATGTCTGGTGGCACTGGATGAATGGGAATGTCAGCGCCGACGGGGCGAAGCTTGATCTGGAATGGATGAAGGGGGCCGGGATCGGCGGTGTCCAGATTTTCGAAGGCAATCTGGAAACGCCGCAATTGGTTCCTGAACGGCTGATCTACATGTCGCCAGCCTGGAAGGCGGCCCTACGCAGTTCTGTCGCGAAGGCAAAGGAACTGGGGCTGGATGTCGCCATCGCCTCTTCCCCCGGATGGAGTGCGACGGGCGGCCCCTGGGTCACGCCCGAAGCGGCAATGAAGAAGCTGGTATGGAGTGGCACCACCGTTACGGGCGGGCGAAAGCAGCGCATTTCCTTATCAAAGCCGCCAGACGTGGCTGGCCCTTATCAGGACGTTCCGCGAAACCTGATCAAGCCGGGCAGTGGCGATGGACCCGCCTTCTACCGGGATATTGCTGTCCTGGCCTGGCGGACGCAGACCGATCCCCTGCCCCCGGCGCGGTTGACGGCCAGCAGCGGCACGGTTCCCGCCCACTTGATGAATGACGAACGCTATAGCGAGACAATCGACCTGCCCTTCGGTGGTCCCACATCAGCCGCCTGGGTCATGCAGAGTTTTGAAAAACCGGTCACCATCCGCTCTGTCGTGGTCGGACAGCCGGGGGCGCGCGGGTTCGGTTCACCCGTCCCGCCACTGGTCCGCTTGGAGGCCAGTGACGACGGCGTCGCTTTCCGCGAAATTACCACCCTGCCCGCCACACGCTCTCCCGTTCGCTCCGCCTCCTTCGCGCCGGTGACGGCACGGCATTTCCGTCTTACCCTGTCGGTGGAGGCATCATCCGCCGGCGGTCCGCCCCCGCTGGCATCGGGTGTCGTCCTGCCCCGCTTTCCGGCACCCCCGGCAAACTACCGCCTTTCCGAATTCCGCCTGGACAGCGCCCCGCGCGTCCATCGGGCAGAGGAAAAGGCCGGGTATGCCACCGTTCGCGACTATTACGCCATCGCCACACCCGCCGAAGCCGTCGGTGGCGCACCGCCGCCGGGGAATGTGATCGATCTGACCCGTCATCTGCGGCCCGATGGCACGCTGGACTGGACCCCGCCCGCCGGGCGCTGGCGTGTAGTCCGGCTGGGATATTCCCTGACCGGACATCAGAACGCGCCGGCGCCGAAGGAAGCGACGGGGCTGGAGGTGGACAAGCTGAATACGCAGCATGTCGGGGACTATGCCAACAGGTATTTCGGCATGTACCGCGATGCGGTCGGGGCGGAACTGATGGGGGAGAAGGGCATCCGCGCCCTGCTCTCCGACAGTATCGAGTCAGGGCCGCAGAACTGGACCGAGACTATGCTGGCCGAATTCCGGTCCAGGCGGGGCTATGACGCCCTGCCCTGGCTGCCCGCCCTGACCGGTGCAGTCATCGGTGGGGCGGAGGCCAGCGACCGCTTCCTCTGGGATTTCCGCCGTACCATCGCCGAACTGCTGGCCGAGAACCATTATGGCGTACTGGCCAGGGCCGCGCGGGAACAAGGGCTGACCTACTACGCTGAAGCGCTGGAGGACCAGCGCCCGCAGCTTGGCGACGATATGGAGATGCGGCGCCATGCCGATATTCCCATGGGCGCCATGTGGACACTGCCCAAGGGGGGACAGCCCAAGCCCACCTATGTCGCCGACCTTCAGGGTGCGGCATCGGTCGCCCACATTTATGGTCAGAAGCTGGTGGCCGCCGAATCCTTCACGGCCTTTGGGCAGCCCTGGGCTTTTTCCCCGCGCGACCTGAAACCGACCGCAGACACATTATTCGCCCTGGGCGTCAACCGGCCGGTCATCCACACCTCGCCGCATCAGCCCTTCACTGACGGGCGGGTCCCCGGCTTGGCGCTTGCCACTGTACTGGGCCAGTATTTCAGCCGGGGTGAAACCTGGGCCGAACAGGCGCGGGGCTGGACCGACTATCTCGCCCGCTCCTCCTACCTGCTGCAACAGGGGCAGTCGCAGCGGGATATCGCCTATTTCTATGGGGAGGAGGCGCCAATCACCGGGCTTTATGGTGAGCGCTTCCTGAACGATATCCCCGCCGGATACGCGTTCGACTTCGTCGGGGCGGATGGGCTGCTGAACCAGTTATCCGTCGAAAACGGGGATCTGGTGGGCAAAAGCGGCGTGCGCTATCCCATTCTGGTGCTGGGCGGTTCCAGCCGGATGATGACGCTGTCCGTCCTGCGCCGGATCGCGGCCTTCGCGGCGGCGGGTGCCACCATCGTGGGGCAGAAACCCGTGGGCACGCCCAGCCTTGCCGATGATGCCGGTACGTTCCGGATATTGGCCGATCAGCTCTGGGCGTCAGGCCGCATTCATCCCGATCTGGACACAGCCCTAAAGACCCGCAACCTGACACCGGACTGGGATTCCGGTGCCTTGGCGGGGGATATACAGGTGCTGCACCGCCGTCTGCCCGATGGCGACCTTTATTTCGTCAGCAACCGCCGGGCGGAACCTCTCAACGGTGAGATCAGCTTCCGGATCAGCGGCAAGGCACCGGAACTGGCGCGGGCCGAAACCGGCATTATTAATCCGGTATCCTACCGGATCGCAGAGGACCGCACATATCTGCCGCTGACGATGGATGGGCACGAGGCATTTTTCGTGCTGTTCCGCAAAGCCTCCCTGTCGGACAAGCTGGACCTGCAAACCCCACCCCTGCGGCCCATGCTTGAACTGAAGGGGCCATGGGAGGTGCAGTTCCAGGCCCAACGCGGCGCCCCCGCCCAAAGCCGCTTCGACCGGCTTATGTCATGGACGGAACGGACGGAGCCGGGCATCCGCTATTTCTCCGGCACAGCCAAATACAGCCAGACATTTGATATGCCAAAGGGCCGGATCGGGCAAAGCCAACCGGTGCTGCTGGATCTGGGCGTGGTGCGGGACATCGCAGAGATCAGCATCAACGGCCAACCCGTGGGCCTGCTGTGGCATCCGCCTTACCGGATTGAGATAACACCGCACCTGACGCCGGGTCGGAACCGGATTGAGGTGAAGGTAACCAATCTTTGGGTCAATCGCCTGATCGGCGATGCTCAGCCGGGGGCAGAAAAGATCACCTACACCCAGGCCCCCGCCTATGGTGCGGATGCCCAACTGCTGCCTTCCGGTCTTCTGGGACCGGTACAATTGCTGACGCGATAGGCCCACATTCCGGGTCGGCGAACCGACCCGGAAGCAGGACCTTGGTCAGAACCGGGCCTTCAATTCCACGCCAACCGTGCGCGGCGGGGCCTTGGTGGTGAAGTTGAAGACGGTGGTGTTGGGCACGACCAGGACCACACCATCGACATTGTACCGCTTGTCAAACAGGTTACGGGCATAGAGCGTGGCGCCCCAGGTCTCGTTCTCCACACCCAGACGGACATTGACGAGGTCCAGGGCCGGACGTTCCGTGCCCGGCGTGTTCAGCGTGTCAAAGAACATCGGGCCGGTGCGGTTATACTCCACACGCGCCGACATGTCATAGTCGGCGAAGACCGGGACCGTGTACTGCGTACCCAGGATCACGTCATACTTGGCCGTGAAGGGGAAGCGGTTGCCCACGGTCTGCGGCAGTTCAGCATTCTTCTTGATCTCGCTGTCCAGGTAACCATAGCCGAAGAACAGGTCCAGGCCTTCAGCAATTCGCGCCTGCCCGTCCAGTTCGAAACCCTTGATCTGATTGCGGTCCACGATGGAGATCACGCGCGACAGCGAGAAGGGGAAGAACTGGAAGAACTGTGCATTCTCGACCTTCGTGCTGAACGCCGCGACATTCAGGGTCAGGCGCCCATCAAGAAGGCGGCTTTTCACACCCGCCTCATAAGACGACGACGTCTCCTTGCCGAACGCATCCTGAACCGTGGTGTTGCGAACGCCATCGACATTGATGATGTTGAAACGACTGCCCAGCGGATTGAAACCGCCCGAACGGAAGCCCTCGCCGTAGGTGGCGTAAAGCGACACGTCATCGGTGGCCTTCCAGCGCAGGGAGACGCGCGGCTGTGCGGCGCTGAAGTTATCCGACCGGACCAGACCCGTGACATTGGGGATGGGGGAGTAAGCGGCCGGGGTCAGGTTCTTGGACTTGCGGTCTTCCTTGTCGTACCGCATGGCGGTGGATATTTCGAGTTCGGGCGTAATGTCATAGGCCAACTGACCGAACAGGGCCCAGGCCTCGTTGGCATTGTCGGTCCAGGTGACAGCCACGATGGGGTTGGCGGGACCGCCCAGCGGATCGGATACAATCACACCCTGCCCCAGATCGTTGCCACGGTTCAGCACGACCTCGCGGTTGAACTTGATGTAATAGGCACCGGCGATGTAGCGCAGGCGGTTCTCGCCCGGAGAGGTAAATCGCAGTTCGAAGGACGTATCGTCCTGATTACGCTCCTGATACTGCGTACCATCACGCAGGGTGGGGCCGTAACCTTCAATCAGGGCCGGATTGGTGAAGAAATCCGTCGGCGCCGGCCCACCGGGGAACGGCACGCCGAACAGCGCCAGATCGACAGCACCCTCGCCGCCCATATTCTCCTTCAGGTCATGATAGGCGGCGGTGAAGGTCAGGGTGCCGGCATCGCCGTTCCAGTCGATCTTGCCCGACAGGTCGACACGTTCCTGATTGTTGAAGCTGCGGACATTGCCGGCATAGGGGATGGACGTGTCCTTAATGTTCACGCCATTGACGAAGCCGGGCGTGCCTGCCGTCTGGTTGTTGAAATTGAAGGCATAGCCCTCGATCTCGCCATAGCCAGCCGACAGATCGACCTCGATATCCTCCGTCGCCTTATAGACGAGGCGGCCGCGCACCAAGCTCTCGGTGAAGGGATCTTCCTTCTCCTTCAAGGTGATATTGTCGTAATAGCCCTTGCGATCCTTGTGTACCGCCGTGATGCGGGCGAACAGCTTGTTCTCCACCAGCGGACCGCCGACATAGCCGCCTACCTTGTATTCATTGCCCCGGAACTCATAACCCGCCTGCACCTGACCCTCGGGCGTGTCGCCGGGCTTCTTGGTGTTGACCAGGATGGCGCCGCCAATGGCGTTGCGGCCATAGATCGACCCCAGCGGCCCCTTGATCACCTCGATCTGCTCAATATCCACCATTTCCTGGTTGAAGGCGTTGGGATTGGGCACCAGCACGCCATCCAGAACATAGGCAAAGGGCGGTTCGGCATCGCGCGGCTGGATCACGCCGCGGATATGCACCTGGCTTTCACCGACATTGGTGGTCTGCAGGAAGCTGACATTGGGCGTCAGGGCCAGGAAATCAGCCGGGCCGGAGATGCCTGCCTTTTCAATGGTCTCGGATGTGAAGGCCGCCACGGCAACCGGGGTTTCGCGCGCCGTCTCGTTACGCTGGCGGGCGGTAACGACGATCTCCTCCAGCATGATCGGGTTGCTGGCGCCCGCCGACGGGGCGTTCTGCGCCTGGGCCGGCATATTGGATACAATCATGGATGCACAGATGGCCGTGCCGGTCAGCAGGTGGCCTAAGGAAATACCGTTGCGCATGATCTCTTGTCTCCGCTGTTCTATGGATTTTATTGATTTTCCGGGGTTGGCCCGACTATTCGCCGTACCGCTCGCCTCAGCAAAAACTTATATGAGATTCCGCTTTCGGCAAGCACCGATGCATGACATTGTATACTTTATGGATGGAATGTGACGCGAAAGCCGCGCTGGCCCCCAAAGGCTGCGCAGCGCAGGGATCTGTCACTCAACGTACCGGCCCGGCAGAACGGATGGGTGGTGCGAACAGGGTTCCTTGCGCTAAGAACAAGCGTCACACCGCCGGGACGGAACCCACCAGGACATGCAGCGATGAGTAATGCCGTCGAAAAGGCCTATGCCGAAATCCGCGACGCCATCCATGCCGGCCGATTCCCCCCCGGCGCGCACCTGAAGGAAGGCGAACTGGCCGACCTGATCGGCGTCAGCCGCACGCCGATCCGCGAGGCGCTGCGCCGGTTGAATGCCGAGGGGGCGGTGAAGTTCATGCGCAACCACGGTGCCTTCGTCGCCGACTGGTCGCTGGACGAGATCAAGGAAATCTTCGATCTGCGCGCCATGCTCGAAGGCTACGCCGTCGAACGCGCCGCCGAACGCGCCAGCCCGGAACAGGTGGTACGCCTGCGCCATTTGGCGGAGGAGATGCTGGCACTGGAAGCCAAGGGGACACCCGACGCGCTGTCCCGCATCGCGGAGGCCAATGGCGAATTCCATCGCCTGATCATCCAGGCCGCCGGCACACAGCGCCTGTCCTTGATGATGGCGCAGGTGGTGGAGGTCCCGCTGGTCTTGCGCACCTTCCACCGCTACAACGCCGAGGCGCTGCGCCGCAGCCTGCGCCACCATATGGAAATTGTATCAGCGTTCGAGGTACGCGACGGCGCCTGGGCCGGCTCCGTCATGCGTAGCCACATCGCCGCCGCCTGGCACGCGATTGAGGCGAGCCGGGCGGAGAAGGCGGTGGGGGCGAGGGAAGCGGCGGAGTAAACGGCGGGACCGCTGTAAGCGACCCCGCCAATCAACACATTCAGGCAGCCCGCACACTCTCCTGCATCGCCGGATCGACTGGGGCTGGCAAGCCGGTCTCGGCAAGGCAGCGTTCGCGTAGTTCCTCGATACCGGCGCCAAAATTGAACAGGCTGGTGTCACCGCGTGCTTTACGCAGGCTGTCGCGCAATGCCTCCGTCGCAGTCATGTCCACGCCCCCATTGGCGGCCAGGACCACACCATAACGCTTTGCGCCATCCACCGTCACCAGCCCGCGCTTCACATCGCCCGCCACCAAAGAAGCATCGCGGGCCAGGGGGTCGCCCCAGCCGCCACCGCCCCAGGTGTCGAAGATCAACAGGTCGCCGGGGCGGACCTGGATATCGTCGATCTTGGCGGCCAGCACCTTTTCCGTACCATCAGCGCAGATGAGAACGCGGCGGGAGCGCCAGCCCGGTTCGCCGCCATTCACGCCCCATGGATAGGTGAACCAGCGGTCATCATGGATGGCGATGGCGCCGGGCTCCAGGAAGCGATAGGCGATGCGGACACCATTGCCGCCGCGATGCAGGCCAGGGCCCCCACTGTCGGGGATGGTCTCGTACCGCTCGATCCGCAGCGGGAAATAGGCTTCCAGGAACTCGTTGGGCACATTGGTGAAATTGGGCCACAGGGAATGCCCGTCAGGCCCGTCACCAAAGGGCCGGCCCGGAATGCCGCCGAAGCCGATCTGGAACAGCTGATAATATTTCCCCGACCCGCGATAGCTGCCCGACAGCATCAAATGCGGGGAGGAGGAGAAGCCGGCCGCGTTCAGGAATTCCGGCGTGCGCTGGCCCAAAAGCGCGCCCAGTACGTCGAACACACGGCCAATGCCATGGGTACGGCAGGACAGGGCGGCGGGATATTTCGGCTTCAGCAGCGATCCTTCCGGAATGCGCGTTTCCACCAGATCGTAGAAGCCGTCATTGAACAAAATCTGCGGGTCGAAGACCATGATCATGTAGATGCCGAAGAACATCTTCAGCATGTTTTCATTGAGGTAGAAGTTGATGGAGCTTTCCGATTGGGGCGAGGTGCCTTCCCAGTCCAGGATCACCTTCTCCCCCTCGCGCCACATGGTAGCTTTCAGCTTATAGGGGCCATAGCCGCGGCCATCGTCGCAGATATAATCCTCAAAGCTGACCTTCTCCTCACTGATCGAGGTGGCGATCAGCTTGGCCATGGCGCGTTTGTTCCGCTCCAGCAACTCTCCCGTCGCAGAAACGAACGTCTCGGTTCCGAAACGGCTGCATAGCTCCGTGATGCGCCGCGCGGCGATGCGGCAGGACGCGATGATGGCGTTCAGATCCGACCGGCACCAATCCCGTGTGCGGGTATTGTTCAGCACCAGTTCCAGCAGATCCTCGTTCAACACACCCTTGCGGTAAAGCTTCACGGGCGGGATGCGGATGCCTTCCTGAAAGATGGAGGTAGCGTCGGTGGGCAGGCTACCCGGCACCTTGCCGCCGACATCGGTCTGATGCCCGAAATGGCAGGTCCAGGCGACCAGCTTACCATCCTTGAATACCGGCAGGATCACCAGCCAGTCATTTAGATGGCTGATGGCGCCCTCTACCGAATAGGGGTCGGACAGCCAGATGATGTCCCCGTCCTCAATCGTACCCTTGTAGTTCTTCAGAAAGCCGCCGAGGAAGGAGCCGAACTGCCCTACCACCATCTTGCCTTCGTTGTTGGCGATCAGGGGGAAGGCGTCGCCCTGCTCACGGATGCCGGGCGACATGGCCGTACGGAACAGGGTGGCGTCCATTTCGGCCCGCGCATTGCGCAGGGCGTTTTCAATGATGTCCAGCGTGATCGGGTCGATGGCGATCTTCTGAAACGGGGTGGGGTTGGTTTCGATGATCTTGGCAACCATGGGTCTGTCCCTCTTTCCAGAAGTATCGTCAGGCGGTGGCGAGCGGGCGGATCAGGATCAGCCCGTAATCGTCAACCTCCGCCCCATGGTCGGGCAGCAGCACGGTGGTGCTGTCCATCTCACAGATGATGGCGGGACCCGTGATGAAATCCCCGGCCTTCAGCTTGGCCCGGTCATAGATTATAGCCGGATGCTCCTTGCCATCGGCCCATATCGCATGGTCGCGCACCTTGGCCGCCGACGGATCGCCATTACCCTTGGGCAGCTTTTCCAGCCGGATGGCCGACGCCTTGCCAAGGGCCGTGGCGCGCACCGTCACCAGTTCGCGGTCACTGTCCAGGCAGAAGGTGAAAAGCCGCTCGTGTTCCTTATCGAACGCGGCAGCCAATGCCTCCAGTCCGCCATCGGCAAACCCGTCCAGGGCCACAGGCAGAGACACTTCAAACGCCTGACCGGAATAGCGCACACCCGCTTCGAAGGTGATTTCCTGGTCCGTTTCGGCCACGCCTTCCGCCAGCAGTTCCCGCGCCACGGCGGCGCGCAGGTCGGCCAGCAGGCCGGCAACATCGCCATTGGTGACATCGGCAAAAACCTTGCCCACCGACTTGGCCCGTTCGGCGCGCAGACGCGTGGTGGCGTCACCGAAGGCACAGAGCACGCCAGGGCTGGGCGGCACGATGACGGGCCAGCTGCCCAGCAGCTTGCCCAGCGCATTTGCATGCAGCGGACCCGCCCCGCCAAAGGCCACCAGCGCAAAATCGCGCGGGTCATAGCCCTGCTGGACGGAGATCAGGCGCAGGGCACCCATCATCGTCTCGTTGGCGATGGAATAGATGCCATTGGCCGCCGCCGACAGATCAATGCCCAGCGTGTCGGCAATCCCCTGCACCGATGCCGCCGCCGCTGGCCGGTCCAGCCGCATGGTGCCGCCCAGCAACTCCTCCGGCAGGTAACCCAGCACGACATTGGCGTCTGTCACGGTCGGCTTGTCCCCGCCACGGGAATAGCAGACAGGGCCGGGCACGGCACCAGCCGACGCCGGGCCGACACGCAGCGCCTTGGTCAATTCCGGGACAAAGGCGATAGACCCGCCGCCGGCCCCCACGGTACGGATATCCAGCGAGGTGGCGCGCACCTTCAGGTCGCCGCACTCCGTCTCCCGCGCCAGACGCGGCTGACCATTTTCGATCAACGCCACGTCGGTTGACGTGCCGCCGACATCCACGGTCAGCAGGTTCTTGAAGCCCGACTTGCCGCAGACCCACAGGGCGCCTGCCACACCGCCGGCAGGCCCGCTCATCAGCAGATTGACGGGATGGTCCTGCGCCTTCTCAAAGCTCATCAACCCGGCGTCGGAGCGCAGCAGGTTCATCTGCCCATTCATGCCGGCCTTGTTAAGCTCGGCCTTCAGGTTGCGCACATAATTGGCCACGCGCGGGCGGACATAGGAATTGGCGACGGTGGTCAGGGCGCGTTCATACTCCTGCATCTCCGGCAAGACTTCGGACGACAGCGACACCGGTAGGTCGGGGAACAATTCCCGCGCGATCTGTCCGGCCCGCACCTCATGCGCGTCATTGCGATAGGCATTGATGAAGGCGATGGTCAGGGCCTCGATCCCCTCCCCCTTCAGCCTTTCCAGGGCAGTGCGGAGCGCGGCCTCGTCCAGCGGCGTGACGATGGACCCGTCGGCACCGATACGTTCCGGCACCTCCACGGTGCATTCCAGCGGGGCCGTCAGCGGCGGCTTGTTCCAGACGATCCAGCCGGCCAGACCGCCCGGCACAAAGCTGCGGGCGATATGCAGCACCTGACGGTAGCCGTCGGTGGTCACCAGACCGACGCGCGCGCCGGTACTGGTCAGGACCGTGTTGGTGGCAACCGTGGTGCCGTGCATGAAAAGCTGCACATCCTTCGGGTCGATACCCGCCTTGGCGCAAATTTTCAGGGTGCCGGTGACGACAGCGACCGACGGGTCATGCGGGGTGGACGGCACCTTGTCGCGGAAGGTTTCACCCGTCTCATCCTCGATCAGCAGCAGGTCCGTGAAGGTTCCCCCCACGTCCACGCCGAGCCTGTAAGCCATCCTAAAACTCCTGTTCCCGAATGTTTTCTGCTTTTGATGCGGCGTGGATTTTTCCCGCCGCTATTGCGTCTTCGCCGGCGGCGGGAAGATACCCGCCCGGCCCAGCATTGCCTGGTTCCGGCGTCCGATGATCCCTTCCAACCAACTAGCGGCCTCGATGGCGGCGGCAAGGTCGATGCCTGTCCCGATCTTCATGCGGTTCAGCATGTAGACCAGATCCTCGGTCGGGATATTGCCCGTGGCCGCCGGTGCAAACGGGCAGCCGCCAATGCCGCCCAGCGAGCTGTCCAGCACACCCACACCGGCCATCACGGCAGCATAGGCATTGGCGATACCGGTGTTACGGGTATTGTGGAAATGGGCACGCAGCCGGATACCGGGCAGCGCCGCCGACACGGCGGCAAACCGTTCCACCACATCGGCGGGGCTGGCGACGCCGATCGTGTCGGCCAGCGCAATTTCATCCACGCCATGGTCGGCGGCGCGTTTCGCCACCTCCACCACGCGTTCCACCGGCACTTCCCCTTCAAAGGGGCAGCCGAAGGACGCGCCGATGGTGATACTGGTTGGCAGCTTTGCAGCCTTGGCCGCCGCCGCCACCTCTGCCCAGCCCGTCAAGGTCTGCATCGTGGGCGCGCCATTGTTGCGCTGACTGAAGGTATCGGACGCCACCAGGACGTAGTTGACCTCCGTCACCCCGGCGGCCAGCGCCCGATCGAACCCACGGCCATTCATGGCCAGCCCGATATAGGAGACGCCATTGCCACGCGGCAACGCCGCTAGCACCGCCTCGGCATCGGCCATCTGCGGCACGCGCTTGGGGTTCACGAAGCTGGTCACCTCGATCCGCTTTGCACCCGCCGCAATGGCGCGGTTGATCAGTTCCACCTTCTGATCGGTGCTGACGGGAGTGGCTTCGTTCTGCAATCCGTCGCGAGGGCTGACCTCGACGATTTCCACCTGGGAAGGCATCCGCTGCTTCCTTGCTACAGGCATGAGGGCTTGCCGCCCCACGCGCCCTGATCACACTCAAATGTATACAACCATGCGGCATGCAGCCCTGACAAGAGGATTTAAACAGCAGATTTAGCCCCCGCCACCCCTTGCCATATGGCCTTAATATGTGCATCTTTTAGCGGAATTCCAGTCGCCCGCCCTTCACCGGCGGACCTGCTGACCGACAAAACTGAATGTATACATTGATCGGGAGATGATGGTGACGGACCAGGGCATCGACGCCAATGACGGCACGGGACAGGTGGCCAAGCGCCAAGGCCCCCTGACGGACCTGCGCGTGATCGAAATGGGGCAGCTTCTGGCCGGCCCCTTTTGTGGTCAGCTGCTGGCGGATTTCGGGGCGGAGGTGATCAAGCTGGAACAGCCCGGCAGCGGTGACCCGATGCGCGAATGGGGCCGGGAAAAGCCGCATGGCAAGTCGCTCTGGTGGCCCGTGGTCGCCCGCAACAAGAAGTCGGTGACCCTGAACCTGCGTGAAAAGCAGGCGCAGCAGATCGTGCGCGATCTGGTGGCCAAGTCCGACATCCTGATCGAGAATTTCCGCCCTGGCACCATGGAACGCTGGGGCCTGGGCTATGATGTGCTGTCGCAGATCAATCCTCAGCTGGTGATGGTGCGTGTCACCGGCTTTGGCCAGACCGGCCCCTACTCGTCCCAGGCCGGCTATGGCTCCATCGGGGAGGCCATGGGCGGTCTGCGCTATGTCGTAGGTGATCCGTCCACGGCGCCCTCGCGCATGGGCATTTCCATCGGTGACAGCCTGGCTGCCACCTATGCCGCCCTGGGCGCCCTGATGGCGGTTCATGCGCGCGAACGCACGGGTCGGGGTCAGGTGGTGGATAGCGCCATTTACGAGGCGGTACTGGCCATGATGGAAAGTCTGGTCACGGAATATGATCAGACTGGTTACGTTCGTGAACGTACCGGCCCCATCCTGCCCAATGTCGCGCCCAGCAATGTCTACCCGGCCAGCGACGGGCAGATGATCCTGATCGCCGCCAACCAGGACACAGTGTTCAAGCGGCTGGCCGAGGCGATGGGGCGCCCGGAACTGGCCACCGACCCGCGCTATGCCACCCATTCGGCGCGTGGTGCCGTGCAGCAGGAACTGGATGATCTGATCTCCGACTGGACCCGTACGGTCGAATCCAGCCTGCTGCTGGACCTGATGGAAAAGCATGGGGTGCCCGCCGGTCGCATCTATCGCGCGCCGGAAATGATGGAAGACCCGCATTTCAAAGCGCGGCAGAACATCATCAAGGTGGCACATCCGATCTTCGGCAAGTTGGCCATGCAGAATGTGGCCCCGCGCCTGTCCGATACGCCGGGCGGTGTGGTCCATCCGGGACCGGAACTGGGTGAACACACGGTCGAGGTGCTGGGTGGAATTCTGGGGCTGGGCGAAGACCGTCTGGCCGAGTTGAAAACCGCAGGGATCATCTGACCATGGCACAGGACCTGGATGCTGATTATGCACAGGCGGGGTTCGGCAATCGGCTGGGCTGGGGCAAACGCCCTGCACTTCTGATCATCGATTTCGTGAATGCCTATCTGGATCCCGCCTGCCCCCTTTATGCCGGCGTGGAAAAGGTACGGGGTCAGGCAGCAACCTTGCTGCTGGCGGCCCGCGCAGCGCGCATCCCGGTCCTCCACACCAATGTCGCCTATACGCCGGGCGGTGTGGACGGCGGCGTTTTCTTCCGCAAGGTCAAGGCCCTGTCCTGCTTTGAACGCGGCCTGCATCCGCACTGGGCATCCTTCGCGGAGGGATTGGAACCCATCGCAGGGGAACCCGTCATCACCAAGCAATATGCCAGCGCCTTTTTCGGCACCTCCCTGGCATCCACCCTGGCGTCCAGTGGGATTGACACGTTGCTGATCGCGGGCCTGTCCACCTCGGGCTGTGTCCGCGCCTCAGCACTGGATGCCTGCCAGCATGGGTTTGTGCCCCTGGTGGTGCGAGAGGCCGTGGGTGACCGTGATGCGCGTGTGCAAGAGGCCAACCTGTTCGACCTCCACGCCAAATATGCCGACGTCATCGGGCTGGAGGAGGCGGTAGCCCACCTGGGGGCCCTTCAGGCTTAGGCACTCCTGTATCCCTTCTCCCGACGGCGATTTATTGGCCGGGGTGTCAATTTCCCCTTCATAAAGGCACGAGAAAGTGTCAATGTTGATTGACACTCTTCTGGGGAAACGTGTCCCATGCCTAAGCCGTTTCCATTCTCCGCCATCGTCGGTCAGGAGGATATGAAGAAGGCGCTGCTGCTGGCGGCGGTTGAACCGCTGCTGGGCGGGGTGCTTGTCATGGGTGACCGGGGCACAGGAAAATCGACCGCTGTCCGCGCCCTGGCCGAGCTTTTGCCGAAGATCGAGACGCGCACCAATTGCCGATATAACTGTCAGCCGAATGACCCGCAGCCGGCCTGCACCCGCTGTCAGGCTGCGGGGGCGGAAAAGCCGGCATTGGTGAAGATCCGCACGCCCATGGTCGACCTGCCGCTGGGTGCGACGGAAGACCGGGTCTGCGGATCGCTGGACATTGAAAAGGCGCTGGTGGCGGGGGAACGGGCGTTCGAGCCGGGCCTGCTGGCCGCCGCCAATCGCGGCTTTCTATATATTGATGAGGTCAACCTGCTGGAAGATCACCTTGTTGACCTGCTGCTGGATGCGGCGGCATCAGGCGTCAACGTGGTGGAACGGGAAGGGTTGAGTATCCGGCACGCCGCCCGCTTCGTGCTGGTCGGCAGCGGCAATCCGGAGGAAGGCGACCTGCGACCGCAATTGCTGGACCGGTTCGGCCTGTCGGTGGAAGTACGCACCATCATGGACCTGAAGCAGCGGATCGAAGTGATCCGTCGCCGCGATGCCTATGAAACTGATCCGGAAGCATTCGTGGCAAGCTGGGCCAAGCGGGACACCGCCATCCGCAGCCGGGTCGTGGCCGCGCGCAAGATCATGAGGCAGGTAGCGGTGCCCGATGCCATCTTGTTCCGCCTGTCACAGCTATGCATGCGGCTGGGCATCGATGGGATGCGTGGTGAACTGACCCTGATGCGGGCGGGGCGTGCGTCGGCGGCGCTGGATGGGCGCTTGGAGGTAAACTGGACGGATATCGAGGAGGTGGCGCCGATGGTGCTTTGCCATCGTCTGCGCCGCGATCCAATGGACGAGGCGGGAACCGCCCCCCGGATCGAACGCGCCCTGGCGGCGCTTGATGCCGGGCACGGCCATGCATGAGGATGGCGACGGACCCTTTGGCGCGTTGCAGCGGCAAAGCGAGGATCGCTGGCGCGACGCCCTGACCGCAGCGCAGATTCTGGCTGTTGCAGGCCCGGACATCGGGGGCCTTTGGCTGACGGCGCGGGCCTCGGGTATTCGTGATCATTTCCTGGATCATCTCTGCACCCTGAACCAGCCGCGCCGGGCGACAAGGCTGCCGCCGGGCACCACCGCCACGGCGCTGTGCGGGCATCTGGATATTGCCCGCTCCACTGCGGCAGGGCGCATTGTCTGGGACAGCGGCATCCTGGCTGCAGCGGATGCGGGCATCCTGTTCATTCCCATGGCCGAACGGCTTGACCCCGGGGCGGCGGCCATGATCGCCGAAGCCATGGACACAGGCACCTGCCCCCGTTTGCGGCCAAACGCCAACGAAGCACGGCACCCCAGCCGCGTCACCATCGTGGCCCTGGACGAGGCATCGGCACCGGAGGAGATGATACCGTCCTGCCTGTCCGACCGGCTGGGTCTGCATATCCAGTTGGATGGCGTGATGCTGAAAACCATTAAAGCGGTGGTGCTGAACACGGCGCCGGCGCCTGTAACGGACTGGCGCTCGGTTCGCCTGGACGATGGCATGATGGAGCAGCTTTGCGCCATCAGCAGTGCAACCGGCCACATGTCTGTCCGTGTCCTCCATCACGTATCGAAGGTAACCCGCATCCATGCGGCCCTTGGCGGGCGGGTGGTTGCGGAGGCACAGGATGCCGTAGCGGCCCTGCGTCTTTGCCTGGGTGTCAGACTGACGCAAACCCAGCCTTCAGCCGATCAGGCCCCACCACCACCGGAACCCGCCGCCGCGCGTGACGCACAGAGCCAGCCCCCACCAGGAGATGCCGGCGAAAGCGAGGGCAATGGAACGCCGCAAGATTTGGACAGCCTGACGGAACTGCTTGCCGCTGTGGAACAGGGGGCGGTGGACGGTCTGACTTTGACGGTCGGTGAACGGGCAGCGCGGCAGGGAAGCCGTACCGGCAAGGGCGGGGCAACGGCCCGCAATGTCCGGCGCGGCCGCCCCTTTGGAAGCAGCAGCACGCCCCCCTTTCCCGACGCCCGACCCGATTTGGTGGAAACCCTCCGCGCCGCCGCCCCCTGGCAGAGGCTGCGCACCCGCCTGATGGCAGCACAGACCGGGGCCGCTCCCCCCGCCCTGCTGATCCGGAAGGAGGATTTCCGCTATCGCCGGCGGAAGCATCAACAGGCATCGACAGCCATTTTCGTCGTGGATGCCTCGGGCTCCACGGCACTGGAACGGTTGGGTGAAACCAAGGGGGCCATCGAACAATTGCTGGCCAGTTGCTATGTCCGCCGGGATGAGGTGTCGTTGATCGCCTTCCGGGGCAAGGCCGCTGAAATCCTGATGCAGCCGACACGGTCGCTGGTGGCTGCCAAACGCAAGCTGGCGGCGCTGCCGGGCGGGGGACCGACGCCGCTCGCCTCCGGGCTGGAGCGCGGGTTGGAAATGGCGCTGGCCGCGCGCCGCCGGGGCAGCACGCCGGTCGTGGTGGTCATGACCGATGGCAGCGGCAATATTGCCCTGGACGGTACCGCCGACCGGGCGCTGGCCGGACGTCAGACGGAAACCATCGCCCGGCTTTATCGTGCACAGGGCCTGAAATCCATCTGCATCGATATTGCGCGGCGGCCGCGTGACAGCGTCACCAATCTGGCAGGTCTGCTGGGCGCGGATCTGCATCTGCTGCGTCAGGCCAACGCCGCCCACATGTCGGAAATTGTCCGCGCCTCCATGCATCGGGGGCCACCGGTATGATGGACGGCAGCTGGCTGGACTGGAACAGGGACGGACTGGACTGGCCCCATCGGGCGGCCAGCCGCTTTGTCGATGTCGCCGGGCTGCGCTGGCATGTGCAGGAAATGGGGCCTGCCGACGCGCCGGTCCTGCTGCTGCTGCATGGGACCGGTGCCGCCAGCCATTCCTGGCGTTATCTGCTGCCGGTCCTGGCCGCCACACACCGCGTCGTGGCTCCTGATCTGCCCTGTCATGGCTTCACGCGGCCACAGCGTTGGCCCGACCTGTCGCTGAACGGCATGCGGATGGCGGTGCAGGCGCTGATCACCGCCCTTGGCATTGTGCCGGCGGTCATCATCGGCCATTCGGCGGGTGCGGCCATCGCGGTATCGTTGGGCACGGGCGACGCGGTCAAGCCGCCCCCCACGGTGGTGACCATCAATGGCGCCTTTCGGCCCATCCGGGGGGACCGGATCTTCTCCCCCCTGGCGAAGGCGCTGTTCGCCGCCCCCCTGTCGGCCAGCCTGTTCGCGGCGGTGGCACGGGGCGGCTGGTTCGGCGACAACCTGCTGACGGCCACAGGATCGCAGATCGACAATACCGGGGCAGTGCTCTATCGCCGCCTGCTCACTTCCTCCGGTCATGTGCGCGGTGCGCTGGGCATGATGGCGGCATGGGATCTGACACGGTTCGATGCCTTGCTAGCGGCCCTACCCGTCCCGCCCACACTGATCGCCGCAAAGGATGACCCCATGGTTCCCTGGTCAGACACGCGCCATGCGGGGGATATCGCGCGGGATGCCCGGCTTAGGCTGGTGGATCGTGGCGGTCACCTTGTGCATGAAGTCAGGGCCGAGATGGTCGCGGGATTGATTGCCGACGCCATACAGGCCCGACCCGCCAGCCGGGTGGATGCCGCATGAACATGATCACCCCCCATATCAGGCCCGACGTCCAGGCACCCGACCCGTCACGGCCACAGGCCGTGGTCATCGGTGCAGGTGTGGGCGGCCTGTCGGCGGGCGCCCTGCTGGCGGCGCGCGGCTATGGCGTCACCATCATCGATCCGCTGGATGCACCGGGGGGCCGGGCCTACGCCCACCGGCAGGATGGTTTCATCTTCGATGCCGGCCCAACCATCATCACCGCGCCCTGGATGTTTGAAGATCTCTGGCGTGATTGCGGTGGACGCCTGTCCGATGATGTGCAGATCCGGCCCTGCAACCCGTTCTACAAGATCCGTTTCGATGATGGCGCCTGGTTCAACTATTCCGGCGATCCGGCGGCCATGGAGGCGGAGGTTGCGCGTTTCGACCCGCGCGACGCTGCGGGTTATCGCAGCTTCATGGATGAAAGCCGCCGCATTTATGAGGTGGCCTTTGAACAACTGGCCGACCAGCCATTCCACAGCCTGGCCTTCACCGCCAAGACCCTGGCAGGACTGGTCCGCCTGGGCGGGTATCGCTCGGTTTATTCGGTTGTTTCCAAGCATTTCAGGAACGAACGGCTTCGCAACATCTTCTCCTTTCATCCGCTGCTGATTGGCGGCAATCCCTTTTCCGCCACCTCCTTCTATTGCCTGATCGCGCATCTGGAGGGGCGGTATGGGGTGCATTATGCCATGGGAGGCACAAACGCCCTGGTCCATGGCATCGCCAATCTGGTTCGCCGCAATGGCGGTGTCATCCGGTTGGGGGAAACGGTTGAAACCATCCTGACGGAGGGGCGCCGTGCCACAGGCGTACGCCTGAAATCGGGAGAGATTGTACCGGCGGATATCGTCATCTCCAACGGTGACCCGGCCACCACCTATGGCAAGCTGTTGAGCCATCATCCCCGCCGCCGCTGGACCGATGCAAAGATCGCACGCGGCGACTATTCGATGGGGCTGTTCGTCTGGTATTTCGGTACCAACCGTCGCTATGACGATGTCTATCACCACACCATGCTGTTCGGCCCCCGGTACAAGGGCCTGTTGACCGACATCTTCAAGCGGCAGCATCTGGCCGATGATTTCAGCCTCTACCTACACCGCCCCAGCGCTGTGGACCCCAGCGTGGCACCTGACGGCTGCGACGCCTTCTATGTGTTGAGCCCGGTTCCGAACCTGGGCGGGACCACAGATTGGCAGGACATGGCGGAAACCTATCGGAAGCGGATCGCCGCCCATCTGTCGCGCACGCTTCTGCCTGATCTGGAGCGCCATGTCGTCGTGTCCAAGATGGCCACGCCGCTGGATTTCCGCGACCGGCTTCTGTCCTGGCAGGGGGCGGCATTCGCGTTGGAGCCGAAGCTGCTGCAAAGCGCCTGGTTCCGCCCCCATAACCGCAGCGAGGAATTGGACAATCTGTTCCTGTGCGGGGCCGGTACGCATCCGGGCGCAGGGCTGCCCGGTGTTCTGTCGTCCGCGCGGATCGTGGATGGGCTGGTTCCGGATGCCGCTGCGGTCACTGGTCACGGCAGGGGGAGTAATCGACCGTGAGGGACAGACTACCCGCCAATGATTGCGACGATATCGGGATTTCATCCGACGGCCCTGACAAGGCCCGCTTGGCCCCGCGCCGGACGGTGGACATGAATTACGGCTTTACCGGTGACGGGGTGGATCTGGATGCCTGCACCGCCTCCATCCGTCGGGGATCGAAATCGTTTCACATCGCCTCCCTGCTGTTGCCACGCGGCACACGTCAGGCGGCCCACGCGCTCTACGCCTTCTGCCGCCATTCCGACGATCTGATCGATGATCAGGCCCGGCGGCCCGACGCCCTGTTGCGCTTGCGGCAACGGCTGGACAGGATTTATGAGGGCATGCCCTGCGACCATGCCTGTGACCGCGCCTTTGAACGCATTGTGAGTGGTCACAGCATTCCCAAGACCATACCGCTGTCCCTGCTGGACGGGTTTGCCATGGATATGGTGGACCGGCGGTACCGCAGCATTGCGGAGGTGAAACAATATGCGGCGCGGGTGGCCTCTACTGTCGGGCTGATGATGTCGCTGGTCATGCGGACCGGCGATGCCTGGACGCTGGCGCGGGCCGCCGACCTGGGCCTTGCCATGCAGTTGACCAATATCGCCCGCGATGTGGGGGAGGATGCACGCAATGGACGGCTCTACCTGCCGTTGGACTGGCTGCGCAACGCCGGCATAGAGGGCGATGCATTTCTGCGCGATCCCCGTTTCACGCCGGCGCTGGCCGGGGTGGTGAAACGGCTGTTGGACGAGGCGGATCGCCATTACCTGCTGGGCCATGCCGGCATCGCCCGCCTGCCCGCCGGCTGCCGGCACGCCATCCGCACCGCCGCCCTGACCTATCAGGATATCGGGCGCTGCATCGCCCAAAACGGCTATGACAGTGTGTCCCAGCGCGCCCGGACCACGCTGTTGCGCAAACTGTCCCTGGTATTGCGGGCCAGCCGGCCTGTCATCCTGTGCCCGGATAGGGTCGCCATGGCCGCATCGGCGCCCGCCGATCCATCGGTTGCCCGCCTTGTTGCCGCCGCAGCCGACGCCTTTGCATTGGCGGAAAGGCAGCGTGTGGCGACGGAAAGTCAGGGATCACAGATTGAGCGGGTAACCAGCATCCTGATGGATCTCCACCGGCGGCGGATTGAAGACCGGCGTGTGCGACGGCTGCAGCGCTGGCAAAAGGTGGCGCATCTTGGCTGAGAATTATTTCGGGCTGATCGAGGCGGGAATGGTCTTCGGCCTCGCCATCGCCTTCTACATCTGGCAGCGGCGTGACCTGCGCAGATATGAAAAGCAGGATCGCGCCGCGCGGGAGGCCAAGCAGGCCAAGACAGATGACAATACCCCGTGACCTCACCCCGACCGGGCCCGACGCGGCATGCGGAAGGGCAGCATCAACCGCACCAATGGGTTGGACAGCCGGCGGCAATCCAGCGTCTCATGGACCATCTCCAGTCGTTGTCCATCCAGCGTAGTCTCTACACAGGCCCGTGTATAAAAGGGCGAATCCTCCAGCCGCGTGATAAGCGTCGGGGACCAGTCCGCGTCACAGGCAATACCACTGCGCACGCCCCAGAACCCACGTGGCAGTTCCTGACGCGCCGGCAGGTCAAGGATGTCAGGCGTTCCTGAAGCGCTGTAGCGAAGGGCCAGACGGCGGGGCGCCCCAATGCGCGGTGTGGCATCATAAAGGATGACGGCATCGCCGCCGGCACCCACATTACCCCGCGCCCAGTCCCAGCCGATGAAATCCTGTTCAACCGGGCGCTGGCCATAATTCATGTCATGATAGGCACGCCCCCGCCAGCCACCGTCCGGCAGCGCATCGCAGCTGACAATCGCCGTGGCCTTGGGCATGCGGGGGGACCAGACGTGCCGCCCCTCCGAATCCAGGTCAACATAGCCGTCGCTGACAATATCCGGGTGCAACTCAACCCGTCCGGTGACCCGGCGTGGCAACAGGCGCTGCCCCGGCCAGGGCAGGGCCGTTTCCGTGAAATCGATCACCAGCCTGCCATCGTGCATCGCCATGCCGCTGGACCCGATCCGCAGGTGATCCCGCCCACGGTCCAGACTGGCCTGCCCGCGTTCGGTCATGCACCAGATATTGCCGTTCGGGCCATAGAGCGCGACGTTGAAGGCGACATGATCCTCCGGCCGCTCCCGCCCGGACCAATGATAGTAGGGGGAGAAGACGGAGCCGATGAAGGCAATGATGGTCAGGGCGTAGTGTCCGCAATCACTGACCGCATCGGCATACCACCAGTGATAGCCACCGGGCGGGACCGGTCGATCAAAGCCCGGTCCGCCAGTAACCGTTCGGCGGCGATCTTGCCCGACAGGGCCGCCATCGGCACCCCTGGTCCCGGATGCACGCTGCCCCCCGCCAGATACAGGCCCGTGATCGGGCCCTGCGACGATGGCCGTCGGAAGGACGCCATGGCGCCATGCGATGCCATCCCGTACAGCGCGCCGCCCGTACCCGGAAACAGACGGTTGAACCCGTCCGGTGCCGTGATCGACATCACCCGCCTGTCGAACGGCAGGGTCAGCCCGTTGCGGGCCAGACGACGTTCCATCGAAGACAGACATCGGTCGATCTCGCTTTCCGTATAGGCATGGCCATCGCCGTCCGCCGGCATGTTGATCAGGCTGTAAAGCCGTTCCCCGCCCCCCGCCACCGTCCCACGCAAGGCGCCGGCATCGGTGCGGTCCTGGGCACAGACATAAATGGTGGGGTCCGCCGGTGGGCGTCGCTGATGCAGGATGGCGTCGAATTCCGCCTTGTAATCGTCGGAAAAGAAAACTGTGTGATGGGCCAGCGGTACGCCCGACGGGATGGCCGAACCGCAGGCCACCAGCGCCGACAAAGACCGCTGCCCCATCCGCCGGCGTGGCAGTTCGCCCGGCTCCAGCAGCGGGGCAAGGGCCGCTGCATCACCATTGAAGATCACCGATGCCGCCCCGATCTGCCGCTGCTGGTCGGTCGTGACACCCGTAACGGCACGGCCCGAACGGTCCTTATCGATGGACACGACATTCTCTGCGAACCGGAACACGACCCCCAGACGCTCCGCCACCGCCATCAGGCGCCGGGCCAGAAGATGCATGCCGCCCTCAACGATCCACACGCCATCCTGTTCCACATGCGCCACCAGCATCAGTGTGGCCGGTGCCAGGAACGGCGACGAACCGCAATAGGTGGCATAGCGCCCGAACAATTGCCGCAGACGCGGATCGGCAAAATAGTCCGACAGCGCCGACCACAGCGTGCTGTACGGCTTCAGCGCCAGCAACGACCCTGGCCGGTGCAGCCCGATACGGGCCGATAGCGATAAGGGATTGGGCCGGGGCGCATCAATGAAGCTGCGTTCCAGCAATCGATAGATGCGGGCACTGTCATTGGCAAAGCGTCGGAAGCCAGCAGCCTCTCGCGCGCCCGCGAAATCGCCGATGGCATCGGCATTGCGGTCCAGATCCGCGAACAGGTCCAACCCTTCACCGCCCCGCCAGTAATGCCGGGCCAGCAGGTCGGAGCGGACCAATCCAACCTCCGACTCCAACGCCGTGCCGCATCGGGAAAGAAGCGCATCGAACACCCACTTCATGGTCAGAACGGTCGGCCCGGCATCGAATGACTGCCGGCCAGCCGCGACCTGCCGCAGTTTTCCGCCCGGCCCCGCCGCGCCATCAACCACCACAACCCTGAAACCGGCACTGGCCAGAACCAGGGCAGCCGACAGGCCGCCCATCCCGGCACCAACAATCACCACGTCATTTTCAGTTCCGCCGCTCACGCCCGTCCCTCGCGGATTGACATTCGCTTAAGGTGTGTCAATTTAGATTTACACTTTTTATCGTCAAATGAAATTGACAAATAAGTGCAAGGAGACGGCCCCATGGATTTGCCCGAGCGCATCGAAACCGGACTGCAGCTCGCCCTGCGGCTGTCAACGGCCAATGGCTGCCCTCCACTTCTGGCCAAGGGGCTGCGTCACGCGGTTTTCCCCGGCGGCGCACGCATCCGGCCCCGTCTGTGTCTGGCGGTGGCGACGGCCTGCGGTGACCGGGACCCGCAGGCCGCCAACGCGGCGGCTGTGGGGATTGAGTTGCTGCACTGCGCCTCCCTGGTGCATGACGACATGCCCTGCTTCGACAACGCCGCCACCCGCCGGGGACAGACATCCGTGCATACGGAGTTCGGGGAGGATATTGCCCTTCTGGTGGGTGACGGCCTGATCGTGGCGGCGTTTGAGACGGTGGCGCGGGAAACCCTGCACAATCCCCGCCTGACGGCACCATTGATTGCCACCATCGCCAAGGCCGTGGGGTCACCCTATGGGCTTGTCGCCGGCCAGGCGTGGGAGAGTGAGCCGGAGATCGACATCACCCAGTATCATCGCGCCAAGACGGCGTCGCTGTTCGCGGGCGCGGTTTCTGCCGGCGCCTTGGCATCCGGCGGCAGCCCGCAGGACTGGCTGACTTTGGCCGATGCCCTGGGTTCTGCCTATCAGGTGGCGGATGATCTTTATGATGCCATCGGCCTGACGGGCAGCATGGGCAAGCCGGTCGGCCAGGATGGGCGCAATGGCAAGCCCAACATCGCAATCTCGCTCGGCATTCCCGCAGTGCTGAAACATCTGCGTACCCTGGTGGAAACGGCTGCGGACAGTGTACCCGATTGCGCCGGTCGCGATGCGTTCCGCGCGATGATCCGGAACGAGGCGACGCGGCTGATGCCAAAGACGCTCTCTGTCAGCGCAGCTTGACACAGGCATGTCGGCACAGTCCGCCAAAAGCCAGATTATCCCGCCGGTCCTGACGGACAGCCTGCCGCTTGCCCTGCGCCTGCGGCTCTGGCGCAACCGGCTTGTGGCCTCGCCCCGTTTCCGCCGGCTGATTGCCCGGCTGCCGCTGTTGCGCAGTATCGGCAACCGCAAGGCCAATGACCTGTTCCGCCTGACCGGCGGCTTCATCTTCTCCCAGGTGCTACTGGCCGGTGTCCGGCTGGGGCTTTATGAGACCTTGCAGGACGCGCCGGCGACAACCGGGGCATTGGCCGCGCGTCTGGGCATCCCGGAGGGGCGCCTGCGCGTGCTGCTGCGGGCCAGCGTTTCCTTGGGCCTTCTGCTTGAACCTGCACCCGACCTCTGGGTACTGGATGATGCCGGGGCCGTGCTGGCCAGTGACCGGGGACTCGGTGCCATGGTGCTGCACCATGCCATGCTGTATCGCGACCTGACCGAACCGGACCATCTGCTGCGCACTGCCGGCGCACAGACGGAACTGCGCCAATATTGGGCTTATGTCCGGGATATGGGGACCGGGGGGCCACAGGCCGCAGAGGTCGATGGCTATTCCCTGCTGATGCGGGAAAGCCAGGCCATGATGGCCGACTGTATCCTGGCAGCCTATGATTTCGGACAGACGCACATCCTTCTGGATGTCGGGGGCGGCGACGGCGCGTTCCTGGCCGCCGCAGCCGACCGCCATGCCAGCCTGGAACTGCGGCTGTTCGACCTTCCCGCCGTCGCCGACCGTGCCGTCCACCATCTGGAATCACTGGGGTTGGGCGCGCGCACACAAGTTCATGGCGGGGATTTCGTTCGCGATCCGCTGCCCGATGATGCCGATTGCGTCACTCTGGTCCGGATTCTCTGCGACCATGATGATTCGCGGGTGGCAGCCATTCTCGCCAATCTCCACCGGTCGTTGCGCCCCGGAACAACGCTGATCATCGCCGAAGCCATGGATGGAAAGTCGGAAGGCGCGCGGCTCAGCGCCGCCTATTTCGGCTTCTATTTCCTGGCCATGGGGTCCGGGCGCTGCCGTAGCGCGCAGGAAATCGCCGGCTTTCTGTCATCCGCCGGCTTTCAGGCGGTTCGCACGGTGACCACGTCGAACCCGCTGATCGCCACTATGGTCACCGCCCGCCGATAGCAAGGCGGGGCCAGACGGTTAAAAAGTGTAAATATTGATTGACAGTTATATGTGTCAACTTAATATGACACTTGCGTAATCAGAAGCTATGCCTTGGGGAGGCGACAAGATGTACGCGTCGGCCATCGTGTTCGAGAAACCGGGAGAAGTTGCCGTTCGGCGGCTGGATCTCCACGTTCCCGGCCCCGCCGATGTCGTGGTCGAGACGGTTGCCAGCGGCGTTTCCACAGGAACGGAGAAGATGCTTTTCCAGGGGACCATGCCGCGTTTTCCCGGCATGGCCTATCCCTTGGTCCCTGGGTACGAGACCGTCGGCCGCGTGGTTCAGGCCGGACCTTTGTCCGGGCATCAGGTTGGCGAGATGGTGTTTGTACCGGGTGCCAGTTGCTATGCCGATGCGGCGGGCCTGTTTGGGGCCAATGCATCGCAACTGATCGTGTCGGGTGCACGGGTATTCAGGGTTGGCCCGGCCCTGGAAGAGAATGGGGTGCTGCTGGCCCTGGCGGCAACCGCGCACCACGCGGTGATGCGGGCACGGGGGCCGGTTGATCTGGTTGTCGGCCATGGCGTGCTGGGGCGGTTGATCGCCCGCATTGTGATGGCCCTTGGTTTTGCGGCACCGACTGTCTGGGAAAAGGCGCCTGTGCGCCGTCCCGGTGCCACCGGTTACACAGTGACCGATCCCGGCGATGACGGCGATGCCCGATACGGCACCGCCATTGATGCCAGCGGCGATGCCGCCGCCATCGACGGGATCATCACACGCCTGCGCAAGCCGGCGGAGCTGGTTCTGGCCGGTTTCTACGGAGAACGCGTTGGCTATGCCTTCGCGCCGGCCTTCATGCGGGAACTGACTCTGTCCATCGCGGCGGAATTCCGCCCGGAGGATGTTTCCGCCGTCATCGCGCTGGTGGAAACCGGGCGCCTGTCCCTCGACGGGTTGCTGACGCACCGGGCCGCACCGGCCCAGGCGTCATCCGCCTACTCAACCGCGTTCAACGACCTCGGCTGCCTGAAAATGGTGATCGACTGGAGGAAAGCCGCATGAGTCTTGATCTGGACGTCCGCAGCAGCCCGAAAACTATGAGCAGGCGCCTGCGTGAAGAGGCGGCCATCGAACCCGATGCGCCGCATGTCGGCAAGGTAACCAAGGAAACCCAGATTATTGCCATCTATGGCAAGGGCGGCATCGGCAAGAGCTTCACGCTCGCCAACCTGTCCTACATGCTGGCACAGTTGGGCAAGAAGGTGCTGCTGATCGGGTGCGACCCGAAAAGCGATACGACATCGCTGCTGTTCGGTGGCCGTGCCTGCCCCACCATCATTCAGACGGCCTCGCGCCGCAAGGATGCGGGCCAGGAAGTGTCCATCTCCGACGTGTGCTTCAAGCGCGATGGCGTGTTCGCCATGGAACTGGGCGGGCCGGAAGTTGGCCGTGGCTGCGGCGGTCGCGGCATCATCCATGGGTTTGAGACGTTGGAGAAGCTGGGGTTCCATGAATGGGACTTCGACTTTGTCCTGCTGGATTTCCTGGGTGATGTAGTCTGCGGCGGCTTCGGCCTGCCGATTGCCCGCGACATGTGCCAGAAGGTGGTGGTTGTCGGTTCCAACGATCTGCAATCGCTGTATGTGGCCAACAATGTCTGCTCGGCGGTGAAGTATTTCCGCAATCTGGGCGGAAATGTCGGCGTGGCCGGTCTGGTCATTAACAAGGATGACGGCACCGGTGAGGCACAGGCCTTTGCGGACGCCGTCGGCATCCCGGTCCTGGCCTCCATCCCGCAAGATGAGGATATCCGCCGCAAAAGCGCCAACTACCAGATCATCGGCACGCCCGATAACCGCTGGGGTCCGCTGTTTGAGGCGCTGTCCATCAATCTGGCGGAAGCCCCGCCGGTGCTGCCACGCCCACTGGATCAGGACGGCCTGCTGGGCCTGTTCGATGCCAGCCAGACGGGTGGCAATTTCCAGCTGGAGCCGGCAACGCCGGAAGATATGTGCCCCGCGGGTGCGCTGAAACGCGCCTCGCTCGAAGTCATCTACGACCGGGTCTGAGGGGCACACAAGATGGACGACCAGCCTTTGGACTTCACACGCGACGCTGCCGGCGAGACGGCCCTTTCGGGGGACGACGGACACTCTGCTACTGCCGCCGGGTGCCATGGTGGTGTCGAACTGTCGCGTGCCGCCGCCCGTGCGGCCGGTAATGACGAGGTGATGGACCGGCTGGAGCGCGATTACCCCAAGGGGCCGCACGATCAGCCGCAATCCATGTGCCCGGCCTTCGGGTCGCTGCGGGTCGGCCTGCGCATGCGGCGGGTGGGGACCATTCTGTCGGGGTCGGCCTGCTGCGTCTATGGCCTCACCTTCACCTCGCACTTCTACGGTGCCAAGCGCTCCGTCGGCTATGTGCCGTTCAGTTCGGAGACGCTGGTCACCGGCAAGCTGTACGAAGATATTGTCGAGGCGGTGCATCAGATGGCCGATCCCGGCAAATATGATGCCGTGATCGTCACCAATCTCTGTGTGCCCACAGCCTCCGGCGTGCCGCTGAAAATGCTGCCGAAGCAGATTGACGGGGTGCGCATCATCGGCATTGATGTCCCCGGCTTTGGCGTGCCCACGCATGCAGAAGCCAAGGATGTGTTGTCGGGCGCCATGCTGGCCTATGCGAGGCAGGAGGCAGAAGCCGGCCCGGTGCAGATGCCGCGTGCGGGCCTCAAGGACAAGCCCACCGTAACGCTGGTGGGGGAAATGTTCCCCGCCGATCCTGTGGTGATCGGCAATATGCTGGACCCGATGGGTCTGGCCGTTGGGGCGACCATTCCCGTGCGGGAATGGCGTGATCTCTATGCCGCGCTGGATTGTGCCGCCGTCGCGGCCATCCACCCTTTCTATACGGCCACCTTCCGGGAGTTCACAGCCGCCGGACGGCCCATCGTCGGCTCGGCCCCTATCGGGCTTGACGGTACCGATGCCTGGCTGTCAGCCATCGGGCAACGCTGCGGCGTGCCGCAGACGCGGATCGATCAGACGCGCAACACCATGCGCGCGGCCATCATGGCGGGTCTTGCCGCCAACCGCATCAATGGCCGCATCACCCTGTCAGGCTATGAAGGGTCGGAACTGCTGGTCGGGCGGCTGCTGGTCGAACTGGGGGCTGACCTGCGCTATGTCGGCACGGCCTGTCCCAAGACGCCGTACAATGCCGAAGATGCGGAATGGCTGAAGGCCAAGGGCGTGATCGTCCGCTTCCGCGCCTCGCTGGAACAGGATCTTGCGGCCTTTGCCGAGTTCAAACCCGACTTGGCCATCGGCACCACGCCCGTGGTCCAGAAGGCCAAGGAAGCGGGAACGCCGGCCCTTTACTTCACCAACCTGATCTCCGCCCGTCCCCTGATGGGTCCGGCGGGGCCGGGGTCGCTGCCACCGGTGATCAACGCGGCCATTGCCAACAAGCATCGCTTCGATGCCATGAACGCCTTCTTCGAAGGGGTTGGCACCGGTGATGCCGCCGGCATCTGGGAAGATATCCCCCAGGACCGCAGCGCGTTCCGCCGCAAATACGGTGCCCGTGTCAACCAATCGCGCAATGCGGTCGAGAATGGAGATAGCGTCGGATGCTGATCCTCGACCATGACAGAGCCGGCGGCTATTGGGGCAGCGTCTACGCCTTCACGGCGATCAAGGGGCTGCAGGTGATCATCGACGGCCCCGTAGGCTGCGAGAACCTGCCTGTCACCTCCGTCCTGCACTATACCGACGCCCTTCCCCCGCATGAGTTGCCGATTGTCGTCAGCGGCCTGTCGGAGGATGAGCTTGGCCGTCATGGCACCGAAGGGGCGATGAAGCGGGCGCGTCAGGCACTGGACCCCAACCTTCCCGCTGTGGTGGTCACCGGGTCGATCGCGGAGATGATCGGCGGTGGTGTCACGCCGGAAGGGTCGAACATCGTCCGCTTCCTGCCGCGCACCATCGACGAGGATCAGTGGCAAAGTGCCGACCGCGCCATGAAATGGCTGTGGACGGAATTCGGGCCCAAGGGCGGCAAGGTCCCTGCCCCGCGCCGGCGCCCGGAAGGGGCCAAACCACGGGTCAATATCATCGGCCCGATCTATGGCACCTACAACATGCCGTCTGACCTCGCGGAAATCCGGCGTCTGGTTGAAGGGTTGGGGGCCGAGATCAACATGGTCTTCCCCCTGGGCAGCCATGTCGATGATGTGCGCAAGCTGGCCGATGCCGATGCCAATATCTGCCTGTACCGGGAATTCGGGCGCCTTTTATGCGAGACATTGGATCGCCCCTATTTGCAGGCCCCCATCGGTATCCATTCCACCACGGCCTTCCTGCGCCAGCTGGGCGAGATGCTGGGCCTGGACCCGGAGCCCTTCATCCGCCGTGAAAAGCACACGACGCTGAAGCCGCTCTGGGATCTCTGGCGATCCGTGACGCAGGATTTCTTTGGCACGGCCAGCTTCGCCATCGTGGCGGGCGAGACCTATACGCGCGGCGTGCGCAATTTCCTGGAAGAGGAAATGGGCCTGCCCTGCGCCTTCGCGGTCCAGCGCAAGCCAGGTGTCAAGACAGACAATGATGCGGTCCAGGACCTGATCACCAGCAAGCCGCCGATGGTGATGTTCGGTTCCTTCAATGAACGCATGTACATGGGCGAACGTGGGCAACGAGGCAAATTCATCCAGCTCTCCTATCCCGGCGCTATTGTCCGCCGCCATATCGGCACGCCGGTCATGGGCTATTCGGGTGCAGCCTGGTTGATCCAGGAGGTCTGCAACGCCCTGTTCGACATGCTGTTCGAAATCCTGCCCAGGGCAGGTGAACTGGATGCCATCGAACCGACAACCACCCGGAGCGGCGCCATACCCTGGTCGGCGGATGCGCAGGCGCTTTTGGAGCGTCGCATCCTTGCGGAACCTGTTCTGGTCCGGATTTCAGCTGCCAAGCGCATGCGCGAAGCAGCCGAACGTGAGGCGCGCCGCGACGGTGCGCCGGAAGTCACGCTGCGTCATTTCGACGGGGCGGCGAAGGTACACGCTTGAAGAAGTAATCAGAGGATGCCGTCAGGGGATGGCAGCGGGGAGGACAAAATGATGTTCAGCATTGGACATGGGGGCGCCAGGGGCCGCCAGTTGGAGCGCGCGGAAATGCGCCTCGTCTTCCTGATCTCCTATCCGCTCTGCCTGGTGGCCGCGATGGCCAGCCGGATTACCCACATTTTTGACCGCCGGGCCGCCCGCCCTGTGCAGTCCATCTTTGCTGAGGCCCGTTCGTCGGCCCACGCCGCTATTGGTTACGCGTTTAACGTGTAACCGCTTCCTTGCCGGTGTGCTCGACACCGTCAAAAACCCGGTAATGCTGCCTTGGTGGCACTGCCGGAACCCTGCCGCGGGGGCGCCGCGGCATTCGAGACTAGGAGGTGGATTTGATGGCTGACTCATCAAACGTCTCACTTTCGGGTCTGACCGAAAGCGAAGCTCGCGAGGTCCATTCGTTCTTCATCCAAGGCTTCCTGATCTTCACGGCGATCGCTATCGCCGCGCATGTTCTGGTCTGGATGTGGCGCCCGTGGATCCCTGGGCCCAATGGTTATGCCTCTCTGGAAGGCATTGGCCAAACGGCACAATCACTGCTGCCGATGATCGGCTAAGGAGAAAGCGACATGTGGAGAATCTGGCTGATGTTCGATCCGCGCAAGGCGCTGGTCGCACTGTCCGTGTTTCTGTTCACGCTCGCCATCCTGATCCATTTCGTCCTGTTGAGCACTGAACGGTTCAACTGGCTGGAGGGCAAGCCCCTCAAGACCAGCGCGATCGAACATTCGCTCTCCTTGGATGCGGATCAACCGAGCGTCGGCTGAGAACCTCAAGACGGCAGCAGGCGTGGCCGGTGACGGCCCCGCCCGCCGCCAACTTTCACCAAAAGACATCGCCAACTGGATGACCAACTGGCTGGCCTCTCTCGGAGGGCACGTACATGGCGCTGCTCAGTTTTGAACGCAAATATCGCGTGCGCGGTGGAACGCTGATCGGCGGCGACCTGTTCGACTTCTGGGTCGGGCCCTTCTATGTCGGGTTCTTCGGCGTCACCACCGCCTTTTTCGCCGCTTTGGGTACGGCGCTGATCCTGTACGGGGCGGCGATCGGGCCAACATGGAATATCTGGCAGATTTCCATTGCTCCCCCTGACTTGTCCTATGGGCTGGCGCTTGCGCCGCTGAAACAAGGGGGGCTTTGGCAATTGATCACCGTCTGCGCCTTGGGGGCCTTCTGCTCCTGGGCATTGCGCGAGGTGGAAATCTGCCGAAAGCTGGGGATCGGGTACCACGTGCCGTTCGCCTTCTCCTTCGCCATCTTCGCCTATGCAACGCTGGTGGTGTTCCGCCCGCTGCTGCTGGGCGCCTGGGGGAACGGCTTCCCATACGGCATCTTCAGTCATCTCGACTGGGTGTCGAATGTCGGGTACCAGTATCTGCATTTCCACTACAATCCTGCACACATGATCGCCGTGTCGTTCTTCTTCACGACGACGCTGGCGCTGTCGCTGCATGGTGGTCTGATCCTGTCCGCCGCCAATCCCGGCGCCTCGCTCGACGAGCCGGGTAAACAGGCAGAGGTGAAGACGCCGGAATATGAAGACACCTTCTTCCGCGACATCATCGGCTATTCGATCGGCACGCTGGGTATCCACCGTCTGGGCCTTGTCCTGGCGCTGAACGCCGGCTTCTGGAGTGCCGTCTGCATCATCATCAGTGGGCCCTTCTGGAACAAGGGCTGGCCCCAGTGGTGGAGCTGGTGGCTTGAACTTCCGATCTGGCGCTGAGGAGGAAGTGTGATGGCACAATATCAGAACATCATCACCCCGATCCAAGTCAGCGGCCCCGCCGAAGAAGGCATGCCGCTGCCCCGGGGAGACAGTCCGCGAACCGGTAAACCGTTCTTCGTGCGTCTGTTCGGCATGATCGGCAATGCCCAGATCGGGCCGATCTATCTGGGATATCTGGGTACCCTGTCGCTGGTCTTCGGTTTCATCGGCTTTGAGATCATCGGCCTCAACATGCTGGCCTCGGTCGGGTGGGACCCGATTGAGTTTGTCCGGCAGCTATTCTGGCTGGGCCTGGAACCGCCGGCGGCCAAATATGGTCTGAAGGTGCTGCCGCCGCTGGCGGAAGGGGGATGGTGGCTGATTGCCGGCTTCTTCCTGACCCTGTCGGTCCTGCTCTGGTGGGTTCGGGTCTATCGCCGCGCCCGGCAGCTGGAGATGGGCACGCATGTGGCCTGGGCCTTTGCGGCGGCCATCTGGCTGTTCCTGGTACTGGGCTTCATCCGCCCGCTGCTGATGGGCAACTTCTCCGAGGCCGTGCCGTTCGGCATCTTCCCGCACCTGGACTGGACGGCCGCCTTCTCCATCCGCTACGGCAATCTCTACTACAACCCCTTCCACTGCCTCTCCATCGTCTTCCTGTACGGATCGGTCCTGCTGTTCGCCATGCATGGCGCGACGATCCTTGCGGTGGGCAAGTATGGCGGCGAGCGTGAGTTGGAACAGATCACCGACCGGGGCACCGCCTCGGAACGTGCGGCCTTGTTCTGGCGCTGGACGATGGGTTTCAACGCAACCATGGAATCCGTTCACCGCTGGGCCTGGTGGTTCGCCATCCTGACCCCGCTGACGGGCGGCATCGGCATCCTGCTGACCGGCACCGTGGTCGACAACTGGTACCTGTGGGGCGTCAACCACGGGCTTGTCTCACCGCTGCCCGATATGTGGCCCAACGTCGTCGATCCGGCGCAATAAGGGAGGGAGGACCATGAAACTCTGGTTACCATTCGCCGCCTCCGCCGGCGCCCTGCTGGCCGTGGCCAGCTTCGTCGGGGCCGGCTGGGATGCACCGCCTGTCGCCACCGATCAGCTCGGGTTCCGCGGAACCGGCATGTATCACCACCGCGACGTGGAGACGGAGGCTGCCCTGAAGGCCGCCAACGTCGCCCCGCCCGCCCCGTGGGAAGCTGATCCGTCAGGTGACAAGGCCTCTGCCCTTTATCAGAATGTCCAGGTCCTGGGCAATCTGTCGGGCGACCAGTTCAACCAGTTCATGGCGTCGATCACCGAATGGGTGGCGCCGGAAGCTGGCTGTAACTACTGCCATAACCCGGACAATATGGCGTCGGACGAGATCTATCAGAAGGTCGTCGCCCGCCGCATGATCCAGATGACCCAGTCGATCAATGTCGACTGGAAGGCCCATGTCGCGGAAACGGGCGTCACCTGTTACACGTGCCATCGCGGCAAGGGTGTGCCGGCACAGGTGTGGAGCACCACCCTGGACCCCAAGCCGGCGGGCAACATGACCTCTAACCGCAGCGGCCAGAATGTCGTCGCGGTCAATGCCGGCAAGACTTCCCTGCCGCAGAACGCCCTGTCGGATTATCTGCTGGGTGAGAAGCCGATCCGGGTCCATTCCACAACGGCCCTTCCCACGGGCATGAACCCCGCCGGAACCAAGGAAACCGAGGAAACATGGGCGCTGATGGTGCACATGTCGGAATCGCTCGGCGTAAACTGCACAACCTGCCACAATACCCGCGCCTTCAATGACTGGGACCAGAGCCCGCCGCAGCGGGTAACCGCCTGGCACGGCATCAAGATGGCCCGTCATCTGAACGTCAACTATATGCAGAGTCTCACCCCGGTATTTCCGGCCAATCGTAAGGGTCCGGAGGGCGATGTCCTGAAGATCGGTTGCGCGACATGCCATAACGGCGTGCAGAAGCCGCTCTATGGTGTGTCCATGCTGAAGGATTATGTCGACGCGGTCGCGGTCAAGGGTTCGACCGACGTCCCGAACTTCAGCACCTATATTCCGGGCAAGACCGAAGTGCTGGGTGGCAGCGCCGCCACGCCCGTTACCCAGCCTTAAAGGGCCTGCGGGCGGGTCCCGCAGCTTCCCTGTCATGGGCCGTCGTTCCCCCATGACGGCGACAACTTCAGGGGAGGCCGCAAAGCCTCCCCTGATTTCTTTTGTGCGGCATCTTCACAGGCATGGCACAAGGCGGACACGATTTTACGCCAGCAGATGGGCTGCCGGTGCTCGCATTGAACTGCGTTTTTGAAAATCAGGCCGCTTGGCCGAAGGACAGGTCGGGAAACCGGTCCAGATAGATCCGCAACCACGGTGTGAAGCTGTTCGGATCGCGCGTGATTTCGCGCCGAAGGTTGGCCAAGCTGATCCAGCGGGTGGCCTCAACCTCTTCCGGGTCGGGAAATGGGACCAGACAGGTCCGGTCGGCCGATGCGCTGAACAGCGTCACACGCTCATGTTCGCGCAGGCCGGCGCCGACATCGGCCTGATAATCGACGGTCTGGTGACGCCGCAGGGGCAGCGTGATCCCCAGTTCCTCCGTCAGACGGCGGGCGGCGCAATCTTCTACCGTTTCCCGCCAATGCGGGTGGGAGCAGCAGGTATTGGCCCAGAGGCCACCGCAATGATACTTGCCCTGCGCACGCTTCTGCAGCAGCAGCCGGTCCCCGTCAAAGACGAAGACCGACACCGCCAAGTGCAGCTGGCCCGTGATATGGGCCTGCATCTTTTCAATCGGATAAAGCGATCCGTCGGCGGCCACCGCCGGGATGACGATTTGTCGATCAATCATGCCCATGGCCGCCTCCCGTGATCAGGCGACCTTGCGCGCCAGGGCACATTGCGACCAGAGCGACGACAGCGCATCGGCCAGATGCTTAATCTCAGCATCGGTATGCAGCGGCGTCGGCGTGATGCGCAGGCGTTCGGTGCCGACCGGTACGGTGGGATAGTTGATGGGCTGCACATAGATTCCGAACTGATCCAGCAGGATATCGGAAATCCATTTGCACTTGGCGGCATTGCCCACCATCACCGGCACGATATGGCTGGGATTATGCATATGCGGGATGCCTCGAGCGTCCAGCGCCTGGCGCACCTTGGCGACGGCGGCCTGGTGGCGGGCACGCTCGACCTGGCTGTCCTTCAGATGGCGGATCGCTTCCGTTGCACCGGCGGCCAGCGCCGGCGGCAGGGCCGTGGTGAAGATGAAGCCCGAGGCGAAGGAGCGGACGAAATCCACCAAGACCTCGGTGCCCGTGATATAGCCGCCCATGCAGCCATAGGCCTTGCCCAGCGTACCTTCGATGACCGTGATCCGGTCCATCAAGCCTTCGCGTTCGGCAACACCACCGCCACGCGGCCCGTACATGCCCACGCCATGGACCTCGTCCAGATAGGTGATGGCGCCGAACTCATCGGCCACGTCACAAATCTCACGCATCGGCGAGATATCGCCATCCATGGAATAGACGGATTCAAACGCCACCATTTTCGGCAGCTTGGGATCGTCGGCGGCCATCAACTGCCGCAGATGCCGATAGTCATTGTGGCGAAACACGCGGCGCTCACAGCCGGAATGGCGGATACCCTCGATCATGGAGGCATGGTTCAGCGCATCCGAATAGACGATGATCCCCGGAATACGCGACAGCAGGGTGCCCAGCGCGGCCCAGTTGGAGACATAGCCAGAGGTGAAGATCAGGGCCGCTTCCTTGCCATGCAGGTCGGCCAGCTCCTTCTCCAGCTGTACATGATAATGGTTGGTGCCGGAGATGTTGCGGGTGCCGCCGGCCCCTGCCCCACACTTGGCGATGATCTCTGTCATCCGGGCGGTCACCTTCGGGTGCTGGCCCATGCCGAGATAGTCGTTGGAGCACCACACGGTCACTTCGCCTGTCTCGCCATCGGCCCGGTGGACGGTCGCCCTGGGAAAGGCTGTGCATTGACGCTCCAGTTCGGCGAAGACCCGGTAATTGCCCGCTGTCTTCAAGTCGCGCAATGCCTGCTGCATATGAGCGAAAACGTCCATCTTTAATCCCCTTTCCGTCCCTGTATCCCAGAATTATTGCTGCTTGTCGGCTGCCGGCCCGACGATGGGCGGCCGGCCATGTTTAACCCCACCCGGTACCGCCCAGCGCCAGAGCGCCGTATCGGAAACGGGAAGGACGAGAACCAGATGTTCAAGGATGGCCAGCGCCATGAAGGTCGCCAGCAGTGAGTGCCCGACCACCGAATGATCCTGTGTCGCCTCATTGGCCGCGATGACCAGAAGGACGAACAGGGCCACCGCCCCCCCCATCAGAAGATAGAAAAGCGGCGTCAGGTGATCGGTCTTGAAGTAGCTTTTCAGATGCGCGATGCGGCTTGGCATCAATTCGCTGATCGCGTTGGGCGCCCCGAAGAAGATCAGCAGCTTTGCGGAAATCCGCATCCCCCACAGCAACCCGAATGCCGCCAGACCGAACGGGTTGGGACTGTCCGACAGCATCAGCCATAGTATCAGCCCCGTGATCAGGATGGCGATCTCATGATCGCAGACCGCCTCCCACGCCGCGCGGAACCGCGCGAACCCAGACAGGGCCGGCGGGCATTCCCCAGACCGACCGCCCATCAGCACGCCGGTCAGAAACGCCGCCTCATGCCAAGCCCAGACCAGCAGGGCGCCAAAGAACCCGGCATAGGACCCGAAGGATGTTTTCTCCTGCGCCCCGATCCACATCAGACCGACGCCGGCGACACCGAACAGCGTCATCAGCGGCATGACCTGCACCGGACCCCAGCCACCACGTTCGGTCCGATGGACCATGGCCAGCACAAGCCCGGTCGACAGCCACCAGACCCCGATAGCGATCAGCACAACGATGACCGGGTTGGCGACTTCCATGGCGCCCTACCAGACCGGCTGAAGGCGCGAGGTCGCGGGGATCGCGTTCGTCTTTGCCGGGATCATGTACATGCGCAGGAAGTTGACGCCCGCAGCCGCGCCCCACAAAGCCTTGCCGACCGCGCCCACCACGCCACCGCGCTGCTTGGCCGCCATCATGCGCTGGTTGATCCGTTCCATGCGCCGGAACCCCTCGCACAGAGCGGGATTGTCCAGGTCCAGGACCAGCGGGAAGCATTGGCGCGAAATCTCCGACGTCAGGCGGAAGACGCGCATGTCGTAATCATCGATATTCACGCCCATGGCGGCATGGAAAGCCGGGCGCATATGGTCGCGCACATACATGGTAGCGAACACGGCCAGCAGGAAGAACTTGATCCACAGCTTGTTGACGCCCTGCATCAGCCGTTCATCCGAACGGATGATCAGGGAGAACGCCTCACCATGCGAGAATTCGTCGTTACACCATTCCTTGAACCATTTGAAAATCGGGTGAAACCGGCGATCCGGGTTCTTTTCCAGATGGCGGAAGATGGTGATGTATCGGGCATAGCCGATCTTTTCCGACAGATAAGTGGCGTAATAGATGAACTTGGGTTTGAAGTAAGTGTACTTCTTGGCCTTGGCCAGGAAGCCCATATTGACGCCGATGCCGAAATCCTTCAGCGCGTCATTGATGAAGCTGGCATGGCGGGACTCATCCCGGCTCATGTAGCCGAATAGCTCACAGATTTCCTTGTTAGTCCCCCGGCGCTTCATCTCCTTGTAAAGGACGCAGCCGGAAAATTCCGACGTCAGTGACGAAACCAGGAAATCGGTCAGTTCTTCGCGCAGCGCCGGTTCAAGATCGTTGATGTCGATATTGTCCCAGTCGGCATTGCGGCGGAAATGGCCCCTGTTCGGATCGCTGCGCATCTGTGCGATCAGGGCGTCCCATTCGGCGCGCACCGGCTCCACATTGATCCGATCCATCTCGTCGAAGTCGGTGGTGTAGAAGCGCGGCGCCAGCATGGTGGAGACCAGCGCGCTGCGCGTGGTGTCATTGACCGCGGCCAGCTTTTCCTCGATCGAGGGTTCATGGTCGTGGAGATCGGCCCTCAGTGCGTTGCTCATGACAGTGCCCTCTCCGTGAAGTTGAATTCGCACAGTTCCAGCATGTCCAGGTCACCGGTCGCCCGCGTCCAGGCACGTTCCAGCGCACCGGCGCGGGTGATGGTCGCCTGCCGCCGGAAGCTTTGGCTTTGGCCGTAGGGCACCTGCACCGGCGCGCCATGCACCAGGACCTCATCACCAGGATGGACAATCACACCATTGTCGAAGCGCAGATGGGCTCCCAACGCCTCAAACGTATTGTTGATCTCGACAGTGCAGTCGACGGTCTCGCGCCGCCGCATCATGGCAAAGACGGGGTTCATGGCTTTGCTCCCCCTTTCAGGCCGAGCAGAGCGGCAAAGGCTGCCGCATTGTCCCGGCCAAATGCGTCAAGATAGATGCGTTCGCCCGTCGCGGTGTCGGACAGGCTGACCCGCCCGGACTCCCAACGGATCAGACGGTAGGGCGCGTCCTTCGGTGCCGCCGCCACATCGCGCATCCGTTCAAAGGCCCGCAAGGAGCCACGGACGAACCCGCCCTCATCAACGGGGTAGTCAGCGATCACCACACCCGTCGTGGCGTCCGTGACCATCACCCTGTCGCCTGCGGCGCGGGTGATGGTGATGTCGCGGATCGCGACAGGACGGCTCGCCTCCTCCCGCACCACGCCGATCCCCGTTTCCTGACCGAACATCACGGCGGCAGTGGCGAAGATCAGAAGTGTTGCTGTGGACAGCAATATCCAGCGCGGGAACCGGTTCGTCCCCTGCCGCTTCCGGCTGTCGAGATAACCCAGGCTAAGCGCGGATGGCATCATCCCCTCCTATTCCGCATCAACAGCATGCGGGATGGTATCAACCGAATTGGCGGCCACCCGCAGACGCGGATGGTCGGACCGGGCGCTGGCATTCTGCCCATAGGCCAGGGTCATGATGGCGGCCACCGCTTCGGCGTCGGCCAAGCAGATCAGGCTGGGTTCCGGGGATGCAAACCGCCAGCCGCGCACATGCGGCCATTGCACCATCCAGGACAACCGGTAGCCCTTGCGCAGGGCCATGGCGATGGTTCCCGCCTTACCGCCCAAACGGCCCAGGGCCACCGTATCAATCTGGCTGAAGGGCAGGTTGAGGGTCATCGACAAGGCGACACCGAACCGCATCACCACCCTTTCGCTGGTGACGGTGTAAAGCGTCGTCCGCTCCACCGCCCAGGCGAACAGTTCCAGCAGGCCAAGCGCCAGCGCCGCCAGACCGATCAGGACAGCGACAGAGAACAGGATGCCGCCCGCCGGCTGGCCGTCAGCCATACCGGCAGCGGCGGCCCACAGGCCCAGGATGACGAAATAGCCGCCGATCCAGTTGCTTTTGAGCACATGCTTGGCTACCAGCCGGGCAGAGGGACGCCCCTGCCAGAGGATCTCCTCACCTGCCGGCAGATTCCCCGGCAGGCCGGGGACCGGCTCAATCTCATGTTCGCGGGCAATGAACTGTTTCACAGCAGCGACTCCTGTCTGTCACTGACGGCGTACAGAAGACCGGCGCCGAAATAGGCGGCGATCTTGTCTTCCTCACGCAGGGTCACAATCCCGTCCTGCGCCGTGGCCGGCACATCCGCGAACTGCGCCGCGGTGACGGCTTGAACATAAAGCTGACGCCGGTTACCGCGACCCGTCTGGATCACAACGAAGTTGTTTGGCAGCAGCACGTTGCGCGCCGTTTCACCGGCGGCGACGGCCACTTCGTAATAGCGGATCAGATGCTCTGACCGGTCCACCCAGACATCGGCAACGGTGCCCGCCACCTTGCCATCACAGGCGACGACGGACAGGCCGCGCGGATCGGTTTCGCCTTCGGCAATCGCAAAGCCAGCAGCCAGGCGCAGCGGCACGATGCGCGGATCGCCATGGGCCGTCATATCAGGATGTTCGGCACGTTCCGCCCAGGAACCCGGACCGACACCAGCCAGAAGCGGGTTACCCAGCGGCTCGATCGGGGAACCCGGCGCCTTGGCAAAACGCTTGGCCGACAGGGGGCGCGTGTCGCGCACAAAGTCCGGCACCTGCCTGGCACCCTGACCATGCGGCAGAACGAAGGTCTTTTTCGGGGGAATGAACAGAAACGGGTTCTTGTTGTACCGTCCCGTCGCATCCTCCTCCAGCGGGTAGCCTTCCCGCCGGTCCTCCTGCCGCAGATACCAGATAAGGCCCGCAAAGAAGAGCCAGAAGGCGTAAAGCACCATCTGCGCCACATCAAGGCTGCCGCCGAGAGAACCGGTCATTTTTGTCCCTCCAGTTGATGGCGCTTGCGCCGGCGATCAGCCGGGCATCTCCGCCAGGCCCAAACGCATGTCACCAGAACCCACCGCCCGATAGCGCAGGCCCGTCAGGGGGCCGATCACTGCCAGGCAGACGAAAAGCAGTATAATTTCAAAACTGTAGACAGTGAGATAGCCGGCAGCACGGGTCGTCATCGCCTCACCCAGGCGCCCATCAAGCGCCAGCGAGTTGACGCCATTCTTGATCAGACCCGCCGCCAGAAGGGAGCAGCCCATGGCCGTGGACTGAACCGCCCCCCAGGCACCGACCACGATGCCGCTTTCCGACCGTGCCGATACCGCCATGGCCCCCAGCAGAGTGCCAACGGAGAACAACCCGCCACCCAACCCGACACCGGCAGCGCCCACATAGAACAGGCCGTGAATTTCCAGCGGCTCCGCCAGAATGATCACCGAAAAGGCGCTGATCCCGATCAGCAGGCCGCGTGCGGCGATGCGGTACATCTCCCCGCCCCGGCCCAGGCTTTTGGCGGCCCAGGCGAAACCCGCCATTGTGCCCATCGCCCAGAATCCGGTGAGCAGGGTCGTGCGCCCCACCGACATGCCCAGTATTTCACCGCCATAGGGTTCCAGCAGGATATCCTGCATGGAGAAGGCGGCCGACCCGACCGCAACGGCCAGCAGCAGACGTACCGTTCCGGCATCGCTGCGATACTGGGCAAGCGCGTCCCAGAAGCCGGCGCGGGTACCGCGTTCGGCGACCCGGGCGGGATTGCGGGCCTCCTGCTTCCAGATGGCGATGACATTGAGGAAGATGGTGAAAACCGCTGTCCCCTGGATCACCTGGATCAGGTGCATGGCGGAGAAATCAACCAAGGCCACGGAGTAGAAGGCAGACGCCCCGATCATGCCGACCAGCAGCATCACATACAGCAAGGCCACCACGCGCGGACGCTTGTCCGCCGGGACCAGATCACTGGCCAGCGCCAGCCCCGCCGTCTGTGACATGTGCATGCCAAAACCGGTCAGCATGAAGGCAGCGAAGGCGCCAACCGCACCCGCCCATTCTGGCCCCACCGTCTGCGATTGCAGCAACAGCAGGGCGAACGGCATGATGGCCAGCCCCCCGAACTGCAATAGGCTGCCCAGCCAGACATAAGGCACGCGACGCCAGCCAAGGACGGAGCGATGAGCATCAGACCGGTAGCCGAAGAACAGGCGCAGCGGCGCGGCCAGGACCGGGATGGCGATGGCCGCAGACACCAGTTCCACCGGCACACTCAGTTCCACGATCATCACACGGTTCAAGGTGCCGTTCAGCAGCACCATGACGCAGCCGACCGAGATCTGGAACAGAGCCAGCCGCAGCAGGCGCGACAGCGGCATCTCCATAGACGCCGCATCCGCGAACGGCATGTAACGGGTCCCCAGCTTTTGCCAGAGCCCGATGATCCTGCGGTTGGCGGCGCCCATGCTCATGGCCGGAAGACCTCCATGGCCTGGGATTTGTAGAAACCGATGGAGACGCGTTCCGTCCGCCCCACCAGCCACCCCGCCATGTCCGAGCCGGCGATGAGGTTGGCGACAAGATCGTCGGTATCCACCGGATAGATAGAAGGAGAACGGTTGCCGCGCGGGAAGGCCCGGCCTGCCGCCAGCATGGTGCGCAAGAAGCGCGAACCCGGCGCCAGCGTAAAAACCATCTTGCGGTCGGTACGTGCCGCCAGTTGTTCCAACACGCGCGTCGCGTGCGCGGCCTCATAATGGATCAGCACATCCATGGCCATCACGGCATCGAACCGGCCATGCCGCGAATCCAGCATGTCGCCGCTATCGAAGCGCACCGTGCCTGGATGGGCGCCGACAGACCGATGCTCCGCCGCGCGCTGACGGGCGAATTCCACCATCTGTGCCGACAGGTCGATACCCAGAACATCGGCACCGCGATCCATCAGTTCCAGCGACATCACGCCTGATCCGCAACCGGCGTCCAGAATACGCCAGCCCGTCAGATCCTTCGGCAGCATGCCCATCAAGATCCGGCGCATGGTGTCCCGGCCCCGCCGGACAGTTGCGCGGATGCCGCTGACCGGCTGTTCACCGGTCAGCTTCTTCCAGGCGTCCAGTGCGGTGCGATCGAAGTAATGTTCGATCTCTCCGGTTCGGCGTATGTGATCGACATGCGTCATCGCGGGCTCCCTGTCACTCGAACCCAAGAAAATCAAAGATTTGCCGGTCCTTCATCGGCTCCACCAGCAGCCCCGGCGTCCCCGCCCATAGCGTTTCGGCCAGTTTCAGATATTCCTGCTGAATGGCCACGATCTCCGGGCTGTCACCCATTTCGAACAGGGTGCTTTTCTTCAGGCGGCTCAGGCGCACCTGATCGCTGTCCGGGATATGGGCCAGTCGCTTCAGGCCGATGGCGGCGTTGTAGCGATCGATCTGGTCCGTCTCCCGCGACCGGTTGGCGATCACGCCACCTAGCCGCACTTCGTAATTCTTGGACTTGGCCTTGATCGCCGCCACGATGCGGTTCATGGCGAAGATGCTGTCGAAATCATTGGCCGCCACGATCACGGCCCGTTCGGCATGCTGCAGCGGAGAGGCGAAGCCACCGCAGACGACATCGCCCAGCACGTCGAAGATCACGACGTCGGTATCGTCCAGCAGGTGATGTTCCTTCAGCAGCTTGACCGTCTGCCCCACGACATAACCGCCGCAGCCGGTACCCGCCGGCGGGCCGCCCGCCTCGATGCATTGCACGCCGTTATAGCCCTGGACCATGTAATCCTCGGGCCGCAACTCCTCGGAATGGAACCCAACCTTCTCCAGCACGTCGATGACGGTGGGGATCAGGCTTTTGGTCAGGGTGAAGGTCGAGTCATGCTTGGGATCGCAGCCGATCTGAAGCACGCGCTTGCCAAGCTTGGAAAAGGCGACGGCCAGGTTGGAGGAGGTGGTGGATTTGCCGATCCCGCCCTTGCCATAGACGGCGAAGACCTTGGCCCCGTCGATCTCCATGGTGGGATCGAGATGGACCTGCACGCTGCCCTCCCCGTCGGCGCGCTCGCGCAGCGACTGAACCAGTCGTGCATCCTGTTCCACGCTACGGTTATTGATTTGAATGTTCATTCGGCAGCCTCCCTTGCCACGCCTTCCAGACGGTCTTCCAGTTCCTCCCCCGCCCGACGCAGGGCGGCGAGGGTTTCTGTGTCCGGCTGCCAGTAATTGCGCTCATGCGCCTCCATCAACCGGGCCGCGACGCGGGCCGTAGAGGCGGGATTAAGGCTCGACAGACGCTGGCGCATCTCGGGGTCGAGCACGAAAGTCTCGGTCATCTGCTGATAGACCCAGGGGTCGATGCCACCCGCCGTGGCCGACCAGCCCAGCGTGTTGGTCACCTGCGCCTCGATATGGCGCACGCCCTCGTAGCCATGTTTCAACATGCCCTCGAACCATTTCGGGTTCAGGGTGCGGGTACGGGTTTCCAGCGCCACCTGTTCGCCGAGCGTACGAACCTTGCCCTCACCCTGCGTCTGGTCAGAGATGAAGACCGGCAGGTTGGCCTCTCCCTTGGCCCGCGATACGGCCTTGGTCAGGCCGCCAAGCGTATCGAAATAATGTTCGATGGTGGTGACCCCGACCTCGACCGAGTCCAGGTTCTGATAGGCCATGTCCACATCACTGAGGATGGAGTCCAGCACTGCAGCCTGATGGCTGGTTTTACCCTTGCGGTTGATGGCAAAGCTTTTGCGCTGGGTATAGGTCTCGGCAATTTCCTCATCATCCGTCCAGGAGGAGGAGCCGATCAGCATGTTCACATTGGCGCCATAGGCCCCTTCGGCATTGGAGAACACGCGATAGGCTGCCGCCTCCAGCACGCAGCCATGCGTCTCGCAATAGGCCAGGGCATGCTTGCGGATAAAGTTCATCTCCACCGGCTCATCCGCCGTGGCGGCCAGGTAACTGGCCTCGGCCAGCATGCTGGCCTGGATGGGGAGCAGGTCGCGGAAGATGCCCGACAGGGTCATAACCGCGTCGATGCGGGGACGCTTCAGTTCCGACAGAGGGATCAATTCTGCCCCACAGACGCGGTTATAGGCGTCCAGACGGGGGCGGGCCCCCATCAGGGCCAAGGCCTGCGCCATCGGCGCGCCGCCGGTCTTCAGATTATCCGTACCCCACAGGACGATGGCGACCGTTTCCGGCAGACGTCCGTCGATCTGACGATACCGTTCCAGGACGCGGGCCGCCTGCCGCTCCCCATCCTGCAAGGCATAGGCGCTGGGGATGCCGAACGGGTCGAAACCGTGGATATTGCGGCCCGTGGGCAGCAGGTCGGGCGTGCGCAGCAGATCGCCCGAGGGTGAGGGCATGATGAACCGCCCATCCAGGGCGCGGACCAGCCCGTCCAGTTCCTCATTCCGTGCGAGACCGGCATTCATGGTCGAAAGGCGGGCAATGGTGGCACGCTTGGCGTCGTCGGCACCACGCAGCGCCAGGTCGATGGTGCGGGCATCCTGATCGACAATGGCGGTGGTCAGGGTGGCATCACCGCGCAGGAAGGCCGCATCGTCCATCCCCGTCACGACATGACCCAGCAGTTCAAGCCGCTGTGCCCGATCCATGCCCTGGCCTGCGACATGCAAGCCGTGGGGGATCAGGGCATATTCCAGCTCCATCATCTGCTGCATCAGATACTGCACCACCTGCGCCTCATCGGCGTCGGGTGGAGCGGGGCTGAGGTCCAACTGTTCGGCCTGTACCCGGATAAGGGCCATCATCCGGCTGCGTTCCACCGCCGCATCGGGTTCGGTCGTGCGGTAACGGTCGAGGCTGATCTTCAACTCGCTCAACCCCTTATACAGCCCGGCCTGGGTGATGGGCGGGGTCAGGTAGGAGACGAGCGTGGCCGCTGACCGGCGCTTGGCGATGGAGCCTTCGGACGGGTTATTGGCGGCATAGAGATAGATATTGGGCAAGGCGCCCAGGATGCGGTCGGGCCAGCAGGTGGCCGACAGGCCCGTCTGCTTGCCCGGCATGAATTCCAACGCGCCATGCGTGCCGAAATGCAACACGGCATCGGCGCGGAACGTTTCGCGCAGATAGGTGTAATAGGCGGCGAAGGCATGGGTGGGGGCGAACCCACCCTCAAACAACAGCCGCATCGGGTCGCCCTCATACCCGAAGGAGGGTTGCAACCCGACCATCAGATTGCCGAACTGCCGGCCCAGCACAAAGATACCGCGCCCGTTGCTCAGGATACGGCCCGGTGCCGGACCCCATTGCGCCTCGATATCGGCCAGATGGCGTTCGCGGCGTACATGATCATCCGCCGTTACCACGGCATGGACATTGGCCTCCGTCCCGTGAAGGGCGGCGTTGCCTTCCAGCAGCATGGTACGCAGCGTGTCGACGCTGTCGGGCACAGCAACATCATAGCCTTCGGTGGCCAGACGCTGCATCGTGGCATACAGGCTTTCAAATACCGCCAGGAAGGCGGCAGTGCCGATGCTGCCGCTGTTGGGCGGATAGTTGAAGATGGTAACGGCGATGCGCCGTTCCCGCCGCTGCTTGCGGCGCAGGTCGACCATGGCAGCCAGCCGACCGGCCAGCAGTTCTACCCGTTCCTCATCCGGCTGCATGCAGGCACGGTTGGTTGGGCATTGGCCCAGCTGGCGGGCACAGGTGCAGGTTTTGGGCTTGGTGCCCCCCTCCGACCGACCGCCGATGACCATGGCACCCGTGGCCCCATCCAGCTCCGGAATGGCGACCATCAGTGTGGTTTCAATAGGGGTCAGGCCCTGACCGGATTTCTGCCAGCCTTCCTTGGACTGAAACTCCGTCACGAAGGCGGAAATATAGGGAACGTCCAGCTTGCCCAGGGTGCGGGCAGCAGCGGCACTGTCACTATAGGCCGGACCACCGACCAGCGAGAAGCCGGTCAGCGAGCATAGCGCGTCGACGGCCACACCGCCGCCATCCGTTTGCATGAAACGCTCCACCGCCGACCGCATGTCCAGGCCGGAACAGAAGGCCGGCACCACACGATAGCCCCGACCCTCCAGCGCCGCGATCACCCGGTCATAATGGGCGGTGTCGCCCGACAGGATATAGGTGCGCATCAGCAGCAGGCCGATGGTACCGCGCGGTGACGGCACGCCGGGCAGTATCGACAGCTGCGTAGTGACACGCGGGTTCAGGCGCGGATGGTAAAGGCCGACATCGGGATATTCGACAGGATCGCCCGCCGTGACGCGTGTTTGCAGGCCTTTACGGTCGCCGCGCGCATATTTGGCGACCAGCAGGCGGATCATGTTGGCGACATTGTCTTCCGACGCGGCGATCCGGTACTGCAGGGTCAGGAAATAGTTGCGCACATCCTGCGCCGTGCCGGGGATGAAACGCAGCAGCTTGGGCAGGCGGCGCAACATGGCCAACTGCCGCTCGCCCGCCGTCTTGCCGCTGTCCCGCCCGCCACGCGAACTGGAGCCCCGGAGCTTCTTCAGAAGCGCCAGGGGGCCCTTCTGCTCGTCACTCATGCGGAAGCGGCCCATGGTCGTGTATTTCATGACCGTGCCGGCGGACATGCAGCAGACCATGGCGTCGCATTCGCGGTGCCGTGCCTCCAGCACATCCGCAATGGCCTTCACATGTTCTTCCACGAAGATCATGGAAACGATGATGATGTCGCCGGCCAGAATGTCCGACCGGCAGGCCGCCAGACGGCCCGGATTCTCCGCCCAATCCGTGGCGGCATGGACCGTCAGCGTCAGACCCGGCAATTCGCGCGTCAACGCCAGACGGGCCGCGTCCACGGCCGCCACAATGTGATTGTCCAGCGTTACCAGCACCACCCGAACGGGAGTGCTGTCAGCGGGCGAAATGAGCTTTCGCGTCATACAGCGTCTCCACGGTTATCGGATGAATCCCATTGCCCTGGGCAAAGAGTTCGGTGTTGCGGCGGGCCTTGCCCCGGACAAAGAACGGGACCTTCTGCAGTTCCCTTTCCGCCTCCAATGTCCAGGTGGCGATCACCCCGATCGGGGCGGCTGCCACGACCGGGGCCGGCGCTGCCTCCACCGGCTTGATGGCCGGTGCCTGCGGATGCAGGTGCGATGCCGACGCGCCGTCGTTGAATTCGAAATCATCCCGGAACATCTGCAACAGATGTTCCTCCAGCCCCATCATCAACGGATGAACCCAGCTGTCGAAAATGACATTCGCCCCTTCGAACCCCATCTGGGGGGAATAGCGGGCCGGGAAATCCTGCACATGCGTCGGCGCAGAGATGACGGCGCAGGGCACACGCAGCCGCTTGGCGATATGGCGTTCCATTTGTGTGCCCAGCACCAGTTCGGGCCGGGCGGCCACAATCGCGGCCTCCACCTCCAGATGATCATCGCTGATCACCGCCTCGACGCCATATTTGGCGGCGGCATCGCGCACATCGCGCGCAAATTCACGCATATAAGTGCCAAGACCGCAGACGCGGAACCCCAGTTCCTCCGACGCGATACGAGCAGCGGCGATGGCGTGGGTGGCATCGCCGAAAATGAAAACCCGCTTGTTGGTCAGATAGTTGCTGTCGATGGAGCGGCTGTACCAGGTCAGGCGGTCGCGGGTGCGGCCCTCGCGCGCCGGCAGGCCGGCCATGGCCCGCACCTCATCAACAAAACTCTGCGTCGCCTGCACCCCGATGGGAATAGTGGAGATGAACGGCATGTCATGCGCGGTTTTCAGCCAGCGGGCCGTGACATCGGCAATTTCAGGATAAAGCACGATGTTGAAGGCCGCTTCCGGGATACGCACCAGATCGGCGGGCGTCGCCCCCATCGGGGCCACGACGCGCACGTCCAGCCCTTCTTCCGTCAGCAGCTTCACGATTTCCGTCACGTCATCGCGACAACGGAAGCCCAGCGAGGTGGGGCCCAGAATATTGCAGCTGTTGGCGGGAATGTTGTCGGGGCGCGGGTTACGGCCCACAAAGGCACGAACCAGACGATAGAACGTCTCCGCCGCACCCCAGTTTTCCTTCTTCTGGTACGACGGCAATTCCAGCGGCACCACCGGCACTGACACATCAAGGGTGCGGGCCAGACCGCCCGGATCATCCTGCAACAGCTCCGCCGTGCAGGACGCCCCGACCAGCAGCGCCTCCGGCGTGAAGCGGGCCACCGCATCACGGCAGGCCTTCTTGAAGATATCCGCCGTGGACCCGGCCAGATCGCGGGCCTGGAAGGTGGTATAGGTGACCGGCGGGCGGGACTGCCGCCGTTCGATCATGGTGAACAGAAGGTCGGCATAGGTATCGCCCTGCGGCGCATGCAGCACATAATGCACGCCCTGCATCGAGGCGGCGATGCGCATGGCGCCCACATGCGGCGGGCCTTCATAGGTCCACATGGAAAGCTTCATTGCACAGCCTCCCGCCGTTCGACACCATTGGTCAGGATGGCATTGCGCATCAGGGGGCGGGCGAACAGCTCCGCCAGATCGCCTGCCTGTTCAAAGCCCTGGATGGGGGTGAAGCTGAACTCGATGGACCATTTGCTGACCCGTCCCTCCGCCTCAAACGGATTGGCAAGGCCAAGGCCGCAGACAATCAGATCGGGGTTGGCGGTACGGCAGCGATCGATCTGTTCATCGACATCCTGGCCCTCCGACAGGGTGACACCCGGCGGCAGCAGGGCCAACTCACCGGCTACATGCTCACGATGCAAATAGGGGCTGCCAACCTCCAGTAGTTCCGACCCCATTTCCCGCGACAGGAACCGCGCCAGCGATGGCTCCATCTGGGAATCGGGGAAGAAGAAGACGCGGCGCCCTTCCAGCCAGGGCCGGTAATGGGCCATGGCCTCTGCGGCGCGGCGGCGCGGCTGTGCCACCACCGCATCAAGCAGGGCCATGTCGACTCCAAATGTCATGCAGATGGCGCGCAGCCAGGCACTTGTCCCCTCCGCACCCAGCGGAAAGATGGAGTCGATGCGCCGCGCACCGCGCGCTTCCAGCGCAGCGGCAGCGGCCCCCAGATAGGGCTGCGCCAGGATGAAACGGGTTTCGGGACCGACCACCAGACCCTCGATGGCATCCCGGCCCGGCAGGAAGCTGACACCGGACAGGCCCAGCTCCGCGAACAGGCGGGAGAATTGATCCTCCACCACATCGGCCAGACAGCCCAGAACCACCAGCTTCGCGGCCTCACCAGCCGACCGGGTCGACGCCTTGTCAGCGATCAGGGCGGCCAGGAAATTATCCTCACCCTGGGTAAAGGTCGTCTCAATCCCGCTTCCGGAATAGGCGATCACGCGATGGCGGGGGGCATGCACGGCATTCAGCCGGGATGCCGCCCGTGACAGGTCCAGCTTGATGACTTCCGACGGGCAGGAGCCGACCAGGACCAGCATGCGGATATCGGGCCGGCGCTCCAGCAGGCGGGCAACCACATTGTCCAACTCATCATGCATGTCGGCCATCCCGGCCAGATCACGTTCTTCCATGATGGCGGTGGCAAAGCGCGGTTCGGAAAAGATCATCACGCCCGCCGCCGATTGCAGCAGATGTGCGCAGGTGCGCGACCCGACGACAAGGAAGAAGGCGTCCTGCACCTTGCGATGCAGCCAGATGATGGAGGTGAGGCCGCAGAAAACCTCATGCTGGCCGCGTTGACGGATGGGGGCGGGCTCGTTGCAGGCGACAGGTTGGGCCACGCTCATGACACCCTCCCAGCGGCGGACAGAACCGCCTCAATGCTACCGGGATTGCCATCCGCCAACGTATTGGCGCGCCGTGCCGCGTCCAGCCGCGCAAGGCGCAGCTTCCACACGAACTGTCCTGCATTGACGATGTAGGTGGCATAAGCCGCCAGGGCCAAGACCATCAGTCCGGCAGCACCCAGGCCACCCATCCACAACGCCACCAGATAGGCGCTGTGCAGGGCCAGGACCAGCATGGAGAACACGTCTTCCCAGAAGAAGGGACGGGCGAAGAGGTAAACCCCAAACACCTCCTTCTCCCAGATCGAACCGGTGATCATGATCGCATAGAGGGTCAAGGTTTTGACCACGACCGACATCTGCGCCATGGCCAGACCTTCGCCGGTGGCGAGGTAGCGCATGATCAAACCCAGGCTGATCAGGAAGACCAGGAACTGAACAGGGGCAAGTATGCCCTGGACCAGAGTCCAACCGCTCGCGTCGCGACGGCGCCGTTCCTCGTCGGTGTACAGAGCAGGGCCCGGATGAGGTTGGTTGATCTTACCGATCACGCTGTCTCCTTCTCCCCGTCCGGCTGTCCATCGGGCTCTCGGGATAGGCAACAGTCCCATCGAAATGCAAAAGTGTCAATCTAAGTTGACGTAAATTTTGATTTACATCGTCGGGCAAGCCGGCCATTCTGAGGACGCTCGCCAGTGTGCTGGTCCCCTGAACCACACCCGCACCTTGCGCCGCGCAGGCTCTGGGTTGATAGGGGGGCGTTCTCGCGGCGGACAAATGGGCAGAATATTCGCAGACACCGACCATCATTACCAAGAGCGCTCGGCCCTGCGGGCCGAGGGGCCGATGGGAGGGGTATCGCTTGCCCCCCAAGGCCAACCAGGGTACCTAGCGTCAAGCGAACGGGACGGGCTCCGCCGCATTATCCAAAGGACCGTGGCGCCAATGACCGCCGGAAAGCTGGCAGCGCGCTATGACATCGGACTTGAGCATGACCGTCGTTACGACGCGGCTCTGTCGGATTTCTGCGCCCAGGTGGTCCGACCGGGGGTGCGCGCGTCGGCCCTGCGCGAGTTCATGCGGCGCGAAATCCCCCACGACCAGCCGGATATCGTCTCGGTCCTATTCATCGAGGCGGTGGCCCGCCTTCTTGGCCGCAGATGGGTCGATGACGATTGCGACTTCATCGATGTAACCATCGGCACCGCCCGGCTTCAGGAGATTATCCGACTGCTCTCCTTCGAGTTCCGTGGCCGGCAGCCACGCAGTTGGGTGCCGTTTGTCGCGCTGGTCACTCCGTTCGGCGAGCAGCACACATTGGGCTCCCACATTCTAGGGCTGCTATTCGATGCCATGGGCTGGTCCAACCAGATCCTTGAAGGGAACGATCCGCAGGGGGCGAACCTGCGCTCCACCCTGAAGCGGGCGGACATCGTCTGCATCGGGTGGAGCAACCACCGGCTCAAGAAGGAATTCGAGGATATTGTGGTCGCGGTGCGAGCTGTGTCGCCCGGTGCGCGGACACCGATTGTCGCAGGCGGGGTCGCTGCATTAGAGTTTGTTGATTTTCTTGTGGGTTTGGGGATTGACTGCATCTGTGACAGTGTTTACTCCGCGTCAAAGATATGTGAGAAATTTTATGAGCTGGAAGCATTCGGCCATCAGGCACAAGCATCTGGCCAAAGGGTCCTTGTCAATGACAGACGACCTGATTGGCTTCTGAGATGAAGACGCTCAACGGTAAGAACGCGATGCACGGCACCGAAGTTGCCCTCAGCCTGCTGAAATCGCTGGATGCCGATTCTATTTTGGCTCTTGTTGGACTGGGCGCCGATATCGTCATGCTGGTCGGTCAGGATCATACCGTCCATCGTATTCATTTTGCAGATCCTGATATGGGCAGCTATGGCCTGACCAAGGCGGTCGGCAAGCGGCTTCAGGATCTGGTGACTGTGGAATCCGTGCCCAAGATCGACGCCATGCTGACCGGTCAGGACAGCGCGCGGCAGGCCCGTGGCTACCAGGTAAACCATAGCTGTGATGGCAAGCCGGACCTGCCCGTACTCTATTCGGGTTTTTCCGTGGCCGATTCCCCCTACATGCTGGTGGTTGGTCGTGAATTGCGCCAGCAGATGAAGGATCAGCAGCGTCTGGTAGAAACCCAGATGGAGTTGGAGGCTGATTACCGCGAGCTGCAGGAGGCGGAGGCCCGGTACCGCACCGCCTTCCGCGTCTCAACCATCGCGCACGTCATGCTGGATGGTGAGCGTAAGACGGTGCTGGACGCCAATGCCGCAGCCATGAGTCTGGTCGGCGGCGGTTCGACCGGTATCGTCGGCAAGCCGTTCCGCGACCTGTTCCGCAAACAGGATCGCGACGCGTTGAGCGATGCCATCGGCGAGGCGCGCCACAGCGCCAGTCCCGTCCGGCTGGATACGCTGAAAACGGTCAAGGGCGAACCTGTATCGCTCTCCCTGCGTTCTTACCGCGAGAACGGCATCACCAATCTCATCATCTCTGCCTGGCAGAGTAGCGACGCGCAGGAAGCCCGGCGTCAGCAGGTGGAAAAGCGGAACGAGCGGCCGGTCGATCTTACCGATGTGCCGGAACCCGCAGTCCAGACCAATGATCAGGGCCAGATCGTGGGTGCCAACACCCTATTTCTGGATCTGGCGCAGGCACCGTCCATCGCACAGGTCGTTGGACGCAATCTGGGAACCTGGTTCTCCAAGACATCGCTCGACCTGCATGTTTTCTATTCCAGATTGGCCGAAGAACAGGTGGTGCGGGGCTTTGCCACGACCCTGACCGACAATCTGTCCGGTGATCGTCCGGTGCTGGTTTCGGCGCGGCGCAATCCGGAAACCAGCCTGACCCAGGTGATTTTTGTTCCGCAACCGGTCGTCACGACGGAACGGCTGTCCATACCCGCCCCCGGCGCGCCGGAACAGGCCGATGGCTTTGCCAACCTTGTCGGGCGCGTTCCGCTGAAGGATCTGGTGCGCGAGTCGCTGGAAGTGATTGAGAAAATCTGTATTGAGGCGGCGCTGGACCAGACCAACAATAACCGCGCATCAGCGGCGGAGATGTTGGGCCTGTCACGTCAGAGCCTCTATATCAAGCTGCGCCGGCACGGTCTGGAAGATTACCGCCCTTCCAACTGACCCTAATCCGCCCTCCACTCCCCACCCCCGGCCCTCCTGGTCCGGGGTTTCTGCGCGCGTGCGCAGACAATGGCATGCAGCAAAAGTGTCAAATCGGCGAAGTGTCAATTCAGGTTGACACTTCCCTTTGGGCAGGCATAGCATCGCCCCATGGAAATCACCCGCACCGAGATATTGCGACGTGACTGGCCGGGCCCCTCAGCGGTGCTCGCGCTGCTGAAGCCCATTACCTGGTTTCCGCCGATGTGGGCCTATGCCTGCGGGGTGATTTCGTCGGGCCAACCGCTAAGTGCGGCTTTCATCGCGGCGGCACTGGGCGTTCTGCTGGCCGGCCCCCTGCTCTGCGGGACCAGCCAGGCCGTCAATGACTGGTTTGACCGGCATGTGGACGCCATCAATGAACCTGATCGTGTCATTCCATCGGGCCGGATGCCCGGGCGATGGGGTCTGTATATCGCGATCCTGATGTCGCTGCTGTCGATGGCCGTTGCCTCCTTGCTGGGGCCGCTGGTTTTTATCGCGGCACTGGCCGGCCTTGCACTGGCCTGGGGATACAGCGCCCCTCCCTTCCGGTTTAAACAGAATGGCTGGATCGGCAACGCCGCTGTCGGGTTGAGCTATGAGACATTGCCCTGGATCACCGCAGCGACAGCCATGACAGGGCTGATGCCGGCGAACCCCATCCTTATGGTGGGCCTGCTCTATGGCATCGGCGCGCATGGCATCCTGACCTTGAATGATTTCAAGTCGATCCGGGGCGACAGCGAAATGAAGATTTCGACACTGCCCGTCCTGCACGGCGCACAGGCAGCGGCCCGCATCGCCTGTATCGTGATGGCGCTGCCGCAACTGACCGTGGTCGGGCTTCTGGCCTATTGGTCGCTGCCCTACCACGCCCTGGCGGTCGGGGGATTACTGGCGGTGCAGATGGTGTGCATGCGCCGCTTCCTGGGCGATCCGGTGGGGCGTGCCGTCTGGTATTCGGCGGTCGGCGTCGGCCTTTATGTAACTGGCATGATGGTGACCGCCTTCGGCCTGCGTTACGCCGCGCTCTACCCCTCTCTCGGTTGAGGATACTGAAATGAGCCAGAGCGCAAAGGCCCTGTCCCACCGCGACGGTTCCCGGAAAACAGGTCCAAGTGGCAGGCTGGGCTGGATCGATATCCTGCGCCTGGGTCTTGTCCAGGCGGCGCTGGGGGCCATTGTGGTCCTGACCAACTCAACCCTAAACCGCGTGATGATTGTCGAACTGGGGTTGGCTGCCATTGTGCCGGGTCTGCTGGTCGGTGTGCATTACGGCGTCCAGATTACGCGCCCCCTCTGGGGTCATCGCTCGGATACGGGCGGTTCCCGTACTGTCTGGATTCTACTGGGTCTGGCGCTGCTGGCATTGTCGGGCACGCTGGCATCGGCGACCACACTGCTGTTTGCAGACAGCCACGCCCTGGGCCTGACCATCGCCTTTATCGCCTATGTGCTGATTGGCGTTGGAATTGGGGCCAGCGGCACCTCGCTGCTGGCGCTGCTGGCCACCCGTACCCCGCCGGAACGGCGGGCGACGGCGGCCACGATCACCTGGATGATGATGATCATGGGCATCATCGTGACATCCATCATCTCCGGGATAGCACTGGAGCCCTACTCCCACCTGCGCTTGATCGAGGTTACGGCGGCCACAGGTGCCGTCGCCTTCCTGATCGCCTGGCTGGCCGTGCTGGGGATCGAGCGTAAGCCGGCGATCACGCCGATGCAGACCGCATCAGGACCGCCGGCCCGGTTCAGCGACAGTCTGCGGGAGGTCTGGCACGATGGCGAGGCAAGGCTGTTCACGCTGTTCATCGCCATGTCGATGCTGGCCTATTCAACACAGGACCTGATCCTGGAACCTTTCGCAGGCTTGCTATTCGGCATGTCACCCGGCCAGTCCACGCAATTGTCGGGCACGCAGCATGCGGGCGTTTTCGCCGGCATGGCCGTGGTCGGGCTTGGTGGTTTTCTGTTGGGCAAGCGGGTGCCGGGCCTGTCCCGGCTGTTCATCATTGCTGGCTGTCTTGGCTCCGCCGCCACATTGGCGCTGCTCTGTCTGGCGTCCACCGTCGCGCCGCATTGGCCGCTGGCCCCGCATATCTTCGTGCTGGGCTTTGCCAACGGCATGTTCGCGGTTGCCGCCATCGGCACCATGATGCAACTGGCGACACGCGGACGGACCGGCAATGCCGGCATGCGGATGGGCGTGTGGGGCGCAGCACAGGCGATATCCTTCGGGTTTGGCGGTCTGCTGGGCAGCATCGCACTGGACCTGGGCCGGCTTATCACCGGTTCGGATGGCAGTGCCTTCGGTCTGGTCTTCGGCCTGGAGGCGCTGCTTTTCCTGGCCTCCACCATGGTGGCCCTGCGGATCGGGCGGGGCGCCGCGCGGTCCGGCGGCATGGCGACAACGCATTCCCCCTCCATCCAGGCGGCGGAGTAGATGATGATTACGACTGGTACACACACGAACCACACCATGATCGGGAATGACTGGCCACCCTTGTTCGATGTGGCAGTGATTGGCGGCGGCCCCAGCGGGGCGATGGCGGCAGAGCGTCTGGTGGAGCTGGGCCATGATGTGTTGCTGGTCGATCCAGGCAACCGGATCAAACCCTGCGGCGGCGCCATCCCATCGCGCACCTTGCGTGATTTCGGCATTCCAGAGGAAATGCTGGTGGCGCGCGCCGGCGCGGCGCGGATCATCGCACCGTCGGGCCGCGAGGTCGAAATGCGGATCGGCGATATCGGATTTGTCGGCATGGTGGACCGTGCCACCTTCGACCCCTATCTGCGCGCCCGCGCCGAACGGGCCGGTGCACGCCTGTTTGTCGGCAAACTGGCGGGGCTGGAAGAGCGGTCGGACAAGACCTTGCTGCTGACCCTGACCGCCACGGGTGCCGATCCCGCGTCCGTGCCAGTTACATTGTCCGCCCGGATGGTGATCGGTGCGGACGGCGCCAATTCCACTGTTCGCCGCCTGATGTTTCCTGCTGGCAAACGGCCGCCCTATGTCTTTGCCTATCATGAGATCATTGAAAGCCCCCTCGATGGCGAGGTCCGGGCCTTTGCGCCCGATCGCTGCGACGTCATCTATGACGGGCGCATTTCCCCCGATTTCTATGGCTGGGTTTTCCCCCATGGAAGCCACACATCGGTCGGGTGCGGATCCGGCGTGAAGGGCCATGACCTGCGTGGTGCGACGCAGGATCTGCGACGTGCCGCCGGTCTTATGCACTGCAAGGTCATCCGCCGCGAAGGTGCGCCATTGCCGTTGAAACCCATGCGCCGGTGGGATAATGGCCGCAACGTCCTGTTGACCGGTGATGCCGCCGGTACCGTCGCTCCGGCCTCGGGCGAGGGTATCCATTACGCCATGCTGTGCGGGCGCCTTTGTGCGGATGCCGTCCATACCAGCCTGGAAACGGGGCACGCCTCCGCATTGCGGCAGGCAAGGCGGCTTTTCATGGGGGCGCATGGCCGCGTCTTCCTGATCCTCGGGATCATGCAGGCGGTCTGGTACCGCAATGACCGGTTCCGGGAGAAATTCGTCGCCATGTGTGCCGACCCCGATGTGCAGCGCCTGACCTGGGAATCCTACCTGAACAAGGCCCTGGTGCGGCGCGATCCGCTGGCCCATATCCGCGTGTTCTTGAAGGATACGCTGGCCTTGCTTGGTATCCGGGCAGGTGGACATGACCCTGTTGCTTGATGGGCTGGCGAACGGCTGGATCAGCCTGATCGCCATCCTGATCCTTTGGGTGGAAACGCTGGTCCTCTCCCTGCTGTCCAGCCGACCCCAGCGGCGGTTTCGCGCCCTCTGGGCCAATGCCTGTTCAGGAACTTGCCTTCTTGCCGCTCTCGGGCTTGCCCTTCGCGGGGTTGGACCTATCTGGATACTCGTCTTGCTGGCCGGCTCTCTGGTCGCGCACTGCATTGACATCCTGCTGCGCGCACCGTCTCACGGACGGGTGTTCAGTCGCAGGACGGAATAGTTGAGAAATCCAGCTGTTGTGACCCACGCCAGATAGGGGAGGAACAGAAGTGCCGCGAGGTCCGAAACCGGCCAGGCCGTCAGGATGAAGCCGAGAATAGAGGCCCAGAGAACTATGATATCCGCCAGCGCCAGGCGCATCCGGCGCAACCCGAAAAACATCCATGACCACATGGCATTGACCACAATCTGGAGGCCCCAGAAAACCATCGGCAGCGACCATCCGGCCAGGGTCCAGACCCGCCAGCCGGCATAGGCGATGGCCATGTAAAGCAGCGTCCAAACGACCGGAAAGGCCCATTTAGGTGGGGTCCAGGATGGCTTGCGGAGGCTCTCATACCACTCTCCGGGCTTGAAAACAGCCCCGCTGGAAGCGGCAGCGAATACGACCAAAATAAAGACGAGCGCCGCCATGGAATGCTCCTTTGTCCCGATAGGCAGTTGCGACAGTAAACGAATGACGAGTTTGTGCAACGACGTGTTCGGGCTGTTGCCGTAATCGGCCATCAGCCACTGAAAATCTTGTTGGCCCTTCGGCCTCAAGAACTGCAACTACGTTTCGGGAGGTAAGTATGCCGAAATTCCTCATACTCGCTTGTTTGATGACCCTGGCCATTACGCCTACGGTCGCCCATGCCGATGACGGCGATGCAGCAGCGGGCAAGCTTGTATTCAACAGATGCATGGCCTGCCACAATGCCGAAAATGACAAGCCGAAGGTCGGGCCGTCGCTGATGGGCCTTTTCGGGCGGCAGCCGGGAACGGTCGCAGGCTACACCTATTCCAAATCGATGGTCGATTTCGGGGCCGGCAAAACCTGGGATGAGGCGCTGCTGAAGACCTACCTCCCCAACCCCAAGGCGCTGGTCAATGGCACGAAGATGGCCTTTCCCGGCCTGAAGACCGACAAGGAAATCGCCGACCTGATCGCCTATCTGAAGCAGTTCAGCCCCCGGAAATAAGGGCATAAAGGGCGCCACCCGTTTATCGGGTGGCGCCAAAATCATCAAAAAGTGTAAATAAAAGTTTACACACAAGCTAGTTTACCTGACAATCAATCTTGTCACGCCTTGCCATAAAGGCTTCTGGCGTCCACGCAAAAAGAACGCAGGAACCACCTGCGTGCGCGGGGCGGTTGGTGCTCATGCGCGGGAGGATACGCAATGAGCCTTGTATCCCTATCTTCACAGACGCCGCTGCTCGACGCCATTCAGGAACCGTCGGACATGCGGGCCTTATCGGATACCGATCTCCTGTGCCTTGCCGGGGAATTACGGTCGGAAACCATCGATGTGGTCTCCCAAACGGGGGGGCATCTGGGTTCGAGCCTGGGGGTTATCGAACTGACCGTGGCCATCCATGCCGTTTTCGATACGCCACGGGACAAGCTGATCTGGGATGTGGGGCATCAATGCTATCCGCATAAGTTGCTGACGGGCCGGCGGGAAGCCATGCGGACGCTTCGGAAAAAGGGCGGGGCATCCGGCTTCACGCGGCGCGCCGAAAGCGCACATGATCCGTTCGGGGCCGCCCATTCCTCCACCTCCATCTCCGCCGGGCTTGGATTCGCGGTGGCACGCGATCTCGGGGCTGATATTGGTGATGTGATCTGCGTGATTGGCGATGGCGCCCTTTCCGCCGGAATGGCGTTCGAGGCGATCAATAATGCAGGTGCGCTGGGCCGTCGGATCTTCGTCATCCTCAATGACAATGCGATGTCGATCTCACCACCCACTGGCGCCCTGTCAACCCATCTGGACCGGCTGGCCGGGCCGGTTCGGGCCGGTTCGGGGGACACAGCGCCCGCTGGCGTGACCAGTCTGTTCGAACAGATGGGCTTTGCCTATCATGGTCCGGTTGATGGTCACGACCTGACGGGTCTCCTCGACACGCTCCGCCATCTGCGGCAAACCGCCGACGGTCCTGTCCTGCTGCACGCCATAACGCGCAAGGGTGCAGGTTATGTCCATGCCGAACGGGCAGCGGACAAGCTGCACGGGGTTTCCCCCTTCGATGTCACGACCGGCACCCAGGCCAAGGCGCGCGCGACCGGCCCCAGCTTCACCAAGGTTTTCGCAACCGCCCTGGTGGCAGAGGCCGAACAGGACCCCCGGATCGTCGCGATTACCGCCGCCATGGCGGGCGGCACGGGCATCGATATTTTCGCTCGATCCTTCCCGGACCGGACATTCGATGTAGGCATTGCCGAACAACATGCGGTGACATTTGCTGCGGGCCTTGCCGCCGGCGGATTGCGCCCCTTCTGCGCGATCTATTCCACTTTCCTTCAGCGCGCCTATGACCAGATTGTCCATGATGTGGCGTTGCAGGGGTTGCCAGTAAGGTTTGCCATCGATCGGGCCGGTCTTGTCGGGGCCGATGGCCCCACCCATGCGGGGTCATTCGATATCGGCTATCTCGCCAATCTCCCCGGTTTCACGGTGATGGCCGCCAGCGACGAGGCGGAACTGGTCCATATGGTGGCGACGGCCGCCGCGCATGACGCCGGGCCGATCGCCTTTCGCTATCCACGGGGCGAAGGATCGGGCATCGACATGCCCGCACGCGGCACCGTTCTGCCCATCGGCCGGGGCCGTGTGATCGAAACGGGCTCTACGGTGGCACTGCTGTCCTTCGGCACGCGGCTTGGCCAATGTCTTGCCGCCCGTCAGGCGCTGGAGGCACACGGTATCTCCGTCACCGTCGCGGATGCCCGCTTCGCCAAGCCGCTGGACAAGGCCCTGATCGAAGATCTGGTGTCCCGGCACAAGCTGCTTGTCACGATTGAGGAAGGGGCGACAGGCGGATTCGGGGCGCTTGTTCTGCACCACCTCGCCGCCCGCGGCATGCTGGATGGCCGCTGCGGCCTGCGAACCATGACGCTGCCGGACAGCTTCATTTCACACGCCGCACCGGATGAGATGTATGCGGCAGCGCGCCTGAACGCTGAACATATCGAACGTCTGGTCCTGGGGGCATTGGCCCATTCCCTGCGGCGGCATGCGCTGCCCCTGCCCTATGACGGGACCAATGGCGCAGTCAACGGTTCACGAACCATCGCTGCGGAGTGAGTAATCAGCGCCGATCAATGACTAATATCAATCGATCGATGAAAAAAATTGCAGAAACGTGGGGATACGGTAAGCTTTCCAAATAAGGGAGGCTTACTTCCCAGGCCAATCACCGGGGGGGACATGGCCGAGAATGATGATAGCGGACTGCACGGGTTGCAAAACCCGGCGAGATCCGCCAGATCCGGACATACGAAACCAGCCGCCACAGAGCCGCAGCTTAGTAGCAGCGATCATCGCACGCTTGAGCGGGCGATCCGTGGTTCGGTTTCCAGCATTGTCGGCGCCAGTCACCCGGACAGCACGGCCCCCCATCACGGGCCAAACAACGGGCATGACCTCGCCCTGCATCCGGAACATCATCCGCTGGCACGCCAGATGCCGGGCGCTGAACAAGCCATAGGTTATCGTGACAGCCTTCTGGCCTGTCTGATCGATCCAGATCCGCGCCGCCACCGCAGTTTCATTGAGGAACTGGTACGCGCGTCGGTTCCCGTGCGTACGCTTGCCGTGCATCTTTTCGCGCCCGTCGCGGCAGAGCTTGGCAACCGCTGGTGCACGGATGAGGCTGATTTCATGCAGGTTGCCGTGGCCTCCACACGCCTCAGCATGGTCGTCAACCATGTGTCCCATGCCGCCGCCCATTCAACCGTGGAACCCCGGGCGCAGCGTCGGATTCTGTTGACCCGCACACATGGCGCTCAGCACACGATCGGCGTGTCCATCGTCGCCTCTTGCTTTCGCGACATGGGGTGGGCGGTCGAAGGCGGCAGCGATCTTGAAATCGATGAAAGCCTTTACACACGCCTGTCCGACAAACCCTATGACCTGCTGGGTATTTCCGTCAGCCGCGTGGACGAGGTGCGTAACTGTTCGGAAGTGATCCGTCGGGTGCAGGCCACACCAAAGATCAGGAAGATGAAAATTGCCGTCGGCGGCCCCGCCGTCGTCGCCTCGCCCCTGGCGTTTCAGCGTATCGGTGCGGATTTCGTGACGCGCTCCGCCCTCGACGTCATGCAACTGGCCAGCCACGTCTGAAATATCAGCGACAGCCACTAAGTTTCCGCCCGATAGGGGGTAAAACGCGTCGTCGTCTCGTCAACGGCGAGGGGGCGACCGATAGCCGGAAACGCGCGTTGCGCGCAATCCCGCCGCTCACACACCTTGCAGCCGGCACCGATGGGCGTCGCGGCATCCATATCCGACAGGTCCATTCCCTTGGCATAGACTAGCCGCCCCGCATGCCGGATATCGCAGCCCAGGCCGATGGCAAACTGTTTGGCCGGGGTGCCATAGCCGCCGGCACCATGGCTCACCGTCCGCGCCACCCACAGATATTGGCGGCCATCCGGCATCACGGCCCGTTGCGTCAAGATGCGGCCGGGCTGGGCAAATGCCTCATACACATTCCAAAGGGGACAGGAGCCGCCCACGCGGGAAAAGTGGAAATCGGTGGCCGATTGTCTTTTTGAAATATTGCCGGCCCTGTCGACCCTGACAAAGAAGAAGGGTACGCCGCGCGCGTCCGGGCGTTGCAGCGTGGACAGCCGGTGGCAGATCGTCTCGTACCCCACCCCAAACTGCCGCTCCAGCCGCTCAATGTCATAGCGCAGGCTTTCCGCCGCCGACAGGAAGGGCTGGTAGGGCAGGATGACGGCGCCCGCGAAGTAGTTGGCAAGCCCGATCCGGGCGAGGCGCCGCGCCTCCTCACCGGAGAAGTCAGCCTGGGCCGTCAGTTGTTCCAGCGCCTCTGCCTGCTCCAGGAAGGCTACCTGCGTTACCATGTGAAAGGCACGCTGCCCCGCCGTCAGATCGACGGACAGGTAAAGCGTGCGGCTGGAGCGGTCAAAACGGCGGGAAGCACCATCACTCTCCAGCCCGCGTTCCACCATCACCACCCTGACATCATGTCGCCGTTCCAGATGTGCCTGAAGCCCGGGTGCCATGTTGCCGATGGTCAGGTTGGCGCTGCGGTGCATCTTCTCCGCAGCGCTGTCCAGCGGTTCGACATGGTTATGGCGGGCATAGAAAAAGTCCCGCACCTCCTCAAACGGCATCAGGGGCTTTGGCGTTGCCTGCCAATCCTCTCCAAGCCGGGCCGACACCTGCTCCAACCGTCCCGTGGCCTCGCGGTAACGGCGGTGCAGGGACAGAAACGCCCGGCCCAGTGCCGGCATGCTGGACGCCAGCTCCTTCAGTTCCGCGAGCGCCACCCCCTCCTTCACGCCGGTCTCCGTCAATGCCTCCCGAAGGTCGGCCACCAGACGCGCTTCCTCATCCTCGGAGAAGAGTTGCACATCGACGCCGAAAACCGCGTTGATCTTCAACAGGACGGGAACGGTGAGCGGCCGGAGATTCTGTTCCAGCTGGTTCAGATAGCTGGGCGACAGTTCCAATGCCCGGGCCAGCGCCGCCTGGCTCAGCCCCCGCTCCTCGCGCAACCGGCGCAGCCGGACGCCCACAAACTGCTTACGCATGCCACACCATTCGCATCATTCACAAACTTGCAGAACGCTCTGCGCAAATATTCGCAATACTTATCAACAGACGCAGTCTCAATTTGCGAATATTGAGAATGATGGCGCACTTGGCAAGCGGATTGAGCGGAGCACCATCACAGTGAATGTCAGCCCATACCGGCTGCCCCCTCCGATGCTTCACGATGGCTCAACGCCATGTCCACAAAGGCCCGCAGATAGTCGATATCGGCATCGGCCTCCCGGAAACCCAGGAAAATCTGCTTGCCGACGCCGCCGGGACCCAACCGCACCGGCGACACCCCGAACTTCCCCCCGAACTCCTCCACCATCCAGCGCGGCAATGCCGCGACACCGCGCCCGTGTGAAACCATCAGCAGCATGATATCGGTGGTCTCAATTTCCTTGTGCCGCTTCGGTGCCACACCCGCCGGCATCAGGAAACGGGTATAGATGTCCAACCGATCGGTCGGCACCGGATAGGTGATCAGTGTCTCGTCCGCCAGTTGCTGTGCCTCGACATACTCGGCCCCGCGCAGCCTGTGGTCCGGCCCGACAACCAGCACCTGCTCGTAATCGAACACAGGCTCAAATCGTAGACCAGGCTTGAACAGCGGGTCAGGCGTCACCAGCATGTCAATGTCATAGCCGAACAGCGCGCCGATGCCGCCGAACTGCACCTTCTGCCGGACATCGACATCGACGCGCGGCCAGGCATCCAGATAGGGCGCCACGATCTTCAAAAGCCATTGATAGCAGGGGTGACACTCCATCCCGATACGCAGATTTCCCCGCTCCCCCTTGGCGAACTGCCGTAACCTCTCCTCGGCATGGGTCAGTTGCGGCAGCAGCCGATTGGCCACCGCCAACAGCCATTCCCCCACCTGGGTTGGACGCAGGCTGCGCCCTTCCCGGTGCCAGACCGCAATGCCGATCTGATCTTCCAGTTTGCGGATGGAATGGCTCAACGCCGACTGGGTCAGGTTTAGCTGGCTGGCGGCGGCTGTCAGCGAACCTTGGCGGTCCACCTCACGGATGATGGAAAGATGGATACGTTCCAGGATCGACATGGCGACTCACGCATGAACAGATTTCATCAATGCATGAAATCATACCATTTTTATTCATTATTTTCACATCCTATGGTCCGGATCGTTCCCCATTTCCAAGGCGAAAACCATGGTAACGACCCACAATCTCGGTTTCCCGCGCATCGGCGCCAAACGCGAACTGAAGTTCGCCCTGGAAGCCTATTGGAAAGGCCAGAGTTCCCGCTACGCGCTGATCACCACGGGCGCTGATCTGCGAGCCCGCCACTGGCGTGACCAGGCAGCCCTTGATCTGGTGCCTGTGGGCGATTTCAGCTTCTATGACCAGATCCTGGATATGAGCTTCACGCTGGGCAATCTGCCGGAACGGGTGCGCGGCTTCCATGGTGATACGCTGGACAACTATTTCCGCGTTGCGCGGGGCCGTTCGGCGGCGGGCGGTGATGGTCACGCCGGTTGCTGCGGCGGTGTCGCCGCCGGGGAGATGACTAAGTGGTTTGACACCAACTATCATTATATCGTCCCCGAATTCGACGCCGATACAAGCTTTACCCTGGATGCATCGCGCCTGCTGGAACAGGTTGCCGAAGCACGCGCCCTGGGCGTAGCAACCAAGCCGGTGATCGTCGGCCCCGTCACCTATCTGGCCCTGGGCAAGACCAAGGATGGTTCCGACAGGCTTTCCCTGCTGCCACGCCTGCTACCCGTCTATGCCGAACTGCTGCGGACCCTGGCCGGCCAGGGCGTGGAATGGGTGCAGATCGATGAACCGATCCTGGTCACCGACCTGGACGCGGCATGGGGCAAGGCCTTCACACAGGCCTATGCCGCCCTGAAGGACAGTGGCGTCAACCTTTTGCTGGCGACCTATTTCGGCGAACTGCGCGAAAACCTGACGCTGGCTGCCGGTCTGCCGGTCCAGGGTATCCATCTGGATGCCATCAATGCCCGTGAGGAGGTTGAGGCGCTGATCCGCGCCGTGCCGGATGACCGAGTGATCTCCCTGGGCGTCGTCAATGGCCGCAATATCTGGAAGACCGACCTGACGGCGGTGCTGAACTGGCTGGAGCCGGTGGCCCGGCGGCTGGGGCAACGGCTGTGGATCGCGCCCTCCTGTTCCCTGCTGCATGTTCCCGTCGATCTGGCGGGGGAGCGTAAGCTGGATGAGGAAGTGAAATCCTGGCTGGCTTTTGCAGTCCAGAAATTGGCCGAAATCGATCTGTTGGCCACGGCCCTGCGCCGGGGGCGTGATGCGGTCGCGGCGGAACTGGCCGCCAATGCAGGCGCCATCGCCGCACGCCGTGCGTCGGCGCGTGTCAACGACCCGGCAGTGAAGGCTGCCGTGGCAAGGATCGATGCCGCGATGGGCCGGCGCAAGGGCGGTTTTGCCGACCGCACGGCCAAACAGCAGGCTCGCCTGAACCTGCCGCTCTATCCCACCACCACCATCGGCTCCTTCCCGCAGACCAGGGAAATCCGGCTGTCGCGCAGCGCCTTCAAGGCTGGCACCCTGGATCTGCAAGGCTATCAACAGGCCATGCGGCAGGAGATCGAACGGTCGGTGCGCGAGCAGGAGGCCCTGGGCCTGGACGTGCTGGTTCATGGCGAGGCCGAGCGCAACGACATGGTGGAATATTTCGGCGAACAGCTGGACGGGTTCACCTTCACGCAAGGAGGCTGGGTCCAGTCCTATGGCTCGCGCTGTGTGAAGCCGCCGATCCTGTTCGGCGATATCAGCCGGACCCGCGCCATGACATTGGACTGGATCATCTACGCCCAGTCGCTGACGGCGAAGCCCATGAAGGGCATGCTGACCGGCCCGGTCACCATTCTGAACTGGTCCTTCGTGCGCGACGACCAGCCGCGATCCCTGTCCTGCTATCAGCTTGCCCTGGCCATCCGCGCAGAGGTGCTGGACCTGGAAAAGGCCGGGATCGGCATCATCCAGATCGATGAGGCGGCCTTGCGCGAAGGCCTGCCGCTGCGTCGGTCACAATGGGGGGAATATCTGGCATGGGCGGTGGAAAGCTTCCGCATCACCGCCAACGGGGTATCGGATGACACCCAGATACACACCCATATGTGCTATTCGGAGTTCAACGACATCATCGCCGCCATCGCGGATATGGATGCCGATGTCATCACGATCGAGACGTCACGGTCGGACATGGAACTGCTGAACGCCTTCGACAGTTTCAACTATCCCAACCAGATCGGTCCCGGCGTCTACGACATCCATTCGCCGAACATCCCGACCGAGGCCCAGATCATCGACCTGATGACCAAGGCGGCCCAGCGCATTCCCGCCGAACGGCTGTGGATAAACCCCGACTGCGGCCTGAAGACGCGCCAATGGAGCGAGGTTGTGCCAGCCCTCGCCAGCATGGTTAATGCCGCCCGGACCCTGCGCACCCAGGCGGCGTGACGGGGATGAAGGATGGTCCCAGTTGGCTGGGGGCCATGGGGTGAGGGTCAGCTGTACCGTTTATCCAGCGCATCCCAATGCGGTTTGCCGACAAGGCGCTGACGTTCAGCGAAAGGGGTGACGAGGCCACCAGCCTCCGTCACCTCCCGTTCATCACGCAGCACGGTCAGCGCCTTTTGCATGCCCATGACCGCGCCCTGCAGGGCGGCATTGGCGTAAAGCACGATGCCATACCCAAGACCCGCCAGTTCGGTGGCGTTGAAGATCGGGGTCTTGCCGCCGATGACCATGTTCATCAGTTGCGGGCGGTCCAGCCGTTGCGGCAGGGCGCGGACCTCCTCCGCCTTCGTCACCGCCTCCACGAACAGGATATCGGCCCCGGCCTCGGCAAAAAGCTGGGCGCGTTCCACCGCCGCCTCGAACCCGTGCACGGCGGCGGCATCGGTGCGGGCCATGATCAACAGGTCGGGGTCGCGACGCGCATCGACGGCGGCCTTGATCTTGGACACGGCCTCCTCGATAGAGATCACATCCTTGCCGTTGAAATGGCCGCAGCGCTTGGGCGCCACCTGATCTTCCAGCTGGATACAGTCGGCGCCAGCCCGCTCCAGCGTGCGGACGGTGTGATAGACGTTGAGCGCATTGCCGAAGCCGGTATCGGCATCGACCAGCAGCGGCACGTTGACCGTGTCGCGGATGCGGGCGGTGTGGTCGGCGATCTCGGCCAGACCCATGAAGCCCTGGTCGGGCATGCCGAACCACATGTTCGTGACGCCGGCCCCGGTGACATAGATGGCTTCAAAGCCAAGATCCTCCACCACCTTGGCGGACAACGCGTTGAAGGCACCGGGGACGATCACGCCGCGCCGGGCTTCCACCAGGGCTTTGAGCTGCTTGCGGGTAGACATGGCTTTTCCTTCAATCATTCAAATATGCGGGCGGGGACGCGCACCCAGCCTTCCATCAGGATGCGGGCGCTGCGGCTCATCACCGCCTTGGTCACCTGCCATCGGCTATCAATCAGGGCCGCTTCGGCCCCGACGCGCAGGGTGCCGGACGGATGGCCGAAACACACTTCATTGCGGGTGCCGCCGCCCGCCGACAGATTGACCAGGGTACCGGGAATGGCAGCCGCGGTCGCGATGGCGACCGACGCGGTGCCCATCATGGCATGGTGCAGCTTGCCCATCGACAGGGCGCGGACCAGAAGGTCGATCTCACCCGCCTGCACGGCCTTGCCGCTGGAAGACACATAATCGGCGGGCGGGGCGATAAAGGCGATCTTGGGCGTATGCTGGCGGCGGGCCGCCTCACCCGCGTCGCGGATCAGGCCCATGCGCAGGGCGCCGACGGTGCGCAACGCCTCCATCCGGGCCAGCGCCTCCCGGTCCTTGTTGATGTCACCCTGCAATTCCGTACCGCGAAAGCCGATATCGGCGGCATTCACGAAAATCGTGGGGATGCCGGCATTAATCAGGGTGGCATTCAGCCGCCGCCCCTCAAAGTCCAGCTCATCGACAGGGTTCCCGGTTGGGAACAGGGCATCGCCCGCCTCCGCCGGGTCCAGGAATTCCAGCACGATCTCTGCCGCCGGAAAGGTGACGCCATCCATCATGAAACCGCCGGTTTCCTGCACCTTGCCACCAGCGACAGGCACATGGGCGATGATGCTCTTGCCGATATTGGCCTGCCAGATACGCACCGTGCAGATGCCATCCTCCGGGACAAGCGCAGGGTCGATCAGGCCGGCATGGATGGCAAAGGCACCCGCTGCCGTGGACAGGTTGCCGCAATTGCCCGACCAGTCGACAAAGGCACTGTCGATGGCGACCTGACCGTAGAGATAATCCACATCATGGCCGGAACGCGTGCTTTTCGACAGGATCACGCATTTGCTGGTGCTGGAGGTGGCACCACCCATGCCGTCGATCTGCTGACCATAGGGGTCGGGGCTGCCGATCACCCGCAGGAACAGGCGGTCGCGGGCGGGGCCGGGCACACGGCAGGGCGCCGGCAGGTCGTCCAGCCGGAAGAACACGCCCTTGCTGGTGCCGCCGCGCATATAGTTGGCGGGAATGCGCATCTGGGGGGTGTCCGACATCAGACCGCCTCCTTCTGCGGGTTCTGCGCGGCTAGGAAATCCTGGGCGAAGCGCTGCAGAACGCCACTCGCCTCATAGATCGACACTTCTTCTTCGGTATCCAGGCGGCAGGTGACCGGGACCTCCATCCTCTCCCCGTTACGGCGGCGGATGGTGAGGGTCAGGTCGGCACGGGGCCGGCGGTCGCCCGTGACATCGTACAGTTCCGTGCCATCCAGACCCAGGGTCAGGCGCGTCGTGCCCGGTTTGAACTCCACCGGCAGGACGCCCATGCCGATCAGGTTGGTGCGGTGGATGCGCTCAAACCCCTCGGCCACGATCACCTCCACCCCCGCCAGCCGCACGCCCTTGGCGGCCCAGTCGCGGCTGGATCCCTGGCCGTAATCGGTGCCGGCGATGATGATCAGGGGGTGGCGACGGTCCAGATAGGTCTCGATCACCTCCCACATCCGCATGACCGTGCCGTCGGGTTCCAGACGAGCCAGCGATCCCTTTTTTACCACCCCATCTACGACCGCCATTTCATTGACCAGCTGTGGGTTGGCGAAGGTGGCGCGCAGCGCAGTCAGGTGGTCGCCGCGATGGGTGGCGTAGGAATTGAAATCCTCCTCCAGCACGCCCATCCGCGCCAGATATTCGCCGGCGGCGGAATGGGCCAGGATGGCGTTGGACGGAGACAGATGATCGGTGGTGATATTGTCGGGCAAGATGGCCAGCGGCCTCATATCCTTCAACGTCCGGGGATGGGCGGCCAGTGCCCCAATCCCATCCTTATCCCAGTAGGGGGGGCGGCGGATATAGGTCGATTGCGGTCGCCAATCATAAAGCGGGCTGACCTTCGTGACCGCTTTCCGGCCCGCGCCGAACATGGGTTCATAGATCTGCCGGAACTGTTCGGGCCTGACACTGGCGGCCACGACGGCATCAATCTCCGCATCGCTGGGCCATAGGTCCTTCAGCGTGACCGGATTGCCATCGGGGCCGGTACCCAGCACATCCCGTTCAATATCGAAACGCACCGTGCCGGCAATCGCATAGGCGACGACCAGCGGCGGCGAGGCCAGGAAGGCCTGTTTCGCATAGGGATGGATACGGCCATCGAAATTGCGGTTACCGGACAGAACGGCGGTGGTGTACAGGTCGCGTGCCACGATCTCACGCTGGATGGCCGGGTCCAGCGCGCCCGACATGCCGTTGCAGGTGGTGCAGGCATAGGCGACGATTCCGAAACCAAGCCTCTCCAGCTCCGTCAGCAGGCCCGCCTCTTCCAGATAGAGCCGCGCCACCTTGGACCCCGGTGCAAAGGAGCTTTTGACCCATGGCTTGCGCAGCAGTCCCAGGGCATTGGCCTTGCGGGCCAGCAAGCCGGCGGCCACCACATTGCGCGGGTTGGACGTGTTGGTGCAACTGGTGATGGCCGCGATGATGACGGCGCCATCGGGCAGCAGCCCGCCCTGTTCCTGTGCTAATGCCTGGCCAAGGTTCCCGGCGATGCCGCGTTCAGCCAATGCCGTGGTCGGCAGATGCCGGTGTGGATTGGACGGGCCGGCCATGGCGCGGACGACACCTGACAGGTCGAATTCCAGAACCCGCTCATATTCCGCCGTCCGCAGGGCATCCGCCCACAGGCCCAGCGTCCTGGCATAGGTTTCGACCAGAGCCACCTGTGCCGGTTCCCGCCCGGTCAGGCGCAGATAATCGATGGTCTGGCGGTCGATATGGAACAGGGCGGCTGTGGCGCCATATTCAGGGCACATGTTGGAAATCGTGGCCCGGTCGCCGATGGACAGGCCATCCGCCCCCTCCCCGAAGAATTCCAGCCAGGCACCAACCACGCGCGCACCGCGCAGAAAGGATGTCAGCGCCAGGACAATGTCGGTGGCGGTGATGCCCGGCTGGCACCGTCCCATCAGCCGGATGCCAACAATATCGGGCAACCGCATCATCGACGCGCGGCCCAGCATCACCGTTTCCGCCTCCAACCCGCCGACGCCGATGGCAACAACGCCCAGCGCGTCCACATGCGGGGTGTGGCTGTCAGTGCCGACACAGGTGTCGGGAAAGGCCACCCCGTCGCGCACCTGGATGACGTGTGACATCTTCTCCAGATTGATCTGGTGCATGATGCCGTTGCCGGCGGGGATCACGTCGACATTCTCGAACGCGTGCCGTGCCCATTCGATGAAATGGAAACGGTCCTCATTGCGCCGGTCCTCTATGGCGCGGTTCTTGGCGAACGCGTCCGGGTCGAAGCCGGCATGTTCCACAGCCAGTGAATGATCGACGATCAGTTGTGTCGGCACCACCGGGTTCACGCGCGACGGATCACCCCCCTGTTCCGCGATAGCATCGCGCAGCCCCGCCAGATCGACCAGCGCCGTCTGGCCCAGAATGTCGTGACAGACGACACGGGCCGGATACCAGGGGAAATCCATGTCCCGCCGCCGCTCCACCAGTTGACGCAGGGCTGCGGTCAGCAGAGATGGATCACAGCTGCGCACCAGCTGTTCGGCAAAGATGCGGGAAACATAAGGCAGACCCGCCCACGCCCCCGCACGGATGGCGTCCACGGCGGCAGGCGCATCGAAATAGTCAAGCCCGGTACCGGGCAGCGGTTTGCGATAATCACTATTCATGGCACTTCCGATCTTAAACCAGCCTGTGACGGTACGGTCAGGACCGCTGGTCCAGGGGTACGAAGGCGCGGTCTTCAGGGCCGACATAATTAGCGCTTGGCCGGATGATGCGGTTGTCGAGGCGTTGTTCGATGATATGGGCCGCCCAGCCGGAGGTGCGGGCGATCACGAACAGGGGCGTGAACATCGCCGTGGGCACGCCCATCATGTGATATGAAACGGCGCTGAACCAGTCCAGGTTCGGGAACATCCGCTTCACGTCCCACATCACAGCCTCCAGCCGGGCGGCGATGTCAAACATCTTGGTGGAACCCGCTTGCGTGGAAAGCTGGTGGGCCACCCGCTTGATGATTTCATTGCGGGGGTCGCAGACGGTGTAAACCGGGTGACCGAAGCCGATCACCACCTCTTTACGCTCTAGCCGCGCGCGGATATCGGCTTCCGCCTCGTCGGGATTGTCGTAGCGCTTCTGGATTTCGAACGCCACCTCGTTGGCGCCGCCATGCTTGGGACCACGAAGGGCGCCGATGGCGCCGGTCACGGCGGAATACATGTCTGATCCCGTGCCCGCGATCACCCGGCCTGCGAAGGTCGAGGCATTGAACTCATGCTCAGCATAAAGGATCAGGGATGTATGCATCGCCCGCTCCCACAGCACGGACGGCTTCGCACCATGCAGCAGATGCAGGAAATGCGCGCCGATACTGTCATCATCGGTATCGACATCGATGCGCTTGCCATTCGTGGACCAATGGTACCAGTAGAGCAGCATCGACCCCAGCGAAGCCATCAGCCGGTCGGCAATGTCACGCGCGCCGGGGATGTTGTGATCATCCTTTTCCGGCAGGGCACAGCCCAGGGCCGAGACGCCGGTACGCATGACATCCATCGGATGCGCCGATGCGGGCAGGCATTCCAGCGCCTGCCGGACATTGGTCGGCAGGCCACGCATGGCGCGCAGCCGGGCCTTGTAGGCTTTCAGCTCCGCCGCCGTCGGCAGCTTGCCATGAATCAACAGATGGGCCACCTCCTCGAACTCGCACCGCTCCGCGATGTCGAGGATGTCATAGCCCCGATAATGCAGATCATTGCCGGATTTGCCAACGGTGCAAAGGGCAGTATTGCCGGCCGTGACACCCGACAGGGCCACGGATTTCTTCGGCTTGAACGCGGATACGGTCTCGGCCACTGCTGCACTCATGGGGCGTTTCCTGTTCTTGATGTGCGTGATGGCGCATCATCGCGGGAACGCCCCCGTCTGGTGAATGGCTGAAATGGTGAATATCCGCCGCGAAAAACCTGTTAATCGGTGAATGTTGTGAAGGCGCCCCTCATGACGGCTTGGACGCAACCCGCCATGCCGCCAGGGCCGCGATGGCCAGTGGTACCGCATAGATCAGGAACAGCATGCCGCGATCGGTACCGTTCTGCATCAGGTAACCCGCCGCCAGCGGACCCAGGATGGCGCCGCTGCGACCCACGGCCATGGCGGTGCCGATGCCTGTGGTGCGGATTTCCGTGGGATAAAGCTGTGCCGCCATTGGGTAGAAGGCGTTGAACCCGCCCTGTACCAGCACACCCAGGACCAGGATGGTGGCGAAGGTTGCCATGATCGGCAGGGAGACCCAGCCGAACAGCAGCATCGCCAGGGTCGCAGCACCCAGGAACCCAGGGATCAGCCGGTTCAACGGCAACCGGGTCGCCAGAAGGCCGATGCCCGCACTGCCGATGAAAGCGCCGATATTGAAGGTGGCACCCGCCATGATGGCCTGATCCAGCGGCAGGCCGGCATTGACGGCGATGCGGGGGATCCAGCTGATCAGGAAGTAAAGCCCGGCCCAGCCCATGGTCATACCCAGCCACAAGGCGGGGGTGGAGCGGGCCAGATGCCCCTCGAACAGGGCAGACAGTTTCACCCCACGCTTGGCCGACAGCGGCGGCGCTTCGTTCAGGGCCGGCTGACCCAGTTTCTCCAGAAGACGGTTCATGCGCGCCAACCGGTCGGGCGCATCCTGTTTGGCCAGGAACTGCAATGATTCCGGCATCAGCCAGGCGACAACCGGCAGGATGATGACCGACAGCATGCCCGATCCGACAAACAAAGGCTTCCAGCCATAGGCCTGGATCAAGACGGCGGACGCAAAGCCCGTGATGATGGCCCCGATTGGCCAACCGGCCTGCAGGAACGCAACCCAGAAGCTGCGCAGCCGGGCATTCGAGAATTCCGAGGTTATGGAGGCCATGGAGGCCAGGATGGCACCGATACCCACCCCCGTCAGCACCCGCCAGACGGCCAGCATCACCATGTCATGGGCCGTGGCCGCCAGCAGCATGCCGGAACCGATCAGGGTGATGGCGATCAGCACCACCTTGCGCCGGCCGATCATGTCGGCCACCGGCCCCATCAGCATCGATCCGAAGGCCGTGCCCAGCAGGCTAGCCGTCAGCACAATGCCCAGCGCCCCATCCTTCAGCCCCCATTCCTGGGCGATGACTGGTGCCGCATAGGTCAGCAGCACCACATCCACCCCGTCCAGCAGGTTCAGGACAAAACAGAGCAGCACCACGATCAGGCGCGTGCGCCCCATGGGAGCCGCCTCCAGGGCGGCGACACGCGCCTGGAATTCGGCGCTGGCCCGGTCGGTCTTGTGGCCCGGCTTGTTCGACATTCTTTTCCTCCCTGCACCGCGCATGGCCTTCTATCGGGCCACTCCGCTTTGCTTATCCCAGCATTGCCTTGAAATCCGCCCCCATGTCACCGGCATTCGGTTCGATGCCGGTAAACAGCTGGAAGGCGCCCACCGCCTGGAACAAGGCCATGCCGCCACCATCCAGCGTGCGGCAGCCAAGCTGGCGGGCCGTGCGCAGCAGTTCCGTCTCGATGGGGAAATAGATGATCTCCGCCACCCAGAGGTCGGGGCGCAGCAGCCCTTGTCCCACTGGCAGGCCCGGATAGTCGGCCATGCCGCGCGGCGTGGTGTTCACCAGACCATGGGCGTGGGGCAGCACCGCATCCGGTGACTGCACGGCCCTGGCGCGCCCTTCCCCGAACAGGCTGTTCAGACGGTCAGCCAGCTCCGTGGCCCGCGCCAACTGCACGTCGAAGATCGACAGGCGTTCGGCACCCAGCCGTAGCAACGCATAGCCGACGGCGGCCCCGGCCCCACCCGCACCCAATTGCACCACATGGCGCAGATCGGCATCAGGCAGGCCACGCCGGAACCCCTCGGCGAAACCCCACCAGTCGGTATTGTGGCCAGTCTTACGCCCGTCCTTCAGGACGACAGTGTTGACGGCACCGATGGCGGCGGCTTCGGGTGACAATTCGTCCAGCAGCGGGATCACCGCCTGCTTGCAGGGGTGGGTGATGTTCAGGCCGTTGAAGCCGAACCGCTGCGCCCCCGCCACCAGATCGGGCAAGGCCGTCACATCCAGACCCAACTGTTTCAGGTCGATCAGGCGATAGACGTAGCGGAGGCCCTGACGCGCCCCCTCCTGTTCATGCATGCGCGGTGTCAGGGATGCCTGTATCCCCGACCCGATCAGGCCCGCGAGGATGGATTTCCCGCTCATGATGGGCTGTTCCCCAGGCTGTTGCCGAGAAAGGTGAGGGCGGCCAGATATCCATCGGCACCAAGGCCGCAAATGACACCCGTCGCCGCCAGCGAGACGTAGGAATGGTGGCGGAAGGCTTCCCGCCGGTGAATGTTGGTCAGATGCACCTCCACCACCGGAACGGCGCAGGCCAGCAGCGCATCCATGATAGCGACCGAGGTGTGGGTGTAGGCGCCGGGATTGATGATGATCCCCGCCGCTTGCCCGCGCGCCGTGTGGATCCAGTCGATCAGCGCGCCTTCATGGTTACTCTGCCGGCAGATGACCGACAGGCCCAGCGACTGCGCATGCTGGCGGCAGCTATCCTCGATATCGGCAAGGGTGCGGCGACCGTACTTTTCCGGCTCCCGCGTGCCCAGCAAATTCAGATTGGGCCCATTCAGGATGTGAACAGGCTTTCGTTCCACAGGGTCCGGCAAAATTCCCCCCTGCGCCCGGTGAGAGGCGGTGTTTGTCGTTGATCGGCCCATGGGATTGGCCGTTGCGTGAATGTGTACGAAATAGTACGTTCACGTCAAGGCGCGTCTTTCAACGACCCGATAATCAGCAGCAATCACGAGAAGGGAGGGGCATATGGAACGGGCGGAATTGCCGACCGGCGGCCTGGCCAAATCCATCGCGACCGTGTCGATCAGTGGCACCCTGACCGGCAAGCTCGAAGCGGCGGCGGCGGCCGGGTTCAGCGGTGTCGAGATTTTCGAGAACGACCTTCTGACCTTCGATGGACGCCCCGCCGATGTGCGGCGCATCGCGGCCGATCTGGGTCTGACCATCACCATGTTTCAGCCCTTCCGCGATTTTGAGGGCATGCCCGGCACCCTGCGCACCCGCACCTTCGAACGGATGCTGCGCAAGTTCGATGTGATGGCGGAACTGGGTACCGACCTGCTGCTGGTCTGTTCCAACGTCTCGCCGCAATCGCTGCCGGAACGCGGGCGCATCGTGGATGATTTCCGCGACCTGGGCGAACTGGCCGCAGCGCAGGGGTTGCGCGTGGGGTATGAGGCGCTGGCCTGGGGTCGGCATGTGCATGATCACCGCGACGCCTGGGACATTGTCCACCGTGTCAACCATCCGAATATCGGCCTGATCCTGGACAGTTTCCATTCCCTGGCCCGCAATGTGCCCATCGACAGCATCCGCGACATTGATCCGGCCAAGCTGTTCATCGTGCAGATTGCCGACGCCCCGCGCCTGGACATGGATCACCTGTACTGGAGCCGGCATTTCCGCAATATGCCGGGCCAAGGCGACCTGCCCATCACCGATTATGTGAAGGCGCTGATCGCCATAGGCTATCGCGGGCCGCTGTCGCTGGAGATTTTCAACGACCGGTTCCGCGCCGGCTCCGCCTCCGGCATCGCCCTGGATGGCTATCGCTCGCTGAAACTGGTGGAGGATGAGGCGCTGGCCCGGCTAAAGCGGCCCGCCACCATGCCTCCGCGCATTGATGTGCGTGGCGTAGAATTCATCGAATTCGCCGCAACGGAGGAAGAGGCGGGGCCGCTGGGCGCCATGCTGGCCACCATGGGTTTTGAACCGGTGGGGCGGCATATCAGCAAGGCCGTCACCCGCTGGTGTCAGGGCGACATCAACATCGTCCTGAATGGAGAGACGGAGGGCTTTGCCCACAGCCATTCCATCGTGCATGGCGCGTCAGTCTGTGCACTGGCCCTGCGGGTGCATGATGTGCCGGCGGCGCTGGACCGTGCCGACAGCCTGCGCATCCCCCGCTTCGCCCAGGCCGTGGGACCGGGGGAAATGGATATTCCCTGCGTGCGCGGGGTGGGCGGCAGCCTGATCTATTTCATCGAGGACGGGACCCAGGAACAGGTCTGGCGCAATGACTTCGTGCCGCTGACAGAGGTGCCGGTGCCCGGCGTTGGCCTGAGCCGCATCGACCATATCGCCCAGGCCATGGGGTATGAGGAATTCCTGTCCTGGCTGCTCTATTATTTCGCGCTGTTCGACGTGACCAAGACGCCGCAGCTCGAAATCGCCGATCCGCTGGGCATCGTCCATAGTCAGGCGATCGAGAATGGCGACCGTTCGTTCCGTGTGACTCTGAACGGCTCTGCGGCGGCACAGACCCTGACATCGCGCTTCCTGAACCATTATCTGGGTGCGGGCGTGCAGCATGTGGCGCTGGCCACCGGCGATATATTTGCGACCGCAAAGGCGTTGCAGGAACGCGGGCTGGAACGCCTCCCCATCCCGCGCAATTACTATGATGATATCGAGGCGCGGTTCGGCCTGGACCCCGATCTGGTGGAACGGATGGCGGCACATGACATCCTCTATGACCGGACCGACGAGGCGGAGTTCTTCCAGCTTTACTCCCGCGCCTTCGCGAAACGCTTCTTCTTCGAATTCGTGGAACGGCGCGGGTACGACGCGTACGGCGCCGCCAATGCCGCTGTCCGACTGGCGGCGCAGTCCCGATTCAACACCGACACCGTTTATTGAAGGCGCGGAACAGCGCCCACTAAAAGCAACAGAATCACGGAGGAAACATGTCCATCTGGTCCCGCCTGCTGCTGGGCGTTGCCTGCCTGTCCCTGCCCGTTATGGCATCCGCCCAGACCGTGAAGGTCGATGGCGGTGTGATTGAGGGCAAATTGCTGGACAGCGGCGTCAACGCCTTTCTGGGTGTGCCGTTCGCCGCCCCGCCCCTGCGCGATCTGCGCTGGCGCCCGCCGCAGCCGGTACAGGGCTGGAACGGTGTGCTGCATGCCGACCGTTTCGCACCCATGTGCCTGCAACCCATGCGCGGGTCCACCATCAACCATTATTTCGGGCATGAGGCGATCAGCGAGGATTGCCTGTACCTGAATGTCTGGGCACCTAAAGAACCGGCGCCGGCGGGCAAGCCCTATCCGGTGATGGTCTGGATCTATGGCGGGGCGTTCAATGTCGGCTCCGCCAGCATGCCCAACTATTCCGGGGAGTTTCTGGCAAAGCAGGGCGTGGTCTATGTCGCCCTTTCCTACCGTGTCGGCACGCTGGGCTTTCTGGCCCATCCCGAACTGACGGCGGAAGGCGGGGGACATTCCGGCAATTACGGGCTGATGGACCAGATACAGGGCCTGCGCTGGGTCCGGGAGAATATTGCGGGCTTCGGTGGTGACCCCGGCAATGTCACCCTGGTGGGGCAATCGGCGGGATCGATGTCCATCGGCCTGCTGATGGCCAGTCCGGAGGCCAAGGGCCTGTTCCACCGAGCCGTCGGCATGAGCGGAAGCCCGTTCGGTGCCCTGCTGCCGCCCATCCCGCTCGCCGATGCGGAGGCGGACGGCAAGCGGTTGCAGGACGCGCTGAAGGCCGGCTCCCTGGCCGACATGCGCGCGGCGGCCGGCGACCGGATCATCGCCACGCCCTTGCCCCGCCGCTCCCCCATCGTTCTGGACGGCAAGGTGCTGCCGCTGCCGCCCGATCAGGCGATGAAGACGGACGGGCATAGCGACGTGCCGGTGATGATCGGCTTCACCCGCGATGAAAGCTTCCGCACGCTGGGCAATGCCGCCGATCTGCCCGCCTATGAGGCGCTGATCCGGCAATCCTTCCCCAATGTGGCGGACAAGGTCCTGAAGGCCTATGCCGTCAAGGATGCAGGCGGCATTCCCCGCGCCATCACCGATATCCAGCGTGACGCCACCGTGGGCCGGCAGGTCGCTTCCTGGGCACGCGCGCAGAAGCAGCCGGCCTATGTCTGGCTGTTCACGCGCCGCCATCCCTACACACCGGGCATCCGCTTCGCCGACCATGATCCGGCGACGGTGGGCGCCTATCATACGGGCGATGTGCCCTATTGGCTGGGTACGCTGGACGCGCTGAACCTGTTCCGCCGCACCCGCAACTGGGAATCGGTGGATATGGACCTCGCCACCCGCATGCAATCCATGCTGCTGTCCTTTGCCAGGGGTGCCGCCCCGTCACCCGACTGGCCGCGTTTCGATGCGAAGAAGCCGCGCCTGATGGAACTGGGGGAGCAGGTAAGGGTGGCGGACTGGCCACGCTATACCACGCTGGACGTGCTGGCCGGGTGGGAAGCACCACCCCCGGCACCGTCCAGCACGCCGCGCGTGCGGGATTGAGGGACGACATCATGAAATACCTGCTTCTGCTGCTGATGCTGCTTTGTCCCGCCACCATCCAGGCCTATGAGCCGGTACCCACCCCCGGCCTGCGCCTGGTCCTCCAGGCCCGCGTCACCGTCGATCCGGCGGTGGAGGTGGGGGTGAGCGACCATGGCAAGCGCCGCTTCATCCCCATCACCGGCGGCACCTTCACGGGTGATGGGATCAAGGGGGAGGTCATGGCCGGCGGTGCCGACTGGCAGATCGACCGACCCGACGGCGTGCGGGAGATCGAGGCGCTCTATTCCCTGCGCACCGATGATGGCGCCGTCATCATTGTGCATAACAAGGGCCTGTCGGTCCCCGACCCACGTTACCTGATGACCACACCCGCCTTCCACGCGCCCGCCGGCAAATATGAATGGCTGAACCGCCGCATTTTCGTAGGAAGGATCACGCCCGTGCCCGGTGGCGGGGCCGTGATCATCAGTGTCTTTGCGGCGGAAGGCTGAATTCGCTTCAAAACGCGCGGGGCCGCATTATCCTGTGGCCCCGCACCATCATCATCCAACGGATCATCCATGAACGCCCCGGCGCCCAAGTCGAAATCGGCAACCCCGGCCCGCAATCCCCGCGCCGCCGAAGCCGATGAGACCAAGGCCAATATCCTGGCCGTGGCCCGCCGCGAATTCGCTGACAAGGGCCTGATGGGTGCCCGCATCGACGAGATCGCGGAAAAGACCGACACGTCCAAGCGGATGATCTATTACCATTTCGGATCGAAGGAAGGGCTGTATCAGGCTGTCCTGGAACAGGAATATATCGCCATCCGTGATTCGGAGGCGGCCCTGCCCATCCTGGATGTCGGCGCGGAAGAGGCATTGAAGGCCCATATCCGCCTGACCTTCGACCACCATTTCAAGAACCCGGAATTCGTCCGGCTGGTGATGAACGAAAACATCCTGCACGGGTCGTTCATCGGCAATGTCGACGGCATCAAGCGCCGCAGCCAGCATGTGATCCAGGGCCTGAAGGCCATTCTGGACAAGGGCGTGGCCGAAGGGCTGTTCCGGGCGGATATCGACCCGGTCGAGCTGCACATGACCATCAGCGCGCTCAGCTTCTACAACGTCTCCAACCGCTACACCTTCTCCACCATCTTCGGGTACGAGCTGGGGTCCGAAGAGGCTGCGGCACGACGCAAGGAACAGGTGGTGGAGATCGTCATGACCTGGTGCCGCAAGGGCTGAAAGGCGCTCCCCATAACGGATTTCCAGCATCCGCAAAGAAACGCACTGCGGCATAACAAACACAATTGACGACGTACGAACTGTTTCGTACATTAACTCCATCGAAAGAAAAGTCGGGCCGTCTGGCATCGTCCGTCGGGACCAGCAAAATCAAAAATAAGGGTCGGGGGGAAGAATGAAGCGTTCCGTCACCGCCATATCCGCGTTCCTGTGCCTGTCGGCCATGGCCATCGGGCCTGTGGCCCATGCCGGTGGCGCCGATGTCGCGGCCAGTGCCGCTGTCGGCGCCTCGGTACAGCAGGTGGGGGCAGATACCTTTTCCACCATCACGGTTCCGTTTGCCGGTGGCGTGACGGGGATGCCGGATGTGGTCTATAAGACCGTGCCCGGTTACCGGCCGCTGAAGCTGGATCTGTTCCTGCCGGCAGGTGCGGGACAGGATGGCAAGACCCGGCCCGTCATCGTCTATATCCATGGCGGCGGCTGGATGGGTGGTGGCCCGCGCCGCAGTGCGGCCTTCCAGGATTGGCCCAAGGTTCTGGCCTCCATCGCGGCCCAGGGCTATGTCGTGGCCTCCGTAAGTTACCGTTTCTCCGGCGAGGCGCCGTTCCCCGCTGCGGCCAAGGATGTGAAATCCGCCATCCGCTGGCTGCGCGCCAATGGTTCCCGGTTCGGTGTCGATCCCACCCGTTTCGCCGCTTGGGGACAGTCGGCGGGCGGTCATCTGGCGGCCCTGGTGGGGGCCAGCTGCGCCGACCCGGCCTTTGCAGAGGATGCACCGGCCCCCGCCCGGCCCGCCACCGTTGAAACCGTCCCCACGGGTGCGGGCGGGGTGGAACAGGCGTCGGATTGTGTACAGGCGGTCGTCTCCTGGTTCGGGATCTATGATCTGGCCACCATGCCCAGCTACCTGAACAAGGATGCGCCGCCGACGGAGCCTATGCGCCGGTTCCTGGGCTGCACGGGTAGCGGCTGTGACGCTGACCGGGTGCGCCAGGCCTCGCCCATCGCGCATGTCGATGCCAAGGACCCGCCCTTCCTGCTGCTGCATGGAAGGGACGACAATGTCGTGCCGGTGGCGCAGCAGGACCGGTTCGCCTCGGCTTTGGCCGCCGCCAATATCTCGGTAAAGACCCGCATTTTCGACGGTGCCAACCATAGCTGGATCGCCGAAAAGCCCGAACGCACCGTGGAGGTCAGCCGTCAGGCACTGGCCGACACGCTTGATTTCATCCAGACGGCAATCGGCCCCCGCTGACGGGGACCGGTCGCACAATCAGCAAAAGCAAAGCCGGGGCCCGTGCCGTTGCCGGAACGGTGACCCCTGCACGCCAAAAAGGGGAGGAAAACGTGGACAAGAAGATGATCAAGACGCGCCCGCCGGTGCATGGCCGGTTGCGGCAAACGGCCTCGCCGCTGGCCCTGTCGCTGGCCGCCGGCATGATGCTGGCAGGCCCGGCGCTGGCACAGCAGGCCGACGCCGGCAAGACGGAGCTGATCGAAGAGATTGTGGTCACCGGCTCCCTGATCCAGCGGCCCAACAATGTCGCGGTCAGCCCCATCACCACAGTATCGACGGAATCCATCAAGGAAAGCGGCCAGGTAGAGGTTGAGGCGGCGCTGAATCAGCTGCCTTCCTTCACCGCCGCCGGCACGTCCAGCACAGGCGGACAGGGCGGCGGTGGCCGCGCCAGCCTGAACCTGCGCGGCCTTGGCTCCAACCGCAATCTGGTGCTGCTGAACGGCAAGCGCCTGCCGCTGTCGGACATTAACGGCAATGTCGATATCAACATCCTGCCCGAAGCCATCATCGGCAGCGTCGATGTGATCACGGGCGGTGCGTCTGCCATCTATGGTTCCGACGCCATGTCCGGCGTGGTCAATTTCAAGACCATCCAGCCCTTTGACGGTGTCCGCGCCGATGTGCAGTTCGGTCAGGATGAACGCGGCGACGTGTTCAAGAAATCCGCGTCCGTCACACTGGGCAGCGCCTTTGCCGACGACAAGGGCCACATGATGCTGACGGCCAGCTATACGGACCGTCCGGGCCTGCAGGGGTCCAAGCGTTCATTTTTCGAATTCGTCACCCCCTCCTCCTTCATCGGCACCGGCACCTATGTGCCCAACGCCGCCAACCTGCCGACCCAGGCCGCCATCAACAGCGTCTTTGCCAAATATGGCGTCACCTCCACCGTGGGCCGCACACTGAACCTGGGCTTCAATAATGACGGTTCGCTGTTCGTGCAGACGGGCGCCCTGAACTACAAGGGTCCGACGGATAATGGTTATGCCATTATCGCCGGCAATGTCCGCATGCCCGTGGGACAGCAGGTTCAGTTCCAGAACTCCCTGGAACGCAAGACCGCCTTCGGTTCCTTCGATTATGAAGTGGCCGACGGCGTCACCGCCTATGGCCAGTTCATGCATGTCGATAGCGTCGTGAATACGGAAAGCGGCGGCAGCCTGACCCAGATCGGCAATCTGACCACGATCCCGACCACCAATCCCTTCATTCCCGCCGACCTGCGCGCCATCCTGGCATCGCGCCCCAATCCCAACGCGCCTTTCACCTGGAACGGGCGTTACGTCGGTATCGCCGACAAGAACTGGGACGAACAGTACAAGGTCAGTCAGTTTGCCCTGGGCCTGAAAGGCGATCTGGCCGGCAGCTGGAAATGGGATCTCTACAGCTCCTATGACGAGAGCCTGCATGATCAGGCGCTGTATAATGCCGTCGTGAAAAGCAAGGTGCAGAACCTGCTGAACGCGGCGGATGGCGGCAATTCGCTGTGCGCCGGCGGGTTCAACCCGTTCGGGATCAGCAATTCCACCCGCATCTCCGACGCCTGCAAAACCTATATGACCAAGACGGCGCTCAGCACAGAAAAGCTGACCCAGAGCCAGGTGCAGGGGCAATTGTCCGGCCCCGTGGTCGAACTGCCCGCCGGTCCGTTGCAAGTGGCGTTGCTCGCCTCCTACCGCCGCAACACCTATCGCTTTACGCCCGACAGCGATCTGGCCGCCCAGAATATCGAGGCGGTGACCGGTTCGGCATCGGCACGCGGCAATATCAACCTGAAGGAAATTGCCGGTCAGGTGGATATCCCGTTGATCAGCGGGGCGGAGTTCGCGGAGGAACTAGCCATCGGTGCCGCCGCCCGCTATTCGGATTATTCCACAACGGGCAGCGTCAAATCCTATGAAGGCGACATGCGCTGGAAACCCGTTGAAGCGCTGATGTTGCGCGGGTCATATCAGCGCGCGGTGCGTGCGCCGAATATCGGGGAACTGTTCTCCCCGCCGACGGGCACGCAGGTGCAGTTCGGCACACCGCCGGCCTCTGTCGGTGATCCCTGCGACGTGCGCTCCATCGCCCGCACGGGCGCAGGCGGGGCACAGGTCCGCGCCCTTTGCATCGCACAGGGTGTGCCAGCTAATGTCATCGACACCTACACCTTCCCCACCACGGCGACCGGCGGCACCATCCGTGGCAATCTGGGCCTGACCCCGGAAAAGGCCGACACGTTCAATATCGGCACCGTCCTGACCATGCCGGGCGACAGCCCGTGGTATGGCGGCACCACCATCTCCGTTGATTATTACAACATCAAGATCAAGGAGGTGATCTCCGGCGTGCCGGGCCTCACCACCCTGTCCAAGTGCTACAATCTCGACGGTTCCAACCCCACCTATGCCGCGACGAACGAGTTCTGCCAGTTGCTGACCCGCGATGCACAGGGTCAGTTGCAGGATGTCAGCCTGCCCTTCCTGAACCTGGGCGGGCTGGAAACCGACGGTATCGATGTGCAGATCAACTGGTCGGCCAGCCTGTCGGATATCGGTGCCGATGTCGGCGATCCCAGCGCCGAGATCTATGTCACGCCCGTCATCGGCTGGGTGAACCACTACAATATCCAGACCCTGCCCGGCAGCGCATTCCAGGATTATGTGAATACCAGCACGCTGGGCCGCGCCCTGCCGCGCTGGAAGGCGCTGACCACCGTCGGCTACCGCTCCGACCTGTTCGGCGTCGGTCTGCGCTGGCGGTATCAGGGGGCGATGGACGACGTGACGGCGGTGACCACGCCCACCAACCCGTCGCGCGGCGTGCCGGCCTATAACCTGTTCGACCTGTTCGGCAATGTCCGGGTCAATGAGAGCATCGAACTGCGCGCCGGCGTCACCAACCTGTTCGACCGTGGCCTGCCCATCGTGGCCAGCTCACAGAACAGCACCGATGTCGCCGTCTATGACGCGGTTGGCCGCTCCTACTATGTCGGCCTGCGGGCAAAGTTCTGATGAATGGTCGCTGCTGATCCAGATCAGCAGCGACCCAATTCCCCCTCGCACAGACGGCGGCACAGGATATCACCTGTGCCGCCGTCTGCATTTCCGCAACAGAAAACGCATCGGATACATCCCCGTCGAAACTGCGCGCATGCATGTGTCGCACATATGCATGTTGACCCGCTGCCTTTCACCCGCTATCGCATCTGCGAATTATTCGCAATTTCAAGTGGGGGTTCTAAAAATGCGGGCATGGTGGATGATGGGCGTTTGCGCCGCCACTTTGATGGGTGGTGCCGCGATGGCGGAACCGGCGGCAACGATGACGGAGGAAATCATCGTCACGGGCCGCGTCCAGCGCCTGTACCGGGTGGAAGGAACCACCATCGGCAAGGTGCCCGCCAACATCCTGGACATCCCGCAGTCGGTACAGGTGATCAACGCGGAACTGATCAAGGATCTAGGCGCGCGCAACGTCACAGACCTGTACCGCAACATTTCCGGCCTGTCCTTCTTCACCTATGCCGGCGTCACCTTCCGCGGCTTCCGCCAGGAACAGGCCTATTATGACGGGATGCGCGGTGACCCGTTCATCGGCTTTGCCGTACCGCAGCTGTTCAACATCGAACGGGTGGAGGTGCTGAAGGGTCCGGCGGGTATGCTGTACGGCCCGGCGGCACCGGGCGGGTCCCTGAATTATGTCACCAAGACGCCCCAGGACGATTTCCGGGGCGAGGTGCGGGCCTTTGCCGGCAATTATGACCGTCTGGGCGGTGCGGCGGAGGTGACGGGTCCCATCGATGAGGAGGGCCGCTTCGCCTACCGCGTCGGCGCCTATTATGAGGAGATGGACAGTTTCCGGATCGGCGCCGGTAACGAGACGGCGATCGGCGATGCCAGCCTGCGCATCCGTCTGGCGGATGAGACGAAGCTGACGCTTCAGGTCATCCATTATGACCAGGACCTGCCCGCCAACCGCCTGCGCGGCATACCCGTCACCGACGACGGCGTCTATCTGGCCCCCATCACCTGGAACCATAATGAGCCGACGGATTATTCGAAGCTGAAATCCGATGTGCTGCAGGCCAAGCTGGATACGCGGCTGACCGACGCCATCCGCATGGATGCCGGCGTGCGCTGGTTCAAATCCAACGAGGTGCAGCAATATCACGAACCGCGCGGCACCTATGACAGCAACCGCGACGGTATCCTTGACATGGTCCGGCGTGAATTCCGCGACCAGAAGCGGGACAGCGATGCCCTGGCCACTGCCGTCAACTTCATCGCCGACACGGAACTGGCAGGCCTGGACCACCAGTTCCTGTTCGGTGGCGACTGGTACCGCGAGGATGCGATCCTGTTGCAGCGGACCGCCCGCGCCAGCAATGCCGGCGGCCCCGTGCCCGATGCCAGCCTGACCAACCGCGTCTATGGCCTGACCTCCGGTGCCGCCTACAACCTGTCCAATGTGCCGTTCAGCCGGACGGACACGCGCGCCGAACGCCAGGGCGTCTACCTGCAGGATCAGGTGGGGCTGGGCCAGCACTGGATCGCCCTGGCCGGCATCCGCTACGACCATTTCAAGGATGTGAACCGGGTCAATGGCTCGGACTTCTCCGATGGCGACTACACATGGCGGACGGGCCTGATCTACAAGCCCACCGACGAAGTGTCTCTCTATGCCAGCTTCGCTAACAGTTTCGAACCGCAGGCCATCGCCAGCCAGGCGGAAAATGCCGGCGGTCCCTTTGACCCGATAACGGGCCGGCAGGTGGAAGCTGGGGTAAAGACGGCGCTGCTGGGTGGCCGCATCCAGGCCAACGGCGCCATCTACCGCATCGTGCGCGAAAACATGGTGCAGACCGACACCACCAAGTCACCCGTCAATGGCGTCAACCAGTTGAGCCCTGTGGGCGAGGTGACGGCGAAGGGGCTGGAACTGGACCTTTCCGCCGATATCACGCCCGACTGGGTGTTCACAGCCAATTACGGCTATAACGATACCAAGATCACGGGCACGGTGCCGGGGCAGAGCCTTACCAATGCCGTGGGCAACCGCTTTGCCAATGCCCCGCGCCACAAGGTTGGCTTCTGGACCCGCTATCAGGTGCCGGCCATCGATACCGGCTTCGCCTTTGGTGGGGAACATGTCTCAAGGCGCCTCAGCCTGAACGGCCAGACGGTGAAGCCCTACACGATCTTCGACGCCTCCATCATCACGGATCTGGGCTTCGCGGAGGCGATGTTCCGGGTGAAGAACCTGTTCGACAAGGAATATGCCGCGTCCGGCTTCACGACCCATAATGGCCATTTCCCCGGTGAACCGCGCACCTGGTTCGTCGAACTGCGCCGGACCTTCTAAGCCATGGCGGCGGCGACAGAACGGAAACGGCGGTCGGTCTGGTGGGCGGTCCATGCCTGGGCCGGGCTGAAACTATCCCTATTCATGACCTTCATCCTGGCGACGGGCACGCTGGCCGTGTTCTCCGCCGAACTGGACTGGCTGGTCACGCCGTCGATGCGGGTGATGCCGCAGGAGGGACCGAAGGCCTCCTGGGGCACGTTGGCGGCATCAGCGCGGGATGCCGTGCCCGGCGGGCGGCTGGCGCAGATCTATGCGCCGCCGCATCCCGGCTTCGCGGCGGAGGCCTGGCTGGACACCGGTACCGCCCGCCCCACCCGCGTGCATCTGGACCCCTATACGGGCCGGGTCACAGGGGTTGTGGGCTGGTACAATATCCAACGCTTCCTGCGGGAGACGCATCGTCATCTGATGCTGCCCGTGAAGCTGGGGGTGCCCATCGTCTGCACCCTGGCCTTCCTGCTGCTAGCATCGCTGGTCAGCGGCATCGTCACCTACAAGAAATGGTGGCGCGGCTTCTTCAAGCGACCGCGCGGCGGGGACGGGCGCAGATTGTCAGGCGACCTGCACCGGCTGGCCGGGCTGTGGAGCCTGTGGTTCGTGGCCCTGATCGCGGTGACCGGCGTCTGGTACATGGTGGAATCACTGGGTGGCGACGCGCCTGACCATCCCAAGGCCCCTGCCCTCCCCATCACGGCGGCACAGCCGGTGGGACCGGCCCTTGACGCCCTGATCGAGACGGGCCTGCGCGCCTATCCCGGCCTGGATATACGCGAAATCCGCTATCCCACGGCCAAGGGCGCGCGGGGTCTGGTGTTGATGGGGCAGGCCGATGCCTGGCTGGTGCGTGACCGGTCGAACGCGGTCTGGCTGAACCCCGATGACGGCGCAGTTCTGCTGGTCAGCAGGGGGGAGGAACTGACGGCCCATCAGCGCATCTCGGAAATGGCAGACCCCCTGCATTTCGGCACGCTGGGCGGCTTTGCCACAAAGATTGTCTGGTTCCTGGCGGGCATCCTGCTGACCGGCCTGTCGGTGACCGGGGTGATGATCTACAGCCTGCGCCTTCGCGCCGCCGCCGCATCGGGGACCGAAAGCAGCAATGGCTGGGTCCGGGCCTGGCGCGGCATGGGCTGGTGGGCCTATCCGGCATTGGGCCTGATCATCCTGTCACTGGCCCTGGCCCCCGGCGCCATGCTGGCGTGAAGGGGGGCTTAACGGGGCAAGGTCCCGGATACAGGACAGCTTCCCCGAACCAAAACATTGAAATATATGGATTTTTAAGAATCAGGAATTTGAAGCTCCTGAATATCCAAAATTGGCTACCATTGGGCGCCGAGATTGGCTACTATTCCTTGGCAGCCGACATCCAAGCCGGCATCATGGACACGGGAGTACTGCACATGAGGAATTTGAAGCGGCTGATGCTGCTGGGTGTCGCGGCGGGAGCCGGGATGGTCCCCGCCGCGCATGGCCAGGACATGGCCCTGGAAGAGATTGTGGTCACCGGGTCGCGCCTGTCCGCGACGATTGAGACTTTCCCCGGCTCCTACACGGTCGTGGGCCGCAAAGATCTGGAGGATCAGTTGTCGACGACGGCTGATATCGGGTCTGTCCTATCCAACATGGTGCCCGGCATCGCCGCCTCCAACGGCACCGCCGCGAATGTCGAACAGAGCCTGCGCGGTCGTCCCCTGCGCGTCTTTATCGACGGCATCCCCGTGTCCAACCCGCTGCGTGACGGTGGCCGCGACCTGCGCCTGATCTCCCCTTCCGTGATCGGCTCGATTGAGGTGATCCGTGGTGCCTCGGCCCTGTATGGCCAGGGTGGTGCCGGCGGCATCGTCAATTACATCACCAAGGACGCGCCCTCGACCCAGGAATTCCGTTTCAAGACGGAGATCGGGACCAGCCTGTCGACAGAGCATCTGGCCGATAGCGCACGGCCCAGCATTTCGCAAAGTGCGTCGGGCGCCATCGGTGGTTTCGACGTCAACCTGAACGGTTCGTATGAGCGGGTGAACGGCCAGTTCGACGCCGATGGCGACCGTCTGGCCCCCGACCCGCACAATTTCGGCGGCATCGCCGATAGCAACATCTATAACCTGTTCGCAAAGCTGGGCTATTCCTTCGGTGACCAGCGCATTGAGGCGATGGTCAATTATTACCAGCAGAAGCAGGACACCAATTACGTCACGGTCAGCGGCAATATCGCCAGGGGCATCAAGGAAACGGCGATCAAGGGCATGGCCGATCCCCGGGCCCTTGACCCGGAAAACCGCAACACAATCTCGTCCCTTGCCTACGAGAATAGCGACATTCTCGGCTCTGCCCTGAATAGCAAGATCTACTATCTGGAGAATTACAGCGTCTTTTCCTTCGATGCGGCGCGCCTGGGCGGGACCCAGACCACCATCACCTCGGAAAAGATCGGATGGCAGACCGATTTCACCACCAAGCTGGATGATTGGGGCCTGGACGGGGGTACCGCGCTCTGGGGCTTCGACATTGCCCGCGACACCACCGAACAGCCGCTGATACCGCTGACCAACAAGCCGGGCGATGGCCGCACCTTCACGCCGCCGCTAAAGCAGATGAACTATGCGGCCTTCATTCAGCTGGACGTGCCGGTCACCGACTGGTTCACCCTGCGCGCCGGCATCCGGCATGACGAATTCAAGATGAAGATCGATGATTTCGTGGCTGGCCTGACCAATGTGAAGGTGGCGGCGGGCGAACTGGATTACAGTGCCACGCCGGTCAATATCGGCGGCACGCTGCATATCCTGCCCGAAGCGGAAATCTTCGGCGGCTTCTCCCAGGGTTTCTCCATCCCCGATATCGGCGCGCCCCTGCGCCGCGTGACGGCACGCAATCTGGACAATTTCGATCCCAAGCCGCAGCTGGTGAATAACTACGAAATCGGCCTGCGCGGATCGGTCCTCGATATCGGCTACACGGTCGCCTATTTCATCAGCAAGTCGAAATACGGCACCGATTTCGTAATCGACACCGTGAACCCGACCGAGGCCGCGACCCTGCGCGAGAAGGAACGCATCCACGGCATCGAGGCGACCCTGAGCGGCAAGATCGGCGACAGCACCAGCTGGGGCGGCAGCTTCGCCTGGTCGGAGGGCAAGCGCGACGCCAATCATGACGGCAAGGTCGACACCCCCCTGACCGGGCGCCGCATCGGGCCGGAACAGTATAATGCCTGGCTGGAACAGGAATTCACCGCTGACTGGACGGGCCGTTTGCAGGTGAACCGTACCGGTTCGCGCAACAAGTTCCCGACCGCAAAGATCAATGATTTCTACACAGGCCGTGTGCGTCCCGTGACGCGTGTCGATGCGTCCACCCAGTACAGCATGAACAAACTGCTGTTCACGCTGGGTGTGAACAACCTGTTCAACAACGACTATTATTCCGTCACGTCCCAGATGATCAACCGCGACCAGCTGTACAGCAAGGCGGAGGGCCGTACCCTCTTCCTGAAGATGTCTGCGGAATACTGATCCGGCTGTCCCGGTCCTGCGGCTTTGTCCGCACCCCGGCACCGGGCCGATCCCTCCCGACATGGATGACAAGAATGACTCTGCCCGTGAACGGCGCGGAACGGGGCTTCACGCCCTATGATATCGGCAGGACACCGGCAACGGCCTGCCGTATCGACCAGCGCTTCTCCTACTGCCTCTATGTACCTTCCCGGCTGGTGGAAAACCCGGCCGGCGGGCGCATCCTGGCGGCGGTCCATGGCACGGACCGTGGCAATCAGGCGCTGCGGGACCTGTTCATCCCCTATGCCGAGGCAACGGGCAGCATCATCCTGGCCCCCTTGTTCCCCTGTGGGATCGGCGAGCCGCAGGAACGGGACAATTACAAATACATTGAGTACCAGGGCATCCGCTTTGACCATCTGTTGCTGGACATGGTGGCGGAGGTGGCGGCGCGCTATGGCGTCGATGCCGGGCGGTTCGACCTGTTCGGCTTCTCCGGCGGGGCACATTTCGCCCATCGCTTTCTCTATCTGCATCCCGGTCGGCTGCGTGCCGTGTCGGTCGGGGCACCGGGTTCGCCGACGCTGCTGGATACGGGCCGCCTCTGGTGGCTGGGTGTGGCCGATATGGAGCAACGGTTCGGCGTGCCGCTGGACCTGGACGCCATGCGGAAGGTGCGGGTGCATCTGGCCGTCGGGTCGGATGATACCGACACCTGGGAAATCACCCACACGCCGGGCTCCCGCCATTGGATGGAAGGCGCCAACGATGCCGGGGCGACGCGGGTCGAACGGCTGCATACGCTGGCCGCCAACCTGACGGACAATGGCATTGATGTGCAGCTGGACATTCTGGACGGGTTCCGCCATTCCCGTGACGCCCTGGTCGGAGCTGCCATCGCCTTCCTGAACGGGCTGGCGGCGGAAGGGGGTGGCGATGTTTCGACCTAACCGCCTGAAGCGCCTGCTGCGGGAAAAGCGACCGGCGCGCGGGGCCTGGCTGTTCATGGGCAGCCCCGCCGTGACCGAAGCACTGGCCCCGCTGGGTTTCGATGCCCTGATCATCGACCATGAACATTCGCCGGGCGGGCTGGAAACCGCCATCCACCAGATGCGGGCCATGGCGGGTACCGGCACCACGGTCCTGGCCCGTTTGCCGGACAACCACCCCGCCCCCGTCCGACACCTTCTGGATGCCGGTGCCGAAGGATTGCTGTCCGCCAACCTGGAAAGTGCGGATGCCGCCGACAGGCTGGTGAAGGCCACACGCTATCCCCCGCACGGCATCAGGGGCGCGCACTACACCGTCTCCCGCGCCGCCGGCTGGGGCGCCTGGAGCTGGGAGGTGGCGGAATTCGGGGAGGCGGAAACCCTGACCATCGGCCTGATCGAAAGCGTGAAGGGCGTGGATGCAATCGCGGAGATGGCGAAGGTGCCAGGCCTGGACATGCTGTTCATCGGCCCGCTGGACCTGTCGATCAGCGCCGGCGTGCCCGGACAATATGACGCCCCCGCATTCAAGGCTGTTCTGGAAGCGGCGGAACGGCGCATTCTGGAGGCCGGGCTGGCCCTGGGTGGAACCACGCTGCCGGGCCAGACGGCGGAGATGATGTTAGACCGTGGTTATGGCTTCGTCACGCTGGGCGCCGATGTCACCTTTCTGCGCCGGGGGGCCGGATTGGCCCTGGGCCAGACGGGTTGAAGGGGGAGAAATGATGAAGGACCGATCACCAGCCGCCCCTTCCCCCCCGATGCCGTCGCGCCGGCAGGTCATGGCCGGCATCGCCGCCGCCGCCTTGTTGCCGGGCATGGCCCGCGCCGATGATCCGGTCACGGTATCAAAGGCCGAAAACGGCCTGCTGATCTACTCGATCATGGCCGAGTATAATTGGCGCCCCCTGCTGCACGGGTTCCAGGCGCTGTATCCCTGGATCAAGGTCAATTGCCTGGACATGGGCCCGTCGGAAGTGTTCGAGCGTTACTACGCCGAAACCTCCGTCAACCGGCCCTCGGCTGACATCATCGTGTCCAGCGCACCTGATGCCTGGATGCGCTTCGCGGCCAAGGGCGGCATCGGCGCCCATGTCAGCCGGGAAGAAGCCAGCCTGCCGGCCTGGAGCCGGCCCATGCCCGGCCTCTACACGCTGTCGGCTGACCCGATGGTGATGATCTACAACAAGCTTCTGCTGAAGCCGGAGCAGTATCCCGACGGGTTGAACCGGCTGGCGGCCCTGGCAGCTGAAAATCCGCTGAAATTCCGCAAACGCGTCACCACCTATGACGCCGCCGCCCATGCGCTGGCCTATGCCGTGCATTGGGCCGCCATCACCAGCGGACGCCCCGGCGGCTGGGACCTGATGCAGCGCCTTTCGCCCGCCGTACGGGTGGAAAGCGGTGGGGCCGCTATGATGGAAAAGGTCACGACGGGCGAATATCTGGTCGGCTTCAATGTCTCCGCCGTCACCGTCTGGCCGCAGATGGCGACCAAGGGCCGGTCGGAGATCGTGGACTGGACTCTGGACAAGGACGGAACGGTACTGGTGCCGCGCGGCATGGCCGTCACCGCCGGCAGCCGCAGCCCGGCCAGTGCCCGGCTGATGCTGGATTACCTGCTGTCGCATGATGGTCAGGTAGCGGCGGCTCAAGGCGGGTTGATGCCCTACCGGTCCGATGTACGGCCCGATGAGGTGCCGTACCTGACCTATGATGGTCTGGTCCGGCGGCTGGGCGGCGAGGACAGGATCGTCCATGTCGGTTACGACCCCACCATGCTTGACCATTACCAGGACTTCATCGCCCGCTGGAACGCCACGTTCAAGGCGCGGCGGTGAGGGTGGCCGCTCTCTCTACCGTCACCCCGGCGAAAGCCGGGGCCCAGTGTAAGGCGCGGTCAGCGCCGATATGACTCTTACCGCGGCAGACGCCCCTCTACGCCTGGGCCCCGGCTTTCGCCGGGGTGACGGTGGATGAAGCGGGATGACGCAACGAACACTACCCCCACCCTCTGACATTAAGGACCGGACCGGCCCATGTCCCTGGCGGAACCCCAATCCCGATTTTTCCGGCCCGACCGGGCGCTGCTGATCCAGGCGGCGGTGGCGCTGGCGACGCTGGCCCTGGTGCTGGGGCCGTTGGTGCCCGTGCTGTGGCAGTCGCTGCTGGACCGCCCGCTGTATGAGGCTGACCCGCTGTTCAGCCTGGACAATTATGTCCGGCTGTTCGGCAATCCCCGCTTTCATGACGCATTGGGCAATTCGGTGCTGCTGGCGCTGCTGTCCACGCTGATCGCCACGGTTCTGGGCGTGGCCTTCGCGCTGTTCCTGGAACGCACCGACATGCCGGGGCGTGGCTGGCTGCGCAACCTCACCCTTTGGCCCATGTATGTGTCGCAACTGGTGTTGGCCTTTGCCTGGTTCATCCTTTACGGCCCGTCCGGCTATGTCACTCTGGCGGTGGAACGTATGGCCGGCGTGCCGCTATGGGACATGTATACGATCCTGGGCATGGGGCTGCTGGCCGGCACCTCGCAGGCGCCCGTCGTCTATCTGTTCTGCTCCTCATCCGCCCGGATGGCCGATGCCATGCTGGAGGATGCGGCCCGTTCCGTCGGTGCTGGCCCCCTGCGCGCGCTCTGGTCCGTGTCCCTGCCCCTGATGCGGCCATCCATCATCTATGCAGCCTTGCTGACCTTCATCGGCTCGCTGGAAATGCTGGCGGTTCCGCTGGTGTTCGGCAAACCGGTGGGTTTGGAGTTCTTCACGACCTTCCTCTATATGGAGGGACTAGGCGCTATCACCCCGGATTACGGGCTGATCGGGGCGGCGGCGACCCTGCTGCTGGTCGTGATTTCCATTCTGCTGGTGATCCAGGGCCTGCTGCTGCGCCAGTCGAAGCGTTTCGTCACGGTGCGCGGCAAGGCCCAGCGGCCCAAACTGGCGCCCATCGGTCGGGTCGGCTGGGTCGTCTGCGGATTGATGAGCCTCTACACCGCCCTTGTGCTGCTGCTGCCGCTGGCCGGCATCGTGCTGCGCTCGGTCACCAGTTTCCTCACCCCCCTGATGTCACCCTTCGACCTGCTGACGCTGGACCATTTCGAGATTCTGTTCGGGTACGAGGCCTATCGCCGCTCCATCCTGAATTCGGTGTTCATCGCGGCCTTTGGCGGGGCGCTGGCCACCCTGTTCGTGGCCATGGTGGCGCTGGTGGCCCACCGGTCGGAATTCCGGTTCCGCCGCGCCCTGGAATTCGTGGCGCTCTATCCCCGCGCCATGCCGGGCATCATTGCGGGTATCGGCATGTTCTGGGCCATGCTGCTGCTGCCCTTCGCCCATGTGTTGCAAGGCACGATCTGGCTGCTGATGCTAGCCTTTACCATGCGCGGCATTCCCATGGCCTTCGGTGCACTGTCGCCCACCCTGCACCAGATCGGTCGCGAATTAGATCAGGGCGCGCGGTCGGTGGGGGCCGATTGGTGGACCACGGTCCGCGTGATCATCCTGCCCCTGATGAAGCCGGCGCTGTTTTCGGCCTATGTGCTGCTGTTCCTGGCCTTCTTGAAAGAATACGCCGCCGCCGTGTTCCTGTTCGCCCCCGGTGCAGAGATTATCGGCACGACGATGCTGACCTTCTGGACCAATGGCAGCACAGGACCGGTCGCCGCCCTTTCCGTCATTCAGCTCGCCATCACGGCCCTGTTCGTGACGCTGGCGCGCCGCAGCTTGAGGACCAACAAAGATGTCTGAGGTTGTCGTCGATCGTCTGAACAAGCATTACGGCCCGGTGCAGGCCCTGCACGAGGTCAGCCTGCATGTTCCCGACGGGGAATTCCTGACCCTGCTGGGGCCATCGGGCTGCGGCAAGTCCACGACCCTGTTCGCCATCGCCGGGCTGGACAGCCCATCGGGCGGGCGCATCACGGTGGGTGGGCGGGATTTCTACAATGGGGCCAGCGGCCTTGAACTGCCGCCGGAAAAGCGCAATCTGGGTCTGGTCTTCCAATCCTACGCCCTATGGCCGCACATGAATGTGCGCCAGAACCTGGCCTTCCCCCTGCGCCTGCGCAAGGTTGGAAAGAAGGAGCAGGATGCGCGGATCGAGGAGGCGCTGGCCCTGGTGGAGATGGGCGCCTATATCGACCGCTACCCGCACGAATTATCGGGCGGGCAGCAGCAGCGCGTGGCCCTGGCCCGCACCCTGGTCTTCCGCCCCTCCCTGCTGCTGCTGGACGAACCCTTGTCGAACCTGGATGCCAAGCTGCGCATCAAGGCACGATCCTGGCTGAAACAGTTGCAGCGCCAGCTGGGCCTGACCACACTGTACGTCACCCATGACCAGTCCGAAGCACTGGCCCTGTCCGACCGGATCGTGGTGATGGAGAAGGGGCGCGTGTCGCAACTGGGTAGCCCTGAGGAAATCTACCGCCGCCCGGCCAACGCCTTCGTGGCCGATTTCGTGGGCGCAAGCAATTTCCTGCCCGGTGATGTGGTGGATCGCAACGCCATCACCGGCACCTGCCGGGTGAAGCTGGCGGGTGGGGATGTGCTGACGGCCCTGTGGCCCGACAACTCCGCCCCGCCTGCCGGCAGCCTGCTGACGGTGCGTCCCGAACATGTCAAGCTGTCGGCAGAACCGCCCCTGCCGGGTCCGGATGTCAATATCCTGGCAGGGCGCATCCTTGAACGGGCGTATCTGGGGGCACGCCTGCTCTACACGCTGGATTGCGGCCATGGCATGGTTGTGATGGCGGAGACGGAGACGCGGGTGGAGGGCGATACGGCCTGGCTGTGCTTCGCCGTCGACGACACGCTGCTGGTCAGGGCCTGACGGATCGGGAGGGGCGGATATGTACCGGATCGACCTGGCGGGCACCCGCCACCGCTTCCCCGACCTGAAATCGCTGCTGGCGGCGGCCACGCCCCTGCGGTCGGGGGATGAACTGGCCGGCATCGCGGCGGAAAGTGCCGAGGCACGGGTGGCCGCCCGCCACATCCTGGCCGACCTGCCGCTGAAGACCTTCCTGACCGAAACCGTTGTGCCGTATGAGGAGGATGAGGTCACGCGCCTGATCATCGATAGCCATGATCAGGCCGCCTTCGCCCCCGTGGCGAGCCTGACCGTGGGGGAATTTCGCGACTGGCTGCTGGATGACCGGGTACGGGCGCGCGACCTGACGGCCCTGTCGCCCGGCCTGACGGCGGAGATGGTGGCTGCGGTATCAAAGCTGATGCGCAATCAGGATCTGATCGCCGTGGCGCGCAAATGCCGGGTGGTCCGGCGCTTCCGCAGTTCCATCGGACTGCGCGGGCGGCTGGCGGTCCGGTTACAGCCCAACCACCCGACCGACGATCCGGCGGGCATCGCCGCCTCCATACTGGACGGGTTGCTGCATGGCTGCGGGGATGCCGTCATCGGCATCAATCCCGCCACCGACAATGTGGAGGGCGCCATCGCCCTGCTGCGCCTGATCGATGATCTGCGCCTGCGCTACGCCATTCCCACGCAAAGCTGCGTGCTGACCCATGTCACCAACAGTTTGCAGGCCATCGAACGCGGCGCCCCCGTCGATCTGGTGTTCCAGTCGGTGGCGGGCACGCAGGGGGCCAATCGCGGCTTCGGCATCGACCTTGCCCTGCTGGCAGAGGCGCAGGAAGCCGCCCTGTCGCTGAAACGCGGCAGCATCGGCAATGACGTGATGTATTTCGAAACCGGCCAGGGCAGTGCCCTGTCCGCCGGCGCCCATCACGGCGTGGACCAGCAGACGCTGGAGGTTCGGGCGCAGGCGGTGGCGCGGGCCTTCCGCCCCCTGCTGGTCAACAGCGTCGTCGGCTTCATCGGACCTGAATATCTGTATGACGGGCGGCAGATCATCCGGGCGGGGCTGGAGGATCATTGCACGGGCAAGCTGCTGGGCCTGCCGATGGGGGTGGATGTCTGCTACACCAACCATGCAGAGGCCGACCAGAACGACATGGATAACCTGCTGACCCTGCTGGGCGTGGCCGGTGTCTCCTTCGTCATGGGCGTACCGGGTGCCGATGACATCATGCTGAACTATCAAAGCACATCCTTCCACGACGCGCTTTATGTACGCGACGTGCTGGGCGTGCGTCCGGCTCCTGAGTTTGAGGCCTGGCTGGAAAGCATGTGCATGCTGGACACGCGTGGCCGCGTGGCCCCGCGTGAGATCGCCACCCTGCCACTGGCCCGCGCCATCGCCGATCAGAGGTTCACGACGCCATGAGCCAGCCGCCAGCCGACGATCCGCTGGCCCGGCTGCGGGCCGCGACCCAGGCCCGTATCGGCCTGGGCCGGGCCGGCCATGCCATGCCCACCCGCGCCTGCCTGGATTTCGACCTGGGCCATGCCCGCGCCCGCGATGCCGTCTGGACGCCGCTGGACGTAGATGGCGTGACGGCACAGGCCAGCGACTGGCCGGTGATAGCGGTCCGCAGCCAGGCGCCCGACCGCGCCACCTATCTGCGCCGCCCCGACCTGGGCCGCGAACTGGCGGCGGCGGACGGGTTGCCGGCGGGGCCGTTCGACCTGTCCATCATTATCGGCGACGGGCTGTCGGCCCGCGCGGCCCAGGCCCATGGTGCCGCCCTGGCGCTGGACCTGCGCCAGCGGTTGCCGGGCTGGTCCCTGGCCCCGCTGGTGTTGGCGCATCAGGCCCGCGTGGCGCTGGGCGATGCCATCGCCGCCAGCATGGGCGCCCGCTTCGCCCTGATGCTGATCGGGGAACGGCCCGGCCTGTCGGCAGCAGACAGCCTGGGCGCCTATCTGACGATCGATCCGCGCCCCGGACGAATGGACAGCGAACGCAATTGTGTTTCCAACATCCGCCCGCCGCACGGGCTTTCCATCGCCCAGGCCGGGGAAAAGCTGGCCTGGCTGCTGACGGAGGGACGGCGGATCGGGGCCACCGGCATCGCGTTGAAGGATGCCGCACCAACCAGGGACAGACCCCATGTTCACCATCAATCCCATGCCGCCGATCCCGCCCGGCCCGCTTCTGGACAAGCTGTTGCAGGTGGAGACGGCGACGGTGGGCCATTTCCGCCATGACGGCTTCATCGATCCCGCCATACGTCTGGTCCTGCCCTGGGCGCGCATCGCGGGGCCGGCGGTGACGGTACGGATCGCGGGGCCTGACAGCACCCTGCTGCACCATGCCGTCAGCAGCGCGCGGCCCGGCGACGTGCTGGTCATCGACCGCTGCGGCGACACGCGCCATGCCTGCTGGGGCGGGGTGACGACGAATGCCGCGCGGCTGGCCTGCATCGCCGGGGTCATCATCGACGGCCCCGCCACCGATTTCGGGGAAATCGTGAAGGCGGGGCTGCCCGTATGGTGCCGGGGGCCATCGGCCCTGACCACGAAATTCCTGCCCCTGGACAGCGCCATGAATGTGCCCGTCAGCGTGGGCGGGGTGGCGATCAATCCCGGCGACCTGATCCTGGCCGATGACAGCGGGGCCATCGTTCTGCCCCCGGACGCGGCGGAGGCCGCCGCCGACCGCGCCATCGGCCTTCAGGAACGCGAACGTCTGGTGCTGGCCCGGCTGGCGGCGGGTGAGAGGCTGGCCGATATCTCGGGCGCTTCCGACCTTATTCGGCGCGCAGGTGCGGCGTGACCGTGCAGCGCTGGCACCGCTGGGCCGGGCTGTTCCTAGGGCTGTTCATTGCCGTGCAGGGGCTGGGCGGTGTGCTGCTGCTGTTCCGGCAGCCCCTTAATCACCTGCTGCACCCCGCCGCCTTTACACCATCGCCCCCCGCGCTGGACGCCAATGTCGATGCCATACGGGCCAGCGGCTGCACCATCAACCGCATCGACCTGCCCGACCTTGCCACCGATCCGCTGTTCTTCCACCTCACCTGCGCGGGAGAGGCCTTCATGGCGACGGCGGGCGGCGGGCGGGTGCTGCGTCTGGCGCCGCTGGGTGATTGGCCCATGGAATGGCTGTTTCAATTCCATTACCGGCTGGCCGCCGGCACGACGGGACAGCAGGTGGTGGGCTGGATCGGCGTGGCGCTGTTGGCGCTGTGCCTGACGGGTTTCTGGCTGCTGGCGTGCACGGCCCGTCGGGACGGGTGGCAGGCGCTGTTCCGCCCCGGTTGGCCCGCTGCCCCCTTACGCCGCTGGCGCGACCTGCACCGCGCCGCCGGCCTGTATCTAGTGCCCGTCCTGGCGCTCCTGGCCCTGACCGGCATCGGCATGGCCTGGAACCCGACCGTGACGGCAGCACTGCCCGTCACACCGCGCCCGTCGCCACAGGTCCCAGTGCGTCCGGACACGCCCTTGCTGCCGCTATCCAGCATCATCGACCGGGCGAAGGGGGCGACGCCCAGCAGCATCCGCCTGCCCGGCGGGCACGGGCGGGTGGTGATGGTCATGCTGGGCCGGGCCGACAGCCCGGATTATGAACAATTCTGGTTCGATGGCTATACCGGCATCCTGCTGGGTACCCGCCGCGCGGCGGAACGGGCAGCGGCGGACCGGTTCATGGACCTGTTCTATCCGCTGCATACGGGCAGCCTTCTGGGTCCCGCGGGCACAGCCCTGATGCTGCTGACCGGCCTGTCCCTGCCGGGTTTCCTGGCGACAGGCCTCTATCTCTGGTCACGGCGGCGGGGGCCGGCAACGCTGCCGATGCGGGTTGCGGCCCTGTCGCGCGACGGCACCGGCGTGCTGCACATCACCCTGCGCCACCGGTTCGGCCTGCCCCTGCCGCGTTTTGGCGCCGGGGACCATGTGGATGTGCATCTGCCGAACGGGCTGGTTCGGCAATATAGCCTGTGTGGACGGCCCGGACGGCACCGTTCCTGGCAGATCGCGGTGCGCCTGTCGGATGTGTCCGCCGGCGGCTCGGCCTGGATTCACGCCCATCTGGCCGTGGGGTCACACCTGCGCCTGGGCCTGCCGCGCGCCCATTTCCCGCTGGCATCCGGGAACGGTCCCGTCCTGCTGCTGGCCGGCGGCATCGGCATCACGCCGCTTCTCTCCATGGCCTGGAGGCTGTGGGAAACGGGGCGGCCCTTCATCCTGCTGGTCTGCGCCCGCGACCGCGCCGCCCGCCCCCTGGCCAGGGCCATTGCCACCACGCCCCTGGCCCCTTTCGTGCGCTGGCATGACAGCGCCACGGATGGACGCATCGATCTTCGCGCCCTGATAACGGCACAGGCACCCTGCACGCATCTTTACACCTGCGGTCCCGATGCATTCATGCAGGCGGCACTGGATACGGCCCGCAGCTTGGGCTGGTCAACCAACCGGCTACATTGGGAAGCCTTCGCCCCCGCCACACCCAGCGGCCCTGCCTTTACGGCCATTATGGATGGGAAGACGATCGCGGTTGGGGCCGGTGAAAGCCTGCTGGATCGGCTGCTGGCCGACGGTATCGCCATCCCCCGTTCCTGCCGCCGGGGCATTTGCGGGCAATGCGTGGTGACTGTGCGATCTGGCGCGGTGGATCACCGCGACAGCATCCTGACCCCAGACGACCACGCCGCCGGCCGCATGACCACCTGCTGTTCCCGCGCCGCCGACGAGGGTGGAACCCTGCACCTGTCCCTGACGCCATAACGCCGCCCGACAGCGAAGCCTGTTGACACACGACAGATAGTAGCCAATTTTGGCTATATAGATTTCCGCCATGATGGAGCCTGCGATGCCCCCCCTGCCCGTCGCCTGTGTGCAAAGCACGGCGACATCTGACCCACAGCATAATCTGGCCGCCATCACGCCGCTGATCCGTCAGGCGGCGGCGGGTGGGGCGACGCTGATCTGTCTGGCCGAAGCGTTCGATTATCTGAACCCCTCCTTCGTGGCCCTTCGCGACTATGCGCTGCCGGAGGCGGAGCATCCGGCCCTGATCCTGCTGTCGCATCTGGCGCGGGAACTGTCGGTCTGGCTGTTGGCGGGGTCGGTGTCGGTGAAGCTGGCGGATGGGCGCATGGCCAACCGGTCGGCCCTGATCGGCCCGGATGGTGCGATCACCGCCCGCTATGACAAGATCCACCTGTTCGATGTGGACCTGCCCGACGGGTCACGCTTCCGCGAAAGCGACTTCTACCGCCCTGGCGACCGGGCCGTGGTGGCGGATGGGCCGGATGGCGCCCGGATCGGCATGGCCATCTGCTATGATGTGCGGTTCCCGCATCTGCACCGGACGCTTGCCCAGACGGGCGCCCAGATCATCACCGTGCCCGCCGCCTTCAGTTCCATGACAGGCCCCTTGCATTGGGAGGTGCTGCTGCGCGCACGTGCCATCGAAACCGGCTGTTTCGTGCTGGCCCCGGCGCAATGCGGCGACAATTACCCCGGTCGCCGCTCGCACGGGCAAAGCCTGATCATCGACCCCTGGGGCCGGGTTCTGGGCCGGCTGGGGGACGAGCCGGGGGTGCTGTTGGCCAGCCTGGACCTGGATCAGGTCGTTGCCTTCCGTGCCGCCATCCCTTCCCCCGTCACCAACAATCCGTTCCGGATCGGAGCCTGAAACCCATGCAGACCATCACACGCCGCATCACCCTGCGCGAAGGCCACGAGGTCGTGGCTTACATTCATGGTGAGGGTGAGCGGACCCTGTTCCTGGCCAATGGCGGCCCTGGCCTGCCCAACCGCTACTTGCGTGAACCGCATCTGCGGCTGGCGGAGAAGGGCTATCGCATTGTGGGCTGGGATCAGTTGGGCTGCGGCGCCAGCGACCGTCCCACCGATCCCGGCCTCTGGACCATGGAACGCTATGTGGATGAAGCCGAACAGGTCCGCCGCGCGCTTGACCTGGGGCCGGTGGATTTCCTGGGCCATTCCTGGGGCACCTGGCTTGGCACCGAATACTGCCTGACATGTCCCGAGGCCGTGCGATCCTACATCATCGCCGACGGCGCCTGCGACATCCCGCATCTGGTGGGCGAACTGAACCGCCTGCGTCTGGCCCTGGGGTCGGAGACGGTGACCATGATGGTGGCGCATGAAGCCGCCGGGACCCTGGACCATCCGGAATATCAGGCGGCCGTCACCTTGCTGAACCACCGCCATGTCTGCCGTCTGCGCATCTGGCCGGAACCGCTGACGGCATCGCTGGCCGACTGGAACATGGGCCCCTATGTCACCATGCAGGGGCCCAATGAATTCACCTATACCGGCAATATGAAGGATTGGAACCGCGTGCCCGCCATGGGCGCCATCAAGGTCCCCTGCCTTGTCCTGGCCGGCAAGCATGATGAACTGACACCCGCCTGTTCGCTGCGCATGCATATGGCCCTGCCGGACAGTCGCATCCGCATCTTCGAGAACAGTTCCCATATGCCCTTTTACGAGGAACCGGACGCCTATTTCGCGGAACTGGAAGGTTTTCTGGCATCGGTTGAGACGTGAGGACGCGGGACAACCGGCTCTTGGCGATTGGTTTGGCGGTCTGCTAATATGTTGAGCAGAAATCAGATAACAAATTGGCTACCGCAACCATGGCAACGACCAAGGAAACCTCCAGGGACAAAGAAGCCGAGGCCGCCAGCCTTGTCAGCCGGCTGGAAGCGGACCTGCTGGGTGGGGTGTTCCGACCGGGAGAATGGCTGAAACAAACCGATATCGAAACGAATTACGACGCACATCGTTTCGATGTCAGAATGGCCCTTCTGGACCTTAAGACACGCCAGCTTCTGGAACATGTCCCCAATCGCGGTTACCGCGTGGCCAGCCTGTCGCAGCAGGACCGCGAGGAGTTGATTGAGGCGCGCACCGTGCTGGAGGTGGCGGCGGCCCGGCGCGTGGTGGAGCGGGCGACTGATGATGATGTGGCCGAACTAGACCAGATCGTCGCGGAATTCGACGCCAATATGGAAGATGCCGACCTGCCGCTGCTGCGCGCCCTCAATGCGAAGTTCCACGACCGGCTTTATGCCATCTGTGGAAACCGCGTGATGATGGAAGAGATCAAGGCCCTGCGCCATCGCGGCCTTCCGGGTGTTCGCGGCTGGCGTGCCAATTCCGCCATCCAACGCTCCAACCGTGACCATGGCGACATGGTGGCCATGATCCGCGCCCGCGATGCCGACGGCCTGGTCCATGCGATCGAACGTCACCTCAATCGCTGGCGGGAGGAGTGATACCGGGGGGGGCCGCACCTTTATGAATGCGTCAGGATCACATCCAGAAAATATTCGCCATAACGCTCCAGCTTGCGCGAACCCACGCCTTGCAGAGTGCCCAGCTCGTCAAGGTCGGTCGGCTTCTCCCGCACCATCTCCATCAACGTCGCGTCGTGGAAGATGACATAGGGCGGAACCCCCTGTTCGCGCGCCAGTTCCAGGCGCAGCGCCTTCAGCGCGTGCCACAGCGTATCGTCGGCGGGTGACAGGTCGGCGGTGGATGTCTTTGGCTTGGAAGAACCGCCGCTGCCCGACCAGGAGGCCTTGCCCTTCCCCTTGGCCTCCGCCGCCGGGTCCCGGCGCAGACGCACGACTTCCTGGCTTTTCAGGACGGCAGTCGCCGTCTCCGTCAGGATCAGGCCGCCATGCCCCTCCGGATCAGCACAAAGCAGGCCGTTGGCCACCAGCTGCCGGAACACGCTATGCCATTCCTGCTTGCCCAGTTCGGTGCCGCAGCCAAAGGTCTTCAGCTTGTCATGGCTTTTTTCAACCACCTTGTCGGTGGCAACCCCGCGCAGCACATCGACAAGATGGCCCACCCCGAACCGCTGCCCCGTGCGGTACACCGCCGACAGCGCCTTCTGCGCCACCACCGTCCCGTCATAGGTCTCGACGGGCTGGAAACAGGTGTCGCACTTGCCGCAGGGCTTGGGATATTCCTCATCGAAATAGGTCAGAAGCGTCTGCCGCCGGCATCGCGCCGTCTCGCAGAAGCCCAGCAGTGCCTCAAGCTTCTGCCGTTCGGTGCGTTTGAAGGCCGGCGGACTGTCGGACCCCTCCACCATCATGCGCATCTGTACGACATCGGCAAAGCCGTAGAGCATCAGTGCTTCCGCCGGCAGTCCGTCGCGGCCCGCACGGCCCGTTTCCTGGTAATAGGCTTCAAGGGACCGTGGCGGGTCCATATGCACCACGAACCGCACATTCGGCTTGTCGATGCCCATGCCAAAGGCGACGGTGGCGACCATCACCACGCCTTCGCCCTTGATGAAACGGTCCTGATTGGCCTGCCGCGTGGCGGGGTCCAGCCCGGCATGATAAGGCAGCGCATCGACCCCCTGGTCGGCCAGATATTGCGCGATGGCGTCCACCTTGCCCCGCGACAGGCAATAGATGATGCCCGCGTCCTCTGGCCGGCGGCGCAGGAAATCCAGCAGCTGCCGGCGCTCCTGATCCTTGGGCAGAATGCGATAGGTGATGTTGGGCCGGTCAAAACTGGCCAGGAACAGCCGGGCATCGGTCAGGCCCAGGCGCGCCGCGATGTCGGTGCGCGTCTGCGCGTCCGCCGTCGCCGTCAGCGCCACGCGCGGCACATCGGGGAATTTTTCGTGCAGGATGGAGAGCTGCAGGTATTCCGGGCGGAAATCATGGCCCCACTGGCTGACGCAATGCGCCTCGTCCAGGGCGAACAGCGCGATGCGCGACCGTTCCAGCAGTTCCAGGAAGCGCGGCGTCACCAGCCGTTCGGGAGCGACATAGAGCAGGTCCAGATCGCCCCGCTCACACGCCCGCTCCACCTCCTGCGCCTCCCGCCAGTCCAGCGTAGAGTTCAGGTAGGCGGCGCGCACGCCCAACTGGCGCAGCGCATCCACCTGATCGCGCATCAGGGCGATCAGGGGCGAAACGACAATCCCGACACCGGGCCGCACCAGGGCCGGGATTTGATAGCAAAGCGACTTGCCGCCGCCCGTCGGCATCAGGACAAGGGCGTCACCCCCGGCCACGACATGCTCGACAATGTCGGCCTGCATGCCGCGAAAGGCCGGATAGCCCCAGACCTTGCGCAACGCATCCTGGGCCGCCTCCAGCGGCGACAGGGCGAAAGTCTCGGCAAGGGCGTCGGGCATGGCGCTACGGCTTGTGGGTTACATCTGTGTGGGGACACCAGATAAGGTGGCCGCAGACAGGTTTACGGCACCCGCCGCATGCGGTCCAGGGCTTTGACGATCTCAGTGGTGGCCGTGGCCGCCATGATGACCATGACCGTGCCCACCATCGCCTTCCGGGGCCTTGATGGCGCTGATGCAGATCACGGCCAGAACGCTGGCGGCGAAGAACAGGCCGATACCGACGAAGCTCATATCAAATCCTCCAAAACGAATTCCGGCGGCACACTAGCGGCGCGATGCGACGGACGCAACCGGGCCATCATGCCAACAACCATTCCCGCATCAACCCCGTCACCCGCTCCGGCTGCTCCAGCGGGGCAAGGTGCCCGCAGCGGGGGATCACATGCAGGCTGGCACCCCGCACCGCCGCCGCAATCTCCTGCGACCGGTCGGGCGGCGTCTGCGCATCATCGGCGCCGACAATGACCAGGGTGGGGACCGTGATGGCGGCAAGGCCGGGCCGGCTATCGGGCCGCGACAGGATGGCCGCCTGCTGCCGGCAGAAGGCATCGCGGCCCACCCGCTCCGTCATGGCCAGGACGACACCACCGATTTCCGGCACCGCCACATGGTCGGGATGCACCTGCATAGACAGAAGGCGCGGCGACATGCCTCGGAACTTGCCGATCCGGGCCAGTTTCAGCATGGCCTCCCGCCGCTGCCGCTGTTCCACCGTGTCGGGCCGGGCGGATGTGTCGACCAGGCACAGACGGGTCACCCGTTCTGGCGCGCGTCGCAATATCTCGAACGCGACATAGCCGCCCATGGACAGCCCGGCCAACGCAAACCGCTCCGGCGCCCGCGCCAGAATCGCCTCGGCCAGCGCCGCCATCGAGTCTGCCTGTGTCAGGTCGGGAACGGTGCAATCGGCGATGTCGGACAGGTTGTTTATCTGGTGCGCCCACAAGGCTTCATCGCACAACAGGCCCGGCAACAGATAGAGGGGCTGCCTTGCGTGCGGCGTGGGGGGTGTCATCGCCCGAAATCCTTGCTCTCAAAGGCCGAAATTGATATCGAAGGCGCGACCGTATTCCATTGTGTTCCGGCAATTCAAATGCTGGGGACGCAGGGTTGCCAGCGGTCGATCCATTATCGCCGCCGACGTCACGGTGTTTTTGTTCGACGTCGCCTCCAGAATGATGAAGGCCTAATGCTGTTCTCGGAACTTGGACTCGGGTCCGAAGTCCTTCGCGCTGTTGAAGAAGTCGGCTATACCACGCCGACGCCGATCCAGGAAAAAGCCATCCCGTGGGTCCTGCAGGGCCGGGATGTGCTGGGCTGCGCCCAGACGGGTACGGGGAAGACCGCTTCCTTTACCTTGCCCATGATCGAAATTCTGGGCCGTGGCCGCGCCAAGGCGCGCATGCCCCGCTCCCTGATCCTGGAGCCGACGCGCGAACTGGCCGCCCAGGTGGCGGAAAATTTCGAGCTGTATGGCAAGTACCACAAGCTGAACATGGCGCTGCTGATCGGCGGCGAAAGCTTTGGCGACCAGATCAAGAAGCTGGAACGTGGCGTTGACGTGCTGATCGCCACGCCGGGCCGCATGATGGACCTGTTCGACCGTGGCAATATCCTGCTGACCGACATCAAGGTCCTGGTGATCGACGAGGCGGATCGCATGCTCGACATGGGGTTCATCCCCGATATCGAGCGTATCGTCAGCCTGCTGCCGCGCAAGCGTCAGACCCTGTTCTTCAGTGCCACCATGCCGCCGGAGATCAAGCGTCTGGCCGACAAGTTCCTGACAACGCCCGAAGAGGTGACGGTCAGCGCGCCCGCCAGCACAGCCACCACGGTTGCCCAGCATCTGCTGGTCGTGGATGAACAGGACAAGCGCGAGGCGCTGCGCCGCCTGATCGCCACCGACGATGTGAAGAACGCCTTCATCTTCTGCAATCGCAAGAAGGACATCGCCGTCGTCCATGGTTCGCTGGTCAAGCACGGCTTCAATGCCGGCGCCCTGCATGGCGACATGGTGCAGTCCAAGCGCACCGAGACGCTGGAAGCCTTCAAGGCCGGCAGCATAGATCTGTTGGTCTGTTCCGACGTGGCGGCACGCGGCATCGACATTTCCAATGTCAGCCACGTGTTCAATTTCGACACGCCGCACCATTCCGAAGATTACGTCCACCGCATCGGTCGCACGGGCCGTGCGGGCAAGACGGGCCGCGCCTTCACCATCGCCACGCCGGAAGATGGCAAGCTGGTGCAGGCCATTGAAAAGCTGATCGGCAAGGAAATCCCCCGCTTCAACGTTGAGGGGATCGAGACCGCCGAACTGTCCTTCGATGCCGATCCGCGCCGCCGTAGCCGGGGTGCCCCGAAGAAGGAAGATGGCCGCCGGGGTGGCCGGGAACGCGGCGAACGGGCACCCAAGGCCGAACGCCCGGTGCATGTCCATGTGCAGCCCGAAGTGGTCGAGGCCGCGATTGAGGCGAACCAACCGAAGCGGGAGCGTCCCGACAACCGGGGTGAGCGTCACGAGAGCCGTGGCGAGCCGCGCGGTGAGCGCAATCGCGACCGGTACGAGAATCGTGGTGAAGGCCGTGGCGAAGCACGCGGTGAAAATCGCGGTGAGGGCCGTAGTGACAACCGGGGCGAGCCCCGTGCTGACAATCGTGGCGAAGTCCGCAATGAGGGCCGGGGTGAGTTCCGCCGCGATGAGCATCGCCGCGACGAATTCCGTCGTGACCGCGATGACCGCCGCGACCGTCGTCCCCGCCGGGATGAGGATGATGACCGTGGCCCGCCCGTCGTCGGCTTTGGCGATGACGTGCCCGCCTTCATTCTGCGCGCTGCCCGTCCACCCAAGTCACCCGCCGTCGAGGTGGCGGAAACGTCGGAAGACTGAGCCATGCAGACGATCTTCATCATGGTCAAATGCGATCTCGGCCGCGCCTATGACGTGGCCGACCTCGCGGTGCAGAGCGTAGCGGAAGTGTCGGAAGTGCATTCCGTCTCCGGTCAGTACGATCTGATGATGAAGTGCTTTCTGGAGGATGGGGAGGATATCGGCCATTTCGTGACGGGCCAGATTCAGACCCTGGATGGGGTGAAGGACACCTTCACCATCATCACCTTCAAGGCGTTCACCTAAACAGTCTTACAGTATCCCATGGCCAGGGGGCCGGTCCGCCGCAGCCCCTTGTATGCCGCCACATCGTCCGGTACCGAGCGCAAGACCGACGCGAACTGGTGCCGTTGCGCCCCTGTCAGGGCGGATAGCGGGCGCTGATGTGTGCGGATCGTGAACAGGACCGCGCGACTCTCGGGTAGCTTGGTCAGCGTCTGCCGTTCCACTCGTAGCCATAGCCGCTCACCAGCATTCCCCTCATGAATGTCGGCGTCGGGTGGCGCGTGCGCCTTGGTTCCCGGCTGGAACAGGGTGGGATCGTCCGAGAGGGTCCAGTTGGCCCGCCATACCACCCGCCCCGGCGACAGCGTATCAAAGAACCGGTCAACCGGTGTCGCCAGCATCGCGTCATAGCGCGCGACAGGCCGGTGGATGCCCGGCAACGGCTTGCCCAGCTTATGCGGCAGCATCCAGTGCGACGGAAAGCACACAACCCCGCCCGTCAGCCGCCATCCACCCGGCGACGGCGTCATCAGGCACAGATCATCGGGCAGCAGATGTGCCAGCAAATGCAGCGGATGCTCAAAATCCGCGGGGTCCAGGCGGGCACCATCCACCCGGCTTTCCACACCCTGCCCCACCCGGCAAAACCAGTCCGGAAACCGTACCGTCAGATGGGCGAACAGCAAGCCCATCACCTCCACCGACGCCGCCCGCGCCTCTGGCATCAGGGCCATGACATCCCATTTGCGGTCGCGGATCAGGCGGGCGCGTTCAGCCAACTGTTCCGGCCAGCCGGCATCAGGCGCCAGCCAGCCCTCCATCTCCTGCGCCCGTAACCCCATGGCCATGCGCCAGACATCGCCATCGAAGGGCCAGGGAAACGGTTCGGACGGCAAGGTCGGCATCGATTGGGCATATCAGGGACCGGGACGGCGCATCATGCCCCATCCCGGTCCCGATCATCCCTAGAAATCGACCGTCGTGGAAAGTTTCACGGTGCGCGGCGCGCCCTGCAGAAGGGTGCTGCTGAAACTGTCATAGGCCGACGCCCAGTAGCGCTTGTTGGCGACATTATCGATGTTGAAGCGCAGGCTGACCGGCCTGTCATTCATCTCGAACACATAGCGCGCGCCAATATCAAACCGGGTCCAGGACCCGATTTCCAGGGTGTTGGCGGCATTCACCTTCTGCTCCCCCGTCCGCACAACACGGCCCGTCAGGGTTGCCGCCGGCAGGAAAGGCAGGTCCCATTCGACATTACCGTTCAGGGTGCAGGACGGCACACCGGGCGCCCAGTTGCCCTCATTCACACCACCACCGGTACGGCGCAGTTCCGCCTTGCCGACTGATAGGCCGCCGATCAGGCGCAGGCCTTCCACCGGTTCCCCATCCATACTGAACTCCACACCCCGGTTGCGCTGCTCGCCATCCAGGACATAGATCTGCTGTCCTGCCGGGTTGGCCGGGTCCACGGGCCGGGTAAAGGCGCTGGGCTGCTTCGTCTGATAGAGGGCCAGCGACAGGCCGACACCGCCCACAGCCAGCTTGCCGCCCACCTCATACTGCGTGGACTTGTAGGGCGCGAACACCTCCCCGGAATTGACCAGTTTGGGATCGATGGGCGCGCTCGATCCCTGGGCCAGCCCCTGGATACGGTTGATGTAAAGGGAGAGGCCGTCCACCGGCTTCACGACCAGACCGATGACGGGCGTATTGGCGCTCTCGTCATACTTGCCGGTGCGCGACCCGTCGGCATAGGAATAGGACTTCACCTGGATTGCCTGATGGCGCAGGCCCACGGTCAGAAAGGCGCGGTCATCGAAGGCGCCAATCGTGTCGGAGATGAACAGGCTGCCCAACTGCGTCCGGCTTAGCGGGAATGGGTCATCCAGTTCACCGCCGGCAAACCAGCTCTCCGGCTGCGTAGCGGTCGGCGTGTTGTACAGGTTGGTGGCATAGCCCCGCAGGAAATCATAGGCGTTGCGATTGACCTGCCAGATCATGGAGGCGCCGGCATTCATCTCATGGCTGATCGTGCCCGTCTTGAACTTGGCCCGAATGCCGGCCTGCCCTGCCTCGTTATTGTCGGTGCGTGGCACAAACATGCCGTCACCCGTGGCCGCCCCGGTCACGACATCGGTGACGGTGATGCCGCCATAGAGACCCCGCTCCGACCCGTCGCGCGCGCCGAACGCGGCATAGGCGGTGACATCGTCGGTCAGGTCATATTCGCCCTTCACCATGCCGTACAGGTCGCGCAGGGTGGAATAGGTCCAGGGCTGACCATAATTGGCATCAGCATCCGGCACCTTGGGAATGGCCGTGGATACCGTCACCTTGGGCCGCAACTGCCGCACATGCATGCGCTGATAGGCCAGGTCCACGCCCAGACGCGCCCGCTCACCTGTCCAGTCGATGCCGGCACCCAGCACATAGGCGCTGCGGAATTCCCCATCCACCGCCACCTCGCCCCGGCGGGCGGCGCCGTTCACGCGAATGCCGACGCTGTCGTCCGGCCCCGTACGGCGGGAAATGTCAAAGCTGCCGCCGACATGCTCATCCCCCGTATAGTTCAGGGTGGCACGGGTCAGCGGCTTGGCCCCGGCCCGCTTGGGCGTGAGGTTGACGCTACCGCCGATGCCTGACCCGCCGGGCGCAGCCCCGTTCAGGAAGGCGCTGGCGCCGTTCAGCACCTGCACCTGCTCATACAGTTCCGGCGCGATCAACTGGCGCGGCGTCAGGCCGTACAGACCGTCCAGCGCGATGTCGTCGCCATAAAGCGGAAAGCCACGCAGGATGAACAATTCTGCCGCATTGCCAAACGCATAGCCGGTGCGGATCGAGGGATCGTTCTCCAGCACCTGACCCAGGGTCTGCGGCTGCTGGTTCAAGATCAGGGCGGAACCATAGGATTTGATGGCGAACGGCACATCCTCCGCCGCCTTGTCGCCCAGCACGCCGACGGACCCGCCCCGGATCACCTGTGTCTGGTTGCCCCGCTGGGCGGTCACCACAATCTCCGACAGGCTGTCCGCCGTCTGGGCCAGGGCCGGCAACGGTGCCAGCGCCGCAGCACTTGCCAGGATCAAAGCACGAAAACGCATCCGAAACCCCCATGCGGCCGTCCCAGCCGCCCTTTAAGGACAAGATTGAAAGTGCAAGCGACAGTCAGTCGCGTTCTTAAGGTGAAAAATTCAGGAACGCCGTGCCTTCATGGCCCAGGCCACGGCCAGAACCGGCACGCCCAGCGCCGCCCAGGACAAGGCGTCGCGCCAGTCATCGCCCGTCAAGGCCGCGACAAGCCCGATGGTGCTGAACAACGCGATGGCGATTGGGGCCGCGAACACGGCCCACAGCGATTGCCGTTTCATTCCGCGGCTCCCTGCGCGACCGACGCCTCGATCTCCCGCAGGCGCGCTTCGGACGCCATGCCGCTTTTGGCCAGCCACAGATACAGGCCCGATCCCAGGATGATGATGCTGAAAAGGTCCAGCACGGCCCACAGCAGCTTCAACGGCAGTCCACCATAATCCCCGAAATGAAGCGGCTGCGACATCAGCAGCGTCTGCACGTACCAGGGCAGCGGACGCATCGCCGTCAATTCGCCCGTCCGGGCATCAACCAGGGCAGGCGTAAGCAGCTTCTGCGTCAGGGGCGTGTCCCCTTGCAGGAACACGGCATAATGATGCTGGGTGCTGAACGCGCCACCGGGAAAAGCCACGAACTGCACCCAGTTGCCGGGCGCCGCCCGCCGCGCCGTCGCCACCGCGTCATGCAGGGAGGCCAGCCGATCATGCGGGATCGGCTCCAGCCCCCGGTAGGCACCCGTCAGTTCGGCCAGCTCACCCCGCTGCCAGACCTGGACGATGGGGGTGGCCAGCGTATTGATCACGCCCGTCAGGCCGACCACGCTGACCCAGGCCAGGGTCACGATGCCCAGAAGATTATGATAATCCAGCCATCGGACGCGCCTGGACCGGCTGGCCCGCACGGTTCCGAAGGCCAGCTTGCGCATGAAGGGCGCATACAGCACTACACCCGATACAGTGGCCACGAAGAACAGCACACCCATGAAGCCCAGGAACAGCATGCCGGGCAGGCCCAGGAACATGTCGGTGTGAAGCTGCAACAGGAAATGCATCACCCCGTCATCGGTGATTACGCCGACCAGTTCGCCGGTGCGCAGATCGTATGACCGCAGGGTCATCTCCCCTTCCGGCGAATCCGGGCGGGGCGCCGTTGTGACATTCACGACGGGCCGATCCTCATCAAAGCTCATGAACAGACCGGCATGGCCTGGCCGGTCGGCCAGGGCGATTGCCATAATCTCGTCCAGCGACCGGTTCGGCGCATCCGTGACGGTCAGGGCCTGTTTCTCCCCCGCCATCGCCTCGATCTCGTCATGGAAGATCAGGGGCAGGCCGGTAAGGCACAGCATCAGCAGGAATGCCGTACAGATCAGGCTGGACCATTTATGGACCCAGAACCAGGCACGGATCGTCCGGGAGGACATCAGGAGGACCGCCAAGTATGATATTGCGATTAATTCGCATTTATAGGCATCGCAGGCAGGCGGTTCAAGCGCCGGGCGTAAACTGGGCCCGCGCGTTCGGGCCATTTAATGCTGATTTTGGGCCATAAGGTGACGGGGTCCCGGCCCCGTCACACTTCCATCACCGGGTAATCTTCCGGCAGATCCACCACGGTGGGTGACGGGATCGGCCCGATATCGGTCAGGATCGTACCCCAGGACCAGCCGACGCCGAACCCGGCCAGGAGCAGTTTCTTGGCTCCCCCCTCCAGTTCTGTGCCCAGGCGCGAACAAAGGGCCAGCGGCACCGACGCGCTGCTGGTATTTCCGTACTTCTCCATGTCGATGATGTATTTGGCGGGATCGGCGCCGATCTTCTTGCGGATATGATCCAGCATCATCTTGTTGGCCTGATGCGGGACGACATAATCCAGATCGCCCACCGTCACGCCCGCATCGGCCATCGCCTCTTTCAGCAGGCCCGGCACCGCGCGCAGGGTGAAGGTAAAGACCTCTGCCCCGTTCAGATGCAGACGGGCATCCCGGTAAAGCCGCGTCATCTCCGCCTCCGACCGGGGCGGGTCGGTGGGGATCAGGCAGTCGCGCTTGCCCCCTGCCTTCACGAAAATATGCTTGGCCCCGCCGCCATCGGTGCCCAGGCTGACATGGATGGGGGACGCACCCGGATCAATCTCCAGCGCTGTGGCCGAGCCTGCATCCCCAAACAGCGGCAGGGTCGCCTTGTCTTCGGGATGCAGCCAGCGGGTGGAATTATCCCCGCACAGGACCAGCGCGCGCTTGGCCGTACCCGCCAGCAGCCGTGCCGCCATCCAGACGCCATAGACGAAGCCCGAACAGCCCAGGGTGACATCAAAGCAGGCGGCGGATGTCGGCAGGCCCAGATGACGTTGCAGCACCGCCGCCGTGACCGGCAGCACATAATCCACATCCTGGCTGACAAAGATCAGGACATCGACAGATGATGGTTCCCAGCCCAGCTGTTCCAGCAGCCCCTCCGCCGCGGCCCGGCACATGTCGGACGCGCAATAGGGCCGGGGCAGAACGCGGCGTTCATAGACACCGATGCCGGCATGCAGCTTGCGCGCCTCCTCCGGCGTGAAGATGCCCGGTTCCTCGACAAAGGAATGGCGCTGACGCGGCACCACGGCCCGCACACCGGCGATCCGTACCCCTTCGATGGTGGCCTTCATGGCTTCACTGTCCTGACCTTCATGTCGTCCATCCAATAGACCACAAACCGATAGGGTGATCCAAGCGGGCGCATGGCCGTTGGGGCCACTCTTGCGCCCCGCACACCCGCCATGATACAAATATCCCAACGATTTCTGTTATTTATCCCCGGTGAAACAGGGTCTGTTTTTGTGTTGCATTCTGTTGCACGGGGGTTCTTGCACCGATGGCCCTGATCCTGATCCGCGCCGATGCCAGCCCGGCAAAGGGCACCGGCCATATCATGCGCTGCCTTGCATTGGCGGAGGCGCTGCGGGACCAGGGCGACCATGTGGCCTTCGTCACGGCGGAGATTACGCCATCGTTGGCTGATCGCCTGACTGATGATGGATGGGACCACTATGCCGTTACCGGTGACGATCCGGCGGCGATACAGGCGCTTTCCAGCCGGTTGAAGGCCGACGCCCTGGTCGTTGACAGCTACTGGCTGGATGCCGATTGGCGGGCCACCGTGCGACCAGGGTTCCGGGCCGTGCTGGCGCTGGATGATCTGGCCGACCGGCCCCTGCATGCCGATCTGGTCTGGAACCCCTCCCCGATCGCCGACACCCTGCCCTATGACCGGCTGGCGCCCGGCGCGGGGCTGCTGTTCGGGGATGCGTACCTGCTGCTGCGTCAGGAGATTGCGCGGGCGGCGCCGGGGCCACAGCTGCCCCTGGCCGACCGCGACAGCATCCTGCTAACCTTCGGCGGCTCCGACCCGGCGGGCCTGACGGTGCCGGTGGTGAAGCGACTGGCCCCAGCCCTGCCCGCCGGCATCCATCTCGACGTGGTGGCTGGGGGCAGCAACCCGTCACTGGACTGTATCCGCGCGGCCTGCGCCCGGTTTGCGGGACAGGTACGGCTGCATGTGGACAGCCGGCGGATGGGGGCGCTGATGGCTGGCGCAGGGCTGGCGGTGACGGCGGGCGGTGGCACCGTCGCTGAACTGGCGGCCCTGGCCGTGCCATCCCTGCTGGTCGTCGTCGCCGACAATCAGGCCCCCGCCGCAGAGGATGCGCGGGCCAAAGGCTGGGCATCGGTGATCGATGCGCGGGGCGACCGGACGGCGGCAGCAGACGCGGTTGCGGCCAGCGCCCTCTCGCTCTGGGCGGACCTTCCCGCCCGCACAACCCTGTCCCACCGCATCAGTGCCGGCGGCATCGACGGGCGCGGGGCGCAACGGGTGGCGGCGGCGCTGCGGGTGAGGCTTTCCGCTTAAACCAACCCTTCCAGCACACCCCGCAGATCGGCGGGCAAAGTGACGGGCCGGCGACTGTCGCGGTCGACATAGACATGGATGAAATGCCCGGCGGCGGCGGCACTGTCTGCCCCCTCCCGGAAGATACCGACCTCATAGCGTACGGAGCTGTTGCCCAAATGGGCAACCTTGATACCGGCCTCCAGAATGTCGGGAAAGGCTACCGACGCGAAGTACCGGCACCCCGTCTCCACAACCAGCCCGATGGTGCCGCCGCCATGGATGTCCAGGACGCCCTTTTCGATCAGATAGGCGTTCACCGCCGTATCGAAATAGGAATAGTAGGTGACGTTGTTGACGTGACCATAGACGTCATTGTCCATCCAGCGCGTGTCCAGCCGGCGGAAATGCCGGAAATCGGCGCGGGTCGGGGCGGTCGGACGGGACATGGGACCTCCTTCTCAACTCATCTTGCGGATCACGCCTTCCTGCGCCGTGCTGGCGATCAGGCGGCCCGTCCGGTCATAAATACGCCCCTGGTTCAGGCCGCGCCCGCCGCCCGACCAGGGGCTGTGCGTGGTGTAGAGCAGCCAGTCATCGGCCCGGAACTCCCGCTCATGCAGCCAGACGGCATGGTCCAGGCTGGCCCCCTTGGCGGTCCCCGCCAGCCAGTTCAGCCCGTGCGGCAGCAGTGAGGAACCCAGCAGCACCATATCAGAGACATAGGCCAGCGCCACCCGGTGCAGGTCGGCATCATCGGGCAGCGGGGCCACCACGCGGAACCAGACATGTTGGACCGGGTCATGCGGCTGCCCATCCGTCGGGTCCACCCGGTTCACATGGCGCAGCTCCACGGCCCGGCGGCGGCGCAGAAAGGCCTGTGCCGGGGCCGGCAGCTTGTCGATGAAGCTTTTCACGATCTCCGCCTCGGGCGGCAGATCCTCAGGCCGGGGAACGGCGGGCATGCGGTAATCGGTATGGGTCAGCCCCTCCTCCGGCCGGTGGAAAGAGGCGGTCAGGGTCAGGATCGGCTCGCCGCCCTGGATCGCCTCCACCCGGCGGGTGGCAAAGCTGCGGCCATCGAAATCGCGGTGAACACGCAGGTCGATGGGGAAATTCTCATCCCCCCCGCGCATGAAATAGGCATGCAGAGAATGGGCAATGCGCCCGCCCTCCACGGTACGGATGGCCGCCGCCAGCGCCTGCGCCACCACCTGGCCGCCGAACACGCGGCCCTTGCCGCCGATCTGGCGTGACCCCTGATAAAGGTCCGGACCTTGTTCGCTGACCGTCAGCAGGCGGACCAGCCGCTCCACCATCTCTTCCGGGCCGGGACCCGTCTCTGCCGCTTCCATCGCGGTTACCCCATGTTCAAACATACGTATTACTATCCCGGTCACGGGGCTTAGCTGGCAAGTCCGGTGGCGGCATGGGTGATTTGCTTGTAGAAAGTCTGCCCATCCACATTGCAGCCTGGGACCATCATGGACCGCCTGACCATCGACGCCTCGCCCCGCCCCCTGATCGATGGGGTGCCCGCCATTTCCGCGCTGGGCTGGGGTATGTGGCGGTACCATGATGACAATGTCGCCGCCGCCACGGCACGGTCCATGGCCGCCCTGGAGGCCGGGATTACCCTGTTCGATACTGCCGACATCTATGGCTTCGGCCATGAACACGGGTTCGGCGCGGCAGAGGCTTTGTTCGGGCGGGTGCTGGCCGCCAATCCGGGCCTGCGCGACCGGATCGTGCTGGCCACGAAGGGCGGCATCCTGCCTCCCATCCCCTATTGGTCGCGCGGGTCCCGCCTGATCGAGACCTGCGAGGCGTCGCTGCGTCGGCTGGGGGTGGAAACCATCGACCTGTATCAGATCCATCGCCCCGACCTTCTGGCCCATCCCGCCGAACTGGCCGCAGCATTGGACACACTGCGCCAGCAGGGCAAGATCAGGGCGGCAGGCGTGTCGAACTATACCCCGACGCAGTTCGCGGCCCTGGCCGCCCACATGCCCTTCCCCCTGATCTCCATTCAGCCGGAATTCTCCCCCCTGCATACCGATCCGCTGTTCGACGGGGTGCTGGATCAGGCGCTGGAACGCAATCTGGCGGTCCTGTCCTGGTCGCCCCTGGGCGGCGGACGTTTGCTGGGTGCTGCCGATGATGCCCGCACGCAAACGGTGGCAGCGGCCCTGGACGCGATTGCCACCCGCCAGGAGGCGACGCGCGCCGCCGTCGCCTATGCCTGGGGCATGGCCCATCCGTCCCGCCCCATCCCCCTGATCGGCAGCCAGACCCCGGACCGCATCCGGGAGGCCACCGACGCCTTCAAGGTGGAGATGACGGGGGCCGAATGGTACGCGGTATTGGTGGCCGCCATGGGCAAACCTTTGCCCTAACGGCCCGCCCGCCAACCGCGCAGCAGCAAAGCGTTGCCCACCACACAGACGCTAGATGCCGCCATGGCGGCCCCCGCCAGCATGGGGTTCAACAGGCCCGCCATGGCCAGCGGCACGCCCACCAGATTATAGATGAAGGCCCAGAACAGGTTCTGGCGGATCTTCGTGACGGTACGGCGGGACACGGCGATGGCGTCGGCCACCAGGGCTGGGTCGCCCCGCATCAGGGTGATGCCCGCCGCCCGCATGGCGATATCGGTGCCGGTGCCCATGGCGATGCCGATATCGGCGGCAGCCAGGGCGGGGGCGTCATTGATGCCGTCACCGACCATGGCCACCACACGGCCTCCCGCCTTCAGCCGGGCCAGCGCCTGCCCCTTATCCTGCGGCAGCAATTCCGCCAGAACCTCATCCACACCCAAGGCCGCCGCCGCCGCGGCCGCCGCCCCGGCATTATCGCCGGTCAGCATGATGGTCCGCACGCCCAGCGCCTTCAGCCGGGCAATGGCCGCCGGTGCTGTCTGCTTGACCTTGTCACCAAAGGCGATCAGGCCCAAAACCCGTCCGTCGGCGGCCAGCCATGACAGGCTATGCCCTCGCGCCGTCAGTCCCCGCGCCACGGTGTCCAGCGACGCAACATCCACCCCACGCTCTGCCATCAGACGACCATTGCCCAGCAGCAGGACACGCCCGTCTAGCGTACCCTCCACGCCCAGACCCGGTAGGGCACGGATGGCCCCCGCCGCCGTAACATCCGGCATGGCGTCACGCACGGCCTGGGCCAGGGGATGGAGGCTGGCGGCCTGGAGGGCAGCGGCAAGACGTAGGACCGTGTCCTTGTCCATGCCCGTCACCGGCTGCACCACCGCGATGGCGGGCCGGCCTTCGGTCAGGGTACCGGTCTTGTCGAACGCCACGACACCGATATCCCGCGCCCGTTCCAGCGCCTCTGCATCGCGGATCAGGATACCTGCCCGGGCGGCAGCCCCCGTCCCCACCATCAAGGCCGTCGGCGTCGCAAGACCCAGGGCACAGGGACAGGCGATGACCAGCACGGACACAGCATTGATCATCGCCGCCTCCACCCCGGCCCCGGCCAACAGCCAGCCTGTCAGGGTCAGCAGTGCCAGGATCAGGATGACCGGGACGAACACAGCACTGACCTTGTCCACAATCCGCTGGATCGGGGCCTTGGCCGCCCCCGCCTCCTCCACCATGCGGATGATGCGGAACAGGGTGCTGTCGGCACCCAGGGCGCCCGCCGTCACTGCGATGAACCCGTCCAAGTTCATCGATCCGCCCGTCACCGCAGCCCCCACACCCTTGGCAACCGGCAGGCTCTCACCCGTAATCATGCTTTCATCCAGATGGGTGGCGCCCTCCAGGATGCTGCCGTCCACGGGCACCTGCTCGCCAGCCCGCACCAGCGCCACATCGCCGCGCCGCAGTTCGGCAATGGGCAGCGTCACCTCCACCCCATCGCGGCGCACCCGTGCCACCTGCGGACGCAGTTCCATCAGCGCCTCAATGGCGGCACCGGTCTTGCGCTTGGCCCGCGCCTCCAGCCAGCGGCCCAGCAGCAGCATGGCGACAATGGTGGCCGACGCCTCATAATAAAGGTGCGGCGCATGCCCTTCATGGGCGGTCAGGGCCATCCAGCCTGACAGGCCCCACCCCGCCAGCGTGCCCAGCACCACCAGCACATCCATATTGGCAGCACCGTGGCGCACAGCGTTCCACGCCCCGGCATAGAAGGGCCAGCCCAGCCCGAACTGCACCAACGACCCCAACAGCAACTGCGCCCAGACCGGCAGCACCGGCCCACCCAGCATGGGCAGCAGCAGTGGTGCCGCCAGCAACAGGGCCAGCGCTGCCCGCGCGCCCTCCCCTATCACTGGCTCCCGCGCCCCACCGGACGCCCTGCCGGACGGGGCCGTGGCATCCTCCGCCACCACTGGTGCCGCCCCATAGCCCGCCGCCGTCACCGCCGCGATCAGGTCAGCCTCGGCCACGTCCGCGGCATCGATCAGAGCGGTACCCGTCGCCTGGGAGATTTTCACATCGATAACGCCGGGTACGGCCCGCAGCGCCTTTTCCACCCGCCCGACACAGCCGGCACAGCGCAGTCCTGTCAGCTTCAGGCGCAGCGGTTCGACCAGCGGGGTATAGCCGGCGGCACTGATAGCAGCCACCACAGCCGCCGGCATTTTTACGTCCGCATCAGCAGATGGGGTCACCATCACGCGCCCGCTGGCCAGATTGATGCTGACACCGGCCACGCCGGACAGTTTGCCGACCGCCTTCTCCACCCGGCCAACGCAGGAAACACAGTTCATGCCCTTCACAGGCAGGGAAAGAATTGCAGACATGATACCCCCGAACCAGAGCAGGCCGGATCAGACAAGCATGGTGGAAAGTGCTGGTCATTGACCAGCCGCAATCCATGCCCTTCCGGCAATGTCTCTGGGTTCTGAACCTTCCCACAATAGGAAGGTCAAGGGGCTTTTTTATGGCGCAATGAGATGCCGGACCAGAGGTGGTTCGGTGCCGAGATGGAAGCCACGCACCGCGTCTTGATCCTCCCGGTCGGCATGGGTGACGCGTTCATGCTGGCGCAGATGTTCCAGCCAGCTTTCCAGGACGAAGCTTTCGACCATGCGGCCCGGCTCGGCGGCATCCTCATACAGCGCCCAACTGATGGCGCCATCGCGGTGACGGATGCGGCGCAGGGTGCGCATCGCGCGGATGAAGTCGGCCTTGAGGGCCGGGTCGATCAGATATTCCACCGTGATCATCACCGGGCCCCGGTCGGTCGGGCTGTCCACCGCCACGATGGGCGAGGGCCAGTGCGAGGAGGGCGCGATATTGCCGGCCATATCACCCTTGATCTGCCAGCGCAGCGCCAGACCCAGTGCCAGCACCATGCCGGATGCGGCGATCAGCAGGGTGTCGGGAATGCCAAGGTGCCCAGCGGCAAAGCCCCAACCGGCACTGCCCGCCGCCATCGATCCCTGGAAAACCAGAAGATTGATGGCGAGCGCGCGGGCCTTCACCCAGCTGGGGGCCGCCGTCTGTGCGGCGACATTGAAGCTGGACAGCATGGTGATCCAGGCCATGCCGGCCAGGGCCATGCAGGATGCCGCCTGCGCGAAACTATGGGCGAAGGCCAGGGCCGTACTGACGGCAGCGAAAAGCAGGGTGGCCGCCACGGTCAGGCCGTTGGCCGACAGCACCTTGCGCACATGCGGCAGCAACACGGCCCCGACAATGGCACCCGCCCCCATGCTACCCAGCAGCGCGCCATATTCGGCGGCCCCCAGGCCCAGTTCACGGCGTGCGATGATGGGCACAAATGCCCAGAGAGCGCTGGCAAACACGAAGAACCCGACCGACCGGATCAGAACCGTGCGCAGGGCCGGGGAATGGCGGACATAGCGGGCGCCGGCCCGCAAAGCACCGGTGAAATGCTCCGCCGGCAGGGTGGCAGGCTTCGCATCGCGCTTCCAGGCGATCAGCACGATCCAGACACCCAGCACCGAAAGGGCGTTCAGCGCGAACACTGCCGCCGGCCCCGCCGCCGCAATGATGAAGCCGCCAAGCGCCGGGCCAATGGCGCGAGAGATATTGATGCCCAGACTGTTCAGCGAGATCGCTTCCGGCAGGGCCGACTTCGGCACCAGTTCCGGCACGATGGCCTGAAAGGCTGGGGCTGACAGGGCCGCCCCGGTGGCCAGCGCGAAGGTCAGGCCCAGCAGCAGGCCCGGCCCCGTCAGCCCCTGAAAGGTAGCCAGGGCCAGCAGCCCGGCGCAGATCAGCGCCCAGAGCTGCGCCAGGATCAGAAGCCGGCGACGGTCGACAATATCGGCCAGCGCCCCACCGGGCAGGGCGAACAGGAACATGGGCAGGGTGGTGGCCGCCTGGACCAGGGCCACCATTATGGGGGCGTCGGACAGGCTGGTCATCAGCCAGCCGGCCCCGGCATCATGCATCCAGGTACCGACATTCGACACGATGGTGGCAATCCACAGCGCTCGGAACAGGGGCAGCCGCAAGGGGCCTTGCGTCGGGCTGTTGGTATCCGCCATCAGTTCCGGCCTTTGCGATGGGTCAGGATGGCGGCCAGGATCAACCCGCCCACCAGCCCGACATGTTCCAGAAAGGTGTTGCGCTCATGAAAACGGGCCACCGGGTCGGCCACGGTCCAGAATGGATGCGCGATCAGGGTGGCCAGCGCCGTGAACACACCCAGCGCCCCTGCCCCCAACCAGGCAAACCGCCCCGTGATGAGTGCCGCCGCCCCACCCAATTGCACGGCCAGCGTGGCGATGACCGTCACCCAGGCAGGTTGCAGCCCGAAATGCGCCGCCTCTGCCAAGGCACCATCAATGTCCAGTAGCTTGGCAATGCCGCTACTCCAGAAAGGCAGGGTCAGCAGGATGCGGCCCGCAATGTTGAGCGCGGGGCTTTCCAGCAGGGCAGCAATGGGCGGCGGGGTGTTGGGCATCTCAGACCGCCCAACAGCCGCAACCGAACGCACCCCAAAACCCCGCCTCGTCCGCTGCCGGTGCAGGGCTAGCGTAAGCGGCAGCATGGTCATGACCGTGGACGGCGCAGGACGACGCGCAGCCGCAGAGCGACGCCATCTTCAAGAGCTTGCCATCCTTATCCCGCGCCGGCTGCCAATAGCCGCCAAAGGTGCGGACGGGCGACCAGTCGGGCATGGGCTTGGGCAGATCGGGGGCCAGATCGCGGTAATCGCCCGCACCATGCACGACCTTACCCCCCAGCAGGGTCAGAACGGAGGTGATGTGCGGGATATCGCTTTCCGCCACGCTGAAATAATCGTCCGACAGGACAATCAAATCAGCCAGTTGACCGGCCTTGATCTGCCCTTTCTTGCCCTGCTCGTTGGAAAACCAGGTATTGGCCTCAGTCCACAGGCGCAGGGCCGTCTCGCGGTCCAGACGGTTGGCGGGCGGATACAGGCTGGTCCCGCCCACTGTCTTGCCGCTGACCAGCCAGGATAACGACACCCAGGGGTTATAGCTGGCCACCCGCGTGGCATCGGTGCCGGCCCCGACGGGGATGCCCGCCGCCATCATCTTCGCGATGGGCGGCGTCGCCTCGGCTGCCTTGACGCCATAGCGTTCGACGAAATACTCGCCCTGATAGGCCATGCGGTGCTGAACCGCGATACCGCCGCCCAGCGCCGCGATACGGTCGATATTGCGCTGATCGATAGTTTCCGCATGATCAAAGAACCAGTGCAGCCCATCAAAGGGCACGTCGCGGTTCACCTTCTCGAACACGTCCAACGCGCGGGTGATGGTCTCGTTATAGGTGGCGTGCAACCGCCAGGGCCAGCGGTTCTCCACCAGCAGGCGGACCACAGGCTCCAGGTCTGTTTCCATGTTGGGCGGCATCTCGGGCCGCTCCACCCGGAAATCCTCAAAATCAGCGGCGGAATAGACCAGCATCTCGCCAGCGCCATTATGGCGGTAGGTATCGTCCCCCTGCCCCGGCGTTACCTGCTTGGCCCAGCCGGAAAAATCCGCCAGCTCCTGCTTGGGCTTCTGCGTGAACAGATTGTAGGAGATGCGCAGGGTCAGTTCCCCATCGCCATGCAGCTTTTCGATGATGGCGTAATCGTCGGGATAATTCTGAAAACCCCCACCGGCATCGATAACCCCGGTGACGCCCAGCCGGTTCATCTCCCGCATGAAATGGCGGGTGGAATTCAGCTGGTACTCCGGCGGCAACTTTGGCCCCTTGGCCAGCGTCGCATAGAGGATGGTGGCGTTGGGCTTGGCCAGCAGCAGACCCGTCGGCTCCCCATTTTGATCGCGCTGGATCTCACCGCCCGGCGGGTTGGGCGTGTCGCGCGTGTAGCCGACGGCACGCAGGGCGGCCCGGTTCAACAGGGCGCGGTCATAGAGATGCAGAATGAAGACGGGCGTGTCGGGGGCGGCCTGGTTGATCTCGTCCAGGGTGGGCAGGCGCTTTTCCACGAACTGATGTTCGGTGAAGCCGCCGACGATGCGCACCCATTGCGGCGGCGGCGTCACCTCGGCCTGCTTCTTAAGCATGGCCATGGCGTCGGCCAGGGTCGGCACCCCGTCCCAGCGCAGTTCCATATTGTAATTCAGGCCGCCCCGGATGATGTGCATATGGCTGTCGATCAGGCCGGGGATGACGCGGCGGCCCTTGGCATTGATCAGGGTCGCATCGGGGCCGGCAGCGGCGCGCACCTCCGCTTCCGTGCCCACGGCCAGGATACGCCCGTCGCGGATGGCAACCGCCTGGGCCTGCGGATTGGCGCGGTCCAGCGTTGTGACCTTGGCATTGGTAAGGATCAGGTCTTTGGTCGGCATGGCGGCTTTCCCCGGATCGGCCAGAAAAGGTGTCATCAGCAGGGACGCAGCCCCGGCCAGTGTGGTACGGCGGTCCGGCCCGGTCATGCGTTCCGGTCCTGGTCGCCGGGCAGGCGGCCCATCACGTGCTTGGCACAATCCTCGCGCAGATAAGCGGTCACCGCCTCACCCGCATAAAGACGCTTGGCCAGCGGCACGATCTGTTCCCCCAACAGGATGCCCAGAAGCCCGATCAGCGCAATGGTCGGCGGCGCCGGGGAGCGCACATTCAGCAGGCTGTAGATGACACCGACCAGCAGGCCGGCCCCCAGCGACAGGAGATAGGGCTTCATGGGAATGGCTCCCCGGTGGGTGGAGGAAGGAAAGTGCTGGGTTACCCTCACCCTCCCAAGCCTTCCGGCTTGGGCCCCTCCCTCTCCCACGTTCGTGGGCGAGGGGCGAAATTCTACCCTCGCCCGCTTGCGGGAGAGGGAGGGGCCCGTTGGCGCCAGCCGACGGGAGGGTGAGAGTCGTCTTCGGGAAAATCAGTGCCCTTCAGACGCCCCGAACATGGTCTTGGCATAGATGATACCCAGGCCATAGGCGCCGCCGAACTTCTTGGCGATACCCGTGGTCAGGTCATAGGTCTCGCCCCGTGCCCAGTCGCGCTGCAATTCCAGCATGTATTGCAGCGAGGTCATCGGACGCACGCCCGCCTGGATCATGCGTTCCATGGCGCGCTCATGCGCCTCGTCAGAGACATCGCCGCAGGCATCGGCGATGACATAGACCTCATAGCCCTGGGCCAGGGCCGACAGGGTGGGGCCGACGATGCAGACCGACGTCCACAGGCCGCAGAAGACAAGACGGTCCTTGCCGATCTTGTTCACCACCTCAATGACGCCCGCATCCTCCCAGGTGTTCATGGAGGTGCGGTCCAGCAGCTTTTCGCCGGGGAAAGCGTCGGTGATTTCGTTGAACATGGGGCCGGAGAAGCTCTTCTCCGCCACGGTCGTCAGGATGGTGGAAACGCCGAAGCCCTTGGCGGCATGGGCCACCAAGGCGGCATTATTGCGCAACTGCACGGCATCGATGGACTTGGTGGCAAAGGCCATCTGCGACTGGAAGTCGATCATGATCAGGGTGTGATCAGCGGGCGACAGCAGCAGCGGACCGGGGGTCGGGGTGGCGACGATGGACATGGGGGCGTTCCTTCTGCCAGGGCACGGGGCGGGTCTTATGTTCAAGACCCTGCCGTCCTGAATTCATGGAAAAGGCGGTATGGATGGCGACGGGTGTTTCCCGTTCAGCGCCAATCCTAACCACCAACACCCCGCCGGTGCTTGCGCGAAAGTCCGGCTTTTAGAACTTTTAACCTAAGGGGTCACGCGGATATCGACCCGTCGGCGCGATATCTCCGTCAACCCGTCAAAAGCCGGATCGGCCAAGGGGACCGGGTTCTGTTTCCACTCAACACGCACCTTGTCCGTCGGCACGCCCAGGCTGACCAGCCAGAGCCGCGCCATCTCCGCCCGCGTCTTGCCAAGACCCGCCGGCTCGGCAAGGCTTTGCCCTGAAACGTGCACGGGCTCGGTCTCCGCGTAACCGGTAATAACGACATTGCCGCCCGATGCCTTGGCATAGGTGGCAGCCCTCACCAGCATCCAGTCGCTTTGCTGATAGACCACAAAATCGCGGCCGAAATCGAAGGGAATGGGGAACAGCTGGGCGGTGTAGGGCGGCGGCGGAGCCGGTTCGGGCGCGTAAAGCGGACGGATATTGCGGGACGGCAGGACGAAGCGCCGGCCCGGAAAACCCTCTGCCGGGATCATCGCCCGCGTACAGGCCTGTGCGGGCAGGATCGATACCCGCACCGGTTCCAGCACCATGGCACCGCAGGCATTATCCTGGTTGTCTGCAATCCGCCCTTCGATCAGTACCGCCATGGACCAGTCGGGCTTGGTCGCCGACTGGGTGATATCGAAACGCCGGCCCGTCTCCCGCTCCTCGGCCAGCCAGCAGCCGGATTTGCGGCCCGCATCGGTGTCGCGATAAATGGGACAAGAGATGAAGCGCACGGCCTCCGCCGCCTGCGCAACACTATTGAACGACAGAAGCGCCAGCAGCGCCGTCATGATCCGCCGCATGTCAGAGCGCCCCCATCAGATTGACCAGATCGCGCTTTTCCTGCTCCGTGTAGCCGATATTGTAGCGCCGGTCGTAATAGTCGATCACGGCCCGCAGGTCAGGGGCAGAACCGCTGGCGAAATAGGGTGCCCTGCCCGTCAGGCCGCGCAGGGTCTGCAAGGTGATCTTGCCCACATCCTCACACCTTCCCGTGGTCAGGGCGTATCCCGGATCGTGGGTATGGATGACGCGGCCATAATGCGGATGCGCCGGCCCCTTACAGGTGAGGCGGAATAGGGGCAGATGCGGCTGCGAGTCGGCAAAGGGCATGGTGGTGGTGCCAAGATCGACCTGACCAGGGGCCACATCCATGCCCATCTGGCTCATATTATGGCAGAAGACGCAGGAATTGCGGACCGGATTGCCGAAACCGACGGGGGAATTGATCCCGGCGCTGTCGGTAATCAGGAACATCTTTTCCCGGAAGACACGCGCCCCACGGGCAACGGATTCCCGCCATGCCCGCTGTTCCGGCGTGATGTCGGCATCGGCGGGGATTTTCTCCCACGCCGCAAACTCGCTCCACACCGCCGCACCCTGGCTGCCCAGGCGGCCAGGTGCAGACCTCGCAAGGGTTTCCGGGCCGCCACGGGCGCCCATCGCATCCAGATCGCCACCGACGCGGTCCCGCTGCCGGGCCACGAAGATACGATCCTCGAAATCACGGATGCGTTTGATATCGTCCGGGGTCAGCGCATCGAAGCCCAGATGCGAATGGGCCGCGTCGCGCATCTGCGCTTCCAGCGACAAGGCGCGTCGGTCGGCCATCAGATTGCCGCTGACCATCTGCCCGGTTTCGGGATCGATGGGCAGGGGTTTGCCGACCTTGGGATCGATCGCAAACCCCATGGCCAGGATATATTTGAAGTTCGCCACCGGACGGGGCCGGCGGAAGACGGAAACCTGCGGGTTGGGCGATGACAGGCCCCAGACCTTGGAGGCATTGCATCCGGTCGGGTCGCGCACAACCTCCAGCGTGAAGTCGGGTTCGATCTTCTGCCCGTCATGATCGACGGGCGGCCAGGGCCGGGCGATACGAAATAGGCCATGATCTAGCAGCAGGGAATGCGATGCCCGCTCCCCCTGCGCCAGATCGGGGCAGTTGGCCCCGTCGATGGCTGCGAAAAGCGGGTCCTTGCCAGCCGTCTCCTGCCATCGGATGCGGGCGGTTTCAGCCGATAAGCTCATCCCGTCGGACGGCTGGTGGCAGGTGACGCAGGCGCGACCGTAATTGCCCTTCGGTTCGAAGAAGGGGTGGCCCTTCGTTTCCATCGGACCGCCATCCAGCAGCAGGCGGGTGACACCATCGGCGTCGGCATCATCATACTGTGCCGGAAAGGGCGTACCGTCGCCAGGCGACCACCAAGTGGCCCCCGCCGGCAGGGTGAAGGCCGCCAGCAGGGCCAGGACGGAAACGAAGGACCGCTTCATAAAGACACCCCCGCTTTAGAACCGGTAGGTCAGGCGGCCGCCATACTGACGACGCGCGCCATAGATGATGCCGCCATCAGCAGAGGAAGAGTTCTGAAGCTGGCTGGCAATGTAGGTTTCGTCAAACAGGTTCGTCACGAACAGTTCCAGGCGGACGGCATCCGTGGGATCGATGGACAGACGGGCATCGACCACATCGCGCGACGGCAGGGTGGTCACAAGGCTGGGGAACGGGGTCGCGTAGCTTTTGCCAACGTGGCTCCATTGAAGGCGCGGGGTGATGGCCGTTTCACCCGCCAGGATTTCATACTGAACCCCGGCATTCACAGTCCATTCCGGGGAGAATGGCAGCGTGCTGCCCTTGGTCACCAGCTCATTGCGGTTCGCGACCGTGTTCTGCAACGTTGTATCCTTTGCAAACTCGGCATCCAGATAGCCAAGACCGGCATTGAAGCCCAACGCACCGAACCGCCCCTCCAGCTCCAGCTCACCACCCATCGACTGTCCGGCAGCGGCATTCTGGGTCAGCGGCAGGCCGTTGGCCAAGCTGGCCAGTTGCATGTCCTTATAGTCGGAATAGAACACCGACCCGTTCAGGCGCAGGCGGCGGTCCAGCAAGGTGGTCTTCCACCCCGCCTCATAGACCAGATTGGTTTCCGGGCCGAAGGCGGGGCTAGAGGCCGGCAGGTTGCCGCCGCCGGCTTTGTACCCGCGTGAGAGGCTGGCATAGAGCATCGTGTCGTCTGTCGCGTGGTAGTTCGCCCCCACCTTGCCCGTCAGCTTGGTGGAGCTAAGCTTGCTGATGCCCGTGCCGCCGGCGGAAACAATACGGTTATAGGTCTGGTCATCCCAGGAGTGGCGGGCACCAACGATCAGTTCCCACTGCTCCGTCGCGAAATAATTCGCCTGACCGAAAACCGATTGCGACTTGTTCGTCACCTTCGAAATGATGGTGGAGGTGGAGGAGACGAAATTGACGGTGTTGTTGTTGTCGCGCAGGACGGTGATGGGAATATCCTCATCCATGCGGAAAGCACCGACCACCCAGGTCAGCGGACCGTCGCCGGTGGAAAGAAGGTTCACCTCGTTGATCAGCGTTTCAATGGTGGTGTCGGTGTAACCGACGCGTCCGACATTGGATGCCGGCGGACGCGGGCGGGCCGTGGATGTGCGGTCGCCATCGGTCTGGTCCGTCGTGCTGCCATCCTGCCAGGAGGTGAGCGCGCGCAGATCGACGCTGTCCGACAGGGCAAGTTTCAGCTCGCCCGACAGCCGATAACCTTCCTGCTTCAGGTAGGAGATGGCGTCTTCCTGAATGACATAGGGATTGGTGCTGACCGTATCGTTGCGGCGCTTGACGGCGTTATTGTCACTGTCGCTGTTGAAATACTCTCCGCGCAGGTTGATGCGCAGCGTCTCCGCGTCATTGCGCAGCGCGATGTTGAGGCGGGCACCCTCCAGATCGATATTGCCCGGATCGCTGGGGCTGGGCCCGATATTCTTGGAGAAGCTGTCACGCTTGTCGCGGACAGCGGCAACGCGCACGGCGACATTGTCACCCATCCCGACATTCAAGGCACCGGTGGTGCGGTACCAGTCATAGGATGCGATGGTCTGGTCGACAAAGCCCTTCACGACACCGAATTCCGGGTCCGGCGTGCGCACATAGATGGCGCCACCCGTGGAATTCTGGCCCGTCAGCGTGCCCTGCGGCCCGCGCAGCACTTCCAGCGAGCCGATATCGTAGAAGGACTGGCTGATGAACTGTTCATGCGGGATAAGCTGCCCATCGATGTAATAGGCGACACCGGGGCTGGAGCTGGGCGCGGTCTGCGCGATACCGACGCCGCGGATATTCACATAGGTGGAACGGTTCACCTGATTGATGGCGATGGAGGGGGAGACCTGCTGGATATCGGCCAGATTGGCCACACCCTTGCGGACGATGTCCTCACCCGACAGGACGGTGGCGCTGATCGGCACGTCCTGAAGGCTCTGTGTCCGGCGTTCCGCCGTCACCACGATCTCTTCCAGAACAGGGGTGCTGTCGGCCTGGGCCAAAGCCGCCGGAACGATGGCACTACCGGCCAGCAAAAGGGTAAGCAGACGCACTGCCGGGCGCGATGCCAGCTTCTTCATAGGGCTTCTCCCTTGGGATGGCCCGGACGCGCAAGGCGAAGCGGGCTCTTGATTCGTTGAATTACGCAACGATACGACAGCGCAACATGTAATGCAATATAACAAATTATAAGCACAACGAATTTTCAACGCGCTCTGTCCAGGCGCAAAAAAAGCCCGTGACGCGGAGCGCCACGGGCCATAACTCGTTACAGGGGATAATGGTTTATCCGTTGTCTACATAACGGCCACGAATGGTCATCACCGCCGCTGACACACCTGCGGCCAGTACGACAGGCACCATGGCCATGGCGACGCCCGCCGGTCCCCATCCCTGGCTCAGCAGATGACCCGCGACCAGCGGGCCGGCGATGGAGCCCAACCGACCAACGGCAATGGATGCACCCGTAGCCAACCCCCGGACGATACCGGGATAATAGAGCGGGATGATCCCATAGAGCGAATATTGCGCGCCCAGCAGGAAGAAGCCCGCAAGCCCAGCCAGAACCAGCACCGGCACCAGATTCTCCGCCCCCGCCAGCCCGAACATGGCCAGCGCCAGGCAAGGATATGCCGCGATGATGGGAATGCGCGGCCCCAGCCGGTCGACCAGAAAGCCGATCCCCAGGGCCCCGACAATACTGCCGGCATTGAAGGCAAAGGCAGCCCCTGCCCCACCAACACCGCCCAACCCCTTGGCCGCGACCAGCGACGGCAGCCAGTTCAGCAGCAGATACAGCACCAGCAGCGTCATGCCGAAGGTGAACCAGGCCAGCAGGGTAATCAGCAACCGCCCCTCACCGAACAGGGCCTTCGCGGCACCCGGACGCTCCGCCAGGGAAGTATGAACCACCCGGCTGTCGGGCATCAGCTTCCACATCGCGGGCAGCAGCAACAAGGGCAACACGCCACCGGCCAGGAAGATGGAGTGCCAGCCATATTGCTCCAGCAGACCCGCCGCGAACAGCGCGGCCAAGGCGCCGCCCGCCGGCATGCCGGAAAACATCAGGGTGATGGTGCGGGTGCGGCGTTCCGGTGGCGCAATTTCCAGGGCAACCGCCACCAGGCTGGGCATCGCTGCCCCCATGCCGGCACCTGCGAAGAACCGGAAGACGCCAAGCGATACCGGACCGGCAGCGACCAGTGTGGCCAAGGTGAAAAGCCCGAAAATGGCAACGCAGACCATCAGCAGGCCCTTGCGCCCCATCCGGTCGGCCAGCCAGCCGCCCGTGAATGCACCAAGGACAAGGCCCGCCATGCCGGCCCCGAACACCACGCCCGCCTGTCCAGGCGTCAGGCCCAGTTGCGGGATCAGATACGGGGCGGCAACGCCGATGGCTTGAATATCAAAGCCTTCCAGCAGCGCAATCAGGAAGCAGAGAAGCAGGGTGATGCCGCCACGCGGCACGGATTGGGCGGGTGCGCCCATGGGTAACCTCCCGTCTATGCCCCTCGTGGCGGGGGCTTTGGCTATTCTGATGACATCATAATACAGAATCTTGTTATCATGCATAATCATTTTATTGGACAAGGGTTGGCGTTGATGCTTTTAATCATGTCACGCATCCGCCCATGTCTGTCCTGCTTATCAGTGGCTTGAGTGTGGAGCGGAGAACACCCGACAGCGACCGAGCGCATTCCTTACGCACCCCCTCTTGCGTCGCTGCAAAATTCATTATACAACATAACTAATAACGGGCCGATGGCCCCATATGGGAGGAAATGGCGCATGAGCACGCAATTGGACGCCGCCCTGCTGATCGGCGGCAAGACCCGTCCGGCCGCCGAGGGCCGCAGCTTCACCCGTCTCAATCCCCTGACCGGGGAGGTGGCCAGCACCGCCGCCGCCGCCAGCATCGATGATGCACGCGAAGCCGCGGATGCCGCCGCCGCCGCCTTTCCCGCCTGGTCGGAAACCGGCCCCAATGCCCGCCGCGCCCTGCTGCTGAAGGCGTCTGAGGCCCTGACGGCCCGCATGCCGGACTTCATCGCCGCCATGGCCGCCGAAACCGGTGCCACCGCCGGCTGGGCCGGGTTCAACGTCACGCTGGCCGCATCCATGCTGCGCGAAGCCGCGTCGATGACCACCCAGATCAATGGCGAGGTAATCCCCTCCGACAAGCCGGGCTGTATCGCCATGGCGGTGCGCCAGCCCGTGGGCGTGATTCTGGGTATCGCGCCCTGGAATGCACCGGTCATCCTGGGTGTGCGCGCAGTGGCCACGGCGCTGGCCTGCGGCAATGCCGTGATCCTGAAGGCATCCGAACTGTGCCCGCGCACCCATGCCCTGATCGGCGCGGCGCTGGCCGATGCCGGCTTCCCGGCGGGCGTGGTCAATGTCGTAACCAATGCGCCGGAGGATGCCGGCGCCATTGTCGGTGCCCTGATCGACCATCCGGCGGTTCGCCGGATCAACTTCACTGGTTCCACCCGCGTGGGCCGCATCATCGCCGAACGCGCGGGCCGCAATCTGAAGCCGGTGCTGCTGGAACTGGGTGGCAAGGCGCCGTTCGTGGTGCTGGATGATGCCGACCTGGATGAGGCGGTGAAGGCAGCCGCCTTTGGCGCCTTCTTTAATTCCGGTCAGATCTGCATGTCCACCGAACGCATCGTGGTAGACAACAAGGTGGCCGACGCGTTCGTTGAGAAATTCGCGGCCAAGGCGGCCACCCTGGTGGCCGGCGACCCGCGCGAAGGCAAGACGCCGCTGGGTTCCGTGGTCGATCCGCATGCCGTGACCAGCATCCAGTCCCTGATCGATGATGCCGTGTCCAAGGGGGCCAAGCTTTATCAGCCGAACCCGACCAAAGGCACGCTGATGTCGGCGGCCATTCTGGACCATGTCACACCGGCCATGCGCATCTATGGCGAGGAGAGCTTTGGCCCCGTGACCACCATCGTGCGGGTGGACGGGGAGGATGCGGCCATCTGTACCGCCAACGATACCGAATACGGCCTGTCCGCCTCCATCTTCACCCGCGATGCGGCCCGTGGCCTGCGTTTAGCCCGGCGTGTCCAGTCCGGCATCTGCCATGTCAACGGTGCCACCGTCCATGACGAGGCGCAGATGCCGTTCGGCGGCGTCAAGGACAGCGGCTATGGCCGGTTCGGCGGCAAAGCCGGCATCGATGCCTTCACCGAACTGCGCTGGATCACGCTGGAAACGCTGCCCGGCCATTTCCCGATCTGATGAATATCCCCATTCAGGATGAACATGATGAGCACCGCTGACACTGTCGCCTTTGATGTCGTGGACGGCATCGCCTGGGTGCGTTTTAACCGCCCGGAAAAGCGCAATTGCATGAGCCCGACCCTGAACCGCCGCATGATGGAGGTTCTGGACGAACTGGAATTCCGCGAGGATGTGGGAGTCCTGGTCCTGTCGGGCGAGGGCACGGCGTGGTCCGCCGGCATGGACCTGAAGGAATATTTCCGCGAGACGGAGGCCAAGGGGCTGGGCGCCACCCGTCAGGCGCAGCGTGAAAGCTATGGCTGGTGGCGCCGCCTGCGCTGGTACCAGAAGCCGACCATCGCCATGGTCAATGGCTGGTGCTTTGGCGGTGGCTACGGCCCGCTTTATTCCTGCGATCTGGCCATCGCGGCGGAAGAGGCGAAGTTCGGCCTGTCGGAGATCAACTGGGGCATCCTGCCGGGTGGCGGCGCCACCAAGGTGGTCGTTGACCTGATCCCCATGCGCGACGCCATGTACCACGCCATGACGGGTGAAGCCATCGATGGCAAGAAGGCCGCCGAATGGCGTCTGGTGAACGAGGCAGTGCCGCTGGCCCAGTTGAAGGACCGCGTGACTGAGATTGCCAAGGTCCTGCTGGAAAAGAACCCTGTGGCGCTGAAGGCCACCAAGGATGCGGTACGCCGGGTCAAGGAAATGACCTATGACAATGCCGAGGACTTCCTGGTCCGCGCGCAGGAGGCTGCCAATTCCTTCGACAATAATGGTCGCAAGGAAGGCATCCGTCAGTTCATCGATGAGAAGAGCTACAAGCCCGGCCTTGGCGCGTACAAGCGCGGGTAATCTGATGAACGCTGCTTGTGCCGGGTCGCCCCCATAGAGGGGACCCGGCACCTGTCAGGTCGGTATTGTTTGAGGGCTGTTCCATGGTTACCCCCCATCTTCCCGCCCCCGATCCGCTGGCCTTTCAGGCGGCAGCGCAGCCTGACAAGATCGCCATGATCGATCTGGTCGGCGGGCGCCGGTTCACCTATGCCGGGCTGGATGCTGCCGTGAACCGTTGCTGTGCCTGGCTGTCGGCCCAGTTGGGTGATGCGGCGGGACAGCGTATCGCGGTTATCGGGCGCAATGACGCGGCCATGCCCGTGCTGCATCTGGCCGCCGCACGCCTGGGCGCGATCTTCGCCCCCTTGAACTGGCGCCTGACGGTGCCGGAACTGGCGTTCCAGGTCGCGGATGCGTCCCCGGCCCTGCTGCTGGCCGATGCGGAGTTCCTGGATACTGCGAAACTGGCGGCGCAAGGCTGCACAGGCACGGAAATCCTGGAACTGTTACAGGCCGATGCAGCCTGGACCGCCATGGAGCCGGCGCACCCGGCGGTGCCACCATCCGTGGATCAGCCCTCCACCCTGCTGTACACGTCCGGCACGTCTGGACGGCCCAAGGGGGCGTTGCTGACCGAGAGCAACCTGTTCTTCACGAACATCAATTTCGGCCTGATGAACCGCCTGAATGCCGACAGCGTCGTTCTGTGCGACATGCCGCTGTTTCATGTCGTGGGGCTGGTCACCATGGTGCGGACCCCGCTGGCACAGGGCGGAACGCTGCTGTTGTCGCGCGGGTTTGACCCGGCGGTGACCCTGTCCCGTCTGGCAGACCCCGACATGCGCGTCACCCATTACATGTGCGTGCCGCAGATGGCGCAGACCCTGCGTCAGCATCCCGATTACAACCCCACACGGCTGAGCCGTCTGGTGGCGCTGTGCACCGGCGGCGCGCCCATGCCCGCCGCCTTGATCCAGCGGTTCAGCGAGGATGGCATCACCATCGCCGACGGCTATGGGATGAGCGAGGCTGGAACCGTGCTGGGCATGCCCATCACCGACCGCGCCCGTATCGTGGCCAAGGCCGGTTCCGCCGGCATCCCCGGCCCCACTCTACGTCTGCGTCTGGTCGATGATGAGGGTCGGGACGTGCCGGATGGCGGTGTCGGGGAAATCTGGATCAACGGCCCCAACCTGTCGCCCGGCTACTGGAACCGTCCCGAACTGCCGACCTTGGCGCAACAGGGTGGCTGGCTGCGAACCGGCGACGCCGCACGGCGGGACGCCGATGGCTTCTATTATCTGGTGGACCGCAAGAAGGACATGTTCATCTCCGGCGGCGAGAATGTGTATCCGGCAGAGGTGGAGGCCGCCATCCTGGAACTGGACAGCGTGGCGGAGGCCGCCGTCATCGGCGTACCCGATGAACGCTGGGGCGAGGTGGGCTGGGCCTATGTCGTGCCCCGCGCCGGCCATGCGGTGACGGCGGAACAGGTCCTGACGCACCTGGACGGGCGCTGCGCCCGGTATAAACGGCCACAGCGCGTGTTCATCACCGACAGCCTGCCGCGCACCGGATCGGGCAAGGTCCAGAAACATCTTCTGCGCCAACAGGCCGCGGACACCACGAATCCCTCGAAATCCGCCTGACTTGGCGATAGTTTGCACCGGCAAATGCGCAAAGGTGGAGTGAGCGGTATGGATGAACGCGGCGGTATCGATCTTTCGGCCCTGCAGGGATCTGTTGGTTACAGGTTGCGGCGGGCCCAGATTGCGGCATTCACCCTGTTCACGCAGTTCATGTCGGAATTCGATATCCGCCCGACGCAGTTCGCCATCCTGACGGTGATCCGTGACAATCCGGGCCTCAGCCAGTCGCAGATCAGTGACGCGCTGGGCCTGAAACGTGCCAATCTGGTGCCGCTGCTGGATGGGCTGGAGGGCCGTGGACTGCTGGTCCGCTCCCCCTCCCCCGCTGATCGGCGTTCCTACTGTCTGCACCTGACCGACCATGGCCAGGAACGGATGCGGGAAATCCAGGCGCGGCACGATGCCTATGAACAGGAACTGACAACGGCGCTGGGCGTTGCCGGACGCACCGCCCTTCTGGCCCTGCTGGACGGGTTCAAGATGGCGGGCGGGGACGGCGGGGATGAAGGCTAAGGGTCACGCCCGCCGCCAGACACGCCAGCCCAGCAGGGCAACAACGATCGCCAGATAGACCAGCGGCTCCACCGGCCAGCTTTTCACCAGCATCACATAATGCACGGCCCCGGCCAGCACCGCCGGATAGACCAGCTTGTGCAGCCGGTTCCAGTTGCGGCCACCGACCCAGCGGATGGCGGCATTGAAGCTGGTTACGGCCAGCGGCAGCAGCAGGACAAAGCCCGCCATACCGATGGTGATATAGGGCCGCTTGACGATGTCGGCCCAGATGGCGGGCCAGTCTAACCCCTGATCCAGCAGCAGATAGACGGTCAGGTGCAGGACGACATAGAGAAACGCAACCAGCCCTATCGCACGCCGGTATTTCAGCAGCCCGATACCCAACTCCCGCCGCAGCGGCGTGATGGCCAGCCCCAGGATCAGGAACCGCAGGGCCCATTCGCCCATGGCATGTTCCAGGGTCTTGGCCGGATCGGCCCCCAGATCGCCATAGAAAATCTGGTAGGTATAAAACAGCGCCGGCAGCAGCCCGGCCAGATAGACTGGCCAGGTCGGAAACCGCGGCTGGATGCGCAGATTGGCGATGGCCATCAATAGAATTTCCGCAGGTCCATGCCGGCATAAAGGCTCGCCACCTGATCGGCATAGCCATTGAACGGTAGGGTCGGTCGGCGCTTGGCGAACAGGCCGCCGCCATCCCCGATCCGCCGCTCCGTCGCCTGGCTCCAGCGCGGATGGTCCACCTCGGGGTTCACGTTGGAATAGAAGCCATATTCCTGCGGCGCCTGAATGTTCCAGCTGGTGGCCGGCTGCTTGTCGGTCAGGCTGATGCGCACGATGGATTTAATGCCCTTGAAACCGTATTTCCACGGCACGACAAGGCGCAGCGGCGCGCCGTTCTGGTTGGGCAGGCTCTCCCCGTAGAGGCCGGTGGCCAGCAGGGTCAGGGGGTTCATCGCCTCATCCAGGCGCAACCCCTCCACATAAGGCCAGTCGAGGATCTTGAAGAAGCCGCCCTGGCCCGACATTTCCGACGGGCGGACCAGGGTTTCGAAGGCCACGAACTTGGCGCCCGACTGCGGCTCCACCCGCTTCAAAAGGCTGGCCAGCGGAAAGCCGTTCCAGGGGATGACCATGGACCAGCCTTCGACGCAGCGCATACGGTAGATGCGCTCCTCAATCGTCATGCCCTTCAACAAATCATCCAGGTCATACTCGCCCGGCTTGCCCACCATGCCGTCGATCTTCACCTTCCACGGCTTCACCGTCAGACGGCCAGCATTGCGGGCCGGGTCGGACTTGTCGGTGCCGAATTCGTAGAAGTTATTGTAGCTGGTGATGTCTTTCAGGCTGGTCGGCGTTTCATCCGTGCTGAACGGGCTTTTCACCGCCGCCTGTGCAGCGCCCGCGCCTGCCAGCATCATCCCCCCGAACCCGGCCAGAAGGTGGCGGCGGTTCAGGTACAGATCGCGCGGCGTTACCTCGCGCTCGCTCAGATCGGGGGCATGGCGCAGCAGCATTGGGGGCATTCCTCTGTCGGACACAGGTACTGACAGACAGATATGCCGCTGGGCCGGGTCTGAACAGTGCGCCCTGTCACTTGCTGCGTCAATTTAGCTTCCGCGTTTGCGAGTAATTTGCAATATAGCCAGAGTCAATGGAGGATCGAATGCGGATCAATGCGAAGCTTTGGGTGGGTGTGGGCCTGTGCGTGGCGATGGGCCAGACCGGTATGGCAATGGCCCAGGGCCATCACGCCGGCCATGGCGCCGCCGTGCCCGCCGCCGCCGAGGGTGGCGAGGGCGGAGAGCTGGGCGCCTTCGACAACCTGTCCGAAGATCAGCAACTGCAAGGCTCCCTGGGCCTGATCCGCGGTCACCTGTCGGTGGGCCGGGAGCTTTATCAGGCTGGGCGCGGCAGTGATGCCATTCCGCATTTCCTGCACCCGGCGGAAGAGATCTATGACGGCGCCCGCCCCGTGCTGGACGCCCGCAAGGTCGGGTTCGAGGCGGATCTGGATGGCCTGGTCGCCCTGGCCCGTGCCAAGGCCCCGGCGGCCGATGTGGCCAAGGCGCTGGACAAGGTCGAACAGGCCATCACCAAGGCTGAGGCCACGATCCCGGCGGGCGACCGCGCCAAGCCTGCCTTCCTGACCCCTGTCATCGCCACCTTGCTGCGCACGGCGGCGTCGGAATATGCGGCGGCGGTGGAGGATGGGGTGATCACCAGCCCTATCGAATATCAGGATGGGCGCGGCTTCTATGCCATCGCCAAGGTCTATCTGGCCCGTCTGTCCGCCTCAACGGCGGCCAGCGACCCGTCCGGCAATGCCGTGAAGGCCATGGATAAGCTGGCTCCCGTCTGGGCAACCCTGCAGCCGCCCAAGGGCAAGGCCACCCCGCCGGGTGAGGTGTCGGCCCTTGTCTCCAATGTCGAACTGGCGTTGAGCCGGCTGCGGTAAATCACAACAGAGTGTCATCATGGGTAAGGCGCGGCGTTCTCTTTCGGCATTGGCAGCCGTCATGCTGGCCTTCACCCTGGGGCTGGCCGGGCCGCAGGCACAGGCCGACCGGCCCGGCAATCTGGCCGCCTGGACCCGGCCCGACAGCGCGCCCTACCCTGCGGATAACCCGTTCTCCGATGCCAAGCTGGAACTGGGCCGGCGCCTGTTCAACGACACGCGCCTGTCCGGCGGCAATTCGATGTCCTGCGCCAGTTGCCATGACCCGGCCAAGGGCTTCTCCGACGCCCGCCCACGCGCGGTGGGTGAAGGCGGGCAGGCCGGCCCCATGCATACGCCCACCCTGTGGAATCTGGCCTGGGCGGAACAGCTATTCTGGGATGGGCGGGCGGGCAGCCTGGAAAAGCAGGCGCTAGGCCCCATTGCCAACCCCATCGAGATGAACCAGGACCTTGCCGCCCTGTCGGCGGAACTGAAAGGCGACCGGGATTTGGAAGCCGCCTTTGCCCGCGCCTTCCCGCAGGACCCGGTGATCAGCCTGGACAATATCGCCAAATCGCTGGCGATCTTCGAACGCACCCTGGTGTCGCCCATCACGCCCTTTGACCGGTGGGTCGCGGGGGATGAAGCGGCCATTCCCAACGCCGCAAAGCGCGGTTTCGCGCTGTTCGACGGCAAGGCGGCGTGCAGCAACTGTCACAAGGGCTGGGCCTTTACCGACGGTGCCTTCCATGATATCGGCCTGCCCGTCATGGGTCCGGGCCGGGGCGGAGTGGTCGGGCATGCCGAACTGGCCAATAGCTGGAAAACCCCGACCCTGCGGGAGATTGGCCGCACCGCGCCCTACATGCATGACGGCTCCATCGCCGATCTGAAGGATGTGTTGCGCCATTACGTGAACGGCGTGGTGCATCGCCCCACCCTGTCACGCGATCTGCCGCCGCATCTGGACCTGACCGATGCAGAGCAGGCCGACATCCTTGCCTTCCTGGGCACGCTGAACGCCGATCCCGCCGCCCTGCCGGTGCAGGTGAACGCCGTGGCGGCCCTTGATCCCGGCCCCGTCACCGCCGGCCCCGCACCCGCCCGGCTGGAGGTAACGCAGCGCGACACGGCGTTCAGCGCCGCTGCCGTTCGCCTGCGCAAAGGCGGCACCCTGGTCATCCATAACGAGGATACGCGCGTCCACAATATCCGCGTCTTCGCCGCCGACATGGATTATGACAGCGGCGTGCAGGACCCTGGCCAGTCGGTGGAGGTCCTGTTCGACCATCAGGGCCGTTTCCGGGCCGTCTGCAACATCCATCCCAAGATGAAAATGAGCGTTGAGGTGGTGGAGTAACCTATCGGCGTGAAAGGCGGTTGCCGCACCCGTCTAATTCGGAGAGGGTGACGGGTGCTCTCCGACCGCTATCGCGTTCATGCAACCAGATGAAACACAAAAAAGGGGGGTGTTCCATGCCCCCTGGGCTACGCCGCTCCAGGAACCGATGCATCGGTTTGGCTCTGGACGCGGGTGTGGCGGTGATGGCGCCATCTTAGCAAAGTGAGGGCCGGAAGTCAGCAATCCCGCCCGGCCCACACGATAACGGCCTGTTGATTGTGGCTCCCGGTGAACGTGAAGGCAGACCTTCGCCGGGGGCTTGTGAGCTTCATGTGATATTAAAAACTCCCGCCTACCCCACAAACACCAGCAGGGGTTCCCAGTCCGCGCGCAAATCCGCCGCGCGCTTGGCCTTCTGGTCGAACAGGGTCAGGCCGTCGGCGGCAAGGTCGGTATACATCTGGCTATCGCGCAGCCGGGCCACCACCTGATGCCCCGCCCCGGCCAGGAACGTATCCAACCGATCCGCCGCCTTGGTGCGTGCCCGCAGCCGGTTGCCGACGATGGCGACGGGCACCTTGGCCTTGGCGATGGCCTTCACCTCTTCCAGCTTTTCCAGGAAACGGGCCGTCGCCGCCTCGTCAAAGGCGCCGGGCAAGACGGGCAGCACCACGATGTCGGACAGGCGGATCAGGTCTTCCACATCCTTGGGCCGCATGGCCGCCGGCGCGTCGATGACCAGCCGGCCCGTGCCCGACGGCGGCTTGCCGATCTCCTTCACCCAATCCAGCCCCTGGATGGGAGCCGCCGTTTCAGGTCGGACTTTCAGCCAGCCCAAGGATGATTTCTGCCGGTCAAGATCGGCCAGGGCCGTCTTGTGACCATGGCCCGCGAAAAAGGCGGCCAGATGCGTCGCAATGGTCGTCTTGCCGACACCGCCTTTGATGTTGCTGACCAATATTGTGCGCATCACCCAACCCCGCTGTGTAACGGATTCATGTCAAATCCGGAAAAAGGTCGTATAAAGTTACAAACAAATAACTTGAGTAATTTCATTGCCGATAACAAAAAACCAGCAACAAAACACTTGGAGTTGGCAACATGAATATCAAGAATATTGCAATTGTTTCTACACTCATCGCTCCACTGCTCTTCGCAGCACCGATGGCCGCCGCGCAATCCGCCCTGGTCGACAGCCGCCCCGTCAAGACGGGCAGCGAGACGGAAAAGGCCATCATCGGGGTCGTGGAGGATTATTTCTGGGGTCGGCAGAACGGCGACCAGGAGCGGCTGCAGCGCGGCTTCCTGGATACGGGCGACCTGAAGGGCATCCGGCAGCAGGATGGGCAGGATGTCCTGAACATCGAGCCGCTGTCCGCCTTCCGTGGCCGGCTGGCCAAGCCCATGACCATGGACACGAAAGGCGAAATCCTCGCCCTCGATATCGTGGATGACAAGCTGGCCTGGGTGAAACTGACCTTGGACAGCAAGGTCAACACCTATACCGACTATCTGATGATGTACAAGATCAACGGGCAATGGAAGCTGGTGAACAAGATGTTCACGAACAAGCGCAAGTGAGTGTTCCGCTGGCACGCGCTCAGCCCTCATCCGGAAGGTCTGTCTGCCAGAACGGCTTGGCATCGATGAACCGGTGCCAGTCGGCGACGATATGTTCTTCCAGATCATGCAGGCCGCGCGCGTGCCAGCCTGTGACCAGACCGGCACCCAAACGCCAGGCTGGCGGCAGCGTCTCCTCGCCCGTCCGCTCCAGCTCCGCCACCAGCTTGTCCACGGTGGCGACATCCTGCAAATGGCCCAGATGCTCCTGCAGAGTCGATAGTTCGTCCAGGAACCGTCGTAGGGCCTTTCCTTCATAAAGCGAACGGAAGAAATCCGCCGCATAGCGCAGCTTTTTCAAGGAAATGCGCAGCTCATGCCGGGGGGCGGCGGCCAACTTGGCGAAACCACGTCCCCGCCTGCGCGCCTGCTTATGCCGCTTGCCCAGCAGAGCGCCGGCCATTTCAGTCACGGGTGACAGAAGCAGGGTGGACTGCTCGCTGACCGGCTGGTTACGCCATTGCCGGCCATCGACCCAGGCCGCCAGATCCAGCAGCAGTGCCGTATGGGCCGTATCGGCCAGGGTCGTGCGGACCAGCGCATAACCGCGTTCGCGTGCTGCCCGCGCCGCCATCTCCAGTTCCGCCAGACCCGCATGGCCCGGCAGGGCCGTAGCAACAGGATGCAGCAGGTCACCCAGGAACACATCCCATTCCCGCGCCGATCCCAAGGCATCGGCCAGGGCCTTTACACGCGGCCCCAGATCATCCAGTTGATCCGCCGGTATGAAGGGCCGGAAGATTTGCAGGGCGGAGCGCAAGCGGCGCAGGGCCACGCGCATCTGATGCACCCCCTCCGGGTCCTGGCCCAGCCGCGTCACCGGCTCATTCGCCATCAGATGACCCAAGCAGTGGCGCACGATGGTGGACAGCGTCTCCTCCACCGTCGCTTCCGGGTCCAGGGTCAGCTTGGCGGCCTTCACGCTGACCGGCGTAGCACCCGACGACAGGGCATAGCCGCGCGCCGACTTGGTCTGCATCTCCAGCCGCACGGGCACGTCGGCGTGGATGGCGCGGGCGAGATCGTACAGGGCGGCGGTGTCGGTGCCTTCCGACAGTTCCAGTTCCAGTTCATGCACCGGCAGGGTGAGGCCGCCCGGGGCCACAATCTCCCCCTGGTCCAACGCTACCTCTATGGTAATGCCGGGGCGGGGCGACAGGTGCCGGATCTGCCGGCGGATGCGGGTCTCGAACACCGGCACCAGATCGTCATTGCCAACCCCATCCAGACCGTCCAGCACGCTGGCATCAGGCAGAAGCGACAGGTCGGGGCGCGGATGCGCCACCTCTACCTCCCACTCGCCGCGCACCAGGGCGCCGGCCCCCGGCTGTGGTGCGGATTTCAGGGTCTGGATCAGCGTGCGGCCCACGCGGCGCACGCGCAACGACAGGCCATTGGCCAGAAACCGCCGGTCCTCAGTATCAAAATAGATGCTGTCGAGCGACTTGACCTTCGGCTTGGCGATGGTGTCGGAGAGGCAGGCAAGCCCCCGCAGCCGGTCCATATCGGACGGCGCCACCGCCAGTTTCAGTTCAATCTCCAACCCAGACATAACGCACCGCACACATAACAAAACACGGCCGGCGGGCTGATTCGCCCCGAATTCCGGTCGCTTCAGGACGACGATGACAATTCCATGAAGCCCTGTCTATCGCAGCAGCCGATTTTTTTGCACATGTCCCCGCCTTGCCTGTGTGTTGAAAGGCTGCGCGCAATGGTGTTTCCTTCGACCCCGGTATTTCATACCCAACGCATCCTGACGGGGACTTCTTCCATGCGCTTCCAGACCCTCGATACTATCGATGTCACCGGTAAGACGGTGCTTGTCCGCGCCGACCTGAACGTGCCTGTCGCCGATGGGCAGGTGACCGACACGACCCGCATCGACCGTCTGGTCCCAACATTGAAAGAGATCGCGGCCAAGGGCGCCAAGGTCGTCGTCATGTCGCATTTCGGTCGTCCCAAGAACGGCCCAGACACGAAGAACAGCCTGCGTCAGGTGGTGCCCGCCGTGGAAAAGGCGCTGGGTGCCCCGGTCGCCTTTGCCGAGGATTGCGTGGGTGAGAAGGCCGCATCCGCCATCGCCGCCCTGCCCGCCGGCGGCGTGCTGATCTTGGAAAACACCCGCTTTCATGCAGGTGAGGAAAAGAACGATGCCGATCTGGCCAAGGGTCTGGCAGCACTGGGCGATGTCTATGTGAACGACGCCTTCTCGTCCGCCCACCGCGCGCACGCCTCCACTGAAGGCATCGCCCACCTGCTGCCGTCGGCTGCCGGTCGCCTGATGCAGGCGGAACTGGAAGCGCTGGGCAAGGCGCTTGCCGCCCCGGAACGTCCCGTGGCCGCCGTGGTCGGTGGGGCCAAGATCTCCACGAAGCTGGACCTGCTGCTGAACATGGTGTCGAAGGTCGACATCCTGATCCTGGGCGGCGGTATGGCCAACACCTTCCTGTTCGCCAAGGGCGTGGCCGTCGGCTCCTCCCTGTGTGAGCGCGACATGGCCGATCAGGCCCGCGCCATCATGGAAAAGGCAGCAAGCGGCGGGTGCGAAATCGTGCTGCCGGTCGACGGTCTGATGTCGCGGGAGTTCAAGGCCAATGCCGATCATCGCGTCGCCGCCGTCACCGATATCCGCGACGGCGAGATGATGCTGGATGCCGGCCCCGCAACGGTGGAACTGGTCGGCAAGAAGCTGGAAGGGGCCAAGACCCTGGTCTGGAACGGCCCGTTCGGCGCGTTTGAGCTGGTGCCGTTCGACAGCGCCACCAACGCGGTTGCCGCCATTGCCGCCAACCTGACGGCACAGGGTAAGCTGCTGTCGGTGGCCGGTGGTGGCGATACCGTCGCCGCATTGGAACATGCCGGCGTGGCTTCGGGCTTCTCCTATGTCTCCACGGCGGGTGGTGCCTTCCTGGAATGGCTGGAAGGCAAGGAACTGCCGGGCGTCGCGGCGCTGGAAAAGCACGCCTGATCGCTTCGCCTTAATGGCAAACAAAAAGGGGGCCGCATGGCCCCCTTTTTTATTCACCAGCCCTATCCGTCTGCGGCCATGCGCCGCTTGGCCTTCTGCGGTGTTGGTGACATGTTTGTGTTACCAACCCCAAACGGAGGGCCGATCATGCCGCCCCTGGTCCGTTTCATGCTGCGCCACGCCGCCATTGGCTTTGCCCTGGGGCTGCTGGTTGCCGCCATCATTGTCGCCACCGATGCGCTGCATCTGCGCAGCCTTGCCATGGCCACCCAGATGGGCTGGCTGGGTCTGGGCGTCTTCTGTTTTCTGACGGGACTGACCATCGGTTCCCTGCAAATCGGCTTTGCCGTGATGCTGCAAGGGACCGGCGATGATCGGGATGGTCCCGGCGGCGGACACGGGGGCCGGCTGGTGCCGATCCCCGTGCGGGTCCACCGCCGGCGGTAACCGTCAGGCCTTCTGTACGACCCCATCCACCCGGCGGTTCAGGCCCAGCGGATTGTCACGCTTCAGCGCCGCCGGCAGCAGGGCATCGGGGATGTCTTGATAGCAGACGGGGCGCAGGAAGCGGTCGATGGCCAGCGATCCGACCGACGTACTGCGCGGGTCGCTGGTGGCCGGGAACGGACCGCCATGTACCATGGCGTGGCAGACCTCCACGCCTGTGGGCCAGCCATTGGCCAGGATGCGGCCCGCCCGGCGCTCCAGCGTTGGCAGCAGGGTGGCGGCTGCGCCATGGTCGCCCTCATCCAGATGCACCGTGGCCGTCAACTGGCCCTCCAGATGCTCCAGCACATCCTTCAGCACGCCCAAGTCCGGGCAGCGGATGATGACGGAGGAGGAGCCGAAGACTTCCGCCCCCAGCGCATGGTCGGACAGGAAGTCGGCGGCAGTGACGGCGAACAGGGCACCTGCCCCCTTGTTGCCCCCGACCTCAGCCACGCGCGCCACCGTCGTCACCTTTTCATTCCCCGCCAGGGCGGCCACGCCGGTGCGGTAGGCCTGGCAGATGCCGGGCGTCAGCATGGTGATGGGGGCCACGTTCACCAGGGCGGCAGATGCGGCGGCGATGAACCGCTCCAGGTCCGGGCCGTCCACGGCCAGGATCAGGCCGGGATTGGTGCAGAACTGCCCCGCCCCCATGGTCAGCGAGCCGACGAACGCGGTGCCCAGCGCCTCAGCCCGCGCCGACAGGGCGGCGGGCAGCAGGACCACCGGGTTGATGCTGCTCATCTCCGCATAGACGGGGATGGGTTCGGGCCGCGACTGCGCGATGCGGATCAGGGCCTGACCGCCACCGCGAGAGCCGGTGAAACCCACGGCCTTGATGCGCCAGTCAGCGACCAGGGCCTGGCCAAACTCCCGCTGTGTGCCCGACAGCATGGAGAAGACGCCTTCATGGAAGCCCAGTTCGGCCACGGCGGCGGCAATCGCCTCTCCCACCAGCTCCGACGTGCCGGGATGGGCCGAATGCACCTTCACCACAACCGGGCAGCCGGCGGCCAGCGCCGATGCCGTGTCGCCACCGGCAACAGAGAAGGCCAGCGGGAAGTTGGACGCGCCGAACACCGCCACCGGCCCCACCGGGATATTGCGCAGGCGCAGGTCGGCACGCGCCAGGGGCTTGCGGTCCGGCAGGGCGGGATCGATCCGCGCGCCCAGCCAATCGCCATTGCGCAGCACCGACGCGAACAGGCGCAACTGGTTGCAGGTGCGGCCCCGCTCCCCCTCCAGCCGGGCGCGCGGCAAGCCCGTTTCGGCCCCGGCGCGGTCCAGCAATTCGTCGCCAATGGCGATAATATTCTCAGCAATCTTTTCCAGCAGGCGCGCGCGATCCTGCGGTGCCGCCTCCCGGAACCCGTCAAAGGCGGCCCAGGCCAGCGCGCAGGCCTGATCGACATGGGCGGGCGTGGCCTGTGCAAAGGCCGGTTCGATCTGCGCATCCGCAGCCGGATCGACGGCCTTGAACCCAGCCTCGGTGGCGATGCGGCTGCGGCCGATCAGCAAATTGCCATGCAAAGACATCAAACACTCCCGCTTTGTCGGTGTTTCCTCCGGGGCCCCGGGTCAACCGGGGCCGATCGGGGTATTGTTACCGCTAACCATGTTGCTCTGGCAAGCAGCATGGTGGGAAGGCAGCATAGCGTGATTTGATGACGGATGCGGGCGGCCAAAACAAAAAAGCCGGACCGCCCTGGACAACCTTCAGCTTGCTGAAAAGCCCAGCAAGTTCTTCGCAAGAAGATTTGAAAGTTGTCACCAGCTTCCGGTCTGTCACCCCCAATCAAGATTGGGAGGAGATGGTGCCCCGAGTCGGATTTGAACCAACGGCCTACCGCTTACGAAGCGGTTGCTCTACCGCTGAGCTATCGGGGCGCCGTCGCGGTGAAGTGGGCGGGGTTATAGCCAAGGGATTTGAGGTTGGCAACAGCGAAATTCGCCTGATCAGCCGATTATGTTCGTCAAGCGCCGCATGGCACCAATGCTTGTATCGTTCCGGGGGCGAACCGGTTGGCGACGCCGGCATTGCGGCCGGTTGCTGGGGGAATGATGACGGATTGGGTGGTGCCGCTGGTCCTGTGCGCGGCCCTGATGCATGCGGGATGGAACAGTCTGCTGAAGGGCGGGGGCGACCGGCTGGTGGGGATCACCATGCTGAATGTCTGGTGCGCTGTGGCCGGTATCGCCCTGCTGCCCTTCGTGCCGGCCCTGCCGGTGGCGGCTTGGCCCTATCTGGCAGCGTCGCTGGCCTTCCACACGGGATATCAGCTGTTCCTTGTCCGCACCTATCGGCTGGGTGACCTGTCACAGGTCTATCCCGTGGCGCGTGGGGCGGCCCCGCCCCTGGTGGCGCTGGTCGGGCTGATACTGGGCACCGACCCGTTGAAGCCGATGGAAGGGCTGGCCATCGCCCTGATCGCCGGCGGCATCGCTACCCTTGCCCTGCGCGGCGGAGCGGCCTTGCGTGCCGATCCGCGACCCGTGCTGATGGCGCTGGCCACCGCCTGCTTCATCGCGGGCTATACGACCGTGGATGGTCTGGGGGCGCGTGCCGGCGGCCATGCTGTAGCCTATACGGTCTGGCTGTTCATTCTGAATGCCCCGCCCATGGTGGCCCTGGCCTGGGCAAGGCGGGGCCGTGCGGGGCTCTGGCAGGCGACGAAGGCCGGCTGGCGGCGCGATCTGGTGGGCGGGATCATGGCCATGTCCGGCTATGGCATCGCCATCTGGGCCATGACCCATGCCCCCATCGCCCTAGTCGCCGCCTTGCGCGAAACCAGCGTCATTTTCGCCCTGTTGATTGCGCGGTTGTGGTTGAAGGAACCGGTGGGCCGCTGGCGCACCGGTGCGGCCCTTCTGGTTCTGGCAGGGATCGCGACGCTGCGGCTGGCCTGATGCCTTACCGGTAATGCGCGGCCAGTTCGGTGAACAGGCGTGCGTAATAGGCGTCGGTGTCCTTCACCCGCACCATCACCTCCACATTCCCGGCCCCGTCGGGCAGCAGAAGGCCGGCGCCGATCCCCGTCCCTTCCGTCACGATATGCGTCTGGGCGCGGACCGTTTCGAACAGGTCAGGATGGAACAGGCCGGCCACCGCCGTGGGATCATGCAGGAACGCCCCCTCGGTATGGAATTTCGGCTTATCCAGGTGATAGGGCGCGTGCAGCATGCGCGCCACCTCCTCCCCGAATTTGGGTAGCGCGCGGGCGGCGGCCAGCCGGGCGGGCGTGGAGATCAGCTGGTGCGTGACATCCGCCGGGGCCAATAGCACCGGCACCCCGCCATTCAAGACCGACTGCGCCGCCGCCGCATCCATCCAGAAATTGAACTCCGCAAAGGGGGTGACATTGCCCCGGCGCACGAAATTCGGCGGCAGCGGCCCGAATGATCCACCCATGGCGACGATCCGCCCGATACGGGCATAGGCATCGGGTGCCGTTGCGCGCAGCAGCGCCAGATTGGTCAGCGGGCCCGTCGCCAGGATCGTCACGGTCCGCACCGGCATGGACCGCAGGGTCTGCGCCATCCAGCCGACTGCATCATGCGACGCGGCCTGTCGTGCGGACGGGGCCAGCACCAGATCGCCCAGGCCGGATTCGGCAAAGGCCCCGTCGCCTGGCGGCGGTTCATCCTTGCCCAACGGTGCCTTGGCACCGGCATGCACGGGGATATCGGGCGCGCCGACATGGTCCAGAAAGGACAGGGCGTTGGCCGTCGTCCGGTCCAGCGTGACATTGCCGTTCACGGCGCTGATGCCAAGCACCCGCGCCCGCTGCGGCTGTGCCAACACCCACATCCAGGCCAGAAGATCATCGGTGCCGGGATCGCCGTCCAGGATCAGGGAGAAGGGTTGGTTCATGGCAGCGGTCCCGCGCAAAGAAGTATCAGGCGCGGCATTAAAGCGGCTTCGATGAGCGGATGGAAGGGCTTCACGCCACCAGCCGGTTATGCCCCCCGGCCCGTGCGGCCGCCAGGCGGTCATCGGCCAGCCGCGCCATATCGGCGGGACCTGTCATATCCGGCTTAAAACGGGCCAATCCCGCCGAAAGGGTCACGATGCCATGCGGGCTTTTCTGATGCGGAAGGGCCAGGGCCGCCACATCGTCCAGCATCGCCCGTACCCGTGCCTCCAGCGCCACGGGGTCATTCTCGGTCAAGATGATGGCTGCCCGCGCGCCGCCATGGCGATAGACCCGGTCACCCTGCCCCACCTGCCGGGCCAGCACGCGGAAAAGGGTGCGCAGGATCTGGTCGCCCGCCGCCTCGCCATAGGCGCTGTTATAGGCCTGGAAATGGTCGATATCGGCCATAAGCAGCGCGAAACTGGCCTTGCCCTGACGCTGTGCCAGATCAAACACGCTGCGCAGGTCGGCATCGAAGGCGCGGCGGTTATGGGCGCCTGTCAAGGCGTCGTGCAGGCTCCATTCCTCCAACTGCTTGTTGGCGGCGTCCAGCGCCTCGGTCCGCAGCGCGACCTGTTCGGCCAGGCTGTCACTGGCCTCCCGCACGCGCACCGCCATGTCCTGGAACGAGCGGGCCAGAAGGCCTATCTCGTCCTGTGTCGCCGTCGGCAACGGCGTTTCGCCATCGGCGACGGCGGCGTAATTGCCCGCCGCCACCTTTTCCGAGGCGTTCTTCAATTGCAGGATCGGGTCGGCCACCTGCCGGCGCAACAGGACGAAAACCAGCACCAGCATGGCCAGGAAATAGGCGGTGCCCATGGCCATGATGGCGCTGGCCGCTTGATGGGCGGTGGCCGCCACCAGCGCCTTGGGATAACGGGCTACGAACCACCAGTCGGGACCATCCAGGCGCGTGACGGCCAGATAGGCATCGTCGGCCACATCATCGACGATCCAGACATTCTCATCAGGGCTAGGATCGCTTTTACGCCGCTCTACACTATCACGGATCAGGGCATGGGTACGCAGCAGACCCTCATCGCCCAGCTTTTGCAGATTGATGGTGGCCAATTCCTTGCGCAGCCGATCCATCCACAGCGGATGCGCCACCAGATGACCGTCCGCCGCCATGACGAAATTGTACGATCCGGGCAGATGGTCCGTGATCAGCCGGTCCATCAGGTCATTGACCAGCACATCATGACCGGCATTGATCAGATGCTTGCCCTGATAATCGACCGGCAGCTGATAGGTGACCATCCAGGCCTTGGCCGTATGATCATGGTAAAGCGGTGTCCAGACCGCGTGGCGGTCTGGATTCTCCGCGAACATGGTGGAGCGCACGACGGAAAAGGCCGTCATATCCAGATCAGCCTCTACCTCCCGCCCCCAGGCAAAGGCGGGCCAGAACATGATCATGGCGTTTTCCGGCGTACTGATCGTCGTGTTGATGAAGCGGTTCTGCCACGCCGCCCCATAATCCGCCAAAAGATGATAGGACAGCATAAGACGGCGCTTCAGTTCGTCGGAAATAACCTTCTGATTGCCACCAATGAAACCCGACATGCCGGCCCGGCGGATACCATCGGGGCCCACCATACCGTCGAAATATTGCTGACGCAGACGCGTGGCGCCATCGGCCCCGCGTTCAAAGAAGGTATCAAAGTTCGGGTCGGCCAGAATCGCAGGATCGGCGTAGAGCGCCAGGAAACGCTCGCGGAACAGCTCCATATTGGAGGCGGCAAGCTGAAAAATGGCGCTTTCCGTGCGCCCGCGTTCCAGCAGATGCGCCTTCAGGCTGTCCAGCGCCTCCCGCTCTTCCCGGTCGTAAATGGTTGAATAGCCGATTGCCGTCAGGGCCAGCACGATCAGCATGGACCATCCGGCCAGCCGCACGACAAAACGGCCCAGCAAGGTACCGGACAAGGCTGCCGGCCACCGCCATCCTGCCATCACCCGTCCCATGTGCCACCTGTCCCGCCGCACCCAACCGGACGAAGGTTATCTTTGTATGTTTCCTCCGGTCAACCCAGGAAAGCGAACTATGGACAGACGGGACAATTTACGACGCGCGGACACTCAATGCGTGGCCGGCATCTTGGGCGCGGGTTCATCGCCCTTGATCATGCCCTTGGCCCGATAAAACCGTTCGGCACCGGGATGCAGCGGAATGGGCAATGCCGACAGGGCCGTGGCCAGTTGGATGGACTTCCCGCGCGGGTGCCCATTATCCAGCATCGACCGTGTCTGTTCATTCCACAGCGCCGCCGTGATGTCATGCACCAGTTCCGGCTTCAGATCGCCGCGCACCACCCAGACACCCCCGACGCCCAGCGTGCGCGTCGCGGGTACGCCGTCATAGGTATCGGCATCAATGCGGGTTTCCGTGAAATGCGGCATCCGCTTCATCAACTGCGCCGCGCGGGCATCATCGAAGGGCACGAGGGCGATGGGCAGGCGCCGCGCCAGATCGGCAACCGCCGGCAACGGATAGCCGCCGACGATCAGGAAGGCGTCCAGCTCCCCCGCCTCCAGCCGGTCACCACCGGCGGCGGGGCTGAGATAGAAGGGTTTCACCGTCTTTTCCGACAGACCATAGGTGGACAGCAAGGCGCGGGCCGTCACCAGCGTGCCTGACCCTTGTTCCCCCAATGCCACCCGCTTGCCCTTTAGGTCCGAGGGATTCTTGATCCCACTGCCGGCACGCGTCACCAGATGGATGGTTTCGGTGTAAAGATTGGCGATGGCGCGCAGGTCGGGATAGGCTGTTTTCTGGAACGGGTCCTGTCCGGTCATGGCCAGATGCGCAATGTCGGCCTGGACCAGTGCCGATTCCAGACGGCGGGAACGCATCAGACCGATATTATCCACCGCGCCCGATGTCGCCTGTGCCACCACGATCAGGCCCGGCACACCACAGGCCCCACCCCGCTCACAGGGGCGCGAACCGGGCGGGTTTGACACGGCATTGGCCAGCAGGCCGCCGATCAGGAAATAGGTGCCGCCGGTGGTGCCGGTGCCGATCTGGAAAAACCGCACCTGTTCCGATGCGGCGCGGGCCAGACCCGGCAGGCAGGATACCGCCGCCAAGCCCAAGCCACCGGCCAACAGGTTGCGTCGTCGCAGGAAACCAGGATTGGTATCAACGTCGGGCGGGACGGTTTGCGGGGGTTCGGCTGGATTGGGCATGGCCTAAGCGCCCTTTCCCTTGTGGCTTACGACCCTACCATCGTGCGCCTGCCGAACAACGTTCGCAACCGGAACGGGGACGAAATGGTATAAGCAGCGACAAAAGTCGGGGTGCTGTGACCGATATCCAACGGTTTTTGTCACAAAACATTCAACAGCATCAAAAGGCCCAGCAAGGCGATGCCGCCCCCCGCCACCCGCGACGCCTTGCCCCCACCGATCTGGTACAAGGTGGCCGACAGGCCCACACCCGAAGACAGGACCAGAACGCAGCCCATCAACATGCCGGGCCAGAACAGGACGTTTCCCGTAACGGGTCCGCCCCATTGCGACAGGCTGATCCCATGCAGGGCACCCACCGCCGCCGCCATCACCAGACCGACCACCGCCGGCAGGGTGAAGGTCGCTGCCAGCAACCCGCCCAGCACGATCAGCGACGCCTCCAGCGCCAGACCGGCGAAGGGCAGGTGCAAGCCTGCCCGCGTCAACAGACCGGCAATGATCCCGGCGGCCAGCGCCAATCCCGCCCCCGCCCCAGGCGTTCCCCGTCCCTGCATATCCAGCCACAGGCCCAAACCCAGAAGGCCGAACAGATGCACATAGGTGAGAACCGGACCCGCGATGCCGGCAGAAAGGCCGGGCGGAACCGACGCGGCCTGGCCCAGACCGGGCAACAGAATCATTGTTAAGAGAAGAGCAGCGGCAAAGCGCATTGAGTATATCTCTGCATCATTTCCATCCCTTGATGGCGATAAGCCGTTGCACGGTCAAGTCTGTGGGCGCGCTTGATCCGGCCATGCGCCCCCCATTGCCCCCTACCCCCCCGTGCCGCATCGCGCTATGTAGGGGATGGATGGCTGTACGGGCGACCGACCGGAGATTGAGAAGATGAAGCTTTATGGTGTCGTGCTCAGCCCCTATGTCACCCGGGTCCTGCTGGCGATCCGGTACAAGGGGCTGGACATCCCGGTGGTGCCGCCGCCGGGCGGCGGGCTGAAATCGGCCGAATATCTGGCCATCAATCCCTATGGCAAGATGCCGGCCCTGGATGCGGGCGGGACCACCATCATCGAGTCCGAGGTGATCTGCGAATTCCTGGACGAACGCTTCCCGGACAAGCCCATCCTGCCCGGCAGCGATCTGGAACGCGCCCGCGCCCGTATCATCAGCCGGGCCGCCGATCTTTATATCCTGCCCGCCCTTCTGGGCCTGCTGGGTCAGATGAACCCTGCCACCCGCGATGCGCGTCTGGTGGGGGAAAAGCTGGCCGAATTGAAACGCGGTCGTGACGGGCTGGAAACCTTCATCGACGGTCCGTGGTGCATGGGCGACCATTTCACCCTGGCCGACTGCGCCATGGTGCCGGCCTGCTTCTTCCTGGAAAAGTTTCTGCCGGCCTTTGGCGGGATCGACATGTTTGCCGACCATCCGCGCATGGGGGCAGTCTGGCGCCATGCACAGAATGATCCGATGGTGGCGGCCCTTCTGAGGGAAATGAACGGCGCCCTGGATGATTTCATGCGCCGCCGCGCCGCCAATGCCTGATCCCGGCCCTGGTCAGGCGTCCAGATGAGCGCGGACCAGGGGGGCCACATCCTGGGCATGGAGGCTGAACAGACCACCGGTCCAGGGCAGGTCCATGACCTGGATATTGGGGGCCATGCCACGCGCCCGCGCCGTGACCGGTGACATGCTTTCCTGCGGGTTCAGGATCAAGGTGGGCTGCCGCACCTGTTTCAATCCGCTGGCATAATCATAGGCGAAAGCCGCATCATGACCCCACCCGCGATGCAGCGGGTCGCGGTTCATTTCCCAGAACACCTTCCAGGCCAGATCGTCACCCAACTCATTGCGCATACGGGCGAATTTCGACCAGAGGTCGGGCAGTTGGGCCGCAGCCTGATCCAGGCTTTCGGGATGGCTGCCGGCCAGGCGGACCTTGTAATCGGCAATTTCCTGGGGTGTGAATAGCGGGGCCGAATGCAGGACCAGACGCCGCACAGCACCCGGTCGCTGCCGCGTCAGTTCCACCGCCGTGGCGGAGCCGGTATGGCTGCCGACAAGATCGACTTGTTTGAGGTTAAGCGCATCCATCAGATCGCCCATGGCACCGGCGAAATCGGCGATGGTGGATGGCTGGTGCGGACGGTCCGACAGGCCGTAACCCGGATTGTCAGCGGCAATCACCATTCGGTCGGTGCCCAAAAACGGCAGGAACCGGGTGAAACCCAGGCCCGATCCGGGGGAGGCGTGAAAGCACAGGACCGGCAGCTTGCCCGTCGGCTTTGCCGGTTTGACGAAATGGTAATGGATCACGCCGAAACGGCAGGTGGCCATGTCCTGCTGCACCCCGGCAGGTGCCGAAACCGGGGCCTGTCCCGTCTCCGCCGCCCGCACAGCGTGGCCTGTAACGGATAATCCCGCAGCGGCCATGCCGACCAGCAGATGGCGGCGGTCAACAGCATCGGCAGTCACAGGGCATCTCCATCAGGGCAGGTCCATCCAGACCATGCCTCAGCCACCGGCCACTGGCCCCGGTCAGGCCGGGCCATCACCACTGCGCGGATAAAGCAGGCGGAGCTGCGGTACCATGCCACCGCTGTAAACTGGCCCCATCCGGTCGTTGACCGGCCCCATGGCTTGGGCGCATGGTGCCGCCCCTGACCTGCGCGCGCGCCTGCGCCCGTGGGTTACAGCATCCATGACACCAACGCGCTTAAGCGGAACGAAGGACGGGAACGAACATGGTGAAGACGGTGAAGCTGGCGGTATCGACCGCTGCGGCCATCGCCCTGCTGGTGGGTGCGGCCCACGCCGATGAAGGCATGTGGACCATCGACAATGTGCCGACGGCGGCCATCGCCAAGGCCACCGGCTTCGCGCCGGACGCCAAATGGCTGAAGAAGGCGCAGCTGTCCTATGTGCGTCTGGCCGGCGGCTGCTCCGGCAGCTTCGTGTCGGGTGAAGGTCTGGTGATGACCAATCACCATTGCGTCGCCGACTGCATCGCCGAACTGTCTTCTGCCGACAAGGATTATCAGGCTGACGGTTTCCTGGCCAAGACCCGCCCGGAAGAGAAGAGCTGCGCCGGGATCGAGATCAACCAGCTGGTTGAAATCACCGACGTCACGGCCCAGGTCGAAGCCGCCACCGCCGGCAAGACGGGCCAGGACTTTGCCAATGCCCGCCGCACGGTTCTGGCCGATATCGAAAAGAACTGCGCCGGTGGCGACGCCAAGCTGCGCTGCGACGCCGTGACCCTGTATCAGGGCGGCCGCTATAATCTTTACAAGTACAAGCGCTATCAGGATGTGCGTCTGGCCTTCGCGCCGGAGGCCTCAGCCGCCTCCTTCGGCGGCGATCCCGACAATTTCAACTTCCCACGCTACGCGCTCGACATGTCGCTGCTGCGCGTTTACGAGGATGGCAAGCCGATCAAGAGTCCCAACCATTTCAAATGGTCGACCGAGGGCAGCAAGGAAGGCGATGCCAGCTTCGTCATCGGCAATCCCGGTTCCACCAGCCGTCTGCGCACCATCGCCGAGTTGGAATTCGTGCGCGACAATGTCGCCCCCTCATTCCTGTTCTTCGCCCAGGAAAAGCGTGGCCGCCTGATCGAGTTTGGCCGCGAGAATGCCGACCGCAACCGCGAAGCCTTTGACGATCTGAACAGCATCGAGAATTCCATCAAGGTCTGGAAGGGCCGCCAGATGGCGCTGGCCGACAAGGAATTCTTTGGTGCCAAGGTGAAGGCCGAGCAGGATCTGCGCGCCAAGATTGCTGCTGACCCGAAGCTGGCCGCCCAGGTCGGTGACGCGTTCGAGCAGATCGAGAAGGCTCAGACCCGTTACGCTCAGCTTTATCAGCGCCTGATCCATCTGGAACGCATGCGCGCCTTCGACAGTGTGCTGGCCATGAATGCCCGTCTGGTGCTGCGCGCCGGGGATGAGCGCCTGCTGCCGTCCGGTCAGCGTCTGCGCGAATATGGCGACAGCCGCCTGCCGGCCCTGAAGCAGCGCCTGTCCAACCCGGCCCCGGTGCATGCCGACCTGGAAGTCGCCCTGCTGACCTTCTCGCTGACCAAGTTCCGCGAGCAGTTCGGCCCCGATGACGCGCTGGTCAAGGCCGTGCTGGGCAAGCAGTCGCCCGATCAGGTGGCGGCCGCCGCCGTGAAGGGCAGCAAGCTGGGTGATCCGGCGGAACGCCTGCGCCTGTTCGAAGGCGGCAAGGCTGCCGTCGATGCCTCTGACGATCCGATGATCAAGTTGATGAAGGTGGTGGACGCCGCCGCCCGCGCGGCCCGCAAGTCCGTGGAAGAGGAAGTGGACGCCGTGGTCGAGCAGGCCCAGGCCCGCATCGCCAAGGCCCGCTTCGCCCTTTATGGCGACAGCGTCTATCCCGACGCCACCCTGTCGCTGCGCCTGTCCTATGGCAAGATGCAGGGCTGGACGGAGCTGGATGGCACCGAGGTCAAGCCCTACACCACCATCGGTGGCCTGTATGAGCGCGACACCGGCGCCTTCCCGTTCGATATGGCCAAGAGCTGGGACGACGCCAAGGGCAAGGTCAATATGGCCACGCCCTATAACGCCGTCTCCACCAACGACATTATCGGCGGCAATTCCGGCTCCGCTGCCATCAATGCCAAGGGCGAGGTGATCGGCCTGGTCTTCGATGGCAATATCCACAGCCTGTCGGGCGATTATGGCTATGAACCCAAGCGTAACCGTACCGTCATGGTCGATGTGCGCGGCATGTCCGAGGCGCTGCGCAATGTTTATGGCGCACAGCATATCGTGAAGGAACTGGGCCTGAAGTAAGGGCCTGGGGGCTTCGTCCTGTGCAAAAAGGCCGCCGGGAGCGATCCCGGCGGCCTTTGAGCATTAGGAGCGCCCGCCAGCCCGCATCAGTGCTTGCGCTTCTTCTGCTTGTCCTTCTGCATCTCGTTCACCACGACACCGGCGCCGGCGCCCGCAAGGCCACCCAGGGCGGCGCTGCCAAGGCTGCCACCCAGGACCGCACCGGTACCGGCACCGATCAGGGCGCCACTGGCGGCGCGTTCCTGCATGTTGCTGCCGCACGCAGCCAGGGTGAAGGTCAAGGTAAGAGCGGCAATTCCGGCCTTGGCATAGGCGATCGACATAATCTTCTCCATCGTAAGTGGCGGATGAAGGATGAACATCGTCGCCCGCCCGCTTGTTCCCACGCATCCACCCCATGTCACCGCGTCATGGCAAAGGCTTCCAGGCACAAGGCACCTTCGGACGGCGGGGATTTTCTCAATGAAATCAATATGTTTGTAAATACGGTATTATAATACCGTTTTACAGGCCATTGCATCTGCTGCATTTTTTGCTTGCGGCGGCGGGTGATGGGCGGTACATCACCATCCGCTTCGGTGCCAGCCCGGTGGTTGGCGCCTTCATCCGTATAAGCCCGAGTGCTCCGATGAAGACCTTTAACCTGAAGCCGTCCGAGATCGAGAAGAACTGGATTCTGATCGATGCGGAAGGCGTTGTCCTGGGTCGTCTCGCCAGCCAGATCGCCCTGATCCTGCGCGGCAAGACCAAGCCCACCTATACCCCGTTCCTGGATTGCGGTGACAATGTCATCGTCATCAATGCCGACAAGGTTGCCCTGACCGGCAACAAGCGGAACGATGCCATGTTCTACTGGCACACCGGCTTCCCGGGCGGCATCAAGGGCCGTTCCGCTGGTCAGATCCTGGATGGCCGCTTCCCCGAGCGCGTCGTCATCAAGGCCGTTGAACGCATGATCAAGCGCAGCCCGCTGGGCCGCCGCCAGATGGGCAACCTGCGCGTTTACGCTGGTGCCGAGCATCCGCACGCCGCGCAGTCGCCGGTGGTGCTGGACCTCGCCGCCAAGAACGCCAAGAACAAGCGGAGCGCCTGATAAATGGCCACGATCAACAGCCTCGCTGACCTGAAGGCCGGCGCTGCCGCCTCCGTCGCCGCTGAACCGGCCGGTCCGGTCGAGCCCAAGCTCGACGCTTTCGGTCGCGCTTATGCCACCGGCAAGCGCAAGAACGCCGTTGCCCGCGTCTGGGTGAAGCCCGGCACCGGCAAGATCACCGTGAATGGCCGTGAGCTGGCAGTTTATTTCGCCCGCCCCGTGCTGCGCATGATGATCAACCAGCCGTTCCAGATCACCAGCCGCATTGAGCAGTTCGACATCGTCGCCACCGTTTCCGGTGGTGGTCTGTCGGGCCAGGCCGGTGCACTGCGTCACGGCATCTCCAAGGCCCTGACCTACTTCGAGCCGGGCCTGCGTCCTCCGCTGAAGGCCGCTGGCCTGCTGACCCGCGATAGCCGCGTGGTCGAGCGTAAGAAGTACGGTAAGGCCAAGGCCCGCCGCAGCTTCCAGTTCTCCAAGCGCTAATCACGCTTGGCCCCGGTTCGCCGGGCTCAGTACGGAGAAAGGGCGTTCCCCAGGTGGGAACGCCCTTTTTCTTTTGCCTAGTGGGTGCAAGGCGGCCTTGCGGGATGACAGCCAGTGGTCAAAGCGCTGTTGGCAACCGAACCAAGGCGTCCCCATGGTCTTCCGCCGCCTGCCACGCAGCCGGCGCCAGATTGGATATCTTCTGGGCCAGCTTTGCGGCTGTTGCCTGTTCCCCGTTGATCAGGCTGGTTTCGATGGCAGCCGCCAGATGCTGCACCTGCCGCAGCCCCAGATTGCCGGCCAGGGAGATCATGGAATGCGCCTCACGCCGCAATTCCTCCCAACCGCCATTTTGCGCCAGGCTGCCCATCCGCGCCGTACGTTCACGCCCTGTTGCCACGAATTTCGTGACCAGATCGGCAAATTCCGGACCGTCGGTAAAGGCCAGCAACCCGTCCATGACCGTCTTGTCGATGACGGGATAAGCAAAGAAATCCATCAAGTTCTCCGAAGGGGGCGGGGCAATGGCGGGGTCAGGGGTTTCCCGCATGCCGCACCAATGCGCCGCCGTACGCAGCAATTCCAGGGGCTCATAGGGTTTGGAAACGTAATCGTCCATGCCGGCTTCCAGATAGCTCTCGCGCATGCCGACCATGGCGTTGGCCGTCATGGCGATGATGGGCGTCCGGGGCTTGCCTGTCTGGCCTTCCTGCGTACGGATCATGCGCGTCGCCTCGATCCCGTCCATGCCAGGCATCTGAACATCCATCAGGATCAGATCGTATCGGCTGGCCTCCGCCGCCACGATGGCTTCCATGCCGTCATCCACCAGATCGACGCCATAGCCATCCCGCTCAAGGATAAGGCGGGCAACGTTGCGGTTGACGGAATTGTCATCCACCACCAGCACACGCCGCCCCTTGCCACGACCGGCATCCAGACTGGTGCCCATGTCCGGCATCGGGCCTGATGCGGGCGCGAACAGGCGGCCCAGAACCTCCTTCAGATTCTGCGGGCGTATCGGCTTGACCATGACGGCATCAAAATTCTCCGCCGCCGGATCGCCGGGATCCGGCTTGCCGGCAGAGGTGACAAGCACAAGTTTGATACCGGCAAAGCTGGGATGACCGCGCAGCCAGGCGCCCAGCGTCTCGCCCGTCATGCCCGGCATGGCCTGATCGATCAGGATCAGCTTGGGACAGGTGCCTTCACGCAGGGCGCGTTCCAGGTCGGCCAAGGCCGCCGGCGCGCCATTGGCCACGGCGACCTTCATGCCCAGCCGTTCCAGCTGACGCGACAGGATGCGGCGGTCCGTGTCCGTATCGTCAACGACAAGGGCACGCCGATCACGCAGCCATTCATCCATGCGGGCCGAATCCGGGGGGGGCGCCGCAGCGTCAGGCAGCGGAACCGTGAAGCAGAAGCGGCTGCCCTCCCCGCTTTTGCTCTCAACCGTGATGTCGCCCCCCATCAGCTGCACAAGCTGACGGCAGATAGTAAGGCCAAGGCCGGTCCCACCGAAACGGCGGGTGATGGAATTATCCGCCTGAGTGAATTTCTGGAACAGCCGTCCGACCTGTTCAGCACTCATGCCGATGCCGGTGTCACTAACGGCGAATTGCAGCGGCGTCACCCCGCCCGGCGCGTCATTGGCGGCCGCGACATGGATGGCGACCTGCCCCTCGCTGGTGAATTTCACGGCGTTGCCCGCCAGATTAAGCAGAATCTGACGCAGACGCGGAGGGTCGCCGCGATAGGCCCTGTTGACGGTAGGATCGATATGGACCGTCAGGGCGATGCCCTTCTCCTGGGCGCGGGGTGTTAGAAGCGCGACAACGCCATCCACGATCTCATCCAGCGCGAAATCAATGCTCTCCAGTTCCAGCTTGCCGGCTTCCAGCTTCGAAACATCCAGGATGTCATTGATGACATAGAGAAGGGCATCCGCGCTTTCCCGGATCGTTTCGGCAAAGCCCCGCTGCTCCGGCGTCAGGGCTGTGTCCAGCAGAAGCGCTGTCATGCCCACGATGCCGTTCATCGGCGTTCGAACCTCATGGCTCATATTCGCCAGGAATTCCGACTTGGCCTGATTGGCGCGTTCCGCTTCGCCGCGCGCGGCTTCGGCCGCTTCCGCTGCGGCTTCGGCGATGCGGCGGGACCGGTCCAGATCGGCGGCGAGCGCCTGGAGACTTTGCGCCTGTTCGCCCATGCGGTCGCGCGCCGCGCGCAATTCCTGTTCCTGGGTGACGCGGTCACCGACATCGCGGGTGGCCGAAACGATACGCTGTCCCGCCAGCGCATCCGCCGCCAGGGCAAAGGCCGTCTCCACCCAGATCCAGTGGCCATCGCCATGGCGCAGCCGATAGGTCACGGGCGCGCAGGGCATGCCCGCGATCAGGATGGACAGGGCACGCTCCAGCACCGCCCGTTCGTCCGGGTGAACGCGGTCCTGCGGGGTGGACCCAATCAGTTGTTCGGGCGCATAGCCCAGCATCCAGCTGGCCGTGGGTGAGACATAGATATAAGTGCCATCCAGCGTGTGCAGTGCCACCACGTCACTGCCCTGTTCCGACAGCAGGCGGTATTGGGCATCGCGGGTGGCCAGTTCCGCCGTCTGCCGTTGCAGACCGGCGGCCATATCGTTGATGGCGGCGGCCAGGGTTCCGATCTCTCCCGGTCCCGCAACGGCACGCAGGCTCAATTCTCCACGACCCAACCTCTGCACTGTGCCAATCAGATCGCGCAACGGGTTCAGGACAGCCTGCGTCAGGCCCAGATAAAGAGCCATGACCGACAGGACGGCCAAGGCAAATAGCAGGCCCATATTGCGCTGGAACTGCCCCACGGCCAACGACAGAACCTCGTCTCGGGGATAGGAGACGATGATGCGGATACCGCTGTTCAGCGACACGAAACCCATCAGCCGCGGAACCTCGTCCAGTTCTTCACCGATCCAGGTGCCCTGATCGCTGGTCATGGCCGCCTGCGCGAAGGGTGCATGCGCCATCGAAACACCGTCTATCCCCGACATGGCGGGATAGCGGGCCAGGACCACACCATCGCGATCCAGCGCGGTCAGCGTGGCGCCGGGTGCCGCCGCCAATGTCCGGGCCGCCAGACCATCCAGCCAGTCGAGGAGCATACCGGCAAGCGCCACGCCCGACACCTGCCGATCCTCCACAACAATCGGCTGGGCATAGACCATCACGGGGCGGCCCGAGGCGCGTGACCGGAGATAACCGCTACTTGCCGGGCGAACCTTTGTCAGCGCCTCTTTGAAATAAGCGCGATCGGACAGGTTGATCTCTTCATCATCGGAGGCGGTCGAACACAGAATCGACCCGTCGGGCCGGGCGACAAAGATGTTGGAAACCCAAGGCTGGGTCCCCTTCAGCGTTTGCAGTGAACGGGCACAGTCCGCCGGTGCCTCGCGCGAGATGCGGGTGGCCGCAACCCCCACCAGACGCTGCAGGCTGGTCAGAAGCTCTGCCTGCTGCGTGGCGGCGAAGCGGGCAATGTCCTGTGCCCGGTTCAATGCTTGCTGCTGCGCCTCGTGCCGGCGCGATTGATATTCCAGAAGCATCAACCCGGACGCGGCCATGATGACCACGACCAGCAAAAGGACCAACCGTCCCCTCAATGACAGCAACCGTAACCGCATCGGGCGTTCGTTCCACGAAATCCGCCGGCACCCTTGGCCGCGCGTTGAGCACAGAATACGCGTGCTGGATCGGAAACAGAACGGACCGCAGCGACCGATGGCAAGTGCATTGGGATAGTGCACGGCTGTGGCCCATCCTTAACCCACTCCATCCATTTCAGAAGGCCGCCACCGAACGGCAAGTTGCGTCCACCGCGAATTGTTCGTTCGTGCTTTTAACCTTTCCGATGTCGCATAAATATGGATACTCCCATGAACGGCTTGTGGGCGGGGGTATTGGTGCGCGTTGAGATTCTGGGTTTATGCTTCACGAACGCCGAGGGTGCTGCTACGGGTCACAACCTTTGGCTGGTTGCGCTATCCTACCTGACCGCCGCTTTTGCTTCCTTCGTCGCCCTGGATATGGCCGAACGGCTGCGTCATTCGGACGGAAGCTGGCGCTGGGCCTGGCATGGCGCAGCGTCAATGGCACTGGGTGGCGGCATCTGGTCCATGCATTTCCTGGGTATGCTGGCCTTCGATACAGAGGCCGCAGTCGGTTTCCATACAGGATTGACCATCCTGTCCTTGGTGGTGCCCATTGCGGTGGTGGCGCTTGGCCTGTGGCTGGTCAGCGGCGGCATCGGGCCGGCGCGGCTGTTGCCGGCAGGCGCGATTGTGGGCATGGGCGTCGTGGTCATGCACTATACCGGCATGGCGGCACTGCTGCTGCCAGGCTCCATCGCCTATGAACCCGGCCTCTTCACGCTGTCCGTCGTGATCGCCCTGGTGGCCGCGACGGTTGCGCTCTGGCTGGCCCTGACGCCGCATCGTTTCAGTTTGCGCGTGGCGGCGGCCCTTGTCATGGGCGTTGCCATCTGCGGCATGCATTATACGGGGATGGGCGCCCTTGTCGTCACCATCGACCCGACCCTGCCGCCCGCATCCGAAGGCATCCCGCGGACCGTCCTGGCCGCCGCCATCGCCGCCGCCACCTATGGCCTGCTGGTTCTGGCCCTGGTGGCCGGGATCGCCGACCGTCGCATTTCCGCCGCCGCCGCGCGTGAAGCCGAACAGCTGCGCCGGTCCTTCCAGGCTTTGGGAGAGGAGATGCAGGTCCGCCGCCGCATCGAGGCGGAGTTGGAGCAATCCAAGGTCGCCCTGGAACAGCGTGTGGCCGAACGCACCCTGGATCTAGAGGAAGCCCGCGCCCGCGCGGAGGCCGCCAGTCAGGCCAAGTCCGAATTCCTGGCCAGCATGAGCCACGAATTGCGCACGCCCCTGAACTCCATCATGGGGTTCGCGCAGTTGCTGCTCTATAACCGTGCCCGTGAACCACTGACCGTCAAGCAGGAACGCGCCGCCGTTCAGATTGAGAAGGCCGGCACACATCTGCTGCGTCTGATCGACGAGGTCTTGGATCTGGCCAAGGTCGAGGCCGGTCGGCTGTCCATGTCGCTGGAGCCTGTCGATGCGGCAGCGGTCGCGCGCGATGTGGCCAGCAACATGCAGCCCGTCGCCGACGGCGCCGGCATCACCCTGTCCCTTGATATCAAGACGGAGAGCGCCACCGTTTATGCTGACCGGACGCGGCTGGTGCAGGTGTTGAGCAACCTCACCTCCAACGCCATCAAATATAACCGTGCCAATGGCCGGGTTATCCTGTCCGTCGTGCCCGGAACCGATGGCCGTATATCTGTTTCCGTGACCGATACTGGCCTCGGCATCCCCGCCGACCGTCTCAATCAGCTGTTCCAGCCCTTCAACCGTCTGGGACGCGAGCATGGCACGGTTGAGGGCACGGGTATCGGCCTCACCATCTGCCAGCGCCTGGTCCAGGCCATGGGGGGTGTGATCCTGGTGGACAGTACGGAAGGACGGGGCAGCAGGTTCCATTTCGACCTGCCCGCCGCCGCCCCGGTCGTCGCCCTGGAAAACACCCGGACCGCCGCCCTGACCGGCAACAGTGCCGATAGGGAGCGCACGATGCTGTATGTGGAGGATAATCCCGCCAACATTCAGCTGATGCGTGACCTGATCGACAGCCTGGGCGGCTTCCACCTGCTGGTGGCCGCCGATCCCGGATCGGGATTGCAGCTGGCGCGGTCCCATCTGCCCGACATCATCATTCTGGATATCAACCTGCCGGGTATGGATGGGTTCGAAGTGCTGGCCCGGCTGCGTGCCGATCCGGCCACTTCAGGCATCCCTGCCCTCGCCCTGTCGGCCAACGCCCTGCCCCGGGAGGTTGAGCGGGGGTTGGCCGCCGGTTTCCACCGCTATCTGACGAAGCCATTGCGCGTGCCGGAGTTCCTGTCGGCCGTTGACGAGGCGCTGGCAAGAAGGGCCGCCTGAGCATGAATGTCGCTGCCGTTGCAGCCCCTTCCACGATGGAAGATGAACAGCGCCTCGCCCATATCCTGGTCGTCGATGACATGCCCGCGAATGTGGAACTGCTTCTGGGCATGCTGGACATGGCGGGTTTTGAGAATGTCAGTTCCACCATGGACCCGTTCGAGGGGCTGGCCATCGCGGAACGCAATGTGCCGGACCTCGTGCTGCTGGATTACCGCATGCCGGGACTGGACGGTCCCGGCTTCATTGGCCGGCTGAAGGCCATCCTGGGGTCGCAAACGCCGCCCGTGCTGATGGTAACGGCGCAGAATGACGAGGCGTCGCGCCGCCGCGCGCTGGATGCCGGGGCCCGCGACTATGTGACAAAACCCTATGCGTTCTGGGAACTGGAGGCGCGGTCGCGCAATCTTCTGGAACTGCATCTGCTGAACAAGGCGCAGCGGCGGCAGACGGAGGTACTGGAACGACTGGTGCGCGAACGCACGGCAGAACTGGAGCGGACGCGCGCTGAGATCATCACCCGCCTGTGTTCCGCCGGGGAGTTCCGGGACGAGGATACGGGCCAGCATGTCACCCGCATCGGTCGCATGTCCGGCGTCATGGCGGAACTGGCCGGCCTGCCACCCGTCCTGTGCGCCAAGATCGCAGCGGCGGCACCGCTGCACGATATCGGCAAGATCGGCATTCCCGACCGCGTCCTGCTGAAACCGGGCCGGCTGGATGAGAATGAATGGGTCATCATGAAGACCCATGCCCGCATCGGTGAGCAATTGCTGGCCGGCAGCGGGCTGGCATTGCTGGATTTGGCGTCGGAGATTGCCGGCACACACCATGAAAAATGGGACGGAAGCGGCTATCCCCTGGGCCTGGCCGGGGGAGACATTCCCCTCAGCGGGCGGATCGTTGCCATCTGCGACGTGTTCGACGCCCTGCTGTCGGCGCGACCCTATAAGCAACCCTGGAAGGTGGAAGACGTGCTGGCCCATCTGGACCAGATTGCCGGCAGCCACCTGGACCCCGCGCTGACGCGCTTGTTCATCGATAACATCGATCGGATGCTGGCCATCCGTGCCGAACTGATGGATTGAGGGTGGGGGCTTACGCCCCCAGATGCTGCACCAGGATCTTGGTGCCCAGCAGCATCAAGCCGGCCCCGCCGATCCCGACCGCCCAGCGCCCCAGCAGCGGGCCAACGGCCCGGCCCAGCATCACGCCCACCGTCGAGAGGCCGAATGTCACCAGCCCGATGACGAGGGCCGACGCCAGGATCGGTTCATCGAAGAAGGCCAGGGGCACGCCGATGGCCAGGGCATCGACCGAGGTCGCAAACCCGGCCATGAACAGGGCGGAGAGGGTGAGCGTCATGCCACCGGCACCGTTCCCTTCATCATCCCCGCCCTTCCATGCCTCCCACACCATGCGTCCGCCGACCACGGACAGCAGGACAAAGGCAATCCAGTGATCCACGGCGGCGACGATATCGGCAAAGGCCATGCCCAGCGCAAAGCCGATCAACGGCATGACCATCTGAAACGCGCCGAAGACGGCACCGACGGTCAAGGCCTGGCTCATATTGGGACGACGCAGGGCAGCGCCCTTGCCCAAGGCGGCAGCAAACGCATCCATGGCCAGACTAAGGGCCAGGGCGAAGGTCGTGGTGGCGATCAAGGCAATGACTCCGGGGACGACTGAGCAACGATGAACGCAATCCACCCCCGGTCCCGGGAAGGGCGATTGCGCCATCGGTCTCGTCGAACGGGCCTGCTGGCCAGTCGTCCGCGCCATGGAGCGAACCCCAAGTCTGTTGACACGGACACCACCGGGCATTTGCACCGGCGGCGGACTACTCCCCAATTGACGGGGGCGGTATAGGGCGGGCACCCATGTCCCGTCAAGCGGTCAGAACCGCACACCCGGTCTGAAGGCGCGGAGGCGGATGGTCAATCATCGCCACCTGTCGCCAATGCCGCCCGCGCAGGATCGGTCACCGGCTGTTCCTGTCCCTTATCATCACGGGGCAGCAGCATGGCAGACAGCAGGACCAGAGCCGACAGCACCGCCAGGGTAGCAAACACCATCTCCGGACCCGCAGAATGACCATAGGCCCAGGCCACAAGCTGTACGGCCAGCGGCGCCATGCCAAAGCTCAACACGAATTTGGAGCCATAGGCGATGCCGCGGTATTTCGCGGGCGTGAAGCGGGCCAACAGCAGGTTTTCCGCCGGGATCTGCACATTCATCAAGGTGACCAGAAGGGCCGCCAGGAACACCGACGACCAGCCCATGAACTGCATCGCCACCAAATAGAAGGGCACCTGCAGGAAGGCACAGCCCATATAGAGCCATTTTACGGGGAAGCGGTCAGCCAGGACCCCGCCCAGAAACTGCGGAATGGCACCGGCCAGAAAGACCAGGGTGACCAGACCGCCGACGCCAACCACGCTGCCCGACATGTCGGCCCCCACTGCCTGCTCAAACCATTTCGGTGCCACGGTCAGCAGTGACTGGAAGATCATGCCGCCGCACATCATGGTGACGGACATGATAAGGAAGGCACGCACGATCTCGCGGCGCGTCGGCGCCTGGCTTTTCACCATGTCGGCCTTGCGGTCAACGATCTGCCCGCGCGCGATGTGATATGCCAGCGCCGCGCCAAACAGCAAGGAGATCACGCCCGGCACCAGAAAGGCCGAATGCCAGCCCCACAGCGCCGTCAGGCCGCCGGCCACGACCCCGCCGCCGGCCACACCGATGCTGCCGAAAATGCCCAGGATACCCATGGACCGCCCACGATTCTCCGCGTTCTTCATGGTCCAGGAGATGCCGACCGGGTGATAGATCGACCCGCCCAGGCCCAGTATGGCCAGCGCCCACATCATCTGATCCGGTGTATCGGACAAGCCCGCCGCAAGGGCGCCCAGACCCGACAGGGCGAACATCAGCACCATCATCTTTGCATCCGACCAGCGGTCACCCAACCAGCCGGCAATCGGCGCGCCCAGCCCGACCAGCAGCGACCCGAAGGTCCATAGCTTGATCAGGTCCTGATAATCGGTCTGCCATTCCCGCGTCAGCTCCAGCACGACGGTCAGGTACAGCACCGTCATGATATGCATCGTGGAATGGCCGATATTGGAATAGGCCAGCGACAGGTGGGCGGAACGGCGGCTGTCCGTCATCACATTGTTTCCTCATCGACGGGCATGGCCACGCCGGCGCTTTCCCGCACCAGCCAGTTCAGATAATCGGGCGTGCCATCGCTGACCGGCAGGGCGATGATGCAGGGAACATCATAGGGGTGCAGGGCCTTGACCCGTGCCGCCAGCGCCGCAAAACCGGCCGCACGGCATTTCAGGATCAGCACCGTTTCCGCCGCCTGCGCCAGTTTTCCCAGCCAGCGATAGAGTGATTCCATTCCCGGCAGGATGTTGGCACAGGCCGCCAGACCGCCGGCGACCACATCACGGGCAATGGCGCGCGCAATGTCCGGGTCGGGCGTGGTCACATAAACAAGGCGGATTTCCGCGTCCATCCCTTGGATTTCCTAGATGTTTAGGCCTGGATGCTAGCCCAGACGCCGGTCTCCGTCGCGCGCAGCGGCAAGGTCGCAGACCCGCGCTTTGGGCAAGGCAGACCGGAAAACGCATTTTTCCTGATACAACCGTTGCATCCCCCAAATGTGGTGGCTATAGTCCGCGCCCGAACGACGGACGGCCCAAACCGACCGGCGTTCATCGAGAGGTCGGAGCGTGGCGCAGCCTGGTAGCGCACTAGACTGGGGGTCTAGGGGTCGCAGGTTCGAATCCTGTCGCTCCGACCATTCTCTCGAAGCCCGATCAAGGGCTTACGCGAAAAGCCGCCGTCAGACATGACGGCGGCTTTCGTGCTTTCTGGTCCCAGTGCGGGACGGATTGGTATCCCGCCGCTCGGACGGCGACGGCGTTCATGATATCCTTTGCGCATGGCGGCGCAGACGTCCGCCTTTCAGACGCAAGGGGACGGACCATGACGGCGGCCAAGAACACCATCTGCATCTGGTACGACAGGGACGCGGAGGAAGCGGCGCATTTCTATGCCACACTGTTCCCCGACAGTGCCGTAACGGCCATACACCGCGCGCCCAGCGATTATCCGTCCGGTAAGGCCGGGGACGTGCTGACGGTGGAGTTCACGGTGGCAGGCATCCCCTGTCTGGGTCTGAACGGCGGGCCGGCCTTCAAACATTGCGAGGCGTTTTCGTTCCAGATCGCCACCGACGATCAAGAGGAAACCGACCGGTACTGGAACGCCATTGTGGGCAATGGCGGCCAGGAAAGTGCCTGTGGCTGGTGTAAGGACAAGTGGGGCATCTCCTGGCAGATCACCCCGCGCACCCTGACCGTGGCACTGGCCGCCGGCGGTGATGAGGCGAAGCGGGCGTTCGAAGCCATGATGGCGATGTCGAAGATCGACATCGCCATCATCGATGCGGCCCGGCGCAGCTGACGGCGGAACCCGTCAATCCTATCGCGGTGACCAGCCCCCTGCCGGTACCGTCAAGGTGCCCGGCAGGGCGGCCATGACATCGGCCCAGGAGACATATTTGAAATTGGTGGCCTTCGGGTCCCCGCTCATGCCGTTCAGGTCATCATTGTACCCGTCCTGCACCATCAGCAAGCCGTTGGGATAGCCAGGCAAGGGGATGGAGACCAGTTCGGCCCCGTCGCATTCCTGGCCGGCATCAATGGCGCCATTGGCCGTCAGCTTGAAACTGCCCAGATAGCGGTTCTGCCCGCCGCGTTCAAAGATCGCGAAGCTGTCATCCAGGCCACCATTGTCCGAATGACCGCCATCGCCATGCGCATCACCCTGACTGGACGCGATCAGGTAGCCGGTACCATCAGCCCCACGATAGAGCGCCAGACCTTCGACATCGCGGGCCACCTTGCTGTCGGGATTGTTGAACGGGCTTTTCACCGATCCGCGCGTTTCATAGAAGGGCTTGTCGTCGGCCTTGCCGGTGGTCAGGTTGACGCGCCACAGGCCCACATCCTCCTGGCCTGCGAACAGGATGCCGGCTTCGGCGTCCACTACCAGCCCCTCGAACTGCGGTGACCAATCCTGTTCGGGATCGGTATCATGCTCCGCCCACAAATCCTGGCCCTTGTGGCTGGTGGGAAAATCCCAGTGGCGGGCGCGTTCATGGCCCACGGTCCCGTCGGGCTTCACGACCAGACGCTGTTCGGCCAGCCGCGCTGCCTTGCGCTGCGCCACCACGGCTCGCACCTCCCCCGTTGCCTTGTCCTGCCACAGGGTCAGGCCATAGGCGCTGACTTGATCTGCCACAGGATTGTCGATCTCGCTTTTCCCATCCTGTGACAGGCGGGTGGGGAAGACCGGACCCTGGTTCGGATCGCTGACATCGGTCAGCGGGGCATCCGGGTTGGCCGGATCAATGGCCCAGACCACCAGACGGTCGCGGCCCCGGTCGCTGGCGACCGCAATGTCGATGGTGGAACCGTCGGCACGCTTCAGCCCATAGGCCACATCGATATTGTTATAGCGGCCATCCGGCTGCGCATCGATCCGCTGCACCAGCTTGCCAGCCAAATCATAGACCCGCAGCCCCGATCCCTTCACCGCCGCGATGACCAGGCTTTTGGCGGGATCCGTGGGATGCAGCCAGAAGGATGGATCATCGGCATCACCGGTCTGCACGCTGTCTGGCAGACCGGGGGCGGTTTCCGCCACCGGCTTGACCAGGGGAAGACTGGCCGTCGCCATCGGGACAACCGGCTTTTCCTGCCCGCAGGCAACGAGCAGCAGCAGGGCTGCAATCGGGATCAGGGCACGCATGGTCTTTGTCTCCCATTCCTTGAGGATTTTTGTAAGGGAAAGCCCCCCTGCCATGGGGGTTGGCCCAGGATGCGGGCTTAGCGCATCGTCGGGATCACAAAGCTCTGGTCCACAACCGCGCCCTGGCGGCGGGGCCAACGCTGGGTCACGGTCTTGGTGCGGGTGAAGAAACGGATGCCGTCGATGCCATACTGGTTCAGGTCACCGAAACCCGACCGTTTCCAGCCGCCGAAGCTGTGATAGGCGACGGGCACCGGGATCGGCACATTGATGCCGACCATGCCGATCTCCACCTGATCGGCGAATTCGCGGGCCGCATCGCCATTGGCGGTAAAGATCGCGACACCGTTTCCGTATGCGTGCCGGGTCGGCAGGCTGATGGCCTCGGCAAAGCTGTCGGCACGCACGATCTGCAGCACGGGGCCAAAGATTTCATCGCGATAGGCCTGCATGTCGGCCTTCACATGATCGAACAGGGTAGGACCCAGGAAATAGCCTTCCTCATGGCCCTGCAGGCTCAATCCCCGCCCGTCGACCACCAGATCGGCCCCTTCCTCCACCCCCATCGCGATATAGCGTTCGATGCGGGCCTTGTGCTGGGCAGTGACAACGGGGCCGTAATGGGCCTGTTCATCGGTGGAAACGCCGACGCGCAGGCCGCCGATGGCCGCCACCAGCTTGTCGCGCAGGGCCAGGGCCGTGCGTTCGCCGACCGGCACCACCACGGGCAGGGCCATGCAGCGTTCCCCGGCGGAGCCATAGGCCGCGCCGATGATATCGGCCACGGCCTGATCCAGATCGGCGTCGGGCAGAACGATGCCATGGTTCTTGGCCCCGCCCATGCACTGCATGCGCTTGCCGGCAGCCGAACCGCGATTGTAGACGGAATGGGCAATATCGCTGGACCCGACAAAGCTGACGGCGCGGATGGTTGGGTGATCCAGAATGCCTTCCACCACCTCCTTGTCGCCCTGCACCACATTGACGATGCCGGGCGGTAACCCCGCCTCCATCAGCAGTTCGGCCAGCCGGACCGGCACCGACGGGTCGCGTTCCGACGGTTTCAGGATGAAAGCATTGCCCGCCGCCACCGCCGGCCCCAACATCCAGAGCGGGATCATGGCCGGAAAGTTGAACGGTGTGATGCCGGCCACCACGCCCAAGGGCTGGCGCATGGAATAGACATCGATGCCCGGCCCTGCACCCTGGGTATAATCACCCTTCAGCAGATGCGGGATGCCGCAGACGAACTCAATCACCTCCAGCCCGCGCTGAATATCGCCCTTGGCATCGGCGATGACCTTGCCATGTTCGGACGACAGCAGATGGGCCAGCTCGTCCATGTGCTTTTCAAGCAGGTGCTTGAAATTGAACATCACACGCGCCCGGCGCTGCGGGTTCATGGCGGCCCAGGCCGGCTGCGCACGGGCGGCAGACGCGATGGCCGCGTCCAGTTCACCGCCGCTGGCCAACGCCACACGGGCCTGCACCTGACCGGAATTGGGGTCGAACACATCGGCGTAACGGCCCGACCGTCCGGGCACGCGCTGCCCATCGATGAAATGCGAAATCTCGCGCATCGTTCAGGTTCCTGATTTGACGGGAAACGGCGGTTCAGCGCGGTCCCGTGATGATCCATTCATGGGCGGGGTCATTATGGAAACGCCATTTGCGCTCCGGCCCCGCCATCACATTCAGGTAATAAAGATCATAGCCATGGGGGGCGCCGACGGGATGGTACCCGCGCGGTACCATCACCACATCGCCATCCTCCACGCACACTGTCTCATCCAGCGACCGGTCATCGGTATAGACACGCTGGAACGCGAAACCCTGGGGCGGGTTCAGGCGGTGGTAATAGGTTTCCTCCAGCAGCGTTTCCTGCTCCCGCGCCGTATCATGCTTGTGCGGGGGATAGCTGGACCAGTGGCCGCCGGGCGTGACCACCTCCACCACCAGCAGGCTGTCGGCGGGTTCGCCCTCGGGCAGGATGTTGCGCACATGGCGAGTGTTGGTGCCCTGACCGCGTACCTCCCGCCCCATGCGGGCCGGTTCGATCAGCCGAGCATCACCACCGGGCCGGCCGGGTGCCGAACAGACAGCCAGTTCGACCGGACCCTCCGCTGTAACGGTGTAGGGCGCCCCGGCGGGGATATAGGCGGCACCAGGGGCGGCATCGACAAACGGGCTTTCGCGCCCGCCGGTCAGGCCCAGATCGGCATCACCCGCCATGATGCGCGCCGTACCGGCCACCAGCACCAGGCAAAGCTCTCGGTCCGGTTCCAGCCCCGACACGCTTTGTCCCGGCGCCAACCGGTGCAGGGCAAAGCCGACATGACCCCAGCCCGCACTTTCCGGGGTCACCGACAGGGTGCGGCCATCGGCATCGGGGGCCGTGGGGCGGACACGCAGCCGGCTCATGCCCCCCTCCCCACAACATTCAGGCCCGCAGACCCCGCGGCCTCGGCCAAGGTGCGGATGCCGATGCGGCCATACTGGGCGGGCGGGGCGATGGCGGGGTCCTGTTCAGCCTCCACAATCACCCAGCCGCTATAGCCGATATCGGCCAGGGTACGCATAACGGCGGCGAAATCGATGCTGCCATCGCCGGGGACCGTAAACATGCCGGCCAGGACGCCATCCAAGAAGCTCATCCCCGTTTCACGCACGCGGGCAAAGACATCGTTGCGCACATCCTTGCAATGGACATGGGCCACGCGTTCGGGATGGTCGCGCAGCAGGGCCAGCGGATCGACACCGCCCAGCACGGCGTGGCCCGTATCGACGGTCAGGCCGACGCTGGATCCGGTATGGCTCAGGAAGGCAACCATGTCGGATGGCCGTTCCACGACCGTGCCCAGGTGGTGGTGATAGGCCATGCGCATGCCCTGGCCCTTCAGATAATCCGACACGGCGGTCAGCCGCGCGCCGAACTGCACCCATTGGGCCTCCGTCAGGGACGGTGTGTCGTTCAGGGGGATTTCCTTGCGGCAATGGATGGCGTTGCTGGTTTCGGCAAAGACGAAGACATCGGTGCCCAGCGCCTTCAGCAGCGCCAGATGCGGCTGAAGCGCCGCGATCTCGGCATCGGCATCCTGGGTCAGCAGATTGCCGCTGTACCAGCCGCCGACAAGGTCCAAGCCGTAGCTGCCCAACAGGTCATGCAGCGCGGCGGGATCACGCGGGAAGCGCCCGCCCAGTTCGATCCCGGTAAAACCAATCTCGGCCGTGTCCGACAGGACCGTGGAGAGCGGGGTATCGCCGCCCAATTCGGGCATGTCGTCATTGATCCAGGCAATGGGGCTGACGCCGAAACGAATGCTCATGATCACAGACCTTCATTGATCTTGGTTTGATAGGCGGCGCGCGCCTGGCGCACCTGCTCAAGCGATGATGTCTCCGGCACGGCCACATCCCACCAGGCCCCGCCGCCAGCATCGGACGGGCGCGGGTCGGTATCGATGACGATCACCGTGGAGCGGTCGGCCTGACGCGCGCGGGCCAGGGCCGCTTCCAGTTCGGCGATATCCGCCACCTTTTCCGCGATGGCACCCAGGCTGGCGGCGTGGGCGGCGAAATCAATGCGGGGCATGTCCCGGTGGCGGGCATCGGCCAGCAGGTTGTTAAAGGGCGCACCACCCGTTGCCGCCTGCAACCGGTTGATACAGCCGAAACCACGATTATCCAGCAAGGTGATGATCAGCTTGGTTCCCAGCATGACCGACACGGCAAGTTCGGAATTCATCATCAGGTAGGAACCGTCGCCCACCATGACATGCACGGGCCGATCCGGCTGTGCCATGGCCGCGCCGACACCGCCGGCGATTTCGTACCCCATGCAGGAATAGCCATATTCCATATGGTATCCGCCGGGCCGATGCACGCGCCACAGCTTGTGCAAGTCACCCGGCAGGCCACCGGCGGCACAGACCATGATGGCGTCATCGGCGGCGGACCGCTGTACCGCGCCGATCACCTGTGCATCGGTGGGCAGGCCGGCACCGGCGGGCGGGGCGGTCACGCTTTCGACCTTTGCATCCCAGGCCGCGCGGGCATCGCTCAGCGACGCTACCCAGCCGGCGGGTGCGGTCCAACCCGACAGACCCGTCATCAACCGTTCCAGAACCCGGCCCGCATCACCCACCACCGGCAGGGCGCCATGCTTATGGGCGTCGAAGGCGGCGACATTCACCTGCACCAGATCACGACCCTGATTATGGATCAGGCGGCGCGAACCGGTGGTGAAATCGGCCAGACGCGTGCCGATGCCAATGATCAAGTCGGCCGCATCCGCCGCCTTGTTCGCCGCCTCGCTGCCCGTCACACCGATGGCGCCCAGATTGGCCGGATGGTCCCAGGGCAAGGCGCCCTTGCCGGCCTGCGTCTCCGCTACCGGTACGCCGGTCGCACGGGCGAAATCCGCCAATATCCCCGCCGCCCCGGCATAATGCACCCCGCCGCCGGCGATGATCAGGGGCCGTTCGGCCTTGGCCAACCGGTCGCGCAGCAGCGACAGTTCGCGCGGGTCCGGTTCCACCCGCCGGAAATGCCAGACGCGTTCCTCAAAGAAGCGTTCGGGCCAGTCATAGGCTTCGGCCTGCGTATCCTGACAGAAGGCCAGCGTCACCGGCCCGCAATCCGCCGGATCGGTCAGCACCGCCATGGCGCGGGGCAGCGCGTCCAGCAGCTGTTCCGGTCGCACGATGCGGTCGAAATAGCGGCTGACGGGCCGGAAGCAATCGTTGGCCGATACGGTGCCGTCGCCAAAATCCTCCACCTGCTGCAACACCGGGTCGGGCCGCCGGCTGGCGAAGACATCACCGGGCAGGAACAGCACCGGCAGGCGGTTGACATGGGCCAGCGCCGCCGCGGTCACCATGTTGGTGGCGCCGGGGCCAATGGAACTGGTGCAGACCATGGCCCGGCGGCGGTTGCTGGCCTTGGCAAAGGCGATGGCGGCATGGGCCATGCCCTGTTCATTATGCGCGCGGTAGGTGGGCAGGGCGTCGCCGATGCCGTGCAATGCCTCCCCCAGGCCGGCAACATTGCCATGGCCGAAGATGGCCCAGACCCCGGCGAAGAAGGGGATGGGCCCCCCTTCCCCTTCCACCCTCTGCGCCGCCAGCCAGCGTACCGTGGCCTGGGCAGCGGTCAGTCGGATCGTTTTCATGTGGCCATCCCCAATTTACGCGCATTCCGCCAGGCCGTGACCAGCCGCGTCAGCTTTCCGGCCAGCGCCGTGACCGCCTGTTCGTCATCAATGCTGCGCGTCAGCCAAAGGCGGGCCACATCGTGGAAAATGGTGCGGCCCACGGCGAAACCCTTCACCTGTGGGAAGGAGGCCGCCACCTGGAAGGACGCGACCAGTTCCTCCTCCGGTGCCGACAGGCCCAGCAGGACGATACCCCGGCACAGCGGATCATTCTGTTCCACCACCTGGGAGATCTTGCCCCAGGCCGCCGCATCCTCCACCGGCTCCAGCTTCCACCAGTCGGGCCGCACACCCAGATCATAGAAACGCTGCACCGCGCGGGCGATGGTGTCGCTGTCCACCTTGCTGCCGGGCGGGGCAATCACCTCCAGCAGCAGTTCATGCCGTGTCTTGCGGCAGGCATCGAACAGGCGCAGCACCTGCCGTTCCTGCCGTTCGCGCAGATCGGCAGGATCATCGGGGTGGTAGAAGACCAGGCACTTGACGACATGGTTCAGCGGCCATTCGGCAATTTCCGTCGCCACATCCGCACTGCTTTCGAAGGCGAGCGGACGGGATTTCGGCTCCTCAATGGGCCGACCAATCCAGTAGGGGAAGTCACCCGCCCGGGCCAGCGCATCGAACCCGAACCGCCCATCCAGCAGCACACCAAAACGCGGATCACCCCCCGCCACGCGGTCCAGGGCCGAGAGGGCCAAATTCTTGAAGGCCGGGACCAGACCGATATCGACCCCCAGCTCCGCCGCCAGATCTTCAAACTGGCTGCGGTGATCAACGGCCAGGACGGTCAGTTCCGGGTAGCTGTTCTGGCGCGTTGTCGCCCAATGCACATGCTCAAGGTCCCTATCCTCACGCAGGCGGAACGGGCGGTCTTCATCGGCCAGGAAATGCTGCAACTCCGCCCAAGTCGGCATGGCGGGCGCACAGCCATGGCGCGACACCACGACGGCCCCGCAGGCATTGCCCAACTCACAACATTGCTCCAGGGGCAGATCACGCAACCAGCCACGCAGGAACCCCGCCATGAAGGCATCGCCGGCCCCCAGCACATTATAGACCTCCACCGGGAAGCCGCGCGCACCGACGCCATCATCCAGGCTGTCGGGGATGGCGCCGGGAAAGGCCACACAGCCCATGGGGCCGCGCTTGGCCACCAGCAGGGCGTCGGTCTTTTCCCGGATGGCGCGCAGGCAAGCGATGGTGTCAGTGCTGCCGCCCAAGATATGCACCTCCTCCTCCGTCCCGATGATCAGATCGCAGAGCGGCAGCACCTCCTGCAAACTGTCGGTGACAGCCTGTGCGGCGACGAACCGATTTTCGCCGGCGTCGCGGCCCGTCAGGCCCCAGAGCACGGGGCGGTAATCGATATCGAACACAACGCGCCCACCGGTCGCCCGCACGGCGCGGGCGGCCTTCAGGCTGGCGGCCCGCACGCCGGGCTGCGACAGATGGGTGCCGTTGATCAGCACCGACCGCGCACGGGCCACCAGTTCCAGATCCACATCCTCGGGCACCAGCGCCATATCGGCGCAGTTCTCGCGATAGAAGATCAGCGGGAAATTCTCACGGTCGCGGATGCCCAGGATGACCAGGGCGGTCAGACGGGCCGGATCGGTGATCACGCCCTTGGTGTTCACCCCTTCCCGCGCCAACTGTTCGGCAATGAAACGCCCCATATGGTCGGCGCCGACACGGGTCAGCAGACCTGTGCGCAAACCCAGGCGAGCACCGCCCACGGCAGTGTTGGTCGGGCTGCCACCGACATATTTGGCGAAGGAGGCCATATCCTCCAATCGCCCACCGACCTGCTGGCCGTAAAGGTCGACGCTGGACCGGCCAATGGCCAGAAGGTCCAGGGTCTGTTGATCCTGAGAGGGCATTCAACACTCCCCATGCGTGTCGCGGGGGCCCGTTCACCGGGCCGTCAATTCCGTCTCCATAGCTATGGCGTTTCATCGTAGAATGCAATGGAAATTTCATTCCATTTAAAAATAGAATGAAAACTCCACCATCAAGCCTTGCGCCCCTTGCGCTTAGGCGCCGGTTCCACGGGCTTTTCCTCAGCCGCGAAAGCCAGCCCGATGGCCAGCGCCTGGGCCAGACAGATGCTGGCTGCCAGCGAGCGGAAGCCCCGCACCTCCGCCTCGCGCACCTGCAAAACACAGGTGGCGGGCTTGGCGATGGGGCTGACCAGACTGTCGGAAATGGCCAGGATATCGGCCCCCTGCTCCACCGCGCGTTCCACCAGTTCCAGCGTTTCACCGGCATAGGGCTGATAGGAGATACCGATCAGCAGGTCGCCCTTGCGGATGGCCGACATCTGCTGTCGCGCCAGCCCCGCCACCCCATCGACCAGGATGGTACGCCGCCCCACCTGTTGCAGCAGATAGGCCAGATAAGAGGCCACAGGGAACGACCGGCGGAACCCCGCGACATAGATCGTGTCGGCGGCCTGGATCAGGCGGATGGCCCCGTCCACCTGTTCCACCGTCGCCGGCTGTTCCAATGTTTGCAGCGCCAGAACATTGCCGCCCACAAATTCCGACAGAAGTTCCGCCGGGTTGCGGGCCGGGTTGGTCGCCGCACTCTGCGCAAAGCTGCGTACCCGTTCGCCATAGTTCAGGGCGGCATTGCCCGACACCAGACCATCACGGAACAGCCGCTGCATCTGGCTGGCCCCGGAAAACCCGAAGGTCTTGGCAAAGCGGATGATGGCCGATGGCTGGACATTGGTCCGCTCGGCAATCACGGCCAGGGTTTCCAGCGCCGTCTCATTCGGCTGGTCCAGCACGAAGCGCGCGATCTGCTTCAACCGCTTCGACAATCCGTCATAGCGTTCCAAGATCAGGGCCCGCAATTCCTCCGCCGTGGCGGGCGGTGCCGCCAGATCCGACATTTCCTCTTCCATCTTGCCCCTCGGTTCCAACACGCCTTCAGATAGAATATCCGTTCCGATGCAGAATATCGACCATTGAAGCTGAACGGCAGATGAATTCTATTTTTTAAATGGAAGGAATTTTTATTCTATGATAGGCCTGTTCCAGACAAGGACGGCATCCGACCGTCCAGGGGAGGTTGCATGTTCAAGATCGCACAATTGGGGGCGGGCCGAATGGGCGGGGTCCATGCCGGCAATGCCGCCGTCCATCCCGCCCTCGACCTTGCCTATATCGTGGACCCGCGCGCCGATGCCGCCGACCGTCTGGCCCACCGGACGGGTGCGCGCGTGGCCGGCCTGGAGGATGTCCTGTCAGACGCGGATGTGAAGGGCGTGATTGTGGCCAGCGCCACGGATTGTCATCTGGATCATGTTCTGGCCTGCCTGACCGCGGGCAAGGCGGTGTTATGCGAAAAGCCGCTGGACCTGGATCTGGCCCGTCTGCGCGCCGCGGAGAGGCATTTCGGGGCGGGAACGCCGTCCCTGTTCGTGGCCTTCAACCGGCGGTTCGACCGGCATGTCCGCGCCCTGAAGGCCCGCATCGACAGTGGCGCCATCGGCAATCTGGAAACCCTGCATGTGGTGAACCACGACCCGGAAAGCCCGCCGCCCGGCTTCATCCCCGGCAGCGGCGGCCTGTTCAAGGATTTCACCATCCATGATCTGGACCTCGCCCCCTGGATGCTGGGGGAACGGGTGGTGGAGATTTTCGCCTGGGCCTCCTGCCTTGTCGATCCGGAGATCGGGCGGCTGGGCGATGTCGATACGGCCAAGCTGGTCCTGCGCACTGGATCGGGGCGGCTCTGCACCCTGTCGAACAGCCGCCGCACCGGCTATGGCTATGACCAGCGGATCGAGGCCTTCGGGTCCAAGGGCATGGCGCGCATGGAGAATGAGGTGCGCAGCACCGTCAGCGTCTGGGGTGAAGCGGGCGCTCAGGCCGACGCCTTCCCCTATGCCTTCATGGACCGCTATGCCGGTGCCTATGCCGCCGAACTTGACCATTTCGCCCAGGTTCTGGCCGGCACGGCCAAACCGGAAACCGGATACCAGGCCAGCATCGACGCGCTGGCCCTGGCCGAAGCGGCGGCCCTGTCGGTTCAGACCGGCCAGCCTGTCAAATTGTAGAATGGAAAGCTGAAACCATGCATGACATTGCCATTCTGGGCGCGGGCCGCATCGGCCGCATCCACGCCACCAACGCCGCCCGTCATCCGGGCCTGCGCCTGAAATATATCGTGGACCCGATGGCCGCCGCAGCCACCGCCCTGGCCGGCGAAACCGGCGCGCAGGTGGCTGACCTGGAGACGGCGTTGGCCGATCCGTCGGTGGCCGGCGTGATCATCGCCAGTTCCACCGACACGCATCTGGATTATTCCTGCCGCGCGGTCGCCGCCGGCAAGGCTGTATTCTGCGAAAAGCCCATTGATCAGGACCTTGAACGCGCCCGCTCCGCCGCCGCCAGCCTGGGCAGCGCCCGGCTGTTCCTGGGCTTCAACCGTCGCTTCGACCCGCATTTCCAAGCGCTGAAGGCCCGGCTGGACAGCGGGGCTGTGGGGGCGCTGGAAACGGTGCAGATCACCAGCCACGACCCCGCCCCGCCGCCCGTTTCCTACATCAAGGTGTCTGGCGGCATCTTCAAGGACATGAGCATCCATGATTTCGACATGGCCCGCTGGCTGCTGGGCGAGCCGGTGACCCAGGTCTATGCCGCCGCCAGCTGCCTGGTCGATCCCGCCATCGGGGAGGCCGGCGATGTGGACACGGCCAAGATCCTGCTGCGTACGGGCAGCGGCAAACTCTGCGTCATCTCCAACAGCCGGCGCAGCGGCTACGGCTATGACCAGCGGATTGAGGCGTTCGGGTCCAAGGGCATGGTGAAGGCCGACAACGTCCTGGAAAGCACAGTGTCCGTCTGGGGCGCCGACGGGGCCGCCGCCGACCGGTTGCAGAACTTCTTCCTGGACCGCTACGCCGCCGCCTACCGCCTGGAAATGGACCATTTCGCCGACATCCTGTCGGGCAAGACCAGTCCTGCCATCACCTATGCGGATGGGGTCGGCGCGCTTGAACTGGCCGAAGCAGCGGCACAGTCGGTAACAAGCGGACAGGTGGTGACGCTGTAACTGCGTTCTCCTGCCCAGCGACACGAAGGCCCGCTCTGACTGGAGCGGGCCTTTTGCTTTCTGAAACTGTTGTCCCCTCACCCTCCCATAAACGGGCGAGGGGCAAGAACTTCTTCCCTCGCCCACGAAGGTGGGAGAGGGAGGGGCCCGAACGCGCCAGCGTTGGGGAGGGTGAGGGAGCGACATGAAAACAAAAGCCGCCCCGGATCGCTCCGGTGCGGCAAGGCTGACGGTGTTGAAGCAGGAGAGGAAGGAACCGTCAGGGTTGGGAGGCGGCCTTCAGCTTGGCATCAACGGCGGCGAAGAAATCCTCCGCCCGGCAGGTGGTCTTGTCTGCTCCCTCGGCACAGAGCGGCAGGGCCATGTAGGTGACGACCGCCGGGTTGGCCTTCACGTCCAGCGGTTCCAGATTGCGCAACTGGTCCATGGTCTGGGCGCGGTAGAAGGCGCGGATGAAACGCTGGCCCTTCTGATCGCGCAACATCTCGATCCCGATGGCCCCACCCGGCGGGGTATCGTCGGCAGGATAGCTGTCGATGCGCCAATGCAGGTCCAGCATGCCGGCCAGATCGGCGATATTGGTGTCATGGCCCGCCATCAGGGCCAGCTTCACCTGCCCATCCTGCAAATACGACAGCAATCGGCGCATGATGGGCGCCGCCGCGCGGTCGGCAATGTAGGAAGGCCGGTTCTCATATTTGAATTTCAGCGGATGGAAATTCAGCATGCGTTCGATATCGGCGCGGCTGGCCCGGCCCCAGGCCACCTGCTCCATCGGCTTGCCTTCAAGATATTCCAGCAGGAAGGTCTGGCTGATGGTCGACCCCTGGCCGAAGGCGCCGCCCACATCGGGCCGCCCCTCCTCCTCATCCGGTTCCAGGGCGGTGTGCAGATCGGTGATCTTGCACCCCGCCGGCAGCTTCTTCTTGGCGCACCATCCATCGCCCTGCGGGCCCAGCGCCTTCTGCAACAGGGCAAATTCCGTCTCGAACCCCGCCATCTCCTGCTTCAGCCCGCCGGGTGGCAGCTTGACGGAAGAGGCGGCCATGGCCTTCACCGGGTCCAGGCGGTTGCCGGGCACGGTCAGCGGGTGGAAGACACTGTCCTCGTCAGCGGTGGTCGGATAGGTCACCGTGACCGTGCAGGACGGGGCAAAGCCCTCCACCATGCTTTTGGCGGTGCGGATGGCGCGTTCCTTGGCGCTGGCTTCCACTTTGTACTGCCCATCCGCCGGACAGCCATCGGCGGGGAACAGGCCGCGCGCGGCAAAGAACTGCCGGTCAAACCGGCCCAGCAGCACCACACCCTGCGCGCCACGGTCGGTCAGGTTGCCATAGGGCACGGACCAGCTGGGCCAGGCCTGTGCGGCCAGACCGGCAGCCGGCTCCTTGGTGGGCGGGCGGATGCCGTGGCGGGTGAACATCGCCACCTTTTCCAGGCTCAGGCCCGCCGGCTGTGCCGGAAGCTCAACGGCAGCCACCGTCAGCGGCAGGCACAGGGCCGTGGCGGCCAGAAGCGGGCGCAGCATCTTGTGCATCATGGGGTTTCCCCTCTGTCGGACAAGGAAACCCCGGCGGCCAATCACCGCCGGGGTCACAGGGACGGTGCATCAGTATTTGAACTGCGCGCCCAGCTTAACCGACCGGCCATAACGCTCGGCCTCTGCCATCTGATGCTTCACACCGATATAGCGGCGGAACTTGGCATCGGTCAGGTTCGCCCCTTCCAGATACACCTCAAGCTGCTTGGTGAAATTGTAGCCCAGGCGGGCATCCATCGATCCGTTGCTGTCGGTATAGATATCGGTCGCCTTGTTGGCCCCGACCGTATCCAGGAAGGGCGAACGGTAGGAGTAGGCGACGCGGGCCGACAGCCCCTCCTTTTCATAATAGACCTGCGCCGATGCCACGCGCTTGGATTGGCTGAACATGGGCAGCGTGTCGGTGCGGCCCAGCACGCCCTTGGACTTGCTGTCCGTCAGGGTCAGGTTGCCCTGCACGCCCAGCCCGTCGAAGGGTGACGGCAGGAAGGTGCCCTGGATGCTGGCATTCACCTCCACACCCTTCACGGTGGCCGACTTGGCATTCAGCGGCGTGGTGACCAGGGCGGTCGGCAGGGTGATGCCGCCAAAGGTGCCGTTGGTAACGGTGATAGCCTGACTGTAGATCGGGTTGTCGATGTCCTTCTGGAACAGCGCCACCGACAGCACGCCCTCACTGGGCATGTAATATTCGACCGACAGATCGAAATTCACAGCCTTCAGCGGCGTCAGGTCAGGATTACCTTTGCTGACACTGGCGGCACCCGTATCGACGGAGATGAAGGGCGGCAGGTCGGCATAGTTGGGACGGCCAATGGCCGTGGTCACGGCACCGCGCAGGATGAAACGTTCATTCACATCGAAGCGCGCATTGATACCGGGGAACCAGTCGGTATAGCTGCTCTTGCCGAAGGAATTGAAATCCTGGGCAGGGGTGGAGGCGGCATTGATGATCTTGGCCGCGAAGTCACCCTGCGTATGTTCCATACGCACGCCGGGGATCAAGGTCAGCCGGTCAAAGGTGATCGACGTCATGGCATAGGCCGCCGTGACATCCTCCGTCACCTTATAATCATTGGCCAGGGTGTTGGAGATGGAACCCGACCGGCTATAGGTCAGCGAACCCGCATGGGACGCGGCATAGGCCTCTGCGGCGTCATAGTCCACGCGCGGATCGATGGGGAACCGCCCGCCGAATACGGCGCGGCCCGTCGTCTCCGCCGTCACCGCGGCCAGGGTGAAGCCGGTGGCATCATAGCTTTCATAATCGCGATTGTTGGATTTGTGCCGCGACAGATACTTGGCGCCGACCTTCACGAAGGCATCATCACCCAGTTCCACGGGCAACTTGTAATCGGCCCGATACTGGTAAAGATTCTCCTCCGCCTTGCGATGGTCGTAGGAAACAGAGCGCGCGCCATACAGCGCGGCGTTATAGGCCTCTGCCGCTGGCGTCACCTGATAGATGTCGCTGGTCGTATCAAAGGTGGCGGTGAAGGCGTTGGAGCCGGTGCGGAACTGCCATTCGCTGCGCAGCGGGTCTTCCTTCACGGCGCGGGTATAGGTGGCGTCCACCTCCAGCGTGCCCTCGCCGATCTCGAATTTGCCACCGGCATTAGCGGTGACGGTATTGTCATCCTCCTCACGCACCCGCACAAACCGGGTGCCGCGCGCCCGGAAACTGCCGGTGGTGGCCGTCTGCGCCGTGATGGTGGTGGGGATTTCCACACGGAACTGGTCACGCACCTCGCTGTCGGAATATTCGGCGTAGGAACTGCGCAGATACAGCTTGGTGGTATCGTTGACGTTCCAATCGAAATTGGCAACGCCGCCAATGCGCTTGCGGGTCAGGTTATATTCGCGCGGACGGAAATCGTCCGGAATGGCATAGCCGCCCACGGTGCGCCAGTTGGTGGAACCCTGCACATTCTCCGACCGGATGGGCCGTTCATCATAATTGGCGGACAGGACCAGACCGAACTGCCGATCATCACCGAAGATGTCACCCACGGTGACATCGCCGCCGAACGGATGCTTCTTGTTCAACTGGTACTGGCCGATGCTGCCACGGGCCGTCGCGAAGAACTTGTTCCGGTCAAAGGCGCTGACCGTATTGATGTTCACCTGACCGGCGATGGCGTTGGCGTCGCGGTCGGGCGTCAGGCTTTTCACCACTTCCACCGACCCGATCATGGCCGACGGAATATCGTCCAGCTTCACCGACCGGCCCGCCGGTTCTGGTGCGGCCGCCGTCTGGCCATTCAGGGTGACATTGGCCAGATCGGGGCTGACGCCGCGGATGATGACATAGCGGCCTTCGCCCTGATCGTTGGCGACCGACAGGCCGGGCAGGCGCTTGATGGCTTCGGCCACATTCTGGTCCGGCAGCTTGCCGACATCATCGGCCACCACGGCATCGACGATGCCCACGGCGTTCTGCTTCAGCTCCAGGGCCTTCTTTTCGGCCAGACGCATGCCCGTGACCTGGATTTCCTCCAGCATTTCACCTGTCGGCGGCGCGGACTGCGCGGCAGCCTGGGACAGGGTGGCGGCGGACAGGGCCAACAGGCTGACGCAACCCACAAGCCGGGTGGTCAGCAGCGCGCCAGTTTTCTTCGACGGCGTCATTGTCATCTCCAGAAAGGCTGATCTTCAAACGGGGATGCAAAAAGTGGCAAGGCATCCTGGCCTTGCTTCTGGCCGCCATCTGCGAAGGCGCTGCGCCATCCCCATGAATTCTTCATTGCAAGCGATTGCGGAACATCCATGCAATGCACAGGTCCGCAGTTCCCCTTATCCGCCACCAGGGCGGTGGGAACATGCATTCGACCGTGTGGTTGGGTGCTGTCGTCTGCCACGACCAGCCCTTCTGTTCCTGGGCATCATTGTCTCCCTGAATTGTTATTGTGATGGCTGATCCGGATCAGAATCACCATCGGTGTCGATTGTTGATGTGATCTTATGAACGAAAATTCCATTCGTCAACAGAAATGGAATTTTTCTTGTATTTTTTTACGGGCCGATGGAATTTGCATTCCACGGACGCCTCGGGCGCCCTCCCCTTCCCCCGACAATGCCGGAGCAGTCCCATGGCCAGGGTACGCAACCCTATGATCCGTATGCAGAAAGTGACGATCCTGCACCCGCCAGGTGATAAGGATGCCGGCCATCATCTGGCTGAAATCCTGCGTCAGGCGGGGCAATCCCCCGGACGCCTGGGCATGGCACGGGTCATTCCCATGGCCCCTAAAAGGACCAAGACGGTGCGGAGGTGATGAAATGAGCGTTCCATTTATCGCGGGGAACTGGAAAATGAATGGGCTGCGCGCCGATGGGCTGACCCTGGCGCGCGACCTTGCGGAATGGCTGGAAACGGTGCGGCCAGGGGTGCAGATGCTGATCTGTCCACCCGCCACCCTGCTGTCCGATATCACCGCGCTGGCGGGGTCCGGGCCGTTGCTGGTCGGCGCGCAGGATTGCCATCACCGGGCGTCTGGCGCCCATACGGGCGATCTTTCCGCCGCCATGCTGGCCGATGCCGGGGCCAGTCATGTCATCCTGGGCCATTCCGAACGGCGGTCACAGGGGGAAGACAGCGCCCTGGTAGCAGCCAAGGCAGCGGCAGCCCTGTCGTCCGGGCTTCGCCCCCTGATCTGTATCGGGGAAACACTGGTGGAGCGGGAGGCGGGATTGGCCAGCACCATCGTGGCCCGGCAACTGCGCGACAGTCTGCCGCCCGGTATGGATGCGGACAGCGTCATCATCGCCTATGAACCCGTCTGGGCCATCGGTACGGGCCGTCATGCGGATGCCGGTACCATCGCCGGCATGCATGCGCTGATCAAGGCAGAACTTGCCACGCTGCTGCCGGGTGGCGGGGATGTCCGCGTGCTTTACGGGGGATCAGTGACGGCGGCCAACGCCGCCAGCATCCTGCACCTGCCCGGCGTGGATGGGGTGCTGGTGGGCGGGGCCAGCCTGAAACCCGCAGATTTCAAGGCTATTGCGCTTGCCGGGCTGGGCGGCGCCTGACGCGCCGCCCCTGTACTCACTGGTAATAGGGCTTCTCTGGCCAGCCTTCCGGCATGTCGGTCCCGTAATAGCCCCCACCCTTGCGGAACCGCTCCAGACGCTTCAGTTCGCCCGGATCGGCCTTCACGTCCCAGGTGCGCTTACCATTGGTCAGGTCGGCCGGTGTCAGGACCAGCGGTTCCCAGACGCGCGCGCCCGATACGTCATACAGGGTCATGGTCAGGCTGGGCTTGTCGCCCATCTGGAAATCCAGCACCCCGACATTGACGCTGCGGTTCCAGGTGTCGCGGATACGCACCTCCGGCATCTGGCGCAGGTTCTTGGTGGCCGGCATCTGGGCAAGCGGCGAGGAGCAGAGATCATAGATGTCGTACCCGCCATGGGCGGACCGGGGGATACAGTTCAGCTCACCCATATGGCTGTCGCCGGAGATGCAGACGACACCGCCAATGTTCCGGTCGCGCACGAAATCGAAAATCTCGTTCCGCTCCGTCATGAACACGCCCCAGCTGTCGCCGCCCTTTTCATTCTCCGCCGTGGACCATCCGGTGCCAGAAACCAGCACCTTGAATATCGCCTTGCTTTCCAGCAGCCCGGCTTTCAGCCACGCCTTCTGTGCGGCGCCCAGCATGGTCTTGCCGGCATCGTCGCGATTGTCGGTGGGATCGCGGTAATAGCGGCCATCCAGGAAGAAGAAATCCACCCCACCATAGGATTGCTTGAAATAGACACCCTTGCTGTCCGCCTGCCCAAAGGACGGATTGGGCCAGTAATGGCGGAACACGTTTAGCGAACTGTCCTTGTAGGGGCTGGTGCCGTCCGATCCGTTATAGCCGAAATCATGATCGTCCCAGATGGCCAGTTGCGGTGTGCCGCGCAGCAGCGGTTCCAGGCGGCGGATCAGCCGTTCTCGCCCATACAGCTCGGCCAATGCCGCCGGCTCGTCGCTGTCGCCATAGATATTGTCGCCCAGCCAGAAGAACATGTCCGGCTCCAGCGCCTGCACCACCGACCAGATGGGCTGTTCGCCGTCAAACTGGATACGGCAGCAGGACCCGAAGGCGATGCGGAAATCGGCCTTGCCGGCGGGTGCGGTGCGCGTGCGATAGGGGAAAGGCTGTTCACGGTCCAGCTGACCATCAAACTTCAACCGGTACCAGTAGGTGGTGGCCGGCTTCAACCCTTCGGCGCGCAGGGTGACGCAGCAATCATCCTCTGAGCGTGCCCGCACCGTCTGCGTGGCGATGACCTTGGCGAAGGTCCGCTCCGCCGCCACCTCCAGCGTGACATCAAAGGCCCCGCTGGCCCGGACCCAGACGGTGACATGGCCGGGGCCAGGCGCGCCCACCATCGGCCCCTGCAGGGCGCGCGGGTAACCCAGCACCGCCGCCAGCCCAGCCGCCGGCCACAGAGACACACCGGCCAGCGATGTCGTGCCGGCCAGAAACTGCCGCCGGCTGCCATGGAAACGCATACTGCTTATCCTTCGTTCTGGGCTTCGTGCAGGGCTTGGTTCAGCCGGTCCACCAGGGCGGTGTGGATGCGGCCATTGCTGATGCAGACATTCTGGCCATGAAGATCCAGCCTGTCACCCCGCACATTGCTGATGGTGCCACCGGCCTCCGTCGCCAGGATCAAACCGGGTGCCATGTCCCAGGCGTTCAGCGCGCGTTCCCAGTACGCATCCCAGCGGCCACACGCGACATAGGCCATATCGACCGCACAGGCACCCGTGCGGCGCAGACCCGCGACATCCGCCGACAGAAGCGCCATTTCACGGGCAAAGACCGGATGATCGGGCTTGCCCGCGAACGGCATGCCGCAGGACAGCACCGCGTCACCCAGCGTGGCACGGGTGGAGACATGGATGCGCCGGCCATTCAGCCAGGCCCCGCGCCCCTTCTCCGCCACAAACATCTCTTCCATCACGGGGATGTAGGTGACACCAGCCACCACCTCTCCATCGCGCGCCAGGGCGACGTTGACGCCCCAGAGCGGACAGGAGAACAGGAAGTTTGTGGTGCCATCCAGCGGATCGACGATCCAACTGTGGCTGGCGTCACGGCCCCCGACCTGTCCGCCTTCCTCACCCAGGAAAGCGTAGTCGGGGCGGAAGCGGGACAGGATGGTGCGGGCCGTCTGCTCCGCCTCCTCATCCGCGACGGAGACAAGGTCCGCCGGTCCGCTTTTGGCGCGGATGACCAGTTCGGACAGTTGCGAGAAGCGGCGCAGAAGCCCGTGACCGGCGGCCTGGGCCGCATCGATCATCGCCGACAGTTCGGGGGATGGGGAATTCATGATGGATCAGTCCCTCAATCGCGTGCGCCACAGGGTCGCCGCCAAAACCATGGAAACCACCGACGCGGCGATCCAGAACCAGATCACCGGGCCGAAATCGTAATGCCGGACCCCGTCCACCATGGTCATGCCACGGTCGATCAGCATGCCGGAAACATGTTCCTGCAGGGCCGCCCCGACATAGCTGAAAATGCCGATGACACCCATCGCCGCGCCTGCCACCCGCTTGGGCGCGATATCGACGGCGAACAGCCCGCCCAGGGAGGTGACAAGCCCCGTCATGCCAGCCCCGAACAGCACCATGCCCAGCAGCAGCAGCGGCACGCTGTTCGGTCCGAAGAAGATCAGCAGCATGCCGATCAGTTCCAGCACACCGAACAACAGGTTGGCCGGCGGGCGGCGCGACTGGAAAAGCTTGTCGGACAACAGGCCGAAGCTGATAGCGCCGACAATGCCGGCCACGGTGCTGACCATCAGCAGCGTGCCCGCCATGGCCAGGGAATAGCCCCGCGCCTCCTGCAAATACAGGACGCCCCAGGAATTGATGGCGTAACGGGTGACATAGGTGGTGGCCGACGCCAGACACAGAACCCAGATGGCCGGCAGCTTCAGGATGTGCAGCTGCTGAGCCAGGACGGAACGCGGGTCGGCCTTGGGCTTTTCCCCGTAATGGTCGCCCTTCCAGTCATTGACGGGCGGCAGGCCCAGCGTCTGCGGCCGGTCCTGCAACAGGAACCAGACACCGGCGGCGGTCGCGATGCCGATCAGGCCCGGCCCGAAGAACCCAGCCTGCCAGCCCAGCCAGCCGACCAGTGAACCCACGACCAGGAAGGTCAAACCCTCCCCGATGGAATGGGCCGTGGACCAGACGCCATAGGCGCGGCCCCGCTCCCGATTTGAAAACCAGGCCGTCATGGCCACCACGCCACCCGGCGCCCCGAAACTCTGGAACCAGCCATTCAGGCCCCAGACCAGGACAGCCATCCAGACGCTGGTGACAAATCCCATGGTCAGGTTGCACAGCGCCGTCAGCAGGAAGGTTACCACCAGCGCGCGGCGGATATTGGCGTGATCTGCCAGAAACCCGTTGGTCAGCTTGCCGATGGCATAGGTGTAGAACAGGGCCGATCCGATATGGCCCAGTTCCGCCGGTGAGAATACACCCGCATCGATCAGCGGCTTCTTCACCACCCCCAGCGCCAGCCGGCAGGTATAGATCAGGCCGTAGCCCAGCGTGATGGCCAGCATCACCCGGATGCGGTAACGGCGATAGGCGGCATCGACCGCCGCCGCGTCCGCCGTCACCGGGCGGTCAGGCCCCGTGGCGAAAAAGCCCAGCAACGCGCGCAGCATGGCGCTCTCCTCCCCAGCCGGACGGTTCATCCCGTCGCGTTGGAAGGCAAGATATTCCATATTCTAAAAATTTAGAAGATATTTTCCATCACGCAATCGACTTATCGACGCGATTAACGCAGAAAGCCGGGCGCTGTCAGGCGCCCGGCTTTCCGTTTCAATGACAAGGACGGGTTGTCAGCCCGGCATGTGGCCTTCGCTGTTGGCCAGATACCAGCGGGCCAGTTCCTCCCGCGTCGGCCACCAGACATCATCCAGGCTCTTGGCATATTCCAGGAATTCCCGCAGGCCCCGGATACGATAGGCGCGGCCCGTGACATGCGGGTGCAGGCCCACATTCATCAAGCGCGCCGTCTTCGCCCCTTCCTGACGCAGCACCGACAGTTCCTCGATCAGCGTATCGCGGAAGGCGTCGGTGGTCAGATTGCGGCGGGTCAGCAGGGTGAAATCATTGATTTCGTTGGAATAGGGCACCGACACCAGCGGCCCGTTTTCCGTCTGCAACGGATAGGGCTGATCATCATTCATGATGTCGCAATAGAACAGGAAACCCTGTTCGGCCAGGATGCCCGCCGTATTCAAGGTGCCGCGCAGCGAGGAGGACAGCCAGCCCAACGGGCGGCGGCCCACATGCCGCTCGTACATCTCGATGGAGCGGAGGATGATGTCGCGCTCCTTGGCCGGGTCCTTGGCGAAATTGGTCAGCAGCTCGCCCTGTTCATAATTATGGGCCAGAAGCTCCCAGCCGCGTTCCAGGCAGGCATCGACCATCGCCTTGCGCCGTTCGAATGTGACGGCGTTGGTGGTGCAGCTCGCCTTGACGCCCATCTCATCGAACAGGTCGTAAAGACGCCAGATGCCCACCCGCTGACCATATTCACGCCAGGTGAAATTCGGGAAATCGGGCGTGTCACCGGGCAGAACATCCGGCAGGATGGCCGGGCCACCGGCATAGTACGGCTTGTCCGTGTCCTTGGTCAGGTCCCAGGTTTCCAGGTTGAAGGTCAGGATCAGCGCGACCTTCTTGCCGTCGGGCCAGCGCAGAGGACCGCGCTTGGGCAGCGGCACATAATCATAGGAAAACATGGATCAGAATTCCTCCAGCAGGCGACCGAAGCCGTAGACCTTGTCCTGGATACCGTTGGCGCGCAGCGCGTGCCAATAGGTGGCCGTATTGATGGCGATCACGGGCTTGCCCAGCCACATCTCCGCCGCCGCGGCCAGCTTCACCATCGACAGGTTGGTGCCGACCTGCAGGATGGCATCGACATCATCACCGTCCAGCTGTTTCAGAACCTCACGCAGGCGGCTGGTGCCGACGCGCGCGATAGAGGTCCAGGACGGGCATTGCAGCGGCACATCGCGCACCGTCTCATACCCGTAATCGGACAGGAAGTTACGGACCTGTTCATTGGCAACGGGGTAATAGGGCGACACGAAGGCCACCTTCTTCACCCCGCCATAGGCGGCGATGGCGGCGGCCAGCGATTCAGAACCGGTGGAGAGATATAGCCCGCTGACCTCCCGGATCTGGCGGCGGAACCGCGCTGCCCCTTCCGCCCCGCCATAGAAGGTGATGGCCGACATGCCCATCACCAGATAATCCGGATCGGCGGTCATCACCGACTTCACGGCATCGACCGTATTGTCGGCAATGGCCTGGGTGCCGGCCAGGAAGGTCTCGTTGCTGATGGCCTGGGCGTTGGAAACGATGATGCGGCTGTAATGGTTGGTGACGCCAGCCGGGCGCATATCGTCGAAATCGGGCTGCACGGTGGTGTTCGTGCTGGGTCCCAGCACCCCGAACACCTTGCGCCAGCCACGGCTGTCCTTGGCTTCATCCTGCATGAACATTCCCCTGTCTGCTGGATATGGTCAGTCGATCGCCGCAGCGTCGGCCAGACTCTGGAACATGGCCTGCCGCATCAGGAACTGACGCCGCCGCTCCGGATCGTTACGGATGGCCAGCATCTCGTCCCGGCGCTTTTCCTGTGCCGAGGCGTGGCCTTCCTTCATCATTTCCATGGTCTGGATGGTCTGCGCCTGGACGAAGCTGCGGGCGGCACCGCGGCGCTGGCGGCTGAACTGATCCAGGCTGGCCTCATCCTCGCCATTCTTGATGATGGCGGTCAGGCGCTGGCACAGGTTGAAGGCATCATGGATACCGCTGTTCATGCCGAACCCGCCCAACGGGTTGTTCAGATGCGCGCTGTCACCGATCAGGAAGGCGCGGCCCTTGCGGAAGCTCTCTGCCACCCGCTGATGCATGCGATAGATGGTGCGGTGAGGGGTCTTGACGCCGGTCCTGCCGATCAGACGATGGAACACGCGGTCACGGTTCTCGTCCGACACCAGATCAGCATCCGAACTTTCCGGCGTGGCCGGCAGCAGGATGCGCCAGACCGACGGCACCCGCAGCAGAACCAGCCATTCCTCCGGATCGGCGACATAATTCACATGCGCCAGATTCGGGAAATAGTCTTCCAGCGGTTCCGCCGTGGACAGGCACAGGAACTTCTCCGGATAGGTGAAGCCGTCGAACCCGATGCCCAGCCATTTGCGCACGGCGGAATTGGCGCCGTCGGCACCGATCAGCCAGTCGGCGCGCACCTTCTCGATGGCGAACGGCGTCTCATAGGCCAGATCCACACCCGTCTCGTCCTGGTTCACATAAACCAGACGGCTGCCGAACTTCACGGTGGCCTTGGGATGCGCCTCCAGCTTTTCCGCGAGCGCGCGGGCCAGATGATACTGTTCACATTGCAGGCGGTAGGGGTAGCGGGTGCTGCCCTCCAGCTCACCCAGGTCGAACTCCACCACCTGCCCCGTGCGGCGGTCACGGTAATGATAGATCGGCGCCTTCAGGCCCTTTTCCAGAAGGAAGGGCGTGATCTCCAGATCATCCAGCATTTCCAGCGTGGGTGGATGAAAGGTGGAGGCGCGCAGATCCTGCGCACAATCGGCACCGGCCTCCAGCACCAATACGTCAATACCCTGGCGGGCCAGATAATAGGCCGCGACCGTGCCAACCGGGCCGGCGCCGGCGATCACCACCTGCGTTCGGATCATGGGAACTGCCTTTCTATTTATGCGGGTGGGATGTCAGTTGGTGGCTTTTTGCAGATAGGCGATCAGGGCATCACGGTCGGCCTTTTCCGGCAGACCGATGAACGCCATGGTCGTGCCGCCGACCAGCGTGGTCGGATGCGTCAGCCAGACATCCAGCGTCTTCTCGTCCCAGACGACACCGCTGCTGCGCAGGGCGTCGGAATATTTGAACCCCTCGACATGGCCGGCAGGCTTGCCCCAGAAACCATGCAGATTGGGACCGACCTTGTTGGGCTTGCCCGCCGCCACCTCATGGCAGGTACGGCAGCGCAGGAACAGGCGCTCACCCTTGTCGGGGGCCGTCTGCGCCATCGCGGCAGGAGCGCTCGACACCATGACGGAGACCAGAATGGCGGGAATGATGGCGCGCGCCGAAAGGCTACGATATTTCTTTCCGACAAATGCCATGGCTGTTCATGCCTCCATGCAGAACGATTATTTGGAACCGCTCTAATCGAAATGGGCGATCCGCATGCTGGTATTTGGGCGCATGCCGAATGGGCCGTCGATACACGGGTCCATATCTGGCCACAGGGTGGATAAACCCTCCGCCTGCCCTGTCGGGTCTATGCATACGCGCCTATGGTCAACCTGCGACCAGCGGTTCTCCGCATCGCGAGCACTGAGTTCCCGAAAACTGACCGCGGCGCCGATCCTTCGACACCGCGGTCTTTTTCGTTCAGGATCAACCAATAACGGGAAGGTTTGGCATGCGGTACGCGTCTTTCTGGTTGACCACCCTTTTGGCCCTGACCATATCTGGCACCGCGATGGCGCAGACGGATGCGGATACCGTTTATGCGCAGCGCTTGGCCATACTGACCGCCGGCGGCCCGATGGAAACGCTGTACCAGCCGCGTGAGCCGGTCGCCGGTGCCCCCACCGCCCTTCCCATGGTCCAGCCGGGCCGGAGCAGCATCAAGCCGGATGCCCTGAACGCCGCCCGTTCCTATGCGGAAGCCAGCGGCGCCCAGGCCTTCATCGTCTGGCATGATGGCAAGGTGCAGGACGAAACATATTTCGCGGGCACCAAAGCCGATACGCCGCTGGCATCGAAATCGCTGTCCAAGCCGATGACGGCCATGATCGTGGGCCGCGCCATTGAAATGGGCAAGATCAAGTCGCTGGACCAGAGCGTTTCTGACTTCATCACCGAATGGAAGGGCACACCCAAGGAAGCGATGCTGATCCGTCACCTGCTAGATATGCGTACCGGCTTTCTGGAACAGGGGTTCAATGCCGATCCCAACCATCCCTGGAATCTCGCCTATCTATCGGTCGATCATGGCACCTATATCGTCAAGGATTATCCCCTGACCGACGCGCCGGGGACGCGCTATGGCTATTCCAACGCCACCTCTGAACTGGTGGCACTGGTCATCGAACGGGCGACGGGCCGCCGTTATGCGGAATTCGTGGGCACCGAACTGCTGATCCCGACCGGTGCGCCGGGGGGTGAGGTCTGGGTGAACCGGCCGGGCGGGCTGGCCCATTCCGGTTGCTGCATGATGTTGCCGGCGCGGGCCTGGCTGCATCTGGCAAAGCTGCTGCTGGATGATGGCAAGGTTGGCACCAAGCGTCTGCTGCCCAAGGGCTATGTCCAGGAAATGGCCACCGCGACGGCGCAGAACCCGCATTATGGCCTGGGCCTGTGGGTCGCCGGCCCCTATGTCGAACGCCGTGGTTTTGGCGCGCCGGGGGCACCGGGACCCAAGGTGCTGCATTCAGAACCCTATTTGGACAAGGACCTGTTCCTGTTCGACGGCAATGGCAACCAGACAGTCTTCGTGTCCCGCAAGACCGGCCTGATCGCCCTGCGCATGGGGCCCAACCCGCCGAAGGGCGTGGATTGGGACAATGCCTATCTGCCCAACATTCTGCTGCGCGGACTGGTGAAGCCAGTGAAGCTGGTGGCGCAGGGGAAGTGACGCGGGTGCGTTGTTATCTGCACCAGATCACCTCTGATTAAGCGCCGCCGCCTGGGTCAGTTCCGCACTGATCATGTCGGCGGTGCCTTTCAGATCATCCAGATAGCGGTCCAGCGCCGCCTCAGGCTTCATGGCCGACGCAAAGAAGATCACCGTCATCGCCGCCTTGAAATGCTCGCCCAGGAAAATCGGCACAGCGATGGAGGCGGTCTTCCCCGGCGTCAGATTGTGATGATTGCGGCCCTGGACGGCATAGCCCTGTGACCGGATACGCTCAACATTCAGTCCGGCACGGGCAGCCTTCAGATATTCCGGGTCCACTTCTTGCGACACCTTCATCCAGCGCAGCAGGGTTTCACGCTCCTCGTCGGGCGTGTAGGCCATGGAAAGCTTGCCCGACGCGCTGTCCAGCACGGGCAAGGTGAAGCCGGGATAGTAACGTTCAAAGGTCAGTGCCGTGTTGGCATGCGTGCTGTCACGCAGCATCATGTTACGCCCCACGCGGGACGCGATGGAAATGGGCCAGCCGATGCGCCGCGTCAGCGACACGATATGCGGTCGCGCGATCTCCACCAGCCGGTCATCATCCTGGAACCCATAGGCAAGCGACTGCACCATGGCCGTGGGGCGGTAACGCTTACGATCCGGCTCCTGCTCCACCAGCCCTTCATAGACCAGGGTCTGCACCAGACGGCAGGCGGTGGGATAGGGCACCTCCGCCGACCGAGCGATTTCCATCATGGTCAGCGACCCCTGCCGGTTGATTGCCTTCAATGCCGCAATGGCCCGGCTGATGGCCCGGATGGGCACCCCTTTTTCCATTCACCCCTCCCCCCAACAAATATGAAGGTTGGATGGTGCCAAGTTTTGGGGGCACCGGTCGCACTGGGCGTTATCAACTATCCGCCTGTTGGACAGTATGGATCAGCGTGCCCACTTCTTGTCGAAGGCCCAGACATCCTCGAACCCGATCAGGGAACAGAACTCCTTGAAATTGAACAGCGGCACATCGGGCGAGAGGCTGGTGCCAGTCTGTTTCAGGTTCAGCAGGGCCGCCTCCATGGCCGCCGCCGCCGCCAGACTGGTCATGGCCGGGAAGATGGCCATGGAATAGCCAAGGCTCTCCAGGGTCTTGGCATCACGGATGGGGGTCAGGCCGCCATCGGCCATGTTGGCCATCATCGGCTTGTCCAGGGAGGAGGTGACGATGCGGGCCTCTTCGTCACTGGTCAGCGCTTCGGGGAACAGGATGTCGGCACCTGCTTCGGCATAGAGCTTCATGCGGTGCAGCACACCTTCCAGCCCCTCGCTCTGCCGCGCGTCGGTACGGGCGATGATCAGGAAATTCTCGTCCCGCCGCGCCTCGACCGCCACGCGGATCTTGTCAGCCATTTCTTCGGCCGGGACGACGCGCTTGCCCGGTGTATGGCCGCACTTCTTGGGGAATTCCTGATCTTCGATCTGGATGGCGGTGATACCGGCCTGTTCATAGGCCTGGACTGTGTGATGCACGTTCAGCAGCCCGCCGAAGCCAGTATCGGCATCGGCCACCACGGCGGCGTTGCAGGTGCGGACCAGGGTCGACATGCGGTCCACCATCTGCGTCACCGACGCGATGCCGGCATCGGGCAGGCCATAGGCCGACGCAACGGTCCAGTAACCGCTGCCATAGACAATGTCGAAGCCGACCTTGTTGGCGACGACAGCGGCGATCATGTCCTGGATGCCGGGGGCGGTGATGAACTGCCGGGAAGCCAGCTTCTGGCGAAGGATGGGATTGGCCATGATGTTCTCTGTATGAAGATGGAAGTTATCAGCGGGTAAGCCAGGGCAGGCGCGTCCGGCGATCCCGCTCGTACCGGTCGATGGTGCCGGCATAAAGGTTCAGGATGCCCATCACCTCGTCCCAGCCATTCAGCAGGGCATCGCGCTTGCCATCATCGATGGCGATGGCAATGGTGGAGCCGTCTGGCCGTGTGATGGTGCGGGCAGACAGATCGACATGCAGTCTGGCCCCGGCATTTGCATCGGACAGCAGGGCGGCATGGTCCGCATCCCCCACTATCACCGGCAGCATGCCGTTGCGATAGCAATTGCCCCGGAAAATCTCCCCAAAGCTGGGCGCAATGATGCAGCGGATGCCCAGATCCAGGATGGCCCAAGGGGCCTGTTCGCGCGACGAGCCGCAGCCGAAATTCGGACCGGCGACCAAGATGCCGGCATGGCGCCAGGGATCGCGGTTCAGGACGAAATCCGCCAGCTCCCGCCCCTGCCCGTCATAGCGGCGGTCATGGAAGGCATAGCGGCCCAGCCCCTTCTTTTCCGTGATGGTCAGAAAGCGGGCGGGATAAATGATGTCCGTATCGACATCCGCCTCGACCAGCGGGGCGGCGATGGCGGTCAGGGTCGTGAAGGGCTGCATGGATCAAGCCTCCCCAAGATAGTCGCGCGGGTCGGCGATATGGCCGGCGATGGCGGACGCGGCGGCCATGGCCGGGCCCATCAGATGGGTACGCGCCCCCTGGCCCTGCCGCCCTTCGAAATTGCGGTTCGATGTGCTGGCGCAGCGCGCACCGGGTGGCAGCCGGTCGTCATTCATGGCAACACACAGCGAACAGCCCGGTTCGCGCCATTCAAAGCCGGCGGCCCGGAAAATGGCGTCCAGCCCCTCTGCCTCCGCTTGGCTCTTCACTGCCTTCGACCCCGGCACCACCAGCGCCTGGACCCCATCGGCGATGCGGCGATCCTTCAGAACGCGGGCCGCGATGCGCAGATCCTCGATCCGGCCATTGGTGCAGGACCCGATGAAGACATGGCCGACGACAATATCGCGAACCGGCATGCCCGGTGTCAGGCCCATATAGGACAGGGCCTTGGTCATCTTGGCCGCCGTCTCGGCGTCGCCGGCCCCCGCCGGATCGGGCACGCGGCCCGTGACATCGGCCACCTGATCCGGGCTGGTGCCCCAGCTGACCTGCGGCACCAGCTTTGTGGCGTCGATATCGATCTCCCGATCGAAGACCGCACTCTCGTCGCTGGGCAATGTCCGCCAATGGGCGACAGCCGCGTCCCAGTCCGCACCCTTCGGTGCCAGGGGCCGGCCCTCCAGCCAGGCGAAGGTGACCTCATCCGGTGCCACGAGACCAGTGCGGGACCCTGCCTCGATGCTCATGTTGCACAGGGTCATGCGCCCTTCCATGGTCAGGGCGCGGATGGCGGGACCGGCATATTCGATGGCATGCCCGATGGCACCATTGCTGCCCAGCTTTCCCACGACCGCCAGGATAATATCCTTCGCCCCCACGCCGGGCGGCAGGTCGCCATGGACATTCACGCGCAGGGTCCTGGCCTTGGTCAGGCGCAGAACCTGGGTGGCCAGGACGCTTTCGCATTCGCCCGACCCGATACCGAAAGCCAAGGTGCCGAAGGCGCCATGCGTGGCGGTATGGCTGTCGCCACAGACCAACGTCAAACCCGGTAAAGTAAAGCCTTGTTCCGGACCCGTAACATGTACGATCCCCTGACGCGGATCGTCCAGGCCAATCATATCGATACCGAAATCATTGGAATTAAGGGCCAGCAGCTCCACCTGCGCGCGGGCCTGGGGATCGGCGATGGGCCGGTCGCGGTGGCGGGTGGGGACGGAATGATCGGCCACGGCCAGGAAGGCACCAGGATTACGGACCTTCAGCCCCTTCTCGCGCAGGGCGGCGAAGGCCTGCGGACTGCTGACCTCATGCAGCATGGCGCGGTCAATATAGAGGAGGCTGATCCCGCCTTCCTCTTCCGCGACCACATGGCTGTTCCAAAGCTTGTCATAAAGGGTAAACGGCATCGCCCGGTCCCCGGCCCCTGTTCCATTCCATGCGGAACACATCATGTCCCCGTCGGCCGCGCCAAGCCTGCACGACGGTGTGACCGCCTTGCGGACATTCACGCGACCCGATCGCGCCCGGCCCCGCACCGCCAGATAGTCTGCGCCCCAGGATTGTCGAGGATTGAGGTTAGGGTCATGCCGGACAGTGCTTCTCACGGTGACAATATGGGCAACGGTTTGAAAGCCGCTTTGCTTTCCATCACGGGTCCCGACGGTGTGACCGACGACGCGGCAACCCGCCGCCTGCACAGCGGCGATATCTGGTCGGAAAGCGCCGAGCCAGTCGCCCTGGTCGTGGCGCCAGACAATCTGGAGCAATTGTCTGCGGTCACGGCCCTGCTTCACCGGTATCAGGTGCCCCTGGCACCGCGCGGCGCGGGCATGAGCTATACCGGCGGGTACATTCCAACCGTGTCAGGCACCGTGTCGCTGGACATGCGGCGGATGAACCGCGTCATCGATCTGCGCCCCGACGACATGGTGGTGACGGTTGAGGCCGGCTGCACCTGGATCGACCTGAACAAGGCGCTGGCCCCGCACGGGTTGCGCACGCCGTTCTTCGGCCCCATGTCGGGCCTGCTCTCCACCATCGGCGGGGGCGTGTCACAGCAGAACGCCATGCTGGGCGCCGGCCATTACGGCACGACCAGCGAAAGCGTCGTGGCCCTGACCATGGTGCTGGCCGACGGGTCGATTCTGCGTACCGGCGCGCGGGGCACGGATGGGGACACCCCTTTCTACCGGCATTTCGGACCTGACCTGACCGGCCTGTTCTGTGGCGATTGCGGGGCCTTCGGGGTGAAGGCCCATGTGAGCCTGCGCCTGATCCAGGCCCCAAAACATGAGGATTACGCCAGCTTTGAATTCCCCACCGGCGGCGACCTGATGCGGGCCATGGCGGCCCTGGCGCGGGCCGGTGTCGCGGCGGAAATGTGCGCCTTTGATCCCGGCCTGACGCGGGTACGCATGCAGCGCGCGTCGATGACCAGCGATGTGAAGGCACTGGGCGCCGTCGTCACGCGTCAGAAATCCTTGCTGCGCGGGTTGTGGGAAGCGGTGCGGGTCGCAGGTGCCGGCCGCAGTTTCGTCAGCGAGGACAGTTTCCCCCTGCATATGAACGCTGAAGGGCGGTCGGCGGAGGGGGTGGCGCATGATATGGCAACGGCCCGGCGCATCGCGGCGGAACATCATGGCAAGGAGGTGGCGAACACCATCGCCAAGGTCATCCGCGCCATGCCCTTCCCCCCGCTGAACAGCGCGCTGGGGCCGGGGGGTGAGCGTTGGATCCCCATCCATGGTCAGATTTCCCTGTCCAAGGCACCGGAACTTTATGAAGCGCTGGAGCAGGTGTTCGCCGGCATGGCAGACGCATTCGCCCGGCACGACATCAAGACGGGTTACCTGTTCACGTCGATGTCGACCAATGCCCTGATCCTGGAACCGGTGATCTATTGGCCAGAAAAGCGGCTGCCGGTCCATTACGAGGCGCTGGAACCAGCACACATGGCGCGCCTGCCCGAACACGCCGACAATCCCGACGCCACAGCCGTGGTAACCGAAGCCCGCAAGCACCTAATCGCCACCTTCCGGCGCTTTGGCTGCGGGCACCTGCAGGTGGGGCGCACCTACCCCTACCGTGAAAGCCGGGACGCAGCCAGCCAGGCACTTCTGGATGCACTGAAAGATGCGGTGGACCCCGCCCGCCTGATGAACCCCGGCGTGCTGGGCTTTGCCAAGGGGCCAAAATGAGCCAGACCTACAAGGCCTTGCAACAGGTCCGCTTCGCACAGAGCTTCCGCGAGGCGGCGGAGATCGTGGATCAGCCACTGCGCGATCCGGGTCCCGGTGAAGTCCGGGTGCGCAACCATTGGTGCGGCGTCAACGGCATCTTCGATACGCAGATCGCACGCAACGCCGTAGATTATATCCGCATCCCCATGCCCACCTGGACGGGGGTGGAGGCCATCGGCGTGGTGGAAGCGGTGGGCGAAGGGGTGACGGGCTTCAAGCCCGGTGACGCCGCCGCCACCAATCGCTTCACGGGCGGCTATCGTCAGGCGAACATTGCGCCCGCGGCGCAGTTCATCCCGGCCCCATCAGCACATCGCGACTATCTGGCCCTGGCCTCCACCGGCGTGTCGGCATTGCTGGCGCTGGAACATGTCGGCGGGGTGCGTGCGGGGGAAACGGTTGCCATTTCGGCGGCGGCGGGCGGTCTGGGCCATCTGCTGGTGCAACTGGCCAAGCTGACCGGGGCGCGGGTGGTCGCCGTCTGTGGCGGGGAGCGGAAATCGGCCTTTGTCCGGTCGCTGGGTGCAGACCGGGTCATCGATTACAAGCGGGAGGATGTGGCCCAGGTCCTGTCCACGGAGTTCCGGGATGCCCTGGATCTGGCCGTCGATACCGTCAGCGGCGCGATCTTCGATGCCTTCCTGGACAATGTCGCCCCGCTGGGGCGCGTTGTGGTGGCGGGTGCCGCCCAGGACCTGGACGGCAAGCCTGAAATCGTCACGGTACCGCGCGTCGGCAACAAGCTCTACTACAAAGGCGCATCTGTACGCGGCTTCATGAATGGCCGTTTGACCGACCTGTGGCCAGCAGCGCGCGAAAGACTGTTCAGCCTGCACGCCGCTGGCGAAATTACCATCACCTTCGATGACACGCCGTTCACAGGTCTGGCCCAGGTGCCGGCCGCTGTGGAGCACCTGCTTTCCGGGCGGTCCATGGGCAAGGTCACCGTCGATCTGCGTTGATCCGACACTCTCAAGCATAAGGATTTCTGGAAATGAGCAATAATGTCGCCGAACTGCGCCGTGACATGCCTCTGCTGGCCCGCAATGAGGGCGTCTGGGAAGGCTGGTACCGCTACTACAGCGCTGAAACGGGCAAGCTTGTCGATGAACACCGCTCGCGCCTGATCTGCCGCCTGAAGGAAGATGGCGAGTTCCCGTACCATCAGACCAACCATTATTTCTGGGAAGATGGCCGCACCGACGTGCGCGACTTCCCCGCCTCTTATGCCGATGGCCGCATCTGGTGGGACAATGACCTGATCAAGGGTTGGGCTGCCGCCATGAAGCCGGACGATTTCAACCGCTCCACCTGCCTGCACTGGACCCGCAAGGGCGATGATGACCTGTATCTCTATGAGATGATCCAGATTTCCGACTGCGGCAAGTTCCGGTCGCGCACCTGGCATTGGTACAAGGGCGGCAAGTGCTTCCAGCGTACCCTGATCGACGAGGTGTTCGTCACCAGCGACTGGAAGAATTTCACCAACACCAGCGCGCCGAACACCTGATCCGGACGGCCATGCAGTTCGACTATTCCATACCGGTGATCGTCGCTGGCGGTGGGGCGGCAGGTGCCGTCGCCGCCCTTGCCGCCCGCGATGCCGGGGCGGATGTGCTGCTGATTGAGCAGGATGCTGTGCCGTTTGGCACGACCTCCATGTCCCAGGGTATGCTCTGCGCCGCCGGTACAGCGGCGCAGAAGCGCCTGGGCATTCATGATGATGGCGACATTCTGTATGCCGACATCATGGCCAAAACGAGAGCGCGAACCGACCCGGTGCTGGCCCGCGCCATTGCCGATGGGGCAGGCCCAACCCTGGACTGGCTGGTCGAACAGCATGGCCTTCCCTATGAACTGGATGTACGCTTCAAGGCGGCGTTCGGCCATTCGCGGCTGCGCGTCCATGGCTGGCCGGGGCGCAGCGGCAACGACACGCTGATGTATCTCCACCGCCGGCTGGAAGAGACCGGGGTGGATGTGATCCATCAGGCGCGCCTGGTCGAAATTGCCGATGATGGTGCGGGCGGGGTTGCCGGCATCTTGGTCGAACGGCCCGACGGCAGCCGGGAAGCCATCGGCTGCGACAGCCTGATCCTGGCAACCGGCGGATTTGCCAGCAACCGCGATATGGTGCGCACCCATATCCCCGATGCCGGTGACGCCCATTATCACGGACATGAAGGCAGCGATGGCCTGGGCATCCGCTTAGGCGCGGCCCTGGGTGCCGATCTGGCCGATATGGGCGCCTATCAGGGTTACGGCATGCTGACCGACCCGCAGGGGGTGACGCTGCCGCCGGGTTTCATCCTGGAGGGCGGTTTCCTGGTCAATCAACATGGTGACCGTTTCATCGACGAAACCGACGATATTTCAGCGGTCGTGCATCCGGTACTGGCACAGCCTGATGGCCGGGCCTGGGTCGTGTTCGACCAGCGGATCGAGCAGGCCTGTGCCCACATCCCCGAAAGCGTACAGTTGCGGGAACTGAACGCCGCGCGCGCCGCCGACAGTGTGAGCGATCTGGCGCTGCGCATCGGCGCCGATCCGGCCCGTCTGGCCGCCTGCCTGGACGATATCCATCGCGCGAAGGCCGCAGGCCGCCCTGACAGCCAGGGCCGCCGCTGGACCGATCCAGCGCCGGAAGCGGCGTTCCGTGCGCTGCGCCTGCGCGGGGCCATCTATCATACTCAGGGGGGCTTGCGCACCGATGGGCGCGGGCGCGTTCTGGCAGTCAGCGGACAGCCCCTGCGCAATCTTTTCGCCTGTGGCGGGGCCGCGCGGTCGGTTTCCGGGCCTTCCTGCTGGGGTTATCTGCCGGCAATGGGCATCTGTGCGGCGGTCACGCTGGGCCGTCTGGCCGGGGCCGAGGCCGCCCGGCTGGTCATTGCCAACCAACCGACATGACTTACCATCAGGCCACGATCCGGGGCATGATCGGCACTGTCCGCCATGCCCCGGTGTGAAGGCCACCGTCCAAGCAACAAGGATTCGCCAAATGCGTATCACCGCCGCCATCCTGGACCAAATCGGCCTACCCGGCCCTTATGCCGACAGCCGACCGCTGCGTCTGGCAGAGGTGGAACTGGCCCCGCCGCGCGCCGGTGAATTGCTGGTACGTATCGATGCCGCCGGCCTGTGCCATTCCGATCTGTCGGTGATCAATGGCGACCGTCCCCGCCCCATGCCCATGGCCCTGGGGCACGAGGCGGCGGCAACGGTGGTGGAAACGGGCGATCCTGACAGCCCGTTCAAGCCGGGGGACCGTGTCGTCCTGGCCTTCCTCCCGGCCTGCGGGCAATGCGCCTGCTGCGGGGCTGGCGAAGGTTATCTCTGCCAGCCGGGGGCGACGGCCAATGGCGAGGGACGGCTGCTGCGCGGCGGGCGGCGGATCATGGAACTGCCGGGCCGCGAAGTGAACCACCATCTGGGCGTATCGGCCTTTGCCACCCATGCCGTGGTGGATCAACGCTCCGCCGTGAAGATCCCGTCCGACATCGCGCCGGAAATCGCCGCCCTGTTCGGCTGTGCCGTGCTGACCGGTGTCGGCGCCGTAATGAATACCGCCGCCGTGAAGCCGGGTGAAAGCGTTGTGGTCTATGGGCTGGGCGGGGTTGGCCTGTCGTCACTGCTGGGCGCCGTGGCCGCCGGGGCCAACCCGGTCATCGCCGTCGATCCGATTGAGGATAAGCGCAAACTGGCCCTGGAACTGGGCGCCGCCGCCGCCGTGGCACCCGCCGACGCGGCCCAGGCCATCGCCGACCTGACGGGCGGTGGAGCCGATGTCGCCATCGAGACGGCGGGCAAGGCCGCCGTGCTGGCCGCCGCTTACAAATCCACCCGCCGTGGCGGGCGCACCGTCACCGTCGGCCTGCCCAACCCGGCGGAAATGCTGAGCTTCCCGGCGGTCTCGTTGGTGGCCGAAGGCAAGACGTTGATGGGCAGCTATATGGGCTCCTCTATCCCGTCGCGCGACGTGCCGCGCTATATCGGCCTGTGGCGGGCCGGACGGCTGCCGGTTCATCGGCTGCTGAGCGGGACGGCGCCGCTGTCAGAGATCAACCGTCTGATGGACGAGCTGGCGGCGGGCCGGGTGATCCGGCAGGTGGTTCTGCCGTAAGGCACGATGGGGAGGGGGCGCCCCCCCTCCCCCACCCGGCTGGTTACAGACCCAGGGCACCTGGATTCATTAATCCGGCAGCGTCCACATTCGCCTTCACGGCGCCCAGAACCGCACGCGTCACCGGGATCATGGCGCCGGTCACGGGGTAGAGCCGTCCCACCTGCAGGTGTGCGGCGCCATGCTTGGCATAAAGGGCCACGCATTCCTTCTTGAGCTGCCGCATCAGTTCCGCCCCTTCCGGATTGGCGGGGTAGCGTGGCAGGTTCCGGGCGGCCTCCGGTTCCAGGATGCGGTCATGGAAGGCGGCGCGCTCATCCTCCCAATAAAAGGCCAGTTCATAGAGGAAGCCGTTGGTGGCGATGGTGGAGAACATGGCGGCGGCCAGAATCTTGTGCCGCGTCATCTCCGCCGCGTGACGGGCGTACAGCGCCTCCAGATCGGCCCGGAAGGCGGCCACCCGGCTGAAGGGCAGGATGCCATGTACCGGCACCCAACGCTCCCCCTTCGGCCCCAGGATATGGTTCAGCGGCGGGAAGGGATAGGCACGGACCAGGGTTGGCATGGAGTTCTCGATCTCCTTGCCAAACGGTTCCGCCGCCGCCCGGATCCGGCGCAGCATGGACCGTTCCTCATCCCGATCAAAGGCATCGACCGTGTAATGGGCGGAATAGTTGATGCCGTCCAGGAAGCCGCGCCCGGCAATGACGATCTTCGCCATCTGAAGCAGCGACTCAATCGGCCCGCGCCCCGCGCGGCCCACCGCCAGCAGCATCTTCAAATCGGATTTCAGATCGCCCATACCCAGGCGCTGCTTTTGCAGAAACGGGTCCAGCCCGAATGCCTCCGACGCCACCCCTTCGCGCGCCACGGCGGCCATGGCGCCCAGCATCTGGTCAAAGGTCTGGAAGCCGAAGGAAATGCCGGTATTGATGGGCCGGCGGCGGACCAGGCGCAGGGCGACCGCAATCTTGATGCCCAGTGCACCGGCATCGCCGCTGAACAGGCCGGTCAGATCGGGGCCGTAATGGCGGAAGAACGGAGCGCTGTTGGGCTGCGCCCAGGAGCCGGTGCGCAGGACCGCCCCATCGGCCAGCGCCACCTCCAGCCCCAGCAGACTGTCCACTGCCGTGCCGAAGGTGCCGGTACCGTAAGTGACGGCATTCTGGGACATGGTCCCGCCAAGGGTGGCGCGGATGCCGGAGAACGGTCCCCAGAAGGGTGTGCGCAGGCCCAGCGGTGCCAGAGCAGCGTCCAATGCGGCCCAGGTCACACCCGCTTCGGCCACCACATACATATCGTCGGCATTGATCTCGACAATGCGGTCCAGGCCGCCGGTATCGACCAACACAGCACCAGCCGTTCCGGCCAGATAGCCGTTGGAGTAGGACATGCCGCCACCACGCGGCACCACCGCGACACCCACTGCATGCAGCAGCTTCAACGCACCGGTCAGCGCCTCACGCGTCACCGGTCGGATCACAGCCAGCAGGGGCGCGCCGATGGAATGCACATCCTGGCCGAAGAAGGACAGGTCATCGGCATCGGTCAGGACGGCACCGTCCCCCAGAACCGCGCGCAGACGCGGCAGGAGGTCCGAGGTAACGGCGGCGATATCCGGCATGATATTGGTTTCCCTGGAAAATGCGTCTGTTGAAGACACAGTGCCAGGATCATGCCGGATCGGCTGGACCCGCGATGCACCTTGTCCGGACAGCGGTCATGATTAATCCTCGAACCGCTCCGGATAGCGGCCCAACAAGCCGATAAGCGTGGCGCCAACGCCAAACCCGACGGCGCAGGCGATCAGGCCGACCGTGTAGGAACCGGTCGCATCATAAAGACGCCCCACACCCATCGGCCCCAACCCGGCACCCAGCGCAAAGAAGCCGAGCTGCCAGCCATAAATCTCCCCATAGGCGCGCAGGCCGAAATAGCGGCTGGCCAGATAGGCGACCAGATCAACCTCCGCCCCCGCCGCCAGACCGATCAGCACGACGGCGGCGAGTGCCAGCGACAGGTGGGCCCCCGCCAGCATAAGCAGGAAACAGGCGGCCCCGGCGATGGCCAGGATGCCGAAGGCCACGGCAGGCGCGTAGAAGCGGTCGACCAGCACGCCGATACCAAGCCGGCCCGCAATGATGGCAAAGCCCAGCAGGCTGGCGGCCCAAACGGCGCTGGCCCGCTCCATCCCGCCACCCGACAGGATGGAAACCAGATGCACGATCAGGGCGGATACGGCGAAGGACGCGAACAGAAAACCGACGCCCAGCATCCAGAACTGCCGCGACCTGCGGGCGGCAGTGGCGGTCAGGCCGGGGCGGCTCAGCGTAGTGGCCGCTGCGGCATGCTTGGCACCACCAACTTCATGAAACAGCAGCCAGACAACCGGCAGGCCGATGGCCAATACCAGCGCCGCCTGCCCCAGATAGGCGGTGCGCCAGCCATGGTCGGCGATCAGCCATTGTGTATAGGGCGGGGCCAGGATGGCGACCACGCCGGTCCCCGTCAGGGTCAGACCCAGGGCCATGCCGCGCGCCTTGTCAAACCCGGCATTGACGGCGCGGGTCCAGACGATGGGCAAGGTACCGGCACCCAGCACCATGGCGATGCCGAAGGCCAGATAGAAACTCCACAGTTCGGCACCGATCAGGCTCAACCCACCCAGACCGGCGGCAAGCCCCACCAAGGACACCAGACCCACGGTCCGCCCGCCGAACCGGTCGGCCAGACGACCCACAACGGGACCCAGCAAAAGGGTTGTCAAGGTGGTCAGGATGGTGGCAGAGGCCAGCGAGGTGCGGGACCAGCCGAACTCCTGGGTCAACGGCCCGATGAAGATGCCTAGCGTGTAGAAGGTAAGGCCCGTAATGCCCAGGCCCACCCCCGTCGCCGCCGCCAGGATCAATGACCAGCCGCGCCGGAATTCCTCAATCTTGCCCATGGATATCCGCTTTCCCGCGTTGCTGTCAGTGGCGACCGTAGCGGCCATAAAGGGCCGCCGCGATGAGATTGAATAGACCGGGCAAGACCCCGAAAGCCAGCATCACGCCGGTCAGGGCGCGCGGTTCCTGCGGCAGTCCCGCCATGGACCGCGCCACGTCAAAGCCGAAGCCGGACAGGACAAGTCCCACCAGCAATGTGCCGCCCAGGGCAAAGCCGATCTTGTCCACCGCCACCCAGGCGGCGGAGTAAAGCCCGGCATTGGCCCGGTCCTCACCCGCGATGTCCGACATCATGGAGAAGCTGAGCAATGCCCAACCGGAATTGAACAGCGCTGCCACCACGCAGAACACATAGGCGACCGGGATGCCCGACTGGGCATTCTGCGACCAGGCGATATAGGTGACGCCATAGCCGATGGCCGACAGCACATAGACCGGCTTCTTGCCCACCCGCTTGGCCACCGCCACCCACAGGGGCTGGGCCACGATGATGCCGGCGCAGACCGCCACGATCAGCCCGCCGATCAATTGCAGCGCCGCCGCCCCCTGCCCCATATTGTAGGTCAGGAAATACAGCATGGACGCATAGGCCATGCCCGACCCGATCAATTGCAGCAGGTTGGACGCCAGCAGCACCGAGAAGCGCGGGGCGGCCAGCACCGCGATGGCCGCCGAGAATGTCATACGCGTACCGGTCGCCACCGCCGGAGCCCGGCCCGCCTGCCGGGCCGCACGGCCCGCGCCGAAGAAGGCGATCAGCAGGGAAAGAGGGCAGATCACGGCCAGGACGCGGGCCATGCCCTCATAACCGGGCTGACCACCGCCTAGATGCTGCACCACGCCGGGCGCCACCGCCCCGCCGATCAACACACCGGCAGCCGTGAACACCAATCGCCAGGCCATCAGCACGGTCCGCTGGTGCGGATCGTCCGACAACTCCCCCGCAATGGCCAGATAGGGGACGGAGAAGCTGGCAAATACCGCCATATACAGGCTGAAAGCGCCCGCCACATAGGCAACGCGCCCCGTCTGCGACAGGTCCGCCGGCACATGGAACAGCAGCAGGAAGGCCATGGGGGAGCCGATGACACCCGCCAGCAGCCACCAGCGGCGGTGGAACCGGTGTTTCCAGCGGTCGGACAGCACACCGACCAGCAGATCGCAGCCGACACCCCAGACCAGCTTCGGCACGAAGATGGCGACACCGGCCAGCGCCGGCTCGATCCCCAGAACCGTGGTCATGAAGAACAGCAGCAGCAGCGACGGCACGTCGCGGAACACCTGTCCCGCCACTTGGCCCACGCCATAGCCAACCTGGGACAGAAGACCCAGGCGGCCGGCGGCGGGCGGAGGTGCATCGGTAATGGCGGCGGTCATCGGTGATCCTTGAAAAGGTCGCTCTACTGGTGAAACGAAAAGGGCGGGCGGGCACTATCGCCCGCCCGCCCCGGCATCCGCTTACTTAGGCGGCATCGGCGGCAGCGTACGCGGTGGCGGCGGCTGCGGCGGGGTCCATCCGGCCGGCACGGGGGCCGGCGTCTGGAACCGGGCATAATTCTCGATGCTGGACAGGGACGGACCATAATCCTCCGTCGGGGCCGCCAGCCATTTCGGGTCCATGGCGCGGGCCGCCTCCCTGATATCCGCAGGGATGTCGTTCACGCTGTCATAGGCGCCGAAGGAGCAGAAGTAGGAGATATGGCCCGGTGCCTGACCCATCAGCATCCAGGGCAGCCAGGGCGTGATGCGCGACCAGGAACCCACCGCCTTCACATGCGTCAGCTTCGGGTTCTCCAGGTCCTTGCGCTTGATCACATAGGTGAACAGTTCCGAGACACGGTTGAAGGCACCGGAGGATTCGCGCACCCACTTATCGGGCTGCAGGGCGTTGGGGTAGAAGAGGTGGATGTCGGTGGTCAGGATCACCGTGTCATCCGGGCCATGGCGCCAATCCAGCAGGAACGGCTCCGGTGGCGGCTTGTCCTTGTTCAGCCCGCCATAGGAAGGCGGCTGCGGGCGGAACTCACCGATGGTGAAATTGTAGGGATCGTTGGCGATGGGAACGACGCGCACATCCTCGTTCGTATACGGATTGTGCCAGGTCTTCAGGATTTCACCGGTCTTGGCATCCCGATAGAAGCCGATCTCGCGCAGCATGCGGCGATAGGAACCATCTTCAAGACGCTTGGTGCGAACGAAGCTAAACCCGTCCAGAACAAACAGGGTGCGCACCGGCTCGTTGTCCCGCACGCCATAGACATTGCCCCTGAACCAGCCGATCTTTTCCTTGGTCGGGTCAATATCGGCGTCAAGGCGGATATAGCTGTCCCGGTTCCATTTCGGGTCCTTGAAATCGATCTTGGTCAGGAAGGACGGCGTGGCCGACGACGCCGCAGAGGCCGCCGACACACCCGCGCCAACCGCACCCGCGGCGGCGGCCATGGCCGCCAGGCCCAGGCTTTGACGGCGCGTCAATTCAGGTCCGCTCATGATCCCGGAACTCCCATTGTTCTGAATAGAAGGCGTGGCACCGCCCCCCTTGTCGTGATCAAATCTGGCGCGGAAGAATTCAGGCTGGAAACGATCATCCCGGCCATATCCACCAGATGGACATTTGCGGGCAGCGCCCTTTGCCCGCATCCCGGTCCGGCCCTTCAATTGGTCCCAGGATTTTCCAAGCAACCATCACCGATCCGGGAGCGGTCATGCTTAATACATTCCAGCAACAGGCGCATCCAGCGCTGCCCACCGCCACACATGACGAGGCGTCGCGCCAGGAATTTACCAAGAGCTTCAAGAACTTCATTCAACAGAAGCTTCTTCCCGGCCTGACACCGATCTATCGCAACCGGGTGGCCCCGGCATTCGAGGCGCAACATGGCCGCGCCCCCGCCGACCGCCGCGATATCCGCGCCGGCATGGTCCGCGATCTGTATTTCCAGCATTACGCGTCCGCCAACCGCATCGCACAGGAACTGCTGTGGGAGGCCACCAATGTCAGCATCGACCGGCAATTGCCGGAGCTGATTGAGAAGGCCGCCGAACTGTCGGCAAAGTCGGGCGCGGTGCTGGATATTCCCGACGGTTTCGTGGTTCCGCGCTATATCACGGCGCTGGATATCCATTGCATGCCCGGCGGCTATGCCACGGAAGTCGCCGAGAACGACATCTCCGTTGGTGCCCTGTATGACCGTGGCGTTTATCTCTACGCCATGGGTTATATGGGGCCGCTGAACGACGATATGGGCCGATCGGTCTGCAACTACCTGAAGCGCCGCATGCCGGACTTTAGCCCCAAGCGTATCCTGGACATGGGCTGCACAGTGGGTCACGCCACCCTGCCCTACAAGGAGCTGTTCCCCGATGCCGAGGTCTGGGGCATTGATGTCGGTGGGCCTTGCGTACGCTATGCCCATGCGCGCGCTGCCGGCCTGGGGCTGGAGGTGAATTTTGCGCAGATGAACGCGGAGGAAACGCGTTTCCCCGACGGGCATTTCGATCTGGTGGTCAGCCATATCCTACTGCACGAAACCTCGGCCAAGGCCATGCCGCGCATCTTCAAGGAATGTCACCGACTGCTGTCGCCGGGCGGTCTGATGATCCATGCCGACCTGCCGCCATTTGACCTGATGGACCCGTTCACCCAGTTCATCCTGGATAACGAGACCTGGTACAATAACGAGCCCTTCTGGGGCGCGATGCGCGAGATGGACCAGTTCGACCTCGCCCAAAAGGCCGGTTTCGACCGAGCCGACGCCAAATTCGACACCGCCCCCATGGCCGTCATGGAATTCGCCGCCAGCGAGGCCTCCGGTTACAGCCAGGATGCCGCCAGCGCCGTGGCGGAACGTGAATTCACCGCCGGTGAATATGCGCCGGGCGGCGGTTGGGAAGTGTTCATCGCCCAGAAACAGACGACCATTGCCGCCAAGGATGCCGCCTGATGACCAGCACCGCCAACCGCCCGCACGTCGTCAAGGATGCCAAGGGCAAGCGCCCGCAATTCTATGACGCCCCCGGCATGGATCAGGCCATGTCGATGGTCCTGGTCCTGGCGAACGAGATTTCCGTTCTGCATGACCGGCTGGACAGTGTCGAACGCTATGCCAAGACCAAGGGCCTGGATCTGGCCGCCGGGATCGAAACCCTGGTGCTGGACCAAGACGCGTTGGAAGCGCGCGAAGCCTGGCGTCAGGATTTTCTGGATCGGATTTTCTACCTGATGCGCAAGGAAGCGCGTGAGGCGGCGGAAGCCGACACCAAGGAACGTTTCAACCGCACAATTGAGGAAATCGCGGAGGCGTAAGCCTCCCTCGTCCTCATCCGATTACTGTTTTCTCCCTAAACTGCCGCCACCCACGCCCCCCGTGGGTGGCGGGTTTGTCTTTGGAACCCGTCTGAACCGTTGATGCAGCTTTCACTCGACAACCAGACCCTTCGCCGCAGCCTGGATGCCGCCGCCGGCATTCCCGAGGTGGTGATGATGATCCCGGCCTACTACCGGCTTTACATGCTGCTGCGCGCGGAATTGCTGGGCAATCGGGCCGTGGATGTGCCAACCACGCAAATGGGTTTGGCCGCCCATTACGGCGTTTGCCGTGGGACGGCCACAGCGGCACTGTCTCTGCTTAACCGAGACGGGCTGGTCAAGCCTGCGCGGCGGGGGCGGCCCCGGTTACTTGACCGTTAAACGGGCCGGGCCCTTATCCGACAGCCGGTCCTTCAGGCTGGCCAATGCCGGCTTGTCGCCGCCCGCATAGGCGCGCATGAACAGCACCGACAGTTCGGCAGCGATGGCTAGTTGTTCGGCCTGCACCGGTCCCGGCAGTTCGGGCCGGCAGATGCCGCCGCCGAAATAATGGTCCACCCCATCCAGCACCAGGGCATAACGGCTCCCGCCGGGGGCTGCTTCGTCATAAGGCAGCAGATGGCTTTTCCAGTCGCCACCGGGACCCGGCGGCACATCCTTGTCGCCGGTCTGGATGAAGGCGGGTACCGCCAGCGGCGCATAGTCGCCGGCATTGATAAAGCCCATGCCGGCACCGGGCGGAGAGAAAGCCAGAGAGACAAGGGCGCGCGGGTCACGCAGCGGCGTCTTCACCTCCGGCGGCACGGCGATGGCCGACCCACCCAGGCACAGCGACACCAGCGCGCCATAGGAATGGCCGGCGGCGATATAGGGACCGCCCAGATGGTCGGCCAAGGCCCGCACATCCTCGATCCGCGCCGGCCAGCTGGCCATACCCTGGAAATTCGCACGGTCGGGATGGTCGGTGCTGTCCACATGCAAGGGGGCATAGACGCTGTAGCCGGCCTTCGTCCAGGCATCGACCAGCGGCTGATATTTCCAGGGCGCCGAAGCGGCCCCATGGGAGAACAGGATGCGCCCCGTCTCCTTGCCCACGGCCTTCCAGACACTGACAGCAACCGCGCGGCCCGAAGGGGTTTTTACGGTCAGATCGGCAGGCGCCGCCCAGGCCGGCAGAACCGTCAGCGCCGTGGCGGACAACAAGAACAGGCGGCGGGACAGGGGGGCCATGGGATGCTCCGTCAGGATTGGGACTGGTAGTCTGAAGAAGGGGCCGTGGTACCCTCACCCTCCCATCGGCTGACGCGTTCGGGAGGGTGAGGGTACCACCGTCCCCCAAATCACGCCGCGAAATGCGCCAGCTTCACCGGCGGCTTCGGCGCCGGCAGGCCGGTTTCGGCCAGACTGTTGGCGCGCAGCGTATCGATGTCGGGGCCGTAGTTGAAGACCGACGTCACCGGCCCCCGCTCCGCCCGCATCTTGGCCCGCAGCACCTCGGTGGCAGCAGCATCGACCTTGCCATCGACCAGCACGACACCGTAACGCTTGGCGCCTTCAACCGTGACCAGTCCGCGCTCCAGCTCCAGTTCCAGCAGGGTCGGCTCCCGCAGCAGCGGGTCGCCCCAGCCACCGCCACCCCAAGTGATGAAATGCAGCTGGTCGCCGGCCTCGATGGTCAGGTTCTCCAGCTTGTTGCCCACCACGATCTGGGTGCCGTCGGGCTTTTCCAGGATCTTGCGGGCACGCGCACCGGGTTCACCGCCATTCACGCCCCAAGGCATGGTGAACCAGCGGTCATCATGGATGGCGATGGTACCCGATGCCAGGAAGCGGTAGGACATGATGATGCCGTTACCGCCACGATGCAGGCCCGCACCGCCGCTGTCGGCCACCGTTTCATACCGTTCGATGACCAGCGGGAAGTACCGCTCCAGGAACTCATTCGGGACATTGGTGAAGCCGGGGAACAGCGAGTGCCCGTCCGGCCCATCGCCCAGCGGACGGCCCGGAATGCCACCGAACCCGATCTGGAACAGCTGGAACCAGCGGCCCTTGGCGTCATAACCCGAATAGAACAGGTGCGGGGAGGACGAGAAGCCGGCGGCATTCAGGAATTCCGGCGTCTTCTGGCCCAGCAGCCCGCCCATGATGTCGAACAGCCGGCCCAGCGCGTGGGTGCGGCCCGACAAGGCGGCTGGGAATTTCGGCTTCAGTAGCGAGCCTTCGGGGATCTTCACCCGGATCAGGTCGTAATAGCCGTCATTGAACAGCACCTGCGGGTCGAAGACCATGATCAGATAGATGCCGAAGAACATCTTCAGCATGTTTTCATTCAGGAAGAAGTTGATCGAGGCCGGGCTTTGCGGATCGGTACCGTCGAAATCCAGCACCACGATGTCGCCTTCGCGATGCATGGTGCAGCGGATCTTGTAGGGGCCGAAGCCCATACCGTCGTCGCAGATATAATCCTCGAAGCTGACCTTCTCCTCGCTGATGGAGCTGGCGATCAGCTGCTTCATGGCGCGGTAGTTGCGGGCCAGCAGTTCGTCCGTTGCGGCGGCGAAGACATCGTCGCCAAAGCGCTCGCACATTTCCACCACGCGGCGGGCAGCCACGCGGCACGACGCGATCAGGGCGTTCAGATCGGCGGTACACCAGTCGGGCTTGCGCGTCTGCGCCATGATCAACTTGATCACATCCGCATTATAAACGCCCTTGGAATAGATCTTGATGGGCGGGATACGCACCCCTTCCTCAAAGATCGAGGTGGCGTCGATAGGCATCGAGCCTACGACCTTGCCGCCAATGTCCGACTGGTGACCGAACATGGACGTATAGGCGACCAGACGGCCATCCTTGAACACCGGCAGAAGGACCAGCCAGTCATTGAGATGGCTGATGGCGCCGCCGACCGAGTAGGGGTCGGACAGCATGATCATGTCACCTTCCTCGACGGTGCCATCGAACCCTTCCAGGAAGGGGCCGATATAGGAACCGAACTGCCCCACGATCATCTGACCGGTGCGGTCGGCGATCAGAGGAAAGGCATCGCCCTGTTCACGGATGCCCGGCGACATGGCGGTGCGCACCAGCGTCGCATCCATCTCGATACGGGCATTGCGCAGGGCGTTTTCGATGACCTCAAGGGTCACCGGGTCGATGCTGACCTTGTTGAAGGGGGCGTTGTTGGTCTGGATGATAGTCGCGGCCATGGATCAAACTCCCCTTCAGCGCGGGTTGATCAGGATATTGCCGACGCGGTCGACCAGGCCGTCACAGCCGGCCTCGATCAGCGTCGTGCTGTCCATTTCGATGACGATGGCGGGACCCGGGATCAGGTCGCCGGCCTTCAGCTTGGCACGGTCATAGATGATTGCCGGCAACATCTTGCCGTCCATCCACAGCTCATGATCGCGGATCTTGGCCGCCGACGGATCGCCATTGCCCTTAGGCAGCTCTGCCGCCGGCAGGTCCAGGACCGGACCCAGGGCGACCGCGCGCAGGTTCACCAGTTCATGCGGCGAGGGCATGTTGAAGGTGAACAGGCGGTGATGCTCCTCATCAAAGCGTTTGGTCACCCCGGCCAGACCGTCGCGGCGCAGGGTTTCCGGATCGATGGACAGCGGAACCTCGAAGGCCTGGCCTTCGTAACGCACGTCGATCTCGAACAGGCTGGTGATGTCGGCATCCTTGATGCCCTCGGCCTTTAGCTCATCCCGCGTCTGGGCGGCCATGGATTCCAAGAGCGCGATCACCTCCGCCTCGTCCGTTTCATCAAACCGGCGGGAGAAGGAACGGGCGGTTTCGGTGCGCATGCGCGTCGTCGCATCGCCCAACGCGCACAGCACGCCGGGGGAGACGGGCGACACCGCCGGCCACGACCCCATCAGACGGGCCACGGCATTGACATGCAGCGGGCCGGCACCACCAAAGCCCATCAGCGCGAAGTCGCGCGGATCATAGCCCTGCTGGACCGAGATCATGCGCAGCGCGCCGAACATGTTCTCGTTCACGATATCGATGATGCCGCGCGCAGCGGCGTAGAGATCAATGCCCAGCGTATCGGCGATGGTCTGCACCGCCTTCTTCGCCCCTTCGCGGTCCAGCTTGAAGGTGCCGCCAAGCAGCGCCTCCGGCAGATAGCCCAGGACGACATTGGCGTCGGTCACGGTCGGAAGCTGGCCGCCCTTGCCATAGGCGACGGGACCCGGCACGGCACCTGCCGATTGCGGGCCGACGCGCAGGGCCTTGGTCAGTTCCGGCACATAGGCGATGGAACCACCGCCGGCACCCACCGTCTTCACATCCAGCGACGACGCGCGGACAGCCAGGTGCCCGACCTCGGTCGTCCGCACCCGGCGCGGATCAAGATTTTCGATCAGGGCCACGTCGGTGGAGGTACCGCCCACATCCAGCGTCAGGATGTTGCGGATGCCGGAATTGGCACCGACCCACAGCGCACCCGTGACACCGCCGGCAGGGCCGGACATCAGCAGGGAGACGGGGTGTTCTTCCGACTTCTCCGACGACATCAAGCCGCCATCGGAACGCAGCAGCGACAGCGAGCCGGCCATGCCCGCCGACCGCAGCTTTTCACGCAGGTTGCGGACATAGCGGCCCACGATGGGGCGGACGGAGGCATTGGCGACGGTGGTCAGCGTGCGCTCATATTCCTGCATCTCGGGTAGGACCTCATGAGACAGCGACACGGGCACACCCGGCAGGATCTCCGCCACCAGTTCGCCCACACGCTTCTCATGCGCACCGTTAAGGTAGGCGTTGATCAGGGAGACGGTGACCGCCTCTACGCCCTTCGCCTTCAGCTTCAGCAGTGCTTCGCGGATATTGGCCTCGTCGATGGGGCGCAGTTCATTACCCTGGGCATCCATGCGGCCCTTGATCTCGAACGTGTCCTCCAGCCGGGCCAGCGGCTCCGGCTTCGGCCAGACGATCCAGCCGGCCAGACCGCCCGGCACGAAGGAGCGCGCGATCTGCATGATCTGGCGGTAACCTTCGGTGACGATCAGGCCGACCTTTGCGCCCTTGCCTTCCAGCACGGCATTGGTGGCAACCGTGGTTCCGTGCAGGAAGAATTCCACGTCAGCCGGCGTAATCCCCGCCTTGTCACAAATGGCGGTAACGCCGTTCAGGATGCCGACGGAGCTGTCCGCCGGTGTGGACGGGGTCTTGTGCCGCCAGAAGGCGCCCGTCGTATCATTGAACAGCAGCAGGTCGGTGAAGGTGCCCCCCACATCGACGCCCAAACGGTAACCCATCGCATCCCCCTGTTTTGGAAGCGGTCAAATTTCTATGTCAGCAGTACCGGAACCGTGGCCCGCGACTATCGGCGGAGACCTGTTTGACCGCTGTGCGGATGGGCGTCGCGCGATTCCCTCTCTCACCAATGCAAAACGGCCCGCCGGTTGGGGCGGGCCGTCGCTTGGCGGATATCAGCAAGGGTCAGGGTGCGGCAGACCCCGTTTCGCGCTTCAAAATGGTGATGAGCGCCTTCTGCGTTTCCGGGTCCGTGATGTTGCCCGATGACACAACCATGGAGGTGCCGGGGGCGAAGGCATCGGGATTGGCCAGGAACTTCGCCAAATTCTCATCCGTCCATACCTCTCCCGCCGCGCCATGGGCGGCCAGGCTGTCGCCATAGGGGAAGTTGGGGACGGTGGCGATCTTCTGACCCATGATGCCATAGAGGTTGGGGCCGACCATATGCGCCCCGCCCTTGTTCATGGTGTGGCAGAAGGTGCACCATTTGAACGTCTCGGCCCGGACCTTGCGTTCAAAGTCGGTTTCGGGCGGCAATTGCTCGATAACCAGGGGCGCTTCGTGCGAGGTGACATGGGCCGCCGCTTCCACCCGCTGCCCCTGCGCGAAGGGGGAGACGCGGAACAGCATGTGCGGGCCGTACATGCCGACCACGACAACGGCGATGGCCGCCACCGCCGCCGGCACCACACCGCGCACCGCGTCCGGATTGGACACCGCCGTCACCCGGCCCCGGCGGACCAGCCGCGACAGGCCCCAGATGGCCGCACAGATACCAAGGAAGATGGCAACCGCACCCGGCCCCCGCTCATACGACTTGAAGGTCGACAACGCGAAAACCGACGAGGAGAAGCTGAGCAGTACAAACAGGCCGAAGCCCGGCGGAAAAGATCCGAGCAGGCCACGTCCGTGGCGGAACAGGAACCAGACAGCCGTCAGCAGGGCCGCCAGCTTCAGCACCAGCAAGCTGGTGCTGACCCCGGAATGGAAATAGCCCGTGAACAGCCAGACTTCGCGGCTTTCACCCAGCAGGGCCGGGATCGGGATGGGCCCCAGATGCAGGTCCATCCCGTGGCTCCACACCACCAGCACACCCAGCAGCGGGGCTGCGAAGAACATAAGGTAGGTGGCATTGACGAGGGCCATGACCCAGGCCTTGGCACGCGGCGGCAGCGGCACCTGCGGCCCCGGCGCCCGCCCCTTCAGCCATTGCCAAAGGCGCATGGTGGCATAAAGGAACAGGGCCGTGCCCAGGAAATAGTGCCAACCCCGCAGCTGTTCGCGGATGGGTGCGGCCTTGTCCGACCGCAGCAGGATCATGGTCAGCAGATCATGCACCAGGACCAGCAGCGGCAAGCCATAGGCCAAAACCTTGTCCAGCGGTCGGTTCGTGTCACGTTGTTCCATACCCGATATCCCCCAGCGACCTTATCCGGTCGTCAAATCTTTTCCAGGATTTCAAGAGCTGCCGCCTCACCCGTTTCCATGGCGCTCTCCATGCCATGTTCCAAGCGGCGCAGATGCTCGCCCGCGAAATGGACACGACCGGCGGGCTTGCCCATCTCCATGGCGAAGCGCTTAACCTGACCCGGTGCATAGAAATGCTTGTTGCCACCCACAAACGGATTGCGGCCCCAGCTGTAGCCGACCTTGTATTCCAGGGCACCGGCCATGCTTGGCCGGATACGGGCCAGTTCGGCCAGAACCAGTTCCACCTGTCTGGCAGTGTCGCGGTCGTCCCAGCGGGTGGCGCCATCGCCATTGACCCAGACAATCATGCTGTCGATCTCACCCGTTTCCGGGTGCTTCAGCGCGAAGGCGCGTTCAAAGGACGTGTTGCTCCAGATTGAGGGCGGCAGGCCGTCCTTTTCCCAATAGGGCTTCTTGATCTTGAAATGGAACTGCGTCGTTGCCGAATAACGCGCACCGGCGACGGCATCGGCCTGCGCATCGGGCAGGCCCGGCGTGAAGCGGATACGGCTGACGGCGCTGAACGGTGCGGCCATGACCATGAAACGGCTGGTCAGCACATCGCCGTTGCCCAACAGGGTCTTGACCTGATCACCGGCCTGATCGACGGCAATGACCGGGCTGTTCAGGCGCACCGGCAGTTTAAGGGCGGCGGCCATGGCCCGCGGCAGCATGTCGGACCCGCCGACAATGTAGCTGCGATCGGACACCAGCGATGCGCCGCCATATTGCGGCTTGTTGGGATCCTTGAAGCCTTCCACCTGGGCGCGCGCCATATCGCGGAAAATCGACAGGGCCGACACGCCCTCCAGGCTGGCGCCGTTCAGGTCAATATCGGCCAGACGGATCGCAGCCTCCGACACACCTTTGGACCGCATCAGTTCAGCGGCGGAAATGTCGAACTGCAAATTCTCGGGCTGCAGCCAGGCATTGGTCTGCTTGAAGGGCAGCCAGTCATGCATCAGACGGTTCTGCAGGATAAAGGGCAGAAACTCACGTTCCTTTCCGCGCGTCTGATTGACCGGCGACTTGGCCCAGTCGGTCGTCAGCACGCTGGTACCATCGACATGGATCAGGAAGTCGGTGCCCTTGGCACCCTTGGTGGTCAGCCCGACATTGTGGCGGGCGCAGGCATCGCGGACGCGACCATAAAGCGCGCCAACCTCGCTGCCCCCCAGTTCGGCCTGATAGCCTTCGGCCCGGCCCGTGCGCAGACGGCCCCCGACCCGGTCAGAGGCTTCCACCACCTGCACCACCAGTCCCTGTTCCTCCAGCATGGCGGCGGCGTTCAGGCCGGCAAGGCCGGCACCGACCACCACAACATCAACGGTCTGGGGCCCCGCGGCCCAGCCGCGCGACGCGGCAAGCAGCGGGGCGGCGGCCAGCATGCCGCCCACAACGGAACGGCGGGACAGGATCGGCTGACGGAGGGTCATAAGCGCGTTCTCCAACCATGGTAAAACAACAATCCCCCGGCCTTGCGAGCCGGGGGAAACGTTATTGCATCATCAGAACTTGGCAGAGGCCGTGACGCCGAAACGGCGGCCCTCGCCATGATAGACTTCCATGATGCGCTGGGTGCCGACATTGTAATTGCGCGGCTGCTGGATGATGTTGACGTTGTATTTCTCGTCGGTCAGGTTGGTCGCCCAGGCCGCGATCGAATAGGTGTCACTTTCCAGCGCCAGACGCAGATTGGTCAGCGTGCGCTCACCAAAGGTGGTCAGGTTCAGGCTGTTGACGTAGCTGGGGCCGGTGTAATTAACATCGACACGGCCAGCCAGGGTCCAATCGGCGGACACCGGCACATCGGCAGTGGCATGCATGTTGTACTGCAACTTCACCGACCTGGCCGGACGGTTGCCGGCGATGGAGGCGAAGGTGCCACGGCCCGCGATGGTGACCAGATCGCAGACGGTGGACGGATTGCCGCACTGCGACGAATAGGCCGGGTCATAGGTGCCTTTGGCGAATTTCGGATCGGAATAGGTCACCGAACCGCCGACCGACAAGATATCCGTGGCCTTCACCTCGGTCTGCACCTCGAACCCGTTCGTTTCCATCTTGCCGGCATTCATGATGATGGCCTGCGCGACGGACGCGGTGGGAGAGAAGGTTGAGAGCTGCAGGTTGGTCCAGTTCACGCGGAAAGCCGAAGCGTTCAGCATGACGCGGCGATCAAACAGCCAGGACTTCACACCGGCTTCATAAGTCCAGTTGCTTTCCTCGTCGAAGGTCTTCTCATTGTCCGACAGGCCGGCCAGCGAGTTGAAACCGCCCGAGCGCACGCCCTTGGCCGCCGAGGCGAACAGGAAGACGTCTTCGGTCGCCTTGTAATCAACGGTAAAGCGCGGCGTGAAGCTCTTGAACTCGCCCCGGAAGGGCTGCCCGGCAACGCAGGGGCCAAAGGCATTGAAGAAGGTCAGCAGGCAGCGGTCGGTCTTGCGATCGATATTGTAGCGGCCTTCCGCCGACACGCGCAGATCATCGACCACTTCATAACCGACAGAGCCGAACACCGAACGGGTGATATTCTGCTTGTAGTTATGGCTGGCCAGACGGGCCACGATGGTCGGGTCCAGGATCAGGCCCGGATTGGACAAGGATGCCAGCGGGCCAGTGCCAGCGGGAGAACCGGGGAGAACCTGTACCAGACGCTCATTGGCGGCCAGACCGGGGGCCGTGGTGCCTGCCCAGGACTTGCTGTCGACGTTGGACTGGAAGAAGAAGGCGCCGGCCAGCCACTGGAACCGGTCGCTGTCGGGCGACTGGATACGGATTTCCTGGCTCTTGGTCACGACCTCGTCATTGCTGATCAGCAGGGAGTTGCCGCGAACCGTGCGGGTATAGGTACCGGTCGCCGCACCGCATGTGGTACCAACGGTGCAGACGCCATACAGCGCGCCATTGCCGTAAATGTCGGCGTCGTTGGCGGCATAGACCTCCGAAGCGCTGATGCCGGTCACGCTGACGATCGAGAAATTCTCGAACTCATATTCCAGCTCCAGGGCACCCTGACGGGACTTGGAGACGCTTTCCGGAATAGTGGAGGTGACGTCGATGGGCAGGTTGGTCGGGATCTTGCCGCAATAGAGCAGATAGGCCTGCGACTGCGCGTTGAAGCCGCCGCAATTATGCGTGGTCACCGGGTTCAGCGACAGGCCCGGCATTTCAGACGTGGACTTGGTCGCAAAGCCGGTGAAGGTCGCCGTGAAATTCTCCGTCGGGGTGAAGACCAGGGCGCCCGAGACGCCGCGCTTCTCAAACCCGCCCAGCTTGTCTTCCTTATTGAAGTCGTTCGTGAACTCGCCGGCATAGGTGGACCAGGACGCCGTGATGGAGCCGGCCAGCTTGTCCTCGATGATCGGACGGGACAGGGAGACCTTGCCCCGGTAATCGCCGTTATTGCCGATGGTGACGCTGGCCTTGCCCTCGGGATTACCGGTCGGGCGGGCGGTGGTGATGCCGACTGCGCCGGCGAAGGTGGAACGGCCATAAAGCGCGCTCTGCGGACCCTTCACAACATCCAGCTGGGCGATGTCGACGGTACCCAGAACGTCCGCCGTGTTACGGCTGGTCTGATAGATGCCGTCGATGAAAATACCGACATTGGCCTCGATATTGAGGTCGGTGGAGGAGTTAGCGGGCGCCAGACCACGCACATAGACGTTGGTGAAGGCGCCGCCGGTGATGTTGGTGACCGAGATGCCGGGCGTGTTGTTCGCCAGTTCGGTCAGGGTGGTGATGTTGCGCTCTGACAAATCGTCGGCGGTCAGCGCCTGGATCGCGATGGGGACGGTCTGGATGTCCTCCTTGCGCTTGCGGGCGGTGACGATGATCTCTTCCAGCACCAGCTCGCCCTCGGCAGCCAGAGCAGCGGGAACGATGGCCGAGGCGGCGAAAGCACTGACCAACGCGGACGTGGTCAGCGCGACGAATTTGGAACGGTACATGAAGCCCCCTTGATTTTTGCGGTCATTTCGAGCGGCATTCTTTCCGGCGCCAAGTTCCCGTTTTCTGGCGGCTGTGCTTTATTTGGGGGCCGCGCTGGCGTATTTTATTTGCCTACGCTGGTATTACCCGATCAGCCTGCTAGCCGGATATCTGCCTGCCCGGTCAGCTAATTCCTTTGCCGAACTTTCCACAACATCGCCGCCCGCTCTGTCCACCAGACGGATAGTGTCAAGGGGTCGCGGCTCCTGTCCGCCCAGCGGACAGGAGGCTCCCGGCACCCTCAATGTTGGCGGCCACACTGCTAGGCTTCGGAACCATAAAGGATAAACGGGGATCGAGATGAAGCGCGTCCTGTCCTGTCTTCTGTCGCTGGGGCTTCTGGCAAGTACCGCCATGGCAGCCGACCCGCCGCCCCCCTTTGAAAGCCAGACGCCCGCCCCGCCCCCCGATTATGGCCGCGCCGCCTCCTGGGCTGCCACCGCCTGGGCGCCCGGTGCCAGCACGGCCCTGCCCGGCAATGCAGGCAAACTGGCCGCGGCGCCGGATGTGGATGTGTTCTACATCCACCCGACCACCGACCGGTCGGTGACGCGATGGAACCAGGACCCGGCGGACAAGGCTGTCAATGACTGGACCGATGCCAGCGTCATCGCGCGGCAGGCCGCTGTCTTCAACACCTGCTGCCGCATCTTCGCTCCCCGCTACCGCCAGGCCACACGTCTGGCCTTCACCAACATGGCGGGCGACGGACAGAAGGCGTTCGACCTGGCCTATGGCGACGTGCTGCGCGCCTTCGACCTGTATCTGAAGCGCGACAATGCGGGCCGGCCCTTCATCCTGGCCGGACACAGCCAGGGTGCTTCCCATCTGATGCGGCTGTTGAAAGACCGCATCGACGGGTCGCCGCTGAAGGACCGGATGGTTGCCGCCTATGTGGTCGGCGTGAACCTTTCGGAAGGCGATTTCCCCCGCACCTACAAGACCCTGTCGATCTGCGCCAAGCCCGCGGACACGGGCTGTGTCATCGCCTGGAATGCCGTCACACCCGACACCGATCTGGCCCTAATGGGCAAGGCCAATGCCCAGCGCTTCGTGTCGCTCTATGGTGACGTACCGGGCAAGGAACCGGTCTGCGTCAATCCCATGACCTTCGACCGGAACCAGCCCGTGGCCGCGAAGGACCTGAACAAGGGCGCCGCCCCCGGTGATCCGGGCGAGGGACCGGTGAAGGCGCTGGTCGCGAAGTCAGTGGCCGCACGCTGTGACAAGGGCTTTCTGGTGGTCGACGCCGATCCGGCATTGGGCCTGAAGCCGCTGCCGGGCGGGATCATGCATTACCATGATTACGGCCTGTTCTATGCCGATATCCAGGCGAATGTGCGGGTACGGATCGACACATCCCTGAACCGATAATGGACCATGGCGCGGCGTTACAGCCGCGCCGTCACCGCCTTCGTCTCTAGATAGGCATCCAGGCCTTCACGCCCGAATTCCCGGCCCCAGCCCGACTGTTTATAACCGCCGAAGGGAATGTTGGTGGCGATGGCGCCATGGCAGTTGATCGATACCTGACCCGACCGGATACGCGAGACCAGCTTATGCGCGGTCGACAGGCTCCGGGTCCAAACGCTGCCGGACAGGCCGTAGACGCTGTCATTGGCCATGGCCGCGATCTGTTCCACATCCTCGGTCTCAAACCGATGGACCGCCATGACAGGCCCGAACACTTCGTCGCGGAAGATATCCATGTCGGGGCGGACATCGGTCAGGATGGTGGGCGGCACGAAATGGCCGGGCCGGTCCAGCTTGGCCCCACCCGTCACCAGGGTCGCTCCCTGCCCCAGCGCCCGGTCCACATGGGCAAGGACGCGCGACGCATGCGCCCCGCTGATCAGGGGGCCGAAATTATTGCCGGCGTCCAGCCCGTGACCCAGCGTGAAGAAGCCCGTGAAGGCCTTCATCCGCGCCACCAGTTCATCATGGATCGACGCATGGGCGAAGATGCGGGTGCCGGCCATACAGTTCTGGCCCTGGAGGAAGAAGGTCGCCATGGACACACCAGGGCCGGCCAGTTCCAGATCGGCATCCGGCATCACCACCACGGGCGACTTGCCGCCCAGTTCCAGACAGACCTTTTTCAGGTTGCCGGATGCTGCCTGCACGATCTTGCGCCCCACCTCGGTGGAGCCGGTGAAGCTGATCTTGTCGACCTGGGCATGGGTGGAGAGGGCCGCCCCCGCGCTTTCCCCCAGACCATTGACGATATTGACCACACCGTCGGGGAAGCCGGCCTCCTGGATCAACCGGCCCAGGGCCAGGGCCGACAAGGGCGTCTCCTCCGCCGGTTTCACCACCACGGTACAGCCCGCCGCCAGGGCGGGGGCCAGTTTCAGCGTCAGGGTGGAGACAGGCACGTTCCACGGCACGATCAGTCCGACCACGCCCACCGGTTCGCGCAAGGTGTAAGTCAGCGCTTCCGCATCCGCCGTTACATGCGGCGGGGGCGTGGTGGTCACGCCTTCGATGCGCAGGATGGCGCTGGCGTAATAGTCGAACATCTCCACGCAGTTGGACACGGTCAGACCGGCGATGAAGCGCGGCATGCCATTGTCCAGGATTTCCAGATCCGTGAACAATGCCGCATCGCGTTCCAGCAGCCGGGCCAGCCGGACCAACGGGGCGGCACGTTCGCGCGCCTTCAACCGCGACCAGGGGCCGTGAAAGGCCCTGGTCGCGGCCTGTACCGCCGCATCGATATCCCCTGCCCCGCCGGAAGCCACCGTCGCCAGATGCAGTTCGGTTGCCGGGTCATAGGTGTCCAGTGTGGCGCCGGACAGGGCGGGGCGCCATTGCCCGTCGATCAACAGCCCATGCCGTTCGGCCAGAAAGGCCCGCGTGGCGGTAGAAACGGGAAGGCCGTCGAACGGCAGGGCTTTACGAGACATCGGATTGGCTACCAGCGATTAAACGGGAACGGTGCGGCAATCGTAATTCAGCAGGCCCAACGTATCCTCATTGCGCAGCCCCTCCATCCCGAACAGTTCGGTATTGGCGGCCTGCATCCTATCGGCGTTGGCGTTGGATTCCAGTTGGATGAAGGTGGCGCGCTCATGCCGGGCGGCGACATAGCGGCGCAGCGCCTCCCCCGTGCTGGCGCTGTCACCCAGGGCGCGCGACAGGACGATCGCATCCTCAATGGCACAGGCGGCCCCCTGGCCCATGAAGGGGGTCATGGCGTGGGCGGCATCGCCCAGCAGCACCACCTTGTCATTGATGATCCAGCTATCCAGCGGACGGCGGGCATTGATGGCCCATTTATAGATCCTGCCCTCCGGCACCGCCGCGATCATGGCCTGCACCTCCGGCGCCCAGCCCGCGAAGATTGTCTCCAGATCCGACCGTTCGGCGGGAATGGTCCAGCCATCCTGGGTCCAGCCATCCTGACGGGCAAAGAACACCATATTGACGATCTTGGCCCCGCGAACCGGGTATCGGACAACCATACGGTTCGGCCCGATATGCATGCCGGGCCATTCCACCAGATCCTTCAACGCCCCTTCCACCGGGGCCAGGGCGCGCCAGGCGACATGGCCCGTGAAATGGGCGGCGGCGGGTTCGAACAGGCGGCGGACCACCGATTTCAACCCATCGGCACCGATGATCAGGTCGCCCTCGATCCGGCGGCCATCATGCAGGATAGCCGTGGTGCCATCCACCGCAACCACGCCCGCATCGGTCAGCAGCCGGCCACCCGCACTTTCCGCCGCATCCACCAGGATGGCGTGCAGGTCGGCGCGATGGATATAGACATAGGGCGCGCCATAGCGGGCGCGCATGTCGGAACGGTCGATGGACCGCAGCAGGCGGCCATCCTGCCAATGCTGGATACGCTGACGGGCGGGTTCGACACCGGCAGCGGCAATCCGCTCCGCCAGCCCCAGATGTACATATCCCTTCATGGCGTTGGGCGACAGGGTCACGCCGGCGCCAACCTCGGCAAAGGCGGGGGCGGCTTCCAGTAGCGTGACGGCGAAGCCCTGGCGCAACAGCGCGATGGCCGCCGTGAACCCGCCGATGCCGCCACCGACGATCGTTATTCTCGCTTTGCTCATGGGCGTTTTAAGCCTTCGATTCGTTGACGGCCGACCCATCATCGGCGTCACGAACGATTAGGCGGCGTGAATGTGCCGCAGGGATAGGCAACTGCGGTCCCTTGTCCACACGGCGGACGTGCCGGTATCCTTGAAAAATGTAAGCCTAGCGGGCATTTGCAGTCGTTTTATCCGTTAGGCGATTATGGCGCCCTATGCCCACCCCCCGAAAATCCGCAGAAACCCGCCAAAACGGCATCATTCGCCGCCCGCCTTATCCGACAGGTGGACATACGAGCATATTCTTCGGTTACAGTTTTAATTCGCCGTCATGATCCATGTGGTCAGTTGATTGTTGGCGCGTCAGGAGGTTCGGGAATGGACAAGATCAAACCTGTTCGGGCGATGCTGCGTGTGCTGGACGTTCTGCAGGTCTTGAACAGCCGCAATGGCGTGACGGTAACGGACGTGGCCAATGCCATCGATCTGCCCCGCACGACTGCCTATCGTGTGCTGGAAACGCTCTGTTCCGCCGGCTACGCGGTGCGCGACGGCTCGGATGACCGCTATCGCCTGACCGTGCTGGTGCGCGGCCTTTCCGATGGCTATGACGACGAGGCCTGGATCGGCGAGGTGGCGCAGCCGCTGCTGGGCGAGTTGGGCCGCAAGCTGGTCTGGCCCGTGTCGATCAGCACGAACCAGGGCAACGGCATGCTGGTCCGGCACACGACCGACAAGCACAGCCCCCTGGCCCTTGAACGCTACAATGCCGGTGTGCGCCTGCCGCTGCTGAACAGCGCATCGGGCCGCACCTATCTGGCCTTCAGCCCGGCGCCGCAGCGCGCGGCCCTGCTGGATATCGCGCTGGGGTCGGGCGGCGAGATGGAAGGCGCGGGCCGGCAGCGCGACATGATCGAAAAGATGCTGGGCAGCATCCGCAAGGCCGGATACGCCATCAGCATCCGGCAGTATCGGGGCGAGTCCACGGCTGCTGTCCCGCTTTATGCGGGTTCCGCCCTGCTGGGCTGTGTGGGTATGCGCTTCATGGACAAGGCCGTGACCGAGGCCGTGTTTGCCAGCCGCTACCTGCCCGACCTGAAGGAAGCCGCGCGTGAAATCGGCGAGGCCTATCTGGACTGGAAGGCAGGCAGCCAGCAGGAACCGATGGAACAGATCCCCACCCGCCGCTGGGACTGGACCCTGGAACGGCGCGTCGAGCATTGATTGGGCAAGGTGCGCCAACGCCCCCCGCATTCAGAGTGCGGGGCAGCTCCCCTCCGAATGCGCCAAGCTGTGCAACAACATGAAACAGAAAAGCAGGGGCTGTTTCATGGTTCACAGCCTTCCCGCTTCGAAAGCCGATGGCTGCAAATGGAGGCGGGCGTAAATCTGGCGCTGATGGCATTTAGAATAGCAGAGATGAGGTTGGAAGTCAGCAATAGTGCCGCCGACTTCCAACCCTCGAAGCATCAGCCCCTGGATACAACCGTTGCCGGCGCGCCCTTCAACTGATCCGCGCCGGCCCAGATGCGGCCACCGATGGCGGTGCCGATGGCAACCACCGCCGGCACCACTTCCACCCGGTCATAAAGCCCGCTGCGGAAATAGGGGTCGCCGATCATCAGCGCGTCCACGTCGGCACGGTTGGCGGCCTTCAGCAGGAACATGGAGCCGAGATAGCCCTTGCCATCCTCGGTGCGCATCGGCCCGGCGCTGACATAGCGGGTCCAGTTGGCCTCCATATGGCCCAGATGGCCTTCCATATATTCATCGCGCAGGGCCAGGGCCTTGGCGCTGTCGGCAATATCATAAGCCAGAACCAGGAAGGTCGGGCTGTCGATACGGGGGACGGTGGGGGGAACACTGTTCATGATCTGCCTCAGATATCCAGAACCATCTTGCCGAAATTGCCGCCATCCATCAGGCGGATCAGGGCGTCGGGGGCGGCTTCCAGGCCGGCCACGCGTTCCTCGCGCACGATCACCTGACCGTCGCGGACCAGCGGGGCCACGCGGCGGCGGAAATTCGGCATATCCGGCCAATGGTCATAGACGACCAGCCCTTCGACGGTGGCGCGAAACTTGATGATGGGCACTAGATTGGGGCCGGGCAGCGGGGCCGGGGCCTTGTACTGTTCCATCATGCCGACCAGAACGACACGGGCACCCAGGGCCAGATGGCCCAGCACGCCTTCCAGGATGCGCCCGCCGACGCCATCATAATAGCAATCAATGCTATCGGGGCAGGCGGCGGCCAGCTTTGCCACCCAATCGGGATCGCGGTGATCGACGCAGGCGTCAAAGCCCAGCGTTTCCACCGCGAAGGCGCATTTCTGCGGTCCACCGGCAATACCGACAACGCGGGCGCCCATGCGCTTGGCCAGCTGACCGGCGGTGGCGCCGACCGGACCGGTGGCGGCGGACACCACGAACGTGTCACCCGGAATGGGCTTCAGCATCTTGACCGTACCGGCCCAGGCGGTCAGGCCGGGCATGCCCAGCACACCCAGCAGCGAGGTGTAGGAGACGCCGTCCGGCAGCGTGATCTTCTGCGCGGCGAGGCTGAGCGGACCCTGTGCCACACCGGCGGGGGCGATATCGGCGACGGTGAATTGCTGCCAGCCGGCGCGGCAGATCACCCGGTCGCCAACGGCCAGACCGTCACCACGGCTTTCAACAACGGTGCCCACCGCCTCCCCCGGAATGACACCGCCCACAGGCACGCCGCCGGACATGTGGCGACCACGCAGGGTACTGGCGATATAGGGGTCCAGCGAAACGTGATCGACCCGGATCAGCACCTGACCGGGGCCGGGCGACGGCATCGCCACCTCTTCAAGGCGGAAATCCTCAGGCACGGGTGACGAACCGGCGAGCCGGGCCAGGACGATGCGTTTGTTCATCGAAGGATCCTTGAGTGGGAGGACGCAACAAGGCGCTTGTAATTGATATAATGATATATCAATAATTCCTGCAAGCCCCATCCCAACCCGTTCCAGGCAGAGGAACCCTCATGGCCACGCGCATCATCGCCCTGTTCAACCTGAAACCCGGCATCGACCGCGCAGCGTATGAGGAATGGGCCCGCGCTGTGGACCTTCCCACCGTCAATGCATTGCCGTCGATCACGGAGTTCGCGGTATTCCGCTCTGTGGTCACGCTAGGGAGCGAGGCACCCCCGCCCTACCAGTATATTGAGATCATCGACGTCGCCGACATGGACCAGTTCGGCCGGGACATCGCCGCCGAGGCCATGCAGAAGATCGTGGCGCAGTTCCAGGACATGGCCGACGTCACCTTCATCCTGACCGACAAGCTGGGCTGACGGGGGCGGACATGGCGGACACAAAACGTTTCGCGGGCAAGGTCGCGGTCGTCACCGGTTCGGGCCGGCGCAAGGGGCTGGGCGAGGCCATCGCCCGCCGGCTGGCCGCCGAGGGTGCGTCCGTCGTGCTGTCCGATATCGGCAAATCCGCCGATGCCGCCACGCCCGACAGCATGATTGGTGGTGTGTCGGAGATGCAGGCCCTGGCGGCGGATATCACGGCGGACACGGGATCGCGGGTGGAGACCTTCACTTGCGATGTGCGCAATCTGGCGCAGATGCGCGCCATGGCGGCCTTTGCCGTGGAAAAGTTGGGTGGCCTGGGTTTCTGGGTCAACAATGCCGGTATCGGCTACATCATGAAGCCGCTTCTGGATCTGGAAGCGACCGAATGGCAGGCCGTGATCGATGTCAACCTGACCGGATGCTTCAACGGCATCAAGGCGGCGGCGGAAGTGATGGTACCGGCGGCCAAGGGTGGGCGTATCATCAATATCGCCAGCCAGGCGGCCAAGTCCGGCTTTCCCTTCGCTGCCGGCTACTGCGCATCAAAGCATGGTCTGGTCGGGCTGATCCGGTCCACGGCGATTGAGCTGGGGCCGCACGGGATTACCGTCAACAATGTCTGCCCCAATCATGTGACCACCGGCCTGGGTGCCTGGCAGAATGAGTATTTCAGCCAGAAGCTGGGCCTGTCGCTGGAGGATTACCTGCAGGCCATGAAGAACCGCATCCCGCTGGGCCGTCCCGGCCTGCCGGACGATACGGCGGGTGCGGTTGCTTTCCTGTGTTCTGAGGATGCCGGCTACATCACCGCCGAAAGCATGAACGTGTCCGGCGGCGAGGAGCCGCACTGAGGCGCCCGCAGCTGCCGTCCCCTTCCAAATCCCAGAGGTTTCCATGCCCGCACCCGCCGATTTCACCTGGCCCAATGGGTCGAAGCTGGCCTTGTCCATCGTCGTGAATGTCGAGGAAGGGGCGGAACATAATATCCGGGACGGGGACAAGGGCCCCGAACCGGTGGATGAGTTGTCGGTGCATGTGGCCAAGCCCATCCGCATCCATGGCAATGAAAGCAATTACCAGTATGGCATCAAGGCCGGCGCCCCGCGCGTGATGCGCCTGCTGAAGGAATATGGGGTGGAGGCGACCTTCACCGCCGCCTCCGTCGCCCTGGAACGCGCGCCGGATCTGGCGGCGGAGATCGTGGCGCAGGGGCATGAAATCTGCTGCCACGGCCATCGCTGGACACATCAATACTGGATGAAGGAAGAAAGGGAGCGGCAGTTCATCCGCGACGGCTGGCAATCCATCGAAAGGACGACAGGCACGCGCCCTGTCGGCTGGCTGTCACGCTATCTGCATACCGATGCCACCCGCCGCATCCTGGCGGAAGAGGGCTATTCCTATCACATGGATGATTATTCGGACGATTTCCCCTTCTGGGACCATGTCCCGCTGTCCGACGGCATGACCAAGCCCATGGTCATCATGCCCTATGCTATCGACAGCAACGATATGAAGTTCTGGCTGGCACCCGCCCTGACGCCCCGCGACTGGCAGCAATATGCCATCGACAGCTTCGATTGGCTGTATCGGGAAGCGCAGACCGAAGGGGCCAGGATGATGAGCCTGGGCCTGCATCTGCGCATCATCGGCCGTCCGGGGCGCATTGGCGCCTTCCAGGGCTTCCTGGACCATGTGAAGCGCCATTCCGACGTCTGGGTGACCAGCCGCGCCAACATCGCAGCGGCCTTTGCTGCGGCAGTACCGCCCAAGGCTGGCTGACACTTCCCCTTCTCCGCTGAAAGGTTCGCGCCATGCGTATGCTTCTTCTGTGCGCCGTGCTGGGCGCGTCGCTGTCCCTGCCCGCCTATGCGGGGGAACCCGTGAAGGCGGAGGTGAGTACCGGCTGGAGCCAGGAGGACATGCTGCCCAAACTGCCGGTCCCCTTCCCCGGCGGGGTGGTTGCCCTGCCGGACCTGACCTATGCGACGATCCCCGGCTATCGTCCGCTGAAGCTGGACATCTATCGCAGGCAAGGGGCGAAGGACCGTCCGCTGCTGGTCTATATCCATGGCGGTGGCTGGGCCATGGGCAATTCGCGCGGGTTGGCGGCCTTTGCCGATTTCCCCACCGTGCTGGCCGATCTGGCGGCGCGCGGCTATGCCGTGGCTGCCGTGAATTACCGGCTGAAATCGGAAGCCACCTTCCCGGCGCAAAGCCAGGATGTGGATGCCGCCATCCGCTGGCTGCGTGCCAATGCCGCCACCTATGGCATCGACCCGGCCCGTGTGGGCGTATTCGGCGACAGTGCCGGCGGCCATTTGGCGGCCATGGCGGCGGTGGATTGCGACCGGTCGGCGCCCGTGGAAAAGGGTGATTGCGTGCAGGCCGCCGTGCCCTGGTACGGCATCTATGACTTTACCGTCACCGACAAGCCGCGACCCCCGGAGGATTTCAAGCCGATCTATGATTTCCTGGGCTGCAAGGATGCCGCCGACTGTGCGGACGAAATCAAGGCCGTCGGCCCCATCAACTATGTCGATGCCAAGACCCCGCCGATCCTGCTGCTGCATGGCGAACTGGACGCGGCGGTGCCGGTGATCCAGGCACAGGTGATGCAGGACAAGCTTAAATCCGTGGGCGCATCGGCACGCATGGTGGTCTATCCCGGCGTCAATCATGGCTGGATGGCGAAGGACCGGGAACTGATGCGCAGCACGCATGTGAAGGCACTGCAGGACACGGTCGACTTCTTCGACGCCGTGCTGAAGCCCTGATTTCATCCTCCTGGTGGTCAAACCGCAGGATGGTCGGTTGACAGGGGACGTGTCGCCCCGAATATGTCCGGACATATTAACCGAGGAACTGACCATGGCAGAGCGGTCATTGTTGTTCGTGCCGGGCGCGCGGGCCGACCGGTTCGCAAAGGCGCTGGGCGCCGGGGCGGACATTACCTGCATTGATCTGGAAGATTCCGTTCCGCCAGAGGGCAAGGACGCGGCACGGGCCGCCGCCATCGCCTTCATCGCAGAACAGGGATGCCCGGATCATCTGTGGCTGCGCATCAACCCGGTACGCAGTGCAGCGGGGCTGGCCGACCTTCTGGCCGTGCTGTCGATGGAAAAGGCACCAGCGGCCCTGATGCTGCCCAAGCTGACGGACCCCGCCGACCTGTCGCTGGTGGATGAGGTTCTGGGCAGCCGGGCAGCGGGGCTGGTACCCCTGATCGAAACGGCGGCCGGCCTGCGCAATGCCGCCGCCATCGCGACCGCAAAGCGGGTGCGCGCCCTGCTGTTCGGGGCGGTGGATCTGTCCGCGGAACTGGGCTGCGCGCTGGCGTGGGAACCCTTGCTCCATGCCCGCTCCACACTGGTTGCGGCGGCGGCGGAGGGTGGGGTCGGCCTGTTCGACGTTCCCTCCATCGATGTCGCGGACATTGACGGTCTACGTTCCTCCACGGCGCGGGCCAGAGCGCTGGGCTTCACGGGCCGGGCCTGCATCCACCCCACCCAGGTGGCCGTGGTGAACGAGGTTTTCACGCCCACAGCGGCGGAGATCGCCCGCGCCCACCGCGTGGTGGACGCCTTTGAACAAGCCGGCGGTGGCGTGGCCCTGCTGGATGGCAAGCTGATCGAGATACCCGTGGTGCGGGCAGCGCGGCGCGTGCTGGCCGCTGCCGCCGGATGAGATAAGGACCCAAGAAGATGGTGCAGAACTGGAAGGAAGTCGGCCCCAATCGCTATCGCGAGACGTTTGGCCGTTACTTCGAGGATTTCAATGTGGGCGATATCTATGAGCATCGTCCCGGCAAGACCGTCACCGAATATGACAACCACCTGTTCACGCTGCTGACGCTGAACACCCATCCAATGCATTTCGACACGGAGTTCGCCAAGGCATCGGAGTTCAAGCAGAACCTGGTAGTCAGCCCCTACACCCTGGCCCTGCTGATCGGGATGAGCGTGACGGATGTGAGCCAGAAGGCCATCGCCAATCTGGGCATGGACGAGGTGAAGTTCAGCGCGCCGGTGTTCCATGGCGACACGCTGTATGGCGAAAGCGAAGTGCTGGCCAAGCGCGCCTCGGAAAAGCGGCCCAACCAGGGCATCGTCACCATCCGCACCATCGGCAAGAACCAGAACGGCGTCACCGTCTGTTCATTCAAGCGCAACATGCTGATCCCCTTCCGCGGCCATGCCGTGGAAGACCGGGTTGAAAATTACTGATCGAACGCGGGAGCCGACTGATATGAGCACACCCCACCCCGGCATCCACGCCGATGATGAAGCCGCCATTCTGGACAGCATCGAACGCTGGCTGGCCCGCGAAGTCCGCCCCGTGGCGGAAAGGCTGGAACATGACGATATCTACCCGACCCAGCTTGTCGAGCAGATGAAGGAACTGGGCCTGTTCGGCGCCACCATCAGCCCGGAATATGGCGGGCTGGGACTGCCGGCCTCCACCTACACCCGCATTGTCAGCCTGATCGCCGAAACCTGGATGTCGCCGACCGGCATCTTCAACAGCCATATCATGATGGCCACGGTGGTGGAGAAGTTCGGGACCCAGGCCCAGAAGGAATATTGGCTGCCCAAGTTCTGCGCAGGCGAAATCCGGGGCGGTCTGGGCCTGACGGAGGCCGATGCTGGCACCGACCTACAGGCCATCCGCACAAAGGCCACCCGTACCGATCGCGGTACCTATATTATCAATGGCACCAAGACCTGGATTTCCAACGGGATCGAGGGCGGGGCCGTGGCCCTGCTGGTCAAGACCGACCCGGATGCGCAGCCGCGCCACAAGGGAATGACGATGCTGATCGCGCCCAAGGTCGATCCCGATACGGGCAAGCGGCATGAGGGCTTCCGCACCGGCAAGAAACTGGAAAAGATGGGCTATAAGGGCATCGACAGTGCCGAGCTGATCTTTGAGGATTACGAGCTGGATGCCGAGCGGCATCTGGTGGGCGGGGTTGAGGGCAAGGGCTTCCTGATGGCGGTCGGTGGTCTGGAACTGGGCCGCATCAATGTCGCCGCCCGTGCCGTCGGCATTGCACGCCGCGCGCTGAAGGAAAGCGTGGCCTATGCCCAGACCCGCAAGACGTTTGGCAAGCCTATCGGGGAGCATCAGGCCATCCAGTTGAAGCTGGGCGAGATGGCCACCAAGGTCCGCGCCGCCGAATTGCTGGTCCAGGACGCGGCGGCAGCGTACGACCGGGGCGACCGCTGCGACATGGAAGCCGGGATGGCCAAGTATTTCGCGTCAGAGACGGGCGTTGAGGTCACGCTGGAGGCCATGCGTATCTTCGGGGGTTACGGCTATTCCAAGGAATATCCGATCGAACGCCTGTACCGTGACGCGCCCTTGATGTGTATCGGCGAGGGTACCAACGAGATGCAGCGCATCATCATCGCCAAGCAGATGATCGCCCGCAATCCGGTGTGAGGGAGCCTCCCATGACCCGCCCCCTTTCCGGCATCCGCGTCATTGCGGTGGAGCAATATGGCGCCGGGCCGTATGGCAGCATGCTGCTGGCCGATCTGGGCGCCACGGTGATCAAAGTGGAAAATGCCGCGACGGGCGGGGATGTCTCCCGCGCAACGGGGCCGCATTTCTTGGGTGAACAGGACAGCCAGTTCTTCCAGACCTTCTCCAAGGGCAAGCAGTCGGCCAGCATCGACCTGAAAAGCCCGGACGGACGCGCCGTTTTCAACGAATTGCTGGCAGGCGCCGACGCTCTTATCAACAATCTGCGCGGGGATCAGCCGAAAAAGCTGGGCCTGACCTATGAGGCGGTGAAGGAGATCAACCCGCGTCTGGTCTGCGCGCATCTGTCGGCCTATGGGCGGGGCAACAGCCGGGAGACATGGCCCGGATATGATTATCTGATGCAGGCCGAGGCCGGGTTCATGGGCCTGTCGGGCGAGCCGGATGCCCCGCCGACGCGGCTGGGCGTGTCGATGGTCGATTTCATGACGGGCACCATGATGGCGTTCGGGACCGTGTCGGCCATCCTCGGCGCGAAAGCCACGGGTGTAGGCTGCGACGTGGATGTGGCGCTGTTCGACACAGCACTGCACCAGCTCTCCTACCCCGCCACATGGTATTTGAATGCCGGCGATCAGGTGACACGCCTGCCGCGCGGGGCGCATCCATCCATCGCCCCCAGCCAGTCCTTCAAGACCAGGGATGGCTGGGCCATGCTGATGTGCCAGACCCCGAAATTCTGGGAGGAATTCTGCCGTCGCACGGGCCGGGCAGATCTGCTTGACCGTCCGGAGTTCAAGGACATCCCCGCCCGTCGCGCCAACCGGCAGCTTCTGTCGGACACGCTGGATGAGCTGCTGTCCACGAAGACGACGGCGGAATGGCTGTCGATCCTGGGTGGGCATGTGCCCTTCGCGCCCATCACGAACCTGGATCAGGCGCTGGACAACCCGTTCGTGGCGGAGATCGGGATGGTGGAGGATGTGGAGCATCCCGACGCCAGGGATGGGACCTTGCGCCTGCTCTCATCCCCCATCCGTATCAATGGTGAGCGGCCAAAGGGCCGCCGCGCGCCCAAGCTGGGGGAGAGGGGCTAATGAAGCTGAACGGGATCAAGGTTCTGGACCTGTCGGCCTTCCTGCCGGGTCCGCACATGACCATGATGATGGCCGACCATGGCGCCGACGTGATCATGGTGGAACCCGCCAATGGTACCGGCGAGCCGACGCGGGAAATCGGGCAGAAGACCGGGGACGGGGTCACCGTCTGGTTCCGCAACATCGCGCGGGGCAAGCGGTCAGTCGCCCTGAACCTGAAGGACCCGGCGGATCATGCCATCTTCATGGAACTGGCCGCAGAGGCCGATGTGGTGGTGGAGGCATTCCGCCCCGGCGTAGTGAAGCGCCTGGGCGTTGATTATGACGCGGTGCGCGCGGTCAATCCGGGGGTCGTCTATTGCTCCATCTCCGCCTTCGGGCAGACGGGGAAATACGCGCACAAGCCGGCCCATGACATGACGGTGCAGGCGCTGGCCGGTCTGGTGGACCTGAACCGGGGCCTGACAGACGATAAGCCAGCCAGCCCCAACATGCCCGTGGCCGACATGGCGGCAAGCCTGATGGCCCTGTCCGGCGTGCTGATGGCCCTGCTGCGCCGGGCGACTACGGGCAAGGGCGACTATGTCGACCTGTCCATGTTCGATGCCGCCTTCGCCTGGACCCCCAACGTCACCGGCCCGGTCTTTGCCGAGGATCGCCACCCGCCGGTCAAGGAGATGCGCAGCTTCGGCGGATCGGCCATGTACCATATCTATGAAACGGCGGACGCGCGTTTCTTGGTGCTGGGCGGGTCGGAGATTAAGTTTGCCGAAAACCTGCTGAAGGCACTGGGCCGCCCAGACCTGCTGTCCTTTGCCAAATTGCCGCCGGGCCAGGCGCAGGAACCGTTGCGCGCCTTCTTCAAGGAAACTTTCGCCACGCGCAGCCTGACCGACTGGCAGAAGTTTTTGCGCGGGGTTGATTGCTGCTGGGCGCCCGTGCGCAGCCTGAAGGATGCGTTCGACGATCCGTTTGTGGCCGAACGCGGCATGGTGCTGACGGATGGCGATGGCTATCGCCATATCGGTGTGCCGATCCGGTTCACGGATGAACCGGCCCAACCACACTTCGGCCTGCCCGCCTTCGGGGACAAGTCAGCACGGTGGGGCCAGGGTTAAACTCCCTCCCCCAGCGCCTTCCAGGCCCGGTCCAGGATCGGTGCCGCTTTCAGCCAGTACCAAGTCTCCGCCTGCAACTGCTCCGGCCCCGGCAGCACACCATTCCCGGAGGTGAAAAGGTGGCTGTCGCGCGCCTGTTGCCACGCCGCCAGCAGGTGCCCGCCCCCTTCCACGGGCCGCAGATCCAGGGGCGGTTCGGCGATGCCGGAATGCAGGGTCAGGCCCGTGACCAGCCCCGGATGCCGCCTCACCAGCAGGGCCGCGACAGCCGCGCCATAACCCCAGCCTTCCACCTCTCCCCCTATCCAGCCGCGTTTGGTCAGCAGGCCGGCGATGGCATCGGCCATGGCGGCAAGATCGCCGGGATCGGCCACCGCCTCACTGTCGCCCATGCCGGGCAGGTCAGGAGCCAACCAGGCACCGGCGGATGGCTGGGGCAGAAGACTGCCAGCCCCACCCAGATCATGCAGACGCAGACAGGGCGCCCCCTGCCCACCCGCCACCCAGGCGATGCCATCCGTCACGCCCCGCGCCGCAAAGGTGGGCGGGGGTGGTGCCGGCTCGGCGGGCAGGTGCCGACGCAGGAAGCCGGTAATGACATCCCAGGCGGCGGTGCGGTTGGGTGCCGTCCCCGCCGTGACACCGTCCGGCAGCGCCGGCAGCTTCGCCATGTAGCGGCACAGCGGATCATCCTGTGCCGCGAACAGCAATGTGGGAACCGTCAGGGCCACCATGTCCGCCGCCGGGCGATAGGACAGAGCCGCCTCATACCCAGTGCGATAGCTGTCGCCAGCCCGCAGGAATTCCATGATCTGATCATGGATGCGGGTCAGGTCAGGCTTTGGCCGGGCCAGCCGGGCTGCAGGGTCACGGCGATACCAGGGGAAGAAGATGCCCTGATCGCGGATGCGATGCCAGGCCCAGGCCAGATGCCCGCCATCCCATTGCGGATGAAAGGCCGGCAGATAATGGGCCAGCATATCCGCCCTTTCCGTCTCCTCCATGAACATGAAGCCATCAACGACAAGGCCGGAGACACGCTGCGGATAGAGGGCGGCGAAGCGGCTGGCGATGCAGGCACCGGTATGAAGGCCATAGAACGCGGCCCGGATCAGGCCCAGCGCGTCCATCAGACGATCGACAGCGTCGGCAAACCGGTCCATCGTGGCGGGACCCGGCGGCAGCGGATCGGACAGGCCGAAACCGGGATTGTCCGGCGCGATCACGGTCGCAAAGGGTGCCATCGCGCGCATCAGGGGCAGCAGTTCGGCACTGTCGCGGGGGGACTGATGCAGGGCCAGCAGGACCGGCCCCTGCCCGGCGCGCCGGTAATGAACCAGCCGCCCGTCAACCTTGATGAAGTGCCGCGTTACCCTGGTCATACACGCCTCTCTCGATCCTGGCAGGCCTGGATGATGGGGTGGGGCGGAACGGTTGGTCCAGGTAGCCCCGGGCGCATTGTCCGCAGGGCGGGCAGACGCCCCATCATCCACGTGGTGGAGATTTGGGATCGGACATGCGGCGGGCGGGCGGCATGAACCGTACAGTTCGCCCCAACCGGATACGGTCATGCGACGCAGGGCAGGAGGGTGCAAGGATATGGACGGTTCAGGCAAACCGGAACGGGATCGCGATGCGGCCCTGCTGGCCGCCTATGACGGCCCGCCCGATTACCGCGCGGTCGGTCGCCACGGCATCTTCCCGGAGATGACGCATGACGAGGTCGAGCGTTTCAACTTCCTGGCCCATATGAACCGGCATCTGGCCAGCCGCGTGCTGCCCGGCGTGAAGACGGCGTTCGACACGCGTGTGGCGCCGGGCAAGGAATTCACAGACCGGCAGCAGGTGCGCCGCGCCCTGGCCCGTGATCCCTACTGGCAGGTCTGGTCGGCGCTGCGCCGGAACACCATGGAGATGCGCCAGCAGGCCGGACGCTGGGTCACCCTGCGCCAGCGGGAGGAACTGGCGGCCCGCGCCGCGGCCCTGACTGACGGTGATCCGCGCCTGACGCTGGACCCGTCGCTGCCCCTGCCCCGCTATGTCGCGGCCATCGACCATCATTGCATGCCCGGCAGTTATCACACCGAATATGGCCCCGGCGATGTCGCCAATGCCGCCAATTATGATTGCGGCCTGTTCGCGACGACGGGCGGCATGCTGGGCCAATGGTCGGATGGCGGCGGTCAGGCGGTGGTCACCTGGGTCGCCAGGAACCTGCCGAACTTCAAGCCGAAGCGTATTCTTGATCTGGGTTGCGGGCTGGGTCATAGCGTTTTGCCGCTGGCCCAGGGCTTTCCTGATGCAGAGGTGGTGGCCGTCGATGTCGGCGCGCCGATGCTGCGTTACGGTCTGGCCCGCGCCAAAAGCCTGAATGTGGACAATATCCGCTTCGTGCAGGCCAATGTCGAAAGCCTGCCGCAATTCGCGGATGGCAGTTTCGACTGGGTGCAGACCACCATGTTCCTGCATGAAACCAGCTACAGCTCCATGCAGCGTATCTTCAAGGAAACGCACCGTCTGCTGGCGCCCGGCGGGATCGTCCTGCATGTTGAACAGCCGCAATATTCGCCCCAGATGCCGCTGTTCGAACAGGCGATGCGCGACTGGGACGCCTTCTACAACGCAGAGCCGTTCTGGACGAAGATGCATGAAGCGGACCTGGATACCTGGATGGTGCAGGCCGGCTTTGCGCGTGAAAGCCTGATCCATGGCGGCGTGACCGCCGTGGTGGACAAGACCATCTTCCCCGACGCCGCCGACAGCGAGGGCGAGGATTATGGCCGCAAGGCGGCCTGGCACGTCGTGGGTGCCCGCAAGGAGGTTGCGTGATGTCGATCCAGCAGGCCCTGGCCGGGGCATCGGCCAAACCCACGGGCAAGCGCCCGCGCTTCCTGGAAAGCTGGGAGGCGGAACGCGCGCTGGCGGTCGCCATGTCGCTGGCCGGCGAGTTGGTGGTGACCCGCCAGCGCCTGGACACGCTGGAACGACTGCTGGCGGCCAAGGGCATCGTCAGCCGGGCGGAGATCGACAGCTTCGCCCCCAGCAAGGCCGAAGCCGCCGAACGCGGCTTGTGGAACCAGGAGTTCCTGGCCCGCGTTCTGCGTGTGGTGCAGCAGGAGGCGGAAGCCATTTCCGCCCTGGATGACACCAGCGAGAATATCGCCGAGGAACTGGCCCGATGAAGCTGCTCCGCGCCGCCACCCTGACGGTGACCGACCCGGAGGCCAGCGCCGCGCGGTATGTGCAATGGCTGGATTACGCCATTGTCGAACGCGGCAACCTGTCGGTCGCGCTTGCCGCCGCCTGGGGCTGTCCCGCCAGTGCCGGCCGCGCCTATCTGGTTCTGCAACCTGCCAGTGGGGCAGAAGTGTTCGTGCGTTTCGTGGCGGGCGATCCCGTCGACAGCTACCGCCCGCTGCGCACCCATGGCTGGGCCGCCCTGGAAATCTGTGTGCAGGATGTCATGGCGGTGAATGAACGGATGCTGCAAAGCCCGTTCGAGATTATCGGCCCGCCGCGCCTCAATACCGGACTGCCGACCATCCACCCGATGCAGGTGAAGGGACCGGATGGGGAAATCGTCTATCTGACCCAGATCAACGGCAACCAGCCGGCCTTCGACCTGCCGCGTGCCGAAAGCCTGATCGACAGGCTGTTCATTTTGGTCCTGGCCTGTTCCGATATGGAAGCCAGCATCAGATGGTTTGAGGAAACCACCGGCCTGCGCCTGGGGGAACGGCTGGATATCCCTTACACAATGCTGGCCAACGCGTTTGGCCTTCCCCTGGATCAGCGGCACCGGATCGCCACCCTGGTGGATGACCGCGACATCTTTTTGGAGCTGGACCAGTATCCGCCGGCGGCGACCCCGCGTGCCCGGCATGACGGGCAGTTGCCGCCCGGTATCGCCATCTGCACCCTGTCGCATCCGGACCTGTCGGCGGTGCCGGGCGAATGGATCACCCCGCCCGCCCGCCGCGACGGCGCAGTTTATGGCGGCCGCCTGTCCGGCACCCTGCGCGCGCCGGATGGAAGCCTGCTGGAACTGGTGCAGCTTCCGGCATAAACGGATTTTAATGTCCGCAGCCCCCGTTCCCCATCGAACCCTTACGCGCATTTGAACTTCAATGCAGCCGATGCCGTGCGCCCGCACGGCCCATCGATGTGGGGTTTCATGACTGACATCATCATGATCGCGCTGGCGCTGGGGCTGTTCGCCCTGGGCGTCGGCTATGCCTATGCCTGCGAGGGGTTGTAGGACGATGCTGGACTTGATCCTGGGCGTCGCCACCGCCATCGGGCTGGCCCTTTACCTGATCCATGTGCTGTGCCGGCCTGAGCGCTATTGAGCGCCGCCGGCTTTCGGAGTTTCCGATTTGACCCTGATCGGCTGGATGCAGATCGCGCTGTTCTGCGCGGTCATCATCGCCGTCACACGGCCGCTTGGCGGCTTCATGACGCGCATCTTTGCGGGTGAACGCACCCTGCTTTCGCCTCTTCTCGCCCCCGTTGAAGCGGGACTTTACAAACTGGCCGGCGTGGACGCGCGGACCGAACAGCATTGGCTGACCTATGCCCTGTCCATGCTGCTGTTCAATCTGGCCGGCATGCTGTTCCTCTACGGCATTCTGCGCATGCAGGACCTGCTGCCGCTGAACCCGCAGGGGCTGCCGGCGGTGACGCCGGAACTGGCCTTCAACACCGCCATCAGCTTCGTCACCAACACCAACTGGCAATCCTATGGTGGGGAAACCACCATGAGCTATCTGAGCCAGATGGCCGGCCTGACGGTGCAGAATTTCCTGTCGGCAGCCACCGGCATCGCCCTGGCGTTGGCCCTGGTGCGGGGCTTTGCACGGCGGTCGGCCATGACCATCGGCAATTTCTGGGTCGATATGACCCGCGCCACGCTGTACCTGCTGCTGCCCTTCAGCATCCTGGCCGCCCTGTTCTTCGTCTGGCAGGGGGTGCCGCAGAATTTCGACGCCTACACCGTGTCCGCAACGGTGGAAGGCGCGCAGCAGACCATCGCCCAGGGGCCGGTAGCCAGCCAGCTGGCCATCAAGATGCTGGGCACCAATGGCGGCGGTTTCTTCAACGCCAACTCCGCCCATCCGTTCGAAAACCCGACGGCCCTGTCGAACTTCGTGCAGATGCTGCTGATCTTCGCCATCGGCGCCGGGTTGACCAACCTGTTCGGGCGCGCGGTCGGCAATGAGAAGCAGGGCTGGGCCATTCTGGCCGCCATGGGCGTGCTGTTCATCGGCGGTGTAGCGCTGGCCTATTGGGCCGAGGCAGGGGGCAACCCGCTGCTGGCCGGGTTCCATGTCGATCAGACACTGGGCAACATGGAAGGCAAGGAAGTGCGGTTCGGGACGGCCATGTCCGCCCTGTTCGCGGTCATCACGACCGCCGCCTCCTGCGGGGCCGTCAATGCCATGCATGACAGCTTCATGCCGCTGGGCGGCATGGTGCCGATGATCAACATGGCGCTGGGGGAGATCATTGTCGGCGGCGTCGGGGCCGGGCTTTACGGCATGCTGCTGATGGCCATCATCGCCCTGTTCGTGGCCGGCCTGATGGTGGGCCGCACGCCGGAATATGTTGGCAAGAAGCTGGAAGCGCGGGAAATCAAGATGACCGTGCTGACCATCCTGGCCATGCCGGCCATGATCCTGCTGTTCACGGCGGTGGCCGTGACCATCGCACCGGGCCTTGCCGGCATTCAGGATGCGGGACCGCATGGGTTCTCGGAGGTGCTGTACGCCTACACCTCTGCCGCCGCCAATAATGGCAGCGCCTTTGCGGGGCTGACGGCCAGCAATAGCTGGTACACGGTCACGCTGGGCATCGCCATGTTCGTGGGCCGTTTCTTCATCATCGTGCCCATGCTGGCTGCTGCCGGGTCACTGGCCTCCAAGAAACTCGTGCCACCGTCGGCAGGCACATTTCCCACCACCGGCCCGCTGTTCGTCGGGTTGCTGGTGGCGATGATCCTGATTGTCGGCGGCCTGACCTATTTCCCTGCCCTGTCGCTGGGCCCGGTGGTGGAGCATCTGATGCTGACCGCCGCCGTGACCCCGTGAGCGACCGGAGAATGAACATGCGAAACGCAGATATCGTCACGGGCCATGGCAATAAACGGCTGGCCCGCAGCTCCGTCCTGGACGGGGCCATCCTGTGGCCCGCCATCCGGGCCAGCTACGCCAAGCTGCATCCGGCTGTGCTGGTGCGCAATCCCGTCATGTTTCTGGTGGCCGTGGTCGCCACGCTCAGCACCTTTCTGTTGTTGCGCGATCTCGCCATGGGCAATGACAGCACGGGCTTTTCATTGCAGATCGTGCTGTGGCTGTGGTTCACGGTGCTGTTCGCCAACTTCGCGGAGGCTGTGGCGGAGGGCCGGGGCAAGGCCCAGGCCGCCAGCCTGCGCCGCACCCGCACGGAGGCCGTGGCCCGCCGCCTGTTGGCAACGGACCTGTCCGGCGGCACCGAAACCGTGCCCGCCGCCATCCTGGCTGTCGGTGACCATGTCGTCGTGACGGCGGGTGAACTGATCCCCAGCGATGGGGAGATCGTGGAGGGCATCGCCACCGTCGATGAAAGCGCCATCACCGGCGAAAGCGCTCCCGTGATACGCGAAAGCGGCGGCGACCGGTCAGCGGTGACGGGCGGCACCCGTGTCCTGTCGGACCAGATCATCGTGCGCATCACGGCGGCCCAGGGCTCCACCTTCCTGGACCGGATGATCGCCCTGGTCGAAGGGGCTGAACGGCAGAAGACGCCGAACGAGATCGCGCTCAACCTGCTGCTGGTCGGCCTGTCGCTGATCTTCCTGCTGGCCGTGGTCTCCATCCCCGGCTTTGCGCTTTATGCTGGCGGGTCGGTGTCGGTGATCGTGCTGGTGGCGCTGTTCGTCACCCTGATCCCCACCACCATCGGGGCGCTGCTGTCGGCCATCGGCATAGCCGGCATGGACCGTTTGGTGCGGTTCAACGTGCTGGCAACCTCGGGCCGCGCGGTGGAGGCGGCGGGCGATGTCGATACGCTGCTGCTTGACAAGACCGGCACCATCACTCTGGGCAACCGCCACGCCACCGAATTCCTGCCGGTACAGGGCGTGACGGAGCGGGAGCTGGCGGAAGCCGCCCAATTGTCCAGCCTGTCGGATGAAACGCCGGAGGGCCGGTCCATCGTCGTCCTGGCCAAGGAAAAATACGGCCTGCGCCAGCCGGATATTGCGCATCAGGAGGTACGCTTCGTCCCCTTCGCCGCCCAGACGCGGATGAGCGGGGTGGACATTGCCGGTATCGCCATCCGCAAGGGGGCCGTGGACGCCATCCTGCGCCATGTCGCGGCCCAGCGCGGCACGGGACAAGTGAAGATGCCGGAACTGGAGGCGCTGGCCGAGCGCATCGCCAAGGCCGGTGGCACGCCCCTGGCCGTGGTGCGCGGCGACCGGGTGCTGGGCATCGTGCATCTGAAGGATATCATCAAGGGCGGCATCCGCGACCGTTTCGCCGAACTGCGCCGCATGGGCATCCGTACCGTCATGATCACGGGCGACAATCCCCTGACGGCGGCGGCCATCGCGGCAGAGGCCGGGGTGGATGATTTCCTGGCCCAGGCCACGCCGGAGGACAAGCTGAACCTGATCCGCAAGGAACAGGCCGATGGTCGTCTGGTCGCAATGTGCGGCGACGGCACCAACGATGCCCCGGCCCTGGCCCAAGCGGATGTCGGCGTGGCCATGAATACCGGTACCCAGGCCGCACGCGAGGCCGGGAATATGGTGGATCTGGACAGCGATCCGACCAAGCTGATCGAGATCGTGTCAATCGGCAAACAGCTGCTCATGACGCGCGGCAGCCTGACCACCTTCTCCATCGCCAATGATGTCGCGAAATATTTCGCCATCATCCCGGCTATGTTTGCGGGCATCTATCCGGTGCTGGGCAACCTGAACATCATGGGCCTGTCCACCCCGCAGTCGGCCATCCTGTCGGCCATCATCTTCAACGCACTGATCATCATTGCGCTGATCCCGCTGGCCCTGAAGGGCGTGACCTACCGCGCGCGGTCGGCGGCAAGCCAACTGTCCCGCAACCTGCTGATCTATGGCATCGGCGGTTTGGTGGTGCCGTTTGCCGGCATCAAACTGATCGACATGGCCGTCACGGCCCTGGGCCTTGCTTAAGGAATTCCAATCATGTTGAAGGAAATGCGTCCCGCCCTGGTCCTTCTGGTGCTGTTCACGCTGATATGCGGCCTGGGTTACCCGTTGCTGATCAGTGGGATCGGCCAAACCCTGTTTCCGTATCAGGCAGGCGGCAGCCTGATACGCGATGCCGATAACCGGGTAATCGGATCAGAGCTGATCGGACAGTCCTTTACCGGCGAGCGTTATTTCTGGCCGCGCCCGTCGGCGGCGGGCAGCAATGGCTATGATGCCGGTGCGTCCAGCGGGTCGAACCTGGGTCCCACCAGTGCAGCCCTGACGGAGCGGGTGAAGAACGATGCCGAACGGCTGGGGGCGGCCCCTGAGAATGAGGTGCCGGTTGATCTGGTGACCGCATCGGGCAGCGGGCTGGACCCCCACATCACCCCCGCCGCCGCCTATTTCCAGGTGGCCCGTGTTGCCGGCGCGCGTGGCCTGGAACCGGCCATGGTCCGGCAACTGGTGGACGCCCATGTCGAACGGCCCCTGCTGGGCCTCTTGGGGGAGCCGCGGGTCAATGTCCTGAAATTGAACCTGGCATTGGACAGCAGGCCCGGCAGTAAACATGCCGGGCCTGCCAGGAAATGACCAAACAGGAATGACCGCGCCGTCGGCGGCGGTCGTGATGGGTCAGCGCCGGGCGACCTTGGTTTCCACCTGGGCCAGCACGGCGTTGATCTCCTCCCGGCGACCAGCGTCGGCAATTTCCCGGCCCGGACGGGGGGCGGCGGCCAGCGCATGGTTCAGGACGTCACGTGCCTTGGCATATTCCCCCTGCCGGAACAGGAAATCGCCGTAGAAATAGTTGGGATCGATACCGTCCGGGTTCAGGGCCAGCGCCTTTTCCAGATAGACCTTGGCCTTCTTGTCGCTGCCAAAGCCGATGGGGAAGCCCGGCACCTGATAGTAAAGGCTGCCCAGCGAGGTATGCACCGATCCGTCCAGGGCCGTGGGATCGATCTGTTCGGCGGTTTCAAGCTTGGCCTTCGCCTCCTTGACCAGCGACAGCGCGCCCATGCCGCCCTTGATGCCGGCTTCGGACGACAAGATGATCGCTTCCCAGATCAGGGGCTCGGCCTTGCCGGGATAGGCGGCGGTGACGGTCTTGGCCTGACCGGCAAGGGCCTCCATGCCGGAAAGCTGCGCATCCTCTCCCTTCACCTCATATTTCACATGGGCCCAGCCTGCCTGAAGTTCCGCGACCTTGGCATCCATGGCGGGATCGGTGGAGGCCAGGGCCGAACCGGCCAGCAGCAGGGACAGGGTGGCCAGGATCAGTTTCTTGTCAGCGCGCATGGTTTTTCTCTCCAAGGGGCGTGATGGTGGCGCCGCCCGTCGGGGCGACCGGATGCGAGAAAAGGCTGGCGGCCTTGGCGTCGTTGCCGGCCAGCGCCCGGTCGACCAGACCGGGGAAAAGGGCATTCAGGCGGGTAAAGAAGGCTTCGGGCCAGCCGATCACCGTTTCGGCCTTGCCCGCCTGGGCGGCGGCCAGGATACGGCGGGCGACCTGGATGGGTTCATCCTGCGCCATGCCGGTCAGTTCGGCGAAACGCTGTACCAGCGGCCCGTTGAAGCCGGTGCGCACTGCACGCGGGGCCACATGACAGACGGTGATGCCCGTCCCCCGCACTTCACGCCGCAGGGCCTGGCTGAAGCCCTTCAGACCCGCCTTGGCGCTGGAATAGCCTGCGAAATGCGCAAAATTGATGGAGCCGAAGACGGAACCGACATTGACGATATGGCCGCGCCCCCGCTGCTTCATCATGGGCAGCACCGCCTGGGTCAGGGTTACCGGTGCCACGAGGTTCACCAGATAATCACCCAGCAGGTCCGCCGGACGCTGCCCCTCCACGGGGCCGAAATATTGCTTTCCCGCGATGTTGAACAGCATCTGCGGGGCCAGCAGGCGGGCCTGTTCGGCGGCATGCGCGATGCCGGCCTGGGTCGACAGGTCGGCGCGGATATGGCGCCCCGGCATATCGCCACGCCCCAGGGTCGTGACCTGCGCCCCGCGATTGCGCAGCAGACTGACCAGGGGTGACCCGATACCGCCGGCACCGCCGGTGACCAGGATGGTGCGGCCTTCCAGGCTTTCCTCATGCAACATGGCGCACCTCTTCGGTGTGGCGGCTGTGGGGAATGGCGCGGAACAGGCCGGCGAACAGGCCGAAGATGCGGTTCGCCATGGTGATGATTGCCTGCTGATCCGCCGGATCGCTTATCTGGTTCATCAGGGTGCGGAAGAATTCCATATGCTGGATATCCAGCGACCCGTGGCTGGTCAGATAGCTGAAGCAGCTTTTCGGCAGGTTCAGGGACTTGCGCACCGCTTCGGCCCCATGGGTGGCGATGGCAGTACTGGTCCCTTCCAGCACATAGACCATGCCGAAGAAGCCGGCGGCGTTTTCCTCGCGGATGAAGCGGTAGGCCTCATCCACCATGGCCTGGGTGGCAGCACGCGGGGTGCCATGGCGCACCATCTCGGCATTGCCACCGGCATGGCGGATGTCGTTCAGTATCCATTCCTCGTGCCCCTCCTCCTCCTCGATATATTCATCCAGGGCGGGGATCAGCCATTCCTGACCGGGACGCAGCGCGGCACGGGCGGCGCGCATCAAGGGCACCGTATGCTTCACATGGTGATACGCCTCCGTCAGATAGGCGATGTAGGTTTCCAGGCTGATACGGCCCGTCAGGCCATCCTGGATCTGCGGCACCGACAGCAGGGAAAGGCGCGCCGGCTCCGTCTCCGTCACCAGACGGTCGAAGAAGGGTTGGGGCATGGGTGTCTCATCCTCATTCCGGGACAGAAGGGGGGCATGGGCAGTAGCAATGGCATCACGGCGGGGACGGCCATTGGGGGTCAGCATGCCGTTCAGGGGGGTGAAGGCGGGGACGGCGTGCCAGCGGGCGACGCGGGCATAGGGCGGCAGGGCACCATTGGCCCGCGCCACCGCCAGCGACAGGGCGGACGGGTCCTGTCCAAGCCGAGTGGGCACGATCAGGGCCGTCAGGTCGGCCTGGGCATCGCCGAACAGCACCGCCTGCAGGATTTCCGGCTGCGCCATCAGTTCCGCTTCGACCCATTCCGGTGCGATGTTGCGGCCAAAGGCATTGATGATGACATTGCGCGACCGGCCCTGGATGGACAGGAAGCCATCGTCATCAAGGCTGCCCAGATCGGCGGTGGCGATGCAGGATAGGGCGGGGTCGCCACCCACATAGCCCAGGAACGCATGGTTATTGAGGCTGACCTCCCTTGTGTCCGGGTCGATCGCCAGGTTCAGATGCGGCAGCACACGCCCCACCGTCCCCACCCGGTTTGCATCGGGGGTGTTCAGCGCCACCACCGATCCGCATTCCGACAGGCCGTACCCCTGATAGACCGGCAGGCCCAGCATCCCGGCCTGCGCCAGCAGGGCCGGTGCCACCCGCGCCCCACCGACGGCCACCAGCCGCAGATCAGGAAGCGTGCGGCCACTTTGTGCCATCGCGGCCATCAGACCGCGCAGCAGTTCCGGCACCAGAATGACGCTGTTCGCACGAACGGTGGAGAGGGCGGCCAGAAGCCGGCCAAAATCCGGCTGGAAGGGCTGTGCCAGACCCAGTTCCGCCGGCGAGGCTGCCAGATAATGGCCGCCGGCCAGCAGCGTGCTGTAGAGGCCCGCGACATTTTCCAGCAGGACCGGCAGGGGCAGGATGGCGACGTGCCGGCCCGCATAATCGGTGCCGATCACCTGCACCAGGGAGGTTGCCACCTTTTCCAGACCGGCAGCCGACAAGCAGACGCCCTTGGGCGTCCCGGTCGTACCGGATGTGTAGGTGATCTTGGCTGTACCCGCCGGCAACAACACGGGCGCGTGGTCCAGGTGATGAATATAGAGCGTTTCCGCGCCCACACGGAGCGCCTGACCACCTTGCTGCGGGCTGTCGGTGATCAGCCAGCCGGCACCGGCATCGGCCAGGGCGTGGCTGCGCTGATCAGGCGTGAAGAAACCCGGCAAGGGCAGGCTGACCAGACCCAGTTCCAGCAGGGCAAGGTCCAGAACGGCCCAGGCGGCGGAATTGGCCGCCTCCACCGCGACGGGCCGGCGGTCCAGGCCGATATTTTCACACAGGTCGGCGGCCAGCCGGTCAATGGCGCCCGACAGGCTGCCATAGGACCAGTCATTGATGGCGGGCTTTGCCGGGTCCTGCATGCGGATGGCAGAAAGAATGCGGCTCATGCAATCACCTCGGGCGCCGAAATGGCGGGATGCAGACGGGGAAAGGTGGGGAAGGAAGGCAGCGCCTGCCGTGCATCGCCGGCCAGGAAACGGTCCAGGCTTTCAGCGCCGAACGCGACATTGCCGCAGACTACGCGCGGGTCGTGGGCGTAATAGCTGCCCCAGGCGGCAGCGGCGGGACCAACGCGGTCAGGCGTGGCACGACCCAGTTCGACAGGATCGAAGCCGATCTGCCGGAACAGGCGGCGCAGCGGGCGGGTGGCGGTAACCACGGCCTTTTCATACCCCTGGCCATGCAGATAGGCGGCCAGCGCCATGAACAGCAGATAAGACGCCCCGGCCTCTGCGGCGGCCAGATTGCCGATTTCCACCACCTGGCCGCGCTGCGGCTGATCAGGGATCAGGGTTTCGACCGGCTGGTCCAGATAGGTTTCCAGGAAAAGGGGGCCGGTGCCCGCCGGACGGAAGCCGACACCCGCCAGGATGCGGTCATCGGCGTCGCGCAGGCTCATCAGCATCGGATGGGTGATGGTGATGTCACCGCCATAGGTCTGCGCATAGGTGTTGCGGATCATCGCCTGCACCCGCCGCCGTTCCGGGGCGAAATGGTGGGTGATGGCCACAACAGCCGGGCGGCAGCGTGTCAGGGTGCCCAGCCGTTCGGCATCGAACCGCAGGCTGCCCCGTACCCCCTCATCATCGCGCATCAGCATTTCAATCACAGGCGTCACTCCGCCGGTTGGATCGGCCGGTTTCAGCGGCCTTCAACTGCATGACGGCACCGCCCGCAGCGGACCGCAGGTGCGAACTGAAAAAATTTTGAGGCTGTGGCGAAAACCAGCTACTGCCCACCTGTTGCATTGATCGGGTGTGGGTCCGGGGCTATATCGGATGACAGTCCCCGCCGATCCCAGGTCCCGTCATCGCCCCGACCACGCCCCTGATCACCGCCTATCTGGAACACCGCGCCTTTCTGCTGCGGCTTCTGACGGCGCGCACAGGCAGTGCGGCAGAGGCAGAGGATGTTGTGCAGGAGATGTATGAGCGGCTGGCCACCCTGCCCGATGGGGGCGACGGGGTGGAGAATGTGCCCGCCTTCCTGAACCGCATGGCCATGAACCTGGCCTTCGACCGGCAGCGCAGCGGATCGCGCGCCGCCGCACGCGATGGGGAATGGCTGTCGGCCAATGCCCTGGTCGACGGACCCGAACCCATCGCAGAGACCCCGACGGCGGAAGACGTGGTGGGCGGGCGACAGGAGCTGCGCCTGCTGCGCGATGCCATCGACGCCCTGCCACCGCAGGGCAAGCGCGTCTTCGAAATGCACAAGCTGCAAGGCCGCCCGCATGCGGAGATCGCGGCCAGCCTGGGCATTTCGCGCAGTGCCGTGGAAAAACACATGGCCGCCGCCATGAAGAACCTGTTGAAAAGGCTGGGGCGCCGTCTTGAATGAAAAATTATTCATGAGAGGGGGTGAGGTACCGCCCCTGGCCCGACGTCAACAGGACAAAGCCCGAACCAGAAGCAGCCAACATGGTGAACCGCCCCCCCGAAGCACCCCTTGATCCCCGCCTGGAACAGGCGGCGGACTGGCACGCCCGTTTGCAGGGTGATGCCGATCAGGCGGTGTGGCTGGAATTCACCGAATGGCTGGAAGCCGATGCTGCCCACCGCATCGCCTATGACAAGGTGGAGGGGCTGTGGCGGCAGTTGGATGCGATGCCGCCCGCGGAACAGCCGGCGGCCATCATCGATCTGGCCAGCCGGCGCAAGGCGGCCCCGATGCCGGCCCCGGCCAATCTGTCCCGCCGCTGGTTCCTGGGGGGTGCCGCCGCTGCGGCTGCCGCCCTGGCGGTCACGCTGACCAGCCAGTATGCGGTCACCCCCGCGCCGCAGATTTTCGAAACCGCCCCTGGTCAGCGCCAAACGGCCAAACTGGCCGATGGGTCCAGCATCATCCTGAACAGCGGCACGCGCCTGTCGGTTGCCATGCTGGATGACCGCCGCTCCGTCATACTGGAAAAGGGTGAGGCACTGTTCGATGTTGCCAAGGACCCGTCGCGTCCCTTCACCGTGGTGGCGGGCGAAAGGCTGGTGACCGTGGTCGGCACCGCCTTCAATGTGCGCAACCTGGATACGGGCGTGACCGTCACGGTAACGCGCGGTCTGGTCGATGTCGGCAATGCCGATGGAACCGCCAAACAGCGCCTGACACCCGGACAGCAGATCAGCGCCCTTCACGGCCAGACAGTCGGTCCGGTCACGGCGGTGGATGCACAGGCCGTCACCGCCTGGACGCAGGGCCGCCTGTCCTTTGACAATGCCCCCCTGCCCCAGGTCCTGGCGGAACTGTCGCGCCATTATCCGCTGCCCATGCGGGCGGAAGGGGCGGCGACGGGTTTGCATTTCTCGGGTGTGCTGCGGCTGGACGCTGATCAGACGACGTTGCTGAACAATATGCAGGGCTTGCTGCCCATTGCCGTGGTGCGCCAGGGTGATAGCTTCGTGCTGTCGAAACGCCCCTGACGGTTCCCGCTTTGCGTCTTTTCCCCCTCTCCGCCCTGGTCCTGTCGCTGACGGCCCTGCCGGTACTGGCCGCTGAACAGGGGATCGCCGTGCCTGCCGGCCCCCTGGGTGCCGCCCTGTCCGATCTGTCGCGACAGACGGGCATCTCCATCGGCGGGGACCAGATATTGACAGGCCGGCACAGCCCCGGTGCCAGCGGCCCGCTGACGCCCGAACAGGCGCTGACCCGGCTGCTGGCCGAGACGGGGCTTGGTTTCCGCAAGGTCGGGCCGGACACGTACCGGCTGGAGCCGCTGCCCGCACCGCATCTGCGGCCAGCGGCGGATCAGGGTCAGGCGGCACCCGTGGAACCCATCATCGTGACGGCGACGAAGCGCGGGACGTCTCCCGTCGATCTGCCCGTTGCCGTGGGATGGCTGACCGCTGCCGATCTGGCCCGCCTTGGCAGCACAAACCCCGATGCCGCACTACCCCTGCTGGGCGCGGTGGGCAGCACGCATCTGGGGCCGGGGCGAAACAAGCTGGCCATCCGGGGCCTTTCGGACAGTGCCTTTACCGGCCAGACCCAGGCCACGGTCGGCCTGTATCTGGACAATGCCAAGGTCAATTACAACGCACCCGATCCCCACCTGCACCTGATCGATCTGGACCGGGTGGAGGTGCTGCGCGGACCGCAAGGCACGCTCTATGGCGGCGGGTCCATCGGCGGCATCCTGCGCATCGTGCCGGCCCCGCCGGATCTGTCGGAACGGTCGGCACAGGCCCGGCTTTCCGGCAGCCTGACCCGCGACGGTGCGCCGGGCGGCGGGGTGGAGGCGGTATTGAATCAGCCGCTGCTGACCGACCGGCTGGCAGTCAGGCTGGCGCTTTATGCCGACCGGGAGGGCGGGGTGATCGATGCGGCTGGTGGGCGGCGCAACATCGACCGCACGGATACGCAGGGTGGGCGCCTGCTGGTCGCCTTCGTGCCCATCGAAGACTGGCGTCTGGAACTGGGCGGCACCTATCAACTGATCGATACGGACGATAGCCATTATATCCAGGGGCGGCGGGGTTGCTGTACCCGTGCGGCGCAACTGGCCGAACCACATGACAATGATTTCGACGAGGCGCATGTCACCTTGACGGGCAGCCTGCCCTTTGCCGACCTGCACAGCACCACCGCCTTTGTTCGGCATGAGATCGACAGTTTCTATGATGCCAGCACCGCCGTACTGGCACTTTCCGGGCTGCCGGCACGACCCGCACTGTTCCATGAGGCACAATTATCCCGTCTGTGGACCCATGAAACGCGGCTGACCAGCAAGGATGACGGCGACAATGGCCTCAACTGGCTTTCCGGCCTGTACCTGTCGCGCCAGACTGCCAACTCCAGCCGTCGCCTGACCCCGGCGGCAGAGAGCGGTACCGATCTGTGGCGGCGTGACAGAGTGGACGAGGTGAAGGAGGCGGCCCTGTTTGGGGAGCTGTCCTGGCGGTTCCAGCCCGACTGGACCCTGACCGCCGGTGGCCGCCTGTTTCATGTGGCGCAGGAGGTGGAGGCCACAGCCCGCGCACCATCGGCGGCAAGGGCCGAGGGATACACGCGGGAGACGGATTATACGCCCAAGCTGGCCCTTTCATGGCAGGCCTGGAAAGACACCTCTTTCTATGCCCAGATGACCGAGGGTTATCGCCCAGGCGGTATTAATATCGAAGAGGCCGGACCGGTCACGGGTGACGACTATCGCACCGCCCGTTTCCAGACCGATGAGCTGTGGAACTATGAGCTGGGAACGAAGCTGTCGCTGTGGCAGGGGCGGCTGATGCTGGATGCAGCCATCTTCCATGCGCTCTGGCGCAATATCCAGACCGACCAGTTGCGGGCCGATGGTCTGACCGTCACCACCAATGCCGGGGATGGCAGCAATACGGGGATCGAGGTGACGCCCCGCCTGCATCTGGGTCCCTGGCGGCTGGATGCGACGGTTATCCTGAACGATCCGGAACTGACCCGTGTCGCCCGTGACTTTACCGGCAGCGCGGATGGCGGGTTGCCCGGCGCCTCACGCCTCAGCGGCAGTGCCAGCCTGTCCTGGCGCGGGCAGGTCACGGAGGGCGTGAACCTGCTGGCGGCCCTGGACTATAGCCACACGGGCCGCACCCACCTGACCTTTACCAATGGGATAAGTCAGGGTCCGGTCGATCTGCTGGGCGGGCGGATCACGCTGCACGGGACCGGGGGCTGGTCGCTTGGCGTCGCCTTGGACAATATCCTCGACAGCGACGCCAACCAATTCGCCTATGGCAACCCGTTCACACTTGGCGCGGGCCCGCAGGCAACACCCGTCCGCCCGCGCACCGTGCGGGTCAGCATCGGCTGGGAAGGATAGACGGGCGGGTCACTTCGCCGCGGAAAGGCGCCAGATCGTGCCGCCCTTGTCATCAACCACTAGCAAGGCACCATCCCCGGCCACCGCCAATGACCGGGGGCGGCCATGGACATGGCCCGGCTGATCGGTGAAACCTGTCAGAACCTTCTCCAGCGACCCCACGGCCTTGCCACTGGCAAAGGGCACGAACACCACGTCATAGCCCAGAAGTTCGGACCGGTTCCAGGAACCGTGCCGTGCCACGAAGGCGCCGGAGCGGTACCGAGCCGGCAGGGAGGTTGACGCGCCGAAGGCAATGCCAAGCGCCGAGGCATGTGCGCCTACGGCAAAATCGGGCGTGATCGATTTCGCAACCAGATCAGGCCGCTGCCCCTTCAGACGCGGGTCCGGGTGCTTGCCCCAATAGCTGTAGGGCCAGCCGTAAAAGCCCCCATCGGTTACCGAGGTGATATAATCGGGAACAAGATCATCACCCAGTTCATCGCGCTCATTGACCGATGTCCAGAGCTGGCCTGTCACCGGTTCGATATCCATCCCGACCGGATTGCGGAGGCCACCGGCAAAGAGACGCTCGTTGCCGGTGGCAAGATCAATGGCCAGGATCGCGGCCCGCCGCTCCTCCTTGGCCATGCCATATTCACCGGCATTGCTGGCCGACCCAACCGCGATATAGAGGGTACGGCCATCCCGGCTGGCCAGCAGGTTGCGGGTCCAGTGATTGTTGTATCCTGTCGGGTCGAACCGTGTGATCCAGGTGCGCGGTGCATCATCCGGGATCGTGGACCGGCCCTGCTCGTAAGGCGTCCAGAAGACGCCATTGGCGTTCGCGATGTAAAGCCGGTCACCGATCAACGCCATGCCATAGGGCTGCTGCAACGCGCCAATCAGCACATGGCGTTCGTCCGCGCGGCCATCACCATCATTGTCGCGCAGCAACAGGATACGGTTGGCCCCCTTGTCCACGAAGCTCGGGTCTTCGTTCTTGCGCTCCGTCTTAGCCTCCGCGACCAGCACATCGCCATTGGGCAGGACAATGGCATTGCGCGGTGAATCCAGCCCTTCCGCAAAACGGTTCACCGCCAGACCCGGTGCCGTCCAGAGTTCCGCCCCTTCATGGAACGGCGTTGTGTCGGGCGTGTTTTTCACCGATGGCGTGGCAAACGGCGCCGGCAATTGCGGATCGGCACCGATGGAACGGCTTTCCTGTGCCAGTGCGACGGTTGGCAGGCAGGCAAGACACAGGATTGCGATGCCGAAGCGGGCGGATTTCATCGGAACTCTCCTGTAAACAGGTCAGTATTTGATCCGCAGGCGACCGCCATAAGACCCGTTGGCGATGGAGGGCATGCCCGCCGGGCCGGTCAGGTCGGCGGCCTGGTTCTTGGCGCCCATGCCGGGAATGGCCTGCAGGAAGCCGATATCGCTGGGTGGGAAATCCACACTGGTGGTCGGGAAATCGGCCAATCTGGCGCCAAGCTGAAGATAGGGCGCTCCATCGCTGGCAATGGTCAGCGTGCCCTGCCCGCCCGACAGCCGGACCCAGCGTGGATCGGCGAAATATCCGGCAATTGCGGGTTTCGACAGGCCGGCCCCATCGCCAGCAATCTCATGCACGCCCAGCACAGGGCCGCGCAGCCGGTTCTGCCATACCGGACCCGGCCCGCGTACCAACGCCCGTACACCGGTGACATCATCCAGTGGCCGGTCAAAGCCGATACCGTGATAGAGAACGGCGCCGGTCAGATCATAGCGGTAATCCAGGGTCAGGATACCGTCCTCGCCCAGCGACCAGCGGACATGCGACAGCCCGCCCGTCCCCGGCGCCTCCAGCCAGACCATGGGCTTTCCGGTCACTGGGTCGCGACCGTCACCAACCATTACCGTGACCGGTCGCGTATCTGGATTTATAAACCGGTCCGCCTCATGCGCCAACCGTACCGACACCAGTTTCGGCACCGACCGCACGCCGGCCAGATTGGAAATGCGGATCGCCTTCACGATCTGCGGCGGGAAGATGTAGGTCTGGCCATCGCGTGCCACGCGGGCACCGTCGAAGACCCGCCGCCAGTTATGGCCATCGGATGACAGTTCAAGGTTGAAACCCGCCCAGCCATCCGCCTCTGCGATGCCCAGATCAATGGAGGCAATGTTGGCCATCGTGGGCTTCGGGAATTCATAGAGCCCCTCACCCGTGGCCACCGGTTCCGCCCAGGCCGGTTCCCCCGCCCCCTTGGGACGGGCCAGCAGCAGGCGGGGACCATTGGACAAGGGCTGTTGTTTGCCATCATGGATCAAACCTGTCAGCAACCCGGTCATCGCATTGAAACGTGCCGACAGTTTGCCAGCCACCAGATCGATCACATCCCCGTTGCGCACCACCTGCGGGCGGCCAATCCTGCTGCCGGTGACATCATCGGCGGGATGGGTCCGGGCAGACCAGACCCAGGTCAGAAGCGGCTGATCCCCCTTCATCGCCGTCAGGCGCAGCGCGTCCGCCTGCTTCCATACAGACGGCAGCGGCAGGCGCAGTTCACCCGCCGCATGCGGCGCGATGGCCGGTCCCGCCACCTCACCCTTCGCCAGCACCTTGGCATCGGTTTTCCTGTCGGCAGGGCCGGCAAAGCGCAGCCATTCCCACTGGAACCGCACCGCCGTCAGCGGTGTGAAGTCATATTCATTGCGAACCGTCACGGTACCCGTGAAGCCGTCATCCAGGATGGGGGCATCGATCTGTACCGGTGACCAGATGTCCCTGACCGTGAAGAAGCTGGGCTCCTTTTCCTGATGCGGACCCACAATCCCGTCCGCCGCGTACGTAGCGTAGAGATCAATCCGCCCACCCTGGTCGGTGCGGACCAGCCCCTCATCCGCCAGGTTCCACAGGAAGCCACCGGCGCCTCGCTGTGATGCCGTCATGGCACGCCAGTAATCTTCCAGGCCCGATCCGATGCCGCCATCGAACAGGCCATGCAGGAACTCGGTCGGCATCACCAGCATCTCACCCGACAACCGGCGCAGCAGGTCCGGGTACCGGGGATAATGCTTGGTGTCGATGCCGCCAAACGCCTCCCAAGGATGGATCAGGGGACGGGCTTGCGGATCATAAAGCGCGAAATCACCATCCAGTTCCCGGTTCCACCCACCCTCATTGCCATTCGACCAGAACAGAATGCTGGGATGGTTGACGTCCCGCTCGACCAATGACCGGACCAGCTTGCGGCCCACCTCGGTATCATGGGCATTCTGCCAGCCGCTCAACTCGTTAATGACATAAAGGCCCAGTTCATCGGCAGCTTCCAGGAACGCCTTTTCCGGCGCGTAATGGGCCACCCGCATGGCGTTCATGTTCAGGGATTTGATGGTGCGTACATCATCATAGGCCTGGGAGCGGCTGACGGCGCGGCCCGTTTCCGGGCGGAAGCTGTGGCGGTTCACGCCTTTCAGCATGATGCGCTGACCGTTCAGATAAAGACCTTCGCCGCCCCGCACTTCGAAGGTTCGGAACCCGAACCGTTCTCGCACCTGATGCACCGGCCTGTCACCCGCAAACAGGGTCACCTGCAGATCGTAAAGGTTCGGCGCCTCCGCCGACCACAGGGCCGGCTGCGCGATCTGGCTGGCCAGACGGACACGGCCTGTCCCACCATCCGGAATGGTGGCGGTGAAGGGCTGCCCCACCGCCGCACCATCGCGGGTCATGACCTGCCCCACCAGTTTGGTCACATTACGCGGCGCGCGTAGCGTGATGTCGGCGGTCAGATCGCCGGACGCACGGGCATTGATGGCCACCTGCGCGATGGATTCCGGCGGCGATGCCTCCAGCCAGACCGGACGATAGATGCCGCCAAAGACCCAGTAATCACCATGGCGCTCGGCTATATCGGTGGCCGTGGCCGCAGACGCCTCGCTGACCTGCACCTCGATCTCATTCTCCTCACCGGGTTTGACCAGCTTGGTGATGTCATGGCTGAACCGGTTGAAGCCGCCCTGATGAAGGGGGCCGGCGACAGTGCCATTCACCTTCACCAGGGTGTCGGTCATCACCGCTTCAAAAATGACGCGGATGGTGCGGCCTTTCCAATCGGCAGGGACCGTGAAGCGGCGGCGATAGGTGGCCTTGTCCGCCACACGCGGCCCCTTGTCATAGCCATACTGGTAATGGCCGAACCCATGCATCTGCCAGTTGGAAGGGACCGGGATACGGGCCTGTTCGCCCGCACGCATGCCGCCGTCGATCACGAAATCCCAAGGGGCCGCATCATCCGGCCCGGTACCCGACAGCATCAGGGTCGCTGTACTCGGCACTTCCTCGGCCATGACCGGAAATGCCGCCGCGCACCACACAAGAAGGGCGAGAAGATAGGTCCAAACCAATCGCATGGCACCCGGACCCCTATTCTGTCCCGTCATCTGTCTGCCCTTTGTAACTGCCTTTTTCCCCGCAATCGCCGATGGCCCGGGGGAATTATTGACAAAGAAATGCATCGCCGGATGCACAATGCCCATCCGGCGATGCGAGGCGGGAGTTAAGGAATAGTCAGATAAAACCGTCAGAACCTGACATTTACGCCGGCGGTGACGGTACGCCCGATTTTGGTTTCGAAGAGAGT
>LJHR01000049.1 GCA_001296005.1 alpha proteobacterium AAP38 | reverse complement strand
CCCCCCCATCGTTGCTCCCTCACCCTCCCATCGGCTGACACCGACGGGCCCCTCCCTCTCCCACTGACGTGGGCGAGGGGTGATGACTACTCAAATTCCAAGCCCATCCCATTCCGCACCCCCACGCGGAGCCCGAGGCTATCATGAACATCTCCCGTTTCTTCATCGACCGCCCGATCTTCGCGGGCGTGTTGTCGGTGGTCGTCTTCCTGGCGGGGTTCATCGCCCTGTTCCAGCTGCCGGTCTCCGAATATCCGGAGGTCGTGCCGCCCTCCGTTGTCGTGCGTGCCCAGTATCCGGGTGCTAACCCCAAGGTCATCGCCGAAACCGTTGCCTCCCCGCTGGAGGAGCAGATCAATGGCGTTGAGGACATGCTGTATATGCAGTCCCAGGCCAACAGCGATGGCAACATGGCCCTGACGGTCACCTTCAAGCTGGGCACCGACCCGGACAAGGCCACGCAGCTGGTTCAGAACCGCGTGGCCCAGGCGCTGCCGCGCCTGCCGCAGGATGTGCAGCGGCTGGGCGTGACGACGGTCAAGTCGTCGCCGACCCTGACCATGGTGGTGCATCTGCGCTCGCCCGACGACCGCTATGACATGACGTACTTACGCAACTACGCCGTCCTGAATGTGCGCGACCGTCTGGCGCGCATTTCCGGCGTGGGTGAGGTGCTGCTGTGGGGTTCGGGCGACTATGCCATGCGCGTCTGGCTGGACCCGCACAAGGTGGCCGAACGCGGCATGACGGCGAACGATGTCGTCAACGCCATCCGTGAACAGAATGTGCAGGTGGCCGCCGGTGTGATCGGTGCCAGCCCGTCGGTGCCCGATGCACCCCTGCAATTGTCGGTGAACGCCCAGGGCCGTCTGAAGTCGGTGGAGGAATTCCAGGATATTGTCCTGAAGACCGAAGCCGGCGCCGTCACCTATCTGCGCGATGTGGCGCGGGTGGAACTGGCTGCCTCGCAGTACGGCCTGCGCTCCCTGCTGGACAACCAGCCGGCGGTGGCCATCGCCATCAACCAGGCACCGGGCGCCAACGCGCTGGCCATTTCCGAGACCGTTCGGGAGACGATGGCGGAGCTGCAGGCCGACATGCCGGACGGCGTGGAATATTCCATCGTCTATGACCCGACCCGCTTCGTGCAGGCCAGCATCGACGCCGTGATCCACACCCTGCTGGAAGCCATCGCGCTGGTCGTGCTGGTGGTGATCGTCTTCCTGCAGACTTGGCGCGCCTCTATCATTCCGCTGCTGGCGGTGCCCGTCTCCATCGTCGGCACTTTCTCTCTGATGCTGCTGTTTGGCTTCTCCATCAATGCCTTGTCATTGTTCGGCATGGTGCTGGCCATCGGCATCGTGGTTGATGACGCCATCGTGGTCGTGGAGAATGTTGAGCGTAACATCGCCGAGGGTCTGTCACCGAAGCAGGCCACCTACAAGGCCATGCAGGAGGTGAGCGGACCCATCATCGCCATCGCCCTGACGCTGGTGGCCGTGTTCGTGCCGCTAGCCGCCATGTCGGGCCTGTCGGGTGAATTCTACAAGCAGTTCGCGATGACCATCGCGATCTCCACCGTCATCTCCGCCTTCAACTCGCTCACCCTGTCGCCTGCCTTGTCGGCCCTGTTGCTGAAGGGTCATCATGACAAGCAGGACTGGCTGACCAAGGCCATGAACAAGGTGCTGGGCGGCTTCTTCCGGGGCTTCAACCGCGTGTTTCAGCGCGGGTCCGAAGCCTATGGCAAGGGTGTTGGCGGCGTGGTGCGGCACAAGGGTGCCATGATGCTGCTCTATGTGCTGCTGCTGGGCCTGACGGTCGTCCTGGGCCGTGCCGTGCCGGGTGGCTTCGTGCCGGCACAGGACAAGGAGTACCTGATCGCCTTCGCGCAGCTGCCCACCGGCGCCTCGCTGGACCGGACGGAGGAGGTGATCCGCGCCATGACCGATGTGGCGCTGAAACAGCCCGGCGTCGACCATGCGGTTGCCTTCCCCGGCCTGTCGGTCAACGGTTTCACCAACTCGTCTTCCGCTGGCATCGTGTTCGCCACCCTGAAACCCTATGAAGAGCGGCAGAAGGAAGGCCTGTCGGCCAATGTCATCGCCATGTCCCTGCAGCAGCAGTTCAATGGCGTGAAGGAAGCCTTCGTCGCCGTGTTCCCGCCGCCGCCCGTCATGGGCCTGGGCACGCTGGGCGGGTTCAAGATGCAGTTGGAGGATCGCGGCTCCCTGGGTTATGAGGCGCTGGCCAAGGCCGCCAATGATTTCGTGATGAAGGCTCGCCAGACCCCCGAACTGGGGCCGACCTTCAGCAGCTACGAAATCAACGTGCCGCAGTTGGATGTGAACCTGGACCGCGTGAAGGCCAAGCAGCTGGGCGTGCCCGTCACCGACGTGTTCGAGACGATGCAGGTCTATCTCGGCTCCCTCTATGTCAATGACTTCAACACTTTTGGCCGCGTCTATCAGGTGCGGGTGCAGGCGGATGCCCCGTTCCGCGCCCATGCCGATGATATTGGCCTGCTGAAGACCCGCAATGATCAGGGCGTGATGGTGCCGCTGTCCTCGCTGGTGCAGGTGACGCAGAGCTACGGCCCTGAAATGGTGGTCCGTTATAATGGCTACACCGCCGCCGACATCAATGGCGGCCCGGCGCCGGGCTATTCATCGGGCCAGGCCGAGGCAGCGGCGGAGCGGATCGCGGCAGAGGTTCTGCCGCGCGGGATCAAGTTCGAATGGACCGACCTGACCTATCAGCAGATCCTGGCGGGCAACGCCGCCCTGTGGGTGTTTCCCATCTCCGTCCTGCTGGTGTTCCTGGTGCTGGCGGCCCAGTATGAAAGCCTGACCCTGCCGCTGGCCATCCTGATGATCGTGCCGATGAGCCTGATGTCGGCTCTGGCCGGTGTCTGGATCACGGGCGGGGACAACAACATCTTCACCCAGATCGGCTTCATGGTGCTGGTCGGATTGTCGGCGAAGAACGCGATCCTGATCGTGGAATTCGCCCGCGAGCTTGAAACTCATGGCCGTACGGTCGTCCAGGCGGCTATTGAGGCCAGCCGCCTGCGTCTGCGCCCGATCCTGATGACCTCCATCGCCTTCATCATGGGCGTGGTGCCGCTGATCACCTCCACGGGTGCGGGTGCGGAAATGCGTCAGGCCATGGGTGTGGCCGTGTTCGCCGGAATGCTGGGCGTGACCCTGTTCGGCCTGCTGCTGACCCCGGTCTTCTATGTCCTGCTGCGCTTCATGGTTGGTGCACACCGCAAACAGCCCGAACCGGCGCTGCCGGCCGGCATGGTGGTGGCGGGTGAGTGACCTCTCCTGAAAGCAATACCCCCGCCGGGGCGATCCGGCGGGGGTTGTTGTTTTTCAGGCCTTCCGCTTATGCAGCTTATGCCACAGGAACAGCCCGCCCAGGCCCAGGATGGCCAGGATGATCAGCGCATCGAACCGATGCAGCCAGGTGCTCAGCGTCGGGTTGGAATGCCATTCATTGCCCAGCGCAACCCCGGCATAGCCCATGGCGTCGATCACGGCGATGATGCCTGTGGCCAGGAACTCGACAATATCGCTCAACATACTGTCTGTCCGTTCGCCGGGGCAGCATCCACCCATCGGTGGACCGGTCGCGCTTATATACTGTGCGGGGTTGCGCTGCCAGGGGGCGCCATCATGGTACAGACTTGTGCGCGGTTGTATTGGGTGGTCTGGCTTCTGCGCTTACCAGGGGTGGGGCACCTGTACTAATGTATGGAGTATCAGATCGGCAAATTAGGAAATATTAACGAAGTTGAGCATTTCAACTATTTTGATTCCAAAGGTTATAACCTTCCGATTTGGTGAATGTTCGCTAAGTTCGACGTATGGTTCTGACAGGTCGATGCGCCCACCGCATGATATCTGGAGGAACGCGATGTTGTTCGGAAATAATTCAGACGCCGACGCAATCATCTCTGCCCTGAGCAAGGCCCAGGGTATGATTGAGTTCTCTCCGACAGGAGAAATCCTGAACGCCAATGACAATTTCCTGAAGGTCATGGGCTATCGTCTGGACGAAATCAAAGGCCGTCACCATTCGATCTTCGTGGATGAGACGACGCGCAACAGCCGCGACTATGCCCAACTGTGGCAAAGCCTGCGTGAAGGCAAGCCGGGTCAGGTGCAGATGATCCGGCGGTTGGCCAAGGGCGGGCGCGAGGTTTGGATCCACGGTTCCTACAATCCCGTTTTTGACCGCCGTGGCCATGTCTGCAAGGTCGTGAAGCTGGCCAGCGATGTGACGGTCGATCGGCAGCGGGCGCTGGATGTGCAGGGGCAGTTGGCGGCATTGAACCGGGCGCAGGCCGTGATCAGCTTTGCCATGGATGGCACCATCCTGGATGCCAACGAGAATTTCCTGAAGGCCATGGGCTACCGTCTGGACCAGATTCAGGGCCGCCACCACAGCATGTTCGTCGATCCGCAGGAGGTGGCGACCGACAGCTATCGCTCCTTGTGGGCGGGCCTGCGCGCGGGCCGCTTCAGCCAGGCCGAATATAAGCGTCTGGCTGCCGGTGGCCGCGTCATCTATATCCAGGCCACCTACAACCCGATCCTGGATGAGGATGGCAAGCCCGTGAAGGTGGTGAAGTTCGCCACCGACGTGACCGCCGCCGTCGAGGCGCGTCAGCGTAACGAGCAGACCCTGTCGGCGGTGCAATCCTATCTGGGCGATATCGTTTCGGCAGTGGAACAGTCCAATAATCAGGCGGAGAACGCGACACAGGCATCGGAACGCACCTCCGTCAGCGTTGCTGCTATCGCCAGCGGGTCTGAACAGCTGGACGCCTCCATCCAGGAAATCGCCCGCTCCATGAGCCATTCCAAATCCGCCACGGAGAAAGCCTTTGAAGAGGCGACCGTGGTCGATGCCGCCACCCAGCGCCTGTTGAACAGCACCCAGTCCATGGATGGGATCGTAAAGCTGATTCAGGATATTGCTGGACGGATCAACATGCTGGCCCTGAACGCCACCATCGAGAGTGCGCGGGCCGGTGAAGCGGGCCGTGGTTTCGCCATCGTGGCGGGCGAGGTGAAAAGCCTGGCCCGGCAGGCCGCCAGCGCCACCGCCAGCATCTCCAACGAGATCGTCAGCCTTCAGGGCGCCGCCGGTGACGTGGCGGAGAAGATGGACGCCATCCGGGGTGCCATCGACGCCGTCCGCGGCTATGTGGTCGGTACCTGCTCCGCCGTGGAGGAACAGAGTGCGGTGGCCCGTCTGATGAACAGCACGATGCGCGGCGCCTCGGGTGACGTGGAAAAGATCCACCATTCCATGGACGAAATCGCCCATTCCACCCGCGCCGCCAACCAGCGCATCGGCAATGTCCGCGACGCCCTGCGCCTGATTGCTTAACGCTTGCAATCCCTGATGGCGACCACGCGACGCGGGCCATAGGGAATAAGTGACTGATTTTATGAGGGAAAGTGGCGGACCCGAATGGATTCGAACCATCGGCCTCTGCCTTCGGAGGGCAGCGCTCTATCCAGCTGAGCTACGGGTCCATGCCGGCATTGGGGAGCAACCCCAAGCGGCGCGGACCATAGCGCATCGGTTCGGTCGGTGCAAATGCTTCGTTCGAGAAAATGAAAATTGCCGACAAGCCACTGAAATAAATCGATTTTTCAGCCCAGCATGGCCCGCAGTGCCTGCCGTGACAGGTCTTTTAGCGCGTCGCGCATGCGCTGAAGCTCATCGGCGGCGGCCTCGTAATCCTGGATCAACCCACCCACGAGGGTCGCGGGATCATCGGCCTCATCCGGATAACGGTCGCGGGCGCGGGCCGCGCGGCGGCGCAGGCGTTCAACGATATCTTCTTCAGCCGGCATCATATCATTCCCGATATATTCCAGGCTCTTTAAGCATGGCCGGCCCCGGCCCGTCACGCCTTTCCTTCCACCATTGCCCCACCCGGACGGGGTAGCCTGCCAGGCATACGGTGGAAGTATGGTATTTACGCTACAATTCAGGGGTTGATTATGCATTCGCTCATGCCCTATTCAGGGGCGGGGCGTTGTTTAGCGTATGTGACGAGGTTTCCATGTTTTTCCTCTTCCTCCGGTCCGCGGGCCTGATGATGGCTGCGGCATTCCTGGCATTCGCCCCCGTGGCACCTGCCCACGCCGCCGCCGAAGAACAGGCGGAAGATTGCATGATGGCCGCCGCCGGGCGTTGCAGCTTCACCGTCGGCAGGGAGGGTGTGCATCGCATCCAGTTGACGCTGGGCCAGGCACAGACCGGCAAGCTTCGTGATCTGACAATCGGCGGGCAGCAATGCCCGTTGCAGCATCAGGCGGCGGACGGTCAGGATGGTGCCCTGCATGCCGCCTGCTTCGCCTATCTTTCCGCCGGCGTGACCTATGAGCTTTCGGTGCCCGAAAGCGGCAAAGTCAGCGTCGTCAAGGCTGACCCGGCCCATGGCGAGCCTGTGACCGTCATTCCCTGACGGGGTCGGTATTTCGGGCCTGTTCAGCCTTCACCATCATGGCGATGACGGCGGGAAGTTCGACCGTCGGTGACCAGCCCAGGCGTTCACGCGCCTTGCGGCTGTCCCCGCGCAGTTCACCCACCTCCGCCGGCCGGAACAGGCCCGGATCGACCGCGACGCAGATGCGCCCGCTGTCCAGATCGATGGCGGTTTCCCCCGCCCCCGTCCCCTGCCAGTGCAGACGGATATCCAGGGCCTGCGCCGTCAGCGAAACGAAGTCGCGCACGCTCCAGGTCCGTCCCGTGGACAGAAGATAATCGTCCGCCCGGTCGGCCTGGAGCATCGACCACATGCCCTGCACATAGTCGCCGGCAAAGCCCCAGTCGCGCCGCGCATCCAGCCGCCCCAGCGCCATGGGTGACGTCTGCTCCCCCGCCCGCCAGCGGGTCAGGCTGCGCACGATCTTGGCGGTCACGAATTCCGGGCCGCGCAGCGGCGATTCGTGATTGAACAGGATGCCGTTGACGCAGAACAGGCCATAGGCGATGCGGTACAGCGTCGTCATCTGGTGCGCCGCCACCTTCGCCACGGCATAGGGGCTGCGGGGCCGGAACAGCGTCGTCTCCGTCTGCGGCACCTCCGGCGCCTCACCGAACATTTCAGAGGTGGAGGCGTGGTAGAAGCGTGTATCCGGGCAGCGGGTGCGGACCGTCTCCAGCAGGTTGGTGGTGGCGACAGCATTGCTGGCGAAGGTTTCCGCCGGAATATGGAAGGATGAATGGACGGAGCTGTGCGCGGCGAGATGATAGATCTCGTCTGGCAGATGATCATCCATAAGCCAGGAAACCGCCCGCCCGTCGGTCAGATCGACGGTCACCGTCGTCACCCGGCCCAGCAACCCCATCTCCCGCAGCCGCCAGGCCTGCGCCAGCGACGTGCCGCCGGGACGCAGGGTGCCGGTCACCCGATACCCCTTCTCCAGCAGAAGCGATGCCAGATAGGCACCGTCCTGGCTGGTGATGCCGGTGATCAACGCCCGCCGGCCCGTACCCCGCTCCTCACCCATCAACCCATTCCGACGATTGCGATGGCATCGGCCACACCGATGCGGATAAGCATATCTATAAGGGTACCGGCGCCTGGATGGGATCGGTAAAATCGGCGCGGAAGGAGAGATTATCCCGATGAATGTGCAGCATCAGCCATCGACCGCCATTGCCGAGCTTCAAGCCGCCATCGCCCTGCATGATGCCGGTCGTCTGGCGGAGGCGGAGACCGCATACCGGTCGGTCCTGGATCGCGCACCCGGCCATGGCGATGCCTTGAACCGGCTGGGCGTGTTGCATCTTCAACGGGGTGAATATGCTGCGGCGGCGCCGATCATGGAGGCGGCGGTGAAGGCGGTGCCGAATGATCCCGTCCGCCATTCCAATCTGGCCAGTGCGCTGCGCCGCCTGAACCGGCTGCCCGATGCGTTGAACGCCTGCCTGCAGGCCGTGCGTCTGGCGCCTGACTTCGCCGACGGTCTCGTCAACCTTGTCAATATCCTGGATCAGATGCAGCGGTTGGGCGACGCGGTGGCAGCGCAGCGGCAACTGATCACGCTGCGCCCCTATTCGGCGGAGGCGCGGTTGCAGCTGGGCCGGCTGCTGATCCTGGATAACAAGCCGGAAGCGGCCATCGAGGCGATGTATGAGCTGCTGGCCATGCAGCCCCTATCCGTCCATGCCTATACCAACATGGGCGTGGCCTTGCGGCGGCTGGGCCGGCTGGCCGATGCGGCGGTTGCCTACCGCACGGCGCTGGGCTTCGCGCCCGACGATCCCGGCCTGCTCAGTAATCTGGGGATCGTTCTCCAGGATCAGGACCTTTACCCCGAGGCCATGGACTGTTTCCGCCGCGCCATCGCCAAGCAGCCAGACAGCGCCACGGCGCACCTGAACCTGTCCGTCGCCTATCGCGAGGAAATGCTGATCGAACAATCGGTCAGCAGCGCCAGGGCCGCCATACGGCACGATCCCGCCCTTGCCGCCGGCCACACGTCGCTGGCCATGGGACTGCTGATGCAGGGCAAGTATCCAGAAGGGCTGGCGGAATACGAATGGCGCTCGCGCATGCCGGATTTCCCCTCTCCCCGCCGGGATTTCACCTCTCCCGCCTGGGACGGGTCGGACATGGCGGGCCGCACCTTGCTGGTTCATGACGAACAGGGGGTGGGCGATGCGCTGCAATTCGTCCGTTATGTCCCGGTGCTGCGCGAACGCGGCGTGAATGTCGTGCTGGAATGCAACAGCCAGCTGGTGCGCCTGCTGGGCGGCGTTCCCGGCCTGGGCCCCGTGATCGGGCGGTTTCAGCCGTTGCCGCCGCACGATGCCCATGTATCGCTTTTGTCATTACCGCACCTGTTGGGGGCCCGTATCGACAATGTGCCCGCCGCCCCCTATCTGGCGGCGGAACCGGACCTGCAGGCGCAATGGGGCGAGAAACTGTCGCGATACCAGGGGCTGAAGGTGGGCATGGTCTGGGCCGGCAACCCGGAATTCAAGGCCGACCGTTTGCGTTCCCCCGGTCTGGCGGCGGTGCGCCCGCTGCTGGACACGGCCGGCGTATCCTTCTTTGGCCTGCAAAAGGGACCGGGCCGCAAGGATCTGGAAACCGCCGGACCCTTGCCGCAGAATTTTGTCGATCTGGGGCCGGAGATCGGGGATTTCGCCGATACTGCCGCCATCATGGCCAACCTAGACCTGGTCATCACCTCCTGTACGGGGCCGGCGCATTTGGCCGGCGGGCTGGGGCGGCCCACCTTCACCTTGCTGCCCTTCTCTCCTGACTGGCGCTGGCTTGAAAAGGGGGAGGATACGTTCTGGTATCCGTCCATGCGGCTTTTCCGACAGGAGAGGCGCGGTGAATGGGCGCCTGTGGTTCAGCGGGTTGCGGACGTCCTGGCCGCGTCGATTTCCCGGTCAAAGGAGAAGAACGCCTAGGTGACGGGGGTTCACACCGTGTGGTGCGGCCCCCGCTTCAGGGCAAAACCGGTGATGCTGCCCACCACACCGAACAGCAGGACATAGAGCGCCGGGGCCATGGGGCTTGCCTGCAACATCATGGTGACGGCAATGGGCGTCAGGCCACCGAACACCGCATAGGCCAGATTGTAGGAGGTGGACAGGCCGCTGAACCGCACGGAACCGGGGAAGACATGCACCATGGCATGCGGCACCGCCCCGATCACGCCCACGCACAGGCCCACCATGGCGGATGCGGGGAACAGCCAGGACGGATCGGCCCGCAGCAGGGCGAACATCAGCAGGGCTGACAGGCCCAGCAAGGGGCTGAACCATGCGAAGAAGCGGGCCGCCCCGATCCGGTCCACGATCAGGCCCGCACTGATACAGCCCGCCGACAGGAACAGGGTCGCCACCGAATTGGCACGCAGTGATTCTGCCGCCCCGAACCCGTAGAATTTCTGCAGGATGGACGGCATCATCAGGATCAGCACGATGATCCCCGCCGACAGCAGGCCCGTCAGCGCCATGGAAATGGCCACACCGCGCCCATGGTCGCGCGCCACCACCCGCAGCGGCAATTCCTGCGACAGCTGCTTGCGTTCCTGCATGGCGCGGAAAACCGGCGTCTCCGCCAGCCAGCGGCGCAGATAGACGGAGATCAGGCCGAACACGCCGCCCAGCAGGAACGGCCCGCGCCAGACATCGTCCAGCACCTGTTCCGGCGTGAACAGCGTATTCACGCCCGTTGCCGCCAGCGATCCCAGCAGGATGCCCAGGGTCAGGCCGCAGGTGACGGTGCCGCAGGCAAGGCCGATGCGGTTGGCCGGCACATGTTCGGCCACGAACACCCAGGCGCCCGGCACCTCACCCCCGATGGCCGCCCCCTGGAACACGCGCAGCAGCAGCAGCAGAACCGGCGCCGCCAGCCCGATATCGGCATAGGTGGGCAACAGGCCCATGCCCAGCGTCGATACCGCCATCATCAGGATGGAGAAGGTGAACATGCGCTTGCGGCCCATCCGGTCGCCGAAATGCGCCATGATGATGCCGCCCAGGGGCCGGGCCAGATACCCGGCGGCGAAAACGCCAAAGGTCTGAAGCTGCTTCATCCAGTCCGGCAGTTCGGGCGGAAAGAACAGTTGCCCGATGACCGTCGCGAAATAGACGAAGATGATGAAATCATAGAATTCCAGCGCCCCACCCAGGGAAGCCAGGGCCAGGGTGCGTACGTCCTGGCGGGACATTGCATGGGGTGACGGCATTCCGGTCGCATCCTCCGACAGCCCCGCCAGCACCGGTGATCGGTCGGCAAGGGCTTGTTTTCATATGCTATCCGGCGATGCCGCCGCCTCTGTCAAGTCCGCGATCAGGCGGCGATATACTGCATGCCCAATTGCAGGCTGCGCGCAATGCGCCCGGCGGTGGCGCGCACCGCCACCGCATCCTCTGCTGTCAACGTTTCTTCCGCCGTTTCCTGCCACAGCGACAGCCAGCGGTCGAACCGGTCCTGGGTCATGGCGGCGCGGTGGCGCAGATGGGCCGCCATCGGATTGCCCTTGTATTGTCCGCTGCCCAGCATCACCGACGACCAGAATTCGGTCAGCAGCACCTCATGATGCTCCCAGTCGGTGATGGCATTGTTGAACCAGGGGCCCAGTTCCGGGTCGCTGCGCACCTTGGTATAGAAGGCGCGCACCAGTTGGGCCAAAGCGTGATCGTCCATGATCGGTCCTCGTTCCGGGTGACGGAAGGAGGATGGCTGGCGGGCTTTAAAGATGCAAATCAAATATATCTTATAGACTCTATGTCGCGGGGAAGGGCTCGCCGGCGTTCGCCCCCGGCGCTGAACAGGCCGCCATTGCTGACTTATCCTCTTGTCGCTGCTATGATGCCGTCCTCAACGCCATTGCCACGCCCATACCGGTTCGGTGCCCCCCAGGGGTACGGACAGGGGGCAGGGTGTTGTGAAACACCACCTTGTTTTCTGTTTCATTTGGTTGCACGAGGCCGCGTTACGCCCCGCAGCTTTCCCGCACGATCAGTTCGGTGGGCAGCTGTTCTGGTCGATGATCGGTCAGCGGGTCCAGGATCTGGGAGACCAGCTTGCGCCCCGCCTCCGCCGTGTCCTGGCGCACTGTGGTCAGCGCCGGGGTGGAAAGGCGGGCCAGCAGCATGTCGTCATAGCCGACGACGGAGACATCGCGCGGCACCGACAGGCCGGCCCGGCGCAGGGCACGCATGGCGCCCAGCGCGATGAGGTCCGATGCGGCGACGATGCCGTCGAACTTCACGCCGCTGCGCAGAAGGCGACCGATGGCCGCCTCCGCCGATTCCAGCTCGAACTCCGCCGCGATGTTCAGTTTGGGATCGGCGGTCAGGTTGCTTTCGGCCAGTGCATCCCAATAGCCACGCCGGCGCTGCATCGCCTCGGGATCGTTGCCGCCGATGAACAGGATGCGTTGGCGCCCCAAGCGGGCCAGATGCAGGGTGGCACGGCGACCGCCTTGCAGATTGTCCGACCCGATGGTGCAGTAATCCTGCCCCGGCAGTTGCGCACCCCAGACGGCGAAACGGGCGGGCGTGGCGGCCAGCCGGTTGAACGCCTCATGCAGCGTGCCCTGACCCAGGAAGATTACGCCGCTGGCCCGGCTGGTGGTGACGGTGGCGACAAGGTCGTCATAGCCGGCGGGGGCCACATGGCTGACGGTGAAGTCGCAGTCGCGGGCCCGCGCCGCCTCTCCGATATTGGCCAGCAGTTCCAGGAAGAACGGGTGCGACAGGGGCAGGGCGCGGCCATGGACGAAGGGGGTGACGATGACGATCGACCCCTCGGCCCCGATGGGACTGGCCGGCATGTAGTGGCGGAACGGGTAATCATGTTCACGCGCCAGCGCCCAGATGCGCTGCTTGGTGCGCGTGCTGATGGTGGGATGGTCGTTCAGCGCACGCGAGACGGTGGCCACCGACACGCCTGCCAGCTTCGCCAGATCCTCAAGCGTGGTTTTGGAGTTGCTGGACACGGCCATCGCGTTAGAAGCTGGCGGGAAGAAGGTGCCGCAGCATAGCGCACGGGAGGGGGGATTTTGCAAGCAAGTGAAAAGGCGGTGGCGGCGACGCCATCCGATACCCGTCCTGCACCCGACGCCCGCTTCCCGCTTTCCAACCGCCAGATATGGAACATGTGCGCCGGCCTGTTCGGCGTGCAGATCGTCTGGGGCCTGCACAATGTCAATACCAGCCGCATCTTTCAGGCGCTGGGCGTGGAGATCGCCGACCTGCCCATCCTGTGGATCGCGGCGCCTATCGCGGGGCTGCTGGTGCAGCCCATCGTGGGTTACCTGTCGGACCGCACGCGGTCACCGCTGGGCCGGCGGCGGCCCTATCTGATCGCGGGCGGGCTTTTGTCGGCGCTGGCCTTGTGCATCATGCCCAATGCCGGAACCCTGTGGGCCTGTTCGGCGACCCTATGGCTGCTGACCGCTGCCATCAATATCGCCATGGAGCCGTTCCGCGCCCTGGTGGCCGACCGCCTGCCGGATGATCAGCGCACCAAGGGCTTTGCGGTGCAGGTGTTCTTCATCGGCGCCGGCGCGGTTTTCGCCTCCATCCTGCCCTGGCTGATGGCCCATGGGCTGGGCGTCAATCTGGCGGCTGATGGGCAAGCCCTGCCGCCCTCGGTGCGGGCCGCCTTCTATGTCGGGGCGGGGTGTCTGCTGCTGGCGGTGCTGTGGACCGTGGTGACGACGGCAGAGCCGGAGGGGCCGCCGGACATGGCGGCGGGCCCGGTGCCGGAGCGGGCGGCAGGAGACGGCAGCGGCCTGGGGCTTCTGCGAAGCGGGGCGCTGTGGGCGCTGGGTGGTGCCGGACTGACCGGTTTCGCGCTAGGCACGGGGCAGGAACGGGAAATCCATCTGATCGCCATCATCGCCATCGCCTTCGGTCTGGCACAGGTGGCCGCCGCCATCCTGCGCGGGCGAGGGGCGGCGTCGCTGGGCATGCTGGAGATCGTGGAGGATATCCTGCATATGCCGCGCCTGCTGAAACGGCTGGCCATCGTGCAGTTCTTCACATGGTTCGGGCTGTTCGCCATGTGGATCTATACAGTCCCCGCCGTCGCGGCCCGGCATTTCGGCAGTACCGACGCCACGTCGACCGCCTATAACCAGGGGGCGGACTGGGTCGGCGTGCTGTTCGCCGGGTATAATGGCGTGGCCGCCCTGGCGGCCCTGGTGCTGCCGGCACTGGCGGCACGGGTGGGGCGGCGGGCCTGTCACGCGGTCTGCCTTCTGCTGGGCGCGCTGGGCCTGGCTGGATTTGCGCTGGTGGATGATCCGGTCTGGCTGTGGCTGCCGTCGGTCGCCATCGGCTGTGCCTGGGCGGCGATCCTATCCATCCCCTATGCCCTGCTGGCCGGGGCCGTGCCGGCGCGAAAGGCCGGGGTCTATATGGGCATCCACAATATCTTCCTGGTCCTGCCGCAACTGGTGGCCGCCACGATCCTGGGGCCGCTGGTGGGTACCCTGTTCGGCGGTCACGCCATCCATGCTCTGACCCTGGCGGCCGTCTCCCTGGCCATTGCCGCCCTCTGCATGGTCTTCGTCCCACGGGAATGATCGATGGGTCGCGGCGAATGCCCCATCCGCCGGATATGGATCGAGAGATTTTGCTGTCAGGGCCTGCCTTCGGCCTGATCTGACCCACGGGTTTTGTTGCACCTGCTTACGCAAAATTTGCATTAATGTGGCATCGTCCGGGCGGATTTTGGAACGGATTTTCGGGTATTGATTGAATGATATCGGGCGAATTGACTCCATAAAACATAACAAAATCAAATAAATAATAACAATCTTTCGCCTCTTGAAAATTTGCGCTTGCGCGTTACGCAAGTTTGCGCAAAATTACGCAAACAACATGGATGCTGCCCGGAAGGATCGCAGGTCGGCGCGCTGTATGCGCCGGGGCGAAGGGCGGCGGAAAAATCCGAAAAGGGGAGGGAACAGGAAGTGAAGGATGTGAAGACCAACCACAGCCGCGCGCTGTGGCTGCGCGGCGGCGTGTCGCTGCTGGCGTTGGCCCTGGTCGGCGCACATGGCGCCCAGGCTCAGACCGCCGCCGAACCGAAGGCCGAGGCGGCCCCCGTTCTGGAGGAAATCGTCGTTGTCGGTGTGCGTGCGGCCCTGGAAAGCGCGCTCGACATCAAGCGCAATGCCGGCACCGTGGTGGACAGCATCACGGCCACCGATATCGGCGCCTTCCCGGACAAGTCCGTGTCCGAAGCGTTGCAGCGCGTGCCGGGCATCACCGTGTCCCGCCTGCAATCATCCGATGACAGCACGCACCCGTCGGGGGAGGGGACGTCCGTCCTGATCCGCGGCCTGACTCAGGTCCGCACCGAATTCAACGGTCGTGACAGCTTCTCTGCCGACAGCTATCGCGGCCTGAACTTCAACGACGTCTCGCCCGAACTGATGGCCGGCGTCGACAGCTACAAGAACCAGACGGCGGACATGATCGAAGGCGGCATCGCCGGTACGGTCAATCTGCGCACCCGCCTGCCGTTCGATGCTGACGGGCTGGCCATCGCCGGCAATATCAAGGGCTCCTATGGCGACCGGTCCAAGAAGTGGACGGGTGAATATTCCGGCATGATCAGCAATGTCTGGGAGACGAATGCCGGCAAGTTCGGCCTGCTGGCCAATCTGGCGCGGTCCCATGTCGTGACGCGGACCGAAAGCGTCATCATGGACAAGATCGACACCTATTGTTCCGCCGGTGCGGTCGATGCCTCGGGCAAGGCCATCATCGGGGCCGACGGCACGGTGGGTTGTACCCGCAATCCGTTCGGTGGCACCGGCTGGGCCTATATGCCCGATGGTATCCGTTACTCGCTGGTCGATTATGACCGCACGCGGCGCGGCACCTCGCTGGCCGGGCAGTATGAGAATGACGATGGCAGCTTCCAGGCCACCGTGCAGTACACCCATTCCAAGTACCATAATGCCTGGCTGGAAAATGCCAGTCACGTCATCCTGGATGGCAACGCCTATGGCTCGTCGGCCTTCCGGGTGCGTGACACCAGCGTCATCGGCCCGGCCACGGGGTCGCCGGCCCTGAAATTCGGTGCCGATGGCATGCTGGAAAGCGGGCTGCTGACCCAGGGTCATGGCAGCTGGCGCGGCTCGTGGGACAGTTTGCAGGATGCGATCAACACAGGCTCGGCGGTACCCGGCAAGCCGTTCGTGAACTATTGCGGCAACGGCGCCTGCAGCACCACCACCCTCCAGGATGGCCTCTATTTCCAGAACGAGGCGCGGAATTTTGACCATCGTGAAGGCACCAAGGACCTGTCCTTCAATGTGAAGTGGGACGTGAATGACCGTCTGCACACCAGCTTCGATGTGCAGCGTATCACGGCGTCCACCACCAACGACGATATCCTGGTCGCCACCGGCTCCATGGCCGACATGCAGTACTCCGTTGGCAAGAACGGCGTGCCCAACGTCGTTATGAAGCCCGGTTCCAACGTGAATTATGCGCCGGGCGGCCTGTCCAACCCGCATAATTATTGGATTCCCTTCATCCAGGCGCATCTGGAGGATAATGACGCCAAGGAAACGGCCTTCCGGGGCGACGCCACCTATGATCTTGACGCCGGTGATGGCTGGCTGAATTCGCTGAAGGTCGGCGTGCGCCATGCCGACCGCAAGCAGACGGTGCGCTATTCCACCTTTAACTGGACGCCCGTCGCAGCCAGCTGGAACTGCAATGGCCCCGGCTTCAACGCCGACAGCACGGGCGGCACCTATCCCGCCGGTTGCGGCAATGGCCAGCCCTTCAAGGGCTATGGCGCCGGCATCTGGGACACGGTCAATCTCGGCGATGACTTCTTCAATGGCGAAGTCTATCCCAACGGCGATCTGGTCTATCTCAGCCGGGATGTGCTGAAGGACCGTGACCGGCTGGTGAAGTCGCTGTCGGGTCCCAACACCAACAACCCCGTTTCGCCGGGCTGGGTGCCGATCTGCGATCGTCCGGGCCTGCCCTCGGGCAGCTGCTTCCTGCCGTCCGAAGTGATGCATGTGCAGGAAAAGACCAATGCCGGCTATGCCATGCTGCGCTTTGGCGGCGGCGACATGACTATCTTCAATGGCATCACGGTCGATGGCAATATCGGCGCCCGTATCGTGGAAACCAAGATCAACAGCCAGGGTTCTGTGGGCTTCCCCACCGACACCGCGCTGCGCGCCCTGCAGGGCACGCCCTGTGGTTCCACGCTGCCGCCCGGTGCCGTCGTGAACCCGGCCTGTTCCCTGACGCCGGCCATCCTGGCCTTTGCCAACGGGTCGGGCACAGCCAACGACTTCAAGACCGACTACACCAACGTCCTGCCCAGCTTCAATGTCCGCTTCGGTCTGGATGATGACCAGTATATCCGCTTCGCGGCGTCGCGGGCCATGGCGCGACCGGATTTCGGCCTGCTGCGCAACTTCGTCTCCATCCAGTCGCCCGTGATCGATACGACCGCCAGCTCACCCTATCTTGTGAAGAACGCGTTGGGACAGGTGACCGGGTATAATTTCGTCTTCCGGGCGGAATCCGGTTATGCCGGCCTGAAGCCGCTGAAGGCCGACCAGTTTGATCTGGGCTATGAATATTATCTTGGCAAGAGCGGGTTGTTCTCGGTCGGCGGATTCTATAAGAAGCTGCGGAACTCAATCTCCTACGGCGAATTCGTGCGTGAATTCACCAACGGCAACTCCACCCAGACCGTGATCATGCGCGGTCCGCGTAACCAGAAGGGTGGGGGAGAGCTGTACGGCTTCGAAACCTCCTACCAGACCTTCTTCGACTTCCTGCCCGATTTCTGGAACGGGCTGGGCATGCAGGTGAACTACACCTATGTCGAACAGTCAGGCATCAGCAATTCCAATCTGGTGACGCAGGGCGCGCTGGACGCCGGCGGTACGGGTGGCTTTGGTGCCGGCCTGGATGTGTCGGGCGGGCGCGGTGCGGTGATCGACAGCCACAAGCTGGCCGGGATTTCCAAGCACACCTACAACATCGTCGGCCTGTATGAGCAGGGGCCGATCGGTCTGCGCCTTGCCTATAACTGGCGGTCGCGGTTCCTGACCAACAATCTGGATTGCTGCATCGGCTTGCCTGTGTTCCAGAAGGCGGCGGGCTTCCTGGACGGTTCCATCCGGTACTCCATTTCCGAGAATCTGGAAGTGGCCCTGGAAGGCACCAACCTGCTGGATACCAAGACGATCTATCAGCAGCAGATCTTTGGCGACAGTGCCGTCACGCCGGGTGCCAAGCCCGTCTACAAGGATGCCAACTGGGGCAAGGCCGACCGCCGCGTCCAGGTCGGCGCCCGTGTGAAGTTCTGATCCTCCCCAGGGGCGCCGCAGCACACTCCCTCCGCGGCGCCCCCATTTTTATTGCAGCCGGTTGATGAGATACATCATCCGACCGGGCACGGAGCGTCATCGGATGCGGGTACAAGCGGCAAAGCGCCTGCGGGTGGTGATTGTCGGCGGCGGCACGGCGGGCTGGATGGTGGCATCCGGTCTGTCCAAGCTGTTGCCCGCCGATGCCTATGACCTGACCCTGATCGAAAGCGACGAGATCGGGACCGTCGGGGTGGGGGAGGCGACGCTGCCCCATATCAAGCTGTTCAATGACCGGCTGGGCATCGACGAGGCCGAGTTCATGCGCGCCACCGGCGCCACCATCAAGCTTGGGATTGAGTTTGTCGGCTGGAACCAGCCCACCGACCGCTATATCCATCCGTTTGGGGTGTTCGGCGAACCATGGGCCGGGGTGGATTTTCAGCACCATTGGGCCCGCGCCCGCCTGTCCGGCATTGAGGCCGGGTCCTTGCAGGACTATTCCTTTGCCGTGGCCCTGTGCCGGGCGGGCATGTTCGACCATCCTGCGGCAGTCGATACGAAATCGATACGGTCAACATTCTCCTACGCCTATCATTTCGATGCCGGATTATACGCGGAATTCCTTCGCCACTGGGCCACTGCGCGTGGCGTGACGCGGGTGGAGGGGCGGATCATCAATGTCGCACGGGATGGGGAGAGCGGGCATGTCACCCGTCTGACCCTGGCGTCGGGCGGCGGAATCGAAGGTGACTTCTTTGTCGATTGCAGCGGATTCCGCTCCCTGCTGGTCGGCGGGGCAATGCAGGTGCCCTGGTGCGACTGGTCGCACTGGCTGCCCTGCGACCGGGCGCTGGCAGTGCCGTCAGGGTCCGTGCAACCGTTGACCCCCTACACCCGCGCCACTGCCCGCAAGGCGGGCTGGACTTGGCGCATCCCGCTGCAGCACCGGATCGGCAATGGCTACGTCTTCTCCAGCCGCTGGTGCGGGGAGGACGAGGCGCGGGAGACGTTGCTGTCGGCGCTGGACGGGCCGGCGCTGGCTGAGCCGCGCCTGCTGCGTTTCGCTGCCGGGCGGCGGGTGCGGGCCTGGGCCGGAAATTGCGTTGCGGCGGGCCTTTCCAGCGGCTTCCTGGAACCGCTGGAAAGCACGTCGATCTTCCTGATCCAGGCGGCGATGTTCGATCTGGTCGGGCTGATGCCCCGGCCCGGCGGCGGCATTGATCCGCGTCTGGCGGCGGAGTTCAACCGCCTGTTCGAGATCCATTACGACCGGGTGCGCGACTTCCTGGTCCTGCATTACGTGGCCAACAGCCGTCATGGAGAGCCGCTGTGGGACCATGTGCGCAGCATGGAGATGCCGGACAGCCTGCTGCACAAGCTGGACCTGTTCCGTGAAGGGGCGGCGGCACCCGATTACAAGCTGGGCCTTTTTTCGCGCGACAGCTGGCTGTCGGTGTTCGAAGGGCAGGGGGTGATGCCGGGGGCCTATGCCCGACTGGCCGATCATTTGCCGCTGCCGGAGCTGGAAAGGCGGCTGTCGGATTTGCGCGGGCGCATCCGCGACGGGCTGTCGGGCATGCCGGCCCATGCCGATTTTATCGCCCGCCATTGCGCGGCACCCGACCATTCCGGATCGCGGGGGAATGCCGCATGAACCAGCCGATCAACCATTTGGTCATCGCCGGACGTGACGCGCCCCTGTGGCTGACGGCAGCCACGCTGATCCGCGCCCTGTCGCCATCGGGACTGCGGGTGAGTGTTGTCGAACTGCCCGCCAAGGCGGGGCCGGGCGACCTGCATGCCAGCCTGCCGGCGCTGGAGGCGCTGCATCATCAGCTGCGCCTGGATGAGAAGGGGCTGCTGGCGCGGGTGCGGGGTGCCTATACGCTGGGCTGGAATTTCGCCGATGCGCCGGGTTCCGTTCCGCCCTTTCTGCATCCGTTCGGCGCGCTGGGTTCCCCCATCGGGGGGCAAGATTTCTTCGCCCATTGGTTGCGCGCCCGCCGCCATGGCCTGTCGGTTCCGCTGGAGGATTTCAGCCTAACGGCGGCGGCGGCCCGGCAGGGGCGGCTGTTCATCCCCGATGCGCAGAGCGAGGAATATGGCCGCAGCGACTATGGCTATCACCTGCCAGCGCTGCCCTATGCGGCGGTCCTGAAGGAACTGGCAATTCGCGCCGGTGTGACGGTGATACCGGCGCGCGGCCTGTCGGTGGCGCGCGAGGGCGGTGTGATCACCGGGCTGATGCTGGAAGATGGGCAGCGCGTCGAGGGGGATTTCTATCTGGACGTCACGGGCAGCGATGCGCAGCTGATCGCCGGGCCGGAGAACAGCCTGGAACCCTGGGAGTTCCCGGCTGACCGCGTGCTGACGGCGCGGGGTCCGCGCATGAAGACGCTGCCCCCCTATGCCGAGGTGCGGGGCTTCAACCAGGGCTGGATCGCGCTGCGTCCGGCACAGTCGGGAACCTATCTGACGGCAGTCTGGCGGTCTGGGTCGGGGGAGGCGGATGTGCTGCGCCGCCTGCCGCCGCTCTGCGGTTTCGCACCGGAGGATGCGGTGGGGCGGGGCAGTGCGCCGGGTCTGCGCGCCCGCGCCTGGGATGGGAATTGCGTGGCGCTGGGTCAGGCGGCCGTGCGTCTGGACCCGCTGCATGACCTGGACCTGCTGGCCCTGCAGCAGGGGCTTGTGCATCTGTTGGCGCATTTTCCCCGGCATGGCGGATTCCTGGCCGCACAGGCCGAATATAACCGGCTGACGCGGGCGCATTTCACGCATCTGCGGGATTTCCAGGCGATGCATTACCATCTGGCCCGCCATGTCGGCCCCTTCTGGGATGCAGCGCGCGATCTGCCTTTGTCCACCGACCTGTTCCACCGCCTGTCGCTGTTCCGGGCGCGGGGCGAACTGGCGCTGTGGGACGAGGATGACCTGACCCCCGACAGCTGGCGCGCCTTTCTTGTCGGGCATGGGCTGGTGCCCGACACTTATCCACCCGCCCTGGATTTGATCCCGGCGGAGGAATTGAAGGCGCGGCTGCGCGCCATGCTGGGCTTCGTGAAGGCCCAGGTCTTGCGGCAGCCGACCCATGACGCCTATCTGCACCATGGTCAGTGACGTGCGTTTCGACTGGTTTCATTCCTGCAAAGAGGCCCCCCTGATGAATTTCCGTTCCCTGACGCTGCTTTCCTCGCTTGTCGCCCTGGGGGCCGCCAATCCGGCGCTGGCTGCTGACCGTGAATGCGCACAGTCGCCGGGCAAACTGATTGAGCTGTGCGTCTTTGTGAAGGATGGGCAGGCATTCTATGAGGTCAGCCGCAAGGGTGCGCCGGTTCTGGCGCCGGGCGCCCTGGGCCTGGGCTTCAAGGGGGAGGCGCCGGTCCGCTATAGCGCCATCAAGGCGGTGAAGCGGGCGGCATCGGACACGAGTTGGGAACAGCCCTGGGGCGAGCAACGGGTGGTGCGCGATAACCATACCGAAATGACGGTGACGCTGGGCGGGGATACCGTCCTGAACGCCTCTGTCGATATCAATTTCCGCCTGTTCGATGACGGTATCGGTTTTCGCTATGACTATGCCGCCCTTCCGGCGGGTCAGGCCGTGGAGGTGGTGGGCGAACGCACACAGTTCCGGCCCGTGGGTAATCAACTGGCCTGGTGGTATCAGGCGCAGGGCGAGGAGCGGGACGAGTATCTTTATACCAAGACCGACGCGCGCCGCATCACCACCGCCGAAACGCCGCTGACGCTGAAGGGCGATAACGGCTTGCATCTGTCCATCCATGAGGCGGCGTTGGTCGACTTTCCGTCCATGCTGCTGTCGGGGGATGGGGCAGGGACATTGACGGCGAAGCTGATGCCCTGGCCCGACGGGGTTCTGGCGCGCAAAACGGGGCCGTTCACCACGCCCTGGCGGACCGTCCTGATCGGCGACAGTGCGGTGGCACTGGCCGACAGCCGCATCACCTTGAACCTGAACGAGCCCAACAAGCTGGGCGACGTCTCCTGGTTCAAGCCCGGCAAATATGTCGGCATCTGGTGGGAGATGCATCTGAACAAGTCCACCTGGGGCACCGGGCCGATCCATGGGGCCAACAATGCCAATGTGAAGCGCTATATGGATTTCGCGGCCAAGTACGGGTTCACCGGCGTTCTGGTCGAGGGCTGGAACAAGGGCTGGGACGGCGACTGGATCGCCAATGGCGATCAGTTTAGCTTCACTCAGGCCTATCCCGACTTTGATCTGCCGGCGCTGGCCGCCTATGGCAAGGCGAAGGGTGCGGGCCTGATTGGGCATCATGAAACGGCGGGCGCCGTGGTCAATTATGAGCGCCAGTTGGAAGACGCCATGGCGCTCTACCAGAAGGTGGGCGTGGATCGCGTCAAGACCGGCTATGTCAAGCATAGCGGCACCATCCTGGACGAGGCGGGCGGCCAGCAATGGTTTGCCGGTCAATATATGGTGCGCCACCACCTGAAGGTCGTGGAGACGGCGGCCCGGCACAAGATCGCCGTGAACGCGCATGAGCCGGTGAAGGATACGGGTCTGCGCCGCACCTGGCCCAACTGGGTCAGCCGTGAAGGCGCGCGGGGCCAGGAGTTCAACGCCTGGGGCAAGCCCACTAATCCGCCCGAACATGTCACTATCCTGCCCTTCACCCGCATGCTGGCCGGGCCGATGGATTACACGCCCGGCATCTTCGACGTCGTGCATGGCAAGGACAAGCTGGAGGCGCGGGTTCAGTCCACGTTGGCCACACAGCTGGCGCTCTATGTCGTGCTGTACAGCCCGGTGCAGATGGCCGCCGACCTGCCGGAAAATTACGAGGCGCGGCCCGACGCCTTCCAGTTCATCCGCGATGTTGCAGCGGACTGGGAAACGTCACGCACTTTACAGGCGGAGATCGGCGATTACGTCGTGGTCGCCCGGCAGCCACGCGGGGGCAAGGATTGGTTCCTGGGCGGCGTCACCGACGAGAATGCCCGCAAGCTGACCCAGAAGTTGGACTTCCTGACGCCCGGCATGCGCTATGAAGCGCAGATATACGCCGACGGGGCCGGGGCGGATTACAAGAACAACCCGACCGCGTTGAAGGTGGAAAAGCGCGTGGTGACGTCGAAGGACAGTCTGGAGCTGGACATGGCACCGGGTGGCGGCATCGCCGTCCGGTTCAAGGCCCTTTGATCTAAAAGGGCAAAAGCCGCCGGCATCACTGCCGGCGGCTTTCTTTGGTCAATCGTGATCAGAACCTGACATTTACGCCGGCGGTGACGGTACGCCCGATTTTGGTTTCGAAGAGAGT
>LJHR01000048.1 GCA_001296005.1 alpha proteobacterium AAP38 | reverse complement strand
TGAGGGAACAACGACAAGAATTAATAAACCACAACGCTGCGGATGCTCTCCCCCGCATGCATCAGGTCAAAGCCCTTATTGATCTCTTCCAGGGTCAGGACATGGGTGATCATCGGGTCGATCTCGATCTTGCCCTGCATGTACCAGTCAACGATCTTCGGCACATCGGTGCGGCCACGCGCACCGCCAAAGGCCGACCCCTTCCAGACGCGGCCCGTGACCAGCTGGAACGGACGGGTCGAAATCTCCTTGCCGGCCTCCGCAACACCGATCACCACCGACACGCCCCAGCCGCGATGACAAGCCTCCAGCGCCTGACGCATAACAATGGTATTGCCGGTGCAGTCGAACGTGTAGTCGGCACCACCCTCGGTCAATGCCACCAGATGCTGGACGATATCGCCCTCGATCTTCTGCGGGTTCACGAAATGGGTCATGCCGAAGCGCTGGCCCCATTCGGCCTTGCGGTCATTGATATCGACGCCGATGATCTTGTCGGCGCCCACCATGCGGGCCGCCTGGATGACATTCAGGCCGATACCACCCAGGCCGAACACCACGACATTGGAACCCGGCTCCACCTTGGCCGTGTTGGTCACGGCACCCACGCCCGTGGTCACGCCGCAGCCGATATAGCAGGAGGACTGGAACGGCGCGTCCTCCCGGATCTTGGCGACCGCGATTTCCGGCAGGACCGTGAAGTTGGAGAAGGTGGAGCAACCCATATAGTGATAGATGGGCTGGCCCTTATAGCTGAACCGCGTGGTGCCGTCGGGCATCAACCCCTTGCCCTGGGTGGCGCGGATGGCGGTGCACAGGTTGGTCTTGCGCGACAGACAGCTTTTGCACTGCCGGCATTCCGGGGTGTAGAGCGGGATGACATGGTCACCCGGCTTCAGGCTGGTGACCCCTGCCCCCACTTCGCGCACGATCCCGGCCCCTTCATGGCCCAGGATGGAGGGGAAGATGCCTTCGCTATCGAACCCGTCCAGCGTATAGGCATCGGTGTGGCAGATGCCCGTCGCCATGATCTCGATCAACACCTCGCCCGGCTTCGGCCCTTCCAGGTCCAGTTCGACGATTTCCAGCGGCTTCTTGGCCTCGAAAGCGACGGCGGCGCGGGTCTTCATGGCGGTCTTATCCGGTCAGGGGTCGTGAAAGGGTTCGCCCGGCGAGGGTCGCACGGACAGGTCGGGGGCGACAATAGCTTGAAAGCTCTGGCAACGATCATGCATTTTGGCAAATGATTATTGCTGTGTGGGAACAATCATGGGCTCCTGGGACGGGATCGACAGTTTCATCGCTGTCTGTGAGACGGAAAGCTTCTCCGGCGCCGCAGCCCGTCTGGGCGTCTCAACCTCCCATGTCAGCCGGGAAGTGGCGCGACTGGAGGATCGGCTGCAGGTCCGCCTGCTTTACCGCACCACGCGGCGGGTCAGCGTCACCGATGCCGGGCGCACCTTTCTGGAACGCTGCCGCCGGCTGGTGGAGGAACGGGAGGAGGCGTTCGCCACCGTCAGCGAAAGCGACGGTGCCCCGCGTGGCCATCTGCGCCTCACCTGCTCCATCGCCTATGGCGAACGCTTCATCGTGCCCCTGGTCAACCGCTTCCTGCTGACCCATCCGCAGCTGTCGGTCAGTATCGATCTGACCAACCGGCTGACCGATCTGGTAGGTGAAGGGTTCGATCTGGCTGTGCGGACTGGCACCAGCCTGGATGACAGCCGCCTGATCGCCGTGCGTCTGGCATCACGCCGCCGCTATCTCTGTGCCGCACCCGCCTATCTGGAACGGCATGGCGCACCGGCCAGCCTGGATGATCTGACCCGACACCAGTGCCTGATGGGCACCGCCGATCTCTGGCATTTCGAGGATCAGGGCCGGCAGGTCTCCTTCCGGCCTGTCGGCAGCTGGCGATGCAACAGCGGCTTTGCCGTGCTGGACGCCGCACGCCAGGGGCTGGGTCTGTGCCAACTGCCGGATTTCTATGTGGAAACGGAGCTGGCAGCCGGAACATTGGTCAGCCTTCTGGACCATCATCGCCCGCCGGACGAGGGGATCTGGGCGGTTTATCCCCATCGCCGCCACCTGTCGCCCAAGGTTTCGTTGCTGGTGGATTACCTGAAATCCCATGTCGGTCGGCTGTGACATCTACAGGGAAGATCACCCAAAACTCAGCCATTCTTGATAAAACATGGTCTAATATAATAGTAGAAACAGAGTCCTAGGACCATCGGCAGGATTGACGGAAAAGTCCGGTCGCTGATGATGGCACGTCTTATCCCCATTTTCCGCGGGAAACCCGACTTGACCGGCACCATGCAGCATCTGACCGCCGATAGTCTGGCGGGGGAACGGCACCTGCGCGTGCTGATCGAAAGCGTGCATGACTACGCCATTTATATGGTGGACCCCAACGGCATCGTGGTCAGTTGGAATGGTGGAGCGCAGCGCTTCAAGGGTTACCGCGCCAGTGAAATCATCGGTCAGCATTTCTCCCGCTTCTTCCGGGCGGAGGATGTGCGTGACGGGCTTCCCGCCCGCGTGCTCGCCACCGCGCTGGTCGAGGGCCGGTTCGAGGCTGAGGGCTGGCGCGTGCGCAAGGATGGCGGCCATTTCTGGGCCAGCGTGGTGGTCGAACCGGTGCGTGACGATGACGGGACCCTGATCGGTTTCGCCAAGGTCACCCGCGATATCACCGAACGCCGTCAGGCGCAGCAGGCGTTGGAGGAAGCGCGCGAGGCCCTGTTCCAGGCACAGAAGCTGGAAACCGTGGGTCGGCTGACCGGCAGTGTGGCGCATGATTTCAACAATCTTCTGCAGGTGATCGGCAACAGCCTGGAACTGGTTTCCGCCCGCCTGCCCCCGGACCTGCCGGATGTGCAGCGCCATATGGCGACGGCGCTGTCGGCGCTGGAAACCGCTGGGGCCGTCACACAGCGGCTTCTGGCCTTTGCCCGGCGTCAGCCATTGCAGCCCGAAGCGGTCGATCTGAACGCCCTTGCCCGTGGCATGGCCGAACTGGTCCGCCGGTCGGTGGGGGAGGATGTACTGCTGCGCCTTGATCTGACAGAGGATATCTGTTCCGCCTGGGCCGACCCGCATCAGGTGGAAAGCGGTATCCTCAACCTCGCCGTCAATGCCCGCGATGCCATGCCCGACGGCGGCACCCTGACCATCGCCACCCGCATGCGCCATATCGACCGCGCTGCCGCCGCCGCGAACGAGGTGGAGGATGGCGATTATGCCACCCTCTCCGTGGCCGATACCGGTATCGGCATGTCAGCGGAGGTGCTGACCCGCGCCGTCGAACCCTTCTTCACCACTAAGCCGGTCGGCCATGGCACCGGCCTGGGCTTGTCGCAACTATATGGGTTTGCGCGGCAATCGGGTGGCTTCCTGACCCTGGACAGCCGGGAGGGACGGGGAACGAAGGTAACGCTGCACCTGCCCTGCCACATCTTTTCCGCTGCCGAACCGGCGGGGGAGCAAGGTCCGGCAGTGCCGGCCGAAACCCCGTCATCGATCTACCGTCTGCTGCTGGTGGAGGATGAGGTGCTGATCCGCCTTGTCCTGGCCGAGGCGCTGGAGGAACAGGGGCTTGTGGTGCATCAGGCGGGCAATGCCGATGCGGCCTTGGACATCCTGTCGGACCATCCGGACATTCAGTTCCTGGTCACCGATGTCGGCCTGCCCGGCACCAATGGACGGCAATTGGCGGAGTTGGCGCTGGGCCGCTGGCCGGGGCTGAAAGTATTGTTCCTGACCGGCTATATCGACCGGGCCGACACCTCCCGTCTGCCCCCCGGCACCCAGATGCTGACAAAGCCGACCAGCATCGATGCGCTGCTGGCCAAGCTGCGGCAGATGGCGACGGGCTGATCTGCGTTACGCCGGCATATCCTGCGAAACGCCGTCAATTACCCTGCATATCGACAGATCGCCGCCTTCCGATCGGCGGCGGCGGGCGGCACCATTCCCCGTAAATACCTTTCGGGAAATGGGGAGCAAAATGAAGAACATCCTGCTGCTGGGCGCCGGCAAGATCGGCATCGCCATCACCCTGCTGCTGCGCCGCAGCGGCGATTACACCGTCACCGTCGCGGACCACAGCGCCGATGCCCTGAAGCGGTTCACCGACCTGGGCGTGGACACGGTGCAACTGGACATCAATGACGGTGCCGCCCTGCGCAAGACCATGGCCGGCAAGTACGCGGTGCTGAACGCCCTGCCCTTCCACACCACCTCCACCGTCGCCTACGGCGCCTATGATGCCGGCATCCATTATTTCGACCTGACCGAGGATGTGGCCAGCACGCGCGTGGTGAAGGAAGTGGCCGCCAAGGCTGGCAGCGCCTTTATCCCGCAATGCGGGCTGGCCCCTGGTTTCGTGTCCATCGCCGCCCATGGTCTGGCCGCCGGCTTTGACAGCTTGCGCGATGTGCAGCTGCGCGTCGGCGCCCTGCCCCGCTATCCCACCAACGCCCTGAAATACAATCTGACCTGGTCCACCGACGGCCTGATCAACGAATATCTGAACCCGTGCGAGGCGGTGCAGGACGGCAAGAATGTCGAGCTGCCGCCCCTGGAAGACCTGGAAGAATTCGTTCTGGAAGGTGTCGCCTATGAGGCGTTCAATACCTCGGGCGGCCTGGGCTCGCTGACCGAGACGCTGGCCGGCAAGGTGGAGAACCTGACCTACAAGTCCGTCCGTTATCCCGGTCACTGCGCCATCATCAAGCTGCTGGTCGAAGACCTGCGTCTGGCCCGCCGCCGCGACCTGTTGAAGGAAGTGCTGGAAGAAGCCCTGCCCATCACCATGCAGGATGTGGTCCTGGTCTTCTGCACCGTCAGCGGCAAGCGCCATGGCCGCCTGGAACAGGAAAGCATCGTCCGCCACATTCATGGTGAAGAGGTCGAAGGCCAGTTCCTGTCGGCCATCCAGATGAGCACGGCTGCCGGCATCTGCGCCATGCTGGACCTGCAGGCAACCGGCCACTTGCCCTCCAAAGGCTTCGTCCGCCAGGAGCAGATGCCGCTGGACCTGTTCCTTTCCAACCGTTTCGGAAAGGTTTATGCGTGAGGCGAACCGGGGACGGGTGCCACGCCGTTCCCATTTCCATAAAGCATAATCAAGCAGCATCCATTCCATACCGGAGTTCCGCCCCATGTCCGCAACCGCCGCCCTTCTGGACCGCCTGGGCATCGCCCATCTCGTCGCCGACGGGGATATCGTCTCCCGCTCCCCCATTGATGGCGCCCGTCTGGGGGCCGTTAAGGCGCACAGCGGCGCCGAGGTGGATGCCGCCTTGGCCCGGTCCGCCAACGCGTTCAAGTCCTGGCGCACCGTCCCCGCCCCCCGCCGGGGGGAGCTGATCCGCCTGTTCGGTGAGGTGCTGCGCGAACATAAGGCCGACCTGGGGGCGCTGGTCACGCTGGAAGCCGGCAAAATCGTCCAGGAAGGCCTGGGCGAGGTGCAGGAGATGATCGATATCTGCGACTTCGCCGTTGGCCTGTCGCGGCAGTTGCACGGCTTGACCATCGCGTCCGAACGCCCGCGCCACCGCATGGTGGAAACCTGGCAGCCGCTGGGCCCCGTCGCCATCATCACCGCCTTCAACTTTCCCGTCGCCGTCTGGGCCTGGAACGCGGCCCTGGCCGTGGTCTGTGGCGATCCGGTGATTTGGAAGCCGTCGGAAAAGACGCCACTGACGGCCCTGGCCACCCACGCGCTTTTCGAGAAGGCCCTGGCCCGCTTCGGCGACGCACCCGAAGGATTGTCGCAATTGCTGTTCGGTCTGCGCGAAGTGGGGGAGCAGATCGCCGCCGACCCCCGCGTGCCGCTGGTCAGCGCCACGGGCTCCACCCGCATGGGCCGCGAAGTTGCACCCGTGGTGGCCAAGCGCTTTGGCCGTTCCATCCTGGAACTGGGCGGCAACAATGCCATGATCGTTACGCCGTCGGCCGACCTGAAACTGGCCGTGCGCGCCATCCTGTTCGCCGCCGTGGGTACGGCCGGTCAGCGCTGCACCACGTTGCGCCGCCTGATCGTCCACACCGATTGCTATGACAAGGTGGTGTCGGCGGTGAAGACTGCCTTTGCCGCCATTCAGCCGGGCGATCCGCGCAATGCCGGCACCCTGATGGGTCCGCTGGTCGACAAGGCCGCCTTTGACGCCGTGGCCAAGGCCCTGGACGCCGCCAAGGCGCAGGGCGGCACCGTCCATGGCGGTGGCCGTGCCCTGGCCGATATGTTCCCGGATGCGTATTACGCCTATCCCGCCATCGCGGAGATGCCGGCCCAGACGGAGATCGTGAAACACGAAACCTTCGGCCCCATCCTCTATGTCCTGCGCTACAGCGACTTTGAAGAGGCTGTGGCCCTGCAGAACGACGTGCCGCAAGGCCTGTCGTCCAGCATCATCACCCGGGACCTGCTGGAGGCCGAGCGCTTCCTGGCCCCCGATGGCTCCGACTGCGGCATTGCCAATGTCAATATGGGCCCCAGCGGTGCTGAAATCGGCGGGGCCTTCGGTGGCGAGAAGGAAACGGGCGGTGGCCGCGAAAGCGGTTCCGACAGTTGGAGGCAGTATATGCGCCGCCAGACATCGGCCATCAATTACGGCACCTCCCTGCCGCTGGCCCAGGGGATTGAGTTCCCCGAGCTGTGATAGGGTGCCGGGGCGGATGGTTGCCCATCCGCCCCGCCCTGTATTTTTGTTTTGCCAAGGCCCCCGATGGACGCCACCGACGCTCAACAGGATGCCGTTGATACGGCCCTGCTCGCCCTTCTGAAGGCCAATGCCCGTGAACCGGCGGCATCGCTGGCGCGTAAATTGGGACTGGCGCGGTCGTCGGTGCAGGCCCGCATCGCACGGCTGGAACGGCTGGGCATCATTCAGGGCTATACACTGCGTCAGGATCCGGGCAGCAGCCGCCTGATCCGCGCCTATGTACTGCTGTCCACCAACCCCAAGATGCTGTCGCGCATCGTGGCGGAGGTGAAGCGCATCACCGAGGTGGAAAGCCTGTCCGCCATCTCCGGCACCTACGACATGATGGCCGTCATCGCGGCACAGTCGGTGCAGGATATCGACCGCGTGCTGGACCTGCTTGGTCAGGTGCAGGGTGTCGAACGCACCATGTCGTCCCTGGTCCTGTCGGACAAGTTCAGGCGATAGCACGCCGGGCCAGAACGCCCACAATATGCGCGCGGTATGCCGCATCCGCATGCATATCGCTGTTCAGGCCGTCGTCATCCAGCACCAAGCCAACCAGCGCATCCGCACTAAACCGTGCGCTCAGAGCCGCCTCCGCCGCGTCCCAGCGGAAGACGGAAGGCCCGGCACCCGTCACCGCCACCCGCACCACATCCCCCTGCTTGGCGACGAACACACCCGCCATGGCGTACCGGCTGGCCGGATTGGGAAACTTGGCATAGCGGGCATGGGACGCGGCCGGGAAGAACACGGATGTCACGACTTCACCGAGTAGCAGCGCCGTCTCAAACAGGCCGGTAAAGAATTCCGCCCCCGCAATATCCCGCCGGTCGGTGCGGATAACGGCGTCCAGCGCCACCAATGCCGCCGGATAATCCGCCGCCGGGTCGGCATTGGCGATGGACCCGCCGATAGTGCCCCGGTTGCGCACCTGTGGATCACCGATATGGGCGGCCAAATCGGCCAGCCCCGGCAGCATCGCGCGAACCACTTCGCTGCCCGCCACGGCCGCATGGGTCGCCATGGCACCGATGCGCACCCCGTCACCCTCCGCCACAATCTCCCGCAACCCCGGCACCGCCGAAAGGTCAACCAGGGATGTCGGCATGGCCAGACGCTGTTTCAGCGTCGGGATCAGGGTCTGGCCACCGGCCAGAAGCTTGGCGTCTTCGTCCGCGGTCAGCAGATCGACAATGTCGGACAGGGCGGCGGGACGGTGATAGTCGAACCCGTACATGGCCTCACCCTTCCCGCATGGCCTGCGCGCCCGCGCGCACGGCTTTCACGATATTCTGGTAACCGGTGCAGCGGCAGAGATTACCTTCCAGCCCCTCGCGTATCGTCGCCTCCTCCAGGTCCGGTGCGGTGCGAGCCAGCTCGATGGCCCCCATCACCATACCCGGCGTACAGAACCCGCATTGCAGGCCATGATGCTCCCGAAACGCCGCCTGCATCGGGTGCAACGCACCATTCGGCCCCGCAATCCCTTCGATGGTCAGCACATCCGACCCATCGGCCTGCACCGCCAGCATGGCACAGCTTTTCACCGATGCACCGTCCAGATGCACCGTACAGGCCCCGCACTGGCTGGTATCACACCCGACATGGGTGCCGGTCAGCCCCAGCTCATCGCGCAGCAACTGCGACAGCAGCAGGCGCGGGTCCACTTCCCGGCTTACCGGTGCGCCATTGACGGTCAGGGTAATCGCGACGGACATCATGCCCCCTTCAATCTCTTGGCCCTTATCTGTGCCGCCGTTGGTCACTGCGTCAAGCGGCAGCGCACCCCGACACAATTGTCACCGCTTCGTAACGGGCTTGTTACAGCCCTATCGGGCTACCCCCATCACTGGCATCCTGCGCGCCAAAATCCTGTCGGACGGAGAATAAGAAATGCGTTTTGGGTCTTTCGCGCGTGTAGGTCTGCTGCTGGGGGCGGCGTCGGTGGCCTTGGCTGCCCCGGCCCTGGCACAGCAGAAAAATGTGATGAGTGCAACCGACATGTGGGGGCTTAAGCGGGTGGCCTCGCCCGCCCTGTCGCCCGACGGCAAGTCAGCCGTCGTGTCGGTTTCCATATTCGACCTGAAGACGGACAAACGCGCCGCCGATCTGTGGCTGTTCCCCGTCGATGGCGGCCCGGCACGGCAGCTGACCACCGATCCGGCGGCAGAGGCCGATGCGGTGTGGAGCCCGGATGGCAAATACATCGCCTTTACCGCCAAGCGTGACGATGACAAGGCCCCGCAGATCTATGTCCTGCCCGTTGGCGGGGGTGAGGCGAAGCGGGTGACCAGTGTCCCGACCGGTGCGCGCACGCCGAAATGGCTGGCCGATGGCAAGGGGCTGGTCTTCATGTCCCGCGTCTGGCCCGACCTGCCAACCTGGGATGATCAGGCCAAGCGCCTGAAGGACCGGGAAGAGACGAAGATGTCGGCCAAGGTCTGGGACAAGGCCCCCATCGCCTATTTCGACCATTATCTGGACGACCGTGAAAACCATCTCTACGCCACTGACATTGATGGCGCCACCCCGCGCGCCATCACGCTCGGCTCCGGCGTGTCGGTGCAGTATAATGAGGGGAGCGCGCCGTTCGACATCTCGCCCGACGGCAAGGAAATCGCCTTCCCCGTCAATGTCGACAAGGTGGGCAACCGTCCCAATATCGACCTGTTCACCATCGCCGTGGCCGGCGGTACGGCCACCAACATCACGCCCGACAACAAGACCGGGCCGGACAGCAACCCCGTCTACGCCCCCGATGGCAAGTCGCTGGCCTATAACCAGCGCACCATTTTCGGCTTCTATGGCGAGAATGCGAAGCTGATGGTGCGCGACCGGACCACGGGTGCCACGCGCAACATCACCGATGGTTTCGACCGCTCGGCCAGCGACTTCTCCTGGACCGATGACAGCTCTGCCCTGTATGGCGCCGTTGATGACGCCTCGGTCCAGCGTGTTTATCGCTATGACCCCAAGGGTAAGGAAAAGCCCCGCCGCATCACCGATGGTTCCACCGGCGACGTGACGGATGTGGAAGTGGCCGGCAAGTCGCTGGTGGCCCTGCGCCAGTCGATCAGCGCGCCCGCCGAACTGGTCGCCGTCGACGCAAAGTCCGGCAAGGTCCGCGACATCTCAGCCGCCAATGCCCAGACCCTGTCCGGGTTCCAGATGGGCAAGGTTGAAAGCGTTACCTACAAGGGGGCGAACAACGCTGACATCCAGATGTGGGTGGTCTATCCGCCCAATTTCGACCCGGCTAAGAAATACCCGGCCATGATGCTGGTCCATGGCGGCCCGCACAATGCCATCACCGATGCGTTCAGCTATCGCTGGAACGCGCAGGTGTTTGCCGGCTGGGGCTATGTCGTCACCTGGCATAATTTCCACGGGTCCAGCGGCTTTGGTCAGGCCTTCACCGACAGCATCAACCCGGAATGGGGTGAGGTGCCGTACCAGGACACGATGAAGGCCGCCGAGTGGCTGGCCGCCAAGCCCTTCATCGACAAGGACCGTATGCTGGCGGCCGGTGCGTCTTATGGCGGTTACCTGAACAGCTTCATCCTGGGCCGTGAACACCCGTTCAAGACCCTGGTGATCCATGCACCGGTCTATAACCTCTATACCCAGTATGCCGCCGATTTCAGCGGCAGCCAGGCGCGGTTCAAGGAATTCTGGGACGATCAGGCCAATATCGCCCGCAATTCCCCGCATATGCAGGCTGGCAACTTCAAGACCCCGTCCCTGATCCTGCATGGTGAACAGGATCTGCGCGTGCCGATCAACCACGGGATCGAACTGTTCAACACGTTGCAGCGCCGGGGTGTGGAAAGCCGTCTTGTCTATTTCCCCGATGAGAACCACTGGGTCCTGAAGCCGCAGAACAGCGTCTTCTGGTACGGCGAGGTCGAACGCTGGACCAAGGCGCATGTAGCGCCGGGGCCGGCTAACTAAGCTGACAATTCAAGGGCGGGTCCGAAAGGTCCCGCCCTTCTTGCTGATAGATTATTCCATCCAATGAAATAATGAACTGCCCAACCAACGAATTAACGCCAAAGCCTTGATAACCCATTCTGCCCTGGAAGGCCGGGATCGCCGGCCCCTTAAAACCAGGGACCAGAACCATGAAGCTTTATCACCATCCCCTGTCGGGCAATGCCCACCGCGCCCGCCTGTTCCTGTCGCTGCTGGCCCTGCCGCATGAGCTGGTGGAGGTCGATCTGATGGCCGGCGCGCATAAGCGGCCGGAATTCCTGGCCCTGAACCCGTTCGGTCAGGTGCCGGTGCTGGAGGATGACGGGATCGTGATCCCGGACAGCGTCGCCATCCTGATCTATCTGGCCAAGAAGCATGGCGGCAACTGGCTGCCCGACGATGCGGAAGGTGCCGCCGCGGTTCAGCGCTGGCTGTCCGTCACCACGGGCGATCTGGCCTTCGGGCCGGCGGCGGCCCGGCTGATCAATCTGCTGGGCGCCAAGCTTAACGCGGAAGAGGTCATCACCCGCGCCCACACGCTGCTGGGCCGGCTGGAGGCGCATCTGGAGGGCCGTGACTGGCTGGTCGGCACACGCCCCACCATCGCCGATGTCGCGCTCTATTCCTACCTGTCCAGCGCGCCGGAAGGGAATGTCGATCTCACCTCCTATCCGCGCGTGAAGGCCTTCCTGGCCCGGATTGAGGGGCTGCCCGGCTTCGTGCCTTTCGCCCGCAACAAGGTCGGACTGTTCGCCTGAACACACACCCGGCAACCCGATGGAGGGGATGATGAGCAGCAAGCTGCCCGTCTGGCATGAAGGTGAAACGGCGCTTCAGGAAAAGCTGGGCGTGGCCGCGCGGATGCAGGATGTGGGGGCACGGGTCATCCGCGATTTCATGCCCCAGCAGCATCGCGACTTCTATGCCCAGGTCCCCTTTATCGTGGCGGGGTCGGTGGATGGTGCCGGCGATGCCTGGGCCACGCTGCTTGCCGGTGGGGCGGGGTTCATCGCCTCCCCCACCGCCACGCGGCTGGACATCCAGGTCCCGCTGAACCCGCAGGACCCGGCCGGTGCCGGCATGAATACCGGCGACGCCATCGGCCTGCTGGGTATCGAGCTACACACCCGCCGCCGCAACCGCGTCAACGGCATCATCCGTGCCGCCCATCCCGGCCTGCTTCGGTTTGAGGTGGATCAGAGCTTCGGCAATTGTCCGCAATATATCCAGCTGCGCGACGTCGCCCTGGCCCGCGACCCCGCCGAACCCTTCACGGGTGACGTGCGAGAGAGCGACCAGATCGACGCCAATGCCCGCGCCATCATCCAGGCGGCGGACACATTCTTCGTCGCCTCCTATGCCGACCGGGAGGGACGCCGTCAGGTCGATGTGTCCCATCGCGGCGGCAAGGCGGGGTTTGTGCGCGTCGGCGATGACGGCACCCTGACCATCCCGGATTTCGCCGGCAACCTGTTCTTCGCGACGCTGGGCAACATCCTGCTGAACGGCAAGGCCGGGCTGGTCTTTGTCGATTTCGCCACCGGCGACATGCTGCACTTGACGGGCGATGCCGCCCTGATTCTGGACGGGCCGGAGGTTGCGGCCTTTCAGGGGGCGGAACGGTTATGGACCTTCCGCGCCCGCCGCGTGGTGCATCGCCCGGCGGCCCTGCCCCTGCGTTGGTCTTTTCAGCCGCAGGGCTGGTCACCCAATTCCCTGATGACGGGGGATTGGCAGCAGGCGGCGGACCGGCTGCGTGCCGCCGACCTTGCCAGCCAATGGCGGCCCTTCACGGTTGCCCGCACCGTGGAGGAATCGTCCAGCATCCGTTCCTTCCACCTGTTGCCCGCCGACGGGGCTGGTCTGCTGCCGCATCTGGCGGGACAGCATCTGCCCATCCGCCTGACCCTGCCCGGCAGCGACAAGCCGGTGATGCGCACCTACACCCTGTCGGTGGCGCCCTCCGATGGCTATTACCGGATCAGTGTGAAGCGGGACGGACTGGTCTCCCAGTATCTGCACGACCATGTCCACCGGGGCGACCGGATTGAGGCGCGCACCCCCGCCGGTACCTTCACCATCAACGCGGGTGAGAAGCGACCCGCCGTCCTGCTGGCCGCCGGGGTGGGCATCACGCCGATGCTGGCCATGCTGCGCCACATCGTTTACGAGGGGCTGCGGACCCGATCCATTCGCCCCACCATCCTGTTCCAGGCCGCCCGCACCAGGGCCGAACGGGCGTTCGACCGCGAACTGGCCGATCTGGTCACGGTATCGGGCGGTGCCGTGCGGGTCATCCGGGTGTTGAGCGATCCCGACGATGCCATGCAGGGCCGCGATTATGATGTCGCCGGCCGCATCGATACCAACCTGCTGAAGCAACACCTGTCCTTCAACGATTACGATTTCTACCTCTGCGGCCCACCCGCCTTTACCCAGGCGCAGTATGACGGTCTGCGCGCCCTGACCATCGCCGACCACCGCATCCATGCTGAAGCCTTCGGCCCTTCCTCCCTGACCCGCACCACCGACACCACCAAACTGGCAACGCCGCAGCCCCCGCCCGCCACCGCCCCGGTCCCCGTGGCCTTCACCGCCTCTGCCAAGGAGGCGCGCTGGACCCCCGGTTCCGGCACCCTGCTGGAACTGGCAGAGGCACGCGGCCTATCCCCGGAATTCAGCTGCCGTGGCGGCACCTGCGGCAGTTGCAAGACCAGGCTGCTGGCCGGTGCCGTCAGCTATGTCAAGGAACCCACCGCCCCGCGCGGCGCCGATGAAGTGCTGATCTGCTGCGCTGTACCCAGCGGGAATCAGCCTTTGCAACTCGATATCTAACCAAGGAGAAAGACCATGTCCCGTCCCCCCCTGCCCCCCTTCACCGAACAATCCGCCATCGAAAAGGTGCGTCTGGCCGAAGATGGCTGGAACAGCCGCGATCCGGCCAAGGTGGCGCTGGCCTATACGTCCGACACCCGCTGGCGCAACCGCGCCGAGTTCGTAAACAGCCGGGCGGAAGCAGAGGCCTTCCTGACCCGCAAATGGAACCGGGAGCTGGAATACCGCCTGATCAAGGAACTCTGGGCCTTCACCGGCAACCGCATCGCCGTCCGCTACGCCTATGAGTACCGTGACGATAGCGGCCAATGGTATCGCGCCTATGGCAACGAGAATTGGGAGTTTGCCGCGGATGGCCTGATGCAGGCCCGCCATTCCAGCATCAACGAACACCCGATCACCGAGGACGGCCGCAAGTTCCACTGGCCCCAGGGCCGCCGGCCCGACGACCATCCGGGGTTGAGCCATTTCGGGTTCTGAGGGGGCTTGCCCCCTCACCCTCCCAAACTCTGCTATGCTATCCCTCCCCCAAACCCCCATGGAAGGGACAAGGATGGATCGCTGGCAGTCCATGCGCATCTTCGTGAAGGTCGCGGAGACGGCCAGTTTTGCCGAGGCGGCGCGCCAGTTGAACCTGAGCGCGCCCGCCGTCACCCGCGCCATCGCAGCACTGGAGGACGCAATCGGTGCGCGCCTGTTCGTGCGCACCACCCGCTCGGTCAAGCTGACGGAGGGTGGGTGCCGCTATCTGGAGGATTGCCGCCGCATCCTGTCCGACATTGTGGAGGCGGAGGCCGCCGCCGGTGGTTCCTATGCCACGCCCACGGGCACCCTGTCGGTCACGGCCCCGCTGCTGTTCGGACAGATGCATGTGCTGCCCATCCTGATGGATTATCTGGACGCCTATCCGTCCATGGCGGTGCGCACCCTGTTCATCGACCGCTCTGTGAACATCATTGATGAAGGTATCGATGTCGCTGTGCGCATCGGCCATCTGCCCGACAGCGCCTTTACCGCCATCCGCGTCGGTCGTGTGCGGCGCGTCATCTGCGCCTCTCCCAGCTATCTTGCAGAACATGGCGAACCGGAAAGCCCTGCCGACCTGAACCGCCACCGTATCGCCGCCCCTACCAGCGCCTGGGCCATCAATGAATGGCGGTTCAAGGGGGACCAGCGTCTGACGGTTCGCCCCACCCTGCAATGCAACACCAACGAGGCGGTGATCAGTGCGGCACTGGCCGGCTGGGGCCTGACGCGGGTGCTGCATTATCAGGTCGGCCCGGCCCTGGCCGCTGGCACGCTGCGCATCATGCTGGCAGAGCATGAGGAGGAGCCGGTGCCCGTGCATGTCCTGCATCCGGAGGGAAGGCACGCGCCCGCCAAGGTCCGCGCCTTTGTCGACATGGCGGTCGACCGGCTGCGCGCCAATCCACTGCTGAACGGGTAGCGGGACTGCCCCACCCTTGCTACCCTGCCGATATAACAAACGGGGAAACGCAGGGATGAACATCAGGGCCTTGATCCTTTTCGTATTGTTAGCGGTACCGAACGCCGTCGCCGCCGATGCCCCCCTGGCCCGGACAGAGGCGGGGGCGGTGCGCGGCCTGTCCGCCGAGGGTGTGGACAGGTTCCTGGGCATCCCCTTTGCGGCCCCACCCGTGGGCGACCTGCGCTGGCGCCCCCCGGCCCCGGCCGCCGCGTGGAATGGCGAACGCCCGGCCACCACCTATGGCGCCGACTGTGCGCAAAAGCCCTTTATCGGCGATGACGCCCCGCTGGCGACCATTCCGGCGGAAGATTGCCTGTTCCTGAATGTCTGGCGCCCGGCGGGGATGGCGGGAAAGCGGCTGCCGGTTATGGTCTGGATCCATGGCGGCGGCTTCGTGAATGGCGGTACCTCCCCCGCCATCTATGACGGGTCGCGCATGGCGCGCGATGGGGTGGTGGTGGTCAGTGCCAATCATCGGCTGGGTCGCTTCGGCTTCTTCGCCCATCCCGCCCTGACGGCGGAGGCGGCAGGCGGCCCCACCGCCAATTTCGGCTTCATGGACCAGATCGCGGCCCTGCGCTGGGTCGCGGCCAATATCGCCGCCTTCGGTGGGGACCCGTCCAATGTCACCATCTTCGGGGAAAGTGCCGGTGGGGAATCGGTCAATGTCCTGCTGACCACGCCGCTGGCCACCGGCCTGTTCCACAAGGCCATCGCCATGTCGGGCGGTGGGCGGAACACGCTGCTGCCCTCCCCCGGTTTCAAGGAAGGGGAGGCAATCGGCACCCTGTTCGCCCACAACCAGGGGATTGAGGGCAGCGGACCGGAGGCGCTGGCCGCCCTGCGCGCCCTGCCGGCGGAACGGCTGGTGGGCAATCTAAACCTGGCCACCCTGGGCGGTACAAAGGATTATTCCGGCCCCGTGATGGGGGTGCCGTCGATGCCCGACGAACCGCTGGCCCTGATGCGGGTTGGCAAGGCGGCGCGCGTCCCCTACATGGTGGGTGCCACCAGCGATGATGGCTGGCATGAGGGCGGCAGCAAGGAGGAGGTGCTGTCCCGCTTCGGTCCCCTGCGGGACGAGGCGGCGCGGATTTACGATCCCACCGGTACCGATACGGCGGAGAAGGTGGGCCACCGCGTATCAGGCGATGCCATCTTCATCGAACCCGCCCGCGCCACGGCCCGCGCCATGGTGGCATTGGGCGTGCCCGTCTATCACTACCGCTTCTCCTATGTCGCCGAGCGCATGCGTGACCGCTGGCCCGGCACACCGCATGCCAAGGAACTGCCCTTCGTATTCGACCATGTCCTGCCACGCTATGGCAGCCGGACGACATCGGCAGATCTGGCCATGGCGCGCCGCCTGCGTGCCTACTGGACCCGCTTCGCCAGGACGGGTGTCCCCGCCCCCGCCGGTGATCCCGCGGCCCCCTTGTTCATGGCGGGGCAGGAAAAGCTGATCGATTTCAGCAATGACGGGCCGGTCGTGACCACCGATCCACTGCGGGCCCGCCTGGACCTCACCGAACGGCGGCTGGATGGGCGGCCATGAAAAAAGCCCGGCCCCTGTTCGGGGGCCGGGTCCATCAGGATCAAGTCTTATGGGAGGGTGGTCCAACAGAGATCCGCGCCCGAGGAAGGGGAAAGCGGTATCGGCACCACACTGATCCTTTATTTATACGATAAATCTGATCAGTCAAGCCTACGGTCTTTGCAGTCGCAAAAATTATCATATATATCCCAAGCAAGCTCAGGGATCGGCTCAACGACCCTTCCACGGGGGAAAACCATATGCGACGCGGGCCATTCATTGCCGGCGACTGGGGTACCAGCAATCTGCGCCTGTGGCTGTGCGCGGACGATGGCACTGTGCTGGACCGGGCGGAAGGACCGGGTGTGGCCGCCGCCACGGGCCGGCTGGAAACCGTGTTTCTTGACGCGACAGCGGCTTGGCGCGCGGCCCATGGCCCCCTGCCCGCCCTGCTGTGCGGCATGGTCGGCTCCACCATCGGCTGGGTGGAAGCGGCATATCATCCCTGTCCCGCCGATGTGCGATCGCTGGCCACCGGCCTGACCCGGTTCACTGCCGCCGGGGCGGAGATCGCCGTCGTGCCGGGCCTGTCGACGCGCACCGCCCTGGACGCGCCCGATGTGATGCGCGGGGAGGAGACGCAGATCCTGGGCGTACTGGCAACCAGACCGGAGTTGGCCCAAGGCCACCATCTGCTCTGCCTGCCCGGCACCCACGCCAAATGGGCGCTGCTGCGGGATGGACGGGTAGAGAATTTCCAGACCGGCTTCACCGGCGAACTGTTCGCCCTGCTTCGGCAGCACAGTGTGCTGGGCCGGGGCACCGACAGCTTGCAGCCGCAGGTGGGAACGGCCTTCACCCTGGGCGTTGAACGCGCCCTGTCGGGCGTCAGCCTGTCGCATCTGCTGTTCCAGGCGCGGTCGCGGCAATTGCTGGATGGCATGAATGCACAGGATGCCCTGTCCTTCCTGTCCGGTCTGGTCATCGGGGGCGATGTCGCGGGCGGGCTTGCCATGATGGCCGGCCTGACCGACGCGCCGGTGATCCTGGTGGCCAGCCCGGCCCTGATCCAATCCTATCAGGCTGCCCTGTCCGTCGCGGGGCGGGGCGGCATCGGCCTTGATGGTGGTGACCTTGCCCTGGCGGGCCTGCTTTCCATCCGCGCCGCAACCCTTGCCGGAAACCTGTGATGACCCATCCGCTCGCCCATTTCCTGACCGAAAGCCCCCTGGTGGCCATCCTGCGCGGCGTCACGCCTGATACGGTGCTGGCCATCGGACAGGCGCTGTTCGATGCCGGCTTCCGCGCCATCGAGGTGCCGTTGAATAGCCCAGACCCGTTCGACAGCATCGCCATCCTGGCCCGGCATTTCGGTGACACCTGTCTGGTCGGCGCAGGCACCGTTCTGACACCGGAAGCGGTGGAAAAGGTGGCAGCGGCGGGTGGCCGGCTGATTGTCACGCCCAACACCGATCCCGCCGTCATCACCCGCGCGGTGGAACTGGGCCTGCTACCCATGCCCGGATTCGCCACCGCGACGGAGGCCTTCGCCGCCATCAAGGCCGGTGCGCGGCACCTGAAGCTGTTCCCCGCCGCCACCTATGGCCATGGCCATATCAAGGCTCTGTCGGCGGTGATGCCGGCGGATGTGAAGCTGTATGCCGTTGGCGGTGTCGGAGCGGACAACCTTTCTGTCTGGCGCGCGGCAGGCGTGGCCGGCATCGGTGTGGGCAGCGAAATCTTCAAGCCCGGTTTCACGGCGGAACAAGTCGGCGGCAAGGCACAGCAGATTATTTCGGCTTGGCGTGCGGCGGATGATTGATATCGTTGTCTTGCCTTTATCTGCCGCCTGCTGAATATGCTATTGGGCACGAATGATCAGGGGTCGCCGCCGGGGTGGCGGTTGACCGAAGGGGGAGCGGAAACGCATGAGCGTGAATGAACGGGGCTTGCGCGCGGAATCCGGCCGTAACTTCACCTATGGCATTCTTCAGCAGCTTGGCGTCGATATTGTTACCGGTACCTACGGCCATTCCAATCCGTTCCCGACGGAGGCGGAACTATGCAAGCGGCTGGGCGCCAGCCGGTCGGTGCTGCGCGAAGCGGTAAAGATGCTGACGGCCAAGGGCCTGCTCAAGGCCCGGCCACGTCAGGGCACCTGGATCGAGCCGGAGCGCAACTGGAACCTGCTGGACCCTGATGTGCTGCGCTGGCTGCTGGAGCGGAAATTTTCGCCCGCCCTGCTTCTGGAATTCACCCAGGTGCGTTTGGCCATCGAACCGGTGGCGGCATCGCTGGCCGCCCGTCATGCCGATGAAAAGGCAAAGGCTGCAATCCGGGCGGCAATGGCCCGCATGCAGGCAGCCGAACTGGGCGATGATGACCCCCTGACCTCCGACATCGCCTTCCATGTGGCGGTGCTGGAGGCGACGGGAAACCGGTTCTATGCACAGCTGCGTGACGTCATCGACGCGGCCCTGCGCACCTCCATCCGCCTGACCAATCGCCGCAAGGGCGTGCGGTTGGCCAGCGTCGCCGACCACCAGAAGGTAGCTGACGCCATCAATGCCGGTAACGCCGACGAAGCAGCAATCGCCATGCGCCACCTGATCGTGGAAGCCATGACCTTGATCGAGAACGCGATTGCAACCGGTGAACTGTCGGATTGATGAAAAGGGCTTAACGCCACCATTTCCGCATCGGCTCTTAACGAGCACGCGGGTTCAAGAGTTTTATATGGCCTCCCCGGCATGGGTCGGGGAGGCCATATTTATTTACCCACAACAGCCCTTACAGCGGCTTGATGCCCTGCCCGTAATTGAACACCGAATCCCGATCATACTTGGTTTTCACCTCCCGCAGCCGGGTCAGGTTCTCCCCATAGTAAGCCTTGGCCCAATCATCCAGGGTGGGGTCGGGGAAGTTCTGATAGGCACCGACAGCGGAGAATGTCCGGTTGGTCAATGCATAGAAATCCTTCTGCCAGGTCAGATTGTCATTGATCAGGCCCTGCGGGTCCGTCGGCTGCCACCAGTTCATCTCCACCGAGAACAGCCAGTCATTGCCGCGATGGACATAGGCGGTGGCGTCGGCCCGCATGTCGTTGCAGGCCCCGCCCGTCTGGAAGAACTTGTAGGCGACGGGCATGGAGGTGCCGGGCTGCAGGCGACCAGCATCCAACAGGGTCTGTACCCCATCGCGGCTGATCCGCGATGCCTGCACATAACTGGACTTCTCCTGGTAATAGTAGGGGTAGGTTTCTTCGGCCAGATAATCCTGCGCCACCCAATAGGGGATGTCCTCATGGACCCAGACCTTCTGGGCCGTCTCCCATAGCGGACCGAACATGTCCTTCAGGGTCTTGCCCTTGGTCTTGTGCAATTGCGCCAGGATCGACACTTCGCTGCCGATGCCCTGGCAGCGCTGCTGGATGCTGGGCAGGGTGACATTGATCTTGCTGCCGAACGTATTGGGCATGTTGGGCAGCCGGGTCAGCAGCGCATGCAGAACATCGGCCTGCTTGTCCGTCCATTTCAGCTGACATACCGACACGGTCTCTGCGGGGAAGGTGCGCAGCAGGAATTCCGTATTGATACCAAAATTGCCACCGGCCCCGCCCCGGCAGGCCCAGTACAGGTCGCTGTCATTCTTGGCATCGGCCTTGTGGATCTTGGCATCCGCTGTCACAACGGTGGTGCCGGTCAGCAGATCAGACGCGATGCCGTACATCCGCATGCTGAACCCGATGCCGCCGCCCAGCAGGAAACCCGCCGCCCCCACGGCATCGCAACGGCCATGGGTGATGGTAAGGCCCGCACGCTCCAGGTCCTTATAGACCAGGGCGTTGCCGGTGCCGCCCTTGACACGGACGATGCCTTCCTTCTTGTCCACCACCTCGACCCCGGCCATCAGCGACATGTCAATCAGCAGACCGTTGGTGGAGGAATAGCCCGCATAATTGTGCCCGCCCGACCGCACGGCAAAGGGCAGCCCCTGCTGCTGCACCCAGTTCAAGGCACCCTGCACATCCTCCGTCTTCAGACAGCGGGCAATCCCCATGGGCAGGGTGTTGTAGCGCAGGTTGTTGGGCCGGCAGACATCGTTGAAGAACGGGTCCTGCGGGCGCAACACGCCACCGCTGACCCGGCTGGCCAGATCGCTCCAGGCCGACACCGGCGGGCAGGCATTGGCCGGCGTGGCCGCCCGCGCTGTACCCCAGGGCATGGAGGCAGCCAACGGCACCGCCGCCGCGAACTTGCCCGCCCCCACCAGGAAATTGCGACGAGACGGCTCGATATTGCGCAGCATCATTCCCTCCCCAAGGATATTATCGCTTAGGTTTATAAGGGCATATGCGCAATCGCGTCAACGTGGTGATATGACTCGTGATATTTCCGGGTTTGTTCTGGTACCGGAATGGCTTTTCCCTACCGAAAAGCCTCTATTTCGATCCCGAAACGTTTCAACTTGTCATAAAGGGTTTTCTTTGGAACGGCCAATGCTTCCGCCGCCGCCGGCACATCGCCCTTCTGGTCGGTCAGGGCGGCCATGATCAACTGGCGTTCAAACGCCTCCACCTGCGCCGCCAGCCCGACCGCGTCTGCCCCCGCACCCAACAAGGCCGGCAGCCCCAGCGCCATACGGTCGGCTACATTACGCAGTTCGCGGACATTGCCGGGCCAGGCATGGGCCAGCAGCGCCTGGCGGTCCGCCGCCGGCACCAGCGGTGGCGGCGTCCCCAGCCGGTCGCTGGCCGTCAGCAGGAAATGGTCCAGCAGCATGGGGATATCCTCGCGCCGCTGCCGCAACGGCGGGATCGACAGGGGCACGACATTCAACCGGAAATACAGATCCTCCCGGAACCGCCCCTGTTTCGACAGTGCACCCAGATCCTCCTTGGTCGCCGCGACAAACCGGATATTCAGCGCGATGGACCGGTTGGAGCCCAGCCGCTCCACCCGCCGGTCCTGCAGCACGCGCAGCAACTTCACCTGCGCTGCCATCGGCATACTTTCGATCTCGTCCAGAAAGACGGTGCCGCCATCGGCGAATTCCAGCTTGCCGATGCGGGTCTTGGCGGCCCCGGTAAAGGCGCCTGCCTCATGCCCAAACAGCTCGCTTTCCACCATACTGTCGGGGATCGCCCCGCAATTGATGGCGACGAATGGTTTGGCCGCGCGTTTGGAGAACTGGTGCAGGGCGTGGGCCACCATTTCCTTGCCGCTGCCCGTCTCGCCCAGGATCAGGACATCGGCGCCGGTATCCGCCACCTGCCGGATCAGCTTCTTGACGGCCATCATGCCCGCCGACCGGCCCAGAAGGGCGGCATCCAGCCCATCCTGCTGCACCAGCGCCTGACGCAGCGCCCCCACCTCTGCCACCAGCTGGCGTTTTTCCAGCGCCCGGTTGACGGTGCTGACCAGCCGGTCGGACGCGAACGGTTTTTCAATGAAATCATAGGCGCCGTCGCGCATGGCGCCCACCGCCATGGCAATATCGCCATGCCCCGTCATCAGGATGACCGGCAGCGCCGCATCCACCGCCACCGCCGCCTTCAGCAGGGCCAACCCATCCATCCCCGGCAGGCGCACATCGGTGATCAGGACATCCGCCCCATCCCGCTGCAAGGCGTCCAGCGTCGGTTCCGCCGCCGCAAAGCCGCGCACGGGCAGGTCGGCCAGTTCCAGCGCCTGTTCCACGCCCAACCGGACGGAATCATCATCCTCCACCAGCAGGATGCGCGGTGCGCCCATGCCCTAAACCCCTTCTGCCGCCGGCAGGTCGATGCTGAAAACCGCACCGCCATCCCGCCCGTTCGCGGCGGTCAGACTACCATCATGGTCGCGGATGATGCTGGCCGAAATCACCAGCCCCAGGCCAAGGCCGACACCGGGCGGCTTGGTCGTGAAAAACGGTTCGAACAGATGCGGCATATGTTCGTCGGCAATCCCCGGCCCGGTATCGGCCACGCATAGCCGCACCCGCCCCCCTGCCACATCCCCCAACACCGTCACGCGCCGCTGCACCTGACCCGCGACCGCGTCCAGCGCATTGCCGATCAGGTTGACCAACACCTGTTCCAGGCGCAGCGGGTCACAGCGCACAATCAGCCCATCGGCCAGATCCAGCACGATCTCCGCCCCCACCCGCCGGACCTTTTCGGCCAAAAGCGTCAGGGCGTTGTCGGTGGCGCGTGCCACGGCCACATCCTCGGGCCGGTTATCCGACCGCCGGGCAAAGGTGCGCAATTGCCCCGTGATCCGCGCCATCCGTTCCGTCAGGCCCGCGATATGGCGCAAATTCTCCTCCACCCGTTCCAGCTTGCCGCGTTCCAGAAAGGCCGCCGCATTGTCGGAAAAGGTGCGCAGTGCGGCCAGCGGCTGGTTCAGTTCATGGGTAATGCCCGCTGACAGTTGGCCCAGGGCCGCCAGCTTGGCCGCCTGCACCAGATCATCCTGCGCCCGGCGCAGGTCCTCGTTCGCGGCGACCAGTTCTGCGGTGCGCGCCGCCACCTCCCGCTCCAGCGCCGCCGCCGACCGTTCCCAGGCCCGCCTTGTCCGCCGCCGCTGCCGCCAGTAGAGCCAGCCTAACAGGCACAGCGCTGCCACCCCCGCCCCGCCGACCCGGCCCACAGTGCGGGCCATCTGCACCCCGTCCAGGCTGGACAGAAGGTAAAGCCGCCATGGCGTGCCCTCCACTTCGCTGTCGCTGGCCAGATAGGCCACGGGCGCGCCGGCCAGCGTCACCGTCCCGTCTGCACCCGCGCGCCAGTCCAGCGCGCGCAGTGCCACCCCCTCATACTGCCGTGTATCAGCCAGCCGCACCTTCTCCGCCTCCGACAGCGGCGCCAGGGTACGAAAGGTCCAGTCGGGCACCGATGACAGGATCACCACGCCATTGCCATCCACCACCAAAATGCGGTCCGACAGCCCGGCCCAGCTTTTCTCCACCGGCGCCAGCGACACCTTGACCACCGTAATGCCCAGGGTCAGGCCGCCTTCTTCCAGCGCGCGGGCGAAATAATGCCCCGGTTCCCGGCTGGTGGTGCCGACGCCATAGAAACGCCCCGCCCCGCTGGCCAGCGCCTCGCGGAAATAGGGGCGATAGGCGAAGTTGCGGCCCACGAAACTGTCCGCCTGTCGCCAATTGCTGGCCGCCAGCGTCGTGCCGCCCGTATCCATCAGGTACAGCGCCGCCGCCCCCGTGCGCGCCGCGATCTGCTCCATATAGATATTCGCCGCCTCGATGGTCGCCGGATCGTCCGGGCTTTGCAGGGCGGCGCGCAGGGTGCGCGACAGGCCCAGGATGGCCGGCGTCGTCTCATGCCGCGTCAGCTCACTGCGCAGGCCCGCGACATAGAGGTCGCGTTTCGGCCCCGCCTGATCCAGCAGCGCATCCCGGCTGATCCCCGCCGCCAACTCCCCGCCGGCCCAGGCCAGGACAAACGCCAGCAGGGCGAAGCCCAGCCCAATCAGGCCGGTCTTCACCCTGTGGCTGCCGCGCATGGGGAGGGGGGAGGTCATGGCGGCAAAGGATAAAGGATGAAACAGGTTTTGCGGAAGCGCTTACTCCGCCGGGGCCAGCACGGCACGCGGCCGTTCCACCGCCTCTTCAATCCCCGTCGGGTTAGCCAGTTCGGCCTGCATCTTGGCCGTATCCAGCGCCCCTTCCCACTTGGCCACCACCAGCGTGGCGACACCATTACCGATCAGGTTGGTCAGGGCGCGCGCCTCTGACATGAAGCGGTCAACGCCCAGGATCAGGGCGATGGACGCCACCGGGATATGCCCGACCGTGGCCAGCGTGGCCGCCAGCACAATGAAGCCCGACCCGGTGACCCCAGCAGCCCCCTTCGACGTCAGCAGCAGCACCGCCAGAATGCCCAGTTCCTGCCAGATGGTCAGGTCGGTGTTGGTGGCCTGGGCCAGGAAGATGGCGGCCATGGTCAGATAGATGCAGGTGCCATCCAGGTTGAAGGAATAACCGGTGGGCACGACCAGACCCACCACCGACTTTTCCACGCCCAGCTTGTTCAGCTTCGCCATCAGGCGCGGCAGGGCGCTTTCCGATGACGACGTGCCCAGCACGATCAGCAGTTCTTCACGGATATAGCGGATGAAGCGGGTGATGGAGAAACCGCAGACCCGCGCCACCACACCCAGCACGCCGAAGATGAAGATCAGGCAGGTGGCATAGAAGGCGGCCATCAGCTGCCCCAGCGAGATCAGCGTATCAACGCCATACTTCCCGATCGTAAAGGCCATGGCCCCGAAGGCGCCGATGGGGGCCACCTTCATCAGGATTCCAACAATCTTGAAGAAGATACCAGAGGCCTGATCGATCAGATGCAGCATGGGCCGGCCCTTGTCACCCAGGCTTTGCAGGCCGAAGGCGAACAGGATGGCGATGAACAGCACCTGCAAAATCTCGCCCTCGGCAAAGGCGCCGACGACGGTCGTGGGGATGATGTGCATCAGAAAGGCGACGGTCCCCTGCTCCTGCGCCTTGGCGGCATAGGATGCGATGGACTTGGTGTCCAGCGTGGCGGGATCGACATTCATGCCGGCACCCGGCTGCCAGACATTGACGATCACCATGCCCAGAACCAGGGCGATGGTCGTCAGAACCTCAAAGTAAATCAGGGCCTTGAACCCGACCCGCCCCACCTTCTTCATATCCTCCATGCCGGCAATGCCATGCACCACGGTCAGGAAGATGATGGGGGCGATCAACATCTTGATCATCTTGATGAAGGCATCGCCCAACGGCTTCATGCTTTCACCCACCGACGGGTAGAAATGCCCCAGCGCGACGCCGATGGCGATGGCCGCCAGCACCTGCACATAAAGGCTCTGATAGAACTTCTTCGGCGCCGCCGGGCTGGCGGCGATGCTGGCACCCTGGGCCATGTCGCTTCTCCCAATTGATCCGTTACCGCCGGGTTGGGAGGCCGCATGGCCCCGTCCCGCCTTCGGGGGGCCTTAGGCATGTGCTGTGCCAGGGGCAGGGATGCAGTGGAATCAAGGGGTTGGCGCGGGGTGGGGGCGGGTTTTGTCTGGAAGTTCGGACAAGGGTAGTGGGGTTTGTGCGGGATTTCGGACGGGAGGTCCCCGAAGCGCCCGTACCTGCGCGCCCACCCTCCCACGTCATCCCGGCGCAAGCCGGGAACTAGCGTAAGGCGCGGTAAGCGCCGATATGATTCTTCTGCCCCCATCCCCAGACAGCCGCGCAGCATCGCCGTTACCGCCCGCCCGCCCCACGCTGCCTCCCGCACGAAGGCGGGGTTCAAGGGGCCAACCGCACTGCCTTTTGGTGGCCGTAGGTCCATGCAAGGAGCCGATGTTCTGGAGTGCATAACAAACTTCCCCTGCATCCCTGTCTTTCATTTGTTGGCTGCATTATGATCATGAAATTGCATAGCCAAATGTAGGTAATGCGGATGACTATCATCGACGCAAATGGTGGGCTGCCGCCCGCGGAAGATAATCCCTGGTACCTGCTGGCAACATTGCACGGCACGTCAGTACCCTCCCCTCGACGAGAAGCAAGGAATCGCTGCGCCTGGAACCGATACTATGCAAATCGGTTGAGGCCCGATGATCGGGAAAAATTGAAAGGCCGCGTACCAGAAGAGGAACTGGTACCGCTCGATGAGAACGAACTGATAGATTGGCGAAATTTATTTACCAAACGAGCGGGAAATCGCGAAATTATGATGCCAGATCCAAATGATCTAATCGAATTCAGTGAATTTGATTTTTCACTTTCGTGCTCATTCTCGGGTTTTATATTTTTTGAATGCCAGTTTATCCGCTCTATTTTTCGCGGCACTGTAGATTTTATCGGATGTTCGTTTCAGGTATTTTCGAATTTTTCAGGCACTAAATTCATAGTAGGGGCGAATTTCAAAAATTCTATGTTCGAAGGCGTATCCTTTAAAGGAGTAGAATTTTCTAGAGGAGGCGCGTTTTTCAATAACACTTCATATGGCGCTCATGCTGACTTCAGCCACATTAAATTTCCAGAGACAGTCCATTTCCATAGAGCTGCTTTTAAAAAGTCAGCCGATTTCAAGTGTACTCGGATTGGGGGCTACCTTGATTTTCGAGAAGCCAATTTTGGCGGTTGGGCTGGCTTCCAGGGAGCCGAATTTGCGGCTGAGGTGGATTTCACAGATACTGAATTTCAGGCTCCTACCAACTTTGACAGCTGCCGATTTGAAAAATGCCCCCCTCAGCTTGACGGTGCCACGCTGCACCAACGCACGAACTGGCGCCGGGTGACTTGGCCAAGTCTTCAAGGATTAGAGCTTAGGCAGGTCGAAGACCTCACCGATGCCTATAGCTGTATCAAACTAGAGATGGACAAGCAAAAGAGGCACCATGACGAACTCATGTTCTTTTCTAAGGAATTGGAATGCCGAAAAGTAGAGCAAGGAAAGGTAAAAGGATTTCCGATTTCGCTATATGCATGGACTTGCGACTACGGGCAAAACATAATATTACCAATGATTTGGTTGATTGATCTTATACTTCTCTGCTGGAATATCATAATGTTAACGTATATGCCCGAAATCACCTGGGATAAGGCACTGTTGGCCAGTATAGCGAACTCTTTTGGCAGCTTCGGGGTTCGCAAGGAGCTTATGGAGAGCCTTACTAAGGCCGCTTCTACTGGGATGCAGATGTTCCTCATGCTCCAAGGCATTGTTGCATTGATTCTCATCTTCCTCATCGGCCTCGGCCTGCGCAACCGCTTCCGCATGAAGTGATCCGCCGCCCCTTTCGCCTTCCCGGCGAAGGCCGGGACCCAGGAGCCACAAGCGCAAACCTCACTGCTGCTCCTGCATGGCTTCATCAAGATGAACCGGGCAACACCTAAACACGACAAGGACTTGGCCAGACAGCGCATGGCCGAAGCAAAAAGGACAAATCAACCATGACCGACAAGAACAGTCACTCAGACGCCGCGACCGATTACAATCCGCATCACGTTGGCCCTTCCTTCGCCGCCTGGCTGGAAGAGGAAGGCATTGCCGATGAGGTGCATGAAGCGGCTGTCAAAGACCTGTTGGATTGAACTGGTTGACGGTTAACGCCTCCCGCCCTTGTCGCCGTATCGTAGCGCGGATTAGGCGCAAGCCGTAATCCGCGGAAATCCCGGCACCGTTGCACCGCGGATTACGCTGACGCTAATCCGCGCTACGCATTCATCATCGGATCGGTGCGCACCCCTGCCCCCCGCCATCCGCCCTTGTCGCAGCGCACAAAGCCATGCGATAAGGCCTCCATAACGCAACATTCTGGAACCGCCGCCCCATCGGGCCGCCACCGTTCCGGTGGTGCTTATGGTGTTCGGCTGCATCCTGCGCCGGGCCGGTTTTCTAAGGTTACGTTTCCTCACATGCTCGATTTCAATGGTCTGGGGCTGCTGTCCCCGCTTTCCGCCGGGCTGACCGCGGCGGGTTACACCACCCCCACCCCGATCCAGGCGCAGGCCTTGCCCCCCGCCTTGGCGGGCCGTGACGTGCTGGGTCTGGCCCAGACGGGTACGGGCAAGACGGCGGCCTTCGCCCTGCCCATCCTGCAGGCATTGGCCAAGGCGGACAAGCGCGCCCGGCCCCACTATCCCCGCGCCCTGATCATGCTGCCCACCCGTGAACTGGCCTTGCAGGTCGGCACAGTGTTTGACCTGTTGGGCCTGCAATTGCCCTTCACCAATGCCGTGGTACATGGCGGTGTCTCGATCAATCCGCAGATCAAGGCGCTGGCCGCCGGCGTCGATATCCTGATCGCCACGCCGGGCCGCCTGATCGACCTGATGGATCAGGGCAAGTGCAAGTTGGATAATGTCGTCCTGTTCGTCCTGGACGAGGCGGACCGCATGCTGGACATGGGGTTCCTGCCGGCGGTGAAGAAGATCGTGGCGAAGCTGCCCCGGACGGGCCGCCAGACCATGTTCTTCTCCGCCACCATGCCCAATGATGTGTCCGGTCTGGCCGAAAGCCTGCTGCATGATCATGTCCGGGTGGAGGTGACGCCCCCCGCCACGACGGTGGAGCGCATCGACCAGTCGGTGATCCATCTGGACATGGCGCAGAAGGCGCCGACCCTGGTGAAGCTGCTGTCCGACCCGGCAGTAGAGACCGCCATCATCTTCACCCGCACCAAGCACGGCGCCAACAAGCTGGCGGCACAGCTGGCGGGCGCCGGCCTGGATGCGGATGCCTATCACGCCAACAAGTCGCAGAATGCCCGCGAACGCGCGCTGGATGCCTTCCGCGCCGGCAAGACCCGCGCCCTGGTCGCCACCGACATTGCGGCGCGCGGCATTGATGTGGACCTGATCACCCACGTCTTCAATTATGACCTGCCGGAAGTGCCCGACGCCTATGTCCACCGCATTGGCCGCACGGGCCGCGCGGGTCGGGCCGGCACCGCCGTTTCCCTGGTCACGCCCGCCGACCGTCCGCTGCTGAAGCAGATCGAGAAGGTCACGCGGCAGTCGATCCCGCGCCACGCGATGGAACCCGCCGCCGCCGCCGTGCTGCCGCAGCTGAAGCCCGAACGCCCGCCGCAGCCGCAACCCAAACGCAACCGGCCCAAGCCGGCGGGCCAGCCGGGTGAGCGCGCGCAGCAGGGCCGTGGCCATCGCGGTCAGCCGCGCAACGCGGAAGCGGCACGCGGCGAAGCCACGCGCATCGACGCGCCCCGCGCCGAGGGCACGAGCAACCCATCTGGCAACCCGTCCGCCAGCCCGTCCACCCGTCCGCAGCAGCCGCGTCCCCAGGGTCCCCGCCCGCAGGGTCAGGGCCAACGTCCCCAGGGTCAGGGGCAGCGCCCGGCCCAGCAGGGCAAGCCGCAGCAGCACTCCCGCCCCGCCGCCAAGCAGACCGCCGACAACCGCCCCGCCCGTGACGGTGCCGCCAAGCCGCAGCGGCCCCAGCGCCCGGCCCGTGAGGGGGCGGAGGCTTCCGGTGGTGACTGGACCCCCGATTTCCTGCGCCGTCCCGCGCGCGGGTAAGATTGCTTGGGGGAGGGTGTCCCCTCACCCTCCCAAACGCTTGCGCGTTCGGGCCCCTCCCTCTCCCGCCAAGCGGGCGAGGGGCGAAAACAGCCCAACGCCAAGGTTCCTCCCCTCGCCCACGAAGGTGGGAGAGGGAGGGGCCCATTGACGCCAGTCAATGGGAGGGTGAGGGAACCATCCTCCCATCCAACCGCTGACTTCCCCACCGCACGATGCTACACTGCGCCAGACAGCGTACGGACTCTGTCCCAATGACAGGCGGCCCAGCCGGTCCCCGTGCAACACCCCTTCATTTTCTGTTGCATCCTGTTGCACGACCGCGCGGGAACCCTTGTTCTGGTAACTGAATTACCAAACTGACATCGAATTCTTGTAACTGGGGGGATCAAATCCCCTGCGAACCATGCTATAAGGCATGTGAACGATGGGGCGCGCACGCCCCGATAAGATTATCGCACCACCAGAGCATCAAGGATCGCCCATGCGCCGCCACCGCCACGCCAAGATCGTCGCCACCGTCGGCCCGGCCAGCAATACGCCGGAGAAGCTGAAGGAGCTGTTCCTGGCCGGTGCCGACGTGTTCCGCCTGAATTTCAGCCACGGCACCCATGAGGACCATGCCAAGGTCCACGCCGCCATCCGCGCCCTGGAAAAGGAAGTGGGCCGTCCCATCGGTATCCTGCAGGATTTGCAGGGGCCGAAGATCCGCATCGGCACCCTGACCGCCGGCAAGGAAGATCTGGTGAACGGGGAGAAGGTGACCTTCGTGCTGGGCAAGGAGCCCGGCGGCAAGGACAATATCCCCCTGCCCCATCCGGAGATTTTCAAGGCCATCATGCCGGGCCAGGACCTGCTGATCGATGATGGCCGCGTGCGGGTGCGGGTGCGCGGCGTCAGCGATGACAAGATCACGGCAGAGGTGATTGTCGGCGGCGTCATCTCCAACCGCAAGGGCGTGAACCTGCCCGGCACGGCGCTCGACCTGTCACCCCTGACGGAGAAGGACCGCGCCGATCTGGCCTTTGGCCTGTCGCTGGGCATGGACTGGATCGCCCTGTCCTTCGTGCAGCGCCCGTCCGATGTGATCGAGGCCAAGGCCCTGATCGGTGACAAGGCTGGTCTGGTCTCCAAGATCGAAAAGCCGCAGGCGCTTGAGAAGATCGAGGATATCATCCGCCTGTCCGACGCCATCATGGTGGCACGCGGCGACCTGGGCGTGGAAATCCCGCATGAGGATGTGCCCGGCCGCCAGAAGGAACTGGTCCGCGCCGCGCGTCTGGCCGCCAAGCCGGTGATCGTGGCCACCCAGATGCTGGACAGCATGGTGGCCAGCCCGACCCCGACCCGCGCCGAGGCGTCCGACGTTGCCACCGCCGTCTATGATGGTGCCGATGCCGTCATGCTGTCCGCTGAAAGTGCCTCGGGCCAGTACCCGGTGGAAGCCGTGTCGATGATGAGCCGCATCATCACCAGCACGGAGCATCACCCGACATACCGACCCATCATCACGGCGCTGGAGCCGGAGGTGGACCACACCCCGTCGCATGCCGTCGCCGGTGTGGCCGCCGATCTGGCCGGCACCATCGATGCCGCCGCCATCTTCGCCTATACGTCCAGCGGCAATACCGTCGCCCGTATCGCCCGCAAGCGGCCCGACGTGCCGGTGCTGGCCACCACCCCGCATGAGGGTGTGGCCCGCCGTCTGGCGCTGGTCTGGGGGGCGCACGCCATCTATTCCGGTGATGTCGGCACCTATGAAGAGATGGTGGATCGCGCCCGTACCCTGGCCGTGAAGGAAGAATTCGCCCGTCCGGGTGATCGGATCGTCATCGTCGCCGGCATCCCCTTCGGCCAGTCTGGCAGCACCAACAACCTGCGCATCGCCAAGATCTGATCGTGCGGGACATGAAAAAAGCCCGGCGGCCTCACGGTCGCCGGGCTTTTCTTTTGTGAACTCGACGCTTACGCCGCCTGCAGGCGCAGACCGTCCAGGCGGTTCGCCAGGGCCTGCTGGCCTTCATTGTCATGGTCGAAGCGGAGGGAACAGGTACCCAGTTCGCTGGCCACGATGGTAAAGCTGATGGGGGTCGGCAACTGGCGCCAGGTCAGTTGCCCCTTCTGCCCCACACTGACGCCATCCAGGGACAGCAGGGCACCACCGCTGGAAATATTGTCCAGGCTGGCCTCCAGGGACCGGCCCCCGATCTGCACACTGACCGTCTGCCCCACCTGATACCGGCGGCTCCCACGGCGGTCGACATCGGAAATGGCGGTGCGGACGACGCGGACCAGGGTCTGGCGCAGGGCGTTCACGCCATCGGTGACATGGGTCGATACCTCGCGCAGCAGCTGGGCCTTCTGCCCGGTACCGTGGGCCTCCTCCGACACCAGGGCGATGCGGCGGGACACCTCGCGGTTGGCGTTGGCCGTCTCCGACACGTTGCGGGCAATCTCCTTGGTCGCCGCCGACTGTTCCTCCATCGCGGCGGCGATGGTGGAAGAGATATGGTCCATGTCGTTGATGGCCCCGCTGATCGAAGCGACAGCGTCCACGGCGGCGGCGGTGGCCGACTGGATCTCGCTGATCTTACGGGTAATGTCCTCGGTCGACCGGCTGGTCTGGGTCGCTAGGTTCTTCACCTCCGACGCCACAACGGCAAAGCCCTTGCCGGCCTCGCCAGCGCGCGCTGCCTCGATGGTGGCGTTCAGCGCCAGAAGGTTGGTCTGCCCGGCAATATCGCCGATCAGGTTGGCGACCTCCCCGATCTGACCCACCACCTCGCGCAGGCTTTCGATGGTCTCGCGGGTGCGCTCGCCCCCTTCCACGGCCTTGCGGCTGACGGTCATGGCATGGGCGACCTGGGCGCTGATCTCCTGGATGGAGGCAGTCAGTTCTTCAGTGGCGCTGGCAACTGCCTCGGCATTGGCCAGCGCCTGTTCGGCGGCGGCAGCCACGTTCTGGGCATTGTCGCTGACCTGGGCCGCAGACTGCTCCATGCCGGCGGCGGTCTTGTCCATGATGGCGGCTTCAGCGGCGACATTGTCCACCGACACGCGGCTTTCGCTTTCAACCGTTTCGGCCATGCCGGTCAGGGCGGCCACGCGTTCCTCCCGCGCCTTGGCCTCTGCCTCCGCCTGGGCTTCACGCAGGCGCACATTATCCGCCGTGCGTTCATGCAGGATGGCCAGTGCGCGGGACATGTCCGCGATCTCATCCTTACGGTCACCGGCGGCAGGCACCTTGACCGACAGATTGCCGTCGCCAATGGCGGCCAGAACATCGGTCAGCGTAATCAAGGGCCGCACGACATGACGGTTCAGGACGAACATCACCAGCGCCGACACCGCCACGCCAACCACCAGCAGTATCAAGGACAGATCGGCCAGATCATCGGCAATGTCGACAGCGCTGCCCAATTCATGGTGCATGCTGTCGGTAGCCTGTCCGGCGATGACATCCACTTCCTTCACCACCGCTTCCAGGGCGTCGGTCAGGGCCTCGGTCTTGGAATCCAGCTCACCCATCAGCTTGTTGCCCTGGGCGGGACCGTCCTTCACATAGGCGTGGGCCATCTTCAGGCCCAGATCATAGAACGGGTCCAGCGCGGCACCGACCTTGTCCAGCTCTGCCACCAGCTTGGATTGACCCATGGTCTTGGCCAGTTCGCGGGACTTGCGCAGGTTTTCGCGCGCATGGTCGCGGGCCTTTTCGGCTTCCGCAAACCCGTCATCCAAACCGTCCAGACCGCGCGTGGCCGAAACATCGGTAAGCCATTGCTGGATCTGCACCAGATTGATCGACAGCAGGCGCGCCGAAGAGACGAGGTCCAGCGACTGCACCGCCGCCATGTCGGCGGCCCGGTTCGCCTCCGCAATCTGCTTCTGCTGCCGCCCGGCACCCAGCAGCATCAGCACCGTCGCCGCAGCCAGCAACAGCAATACCAGCAGGTTGGAAAACATGATCTTCTGGCTGATGCCGATGCGCATGGTGCAATATCCCGACTGTCCCGATGGAACATTCATCACAAGGATAAATGTCCCACATACCGGGGTATTGATAGCATCCGCGACGACACCGCCGCATCTATCCGGTCGAATAGGCCTTCGGCCTTGCGCTTGCGCCCGTCACAGCAAACGCGGCAGCATATGCACCACGGCCTGCCGTCCGGCGGGTACACAGATCAGGTTGCAAACACTGACACCGGGGAAGGGATCAGTGCTATTCTCCTTGAAGTTGGGCACATCGTGCAACGGCACGGTATGCTGCCACACGCGGTAATTCATTTCCCGCAGCAGATCGAGCGTGGCCTGATCGGGTTTACCAGCATCGCAGCGCAGATAAAGACACGGGCGATGCTGCAGAATGCTGCTCCTTGCCCCTTTCAACACGCGCAGGACCAGTACATCAACACTCACCTTGATCAGATGCAGGCTGTCCAGCCCCAGCGCATCGATGCCGGTGCCATCCCCCTGCAGCGGCGTCACGCTACCATGATGAACATGGGCCATGTTCCACTGCATCAGTTCCCGCAGATGCGTCTCCGGCTCGAACGCGTGGACCTTGAATTGTTTTGACAGGGCCAAGGCATGCAGGCCGATACCGGCCCCGACCTCCACCACGGTCTCGCCGGGTTCCAGGGTGCGGGCGCAGGCTTCCACCTCACCTTCCAGCCATTCGCCATCGGCTTCCAGGCAACGCCCCAGAATCCTGTCGGACGATGGATAGCGGAAAACACCAAGGCGCGTTGCGGCTTCTAGGGCATCCTGATTGCCGATGGCCACCACCTGCTGCGACAGGATCGGTGGGCGTTGTGCCGGTAACGGCGGGGTCGGCACGGGCGGGAAAGGCAAGAAGGGTGGGCGCGGCGGTGGGGAAGCAGGGCTCAACCGGGACGCATCGCCATCCTTCAGCAAGGCTACTTCGCTGGCCAGACGCTGGAAGACGCTGGCCCAGTCACCAGCCGTCGACTGCCGGAACAGCCGCATGGTTCGCGGATACCAGGGACTGTCTTCCCGGTTGCGCATCCATCGCCAATCTGGTGCAAATTTCAACGGAACCCAGACAGGGCAGCCAAGCGCACCGGCCAGATGGGCCACCGATGTGTCGGACGAAATGATAAGGTCCAGATGCTGCATGACCGCAGTCGTGTCCATGAACGCATCCGGGCCTTCATCGAAATCAGGCCCCAGCGTTTGAACCTTCATCCCATCGGGCAACCGGTCAAGCTGATCCAGGCCAAAGCCCTTCTGCAGGCTGATCAGCGTGACACCCGGCACACGGGCGACCGGGGCCAGATGTTCCAGGCCAAAGGAACGGCCACGATCAACACCGGTTCCTGGCTTGCCCTGCCACACGACACCGATGCGAAAACCACCCTTGGGCAGGCGATCACGCCAGGCATCAACCCGATCCGGGTCCACCTTCAGATAGGGGATGGCTGCCGGCACACGATTCACCGTCACGCCCAGCACGCGCGCCAAGCTCATGATCGGGACATGCACATCGAAGGGCGGCAACGGTTCACCGAAGGTCGCCAGAGTTACCCCTCTCATGGCAAGGCGATAAAGGGCCAGAAGGTTGGACGGCACCTCCAGGATGACATGGGCGGCCCGTGCCACCACCTGCTGCACAAAGCGGACAAACTGGATACTGTCGCCCAACCCCTGCTCATGATGGATCAGGATGGTTTTGCCGCTGATGTCCTCGCCCTGCCATTCCGGACGGCCAAAATCACGCAGGGGAACGGGCAGGTTAGGCCGCAGCCAGCGCCATTCGAAATGCTGCCAGCCTTCTTCCCACTGTCCCAGGGACATGAACAGCCCGGCTGCCGTCGTGTGCAGCAACTGATCGTGGGGATGCACCTCAAGCATGCGTCGTGCGTGGCGCACCGCCGTGACCATATCCCCGGCCTCCATGGCAAGGCTGGTCAGGTTGTTCAACGCATCGCGATAGGTGGGAGCCTGCGCGATCACCGCTTCGAAACAGCGGCGGGCACCATCCAGATCACCGGTATGGATGAACAGCGCGTTGCCAAGGTTGACCAGCGCCTCCGGCATACCGGGACGCAGGCGCAGCGCGATATGGTAATACCCGATAGCTTCGTCGGCTTTGCCCAGGCGGACAAGATTGTTGGCAAGATTGACATACACTTCCGGAAGATCGGCGCGAACCTTAAGGGCGTCGCGGTAGCGCTGCACCGCTTCTTCCACCAGCCCTCCATCGACCAGAAGATTGGCGAAATTGAACAGGCATTCCGCAGAATTAGGTTCCAATGCCAGGGCGCGCTCATAACTGGCCCGGGCGCCGGCAAGGTCGCGTGACGCATGCAGCGCCTGGGCCAGAATTGCATGTGCCCCGCCAGCATCGGGCCGCAGCGCGGCTGCCCTCTGGCTGGCCTGCACGGCATCGGCGAAGCGGCCCAATGCCAATAGCGAGTTGGAGAGGTTGATCAGCGCATCATAATCCTGGGGAACCAAAGTCACCCAATGGCCAATCGCCTCCGCCGCCGCGGCGTGCTGACCCAGTTGCTGAAAAGCGATGCCAAGCGGATGCAGCACGTCGGCAAAGGTCGGATGGGCTTTCAGCAAGGCCTGATACCGACGGATAGCTTCCTCCAGCTTGCCCGCCAGATGCACGGCCTTCGTCGCGTTCAGTTCCGCCAGGGCTTGCTGCTGACTATCAACCATTCTCCACGGCTCCCCTGTACCGCCTGCCTTGATTACCGACGCATATTTCCGATTGACCGGAAGCAGCTCTAGAAAAGCCCTGTCATCCGGGCCGGTTCGCAGAGAGCAACCCGATTACCACGGGCTTCTTTTCCCCAGGTAAGGCCAGCAGGTGCTTGGGGGCGGTATCCGCGCTTTCATGATGCCACCACAGGCGATAACCCAGCTCCGTCATCCGGTTGATGAGGGCACGGGCCTGTTCCGGCACATTGACTTTGATGTAGAGGGCGGGGCGGCATCGCATGATCGTATTCTGCGCACCCTGGACCACATTCATCCCCGCCCCTTCCACATCCACCTTCAGCAAATGCAGGGATGGCAGATCAAGGCTGTCGATGGTGATCAGGGGAACGGGATCCCCGACCGCACCAGACAGGGAGATAGAATCCGTATTGGCAGGGCGGACAAGGATATGTCCCTTGCCGTCACCGACAGCGGCCTGCCGTACATGCACCTGAGCAAGCTGGTTCTCCTGCACATTCCAGCGCAGCAAGTCATTTTGAACATGCTGCGGTTCGAAGGAATGCACCCGGCCCCGCGGCCCAACCGCACGCGCCAGGGCCAGGGTGAAGGACCCAGCACCGGCACCCGCCTCCACAACCACATCGCCTTCGGCCAGCAGATCGGCACATAGCGCCGTTTGCAGGGCAAGCCCCTCGCTGGTCGGTGCCGCCTCGGCCAGATGCCGGATGCGGCCCAGCGGCGTGAGGGTTTCCGTGATCCCAAGGCCCAGTTGCTGGGATATGGCGGCAGCGGGTGGAGCGATGCCAGCCATGGGCATAGGGGCGTCCCGCAATTTGACGGGCGGCATGGGGGTCGGCAATGGCGGGGCCGCGACCGGCGGGAAGGGTACGACCGGCGGACGCAGTGGCGGAGCTGGCGGTATCAGTTTCGACCGGTCGCCATCCTTCAGCGCCGCGACATCGGCGGCCAGACGCTGGAACACGCCTGCCCAGTCGCCCGGCTCTGTCTGCCTGAACAGACGCATGTTTGTGGGATACCAGGGGCTGTCCCCGCGATCGACCATCCAGCGCCAGTCGGGCGAGAATTTCAGCGGCACCCATACCGGACAACCCAAGGCGCCGGCCAAGTGCGCCACCGATGTATCGGAGGAGATGATCAGATCCATATGCTGCATGACGGCAGCGGTATCCAGAAACGCGCCCGGCCCTTCGTCGAAATCGGGCCCCAGGGTTTCTACCTTCATGCCCTCGGGCAGACGTTCCAGTTGATCAAGACCATAGCCCTTCTGAAGGCTGACAAGCGTCACGCCTGGGACACGGGCGATGGGCGCCAATTGATCCAGGGTGTAGGAACGGCCCTTATCGACGCCGGTTCCGGGTTTGCCCTGCCAGACGATGCCGATGCGGAAGCCATCCTTTGGCACACGATCGCGCCACATCTCCACCCGCGCGGGATCGGCATGGAGATAGGGAACCGTTGCAGGCAGGCTATCCACCGTCACGCCGAGCACATAGGGCAGGCTCATGACCGCGATCTGCACATCAAAGGGCGGCAGCGGTTCGTCATAGACGGCCAGGGTGACACCCGGAATGCACTGGTAAAGGGCGAGCAGGTTGCGCGGCACCTCCAGAATGACATGGGCCGCGCGCTTGACCATCTCCAGTGCAAAGCGAACAAACTGGATGCTATCGCCCAGCCCCTGTTCATGATGGATCAGGATGGTCTTGTCGCTGATATCCTCGCCCCGCCATTCAGGCTTTCCGAAATCGCGCAGGGGGACGGGGAGGTTGTCGCGCAACCATCGCCATTCGAAATGCTGCCACCCCTCCTCCCACTGTCCCATCAGCATGAAAAGGGCCGCCGCCGTACCATGGCTTGAAGAGGCATCGGGCGGCACAGCCAGCCGGCGGCGCATATAGGTCTGCGCCTCCTCCAGCCGGTTCATGTTCATCAGCAGGTTGGCAATGTTGTTCAGCGTGTCGGGATGATCAGGCAGCTGCGACAGCACCTGCATGAAGCTTCGGCATGTCTGTTCCGGATCGGCGCCATCCTCATACTCCATGGTGGAGAGGTTCAGCATCGCCTCGGGCGTGCCGGGGCGCAGGCGAAGCGCCTCCCGATAGAGGGCCGCAGCCTCTTCCCGCTGGTTAAGCCCCTGCAGGTTGCTGGCCAGATTGATCATCGGTTCCACCATGGTGGGGCGATGACGCAAGGCATCACGATAGGCCTGCATCCCCTCATCCCGGCGGCCCGTGGCGCACAGGATATTACCAAGCAGAAACAAGGCTTCCGGAGAATCGGGCACCAGGGACAAGGTGGCCCGGACACTTCTTTCAGCTGCGGCCATATCGCCGCTCAACTGATCGGCCATGGCTTTCATCAGGTGCGTGTCGGGTGCGGAGGGCCGCAGCGCCAAGGCTTGGCGGTAGGTGGCCCCGGCTTCTGCACCACGCCCCAGGTTCAACAGCGAGTTGCCCAGGTTGACAAGCGCCTCGTAATCCTTGGGCGCAACCTTCAGCCAGCGGGAAATATACTCCACAGCCTCAGCGTGACGCCCCTGCTGCTGCAGCGCGATACCCAAGGGATGTAGGACCTCGGTCAGACCGGGATTTCCTTGCAGCAGTTCCCGATAGCCCCGCTCCGCCTCCACGACCTTGCCGGCCAGGTGCTTCTCCTTGGCGGACCGCAGCTTCGCCGCCACGTTCTGCGACATGCCTTTGCTGTGCACCTTATTCCCCCGGTGGCGGCACTCCTTGCGCAGTAGTACCTTTACGGACACAGCGGAAGCAACGCTTTCTCAATGATGCGCCGGGGGCAGACTGGCATCAGCGCAGAGCGTTGCTGATCAGGTAGGTTGCGAAGTCGGCGACCTTCAACTTGATGGCAGCCCGCTCACTCTCGCCTTCCATGGCACGCGCCAGAACGATGTGACGCTGCACATCGGCATCCACCACCTTGAACAGCGTCTCCTCCCCCTTGATACGGGGATAATAGGTGGGGTCCACGCGCTTCTGACGCTTGGACAGGCGCTCGCGCACCTCCTCTTCCGTCACCTCGACATCGGCCTGCTTCTTGACCAGGGTCCAGTCCTTCTCACCCGCAAAGCCCTCTGCCAGCACCGCAGCAGGATCGCCATCGCAAACGCCCACCTTGAACAGGTTCTTGCCCAGCCCGACATCGGAGCCCCACTGGCTGAGATTGGCACTGCGGGCGACGAAGATGGTGGCCATTGATCGGGAATCCCTGCTCAAAAATCGCAAAACGGTTCCCAGGAAGTAACCCAAGCCGCGGCCCCTGGAAAGAGGGCGTAGGTAGCGCGGAGCGAATTTGTCTGTTTATTGAGCGATTATGACTAAACAGTAAGCAATCGCGCTTTAACGGGATATAAACAGCAACTCGATGATGTCCTTAAGTGATCAGCAAGAAGAAAGAATTGCCTATATTTTGGACAATATTTATTGTGGATAAATTTTAATCAATTGCTAAAGTATCCACCTAGACGGCGCAAAGCCGCGTCGCCCTGCACGGATGCAAGGCGCAAGGAAGCAAACCTCCATCAAGTGTTCTCAAAGCCAATAAAGAACCGTGGGACACATGCCGAAAGACTTAACGGCGGATTTTTCCGCATCCGGGGTGCGCTGTGACCAGGAAGCCTCGCCTGAAACCATCATTGAGTTGGCGCGTGAAGTGGCCGAAGTATCCGCCATGCGGACCAGCGCCATCGGTGACATCACCCGCCGCACAAAAATACTCGCCCTGAACGCGAAGATCGAGGCGGCCCGCGCCGGTGTACACGGCGCCGGCTTTGGCGTCGTGGCCGCAGAGGTGCAGACCATCTCTTCCCAGATTGATCTGGCAGCCAGCCAGATGCGCGACGAGATCGTGGGCAGCGCCAACCGGCTGCATCAACTGGGCCAGGGATTGGTCGGATCGATGCGGGGCCAACGCCTCGCCGACCTTGCACTCAACATGATCGATATCATTGACCGCAACCTCTATGAACGATCATGCGATGTGCGGTGGTGGGCGACCGACAGTGCGGTGGTAGATGCGCTGGAACAGCCGGGGGCGGCAACCGCCAGCCATGCCAGCCAACGCCTGGGCGTCATCCTTAAATCCTACACCGTTTACCTGGATATCTGGGTGGCGGATGCGCAGGGGCGGGTCATTGCCAGCGGGCGACCTGGCAAATATCCCGTCGCGGGCCGTTCCGTCGCTAATGAGAAATGGTTCTGCGACGCGATGGGCACGCGCGACGGCACGGAATTCGCCGTTGCCGATGTGGCCCCGCACGAAGGCCTGAACCAGCAGCCTGTTGCCACCTACGCCACCGCCATCCGGGCGGGCGGGGCGGAGAATGGACGCCCACTGGGCGTATTGGGCATCTTTTTTGATTGGTCCCCGCAGGCTGGCGCCGTGGTCGGCAATGTCCGCCTGACGGAGGAGGAACGGCTGGAAGGCCGGACCAAATGCCTGATCGTGGACAGCAATTTCCGCGTTCTTGCCGCCAGCGATCAGCGTTACCTGCTGATCGGTCGCTACCCGCTGACCACCGGCGGGCGGGACATGGGCTATTACACGGCAGAGGATGGGACGATGGTCGCCTTCGCCCTGACACCCGGCTATGAAACCTACCGGGGTCTTGGCTGGTACGGCTTGATCCTGCAGCGACCGCCGGAGGTGGAGGCCGCATGGAATGCCCGTCACGGGCACGCCTGATCCGGCTTAACAGTGGCAAGTGATGAGACGCCCGTCGATATCGGCGGGCGCCTTGCCATTTTTAAGCCTCTGCCCTGGCCGCTTGATTCGCCCCTGAGTCGCGCCGCCATGGTGGTGGGAACACCCACTGCCCATGACCAACCGCCTTATCCGCGAGGCGGATTCTCTGCATTTCAGCGTATGCGGGACGCACGGGCGGGCCTTGCGGCATCTCAGGCGAGAGAAAAGTGGTAATCTGTTATAAAGTCGCTTATGTTCGCCTTAGACAGAGTTCATGGAGTGCCGGATGTATTCGCATCCCCAACATGGTGGCGGTGAAGAGGTCAAGGAGCTGCGCCGACAGGCCGGTGCTTGGCTTAAAATCCGCCGTACGGAAGTCGGGCTGACCCAGCGTGCGCTGGCGGAGGCTGTCGGCCTTGAATATTACACAATGGTATCGATGATTGAGGCGGGGCGCGGTCGCATTCCGCCGGACAGCTATCTCGCCTGGGCTGCCGCCCTGCAGATGCAGCCGGCTGAATTCGTACGGACCCTTATGCAGTTTTATGATCCCATTACCCATTCCATTCTGTTCGGTGAAGCCGGTACAACGGCGCCCGGCGACGGGAATGGGGAAAAGCAGGCACCGCGTTTCCGCGTCGTTTAAAAGGCTTGAAGGTTAAGGCAGCCGCCACATGGGCGAAATCGTCTCCATCCACATCGCGCAGATGAAAGCCGCCCGTCATGAAACGGCGGATAATGTTGCACGTGAACGGATGTCGGCGCTGCGGGAGCGGCGGGCCGCCTGGGGACGTACCATCCGGCAGCGGCGCGTGGAGTGTGGGTTCACAACCCGGACCCTGGCGGATGCTGTGGGCATCGCGACACCGACGCTGGTCAGCGCCATCGAGTCCGGTCGCGGCCGTCTTCCCGAGGGCGTGCTGACCGGTTGGGCCCTGGCGCTGGGTATGGAACCTTCCGATTTTGCGGCCGGCTACCTTGCCGCTTTTGAACCCGATGCATTCGCCGCCCTGCGGCAAAGCCATGAAGAAGGGAGGCCGGCATGAGCGCGTCGGCCGAAATATTCCGGTTCCCCGGACCTGCGGCAAACGGCAATAGCGGTTTCTGGAGCAACCAGGACATCGCCGATGTTTATCGTTGCCTGGATCAGTTCTCCCGCCATGGCCTGACCGTGGAAGCGGCATCCGGCCTGTCGGATGAGGGTGATCCCTGGTTCGCGATCGAGGATATGGCGACCGGTGATGCGCTGGTTCACATTGCCCGCATCGACGGCTTCTTCGTTGTGCATGTGCTGGATGGTGAAACTTGGTCGGGCGATACGCTGCGGCAGGCGCTGTCCGGCATCGATTTCTCGCCGTTGGCCGGGGTTGAGGCGCCGGCGCATCACGACGCCACCGCGACGGATGGCGATGACGACAAGGATGGCACGCACGCCTTCCTGCGCATCGTCAGCGCGGTCATGGCCGCCCTGACGACGGAAGTGATCGCCAACGCCGTCACGCATGATGCGGTTGCATCGCCCCTGCCACCGTCCGGCGCGCCTGACGCTGGCGACCACGGCGTTGATGCTACCAACTCGGTCCTGGATTTGCCAGCCGTTGATAGCAACCTGCCGAATGCACGGCATACGGATGTCACGGATACCGCCACATCTGGACCGGCAGAAACGCCGACACCGGTGAAGGTTGAGCATAGCGAGACGGTTGCCGTGTCCAGCAGCGACACGCCGACTTCGGCCCCGGTTGAGAAGCCGGTGCCAACCCTGGCTGTTATCGACATATCCACCACGTCGGACGTTGTGGATACCGGTACCAAACAGGCGATCGCCGTTCCCACCGGACAGAGCCAGGGGGTGGCTTTGTCCTTCACGGTCGGCGGCGATCACATCCAGGTGAGCTTTGATAGCAAGGTGACCTTTGTCGGCACCGAAAAGAAAACGGACACGTTCCTGATCGTGCTTGATGGGCACGGCAAGGATCTGACCGCAAAAGTGGAGAACTTCGATAAGGGGCAGGATAGTTTGGTGATCGAAAAATCCGGGGATGGCGGCACGTCAAGTGCCATTGTCACGGATTTGGGGGCTTTGGTTGCCAATAGCGGATCACACCTGACCGTGATCGGGCAGGCGACGGTGGAAATCCACCTGACGTCGACGCCTGATCCGCTGGTCGCTGGAGGCTGAAGATCATGAGTTTCGCAGCAGCAACCACGTTGGCCGCCGGCAGCAGCAGCCTGTCGATGACCGAACTGGCCCTTTATCACGCCATCAATGCTCTTCGTGCTGAAAAAGGGCTGGCACCTTTGAAGCCCAGCATGGACCTGTCTGTCCTTGCCGGACAGCACGCGGTCGATTTCGACAGCAATGTCGGCTACACGGCCTGGTCGCAGATTGCCGTGGCCAACCGTGTGGTACCAACCCTGCACCACTGGAGTGATGGGCAGGGGTTCGTCGCCGGTGTGCTGGCTGTGGCCGATGGACTTAAACTGTCCTTGCCGCAGAGCATTGCCGAGAATGCGGACGGGGTTGTCGCCGGAACGGTTCGCAGCAATCTGCTGACGGAGTGGATGTCAAATCCCGGAACGGCCAGCAACATTCTTTCGGCCAGTTGGGACAGTGTCGGTATCGGTTTCTCCGGTGACATGGCCTATGTCACGTTCGGCAAATATGCCGACGCGGTGGGCGGCATCAAGGTTGCGCCGATTGTCGGGACCAACACCGGTGACACGATACAGTCCACGGCCTGGGCGGACAGCATCTCGGCAGCAGGTGGCAATGATGTCATCACCGGGCTGACCAATGGCGACCGTGTTGACGGCGGCACCGGTCTGGACCGCGTTGTCCTGTCCGGTAATGCCGCATCCTACACCATTACTGCCGTGGCAGAAGGGAATGCCACCTGGGCGGTGATAACCGGCGCCGACGGACAGATCAGCATTCACAATGTTGAGTATGTGCAGTTTGCCGACCGTGTCATCGACAGCAGCAACTGGGGCGAGAACCTGACCCAGGTCCGCTTCGATGACGCGTATTACGGCCTGCGCAATGTTGATGTCGCCGCCGCTGTGACCAGTGGCGCCATCTCCTCGCTTGAAGACCATTTCTGGGCTTTCGGCGCCAAGGAAGATCGCGATCCTGCCGTCTTCTTCGATACCGACTATTATCTTGCCCACAATCCAGATATTGCGGCGGCCGTTTCCACAGGCGCGATCCGCAGTGCGTTTGAGCATTATATCCTGTATGGGCAGTTTGAAGGGCGTAATCCCAACGCCTATTTCAACACGGCGGATTATCTGGAACTCAATCCCGATGTCGCCGCTGCCATCAAGGAGGGGCAGATCGGTTCAGCAATCGATCACTATCTGTCCTATGGCCGCTTCGAAGGCCGGTTAGCGACTGAGCATTTCAATGAGGCTTTTTATCTGGCCAAGAACCCGGATGTTGCGGCAGCTGTGGCTCTCGGACAGTTTGACAGCGGCCTCAGCCATTACCGTCTGCTGGGGCAGATCGAAGGGCGTGTTCCTTTCGACGCCGACTCTATCCTGGGCTGAGGGTAATCAGGCGGCACCCACCGCCTTCACCTTGAACATGGCCCGCTCCGCAGCTTCCAGCAGAGCAGCAATGGAACGGCCATCCTCTGGATAAAGCGCCGTGCCCATGCTGAAACTGGCCGGCTGCGACAGATCACCGAGAACAAGGGGCGGTATTAGCGACCGCCGCACCCGCTCCATAGCCCGCATCAGGCCCGCACGGTCGACCGTGGCCGGCAGCAGGATGGCAAACTGAGCACCGGTCAGGCGCCCAGCGAGCGCGCCTGCCGCCACCGCTTCGGCACGCAATCGCTCTGCAAAGACCAGCAGCATCTGATCGCCGGCCTCATGTCCAAGGCTTTCATTCATGGGACGAAGTCCTTCCAGCGACAAGAGCAGGACGCCCGCCCCCTGACCCTGGTCACCCCGGTGCATCAATGCATCCGCACTGTCGCGCAGAAACGCCATACGGCTGGACAGGCCGGTCAGACTGTCGCGATCAAGCAGTCGACGCTGCCGTTCCTGGCTGCGGAGCAGCAGCAGCGGCATCCCCGCCGTCCAGACCAGGAGCCAGACAAAACTGGCCGCCAGCAGCCAGGGCGGCATGCGTGTATCCGCCCCGCCCAGATCCACGCCACGGGCCAGCAAACCTGTTCCCCGCCAAGTGTAAAGAAGTCCCAGCCCCATGAAGGCAAGCGCCAAAACGCCGCTGACCGCCCGCTGACCCTTTGCGGCGTTCCAGGTCAAAGCCCCTGCCGTGCCCCAGAGCAGAATGGCCGCCAGCCCGTCATGCAGCACAATCCGGATCCAGGGGCGCCCCGCCGCCGCCAACATCAGGGCGACGATTGCGAAGAGCGCCATGACAAGCGGCAATCGGCGATGACCCGCACGACCAATGTCACGAAAGCGGAGAGCCCCCTCCAGAATAAGCAACATGGCCGAAAGGGTGAGGCTGGTATTGGCGACGATGCCCAGGTCGGGCTGACGCCAGACGACGGCAGGCGGCAGCAGGCATGCCGTCAGACCAAGGATCGCCGCCAGCAACCAGGCGCCCGTCCCCGCCGTCCCCCGTTCTACCCGCCACAAGCCCAGGGTCACCAACAGCGACAACAAGCCACCGAACCCCAGCATCATCCGCAATGTCGCAATATCCGGCTGCCCCATGCCGACGGTCCCCGGATCATGTCCCACACCCCGTTCAGGGACAATGTTTTGCCCTTGCGGTCAAGGGGTTAAACCGGTCACGGTGACGCCCCGATGACATTGGAACGCAATGGGCCAGGAACCTGCCATGAGATTGTTTCTGCTGGGACTGCTGGCCCTGTTGCTGGTGATGGTCAGGCCGGCGGCTACGCACGAAATCGGCGATAGTCAGGTCGTGATCGAGCTTGGCGAAGGTTCATGGAGCGCCCGCATCGTTACAGCCCCGACACCCTTCATAAACAGGCTGGAACATGCGGAGAAACAGGAGCCGGGCAGGGATTTCACCCAAGGCACAGCCGCAGCCAAGCTGGCGGAACTCTCACCCGCCTTACCGCGACATCTACTTGTGCGGATCGACGGTGAAGCGGTTGCCACAACCATGGTCGTCGAACAACTACTGATGCCGGCGGATCAGTCGCAGCCGTCATTCCTGGTTCTGCGTGCAGACGGACCCTTGCCATTGGGAGCCAGAACGGTATCCTGGCAGTTCGACCTGCTGGAAGGACAATATGCGCTGCTGCTGGGTGGGCAGGTTCATTGGGTGGAGGGAAGTGCGGCCACAGGCCCCCTGCCCCTGCGGCCCGGACCGCCGCCCACATTGATGCAGGTCGTTGGACAATATGTGCATCTGGGCTTCATTCACATCGTGCCGGACGGTCCGGACCATGTGCTTTTCGTTCTGGGACTGGTCCTGCTCACGACAAGGCTGCGGCCATTGCTGGTGCAAGTCACGGCCTTCACCCTGGCCCATTGCCTGACACTGGCCCTGGCATTGAACGGCGTGATTGATCTGCCAGCCCGTATCGTTGAACCGCTGATCGCGCTGTCCATCGCCTATGTCGCGGTAGAGAATATCTTTGCCCGCCGGATGACACCCTGGCGCCCCGCGCTGGTCTTAGGGTTCGGGTTGCTGCATGGCCTGGGCTTCGCAGGTGTCCTGACAGAGCTGGGCTTGCCAGCCAAAGATCAAACGGCAGCGCTTATAGGCTTCAATATCGGGATCGAGGCGGGGCAACTGGCCGTAATCGCAATCGCCTATTTCCTGCTTCTGCATTGGTTAAAGGATAGGGCGTGGTTCAGGACACGCATCACGATACCGGCATCGGCCCTGATTGCCATTGTCGGGCTTTACTGGATGGCAGAACGTGTCCTTGTCGGCTGAGCTGGGCTTTTCACAACTGAGAAATCCAATGCATAGATTCTAATGATCTTGATAAATATCAAGTTTAAATTATACATTTATCAATACTTTGATTTTTGAGCATATTTCGCAAATTCATTTTTATTGACTGATGAAAACTGACTGCTGATATAATTGATCTCGATCAATGATCATGCTTTTCCCTGCGGTGTATTGATTTCCCTGGCAAACAATCCGGTTGGCAGGACGTTATGCACGCACATACCGAAACAAGACGGACTGAACTCCTGAAGTTCCTGTTCCTCGCCTTCGTGCTGGTCCCCGTCCTGTCGGTGGGGGTCGTGGCCGCCTATGGCTTCGCCGTCTGGATGGTGCAGTTGATCGCCGGTCCGCCCGGCCTGTGAAGGGTGGAACCCATGGAAACCCGTCTCTCCCGCCGCGCCCTGTTCGCACGCCAGACACCGGCACAGTCTGCCTTGGCCATCATCAGCGCCAGCTGCCTGGCCGAGAATGGCGCCTATTGCCGGACCTGTGCCGATGCCTGCCCGGAAGGGGCCATCCGGTTCCATCTGCTGCCGCGCGGGCGGGCACGGGCGGATGTCGATGCCGACCGCTGCACCGGGTGTGGCGACTGTCTGCCGCCCTGCCCGGCCAATGCTATCAGGCTTTCCGGTACCGTGGAGGAAACCCATGGCCAGTGAAATCCATATTTCCAGCTTCATCGTGCATGCCGCCCCCAGTGCCATGCCCGACCTGACGGCCCGCCTTAAGGCCCTGGATTGTGAGATCGTGCCCGCCGGGGGCGATGCCAGCCGCCTGATCGTGCTGGTCGAACGCACCAGCGACCGGGCCGTTGCCGACACACTGGACGCCATCAATGCCTTGCCCAGCGTCTACAGCGCTTTGCCCGTCTACCACCATGCCGAACCAGCGGCAGCCCTTGCGGAGCCGATGCCATGACCCTGACACGACGCGATTATCTGAAGGCCCAGGCGGCCCTGACCGCCGCTGCCTCAGCAGGTTTGACCCTGGACGCCGCTGCCACACAGCTGCCCACCGGTCTGGATGCCAAGATGAAATGGTCCAAGGCCCCCTGTCGTTTCTGCGGCACAGGCTGCGGCGTCATGGTCGGCGTGAAGGAGGGGCGCATCGTCGCCACCCATGGCGACCAGAAATCAGAGGTCAATCGCGGCCTGAACTGCGTGAAGGGCTATTTCCTGTCCAAGATCATCTATGGGCAGGACCGGCTGACCACCCCCATGTTGCGCATGAAGGACGGCAAATATGCCAAGGAAGGGGACTTCACGCCCGTCACCTGGGACCAAGCCTTCGATATCATGGCGGAGAAATGGAAGGCGACGCTGAAGGCCAAGGGGCCGGAAGCCATCGGCATGTTCGGGTCCGGGCAATGGACCGTCCATGAGGGCTATGCCGCGTCCAAGCTGATGAAGGCCGGTTTCCGGTCCAACAATATCGACCCCAATGCCCGCCATTGCATGGCATCCGCCGTCGCCGGCTTCATGCGCACCTTCGGCATTGATGAACCGATGGGCTGTTACGACGATATCGAGGCCGCCGACGCCTTTGTCCTCTGGGGCAGCAACATGGCGGAGATGCACCCCATCCTGTGGACCCGCGTCACCGACCGCCGCCTGTCCAACCCGGATGTGAAGGTAGCGGTGCTGTCGACCTTTGAACATCGGTCGTTTGAGCTGGCCGACATCCCGATGGTCTTTACGCCACAGACCGATCTGGCCATCCTGAACTACATCGCCAGCCACATCATCAAGACGGGGCGCGTCAACAAGGATTTCGTCAGCAAATACACAACCTTCGTGAAGGGCCGGGACGATATCGGCTATGGCCTGCGCCCCACCCATCCGCTGGAGGTGGCGGCCAAGAACGCCGCCAAGGCCAATGAAAGCGATCCCATCAGCTTTGATGAATTCGCCGCCTTCATCGCCCCCTATACGCTGGAAAAGGTGGCGGCACAGTCGGGCGTCCCCGCCGCCCGGCTGAAGGCGCTGGCCGAGCTGTACGCCGATCCAAAGGTCAAGGTGGTCAGCTTCTGGACCATGGGTTTCAACCAGCATACGCGCGGTGTCTGGGCCAACAACCTTGTCTACAACATCCACCTGCTCACGGGCAAAATTGCCGAACCCGGCAACAGCCCCTTCTCCCTGACGGGACAGCCCAGCGCCTGTGGCACAGCGCGTGAGGTGGGAACCTTCTCGCACCGGCTGCCCGCCGACATGGTGGTGACCAATCCCGAACACCGCGCCCATGCCGAACATCTGTGGAAACTGCCGGAAGGCACCATCCCGGCCAAGCCGGGCTTTCACGCGGTGCAACAAGACCGGATGCTGAAGGATGGCAAGCTGAACTGCTATTGGGTGCAGGTGAACAACAATATGCAGGCCGCCCCTAACACCGCCAACGAGACCTGGCCCGGATACCGCAACCCCGACAATTTCATCGTCGTGTCAGACGCCTATCCCACCGTCACCACCATGGCCGCCGATCTGGTGCTGCCCGCCGCCATGTGGGTGGAGAAGGAAGGGGCCTATGGCAATGCCGAACGCCGGACCCAGGTCTGGCACCAGTTGGTCGATGCGCCGGGCGAGGCGAAATCCGACCTGTGGCAGCTGGTAGAATTCTCCAAACGCTTCAAGGTGGAGGAGGTATGGCCGGAGGAATTGCTGGCCAAGGCGCCGGAATATCGCGGCAAGACCCTGTACGATATCCTCTACCGCAACGGTCAGGTGGACAGGTTCCCCGTGACCGAATGCGACAAGGAGTATGAGAACCGGGAGGCCAAGGAATTCGGCTTCTACCTGCAAAAGGGCCTGTTTGAGGAATATGCCAGCTTTGGCCGAGGTCATGGCCATGATCTGGCTCCCTATGACACCTATCACGCCGAACGCGGCCTACGCTGGCCGGTGGTGAATGGCAAGGAAACCCGCTGGCGCTTCCGGGAGGGGAGCGATCCCTATGTGCCCGCGGGCGAGGGCATGCGCTTCTACGGGCACAAGGATGGCAAGGCGCGCATATTCGCCCTGCCCTATGAACCGCCCGCTGAAAGCCCGGACAAGGACTATCCGTTCTGGCTGTCCACGGGCCGCGTGCTGGAACATTGGCACAGCGGGTCGATGACCCGGCGCGTGCCGGAACTGCACAAGGCGGTGCCGCAGGCGCTCTGCTACATGCACCCGGACGATGCCCAGGCGATGCAGGTCCGGCGCGGGCAAGAGGTCGTGGTGGCCTCGCGCCGGGGACAGGTGCGGGCGCGGGTGGAGACGCGGGGACGGAACAAACCGCCGCGCGGTCTGGTCTTCGTGCCTTGGTTTGATGCCGATGTCCTGATCAACCGCGTTACGCTGGACGCTACCGACCCCATCTCCAAACAGACCGATTTCAAGAAATGCGCCGTACGTATCACCCCGGTCGGGGAGGCCTGAACCATGAGCAAGCGCCACACCCCCGTGCTGCTGGCCCTGCTAGCCGCCCTGCCCCTGCTGCTGCAACCCATGGCGCAGCGGGCCTTTGCCACCGACCCGGTACCTGCCGCCAGCACCCGCGACGTGAAGGCCAGCGGACGGCCCGCCTTCACAGGTGCCGAGGGGCTGTTGGTGCAGGAGGCACCTTCCATGCCCAAGGATATAAGCGATGATCAGCGCCGGCAGCGCAACTATCCTGAACAGCCGCCTGTCATCCCGCATGCCATCGCCGGCTATCAGCTCGACCTGCGTGCCAACAAGTGCCTGACCTGCCACGCCCGCGAATTCACGGGCGACAGTCAGGCCCCCATGATCTCCGTCACGCATTTCCAGGACCGCGACGGGCAGGTGCTGGGTGCCGTCTCCACCCGCCGCTATTTCTGCCTGCAATGCCATGTGCCGCAGACGGACGCACAGCCGCGCGTGGTCAACACCTTCCGCGATGTGGACAGCGTCATTCGTGAAAATCGTCCTCCGGTCGGGGAGGGCAAATGATGATCATCATCCAACGGGTCCTGTCTCTGGCCAGGGCCGCCTGGACTGCCTTCAACCGCCCCGCGGCCCATCTGGGCATCGGGTTCCTGACTATCGGCGGCTTCGTGGCGGGCGTCATCTGGTGGGGTGGGTTCAATACAGCGCTGGAGATGACCAACAAGGAGGCGTTCTGCATCGGCTGTCACGAGATGAAGGACAATCCCTATGCCGACCTGAAACAGACCATCCATTATTCCAACCGGTCGGGCGTGCGCGCCACCTGTCCCGATTGCCACGTCCCCCATAACTGGACCGACAAGATCGCCCGCAAGATGCAGGCATCCAAGGAGGTCTGGGGCAAGATTTTCGGCACTATCGATACACCGGAAAAGTTCGAGGCCAAGCGCCGGGAACTGGCCGGCCACGAATGGGCACGGCTGAAGGCCAACAATTCCCTGGAATGCCGCAACTGCCACAGCGCCGACAGCATGGACATCACTCGACAGGGCGCACGCGGGGCCGACGCACACCAGCGCTTCCTGTTCACGGGTCAGGCGACCTGCATCGACTGTCACAAGGGCATTGCCCACCGCCTTCCCGACATGACGGGTGTGCCCATCTGGACCATGCCGGATCGGGCGGCAGCATCCCTGCCCGACCTGCACAGCGGTCAGCGATAGGCGGCGGGGATGCTGTTCAGATCGAACGTGCTGTAAAGTGACAGGAAGCGGATGGAGTAATTGTCAAAGCGCAGATAGATGGTGTTGTTGATGTCCTTTTCCTCAAATCCGCCGATGATCACGGGCGTGCGGTTCTGTTCGCAATGCAGTTTGGCCATCAGCAAAGCCACCTGATCAATCCAACGGGTAATCTTGGGCTTCGCCAGTTCACCCCGCAGATAGGCACGCACGGCCCCCATGAAACGCCGGGCGCCCGGCGTTGGGCGAAGCCGCAGGAGGTTGGCCGTTATCAAGGCGGCAAACCCGGTGGCCAGCGGGTTGAAGTTCAGGATGACATCGTCGGTGCGCGCGGACAGCGATGACGTCCCGCCCAGGACCAGCGTGTCGATATCCGCCGCGATGACGGGCAGACCAAGCCCTTGCAGCAGGCTGTCGGCTACATCAAACCGCACACACTGATAATGGGCCACCGGCTTTTCAAACGTGCACTCATTATTGACGGTCGTGTAGCGGTAGGGCGCATCGTCGAAATCATCCGCCGAATAATAGAGCCGTTCGGATATAACCCCAATCCGTGCGGCGATGTCTTCTATACGGTCCCGGCCACCGATGGCGTGCAGGACGACCATGATGGGTTCATCGCTGTTGGCCAGCGCCGACTTGGCGAAGGAACGGGCATAGCGGTCAAGATACAGGTCATCCCCCGCCGCAAGCAGCACAGTCCGGACGCCCTCGCGCAGCGCCTCCTGCCGGACTTGATCAAGGTCCAGGCGCCGTCCGCGATGATCATGCAGCAGCAATGGCTGTATGGCGACATCCTGTGGGTGGTTCAGAAAATCAAGATCCAGGCAATCCAGCATCAGTTCGCAATGATCATGGGCAATCTGTAATGAAGGATCGCCATAGAGGGCCCGCGATTGCCGCAGAGGCAGGTTCCGGCAATGCATGATGGCTGCCTTTGTCTGTTCATTCAGCGGGCCATGCAGATAAAACCAGATGAGACGCAGGCAATTATACATTTGCAGCAGGCGATCGGTCTGCTGCGCCATGAAGCGTCGGCGCAGAGCAAGCTCCTCATCCTTAAGGCCCGTTGCGGTGGCAAACCGTGCCGCCATATGCAGCGCCATGACGTCGTCCGGTTCGTGCGCCAGCACCAGATGGGCATAACGTGCCGCCGCCGGCTCCTTAAGCTGCGCTGTGCTTCTGCCCATCGCCCAACGGTTTGCGGCAGGGCATTTATCATAGAGAGAGGCGATGATGCGCTGCATCGTCTCGATACGGGCCTCGTCACCCTGCTCCACATACATGGCTCTTTGCCGGATAGCCTCGGCAATCAAGGGGCCCAGTTGCTGTTGCAGGACTTCTCTGTCGCGGGTGCGGCTGACCAGTACCTCGACAAGGGGGGCGGTATCCTCGATACGCCCCGCTTCGACAAGGTCAATGATGGTATTTAACCGCTCCAGCTCGGTCGGCTGGCCCAGATCGTCGGCACAATCCGCCAGCAGTGTGGCAAGGGCGGCAGGCGCCTGTCCGCGCAGGCTAGCCGCCTGCCGCAAAGCAGGCACATGTCGACGCATTTCCCGTATCGGGTCATGGAAGCCCGCCAACAGATCCTGGCTGATCCAGGCAGGGCGATAATTGCGGGCAACAAAGATATCCATCACCTTCTGACGTTGGATCAGCGTCAGATTCTCAACATCAACCAGCAGACCACGCGGCGGCGACGGCAGATCGCTCAACTGCTCCAGAATTTCCAGTTCGGTGCCGGCGGTGCTGATGGCCAGCATGTCCGTGGCCCCGATACCGTAGCGACCGACGAGATATCGCAGCGGCATGCAGGCAACCAGCGTTTCACGGACCAGCATACGGATGGCTGCCCGTGTCTCCTCATTCGGGCACATGCCCGCCAGCCAACCGCCACTGTCCAGCATGGAGATCAGTCCGAAGGAACGAAGTTCCCTGAAACGGGCTGGCAGCAGGCCATTATTGATCGCCGTTTCGTCCAGGTGGCGCAGACGGGTAACCCCCATACCCCGCCCGATACCGGCCCTCACCCCGACATAGCGGCTGTCATGCCCTTCTTCCAGCAACGGATCGACGACATAGCCGGCAAGACGGTCCAGGAAAGGTGCAAACGGACTGAAATGCGGGCCTGCCCCGATCTGGATGAACCGGGCCTTCTGACCCTCCGATGCCGCAAGGCCGATGAATGTCTTCACGAAATCATTCAGAGTAAGGACAAAGTCCATGCACAGGCTCCAAGCGTCTTCGCGCATTTCGGATTGCGGAATAGGAGCCACGTTATCATGAACTTCAAGAAAGAAGTGCAGGCTTCAGTAGGAGTGGGCGGCGATCCCAATCTCCGAAGGGGAGGAAATGTCAGGGAAAATTGCGGGTCACATAATCCCTGATTGCCTGATTGACGGCAGTGGCATGGCTTATGTTCGCCATGTGGCCAGCCTGCGTAAAAAACTGCATCGCAGATTGCCACAACCCCTGACACAGCCGATGTGCCGCCACCAACCGTGACGGCGTATCCAGATCGCCGACCATCACCAAACTAGGGCAAGTGATGGTCGCCAGCAGTTCATCCGTCACCGGCAGGACCGCGGGCGGCGACAGCAGATCCCTGCCCTGGTAATCGGCCAGCATCTCATCCAGCAGCCGCGACGTTTCCGCGTCATCGGTCCGCAGCATCGGATGGGCCCGCCAAAGTGCCACCGCTTCGGGCAGGTTGCCCGCCCGGACATGTTCCACCAATTGCGCAAGGGGAAGTGCGGGTTCCGTCACAGGGTCCGGCGGGGCCGCATCATGCGCCGCCGCCAGCAGGACAAGGCCGGCAACCCGATCCTGATGCCGGGCCGCCGCCATCAGCGCCACCCGTCCGGCCTGTGAATGCGCAACGAGAATGGCTGAAGCCAAACCGAAATGGTCCAGCAAGGCAGGGATATCATCTGGTTCCTGCAACAATCCAGGTGGCGCCTGCGACCTTCCGAAACCGCGCCGGTCGGGCAGTATCAGGGTGGCGCAATCCGACAGTCCCCGAACCTGGGGCCGCCACATGCGCCGGTCCAGAGTCCAGCCATGGAGCATGACCAGGGCCGGCTTCCCGGCCCCGGCAATCTCCACGGACAGGCTTCCACCGTCGACGGCAACCTGGGTCTGCATCATCAATGACGATAGGTGTTATTGACGCTGCGGTCACCCCCCAGCCAGCGGGCCAGATCGGCCCGCGCCGTTTCGCGCTTTGCCTGCTCCAGGGCCGCCGCCGACGGCGCGTCATGGGTAAATTCCAGGATCATGCCGTTCGGGTCCTTGATATAGACTGACCGGCAATAGCCATGTTCCAGCGTGTAGGTGTCGGGCTCGGTAAAGCCTGCCGCGCGGATGCGGCTTTCGATCTGCGCCTGGGTGTCGGCGTCGACATGCAGGGCGATGTGGTGGAAGGGGGATTCCGGCATGGGCGGTCCGAACAGCGCCTGATCCTCCGGTTCGGCAAACTGGAAAAAGGCCAGCGCACTGCCATCCGCCAACCCAAAGAAGCAATGGCAATAGGTGCGCTCGGCACCGAACAGCATGTCCTTTTCGCACCAGGTGGCGATCAGCGGGATCCCCAGCACATCTTCATAGAAATGGCGCGTCGCCTCCAGGTCGCGGGTGACATAGGCAGTGTGGTGCAGACGATTGGGAAGTTTCGCACTCATGGTCGCATCCTCTCTCAAGTCTTTCAGCCGAACAGCCGTGTGGCGATTTCCGTGACATGGCGCCCCTGGAACCGGGCCCCTTCCAACTCGTTGGCGCTGGGCTGGCGAGACCCATCGGCGCCGGCCAGGGTGCTGGCGCCATAGGGAGTGCCGCCGCTGATCTCATCCATCCGCGTCGCGCCGGCCCAGCTATAGGGCAGACCGACAATGATCATGCCATGATGCAGCAGCGTGGTGTGGAAGGAGGTGATGGTAGTTTCCTGGCCGCCATGCTGGCTGGCGGTGGAGACGAAGACGCTGCCCACCTTGCCGACCAGCGCGCCCTTGGCCCAAAGCCCGCCCGTCTGGTCCAGGAAGTTGCGCATCTGCGCCGCCATATTGCCAAAGCGCGTCGGCGTGCCGAAGATGATGGCATCATAGTCGCCCAGTTCCCCAGGGCTGGCGATGGGGGCCGCCTGATCCAGACTGATACCGGCAGCCCTTGCCACCTCATCCGGCACCAGTTCCGGCACGCGTTTGACCACGACATCCGCCCCCGCCACCGACAGCGCACCGTCGGCCATCGCGGTGGCCATGGTTTCGATATGGCCGTAACTGGAATAGTAAAGCACAAGTACCTTCGCCATGGATCATCCCCTTCCCAAGGCCGTGGGTCAGAACTTCATGCCCGCTTCAAGACCATAGCGGCGGGGCCGTCCCTTGAAGACGAAACCGCCGGGCGAGAATTCGGCATTATACTTCTTGTTGAACAGATTGTCGGAATAAGCGGACAGGTTCCAGCCCTCCCCCTCGATACCCAGCCGGATATCGACAAGGTCCAGCGGGTCGCGCACGGTGCTGTTCTGGATGTCGAACCAGGTCTTGCCGACGCGCCGGTAATCTGCCCGCGCCGTGCCCGTCAGGCCGCTATCGCCCAGTTCGGTGCTGTACTGCACACCCATGTTGAATGTGTAGCGGGAGATCAGTGGCGCTTCGTTGCCCAGCACGGTCGGGTCAGCGAATTCCTTAATCTTGCTATCGGTAAAACCGAAGCCCAGATTGACCTGCAGACCCGTCGTCAGGAAGGCCGTTGCATCCAGTTCAAAACCGCGCAGGCGGGTTTCCGGCACATTGCCCAGGTTCTGCGTGGAATTGGCCGCCAGGAAGACGAAGAAATAGGAATTGTCAGAGATGGTGTTGTAGACGGAGCCATTGAGGCGCAGTTTGCGGTCCAACAGCTGCGATTTAAACCCGGCCTCCAGCGTGCTGGCCGTTTCCGCCTTGAACACGTCCGACACACCCAGGATGCCATTGGCCGCCGCCACGGCCCCCACCCCGGTCTGGTTGAACCCGCCGCTGCGGAAGCCCTTGGAATAGCCGGTATAAAGCGTCAGCGCGTCATCGGCCTTGTAGGTCAGCGTCGCCTTCGGCTGCCAGGAGGTGAAGGTTTCGTTGCGTACCTCCCCGCTGCGGCCCGCCGGAAACCCGGCGACATTGGGTAGATAGGCGGTGGGGGTCAGCGTTGTATTCTCGCGCTTGTCCTTGTCATAACGCAGTGACAAGTCAGCCGTCAGCTTCTCCGACAGATCGTAAGACGTGCTGGCGAACAGGGCCCAGGCGAAATTATCCTGGCTGTCGGCCAGGAAGGAGAATTGCGGATTACGCGGGTTGGTGCTGGGCGTGCGGTAGACGGGAAACACCCCCTGCCCCCGGTCGATCATGTTGCCGGTGGAGATATAGCGCTTGGTACCGATCATGTAGCCGCCCACGCTCCACTGAAACGGTTGATCGGTGGGCGATGCAAAGCGCAACTCTTCGCTCCAGGCCTTCACATTCAGATATTGGCTCTGGTTCAGGTCGAACCCCAGGATCTGATAGAACAGGCTTTCCGTGATGGGCAGGAAGTCGAACGCGTCGCCGGTCAGGATTTCCTTCACCTGATCATAGGAGGTGACGGACGTCAGGCTGCCCGCGTCGGTTTCATAGGCGATGCGCAGCGAGGTACCGTTCATATCGCGGTCATTCTGACCGGGATTGTTCACGCGCACCGGCAGGCTGGTATTGTTCACATCATTGACGATGTTGAAATACAGCGCCTGCGTGCGCAGCCGTGAAACGGACCCGCGCAGATCGACCGTCAGATTGTCCATCGGCTGAAACAAAAGGGTCCCGCGCAGAGATAGATCCTCATACGGGTCGGCTTTTTCATCCAGGTAGGCGTTACGGATCAGGCCGTCACTGTTCACATACGACCCCGCCAGACGGAACTTCACCTTGTCCGACAAAGGCCCGCTGATGCCCGCGCGGGCGGAATAGCCGAAGCCGTTTTCTACGCCCACCTTGACCCGCGTATCGAACGTGTCCGTCGGCTGTTTGGTGCGGATCACGATGGCGCCGCCGATGGCGTTACGGCCATAAAGCGCGCCCTGTGGGCCTTTCAGCACCTCGATCTGGTCGATATCAAACAGTTCCTGGCTGAACTGCGCAGCATTCACCTGCTGCACACCATCGACGATGACGGCTACCGACGGCTCGCTGTTACGGGCCTGCGTGATGCCGCGGATAATGATGAAGGCGTTGCCGGCATTCTGAGTTTCGACCAGCGTCACGTTGGAGGTCAGGTCGATGAAATCGGCTGGCTTCTCAATGCCTGCCATCTCAATCGCGTCAGCGGTAAAGGCCGTGACAGCCGCCGGCACATCCTGCTGCGCCTGCGGGCGGCGCAGGCCGGTCACCACCACCTCCTCAATGGTCGAGGCGCCGGCCTGGGCTGTGGATTGGGCCGATGCGGGGCCTGTGGCTGCCAGCGCCAGGGCCGAGACACCGGCCAGAGAGCCGAAGCGCCAAGAGGAACGTGCCATGCAAAACCTCCCGTTCGTCATTTGTCATTGATGGCGCACGGCGCGGTTCGTTCTTGCGGCGGCCGGTGCGAACTGGTTCCGCGACATATCGCGTCCACACGGGTCGTTGCCCGTGCAATGGACAATCTATGTTTCGATAATCGAAGTCAAGTTCGATGTTCGAAGTTTTTTCCGTTTATCGAAGTTCGATGCAGGCAACAAAAAACGCCCCGGTCAGGAACCGGGGCGTCGCTCAGAAACCGCTGTGGATGGCAGCTATCAGCCGCGGGCCAGCGAATGCATCAGGAAGGGCCATTGCTGCAACGACAGTTCGATATCACGGGCGGCACGGCGCAGCAGCGGCAACCGGGTGCGCACCAGCTCATCCTGGGAGATGCGGGTGGTGGATGTGGAACAGTTGATGGAGGCGCAGACATTGCCATCCTTGTCCCGCACCGGCACCGCGACCGAGACGATGCCGTAATCCAACTCATCCAGCGCTGAATCATACCCCAGTTCCCGCACACGCAGCAGCCGCGCCGTCAGTTCCTCGCGGTTGGTAAGCGTACGTTCGGTCAAGCGGTTCAGCGTTGCCGTCACCAGATAATCTTCCAGCAGCTTTTCCGGCTCAAACGCCAGCAGCACCTTGCCCAGCGAGGTGGCATGGGCCGGATAGCGTGTGCCGACACTGGCGCCCAGACGGATATGCCGGTTGGTTGATACGTGGACGAGATAGAGGATATCCGGTCCAGACAGCGTGGCCATGGAGGCACTGTCGCCCGTTTCATCACGCAGGGACTGCAAGTGTGGCGTCACCACCTGTTCCAGGTTCATCGAGGCCAGGTAAGCCGACCCGAAGACCAGCACCTCTGGCCGCAGCAGGAACCGCCTGCCATGCCGCCCAACATAGCCAAGCGCCACCAGGGTGTTGAGGCAACGGCGGGCCACAGCCGGGCTGAGGCCGGTGGCGGCGGCCACTTCCGACAATTGCATCTCGGGACGCTGCTGATTGAAGGAGCGCAGGACCGTCAGGCCGCGTTCCAGCGTCAGCAGATATTCGGGGTCCTTTTCCCGCTCCGCCGCGCCATCGCCCCTGACCCCATTATCCGCCATTCCGTCCGTCCCGTGCGCCGACCTGCCCGCCGGCCAGCTATAACCGGAGGCTAGGCCGGCTGCCAGAACTTAAACCTGATCGCCCAGAATCTCCGCATTATGCTGGCCCAGGACAGGGGGCGGGGTGATGGCCAGATCGCGTTCCCCATCAAAGGAAAGCGGGCAGCGAACGGTGCGGAACCGGCCCATGCTGGGATGTTCCGCCTCCACCCGCAGATCCAGATGACGGGCCTGATCGGTGGCAAGCGCCGCCGCCGCGTCATGTACCGGCGAATGTGGGACGTCGAGACGGCTCAACCGCTCGCACCAGTCCGACAGGTTGCGGCTGCGAAAAATGGGAGCCAGACGCTCCACCACTTTTTCATAATTTGCGATCCGCGACTGGCGGTCGGCAAATTCGGGATGCTGCAACATGTCAGGCCATTCCACGGCCTGGGCCAACCCTTCCCAGAATTTCGGCGGCGAGGACATGTGCAGCGCGATCCATTTCCCGTCCGCGCAAACGAACACATAGGATTGCGATACTGATGGCCGGCTGTAAGGGCCCATGATCTGATCGGCAGCGAAATAATGGGTGAAGTCATCCAGGTTGAAATGGCACATGGCCTCCAGCATGGAAAGTTCCACCAGACGCCCCTGGCCGGTCCGGTTGCGTTCATGCAGGGCGCCCAGGATACCATAGGCAGCATAGAATCCAGTAATTGCATCGGCCAGTGCCGGCCCCACGACGCGTGGATTATCGGGGTTCAGCACCAGACGCAGGAAACCGCTAGCCGCCTGCGCTACCGTGTCAAAGGCGGGCCGCTGGCTGTCGGGGCCGGTGGCGCCAAAGCCGGAAATGGCGCAGTAGATCAGGCGCGGATTCAACGCGCGCAGCCGGTCGGCATCAACATTCAGCTTGTTCGCCGCACCCGGTCGGAAATTCTGGATGAAAATATCCGCGTCAGCGACAAGCGCGTCCAGTTGGTCACGTCCTGCCGCTTCGCGGGTATCCAGGGTGATGGAGCGCTTGTTGCGGTTATAGGTCTGGAAATGCGGGCTGTAGAAGCCGCCATTGAAGGCCCGGAACGGATCGCCGGTTCCCGGCTGTTCGATCTTGATGACATCGGCACCCAGATCAGCCAGCAGCATTCCCGCCGCCGGCCCCGTTATGAAGGTGCCCATTTCCAATACCCTGACATCCTTCAGGACTTTTGCCATCTCATGCTCCGATCAGGGAAGGACCGCAGGCGCGGGGGTCACAGGCGGGCGGAACGCACCGGCCAGGCGGCCATCGCCGCAACATCCGTTACCCGGTATAGCGATTTCGACAATCGAAATCAACTTCGATAATCGAATTTTCTTGCCAAGCGACCGGACCGGGCGTTAGCTGGCGGCAGATCAGCAGAGACCGGAGCGTCCCCATGCGTATCGGCAAGACCGACCAGCCTTTCAGTGCCATCTGCACCTCAGACGCGGAGAGCATCCGGGTCCGGGGGTTGGATCTTTGCGGGCAGATCATCGGTCGGATGGACTTTACCAGCTATTTCTGGCTGCTGGTCACCGGCAACACACCCAGCGACGATCAGCGTTTCATGGCCGATGCCGTGCTGGCCGCCATTGCCGAACATGGATTGGTGCCCAGCGTGGTGGCCGCCCGCATGACCTATGCCGCCGCCCCGGAGGCCATGCAGGGCGCTGTCGCGGCGGGCCTGTCCGGTTGCGGCAGTGTGGTTCTGGGCAGTGCGGAAATGGCGGGCCGGTTCCTGGCCGATCTGGTGGAAGCTGCTGGGGCAACTGCGCTGGAGCCGGTGGTAACGGCGAAGTTGCACGAGTACCGGGCCGTGAAGCGCGCCATTCCCGGCTTTGGCCATCCCCAGCATAGTGGCGGCGACCCGCGCGCGCATCGCCTTCTGGGTCTGGCCGACGAGCGCGGCATATCGGGGGCGCATGTGGCCACCTTGCGCGCGGTGAAGGCCGCCCTGCCGACGGCGTTCGGACGGGATTTGCCAATCAATGTGAACGGTGCCATCCCGGCGGTGATGCTGGATGCGGGCTTCCCTTTGCCGGCATTGAAAGGCATATCGCTGCTGGCCCGTACGGCCAGTCTGATCGCCCATCTGCGGGAGGAAAGCGAGCGACCGATCGGCTTCATCCTGTCAGCGGAAGCGGCCAAGGCCATCCGCTATGACGGGGAATGATCGCCCACGCCGAACAAGTCCATAAATGCATCGCGCAGCAGTACCGGCCTGCCGCGCAACACAATCAACAATACAGCATCGACGCAGACGGACCTGTTCAGCCGTTCAACTGCTGCTCCAGCTTGTGCAGGACCTCGTAACAGGACAGAACCTTGGCCACGCTGCCATTGGGTTCACGGCCTTCACGGATGGCGGCGATAAATTCGCGGTCCTGCAATTCGATGCCATTCATCGACACGTCAACCTGCGACACATCGATCTTTTCCTCACGCCCCGTGACCAGATCGTCATAGCGGGCGATGTAGGTGCCGTTGTCACAGATGTAGCGGAAGAAGGTGCCCAACGGCCCGTCATTGTTGAAGGACAGCGACAGGGTGCAGATAGCGCCTGTCTCCGCCTTCAGCTGGATCGACATGTCCATGGCGATGCCCAATTCCGGGTGGATCGGCCCCTGCACCACATTGGCCTGGACGATGCGGCCCGACTGATAGGCGAACAGATCCACCGTATGGGCGGCATGGTGCCAGAGCAGGTGGTCGGTCCAGCTACGTGCCTCACCCTTGGCATTCATGTTCTTGCGACGGAAGAAATAGGTCTGCACATCCATCTGCTGGAGCGACAGTTCACCTGACGCGATGCGCCGATGCAGCCACTGATGCGACGGGTTGAAGCGCCGCGTATGGCCGACCATGCAGACCAGGCCGGTTTCCTGCTGCTTCGCCAGCACCGCCTGGGCATCGGCCCAGCTGTCGGCCAGGGGGATTTCGACCTGCACATGCTTGCCGGCATTCATACAGGCGATGGCCTGGGCGGCATGCATCTGGGTGGGGGTGCACAGGATGACGGCATCCACGTCCGGGCGGGCCAGCGCCTCGTCCAGTTCCGTGCCAGCATGCACGGCGCCATACTTCTCCGCCACGGCCTGCGCCTGATCCAGGCGACGGCTGATCACGGAGGTGATGGTGACACCGGGGATGAGTTTAAGGGCTTCGAGATGCTTTTCACCGAAAGCACCCGCACCGACCAGGGCGATCCTCATGCGACAGGCTCCAGAACAAGGTGGCCGACCGCCGTGTTGCTGGCCGGCACATGGTAATGACGGTGAAGCTGGCGGACGTCGGCGCCCAGGGCCCCGCGCATGATCAGCCACATCACCATCTCGATGCCTTCCGATCCCGTCTCCCGCAGATATTCGATATGCGGAATGGAGCGGAGGCGCTGACTGTCCTGGCTCATCATATCCAGGAAGCGATTGTCCCACTCGGCATTGATCAGGCCGGCGCGCGGCCCCTGAAGCTGATGGCTCATGCCACCCGTACCCCAGACCTGTACCTTCAGATCGCCGGGGAAGCTCTCAACCGCCCGGCGGATCGCCTCGCCCAACAGCCAGCAGCGATTACCCGACGGTGGCGGGTAGGTCACGACATTGACCGCCAGCGGGATCACCTTCACAGGCCAGGCCTCGGGCTGTCCAAACAGCAGGCTCAGCGGCACGGTCAGGCCGTGATCGACCTCCATCTCATTGATGATGGTCATATCGAATTCGTCCAGGATACAGCTCTGGGCGATGTGCCAGGCCAGATCCGGGTGCCCCTCCACCGTGGGCACGGGACGCGGTCCCCAGCCTTCATCCGCCGGCTTGAAGCTCTCCGCACAGCCGATGGCGAAGGTGGGGATGATCTTCATGTCGAAGGCAGAGGCGTGGTCATTATAGACCAGGATGACAACGTCGGGCTTCTCCCCCGCGATCCATGCCTTCGACCAGTCATAGCCGGCGAAGAGAGGTTGCCAGTACGGCTCCTTCGTCTTGCCCAGATCGATGGCGGCGCCGATGGCCGGAACGTGGCTGGTCGCCACCCCTGCGGTGATGCGCGCCATGTCAGTTGCCCTCCTTGATTGAGCGGACGCCATTCGGCGAACGGCCGCCCGCCAGCATCATGGCTTGATAATCCTCCACACTCATGCCGGTCATGGTGCTGACCGCCTGCAGGAAGCTCAGCCCGTCGGTGGAGAATAGCTTGGCCAGGAAATAGATATTGCCGCCCAGGTCCAGCAGCCGGTTGTAATCGCGCGCCAGGATGGCCGCCTTCTGGTTCTCGTCCAGGTTCCAGCCTTCCAGATAGGCCTTCTCGTCCGCCTTCCAGCGGGCGCGGTTCTCCGGCTTCATCAGGCTCATGGCGAACTGGTTGATCCAGTATCCCTGGCGGGCGCGGGCGACCGTATAAACCCGCGTGCCGGGGATATCGTCGAACGCGGCAAGGTAGGAATGGATGTCCGGATGGCTCATAGCCCCCTCCCCTTCAGGATCGCATCCAGACGCGGGAACACGCGGCGGGCATTGCCCTCAAAGATCTGGTGTCGTTCCGCATCCGAAATGTCCAACGCATCAACATAACGCTTGGTATCATCGAAATAATGGCCAGTGGTTGGATCGATGCCACGCACCGCGCCAACCATTTCGGAACCGAAAAGGATGTTGCGGTTGTCGATGACCTTGGCCATCAGGTCGATGCCGGGCTGGTGGTAGACGCAGGTATCGAAGAACACGTTCTTCATCACATGCGTATCCAGCGCCGGCTTCTTCAGCATGTCGGCAAGGCCGCGATAACGGCCCCAGTGGAAGGGCACCGCTCCGCCACCATGGGGAATGATGAAGCGCAGGGTGGGGAAATCCTTGAACAGGTCGCCCTCGATCAACTGCATGAAGGCGATGGTATCGGCAGCGATATAGAAGGCGCCCGTGGCATGCATGCAGGCATTGCACGATCCCGACACATGGATCATGGCCGGCACGTCCAGTTCCACCATCTTCTCATAAAGCGGATACCAGTAGCGGTCAGTCAGGGCCGGGTGCTTGAAATGCCCGCCGCCGGGATCGGGATTCAGGTTGCAGCCGATGAAGCCCAACTCGTTGATGCAGCGCTCCAGCTCCGCAATCGACGCCTCCAGCCCCGCTGCCGGCGATTGCGGCAGCATGCAGACGCCGACGAAGCTTTCCGGGAACAGCTTCACCACGCGGGCGATCAGGTCGTTGCAGCGCCGTGACCATTCCAGGCTGACCGCCTGATCGCCGACATGATGGGCCATGGTGGAGGCGCGGGGGCTGAAAATGGTCAGGTCGGCCCCACGCTCGCGGATCAGGCGAAGCTGGTTCTTCTCGATGGTCTCGATGATGTCCGCATCGGAGATCTCAGGATAGGGCGGGGGTGGCTCACCCTTCTTGAAGGCGGCGACCTGCGCCTCCCGCCATGCGGTATGGGCTTCGGGCGCCGTGGTGTAGTGGCCGTGGCAATCGATCACAAGAGTCATGTCATCTCCGTCCCGTCGCGGGTGAGAAGGTTCAGCTTATGGTTCAGACCGTCCGGCGAACCGGCGGAAAGGGCTCCAAGTCGGCGTTGGCGTGCGATGGTGCCGTGGGTCATGGCTGGTTCCACGCCCAGTGATTCCAGGGTCTTGGCCACTTCCTCCATCTCGGCGGCGCGGCGCAGGCCATGGACCAGCATGCGATCCAGATTGTAATCGGCGCGAGTTTCCCATTCGGGACCCAGCGAGGATAAAACCTCACCAACTACCCCGGCGCGCGCGGCGGCCAGAACCATTTCGGCGGTCAGCGCCTCAATGCCCTTCACCATCACCGACCGCACCATCTTGATAGAGGAGGCGCGCCCAACGGCATCGCCCACGGCGCGCACCTTGGCAAAACCCAACGCAAGGAGACTGGTGACCGCCGCATCGGCATGCGGGCCGCTGACCAGCAGGGGAACCGACAGCCGGGCCGGATCGACCGGGGCCATCACCGCCACATCGACATAGCGACCGCCCGCCGCCTCGATCACTGCCGCCGCCGCGCGCTTGGTATCCGGCGCCACGGAATTCATGTCGCACCACAGCGCACCCGGCGACAGCAGCGGGGCGTAAGCCTGCGCTGCGGCCAGCGCCTGATCGGCGGTCACCAGACACAGGACCAGGGACCGGCCAGCCAATGCCGCCGCCGCATTCTCCCGCCCCTGAACGCCACTGGCGACGTACTCGGCACGCTTGGCCTCGCGTGCTTCCGCCCGGTCAGTCTTCAGGTCGAAGACGGTAGCGGCGCTCCAGGCGCCGGCGGTGGCGAAGGTGCGGCCCGCCTCACCGAAGCCGATCAGGGCAAGGCCCGATATAGGGTTGGGTTCGTTCTGCATGGCGCAACCCTGGCCGCAACCGGCAGAGAGGGCCAATCAGTTCGCGCGCCACGCTATAAGTTTTAGCTAACAGTCCTGCCAATGCCACGGGCGGCGGTGATCAACGCCATGATGAAGTCGGCCTGGATCGGGGTGGGGCGCCAACCGGTGCGGGTCGTTATGCCGATGGTCCGGCGCAGATCGCCGGGGGCCGCACCGACCTGTGCCACCACGCCGGCCTGCAATTCCACAGACAACTGGTCGGGCGACAGCAGGGTCAGGAAATCACTGTCGCGGATCAGCTGACGCACCGTCATGACCGATCCGCATTCGATAGGCACCACCGGCACAGACAGGCCGCCAGCCCTGAACATCGCCTCCCACTGTGTACGCAAGGGTGTACCGGTCGGCGGCACCACCCAGGGGTAGTCGGCAAGAGCGGCCCAGGGGTCGGGCCGGTCCATGATGGGATGGCCGGGCCGGGCGAAGATCATCGGCTGATCGTCGAACAGCGGACGCTGATCGACATCGACAGGCGGGTTATCCAGACGCAGCGCGCCGATCAGCAGGTCCAGCTCGCCATCGCGCAGGGGCTCGATCAACTCCGCATGTGATCCTTCCGCGATGGTGATGGTGATATCGGGATGGGCGCGGTGGAAGGTGGCAACCGCACCGGGCAGCAGCCGGGCCCGCGACAGCGGCATGGCACCCACAGCCACCCGACCGACCTCCACCCCGTCAAGCGCGCGCAACTCCGTAAGGGCGGCGACCAATTCCGCACGCGCCAGACGAAAGGCGCGCAGGGTCCGATGCCCCGCCTCCGTCAGGGCAATGCCGCGTCCCCGCCGTTCGATCATGTTGCGGCGCAATGCCAGCGACAGATCCTTCACGGCCCGGTGCAGGGTGGGCTGTGACAGCCCCCCCGCCTGCCCCGCCTCCACAAGGCTGCCGGCCCCGCCGACCAGGATCAGCGCGCGGACCTGCGCCATTGTCACGCGCGGCGACCCGATATGGCCAAGGGCCGCCTCCAGCCGGGGCTGCAATAGCCTGGCTGCTCCCGTCATTTCCATGCCATCGGCCCGCCGCTCGAACAGGGGCCGGCCCAGTTCACGCTCCAGCCGTGCCAGCCCCTGGGTCACGGCCGGCTGGGTCAGGGCAACGGCCTGGGCAGCGGCACTGATGCTGCCGCGACGCATCACCTCAAGGGCGGCACGCAAATGTCGGAGATTGAGATTCCATATATGCATTGCAACACGATTAGCAAAAACTTATGGCGCGGGCGTGCTTCTGAATTGCCCCAGCGTCACCTGGGGGTCAAGACAGTTATAGTGATCTTCCCCAGGAGAGTTTCCATGTCCGGCATCGTCGTCCAGAACATCCAACGCGCCGAGGCGTCCGTCATCGATGGGCTGGCCCGCTGTGGCGTAGCCACGGTGCATGAGGCGCAGGGCCGTACCGGCCTTCTGGCCAGCCACATGCGCCCCATCTATGCCGGCGCGCGCATCGCCGGGTCGGCTGTCACCATCTCTGCCCCGCCGGGCGATAACTGGATGGTGCATGTGGCCATCGAGCAGCTGAAGGAAGGCGACATCCTGGTCCTGGCCCCGACCAGCCCATGCGAGGATGGTTATTTCGGCGACCTGCTGGCGACATCCGCCATCGCGCGCGGCTGCCGGGGGCTGGTCATTGATGCCGGTGTGCGCGATGTCCGCGACCTGACGGAGATGAGCTTCCCCGTCTGGTCCAAGGCCGTGTTCGCGCAGGGCACGGTGAAGGCCACGCTGGGTTCGGTAAATGTCCCGGTGGTATGCGCGGGTGCCGCGATCCAGCCGGGCGACGTGATCATCGCCGATGATGACGGCGTGTGCGTGGTCCCCCGCGCCAACGCCGCCGCCGTTCTAGAGAAAGCGCAGACGCGCGAGGCAGCAGAAACCGCCAAGCGCACGCGCCTGGCCGCAGGTGAACTGGGCCTGGATATCTATGACATGCGTGGCAAATTGGCCACCATGGGGCTGAAATATGTCTGAGGCGGCCGGGACGGGCGGTGTGCGCTGCATGTGGATGCGCGGCGGCACCTCGAAGGGCGGGTACTTCCTGAAAGAGGATCTGCCCGCCGACACGGCGGAACGCGATGCGCTGCTGCTGCGGGTCATGGGGTCGCCCGACCCGCGGCAGATCGACGGCATGGGCGGGGCCGACCCGCTGACCAGCAAGGTCGCCGTCATCAGCCGGTCGCAGCGACCGGGCATCGATGTCGACTACCTGTTCCTGCAGGTCTTCGTCGATCAGGCCATCGTTACCGACGCCCAGAACTGCGGCAACATCCTGGCCGGTGTCGGCCCGTTCGCCATCGAACGCGGTCTGGTCGCGGCCACCGGTGACGAAACCAGGGTCGCCATCTTCATGGAAAATACCGGGCAGGCGGCGGTGGCCACGGTCAGCACGCCCGGTGGCCGGGTCAGCTATCGCGGTGAGGCCCGCATTGATGGGGTCCCGGGCAGTCATGCCCCGGTGCCTTTGGAGTTCCGCGATACGGCGGGTTCCAGCTGCGGCGCCCTGCTGCCCACGGGCAATGCTGTCGATAACATCAATGGCGTGCCTGTGACCCTGATCGACAATGGCATGCCCTGCATCGTGATGAAGGCCAGCGATGTCGGCGCCACCGGGTATGAGGACCGGGACAGCCTGGACGCGGACAGCGCGTTGAAGGCCCGGATCGAAGCGATCCGCCTGCTGGCCGGGCCGTTGATGAACCTGGGCGATGTTTCGGCCAAGTCGGTGCCCAAGATCATGCTGGTTGCCCCGCCGCGTGACGGGGGTGCCGTCTGCGTGCGCAGCTTCATCCCCCACCGCGCCCATGCAACCATCGGCGTGCTGGGTGCCGTCAGCGTCGCCACCGCCTGTCTGGTTCCCGGATCGCCGGCAGCGGAGGTGGCGGTGCTGCCCTCCGGCGACCGCAAGATCCTGTCGGTCGAACATCCGACGGGTGAGATGAGTTGCGTACTGGAGCTGGATGATCAGGGGCAGGTGCGGACCGCCGCCCTGCTGCGCACCGCCCGCAAGCTGATGGATGGAGTTGTATTCCCATGACCGACCGTATCCGCAGCTGGGCCGACGCCCCATCCCGCCCCCGCTTCACGCCCCCGCCGGGGGCCGTGGATGCCCATTGCCATGTCTTCGGCCCCATGGCGCAGTTCCCGTTCAGCCCGAAGGCCAAGTACCTGCCCCAGGATGCCGGGCCGGAGATGCTGTTCGCCCTGCGTCGCCATCTGGGGCTGAGCCGCAATGTCATCGTCCAGGCCAGTTGCCACGGCACGGACAATGCCGCCACGCTGCACGGGATCGCAGTCTCTGACGGCACCTGCCGTGGTGTTGCGGTTGTCGATCCCGCCATCGATGATGCGGAACTGGAACGGCTGCATGAAGGCGGCATTCGCGGCGTGCGCTTCAATTTCCTGAAGCGGCTGGTGGATGACGCGCCAAAGGACAAGTTCCTGGAGGTGGCGCGCCGCATCCAGCATCTGGGCTGGCATGTGGTTGTCTATTTCGAGGCCGATATCCTTGAAGAAATGCGGCCCTTCCTGGACGCCATCCCCACCCCCATAGTCATCGATCATATGGGACGCCCCGATGTGACCCAGGGGCCGGACGGACCGGACATGCGGGCCTTCCGCCGGCTGCTGGACAGCCGCCCCGACATCTGGACCAAGGTCACCTGCCCCGACCGTTTATCGACCGCGCCAGGCTGGGACGATTTCGCCGGTGCGGTGACACCGCTGGTTGCGGATTATCAGGATCGGGTGCTGTGGGGGACCGACTGGCCGCATCCGAACATGGAAAAATCCATCCCCGATGATGGCCTGATCACCGACATGATCCCCCGCATCGCACCGACGGCGGCATTACAGGAGAAGCTGCTGGTCACCAACCCGATGCGGCTCTACTGGCCGGAAGAACTGTCTTAACCCGCCCAGGTTAGGAATGATGGGGCCGCCGGCGGCGACCCCATCATCATCCCTGCCCCGTCAGGTCTCAGTGGGCTGCATCGCGCACCGCCGGCTTGGCCTTGTCCGCCTGGGTGCCTGCCCCCGTAAAAGTCTCAATCCGGAAGCTGAAACGTGTGACCGCAAGCTTGGTGCGGTACTGCATATGCGGCTGCCCCACGGCATCCCAGCTTGTGTCGCCCCCCACACCGGACTGCGCAGCATCGATCAGCAAAGTGCCGTCACCATGCGGAACGATATCCGTGGACTTCCAGGTGCCGGGCGGGCGCCGATAGAGATCGGTATAGGGAAAGGCCAGGGCGTTCATCATCAGCGGCGTATCGCCGATGACCCGTACGCCCGCCCCTTGACCCCCGATCAGTTCCAGCCACCGCACATCGACCTTGTTGCCCGTATCCTGTGGCCGCATGTAGTCATGGTTCTGGTCGGCGACAGGCCCCCTCCACAGGCCGATGGCCGCCGATGTCTTGCGGTCGACATAGCTTTCGTGCGGCCCTCGCCCGTACCATTGCACCGTGGACAGGGCCGGATTGGTGGTGAACCACAGGCCGATGCGGGTCGGCGGCGGCAAGTCATCCTTCAACGGGACCATCTCCCCAGTCACCTGAACCGTGCCATCCCCCCGCATCTGATAGCGGGTGGTGAAGCGGGCGGCACCGCCACCCAGCATGTGCTCCACCGTCACGGTGCCACCCGCCGTGCCACGTTCGACAGCGAGATTGCGAAGCTGCCGGCGCTCCGTCATCGTCTTCCAGGCATATTCCCGCCCGACCAGCACCACCGACAAGGTACCGGTTGCCAGATCATTATCCGTCTCCGCGCGGTAAAAATTGGGTGTGCCACCGGCCAGCAGATGTTTGCCATCCCGGCTGTATCCCGTCAGCAGACCTGTCTTGGCATCAATATCAAGGACCGCGCCGGCTGCCGTCAGCCGGACATGGCCTTCCCGCTCATCGATCTTCACAGTACCTTGGGCAACGTTACGCGTGGTGGCTGCGGTGGGGGCGGCCAGCGTGAACTGTTCCCAGCCAACAACGTGACCGGCAGGGACCAGAGGCACGGTTCCCTCCTTCGCGATGACACGAACGGTGATCAGATATTCCGCCCCCGGTTTGCGGGGCAATGACGGTATCGGGATGATGACATCCGTGGCAGCGCGGGCTGCCGTATTCAGCGGCGGGAGATCACCCCGCGCCACCGCGACACCGTCCTCTTCCAACACCCAGTCAAAGGCAAAGCCCGACAGGTCCAGGAAATCGTGCCGGTTGCGCACGGTCACCCGACCGGTTTCCGGATCGAACCCGTCGAACTGGATGGGGGACTGCACCTTCTGCACTTCATACAGGTGCGGGTTCGGAGTGCGGTCAGGCTGAATCAGGCCGTCGCCGAATTCGATGTCGCCGCCAGGATTGGGCCCATATTCGCCCCCATCGCCCCAGTAGCGCCGGCCATCCTTGGTATAACGGTACATGGACTGATCCACCCAATCCCATATGAAGCCGCCCTGCAGCTTATCGGGATAGCGATAGATCGTGTCCCAGTAATCCTTGAAATTGCCGCCGCCATTGCCCTGCATATGGGCATACTCGCATTGGATCATGGGCTGGGTGCGGCTGGGATCGGTGGCCCAATCCACCATCTTCTCGATATCGTCATACATGGGGGCATAGATATCGACATAGGCATTGGGCCGGTGTTCCCAGGCGATCGTGCCCCAACCCAGGAAGGACAGCAGCCGGCCCGGATCGCGCTTGCGGGCGGCGGCGGCGGCTTTCTCGAAACTGGGTCCGACAGCCGTTTCATTGCCCAGAGACCAGAAGATGATGGAGGGGTGGTTCTTGTCCCGCTCCACCATGTTCATGACCCGGCTGATATGGGCCTCTTCCCAGGCCGGATCGAAACCCATGGCCAGCTTTTCGCGGAATTCGGGGTAGCGGGTGGACAGGCCCAGATAGGCATGGCTCTCATTGTTAGCCTCGTCCATGACATAAAGGCCATACTCATCCGCCAACTCGTACCAGCGCGGATCGTTGGGATAGTGCGATGTCCGCACCGCGTTGAAATTATTGAGCTTCATCAGCTCGATATCACGTCGCATGCTGGCTTCGGAGATGACATGGAATGTCTCCGGGTCATGTTCGTGACGATTGATGCCCCGGATGGTGATGGGCTTGCCATTCACCCGTACCTGCCCGCCCTTCATCTCCACAGTACGGAAGCCGATGCGCTGCGGCACCGCCTGCAACAGGTTGCCGTCGGCATCACGCAGTTCGACCAGGGCGGTGTAAAGCTTCGGCGTCTCAGCACTCCATGGCTGCACACCCGGTATGGTCGCGGTCAGGGTCACAAGACGCTCTGCCTTGCCTGCCCGTACCTTCGCTTCCCGGACCAGCACTTCCCGCGCGCCATCCAGCAGGGTCAGGCGGACGCTGGCCGCCTTTGATCCCGGCGTGATGGCAATGTCGGTGGACAGGGTGCCGTCACGGTAATCCTTGTCCAGACCTGCGCGCACGAACAGGTCGCGCACCCGCACCTGCGGCACGGCATAGAGCCGGACCGACCGTTCGATCCCCGACACGCGCCAGAAATCCTGATCCTCCATGTATGAGCCGTCGGCCCAGCGGAAAACCTGGATGGCCACCATGTTGCGGCCCGGCTTCAGATAGGGGGTGACGTCGAAATCGCTGGGAAGCTTGCTGTCTTCGGCGTATCCGACCTTCTGTCCATTGATCCAGACATAATAGGCGGCACCCGCCGCACCGATATGCAGGATGACATTCTGTCCCGACCAATGCGCCGGCAGGTTGAAATCCCGGCGGTAGGAACCGACCGGGTTCGTCTCATGCGGGATCAGGGGCCGGTTGGCCGGAAACGGATATGTCGCGTTGTTGTATCGGGCCTGATCATAGCCCTCCGCCTGCCACATGGACGGCACCTTGATCAGGGGCCAGGTGGATACATCATAATCCGACCGTTCAAAACCGTCGGGCAGGCTGTTGGCTGACGGGGTGAAATGGAAATGCCACTGCCCGTCCAGTGAAAGATGGCGGTCCGATTTCGTCCGGTCACCGCCCAAGGCCAGATCGCGGCTTTCATAGCCGAACATGGTGGCACTGGCTGGCAGGCGTCCCCGCTCATTCACCGCCGGATTTTCCCAGTCCGGTCGGCGCGGATCGACCTGTACGGGGTCCATGTTGGGCACCACGGCCTCCTGGGCAGCGGCAGGCAGCACCAGCGCCAAAGCACAGGTGCAGAGAAGCAGACGGCCAAACCTCGTCATGGATCACCCTTCGATCATGGAAGCCAGATGATAAACGAATGCAGCAGCGGGAATGACATAAATTATCTGATTTGTATTACTTTTATCATGGATAAAAAATTGGGAGCGGCCAGACGACCGCTCCCAGTGGAGGGAAATAGAGGATGTTCAGAGGCCGGTCAGCCCCCGAACTTCCAGCGCAACGCCGCACCAAAGACGCGGCCATTGACATAGTGCTGGCGTTCCACGCCCGTGTAATAGCCGGGCTCGCCATAGAAGCGGTTCGGTGCGGCATTGGTGAGGTTTGATGCCGTCAGCGAAATCTGGAAACCTTCGGGCAGATTGAAGTTCAACGACGCGTCCAGCAGACCAAAGGCCTGGATGTAACGGCTATCCACCGGGTTCAGACCGATGGCCGTGAACTGCGCCCGCGACCGGTAGGTGTAGACGACACGGGCCGACATGAAGTCGTCCTCATACATGCCGGTCAGGGAGTAATTATACTTCGACGTGAAGGGCTGGACCGAGTTTACCAGGATGCCCGATGACAGCAGCACGGGGTTCTTGGTATCGACATAGGTGAAGCTGGCCGATGCGCCGAAATTATGCAGGTATTCCGGGATGAAGTCATAATCCAGGAAGCTCTGCGCCGCGACTTCCACACCCTTTGCCCAGCCCTGCTGCGCATTGACCGTCCGGGTCACCAGATACTGACCACCGGAGCAGCCATTCAGAATGGCGCCGGTATATGTGAAGCCCGACACGGCTTCACAGGTCGCGATCTGGCTGAAGAAGCCATCAACCTTCTTGTAGAAGAAGCCGATGGAGGCATAGTTGGCACCAGAGATATAATGTTCGAAGGACAGATCGAAGCTGTCACCCTTCTGCGGCTTCAGATCGGGGTTACCGACGGATGCCGTACCGCTGCCCGCATTGACAACGATAGACGGGTTGAGCGACTGCGGATCAGGCCGGGTGATCCCCTTGCCGTAACCGAAGCGGATCAACGTATCTTCAGAAACATTGCCGATGATGTTCAGCGTGGGCAGAACGTCGGTGTAGGAACTGGTTGCCTCATTCGGCACGATGCCGGTGGAGGTGCTGACCTGCGCACGGGCATAGGTATCGGTCTTGACGATACGCACGCCGGCATTGCCCTTGATGGCATCATCCATCAGACGGAAACTGGCCATACCATAGCCGGCATAGGATTTTTCCTCGAACCGGCGGTTATTGACCGCAATTTCAGGCTCCGTGCCCGCCGTCAGGATGCCGGCCTGCGGGAACAGGTTCTTGATCGTGTCGCCATACAGCGCATGCGGATCAAAAATCAGGTAACCGCCAGCATAGCCCATCTTACCGTCCATGAAATTGTTCGGCGTGGCGATAATGGTTCCGACGCTGCCCATGCTGATGGCATTCGACCCGTTAGCGGCCAGGGCCAGACCATTAGTGGTCAGGTTCTTGCCGGCCAGCGTGAAGTCACGGAACGTGTCGTTCTGCGTGGCATAGCGGACGCCGAACTTCACATTTTCCAGGAAGCCATCATCAAAAGAGCGGGTGATGTCGGCCTTGGCGGCGATACCATCGTCGCGCCAGGTGTTGGGATAGGTCCCGTACTGGTTATAGTTCCAGGTGGTGGCAGCGGCGACATCGGGCCCGCCGATGGTCACGCTGGTCGGACGGGTCGACAGATCACGGGTCAGATCCCAGCTCAACCCAGGTGCTGACGCGAATGTAAGGCCGCGACCATCATTGTTGCGGTCAGCCTTCACATAAGTAAGGTCGAACGCAACCTCCAGATTGTCGGCGGCCTGCCACTTGCCGCCGCCGGCGACGACCGTGGTCTCATAATCCACATGGTTGCCGCCTTCCGTGATGGACAGGCCGGAGCCCAGGAAGGTGCCGCCCGTCAGCAACCGGCCGGCCAGCAACTCGTCAGCGCCACCATTGATATTGCGGTTGGTCAGACCCTCTGTCGCCTGGAACGGCGTTGTCGTCAGGTTGCGGACATAACGGCTGTTGCTGGACCCCAGGAAGCCATATTCCTGGTCATAGCGATAGAAATTGTAGAGACCCTCGACATAGAGTTCGAGGTCGGGGTTGGGCTTGTACTGCACCATGCCGTTCACGCCCTTGCGGGTACGGACATAGCTTTCCCAGCCGATGGTCGGGTTTTCACCCAGCACGGCGATCAGGCCGGACCGGTCGCCCGTCACGCTGGACGGCGTGACATTCGCCAGATAATTGACATCCGAACGGCCGACATAGGCGGAATTGTACAGACCGGACGCGGCACCCGCCGCATACTCGGCGCTGGCGGCATTGATCGCACGGCGATAGGAGATGCCACCGGCACCCGGCGTATTGTCGCCGCGATTGACCGTCCGCATGTAGCCACCGGCCAGCATGACACCGATCTCCCCATCCCCCACATCCCAGGTCTGCGACACCAGGCCGAACATTTCCGGCTCGGCATCCTCGGACAGATCGTTATAGCGGCCACCGACGGACAGGGTTGCGGTCGTGCCTTTCATCTCCAGCGGGCGGCGGGTGCGGACATTGACCACGCCGCCGATGCCGCCCTCAATATGCTCAGCGGTCGGGTTCTTGAAGACATCGACGCCCGCCACGATGGCCGGCACCATGCCCTCGATATTAAACTCGCGCTGACCAGCGGTGAAATAGGCACGGCCGTTGACGCGGGATGCCGTCTGACCGGTCAGGCCACGCACCGTGATGCCGGAACCGACACCAACCGGCGACGCAGCCTCGCCCCCGAAGCGATAGGCCTGCACCCCCGGTACACGGGTCAGCGTCTCCGCCACACTCGGGTCCGGCAGCTTGCCGATATCGTTCGCAGTGATGCTGTCCACTACTTCGATGGCGTTCTTCTTCAGCATGGCATTGGTTTGCAGGCTGGCACGCATGCCCGTCACAATAATTTCTTCCAGCTGCTGATCGCCGGCAGCCGTCTGCGCGTAGGCGGAGTGAGCCAATGCAGCCACGGAAACCGTCGCCAGCAGCCGGACAAGGCTATCCTGCAGAAAATTCTTCATTTTACTCCTCCCCAGGACCGTCGACGCCATGCGCGGCGGTCGTTGTTTCTATTTGTCTGATAAATTAGGTATCGTTATCAGAAAGGCCTGTCAACCTCATTTCAGCGTCCCGCTGCACTTTTGTTGCAGGCCTGCGATCGGGGTAAAAATCCAGCTGAAGCGGCAGCGGGCGCACGACAACCAGGAACCGACATATCATTCTGAAAAACATGGATAAAATATCCATGTGAAGAACTGCGCTTCCGCAACACGCTCCCCGACAACAGGCCCTGAACACGTCTGATAACGATAATTTAGGTTAGCGGATACGCACACCAGTTACCCCGCCACCAATGTCGATATCGGCAGCGGTCAATGGCCGGCCCTCGATGGAAACATCCTCAATCAGAATGTTCTGAACCGGGCCACCGTCAGGACGCCCGGCGATGACGGGCCGGTGAGTTCCCGCTTCTCCGAAACGGACATTCCGCAGGGTGACATTCTGCACCCCGCGCCCGTGTGCGTGGCTGTAGCTTTTGTTGAAAACAGTGCGGAAATTGAAGGGCATCCCCTCCTCAATCCGCTCCACGCGCACATCCTCAAACAGAACATCGCGCACCAGATTGCCATCGCTGTTGGAGATGGCCAGCGCGCCCTGATATTCGGGATCATCCTCATCATGTTCCAGGATGTCGATATCGCGGAATGTCAGGTTGGCGATGGTTTCGGCGGCACCCGGCGTGCCATGCAGGCCGATATTAACGGGATGCGCAATGTCAGCCCACAAGATGGCACGGGTTATGAGGTAATTGCGTGCGTCGCCCCGATAATCCCAGCGGCCACCATAGATCGCGATATTATCATCGGAATTCCGCAGGAAGACATCATCCACGCGCACATCCGAACAGCTCATGAAATCCAAGCCGTCGGTCCAGCTGCCCATGCTGATCGCTTTGAAATCCGTGATTGTGATGCCCGTTGATTGTCCACACTGAACTGAATAATGGCCAGGATTGACGATAACCGGCCCATCGATCCCGATATTCCGGGCATGGGCAACCAGAATGCCCTCATCCTTTGCCTTCGTGATCAGGCCGTGACCGGTCAGTTGCACATTGCGCGCTCCGCGCAGGTCGATACCGCCCTCCAGAATGGCGCCGGGGGCAAAATAGACCCGCGTGTCGGACGGAATGACAAAGCGGTCAGCCCCTTCCGGCGGCACGTGGATGCCGGCCCCGAAAATCTTGATGCCGGGGCCATCCTCCGCCGGGACCGAGGGCCGCATGGTACCGGCGAACAGGTGCAGATTGCCCAACCGGTCGCCATCGAATTCCACTGACAGCTTACGGGGCTGTTCCAACCGGAAAATGGCCGAGTCCCCCTGAAGGGTCGGCTCCACACCTGCCGATGCGGGGCGGATTTGCACCCGCCGGACATCGCCGTTGTTGCGGCGGACGGAAACCTCCACCGGCCCGTCCATATCGAACAGCACCATGCTGGCATCGCGCTTCTGATCATTATCAACCCGAACACGATATTCATAGAGATCGCGCCAGGAGCCGCCCGGTTGCCGCACGCGGACGGTGTAATCATCATTGGCGCTGGACCAGAAGGCCTTGCCGGGCGGTGGTGGGTGGATCAGCGGCTCACCGGCCTGGCTGGTAAGCGTGAGACCAAGCACACCCAGCGCGCAAGCCATGGTTCGCTTCATGACATCTCCTGTCGTGCAATGGGTGCCGGCACCGGTCCCGTCGATTCCCGCTCCCGCAGGGTGAAGGGAACGACGTGGTGGCGGATGGCAGGTGCCCCGCCACCACGTCCTTCACGGATGAATTCATTCAACGTTTCCATGGCCATACCAGCCATCTCCGCAATCGGTTGATGCACCGTTGTCAGTTGAGGCCATAGAAGGGACGCGATGGGCGTGTCATCAAATCCGGCGATGGACAGGTCCGCTGGTACCCGCAGACCCAGCCCGAATGCAATCGCCGCGACCGCCGCCGCCATGTCATCATTGCTGGCAAATACGGCGGTAGGCCGGGGACCGGCATCAACCAGCAAGCGGCGACCGGCATCCAATCCCGAACGATAGCTGAAATCACCTGCCACCACACGATCCGCCCGCACCGGCTGTCCTGCCTGGGCCATGGCGGCGCGGAAGCCCTCCTCCCGGCGCAGGGCAGGAGAATGGCGGGGATCACCCCGCACAAAGGCAATGTCGCGATGCCCCAGCGTCAACAGATGCCGGGTCATGGCCCGCGCACCTTCGAAATCATCGATCAGCACGGCGGAGGAATGCGACCGAGGATCAGCAGTGGCAAAGCTGAGTGCGGGGATATCCGCTTGCCACAGCAGATCCAGCGCCTCAAGACTGTCGCAAAGCGGTGGCGGCAGGATCATGCCATCGACACCGGCGGCCACCAGTTTACGCACGGCATCCATGGCGTCGGGATGGGCGGCCACCGGTTCCACAACCAGCTGGCATCCGTCACGCCCCCCCTGCTGAAACGCCCCCATCAGGAACTCCCCCAGATTGGAGGAGCGGGGATTGTTGAACAGCACACCGATGCGCAGGCTCCCCGCCCGCGCCATGCGCGCCGCCACGTTTGGCGTGTAATGCAGATCGCGGATCGCCGCTTCCACCTTCTGGCGCAGTGGGTCACTCACCTTCGTACCATTCACGACGCGCGACACGGTCATGGGCGAAACGCCTGCCCGCCGCGCAACATCATGCACTGTCACCGCGGCCTTCCGGCGCCCCTGCGCGTCTGTCACAGCCGGGGGAGCGCCCTTTTCTGTGGTCGTCACCCTTCCCCTCACGATCTTCCTGAAGCCATTCCCGGCAAGTCGGAATGGCGGGCCGCACCTGTCGGCGGATATTCCATAAGCTGCGTGATGCGCCTGATTACGATAACAGTCAATATCAACTTGCACGATCCCATTCAGAATCGATATTTCCTGAAAGACGTCGGAACATATGGCGATGATTAGCCCTTGAGCCCGCGCCACATATCAGATAACGATATCCTCCAATAAGGCACATCAAAGAATCCGGGGAGGATTAAGATGCCCACTGGCGCTCCTGGAGCCAGACGGAACTACGCGCTGCTCAGTGCATTCATGTTCCTGTTTTTCTTCGCACAGGCGGCATCCATGTCCTTTCTGGCCATCTGGCTGAAGGGGCCGATGGGCCTGACGGGGGCGGAGGCGGGGACCGTCTTTTCGGCCAATTTTATCGCCGCCATGCTGTGTCAGCCGCTTTATGGCTATGTGTCGGACCGTATCGGGCTGAAGCCACGCGTACCGCTGTTCATCGCCGGGATGGTGGCCTTGTCGGGCCTGTTTTTCCCTTTTGTCTATGCGCCCTTGCTGCAGACCAATGTCGTGGCGGGTGCTGCGGTCGGCGGGCTGTATCTGGGCCTGACTTTCGTGGCCGGCTCCTTTGCACTGGAAAGCTTTGTCGACCGGGTAGGCCGCCGCTATGGTTTCGAGTATAGCCGGGCGCGGTTATGGGGGTCGCTGGGCTATGCCAGTGCCGCCGTCTTCACGGGCCGCCTCTACAATATCGATCCCGGTATCAATTTCTGGATGGCGTCGGTGGCGGGACTGCTTCTGATCCCCGTCATCCTGGCCGCCCGCATCGAACCCGATCCGCAAGAGCAGGCCAAGGCGCAGGCTTTGACGCCCCGGGAATCGGTGACCGTTCTGGCCGACCGGAAATTCTGGGGCTTCATGGTGCTGATCCTGGGCGTGACCAACCTGTATCTGGTCTATGATCAGCAGTTCCCGGTCTATTTCGCCTCCATGTTCCCGACGCCCGCCGAGGGCAATGTGATGTTCGGCTACCTGAACTCCGCGCAGATCTTTGTGGAGGCGGGGATGCTGCTGATCGCGCCCTGGATCGTGATGCGCACAGGGGCCAAGAACGGCCTACTGATCGCTGCCGCCATCATGATCGTGCGGATCGCAGGGTCGGCCCTGGTCAGCACGCCGCTTGGCATCTCCTCCATGAAGATGCTGCATTCGATTGAGCTGCCGATCCTGGCCGTCTCCATCTTCCGCTACATCGCCTATCATTTCGACAGCCGGTTTGCCTCCACCATCTATCTTGTGGGCGTCAGTTTCGGCCATTCGCTGGGTCTTGCCATCCTGTCGCCCATTGTCGGGGCCGGCTATGACCAATTCGGGTTCAAGACCACCTATCTGCTGATCGCTGCGGGGGCCTTGGCCTTCTGGGTCGCTTCCTGTTTCGCGCTGTCCATCACACCGCGCACCGATGCGCGGGGCCGGCTATTGGATGAGGCGGAGACGGAACCCAGCGCCGCCCCCCGCCCCGCCGCCGCCAACTGAGCGAGTGACGATGACACGCATTCATCATGAACCCATCCGGGACCCTTCCCGGATGGCCACCATCCCCCTGCCGACGGTTGACGCACTGGACGCGGCCATCGCCTGTGTCCTGGCCCGCATCAACCGTGCCTTGCCGGAATTCATCGAACGGTTTCCGGCGCCGTCCAGCGAGAACCTGATTTATCCCGCCATCGACAATGTCGAATGGACCAACGGTTTCTGGACCGGGATGCTGTGGCTGGCGCATGAGGTGACAGGGCGCCCGCATTATCGGGAGGCAGCGGAAATCCAGGTGCGTTCCTTCCTGGATCGGGCCGAACGGCGCATCGTCGTAGCGCACCATGACCTGGGTTTCCTCTATACCCCGTCAGCCTGCGCCGCTTACCGCCTGACCGGCAATGCCGATGCACGGCGGGCCGGGCTTCTGGCCGCTGATCTGCTGCTGGAACGGTTTGATCCGGTTTCCGGTGTGATCCAGGCCTGGGGTGATCTGAATGACCCGGCAGAGGCCGGGCGCATGATCATCGACTGCAACCTGAACCTGCCCTTGCTGTATTGGGCGACGGCGGAAACGGGTGACGATAAATACCGCCATGCCGCCGAGCGGCACCTGACGCAAGCGGCAAGGCATCTGGTCCGGCCCGATGCCTCTACCTTCCATACGTTCCATATGGATATGCGTACCGGCGCACCCCTGCGCGGCACCACCCATCAGGGGCATGCCGATGACAGTTGCTGGGCACGCGGTCAGGCCTGGGGCATCTATGGCTTCGCCCTGGGCTATGCCCATTCAGGGCGCAAGGGGCTGATCGATCTGTCGGCCTCGCTGGCCAATTACTTTTTGAACCGGTTGCCGGCGAATCTCGTCTGCCGCTGGGACCTGGTCTTTACCGATAGCGACGCGCCGGCCGATACGTCCGCCGCCGCCATTGCCGCCTGCGGTCTTCTGGAACTGATCCGGCACCTGCCGGCCAGCAATCCTGACCGTGACCTTTACACCCGCGCCGCCTGGGGCATGGTGCAGCGGCTGGATGCCGACCACCTAGCCCCCATCGACGGATCAAACGGCGTGCTTGCCCATGGGGTCTATCACATGCCCAAACGCATCGGGGTGAATGAGTGCTGTATCTGGGGTGACTATTTCTATCTCGAAGCGCTGGTCCGCCTGCGCCATGTCTGGAGGCCTTACTGGTGAGCGGTCCATCACGTCGCGGCCTTCTGGTCAGTGCGGCTGCACTGCCCTTGGCCACCGGAACCAAGGTTTTGGCCCAGACCAATCCCACCATCCATGACGTCACCTCCCCGGATGGCAAGCTGACCCTGCGCGTGGATGCAACCGGCCCGCGCTGGTCGGTGATCTATCGCGGACGGGAGGTGATGGCCCCGTCGCCGCTGGCCCTGAAACTGGCCGACGGCGGCCTGCTGGGTCCGAGGGCAAGCCTGACGGGCACCAGCCGCCGGACCATCACCGGCACCTGGACCCCGCCCTATGGCATCCGCACCACGGCCACGGAAAATTGCGGGGAACTGACCGTCACCTTCACCGATGCTGCCAGGAACATCAGCTTCGCTCTGTTGGCGCGGGCCTATGATGCCGGTGTCGCCATCCGTTTCCGCCTGCTGTCGGCCCCGTCGCCGACCCTGACTTTAACAGGCGAGGTCACCGAATTCCGTCTGCCCTCGGAGGCGGTACTGTATGTCAGCCGGGACGAGGGGGAGTATCAACGCACGGTTCAGACCAATGTCACGCCCGTACCGCACCCCGACCTGACGGAAAGCTGTGATCAAGAAGTCCTGGCCGATACGCCGGTGACGGCACAGCTGTCCGACGGCACCACCCTACTGATCAGCGAAAGCGACCGTATCCATTATCCGCGCGTCATGCTGCGCAGCGGGCCGTCGGGCCTAGTCACGCATCTGATGCGGTTTCCGGGGCGGGCCACGGGCTATTCCGGGCCGGGCACCACGCCGCCGGAAGACAGCTTCACCGTGCCCGTGCCGTTCGACACGCCCTGGCGCGTCATCATGGCGGGACCGGATGAAAAAAGCCTGATTGAGACCCAGGACCTGATCCCGACCCTGGCCACACCCAACATTCTGGGTGATGTCAGTTGGATCAAGCCGGGGCGGGCCGTGCGCATCCGCGAATACACGACCCAGGCGGGCCTGGACACCGTGGATTTCGCGGCGGCGCGCAAGCTGGATTTCGTGGAATGGGATGCTCACTGGTACGGTGACGGCACCGATCCCAGCGACGCCACCTATGCCATTCCGGCAATCGATATCCGCCGCGTCATCGAATACGCCCGCTCCAAGGGGCTGGGCATGATCCTGTATGTGGACCGGGTGCCCGCCATGCGGCAGCTGGACGCGATTGTGAAGACCTATCAATCCTGGGGCGTGGCCGGCATCAAGTTCGGCTTCATCTGGGAAGGGCGGCAGTCGGACGTGGACTTCATCCATAATCTGGTGAAGGTCTGCGGGGAGCATAGGCTGCTGGTCAATCTACATGACAATCTGCGCCCCGCCGGGCTGGAACGTACCCTGCCCAACTATGTGGCGCTGGAAGGGGTTCGGGGGAATGAACAGTTCCCGACATCGCGAAACAACTGCACCCTGCCCTTCACCCGCGCCCTGTCGGGGCCGATCGATTACACGATATGTTACGCCAACCCCAGAAACCAGACGACCAACGCGCACCAGCTGGCGATGGCCGCCATCTACTATAACCCGCAGACCTTCCTCTACTGGTATGACAAGCCCGATAAATATGCCGGGCGCGACTGGCCCGACCTGGCCTTTTTCGATGAATGCCCCACGGCCTGGACCGATACAAAGGCCCTGTCGGGCAAGATCGGCGAACATGTGGTTGTGGCGCGCAAGGCACGGGACGGTCGCTGGTTCCTGGGCGCCATCACCAGCGAGATGGGCAGGACCCTGACCATCGACCTGTCCTTCCTGGGCGATGGCCACTGGACCGTCCGGCGTTTTGCCGATGGCGCGCCATCGGCACCCGTCAACCGTACCCCCGTCACCATCACCACGGAAAAGGTGAGGGCTGGGGGCAAGCTGGAAATGGTCCTGTCGCCCCATGGTGGTCAGGCCATGATCTTTCAACGGGTATGATGCTTGCGCCGCCAGGGGTTACGACCCCTGGCGGCAGAGGATTTCCTTGCGGCAACCGGTACCCCGATGGATAGTCACGGCTACCCGAACAATAATAAGCCAGCAGTTGGAGGAAACATGTCGGTACGCAACGGCATCCTGACAGGCGCACTTTTGGCCTTGTTACCGCTATCATTTGCAATCGCGGAGACGCCCCTGGTCACCGCCGACAGCAGCATGAAGCCCGGCATCTGGGTCCCCGATCAGGGTGATGGCACCTATATCAACCCCGTCCTGAACGGGGATTATTCCGACCCCGATGTCGTGCGTGTCGGTGACGATTATTATATGACGGCATCCAGTTTCACCAATGTGCCGGGCCTGCCTGTGCTGCATTCGAAGGATCTGGTGAACTGGACTCTGATCGGCCACGCGCTGCCCCGGCTGGTGCCCGATGCCCATCATGGCACGCCGCGACGCGGCGGCGGCGTCTGGGCGCCCGCCATCCGCCACCATGCAGGCAGGTTCTGGATTTACTATCCCGATCCGGATTTCGGCATCTATGTGGTGACCACCACCAACCCCGCCGGCCCCTGGACGGCACCAGTGTTGGTGGATGGCAGCAAAGGTGCCATCGATCCCGCCCCCTTCTGGGATGAGGATGGGCAGGGCTGGCTGGTTCATTCCTATGCCGCTTCACGGGCGGGGGTGGAGAAGAAGAACCGCGTTGTCCTGAAACGCCTGTCCCCTGATGGGCAGCGCACCTTGGATGACGGTGTAGTGATCGTTGACGGCAATACACTGCCCCCGGTCATGACGTCACAAGGTCCCAAGCCATGGTTCACGACAGAGGGGCCGAAGCTCTACAAGCGCAAGGGCTGGTATTACATTTTCGCCCCGTCCGGCAGTGTGAAGGGCGGCTGGCAGGGTGTGTTCCGCGCCCGTGGCATCACCGGCCCTTATGAAGGCCGCTCCGTGATGGATCAGGGCGACACACCCTGGAACGGCCCGCACCAGGGGGCCTGGGTGGACACACCGACGGGTGAAGACTGGTTCCTGCATTTCCAGGACACCGATAGCTATGGCCGCCGCGTCCTGCTGCAGCCGATGCGCTGGGGTGCCGATGGCTGGCCCCTCATTGGAGAACGGCAGAAGGGCCGGAATTTCGGTCAGCCCGTAACCCGCCACACCAAACCGAACCTGCCCGCACAGCAGGCGTCAGCACCGTTGGTAAATGATGATTTCGCCGATGGCTATCACCTGGGCTGGCAATGGAGCGCCAATCCCGCCGATGACTGGATCGACCGGTCGGTGAAGGCTAAACTGCGCCTGAAATCCGCCTCATCGTCGGCCAACCTGTGGGAGGCCGGCAATCTGCTGACACAGAAACTGCCGGGCATGCGGTTTGCCGCAACCACCAGCCTGACCCTGTCGCCGGCGCAGATCGGCGAACGGGCCGGCCTGCTGGTTCTGGGATATGATTACGCCTGGATCGGCCTGGAAAGCACTGCCGACGGGGTGAAACTGGTACAGGTCACCCGCCTGAAGGCCGATCATGGCGGCCGCGAAGGACAGGTTCTATCCAGTTCTGAAACGGTTCTGACAGCCGGGGTTAAGGTCGATGGCCCCGTCCATGTCCGCGCCCGGTTCGAACCGGTAACGGTGGCCGAACCGGCACCCGGCTTTGCCCATTACTGGCCGTCCATGCTGCGCTCCACCCATGCGCGGGTACAGTTCAGCTACAGCCTGGACGGCGTAAACTTCATCGCTATCGGCAAACCCTTCCAAACCCTGCCCGGCCGCTGGGTCGGCACACAGATCGGCCTGTTCGCACAAGCTGCCGGTGGCACACCGGCCTTTGCCGCCACCCGTGTCGGCTATGCTGAATTCGGGGCTTTCCAGGTAACAGAATAGGGGACAGGGGTCCCCGCCGCAGCGGCTGAACCGTCCCGGTTGGACGCGTTTGAACTGACGCCGCTTTATCCGCGATGACCCTGACGCATCACCGGGCCGGCGCCGGCCCGGTACTTTCGCGTTCGCGCAGGGCAAAGGGGGCCACATGGTGACGCACGGCGGGCACAGAGCCGGTTCGCCGTTCCTTGATGAAATCGGTCAGGATCTCCACTGCCTTGGACGCCATGTCGGCAATGGGTTGATGCACCGTCGTCAATTGCGGCCACATCAAGGAAGCGATGGGCGTGTCGTCAAAGCCAGCAATGGAAACATCCGCCGGCACACGCAGCCCCATGCCCAGGGAGATGGCCATGATGGCCGCCGCCATATCATCATTGCTGGAGAAGATGGCCGTGGGGCGCGGGCCATCACTTGCCAGCAGGCGGCGCCCTGCCTCCAGGCCGGAACGATAGCTGAAATCGCCTTGCACCACCCAGTCCGGACGGATGACCTGTCCCGCCTGCGCCATGGCGGCGCGGAACCCTTCCTCCCGCCGCAACGCGGGGGAATGGCTGGGATTGCCCCGCACAAAGGCGATGTCACGGTGCCCCAGCGTCAGCAGATGGCGGACAATGGCACGCGCGCCCTCAAAATCATCCACCAGCACAGCACTGGAATGGGAACGGGGGTCCGCAGTGGCGAAGCTGAGCGCGGCGATATCCGCCTGCCAAAGCAGATCCAATGCCTCCAGGCTGTCGCATAAAGGCGGAGGCAGGATCATGCCGTCGACACCGGCAGCCACGAGTTTGCGTACAGCATCGACGGGCGCGGGATGTGCCGCCACCGGTTCGATTACCAGCTGGCTGCCGTCACGCCCGCTCTGCTGAAACGCCCCCATCAGAAAGTCACCCAGATTGCCGGAGCGCGGGTTGTTGAACAGCACGCCGATCCGCATGGACCCCGACCGTGCCACCCGTGCGGCGATATTGGGGACGTAGTTCAATTGCCGGATGGCCGCATCCACCTTCTTGCGCAAGGGTTCGCGCACCTTGGTGCCATTAACGACCCGTGACACGGTCATGGGCGACACACCGGCCAGCTTTGCCACATCATGCACGGTAACAGCACCCTTGCGGCGCACGGCGCCTGCGGCATTGTCGTGATCGTCGCTGTTCGCCACCGTTTTCCCCCTGTCGCGGCTTTCCGACAACGTCACCGTCGACGCCGCACAATTGTCTGTTCTCAAGGACTTATAGGCTTGATCGGGAAAGATGGGAAGATGGCCTGACCATTGCTGGCGATAACGATACCTTCATCGGACAGGGACGTGACGCCCCATCGCCATTCGACAAAAACAGTTCGGCACTTGCGATGCCAGCCACGCCGAAAGGCGTTGTCTGCTCATATCCGGGATAAGGGATCAGACGGAAGGCGTGACCAGCTTCAGCGTTTCCGCCATGCGGACAAGGTCGGCCAGTGTGCGGGCCCCCATCTTGCGCATGCCGGCACCCCGATGGATTTTCACCGTGATCTCCGACAGGCCCAGATCGCCCGCGATCTGCTTGTTGAGCCGGCCAGCGGTGACCAGCGCCATAACCTGACGTTCACGGGGCGATAATGTTTCGTAAAGGGACCGCAGTTGCGCCACCGCATCCCGCCCCACCCGGCTGCTGCGGTCCTGCTCAATGGCCGCCGAAACGGCATCCAGCAGGTCCTGCTCACGACAGGGTTTGGGCAGGAAATCCAGGGCCCCGGCCTTCATGGCCCGCACGGACATGGGAATGTCGCCATGCCCCGTCATGATGATGACGGGCAGGCAGATACCCAATCCTTGAAGCTGCGTCTGGAATTCCAGACCACCAATGCCAGGCATGCGCACATCCAGCAGCAAACAGCCCGGCACATCCGGCCTTGGCGTATCAAGGAAACACCGCACGCTCTCATGGGCCATGGCATCCAGCCCTATGGAACGGAACAGGCTGCACAGCGACAGGCGCAGCGAGGCGTCATCATCAATGATATGAACGATGGGATTAGCCGTCATCGGGGCCGCTCCGGGCGTTTAACAGAAAAAGATTAAGCCACTGAAACAACAGGTGCAAGACGTCAGGGTGGGGATGGATGGGTGGATGTTCAGATGCCCGACGTCGCAGCCTTGACCGACGGCAGCGTGAAGGTGAAACGGGCACCCCGCCCATCCGCGCGGTTTCCCGCTTCAATACTGCCGCCATGTGCTTCGACAATGGACCGGCAGACAGCCAGCCCAATGCCAAGCCCCTCCCGCTTTGTCGTGAAAAAACTTTCGAACAGGCGGGGTGAAGTGGCGGGGTCCAGACCGGGGCCATTGTCCTCCACCACCACACGCAGCCAAATGGCACCAACCGCCATGACTGCAATCGACAGGCGCGGCGGCGATATTTTCGCCTCTGCCATCGCCTGTAAGGCATTCACGGCCAGGTTCACAACGACCTGCTGAAGCTGGATACGGTCGGCCGATACCAGGGCCGGTCCCGATACCGGACTGAAATGCAGTTCCACCTGTCTGGCCTGGAATTCATGGCGCAGGAAATGTGTCGCCTCCTCAACCAGCTCATTCAGGTTGAGGGGGACATGATCCGCACGGCGGTTGGCGGCCATATCGCGGACCCGAGCGATGATGCCAGCGGCACGTTGAGCATCGGACACAACGCGTCCCGCCAGTTCGCGCACTTCGCCCAGGTCTGGTTCTGCCCGGTTCAGCCAGCGCAGACAGGCGGCCCCGCTGGTGGCGATAGCGGCCAGCGGCTGGTTGACCTCGTGCGCGATGGATGCCGCCATTTCGCCCAGCATGGCGACACGGCCCGCATGGGCCAGTTCCGCCTGCATCTGTTCCACCCTCGCCAGTGCGGCGATCCGGTCACCGATATCGATGAAGGCAACGATATTGGTGCCGCGTTCCCAGGTGCTTGGCGGAAATGCCACGGTGTAGAGTACGTCGATCTGCGTGCCGTCCAGCGCATCGACCTTGGTTTCCTCCGAGTAGCCGGGTTCGCCGTTAAGGCGGGCCAGAACGGTGCGGCGAACAGTTTCTGGCCGGGTACGCCAGAACCGTTCGATAGGGATCAGCATGTCCTCGCGCCGGCGCGCGCGAAACAGGCGCTGCGCCTCCGGATTCACCTCAATCGCCTTGGTGCTGCGCAGAATGTCCTGAATGAAATTCAGATCAATATCCATCTCATTGCGGGGCGGGGGCTGGTTTGCATAACGGGCGGCCAGTTGGCTGTTCATGTAGCGCATATCCAGTTGCCCCAGCGCCACCGGCATATGATCGAACAACTCACGATAGCGCCGCTCGCTGCGCCGTGTTTCCTCTTCCGCCTGCTTGCGTTCGGTAATGTCGATCACGCCGACCAGAACATGGCCCCTGCCCTTATGTTCTTCAGGCCAGCAGACCGTGAACAGCACATCGATGAACCGGCCATCCAGACGGGTCAGGGTGGTTTCCGTGGCATAACGATCCTGACGCCGTGCCGCGGCGATCAGGCTTTCGGCAAAGACGTGACGGCTTTGCGGGGGAAAGCACCACGCGACATGGCCGCCGACGATTTCATCGCGTCGGCTGGCGCCGAACAAGGAGATGACCTTGTCATTCACATCAACCACGTGAACGGCGCGCATCGCCTCTACCACCCAGTCCGGGTTGTCCGCCATGTACCGGGGCAGGTCCGTGACACCGGAGGCCATAAGACCACCGATCATCATGCGCACGCGGCTGAAATCCATTTCCCAGAACGCCGCCGCCATGGCCTGGAACAGGTTGCGGTATCGATGTGCAGCCAGCCGCGTCTCCTGTTCCAGGGCGCTCAAGGCGGCAATGTTGCGACCGGTTTCAACAATATCGACCGGCATGCCGCCCACATCACGGCGCAGGGTCCAGCGCACCTCCACCGACAGGTCGCGCCCGTCGGCGCCATGACGCCCAACCTCCCCCTCCCAGCTTCCCACTGCCAGCAGCCGCGCTTCGATATCAGCCATGGGGAACAGGTGACGTGTGCCCAGCAATTCATGCAGCGACCGCCCCAGAGCCGCTGCCGATGAAAAGCCATAGAGGCTTTCGGACGCCCGGTTCCAAAGCGTGACATGCCCCCGCAGATCGCGGACGATAAGGCTTTCGGCAATCAGATCGGCAATATCATCCACCATGGTCAGTCAGCCCCCTGTATCGCCGCCTCACCCGGACCGATGGCATCCGCAAGACATTCCGCAAGGTCCTGCGCGTCAAACGGCTTCTGGAGAAGGCGGAACGGTTTGGTGGCAGCAGCGCGTTCCAGCAGAACCGGTTCTGTGCGCGCCGTCATCAGGATGACGGGAATATCCGGTCGGGTACCCATCAGCAACAGCCGCAGGTCGATACCGGACATTCCCGGCATCTGTATATCGCTGATAACGCAATCAACCCTGGCCATATCCGCCCCGGCAAGAAAGTCATCAGCCGAGCCATAAGCAGCCGTACGATATCCGTATGAACGCAGAAGGTTCACAAGCGCCGCGCAGAGTGATTGATCATCGTCGATGACACAGACAAACGGGGCTCTGGACAAGGGGGCGTCCTTCCATAACCGGGGGCGGTCACGATGCTGGCATGGGCCGAAGGCCAGCGGAATCATATTTAGGTGTTAGAGCTGTTTTCGGTTTACCGGAAACAGCTCCGGCGGCGACGGAGGAAACGAACGGATGGAGCGTGTTCCCTGACGGGCGGAGCGATGGACACCTACGCCCCACCCGCCGGGTTTCAGCATGTCAGGTGTCAGTCCTTGAAGAACGCCAGAAGGTCGGCGTTGATCGTGTCGGCCTGGGTGGTGGCCATGCCGTGATCAAAGCCCTTGTAGACCGTCAGCGTGCCCTTCTTCAGCAGTTTGATGCCCAGCAGCGCGCTGTCGGCGATCGGGACGATCTGATCATCGTCGCCATGCATCAGCAGGACCGGCACGTCGATCTTCTTCAGGTCCTCGGTGAAGTCGGTCTCCGAGAAGGCTTTGATACAGTCATACTGGGCCTTGATCCCGCCCATCATGCCCTGACGCCACCAATTGTCGATAACACCCTGGGATACCTTCGCACCCGGGCGGTTATAGCCATAGAAGGGACCCGCCGCCACGTCCTTATAGAATTGCGCGCGGTTGGCGGCCACGGCAGCGCGGAAACTGTCGAACACCTCCAGCGGCAGACCGCCGGGATTGTTTTCGGACTTCACCATGATGGGCGGCACGGCGCCGATCAGCACGGCCTTCTTAACGCGACCGGCCTCTGCACGGGCAACGTAACGCGCGACCTCCCCGCCGCCGGTGGAATGGCCGACATGGATGGCCTCTTTCAGGTCCAGCGTGGCGGCCAGGGCCTTCATATCCTCGGCATAGGTGTCCATTTCGTTGCCGGTAGACGTCTGGCTTGACCGGCCATGGCCGCGACGATCATGGGCGATGACGCGGAAGCCCTGGCCAAGGAAGAACAGCATC
>LJHR01000047.1 GCA_001296005.1 alpha proteobacterium AAP38 | reverse complement strand
GATGGAGACGCTGGCCGGCGCCGTCGCCAGCGCACCCGCCATTGCCCCAGACCACGATCGGCAGTCGTACCTTGCCGAGACTGGCGACGTCCGCCGGCCGATAGACCGTATGCTCTGGCAGCGATCGGTCTTCTTCTTTCAGCGCCGGATAGGGTCCAGACCCAGGCGTGTCCGGCATCGCCTGATAGGCGGCCTCCTCACGCTGCATTTGAGCGAGGATTTCGGGCGGAATATTCGGGCGGGAGCCGGGGATCGGACTCGACGACGATCCCTGTTGCGCCAACACCGCCGTCGCCGTCGACAGGGCGAGTACCATGCACATCATCTTCCTAAGAGGCATATTTCTCTCCTGCCGCTGATGACATCGGGGATTCTGATACGCGACCATGTGTCCAACCGTTCATGGCCCGATCACCAGTCGCCACATACAATCATTCTTGAATGTATGTGAATTTCCTTGATCTGTAGTGGAGTCAATGCGAAGAAGCCGGGTTCTTGACGATGTTGAGCAGAAGTAAGTTCAGGGTGGCGATATGCGCGGTGTACGGGTCCGTCGGACCCAAGAAGAGCGATCGACGCAAACACGCCTAGCGCTGATCGAGGCGACCATCGCGACGATCAGCGCCACAGGTTATGGCGGTGCCACCACGGCGCTGATCGCCGAGCGTGCCGGCGTGACGCGCGGTCCGCTGCTCCACCATTTCGGCACCCGCGCCGCGCTGATGGCCGAGGTTGTACGCCATGTGTTTGAGCGTGAAATGCACGAATATGAGCAGGCGCGCAGAGATACCGGCCTGGGTCTGAATCTGCACGACTGGCCCAAATTGTTGTGGGCGGTGCTCGGCAAACCCTCCGGCCTAGCGGTCCTGGAGATATTGCAGGCGACGAGCAGCGATGCTGAACTGGCGGCGGTCGTGGTGCCAATGCAGGTAGAGGTCGAACGCAACGCGCTGGCAGCGATGCAGCGCGCTTTTGGCGGCAACGAGGAGTCCGCCCTGGCGGTCATGCGGTTGATGGTCTGGGCTGTCCGTGGGCTTTCAATCGCCGAGAAATTCCTTCCGAACCGCCGTGCAAGCGACGGTGCGATTGACTGCCTGTCAGCACTGCTGCGCCACGCCGCACCTGGTGGCAATTTGGTTGAACTGGCGGATACGCTCGACCGGTTTTCCATTAATCCGACTCCTGTCATCGACTGACCATCGACTGGCACCAAATTTCGATGAGTTCGGCTGATCGGGATTTGGGTCACGGCAGAGACTGTCGCCGGCCCAAAAGCTGACGACAGTCTTCTTTGGCCCCAACATCCGCAATCAACGCTGGATGTCTGAAATCATCTTCAGGTTCGCCTCGACGATCTTGTCCTCGGCGCACCCAGGCTTGAGCCGCGAGGAAAGCACCTGAAAAGTTCGCCGCTCCGATGCCGCATCCGAGTAGATATAGCCGGATGCGGCAAGGCCGTTGGCCAAGGTCACTATCATCAGCTTCGACACCGGTGCCTGTCGCTTGAGCCGCATTCCGATCTCATTGTAGACTTCGGCATTCACGCTTCCGAAATGCACGTCGCCGATCCGCAACATGCCCAGCTTGATCTCGATTGGGTCAGCATCGGCATATTCCGGGGTCTCATTGATCCCGCCCGGCATGATGGGGTGGCCTTTCGGGACGCGCCCAGGGCAGGTGATGCGCGTCTGTACGCTGTGGATATCAGCGGATTCCATGAGCTGGAACTCCGGGCTTCTCAGCAATCGCGCTGCCGACTGTCCGATCACCCACGACATCGCATCGACCCCGGCGCTGACCTCGGCATAGGCGGCGTTGTAGCGCTGAGGGTCTCGGGTTCCGGGCTGAGGCGGCGCGCCGCTCCCAGGACCGCTTTCCCAGGGCGGCGGCGCCCCGACACGCTCGTCGATCGGCGGGGCGTTGAGGGCCGCCATTATCAGTTGATTGGGCAGGCCCAGAAGCCGGGGGTTCTGGTCACCCGCCGCACCTTCGGCAAAGATCGCCACGGTGTCCGCGCCGTAGCGACCCTCAAGGAAGCGCGAAGCGCCGCCCGCAAAATCGGCACTGATGACGCCGCTCATGAAAAAGTTCACCGGGTGCATTGCGTAGTTGAGGTAGAGCGCGATGGGACGTCCATCGGACGCAATGAAGCCAACAACCGACATTTCCTTGTCCGATGGCCCTTCCGGGTTGTTGGCTTGCACCCAACGTTGCTTATGGTCGTAGAAGTCGCGGTTCGAGTTGAGGTCGACGTCAACCTTGCCAAACCCAATCCGGACAGGCTGCTGGCTGGCAGCCGCCTGAGTTACAGCTGCGATAATTCCTGTCGCGACGCGCTTGGGGTCACCGTCTGGCCCCATCGCGCTGCCGCTGTGCGTGTGGGTGGCGGACACAATGATGCTGCTTTCTGGACATCCGGTGATCTTGCGAACCTCCGGCAGGGCCAGGTCCATGACCGCATTGGTAGTGCCACCTTGATCGACCCCCACCAGCACCGCGCAGGTCATGCCGCTGCGCACCAGGATAGCTCGTGCGCCGAGCGGATCGCGGATCATCATCCCGGGCGGCAGTTCGGCCTTGGGCGGGGTAATGTCGGACTTCCCCACGCCGACCGTCAACCCAGGCTTCTCGTCCGGCGTCGCGGACGCGGCGTACCCCGTCGGCCATAGGACCGCCGCGCTGGCAAGCGTGGCCGCAACGATGAAACGCTGACTCATCTCTTCGTTCCTCTCAAGTCCGATGCATCGTGGCGGCGCAACGACGGCGCCGCCTCTCCTCGTGCTCATAGGCCGGGCGCCAGTCGCCCGGCCACGGCTGTCACTTAGAAGCGGTAGCTGATAGACAGGCCGATGTTGCGCACCGAGCTTTCGCCGAAAGCCTGTGATGTTGTTTGCAAACCAGTATTCGCAGCGTCGCCTGCCCAGAGGATGAGGCCGGTCGGAACGCGCTCATCGAAGCAGTTCTTGCAGAAAAGCGAGACGCGGATGTTGTCAGTGTTGAAGCCGACGCTTGCGCCGAAGAAGTCCGCCGGTCCGATCAAAGCCGAGGGCGCACCGTTCACTGTGAAGTTGATCGACGACCGGTGATACCAGTTTGCTTCCAGGAACATGTCATACCCGTTGCTTACCGGGAATTCATACATGCCCTGAACGGTGGACGTAAACTTCGCCGACGCAGGTAGCCGCTGGCCGGCCGCATTGAAGCTGCCGGTCGGGCAGTCGGGCTGTCCGGGGTAGCATTCAGCACCGGGGAAGTCACGGAAGATTGCATCAACGACCGTCGCGCCCGCGTTGAGCGTCAGTCCCCGAACCGGACGCGCAATCAACTGGGCCTCAAGCCCCCTTGAGCGCAGCGAACCTGCATTCTGCAGAACGAAGGTCTGCAGTTCCAGATTGAAGGTTTGGGACTGGTAATTACTGTAGTTCGACTGGAAAGCTGCAAGGTTGAGCATCAGCTTGCGGTCGAGGAAGGTGGCTTTCATGCCAGCCTCCACATTGTTGTTCGTCTCCGGTTCGACCACCCGCAACGAACGGCCGGGCGCCGATGCGACGTCCGCGAGCGCCGGCCCCTTGTAGCCGCGCGCGTAGAAGCCGTAGAGCATCACCTCCGATGTGACGTCGTACTGGCCACCCAGCTTCCCGGTGAGGTTGGTGTTTCCCACTTCCCCACGGAATGTGCCCGGCGCGCCGAGTGCGATGCCGTAACTACCGAGCTGCATCTGTGCGACTGTCTGGTGCACCTCGTCGCGGGTGACACGGGCGCCCCCCAGGAGCGTCAGCTGGTCCGTGACTTCGAAGTTGAGCTGGCCGAACGCAGCGTAGCTCTTCGAGTTCAAATCGACCGAAGAATCGCGACCGAGCGCGAAGTCGTTGTCGACCGGACAGTTGGGCGGCGGTCCAGGTACGGTCGCGGGCGGGTTGACGCAGAAGGGGAACCCGGCGAGTACGAACGGCGGGAGGCCGAGCATACCGCCGAGTTGCTGTGCAGCCTGGTCCTTGATCTGGAAGTAATAGAGTCCGACTTGGCCATTGATCCGGCTACTCGCAGGAATCGAGAGGCGCAACTCGTTCGAGAACTGCGAATAGTCACCGCTGGCGTGGTTGGTGTTCAGGAAATCCCGGCTCACATAGTCGGTGTCCAGATTGGAGTTCAGTTTCGAGTATTTCCAGGCGGCAATGTTGCTCAGCTGCCAGTCGTTTTCGAACCAGTAGGCGATCGTGCCCTGAAGGCCGCCCTGTTCCCCGTCGGAGAAGGTGCGACCGTCGCTGGAATAATAGAGATTGTCGGGACCGGGCGTGATGCCGTCGGCGATGATCGCACCATAAAGTTCACTGTTCGACCTGACTTCGCGGAAGGCTTGTCCCGGACGGCCCGTGCGTTCACCATATTCGCCGATCAGGTAGATTTCGAGACTGTCCGCCGGCTGGCTGAGGAACTTGAAGCGAACGCCCTTGTCGCGGGTATTCTCGTCAACGGGACCCGGTCCGATATTCTTGGCGATCGGGTTCTGGTAGGAGTAGCGTGTATTGACGCGTAGCGCCGAGTTTTCGCCAACCGGGATATTCAGCGTGCCGCGGGCAACAACGCCTGTGCCGTTACCGGGTGTCGTGTCACGCACCGTCGTTTCGAGGTCGAGCGACCCGCCGAACGTGCCGAGTTCCGGTCGCTGCGTGACAATATTGATCAGGCCGGACGAGGCGTTCTTACCGAATAGTAGGCCCTGCGGGCCACTCAACGCTTCGATGCGGGCGACGTCATCGAAGGTGCCGACGCCCAGTCCGGGTCGGCCGAGGTTAACGTCGTCGACCGCGATCGCGACGCTGGATTCCAGTGACGGCGCGAAAGACAGAGTACCTACACCGCGGATCGAAAAATCGCCCTCGCCGCCAAACTGGACACTGGGTGCAGCAAGATAGATTTCTGCCGCGCTGTCGATCTGCCGGCTGGCAAGCGCGTCGGCGGTGATCACCGTCACCGCCACAGGCACATCCTGAATGCTTTCCTCACGGCGCTGCGCCGTGACGATAATCTCCTCAAGCACCAGATCGCCAGCCTGCGGCGCTGCCGATGCAGCCTCAATTGCCATTGCCGGCAATGCGAGCGCGGCAGTACTGACCGATGCCATCAGCAGCATGGTACGAAAATTCGTCATCCTGTTTCCTCCCCCGGGTTGCTTTCTTGAGTTGAGATTGATGCGGCGTTTCCCGCAGTCGCTGGTTGAATTTCCGATCGGAGTGCGACGGCTCCGGTCGGTCGAAGACTGCTTTTCTTCACTGCGGCCTTGCGAGCAGATCGAGTAGTTCGGATTTATCTCTGATGGCTGCGCGCGGGCGGATATCGCGGATCATCGTTGTCGGCTACGCGGCGCTGAAGGCCAGCCGTTTTGGGCAGGGTCTACGGACCGGGATTGCCAGTACGACCAGGGGCGATCCACACGCACCGCGCATCGTTCAGCCAAATCTCGGTGGCGCGCTTATGGCGCCCATTCAACATTTCCTCAACATGCCGCGAGCGCCAGCGAACGCGTCCTGTCTCACTGATCCCATGCCTTGGGCGCCTCTCCTCCCAGCAGGCGATTGGTCCGCATCCACTCGACAAGTTGGCCGGGCCACAGGACCGTACTTGTGTGGGTGTTGTGGATACCAAAGCCGTGCCCGCCGGTTTGATAGACGTGCAGTTCTACCGGTTTGCGCGCGCTGCGCCACGACTCTACGATGGCGAAGCCGGCCTTTCCGAACAGCGGATCGTCAGCGGCGATGGCAGCGAACATCGGGGGCGCCTCGGCAGGCACTTCGACGGCATTCATAGGCCCATAGATGAGCCCGACAAAGTCAGGGCGCGATTCCGGCTGATTGGCCAGGGTGACGCCCAGCGCGGTCATAGCACCGGCAGAGAACCCGATCATTCCGACCCGCTTGGGATCGATCTTGAATTGTGCCGCACGCTCCCGAACGAACCGCATCGCGGCTATCCCATCGTCAATGGCCGGCTTGAATGAAGGCGGAGGCCCGCGATCCACGTCGGACCGTGCAGCCGCCGCCATTCGGTCACCCATCAGGCGCACATAGGCAGCCTCTTCTGGCGGCGTCGGCTCAAGCCGGTATTTCAGAACGAACGCGGCGACGCCCTGGCTGGCCAGGAATTCCGCGACCTTGGCCCCTTCGTAGCGCATTGACAACTGCATGAAGCCACCACCGGGCGCCACAATGACGGCAGCCCCGTTCGCCTTTGCAGGGTCGGGCAAATAGGGGGTGATGGTTGGCTGCGTCACGTTGCGGACGATCATCTCGTCCAGCATTTTGCCCCACCGCTCCGCGGCCGCAGCGCCCGGAATAGTCGGTGCTCCAGCAGGATAGAGTGGCAATGCGCCGGTCTGAGCGGGTGCCTCAACCGGAACGATCGGTGGAAGACGAAAGGCCCCCTCTTGAGCGGTCGCGGCCCAGACACCAGTCAAGCCGATCAATCCCGCACATATTAAGCGTGGCAGCCGCATAGTTCCCCCCGTTTCTTAATTTACATTCACCAGAGAATGTAAATTACCTGCGGCCATCCGAGAAATCGATTTATTAGATTAAATATGATCGATCCAGTAGATACATCGGACACGCGGTCGACGACCGGGCTGCCATAATGCATCACCGAATTCGATCGTTTCCAACTCAGCCAATGGATTTCACGTGGCGCGCGCCTTGAGCTATCCAGGTACCCTGTATGCGCGACTCACGAATGGAGAGCGAGATGGAGCGATACGACAGACATGCCCTGCTGAACCGGCGCAGCCTTCTCGTTGCGGGCTCGGCGGCTACGGTGGCGGCGGCGGCGCGTGTGGACGCGAACGAAGGCGGCTACCCTGAGCCCAAACTGCAATTCGCATTTCAGCTCGATGTCGATCTAGGTCCAATCCAGGAGCTTGGCGAGATCGACGGTATGCGCCGCAGGATCATCCCGATTGTCGGAGGCAAGGTCCATGGGCCCAAGTTGCGCGGCTTAGTGATGCCGGGAGGGGCCGATTGGCAAGGCGTGCGCCCAGGCGACGGTCTGACACGGGTCCACGCCCGATACTGGATCAAGGTGGAGGACGGTACGGTCATCGGAGTCGAGAATTCTGGACTGCGTCGGGCCCCGGCCGAGGTCATGCGGCGGCTTTTGGATGGTGAGGACGTATTGCCGTCCGAGTATTATTTCCGCACCGTCCCCTTCTTCGAAACGGGCGAGGCATCGCATAGTTGGTTGAATGAGACGATGTTCCTGTGCGTGGGTGCCCGCAAACCGGGCCGCGCTATCATCCGAACCTACGAGATACGATGACCTTGAGCACGATGCGATGAAGCCGGTTGCCGGTTGACGGCAGGTGGACCGGGTACGCGATGGTCTAACTGAAAGACGCTCCTTCGGCGGCCACCCGGATCTGTTCGATCAGCCAGCGCACACCGGCATCGCCGGACTTGGTGCGGTGATACTGGACCATCTCCTGCATCTCGGGAAACTCGAACGGCAAGGGTGCGAAGGCGAGAGGGAGTTCAGTCGCCAGCACTCGGGCCAAGCGTTCGTGCATCAGGGTGAGGCGGTTCGTGCCGCGCAGCATCCAAGGCACGACGGCAAATGACGAAACCGTCGCCTCAATGCGCCTCTCACCAAACAGTAATCGCATGTGATAGTCGGCGAATGTGCTGGAGCGACGACTGCCGATCTCAACGGAAATATGGCCTGAGGCAAGGATATCTTCCGTCGTTATCGTGCGGCGAAACAACGGATTCTCGCTCCAGCCCGCGACGACGAAGCGCTCCTTATACAGTTCTTCGACCGGCAGGGCCGGGGACAAATATTCCCGAGGTGCTATCATGATGTCCATATCGCCTTGCATCAGGCGATCCAGAGCGGCTTCGTCCAGTGCGATATAGTTGAGGCGAATGCCCGGTGCCGTAACCGTGAAGCGCTCCGCCAGTCTGCTGAGGATCGCGGTTACGATATAGTCCGAGGCAATCACCCTGAATGTCCGCTCGGCCGTTTCGGGCGTAAAGTTGCGTGAAGTCAGGAGCAATGTGTCGATGCCGGCGAGGGCGACGCGCAACTGGCTCGCGAGTTGTTCAGCGAACGCGGTGGGATGCATCCGCCGCCCCTCAAGCATTAGCAGTTCGTCCCCGAAAAAGTCGCGCATCCTCGACAGCGCCGCGCTCAATGCGGATTGGCTTAGTCCCAACCGGTCGGCGGCACGGCTCACATTGCGCTCCTCCAACAACACGTCGAGAGCATGCAGTAAATTGAGATCAAGCCCTTTATACCGCACTCGCGCTCTCCCACAGCGCGCCAATGCATGGCGCATAAGACAACGAAACTGATTTGGACCGGCCTGCGTTGCCCGAAAATGTTCCACTTTACCAATAAAAACACAAAACCTGCGGGTTGCGAGTTACGCTACTTATTTGCAGGCGAATTTGGTCCCGGACGCGGGTAAAGGTCGGTTAACGGAATCGCATCTTTCGTTCTTGTATCTACGCTGCGCACTTTGCGCTTGTCACCTGTTTACGTTGCCGGTCTGTTTGTAAATAAGGGCGGCCTTGGTTCGCCGAAGGGAGTGGGTTCCATAATCCTCCCGGCGCAGGCCGACCCCGATCACCCATTCCTCGACGAGGCGCGCATACTGGCGGGTGCTGATGGGTTTTGCATGATCGACCGGCTGGGAAAGACACAATCAGTCAGCGACCCACCACGCCGTTCCAGCACCAGCGTGGCATCCACGATCTGGCCCGACATCGGCAGGTAACCCGCCGCAACGATCGCACGGGGCCAGTCGCGTGAACAGCGCGTCCGGCGCCCGGGCGGCGATCAACGCCTCGCCGAAATCCCACAGCATATTCGCATCCGGCGTCCCGTCTCCCGGACCCAACCCGCAGAACCGCATCAAAGGGTGGATGCCCGCCCTTGCACGGGTTGCTGCGGCGCAGGGCCCTGGCCAGAACCGACCGGAACTACTCAAAATCAACCGTCGCCGACAGCCGCTCCAGCGGATCACCCCCTGCCGACAACTCACGCAGACTATCCTCAAAATCCCAGAAACCGCCCTGTCCCAACATGACCAACCTAGCTAAAGGCTGTATGCTATATCATTGCAGAAATTGGCGGTTTCCGGAGGAATCCAGGTGCCATTCGCTATCTTTCAGCCAGAACATTCCCCTGGCGGTCAAGAATTTGAACCTTGGTAATTTCAGCCTTGACTATGGGGCTGCCCAGTTCAGTGCTGGAGGCGAAGAAATAGACTTTCGTCATCAGGCCCCTGGCCTGCGAGCGCAGCTTCTCGATCAGCCGCGCCCGGGTCTCGTCAGTCACTTCGACCCGGCTGAATTCAACTGGATTCGAGTACTCCAGCTTAAATGAAGAATTGTCGTAGAAATAGGTATAATTTCCACTTGTGGACAATCTGGGTATTTGAAATGATTTCGTTGCAAAATCATAACTGTTTACACCATCATCATCCATCATGTAATAATACATATTGGATTTTGACTTTGTTACCTCGGCATAAATGGCGGGTTTGAGCGCCTGAAGCAGATCATTTTTCTTAAATACATCCTCTTCGCGTCGGTAGTCATCAGAGATACGGGCAGCAATTTTTTCATAGTCCAATGGTAGCGTATCGGCCGCCAGATGGGCGAACATTAACGTTCGACCGCTTTCCATTGCTTTATAGCTGCTCAGGGGAACAGACTTGTCAGCCATCGGCACGGCTGCGGCTTGTTTTTCTTCAATCGCTTCCTTCGCTTTGCTGGTCGATGTTGCGTCCGAAAGACTGACTGGCGAGTCCTCCTGCGCTTGCGGGGTCTTTTCTTCCGTCTTCGAACATCCCGGCAGGATGGTGGCTGCGCACATCAAAAGAATGGCGGCTTTTTTCATCTTGATCATTCTGGTCAGACCTTTGCGCTAGAGGCGAGGAATTTGCGGATGCCTAGGAAGGCCAGGTAGAGCGAGACCGCGGCGGCGATATAAAAGCCCGCTCCAAGCGTGACGGCCTTGAGAGCCATATTCATCATTTCCGACATCATTCTTTCGGCCATGGCCGCGCCCTTCGCGCCGCCAAATCCGCCCGCCAAGTCCCGGGCCTGGGAGACGCTGTCGCGGATGGAGATATAGGTCTGAAGGACCACGACCAGGATCAGCATCAGCGGCGCGGCATAGCCAAGCGGCAGATACTTGTTTGAATGGAAATGCGGCAGCAGCGGTGCCAGCAGGGCAGCAAACATCAACCAGCCCCACACTCCCGCTGACAAGGCATCGAGATTACCCAGGGAATCCAAGCCTGCCGAATTGTTGATGACCTTGAGGACCTCGTAGAAACTGATGCTTTCCCGATAGGCCGATGACACCTGGATCGAGAAAGTGGGTAGGATCAGCCAGCCGAGCGCCATCAGGGCGACGGCAACCAAGGTGGGAACGCCGACCTTGCTGATCAGCATGCCGGCATATTTGCGCCCTTCCGTGCTTGCTGTATCGAGAGCCTTTTGTGCCTGTTCCTTGGCAAGGGCAGCATCGTCCACAGCTGTAACACTTACGATCTCGCCAAGCTCGTTCAACTCCACATCAACAATGCCACCGACCTTTGGAGGTGTGCTAGAGCGCCAATGTTGCTCCAGCATAAATGCCTTCTGTAATCCGTTTACAGAAACAATGCCGGGACCGGCATTTGTATCTCGGAGAACTCTACTCCTTACCATCGTATCCTCTTTTCTAGTTTATTTTGGAATTAATGCCTTGCCCGCTAACCGCATTCAATTGAGGGAAATACGGGGTTTTTAGCTTTTGGCTTCTGGAGGCGGTATCCGCCGCTTAGGGCGGCGACATCGTGATGATTGACAGCACCTGTGTTCGTGTGAACCAGCAGGCGGCCACGGGAAAAAAGGGGCTGGAGACGATGGCGGCATGGGACGTTCCCGTGGGGGCCTCACCAGCAAGATCCACGCACTCGTCGATGCCGAAGGTCGCCCCGTCCATCTCCGCTTAACGGCCAGGCGGGTTGCCGACTGCACCGAGGCTGACGCACTGACAGAGGACCTTGGCGAGGGTGCCATTCTGCTGGCCGACAAGGGCTATGACAGCAAGGCTATCCGCGCCAAAGCTGCCGAGCGGAAGGCCTGGGCCAACATTCCACCCAAGGCCAACCGCAAGGGCAGCTTCGTCTTCTCGTCCTGGGTCTATCGGCAGCGGAACCTTGTCGAAATGTTCTTCAACAAAATCAAACAGTTCAGAGGTACCGCCACCCGATGTGACAAACGACCAATAAGCTGATCTTTGCGAAAAATTGGATAGTTATTTTATATGTGACTGAACTATTGAGCAGAATAATTGTGGCGACCCGTCGATAATGACGCTGGCGGGCCAGGCGGCACGGGGCTGACGAGACAGCCAGCGTGCGAACGATGTCGGGTCCTCCTCCGTATAGACACCGACGGAGAAGCCATGGTTGGACGCGTGGCGGAGCAGCTGCGGATCGTTCATGAAGTCGGCGGCGGCCACATGCAGACCCAAACTGCCTGCTCCAACAAGGCGGCGGGCGGCGCCGGATATTCCCACTTCCGTCAGGAGAGCCCGGTTTGCCTGGTCATCGTAGCCGCTTTGCAGCCGATCCTCGACCTTGGCCCGCATGTTGGCGGGCAGACCGGACAGAAGCCGGGAAGCCGTTCCACCGGAAGGAACCACCTTTCCCGATGGTGGACCGACGACGATGCCGACATAGTCCGCACCGGCCTCGGCCAGGCACTGGGCCACACTGTTGAACACCGTCGACCAGATTACCGTGGCGCCAGATGATGCGGCCATGGACAAAGCGGGCGTCAGGCTGGCACACCCGCCCACAGGCTGCTTAATCTCGATATTCAGTGCGATTCGCTCAACCTTTGCGATGAACAGGGCATCGGCGAGAAAGGAGGGTGAACCCTCTACCTTGCCGTCGGCGCCGACGATCGTCGCGGCGCGCCAATCCTGCGCGGTCAGGTTTCCTACCGGCACACGGCCCCGCGTCTTCACCACGCGACCGGTAACGGCATCATGATGGAGGACCCATTCGCCGTCGCTCAATTGCTGGATATCAATTTCAGCCGCCCCAACGCCTTGTGCGGCGGCTTGCCGGATGGCGGCAAGACTGTTCTCCGCATGGTCATCCCCCCCGCGGTGCGCCTGTACCGAGAGGCCGCCACAAGCCACACTTCCCATCGGCAGATCGGCGGCGGGACTGACCGTGCTGGCCAGCAAGGTGGCGACGAGTACACACCATTTACGTCTCATGACACTCTCCGGCGGTCGGTATAGCCGAACTCAACACTACCCATGATGGAGGTTCGGATTTTCTCGTTGATTGGATAGGCATATTGCTGGGCCCGTATGGTCCATTCCAGCAGGCCCGCCGTCAGGCCGCCGGCAAACTGGCCAAGCCGTGCCCCCACATGGGCGGCGACATAGCGGTCTAGGTTGGCATAGGCCTGACTTTGCGTGACGGTATTCGGCGCGGTCATAGGCATATAAATAAGATAGGCGACAACGCCGATGCTGATGGTGGCACGAAACGGCCAGTTGGTCGTCAGGATGCCAGTCAGCAAGATCAACAGTTTCAGAAGATGGCCAGCACCGCCGACCAGGGAGAAGAACAGAGCGATTGGCGGCACGATCAGGCGTTGGGCAGCATCACTGCCCAGTTGTTCATTTGTGCCTCCGGGACCAAAGGTGCTGGCAGGAGCACCGATCTGTTCCAAGTAGCGGTTCACAGCCTGCATCACCAACGGACGGTAAACCGCCGTCTCGATCTGTGCCGCGTCGATCGTGGGCGGGAAGGTTCGGCTTTCTCCATTGAATCCAAGCGTCGCGCGGATCTTCTGCTGGACATGTCTTTGCGCGAAGAATTTCTGGAAACTGTCGATAGTAGCATCCATGTCGAAGCGCTTCAGTTCCTTGCTCAGGCGACTATCCGCCTCTCGCAAAACCTTCAGTTCGACAGCACGATAGAAGGATTCGCGGTCGTCCAACTGCCATGTGTCATGAAGGATCAAACCCTTCTGACCGAGCTTCTTGCGAACATCGTCATGCCAGCGCTCCGGCACCGTTTCCGGTGTCCAATTACGCTTTTTCAGGTCGCTGACATAGTTGCTCCATGCGCGCTCCTGTTCGGTGGCGACACCCTCCACCGTGTTATGGTGTTTCTTGATACCGCTCTTGTATTGTTCCCAACTGTCTCTGACCTCCTTCATGATGGGCAGCCAGACATTATTGGAAAAATGATTAAGCGTGCCGATGCAGCCTTCGGTGCCCGCGTCACATTCCACGGTGAAACGGTTGGCCGCCTGACGGCGGATCACCGCGAGACCTTTGCTTTCCAGATCGGGCAGGCCCAGCGCCAACATCGGGAACACCGCCGTAAAGGCCTTACCCGACGGTGACTGTTCACCATCGCAGAGGAAGATATCGTCGACGCGCAGACGACAGTCGGATAACCTTACCGCCGCGTCGGCAAGGATGACGGCATTGCGCCGGTCCGTATCGTCAAGGCGGGCGACCATGTTGTTCACCAGACGGGTCTGGGCGACGAACATGGTAGCGACGCTGGTCAGTATGAAAAGTCCTGTGGCCAAAACGCTGCGCAGAACAACCCAATCCCCAACGTGGCGCAGGAGAAGCAACGCGCAAAGCCCGGCGATAACGCCGGCTACGCTCAACCCCGCATGTAAAGGATCGCTGTTCAGGTCCAGTAGCAGCCCTGCAATCATGAGGATCAGGCTGGCCCCGATGAACACGCGGCCGCCGCCCGTCAGCGGCCGCCGCCGCAGCAGGAAGCCGGCGCCAACCAGCCCCAGCGCGACACCCGAAAGGACACGCCCAAAATTCTCCAGGGAGTGGATCTCCTGGATGGTCGCTGTGCCGCCCGCAGCATCCAGCAGTCGGGCGGAGAAGGACAGCTCGAACAATAGATACGCCAGCGTCAACCAGAGCAGGGGTGACACAAGCAGGGATCGCATCCGCCCAGTGGCGGAGGCAATGGCATGCGTGTTCATGGCTGTTAGTTCCGCTGCGACGGTTCGGTGGAAAGATTTTCGACACCCACGGGCTTTGCGTCAGGTGTCTTGATCGTGGAGGGAATCTGCATGTCGGTGAATACGGGCTTCGGCTTTGGCTGGGCCGGGCGGGTGGCGCCAGAGGCTGCGCCCGATACGGTCGGCGCGCGTTTGCCGGCGGACTGGTTGGCCTGTTCCACTTTCTGACGTTCGCGTTCACGGGCCTGGGCGCGTTCGGCCTCCTGCATGGCCTGCAATTCGCTGAAGCGTTTGCCGCCCAGCAGGCCCTGGGCTGCCGAGAAGGTCCACAGTCTGGGGTCGTCAGTGCCGGTTTCGTTCAAAAAGAAGTCTTTGTGATTTTTCCTGTATTCAATCTCGACCGGACGCGTGCAATCGCCCACATTGAAGGTACTGGCACTCAAGTCTTCGATGAATAACAGGATATTATCAACAGCGCAGTTCGGCGACACGCCTGTTATCAAAATCGCCGTAGTCTTCCCCACACGTGAATGCTGAACACCAGTAATCTCAGTTAGGTCGGGATATCGTACTGCCGCGCCAACCCGTCGCTGGCGCGAGATCGAATCCTTTTTTGGAGCCCAACCCATAAACACGTCGGATCAGCCCTCTGCCGTCCCCCAGATGTGTTTCAACTCTGGCGACAGGTTCATAAACACTCAGAAGATTATCAACGATCTGCGATACGGGATTATTACCCACCACTTGCGTACTGACGCAGCCTGACAGAATAATACTGCAAATACATGTCAATAATAAGTTAAATTTTCCCATAACGCACCCCTCTGATTATTTATCAATCTTGTCTTCTTAGAGATATTATTGCATCACTACAATTGGCTATCACCTATATTATTTAAGACATTTTTAAGAATATGAAGGTGGTCAGGCAAAAAAGATTAGTAGATGACAAGCTGGTTTTCATTTGAGGATTTTTCTAGCCCGGATTGAGCGCCGCGGTGGCAACTCTGATAGGCTGTTGTAGAACATGCCAATGATTGGGGTTAAGATTCAGTGGCCAACACAAATCCGTCCGATCCTATGAGGCTGCACACGCATGCGAGATAATGTGTCGCAACTCCCCTCTAGCCGAGACGGCCAAGGACCACCCCTTACAGCACCCGCCGGACTTTGGCGGGCGCGCCCCACCAAAGTCCGATCAGTGAATTTGCACCATCGCCTTGAACGTTAACATGCGGATACCCGCATCCAACTTGCCGAGGCTCACCGGTACAAGCTTGTGACACCGAAAAATCCGACACGGCTCACGACGGCCTCAAATGCTATCGGCATATTTAGACGACTAAGGCTACTTTGATGTGTATAAGAAATTTTATTTACCTCTTTCTGCAATCATAGCCTTTACCTTTTTATAATCAGATCGAGATTTTAGCCCAATAATACCATATGCAATAGGGAAGCTACCAATGAAAACGACGAATAATAGGGGTAGGCCAATTAATATTAAAAACCAGTAAATTATAGAACTTCCCGTGGCGTCACACTCATCTCCGTCAGCATAAAGATATGTAAGATATACACCAACAATAATAAGTGTAGCTTCAGATCCATTAGAATACGCCTTATTTAAATATGTTGACATTTCGTCACCATATTTTATTCCGCGAAATTTCTTACCACCAATTTCAATTATTGATGCGGTGTTTTCGCCGTTCTTCCAGCTGCCCGCACCAATAAGCGTAATTTTTCCTGTGACAATCATTTTTTATTTCCATCTAAGTTGGTGATTATTAATTTTCTGCAGTCGATAAAACAGCGCTACCGCCGAGAACTAGGCTTTTCCGTCTTGCCATTTCACCACTCCTCTTTCAATTCTCTGCTTTCCGGTGCTGTGGCGCCCCACGGCTGTTATTCATGTGTGCGCCGCCTGTAGGCATCCCACGTGATCGGACCGCTTTCAATTGGGGGAAGTACCGGGTTATACAGATGGGGTCATGTCGGGTGGGGGCACAACCGGCGGTGCAATTTTAATAAAAAGCCATCAATTTGGCAGCCTTGCAGTTGGATCATGTGCGGAGTGGGGAATTGACTGGGCGTTATCGGGACTTCTTTTCTGACACAACCGACATACTGTCAGCGTCAACCTGTATCGAACTGTTCAAGGAATTGGATCAGCATGCAAAGGATGCGGGCTTCGCCGCTGTGAGCTATGCGGCGATGCGCCCTCCGCTTCAGGGCCAGCCGGGCGCCATCCTGTTCGATAGTTCATCCCCGACCAGCTTTATCGAGACCTACAAGCAGGAGGATTTTATTACCTGCGACCCGGTGGTGGCGCGCGCCGTTCGCAGCCCGCTCCCGTTCAGCTGGATGGATTGCCCGGAATTCACCGGCTTCGACAAGCCGCGCCGCGGTCGCCGCCCAAGGGCGCTGACCGTCCTGGATCACGCCTCTGATTTTGGATATCAGGAGGGCCATGTGGTCCCCTGCAGTACAATCGTCGATGGTTTGACGGTGCCAGGTTTTGTGACGTTCTTCTGGCCGGAGGGGCGGATTATCCGGCCAGTCCTGGAATCACCACTATGGTTTCGCTATCTGGTGCAACTCTTCCACGAAAAGTATATTTCCCTAAGCGGGATCAGTTTTCGCACCGTGGCGACGGTACCCCTGACGGACCGGGAGAAACAGTGCCTGGTCTGGCTGGCCATGGGCAAGAATGCGTCCGATCTTGCGACCCTGATGAATATCAGTGAACGCACAGCGGAGCATTATTGCCAAAGTGTGGTCACCAAGTTGAATGCAGCCAACCGCGTACAGGCCGTGGCCAAGGCAATCCTGCTGGGTGTCATTTACGTCTGATCCTGTTCAGGCGCGGTTCTGTCACCGGCTTCACAGCCGCGTTGACAGGGTCAAGCCATAGGTGCGCGGGTCACCATAGGCTGTGGTCTTGCCAACCCCCACTGTGGAGCGGTCGTCATGATAGGTGGTGTAGACCTGATCGAAAATGTTCTTCGCCCATAGACGGATTTCCCAGTCATCACGGGAAAGCGACAGGCTGGCATTCACGACATCATACCCGGTTGTTTTGAACCGGGCCGCATTTGTTGCGTCCATATAGGCACCCGACGCGCCCATATATTGGGCACGTGTGGTTACCGTATACCCGTTCACCGGATAGACATAATCAACTATCGCCGCGTAGTTTGATGTTGGTGCGGCAACGATCCGGTTTCCCGAACATTCGGCGCTGCCACCTCCCAGCGACAGGGGAACAGAACAGTTTGTGTACCGGTCATAGGTCGGGTCCAACAGCCCAAGCGATGCGCTGGCCGTCAATCCGGTCGTGATCCGCGCGGTTAACTCCAGTTCAGCACCGCGGATGGCTGCCTTGGCGGCATTATCCAGCGACGGCCCGGAGCCCAGCAGCTGCGATACCTGGATATCATCATAGTCGGTCTGAAACAGCGCAGCACTCACCCGCACCCTCTGGTCGAGCCACAGCGCCTTCAGCCCGGCTTCATAGGTTGTAGCCCGCTCAGGCCCGGCGGCAAGATCGGCACCCTTGGACGCCAGATCGACATTGAAAGCCGATCCTTTGAACCCACGGGCAATGCGGCCATAGGCGTGAATATCCTGGTCGATATCGTAGCGGGCGGCGATCGTGGGCGACAGGCTTCGGTCATTGACCCTGTTGCCATAAGACAGCGAGGGAAAACCAATGGCGGCAAGGATACCGCTCTCGTCGATCTGGTCAAAATCCACATTCTTGCGCTCCCAGTCGTACCGGACGCCCAGGGAAAGCATGATGCGGTCGGTCAACGCGTAGTCCGCATTGCCAAACATGGCGACAGTCTGCGTGTCCATCCCGCCAACGGTTTTCAGGGCCGGCAGGACGGGCAGACCAAAATCCGGTCCCAGAGCCAAAACCCGATCGGTGTCCACGCTCTGGTTCAGGTAAAAAAGCCCACCGATATAAGTGAAACGGGTGCCGATCGTCCCATCGACCCGGAGTTCCTGCGTGATGAAATCGGTCCTGTCCGACCAGGCATCCTTTGACAGGAAACGGCGCGGTGACTGATCGTCATCCAGCGATGCCTGATATTCTGCCCGTCGATAGGCCGTGATCGCGACAAGAGCAGCCTTGTCCATCTCGTGACTGACGGTCAGAGACAGGCCGTGATTGTCGCGGTGAAGATAATTGTCGCCGTCGGGGTCGATGACATGGGGTCGCGATGCCATCGGGTTGTTGGCGTAACCAGCGACCTCGACAGACTGGAAATAGGCGGGGCGACCCCGATCCCTCAAGGCATCACCAGCCAGAACGACCCTGGTTCCGGAGCCGCCGTCATAGACAAAGGCGGTCCGGGCCGACAGCAGGTCAATCTTATCCCCATCCGGTCCGCCCGACAGATGGCTGTAGGTCCCGCCCCGCCCCACGTAACCGACCGATAGTTTTGCGCCGATATCGGTGGTCAGTGGTCCCCTGGCAGAGGCCTGCACACGGGCCAAGCCATAATTTCCAACCTCGGCAAGGACCTGGCGCTGCGGCCTATCCTCAGGCATCAGCGTGGTGATGTTCACTGCCCCCGCGATGGTGTTCTTACCGAACATCGTCCCCTGAGGACCCCTGATAACCTCCAGCGACGACACATCTAGGAACGGCTGGAGATAGGTGTCAGAGCGCCCCTGATAGACACCGTCAATAAAGATGCCAATCCCGGACTCAACCCCGATATTGCGCTGAAGCGTGGATATTCCCCGGATGCCGATCTGTCCCTGGAGCGATTGTGCAATCCCTCCGGGTACCGACAGATTGGGCAAAAGAGGCAGACCATCAAAAATCGAACGTACGCCAGCACCCGACAGGTCCCGTTCGGTCAAGACCGATACAGACACCGGCGCGCGCAGCAGGTTCTCGGGAATTTTGCGTGCCGTGACAATGATCTCATCCAGCATCGTCCCTTCTGCCGCCGCATCCTGAATAACCGCAGCACAAAGTAGGAAAGCCATGCCAGCGAAACTGATTTTATTGCGCATTGTCAGGTCCCAATTACGCATACCCATAGAAGTCAGGGTGCCCCCTGGGTTTGCCAGGATATTGGCGCGGCGGTGATGTCGCATATCCGGGGTCCTCTTCCAAGGCGGTTTTTAGGCTGCATGCCATGCTACCCGCCAGAGAGTATGAGGTGGAAGCTTGCTGGCCAGTGGGGTCCATCACCTCTGGAACAGAAAACGACCAGGTTCACACCGACCATATGCCGAGATAAGGGCTGGATAACGCTTTGGATGCTGAATATCTGTCACACTTCCGTTCACCCACCGATTGATGTGGCGGCTAACCGGGTCGCACAGATTGCAGAGGTTAAATGTGTAGAAGCAGCGGCATCACACCGCTGCTTCCAATTTTTTCACTGTGCGAGTTCAGCCGCCTTGCCGAAGATTACGGGCAGACACCCAGCCCTGTTGGCCAGCGCTATTGGTCACTTTCCACCAACCGGCATTCTGTTCGCCTACGGCCGTGACAGTCTCACCAGCAGCCAGCTTACCAATGACAGGGTCGTTGGTAGACGGACCGCCTCGCAGATTCAGGTTTGTCACCGTCTTGTAGCTGCTGCCGGCCACCAGTGACGGCGCCGTCGCGGGAATGGGGGGAGCGGAACTGGACGGCGACGCTGCGGTCTGGGTGGCCGGAGGGGCTGCCAGTTTAGCCTGGATGGCTGGCATGGCGCGGACCTGATCCACCAATTTGTTATGGGCGTCCATGAAGGCAGCGGCAACCACCTTACCGATATCGGTGGAAGCGTAAGAACCGCCGACGCCGCCGATGGGCAGCGCGCCTAGTCCACCTGCGCCAAAGGCAAAACCAACATCTTTATGCTGTGCCGACCCCTCGGCGACCGCCTCTTGCACACCCGTGCGGACATCGGTCAGGGTCAGCATTGTCTGCGCCTGCAGGTTGGTGGTCTTGATAGCGCCGGCCACCACCCCGGCAATGCCGGGTAAAAATGCACCCAGACCAGCGCCGCTCCCCCCCGCATTGGTGTCCTGGAAGATGACATTGGGTGTAATCATAAAGTCGGCGGCCACCATCTGCCCGCCGCCGATATTCGACCCGCCCTGCAAGGTGCCGCCCGCCGCCAAGGCGCGCTCCTGCTGCATGCGCTGCATGGCCTGGCCCCGGTCAACCACCCGGAAGCAGCCGGACTGTGTCATCATCAAGCGCAGCAAAGGCACAGGTGAGGTCAGCCCAGCCTGCGCCAAGCCTGGAATATCCTCCTCCACCAAGGCAGCGGTACCCAACGGACGGTCGCACTTTGTCAGTTGGGCAGCTGCCTGTGAATTACCTGCCGCTCCGCCGGCGCCTGACACCATCGAACCACCGGAACCAAGTTTGGTACCAGATGACACGCAACCCGACAGGGCGCTGGCAGCCATCATAAGGGCTCCAAATTTTACCAATAAATCCCGCATTATCAGCATCCCTCTCGAAAGACGCCATGATCAGCGCCGTAATTTGAACAGGAGGCATTCAATCAATGCCCAGGTTATTTAGCCTGAGTAATGATTTATTCCTCTTTATGGCGCACTGACGCCAGCCGTTGTTTCGCTCAATTTGAAGCGTTTGTCCGTTTGGCTTCAATCCGTATTTTTACGGATATAATCATCCTGAAAAGATACTGACGATCAGCACCACCTTTTTCTGAAAGATGCCGCTTCGGATGGAGCACAATGGAAGCGGGCATTTCCATGATCGGCGGTGACCTGCATTGGGAAACGTCTGCTTTGAGGAACTGTTACCGCTCCATTGAACGACCACAACGGGCGCAGAGCCGCCCCCTCCCCACACTCCCCTAGCCCCCCGCCGCTTCCCCCTGTATCCTCACCGCCAATGATAGCGCTAACCTGCCCAACACAAAGCCGGGGCGGAAATGGGGATGGAAAATGGCGTCGTGGATGCAACGGGTTGCCCTGGGTGTTGTGATGGTGGGGATGCTGTCCGCGCCGGCGGTGATGGCGACCGCATCGGGACCAAAGGCGCGGCTGGTGGTGCTGACGGATATTGAGAACGAACCGGATGATGCGCAGTCGCTGGTGCGGCTTCTGCTTTATGCCAATGAGCTGGATATCGAGGCGCTGGTCGCCACCACCTCCACCCATATGCGCAATGAGGTGCATCCCGACAGCCTGCGCCGCATCATCGCCGCCTACGGGCAGGTGCAGCCCAACCTGCTGCTGCATGCGCCGGGCTATCCATCGGCGGAAAGCCTGTTGGCACTGGTGCATGCGGGGCAGCCGGCCTATGGCATGGCGGCGACGGGGCCGGGTAAGGATAGCGAGGGGGTGCTGCGCATCATCGCCGCCCTGGACAGGGCGGACCCGCGCCCGCTCTGGGTTTCCGTCTGGGGTGGGGCCAATACCTTGGCCCAGGCGCTGATGACGTTGAAGGCCACGCGGTCGCCGGCGGAGCTGTCGCGGTTGCTGACCAAGATGCGGGTGTATGCGATCTCCGATCAGGATGATGCCGGCGCCTGGATCCGGCGAACCTTTCCCGACCTGTTCTATATCGTCAGTCCCGGCGGCTATGGCGCGGCCACCTGGGGTGGGATGTTTGTCGCGGTGGACGGGCTGGACAACAGCACCATCTCCACCAAATGGATCGCCCACAATATCCAGCAGGGCCGTGGGCCGCTGGGGGCCGAATATCCTGATGTCGCCTATGGGATGGAGGGTGACACGCCGGCCTTCCTGGGCCTGATCCCCACGGGCCTGTCCGATCCCGACCGTCCCGATTGGGGCGGCTGGGGCGGGCGGTATGAGCTTTATGTGCCGGCACTGGAGGCGATGGACCCCAAGGGCTTTAACGGCAATGTGCCGGTGGAGGCGGAGACGCGGCCCATTTGGACCAACGCCGTCGATACCGTCACCCCCTATACCGACAGCCCGCATGGCCGCGCCATCACGCCCGGTCCCCGCAGCTACAGCCATTTTCAGGCCACCATCTGGCGTTGGCGCGATGCGTTCCAGAATGATTTCGCGGCCCGCATCGCCTGGACCACGCAGCCGCCGGAAAAGGCGAACCACCCGCCCGTCGCAGGACTGGACCATGCCGACCGCCTGACCGTGACAGCAGGCACGCTGTTTCAATTGAGTGCCAAGGGCAGCAGTGATCCCGATGGCGACAGCCTGTCCTATCACTGGTTCCATTACCCGGAGGTCGGCAGTTGGAAACAGCCGATCCCCGCCAAGGGGGCGGAGAATATCGACCGCGTCACCTTCCGCGCGCCGATGGTGACCAAGTCTGAAACCGCGCATTTCATCGCCGCCGTCACGGACAAGGGCACCCCTTCCCTGACCCGCTATCGCCGGGTGATCGTGACAATAGAGCCGAAACGGTAGGGGCCATCGGTCGATTTACGCCTGCGGTCCGTTATCCCATACTGCACGCTGCCGGGATCAGGAGATTGAGATGTGTGCATGAGCCAGGACGGAACCTACCTCGCGGTTTTCACCAGTAACAAGAACAGCGCGCGCTGGCGGGCCTGGTACGCGATGGGGGAGGAGGAGCGGCGGGCCACGGATGAGCGGGGGCTGGCGGCCCTTGCCGCCTGGGACGCGGCGCATCAGGATGTGATCGTCTATCAGGGCGGGCCGCTGGGGCCGACCAAGCGTACCTCGCCCGACGGTGTCGCCGATGTCGTGAATGAGCTGACTGTGTTCGTGGTGGTGCGCGCACCGTCGCATCAGGCGGCGGCGGAGATGTTCGCGGGGCACCCGCATTTCACCATCTTCCCCTGCGACAGCGTGGATGTCATGCCGCTGCTGGGGCCGAAGCAGGACGCGTGAGGGACCGCGATGACGCACCGGATTTACGCGATGAGCTTTGCCAGCCTGTACCCGCTCTATGTTGCCAAGGCGGAGAAGAAGGGGCGCACGAAAGCAGAGGTGGATGAGATCATCCGCTGGTTCACGGGTCACAGCCAGGAGGGGCTAGACGCGGAGATCGCTGCTGGGACGAACCTTCAAGACTTCCTGGGTCGGGCGCCCAACCTGAACCCGGCCCGCAGCCTGATCACCGGCGTGGTCTGTGGCGTGCGGGTGGAGCAGGTGGAAGAACCGCTGATGCGGGAAATCCGCTATCTGGACAAGCTGATTGACGAGTTGGCCAAGGGCAAGGCAATGGAGAAAATCCTGCGCGGATAAGGCGTTGGCCCTAATCCAGCACCCGCGCCACCTTGCGCATGCCCAGCGCGTTGGTCAGCACCATGTCGTCGGCGCGGCGCAACTCATCCACCGTCACGGCCCGTTCCTGCGCCCGCCAGTTCTTGAGAAGGGCGGCGCGCATGGTGCCGGGCAGGGCACCTTCGGCCACGGTCGGTGTCACCCAATGCCCGTCCAGGGAAAGGAAGATATTGGCGGCGGTGGCTTCCGCGACGCGGCCCTGGCTGTTCAGCATCACGGCATCATCGGCTCCGCGTGCCGTTGCCTCCCGCCGGGCGATGATGCTGTCCAGATAGTTCAGGGTCTTCAGCCGCGACAAGGGCGATTTCTCGTTGCGGCAGGTGGTGCGGGCGATGACCAGCCGGGCCGGCGGTGCCTCTGCCGGGATGCGGCCGGCGGCCAGCATCAAGGTGGGGCTGGGCAGTTCCGGCCTTGGCAGGCCGCGGGGGCCGGGGCCGGCGGTCAGGGTCAGGCGCACCGCCGCCTCCCCCTCCATGCCGTTGGCCCCCAGCAGACCCATGATGGCATCGTGCAGGACCTGATCGCCCGCCGGTACGGGCAGGCCTAAGAAATCCGCCCCATCCCGCAGACGTTTCAGATGGGCATCCAGGCGCAGGGGCACGCCGGCCTTCACGGCGATGGTCTCAAACAACCCGTCACCCAGGGTCAGGCCCCGGTCATGAGCCAGCAGGGCCGGCTTGTCGGCGGCGACGAAATCCCCGTTCAGCCAGATGACGCTCATGCCGCCCGCTCCCCCGCCTCATCCACCGCGATGACGGGGGGCCAGGCCATGGCCGGATCAAGGGCGGTCAGGATGGCTTTGGCCTTGGTCAGGCTTTCCTGATACTCCGCCTCCGGCTCGCTATCGGCCACGATGCCGCCGCCGGCCTGTACCTGTACCTTGTCGCCCGATATGGCGGCGGTGCGGATGATGATGGAACTGTCCATGGCACCATCCCAGCCGATCCACATCACCGATCCGCAATAAGGGCCGCGCCGGGCGGGCTCTAGCTCATGGATGATCTGCATGGCGCGGATTTTCGGCGCGCCAGTGATCGACCCGCCGGGAAAGCTGGCGCGCAGCAGGTCGACGGGGCCAAGGCCCGGCTTCAACCGGCCCGTGACGACGGAGGTCAGGTGATGGACGGTGCGGTAGCTTTCCAGACCCCACAGGCTGGGCACCCTGACCGACCCGATCTCTGCCACCCGCGACAGGTCGTTGCGCAGCAGATCGACGATCATCAGGTTTTCCGCCCGGTCCTTCTCCGACGACAGCAGTTCCGCGGCCAGTTCGGCATCGCGCATGGCGTCGGCATGGCGGGGGCGGGTGCCCTTGATGGGCCGCGTCTCAATAGCGCCATCGGCGGATAGCGACAGGAACCGTTCCGGCGACCCCGACGCAATGGCCCGACCGTGACCTAAGTTCAGGAACGCGGAGAAGGGGGCCGATGTGCGCGGGCGCAGGCGGCGATAGGCATCCCAGGGTGTGACGCCGGGGCGCAGACGGCCCAGAAAGCGCTGGGTCATGTTGGCCTGATAGATGTCGCCGGCCCGGATATAGTCCAGGATGCGCGCCACCCGGTCGCGATAGGTGGCGGGTGATAGCTCCGCCTCCCACCCTGGCCGGCGCAGCAGGCCGTCGCCATTGTCGCGGGAAAGCGGCGGGGCGCTGGCCAGCCGGTCATTGAGCGACTGTGCCAGTTCCTTGGCCCGGTGGGGCCGGCGGGCCGGATCGGATTCGCGTTCCCCGCCGGAGATGATCCAGGCCCTGTCCTGCGCATGGTCGATAACGGCGACAGTGTCGTACAGGCCGAAGGCCATATCGGGCAGGTCGATGCCGGTATCCTGGGGCGCCGGCAGCCGCTCCAGATACCGGCCCAGCTCATACCCCATGACGCCCACGGCACCACCGGTGAAGGGGGGCAGGCCGGCGGGCAGGACCCGCGCAAAGGGGCGCAGCGCCTGTTCCAGGGCCGTGAAGGGGTCCAGGGTCAGCCGGGTGCCGTCCTGCGTCACCGTCCCGTCGCCCGCCACTTCGATCCAGGAAAACGGATCAGCCACCAGGATGGAGTAACGCGCGCGGCCCCCATCCGCCGCCCCGCCATCCAGCAGCATGGCCCCCTTCTGCCCCGCCAGTACCGCAAACGCGGCCAGCGGGTCGGGCAGGGTCAGAGGCAGAACATGAAGTGCGGCGGGGTTGATCATGAGCGGGACCATAACCGGGGCGAGCGGGTTCAACAATGGCCCGCTTTCGCACACCAACCCCTGGCATCATGCCCTGCCAACCCCATATCCCATTGGCGTTCCTTCTCGCGCCCTGGGTGCGGGGCGGGGAACTTCATCGTAACGGGGTTGTTTCACCTCTGGCCGTGCGGCTGCCTTCGCGGTTAGTGTGGGCGGGTTCGGTATCAATCGGAACGGGTCATGCGGATCATCCTACGCGTTTTCGCCATCATTGGCTTTCTGTCTGTGCTTCTCGTCGCCGGTGCCATCGGCCTTGGTGTGCATCTGGCCAACCGGCAGCCCAAGCTGCCCGACAGCATCGTTCTTGAACTGGACCTGGAAAAGCCGCTGGCCGAGGCGCCGGCGAACAGCCCGGTCGCGGGTCTGCTGGGGGATCACCGCACCACGGTGGAACAGGTGGTCCGCACCCTGAACCGGGCATCCAAGGACCCGCGTGTCAAGGGCATCATTGCCCGCACCGGCAATGGCGTGCATTCCTTTGCGGTGACGCAGGAACTGCGCGACAGCATCGCCAAGCTGCGCAAGGAAGGCCGCTTTGCCATCGTCCATGCCGAAAGCTTTGGCGAAATGGGCAATGGCATGCAGCCCTATTACCTGGCCACGGCGTTCGAGCAGGTGTGGATGCAGCCGATGGGCGACATGGCTATCACCGGCATGCAGGCGGAACTGACCTTCCTGCGCGGCACGCTGGACAAGCTGAAGGTAGAGCCGCAGTTCCGCAAGCGCGAGGAATACAAGTCCTTCGCCGAGCAATATACGGAAACCGGCCCGACCCCGGCCAACCGCGAAGCCATCGACAGCCTGATCGGTGATCTGTTCAACCAGTGGGTGACCGATGTGGCGCTGGCCCGTGGCATCAATGATGCCGCCGTGCGCGCCGCCGTGGACAAGGCCCCGCTGATGGACAAGGAGGCACTGGACGCCAAGCTGGTCGACAAGCTGGCCTATTGGGACGAGGCGGTTGACTGGGCCATCGAGAAGGCCAAGGCCGCCGGCGGCACCGGTGGCGAGCCGGAACTGGTCAGCCTGCAGGATTATAACCGCGCCCCGCCGGAAGGGATCGATATGTCGATCACCGATGCGCCGCTGGTGGCCATGATCGTCGGTGACGGCGCCATCATGCGCGGGGACAGCCAGGCCGATCCTTTGTCGGGTGACGAAAGCTTTGGTGCGGCCACCATTGCCGCCGCCTTTGACCAAGCCATTGAAGATGACAATGTGAAGGCCATCCTGTTCCGTGTGAACAGCCCTGGCGGCAGCGCCGTCGCGTCGGAGGTGGTGCGCCGCAAGGTGCTGAAGGCCAAGGCCAAGGGCAAGCCGGTCATCGTGTCGATGGGCGCCGTTGCGGCATCGGGCGGTTACTGGGTCTCCATGGGGGCTGACCGCATCGTGGCCGAACCCGGCACCATCACCGGTTCCATCGGCGTGATCGCCGGCAAGATGGTGGTGCGCGGCCTGACCGATTGGGCCGGTATCAATGTCGAACCGATCAGCCGCGGTGCCAATGCCGGCATGTGGTCCTCCAACACGCCGTTCAGCGAGACCCAGGAAGCCCGCCTCAACGCCTTCCTAGACAGCACCTATGCCGCCTTTACCCAGGGTGTGGCCGAAGGGCGCAACCTGCCGCTGGACAAGGTGAAGGAGATTGCCAAGGGCCGTGTCTATACGGGCCGTCAGGCCAAGGAACTGGGCCTTGTGGATGCGCTGGGCGGTTATGCCACCGCCATGGGCGAGGTGCGCAAGGCGCTGAAGCTGGCTGAGGATGCGCCCGTGCGCGCGATTACCCTGCCGCACAAGCGCTCGCAGTTCGACTTCATTATGGAACTGCTGTCGGGTGACGCGCGCGCGGCGGTCAGCGATGCCGTGACGGCAGAAGTGGCCGATCGTACCCTTGCCCCGTTCCGCCCCGCCCTATCCACCCTGGCCCCCTATCTGAAGGCGGATCAGGACATGGTGGTGCTGATGCCGGCCATGGTGCGGCACGGGTTCTGATCACGGTACCTGCTTGTTAATGCAAGGCCCGCCATGGTTCACGCCATGGCGGGCCTTGTCATTTTCAGTGGCCGGCCAGCATGGCGACAGCGCCAATTGCCAGCAGAACCGCCATGGTGCGGTTGAAAAGGCGCATCCGGTCCGCCGTGCCGATGATCTGCGACGCCCAGGTGCCGGCATAGGCCCAGAGAGCGATAGACGCGTAGCAGATGATGAAATAGAGGCCGGCGAAGACCAGGACGCTGACCATGCCGTCCTGCAATCCATAGGCGCCCATGCCGGCCACCGCCGCGATCCAGGCCTTGGGGTTCAGCCATTGCAGGCTGGCCCCGGCCCATAGCGAGGGTGCCACCGGCACCTCACCCGCCGCCATGCCGCCAGCGGCCCGCCAGAGGCGTAAGGCCAGATAGAACAGGAACCCGGTTCCCGCCACCCGCATGGCCATGTCCAGCATGGGCAGCCGCGCCACCGCGTCGGCCATGCCAAGACCGGCCAGCAGCAGCAGGGCCGTGAAGCCCACCGTGGCGCCGGTGACGAAGCCCAGGCTGCGCCGGAACCCGTGCTGCACGCCGCTGGCCAGCGCCATGCTGTTGACGGGACCGGGGGTGATGGAGGCGACAAGCGCGAAGCTGGCCATGGCCAGCAGCAGGGTGCTGTTCATGCCCGCCCCCGTTCATTGATGAAGGTGGGCCGGCACTGTCTATCGTCAAAGGATCGGGTCACGGGTGGCGTCTCCGGGGCTGTTTGCCCGTTTATCGCCACCCGGCCCGATCCCGTATTGAAGGAAATTGACCTTTTGATAGGCTCGTGCCGGTTGTCGGGATGTCAGCGGGTGGTTCCCTCACCCTCCCATTGGCTAGTGCCAATGGGCCCCTCCCTCTCCCACCTTCGTGGGCGAGGGGTGGAATTTTGCCCCTCGCCCGCTTGCGGGAGAGGCAGCAACATCCCGCCTTAGAACTTCGCCCCCAATGTCACGCCCCATTCCCGCGGGCGGCCATAGGAGGCCTCGGCCAGACCGAAGGCGGCGCTGGCATTGCCCGACACGAAATAGCGCCGGTCGGTCAGGTTGGTGGCGAACAGGGCCAGGGTCCAGCTGTCATCCGGCGAGGTATAGGTCAGGCGGCTGTTGACGATGCCATAGCCGGACTGTGCCACCAGTTCGGTATTGGCCACGTCATTGTAGAACTTGGAATAGGCCGACAGATCGCCACGCAGGCTGAGCGTGCTGCCGTCACCCATGGCGTAGGTATATTGCAGGCCCGTGCTGACCGTCCATTTCGGGGTCTTCACGAACTTTGCCGCCTTGGTGATGGGCAAGATCTGCGTGGGGCCCAGACCCGTCCCGACCTCGTCATATTTCGCGTCGGTGTAGCCGACGGCAAGATCGAAATCGAGGCCCTTGGCCGGCTTGGCCCGCACCTCCAGCTCCGCCCCCTTGATGGTGCCCTTCGCGGCGTTGGCCACGAAATTGCGGGGCGTCTGGTTCACGGTCAGCTGGATATTGTCATACTTGCTGAGATATCCCGCGACATTGACGATCAGGCGGTTGTCCAGCCAGCCGGTCTTGGCCCCGACCTCATAGGTCCAGATGGTTTCCGGCTCATACTGCGTCACTTCCGAGGCATCGGCCAGCGGGCGGGCATTGTAGCCGCCGCTCTTGAAGCCCTTGCCCGCGGAGGCGTAGAGCATCGCGTCGTCACTGGCCTTGTATTCCAGGCCAAGCTTCGGCGTGAAGGCGTTCCAGTCGCCCGACCGCTGCACGTCGGTGAAGACCACCTGATCGCGCTGACGGCGGTTGAAGACTGAAATCCACTTCTTGTCGCGGTTCCAGCGGGCGCCGGCGGTGACCGACAGATCGTCCGTCAGCTTGAAATTGCCCTGGCCGAATGCCGCATAGGAGGTGTTATCGATACGGTTCAGGATCAATGTGGCGGGCGACAGTGCCGGCCCCAGCGGCGGCCACAGGCCCATGGCCAGATCGGCGCGGGCATTGTCGGTGCCTTCCTCGGTGAAGTAATAGACGCCACCCACCCAGGTGAAACGGCCATCCATGCCATCGCCGCTCAACTGGAATTCCTGGCTGAACTGCCACTGGTCATCGTCGTTGAACGTCTCGCGATAGGTGAAGGGCGTATTGTCGCCGTCTCGTGCAAAGGTCGCCTGCAGCTCACGATAGGCCGTGATGCTTTTGGCCTCGACAGTGCCCAGGTTCCAGGTCAGGGTGCCGGCCAAGCCCCACAGGTCCAGATCGTTGACATTGGGGCCGGTGGCCCAGGTGGTGAACGGGCTGTCGGTGATGAAGGAGCTGTTCAGCGTCTTCTGACCGTTGGGCGCGGTCACGCCGCGTGTCGGGGCCACAAGGTTGTTGTAGTTCACCAGGAAGGGTACGCCGGTCAGGCCCGGCGCCGGCGCGATGGCCAGCAACTTGTTCGGGGCGGAATGTTCGCGGGCCCGCGTAACATCGCCAACCAGATGAAAATCGATATCTTCCGTAACATTCGTCGTGATCTGCAACCGTGCACTGTCGGCATTGCGGTCGCCCATGTCCTGGCCGTCGGACAGGCGCTTGGCATAGCCATCGCGGTTCAGCGAGGAAACCGACAGGCGGGTCAGCACCTTGCCATCGGCCAGGGGCACATTCACCACGCCCTTCACATCCAGCCGGTCGAAGCGGCCCGTGGTCAGTTCCACCCGGCCCGACAGATCATCCGTGGGACGCTGCGTGCTGATCAGGACGGCGCCGCCGATGGTGTTCTTGCCGAACAGGGTGCCCTGCGGCCCGCGCAATACCTCAACGCTGGCCAGATCCACCGCATCCATGATGCCGCCGATGGAGCGGGCATAATAGACGCCATCAACATAGAAGCCGACGCCGGGATCGCTGAAGATCGCGAAGTCGTTCTGGCCGATGCCGCGAATGAAGACGGTGGCGTTGTAATTTCCCCCCGACAGGGCGGCGGCACCGTCAAACCGAATGTTCGGCGTGAAGCGGGCAATATTGTCCAGCGTCTCCACGCTGCGCGCTTCCAGCGCTTCCGCCGTGAAGGCCGTGACGGCCACGGGCGTGTCCTGCAACGCTTCCGACCGGCGCCGCGCCGTCACCACGATCTCTTCCAGCGTCGCGCCGTCATTCTGGGCTGGGGCCGTCTGGGCGGCGACCGGAGCCGCCATGGCCAGCATCAGGCCCGTGGACAGCAGCAGACGATGGATGGAGCGGGCGCGCAAATCCCCCTTCGCCGGGCACGCCCGGCGTTCCGCGATAGACATGAAGTTCCTCCCTTGGAAGCTTTTATGTTTGCTTGGGCGTGGCTGTTGGCACGTTTTCAGCCATCGTATATTCGCATAATGATTATGCGATATTACATTTTGTTGCGCAAGAGATAATGTTGGTCCGATATAGTCCAGCGGGTGTGCTGGTTTTGGGTATATTCAACTAATTGAAAATATAAACCGTTGTATTTATCTACTAAGCTCCAGACCTCTAGATTGGGCCGGGGATATCGCCGTAGGTCAGGTCGATCCGCAGGTGAGCCCTGATGCCGATGGTGCCTTTATCGGTCAGGGCTCGTGCTTTGCCCGCGACCTGACCGACATGGACTGGTTGTCAGTCCCGATATTTCCGGCCAGCCTTTGCATGGTCCTTGGCGCGGAAGGTGACGGCGGTGAATTCCGGGGGTTTGCGGGCTACCCATTGGATGAAGGCGGCGATGTCGGGATGGGCGCGCAAGGACTCCAGCGTGGTGTAGCCGCGCGCCAGTTCCTTTTCCGACAGTTCGGCATGGATTTTCCGGTGGCAGACGCGGTGCAGTGGCACCGTTTCCTTGCCACCCTGGCTGCGGGGCAGCAGGTGGTGTTCCTCCACGCTGGGCCCCGCGATCAGGGGCCGACCACACAGGCCGCAATCGCCCAGGACCTTGCCCGCCGGTGCGGAACGCACGGGCAGCAGGGCCAGATCCGGGGGCAATGGCTTCAGGCGTGTCACGGCCAGCCTCGCATGGTCAGATAACTTCCCCCTTGGTGATGCGGGCCAGCCGGTCATTGACCGCCTGCCAGTTCACCAAATTCCACCAAGCCGCCAGATAGTCGGCCCGGCGGTTCTGATATTTAAGATAATAGGCATGTTCCCAGACGTCATTGCCCATCAGGACGGGCTTGCCCTCCATCAGGGGCGTATCCTGGTTGGGCTTCGCCTGGATCAGCAATTTGCCATCGGGCGCAAGCGTCACGAACACCCAGCCGGACCCGAACTGTTTGGCACCGGCCTCATTGAAGGCCTTCTTGAACACATCAAATCCGCCGAAACTGCCATCGATGGCCTTGGCGACAGCGCCAGTGGGGGCGCCACCGGCACCCGGTCCCATGATCGACCAGAACATGGAATGGTTGGCATGGCCGCCGCCATTATTGCGCACGGCGGTACGCACCGCGTCGGGCAGGTCCGGCAACTTGGCCAGCAGGTCGGTCAGGGGCAGTTTCTGCAACTGCCCGTAATCGGCCAATGCGTTGTTCAGGTTGGTGACATAGGCCTGATGATGCTTGCCATGGTGGATTTCCATGGTTTGGGCGTCGATATGCGGCTCCAGCGCAGCTGGGGCATAGGACAAGGCCGGCAGCGTGTAGGGGGAGGGACCCTGTGCCATTGCGGGGCCGGCGCCTGCCATGCCCGCCACACCGGTGGCAAGGCCGGTGACCAGGACCTGCCGGCGGTCCAGGGTGATACCCTGTCCCTGCGGGGCTTTCACAAAACGCGTCATGGTCTGATCCTTCCATTCGTGGTTTGGTGATGCGCCGGGCGACCGCCCTCGCCTATACAGCGGGGGGCGACCCTGGACCCTCCTTCCACGCAATGCAATTCAGATGACCCGCATCATCCTGTTGAATAAGCCATTCGACCTATTGTGCCAGTTCACGGACGAAGGCACAGGCGCGCGTACCCTGGCCCAATGCGTCGATGTGCCCGGCGTCTATCCGGCGGGCCGGCTGGACCGTGACAGCGAGGGGCTGGTGGTGCTGACCGATGATGGCGGCCTGATCGCCCGCATCAGCCAGCCGCGCAATAAATGGCCCAAAACCTATTGCGTGCAGGTGGAGGGCGTGCCGACCGACGAGGCCCTGGCCGCCCTGCGCCAGGGCGTGACCCTGAAAGATGGGCCGACCCTGCCGGCAGAGGTGCGGCGGATCGAGGAGCCGTCCTGGCTGTGGCCCCGCACGCCGCCGGTCCGGTTCCGGCAGTCGATCCCCACCAGCTGGATCGAGATCGTGCTGCGGGAGGGCAAGAACCGGCAGGTGCGGCGCATGACGGCGGCAGTGGGTTTCCCGACCCTGCGCCTGATTCGCCGCGCCGTCGGCGACTGGACCCTGGACGGATTGGAGCCGGGTCAGTGGCGGGAGGTTAGCGTCGGGTCCATAGCTGCCGCACCGCGTCCACCAACGCGGCGGCCCCCTGCAGGAAAGCCACGGCGGCCCGGTTGATCATCGCGATCTCTCCCCGGTAGATCTGTTTCAGGGCACCGCGCATGCTGCCGATGCCGCCCTCGGCCAGGACATGGAAGCGTCGGGCGCTGATCAGCCAGATGGGGCTGAACAGCCAGGAGAGCGCGATGACCGTCACCGCCATCTGCTGCGCGTCGCGGTCAATGACGCCGATGGACAGGCCGGCGGCGGCCAGCACGAAGCTGAATTCCCCCAGGCTGCCCATGATGACGCCAGCGGGAAAGGCCCGCTCCCACGGTTCGCCCAGCAGATGCAGGGTGCCGACATTGATGGCCGATTTCACCGCCGTCACCGCGAACAGCAGCAACAGCACCTCCCCAAGATGCGACCAGACGAAGGACAGGTCGATCATCAGGCCGATGGACAGGAAGAACACCACGATCAGCACCGACTGGATCGGGTGGGTGGCGCGCAAGGCCTGGGCCCGCCCGTCAGAATTGCCCAGCATGAAGCCCGCGACAAAGGCGCCGAACGCCGCCGACAGGCCGATGACGCCGGTCGCCGCCGCCATGGTGAAGCAGAAGGCCATGGCGGCCAGCGGAATGACCTCATGGTTGCGCTTGAACCATTCGCCATGGGGAACGGCCAGCCGTTCCCGGCGTGACAGGAACCAGACCAGCCCGCCCAGGGCCGCCATGGCGGCCCCCAGCTTGAAAAACACAGCCGCCGACAGGCCGCTTCCGCTGCCCATGCCATTGGTGATCAGCAGCAGCGGCACAAAGGCCAGATCCTGGGCGATCAGCACGCCGACGGTGACGCGGCCCGTCTCCGTCTTCAGTTCACCTACATCCTCCAGCATCTTGATGGCCACCGCCGTGCCCGACAGGGCCATGACGAAGCCCATGACGATGGCGCGCGGCCAGGGCCAGCCCAGCAGCAGGCCGGCCAGACCCGTGACCAGCAGCGACAGGCCGATCTGACAGGCCACCGCCGCCAGCGCCACCTTCCACACTGCCTGGAACGCCTTCACCGACAGTTCCATGCCCACCAGGAATAGCAGCATCAGCACGCCCAGCTCCGCCAGCGCGCTGATGCTTTCCGATGGGGAGACAAGGCCGAAACCGCCCGGCCCCAGCACGATGCCCGCCACGATATAGCCGACGATGGCCGGCTGTTTCAGCCGCGACAAGGCCAGTCCGCACAGCAGGGCGACGGACATGACGATGGCGATGCCGGTCAGATCGAAATGATGCTGCAAGGGTTTTTCCCGGTCTCCGGTTGGTCAGGACACCGACACAGTTTCCCAACCATGGCGCTGCATCGCAACCATCAATCACCGCAGACAGGTCCAATCATCACAGGTCGCAAAGGATCGCCCCGCAGGGCCGGGGGATGGGTTTCCCGGTTACCTGCGGGGCGTCCCGTCACCCGCGTACTCACAGGTGACGGTCGGATCAGCAGCCGTTGGTGACAACCGCACCGGGCTTGCTGGGCGTGGACAGGGACCAGAGATGGCCGTAGGGGTCACGGACCTGGCCGTAACGGTCGCCCCAGAACATGTCGGCGGGCTTCATCGCCTCTGTGGCGCCGGCGGCCACGGCCTGGGCGAAGGCGGCGTCGATATCGGGGACCGCCATGTGCAGCGTGACGGGCGCGTGCTTGGGATATTCGGTGGGGGTGCCGCCGCGATATTCGGGGAAATCATCGCACATCATGATGGTGCCGCCATTGATGATCAGCTGGGCATGCAGCAGCCGCTTGCCATCTTCCGCCGGCATTTCCATGACTTTGGTCGCGCCGAAGGCCTTGATATAGAACTCAATGGCTTCACGCGCGCCAGTGACCACCAGATGCGGGATGACGCCGGGGATATTGTGCGCGTATTCGGGCTTGTCGGTCATGGGTTCCTCCATGGGTTGGTATAAGGGATGATAGAACAAGGACGGTGGGCGGCCCCCTTGATCCGACAGTGCCCCTGAAAAAATTTACGGGCTCTGCAAACCATCCAGAATCTGGCGGATATGGGCAGCTTCCGCCGGGCTGTGGGCCAGCGCGATGGCGCGGCCAAAGGCGTCGCGCGCCTCTGCGGTACGGCCCAGCTGTTTCAGCAACCCGCCGCGCAGCCCATGAAAATGGAAATAGCCTGACAGGCGGTCGCCCAGCGGTTCCACCATGGCAAGGGCCGCCGCCGCCCCGCGCGCCTTTGATACCGCGACAGCCCGGTTCAGGGTGACGACGGGGGAGGGGGACAGGGCCTCCAGCCCGCCATAGAGCAGGTCGATCTGCGCCCAGTCAGTATCGGCGGGGGTCGCGGCGCGCGCATGCAAGGCGGCGATGGCGGCCTGTATCTGATAAGGGCCGGAACGGCGGTGGCGCACGGCCTTGTCCAGCAGGGCCAGCCCCTCATTGATGGCCGAGCGGTGCCACAGGGTCCGGTCTTGGTCCTCCAGCAGGATCACCGATCCATCGGGGGCGAAGCGGGCAGGGCGGCGGGCATGCTGCAACAGCATAAGGGCCAGCAGCCCCATCACCTCCGGTTCTGCCGGGAACAGGCGCAGCAGCAGCCGGCCCAGGCGGATCGCCTCCTCGCATAGCGGCGCGCGGGCCGGCTGTTCGTCGGCACTGGCGGAATAGCCTTCGTTGAAGAGCAGATAGACCATGGCGGCCACAGGCCCCAGCCGTTCCGGCCGGTCGGCGGCGCCCGGCGCCTCGAACGCGACCGGGTTGGTGGCGATACGGGCCTTGGCGCGGGTGATGCGCTGTTCCATGGCGCTGTCGCCGACCAGGAAGGCGCGCGCGATCTGCTTAACCGACAGGCCCGACACGATGCGGAGCGCCAGTGCGATCTGCTGTGTCGCCGGCAGGTCCGGATGGCAGCAGATGAACAAGAGGCGCAGGACATCGTCGCGGTAATCCGCCGCGTCCAGCCGCCCCACCATCTCCGCCTCCCGATCCGACAGATCGGACAAAGGCGCGTCATCATCGGGCAGGGCGACATGGCGGGACCGCACGCGGGTCTGGTCGATACCGGCATTGCGGCCCACCATGATCAGCCAAGCGGCACTGTCGCGCGGCGGCCCGTTCTTTGGCCAGGATGAGAGGGCGCGCAAGGCGGCCTCCTGAAACGCTTCCTCCGCCAGGTCCAGATCGCGGAAATAGCGCAGCAGCGCCCCCACCGCCTGGGGCCGGGCCGCCGCCAGGGCGGCATTGATCCAGCCTGTATCCGTGCTCATGGCGACAGCGGCCCCCCCGGCATGAACAGGGCCACGGGCCGGATTTCATAGGAACCCTTGCCCGGATTGGCCTTGGCAAGTTCGCGTGCCTTGTCCAGCGCCTCTTCCAGCCCCTCGCAATCGACGATGTAGAAGCCCAGAAGCTGTTCCTTGGTCTCCGCAAACGGACCGTCCAGGATCAGCGGCTCCTCCTTGCCCTTGCGCAGGGTGGCGGCGGCCGTTGTCGGCATCAGGCGCGCGACTGGGCCCAGCTTGCCCTTGTCTGCCCAGCCCTGCTGCACCTTGCCCAGCCGGTCCATGACAATGGCATCTTCTTCCGGCGTCCAGGCGCCGACATAGTCTTCCTCATTATAGCACAGAATAGCGTACAGCATTATCGGGCCTCCCTTCATCTTCATAGGACGGGGAAGTATGCCGCGCGCCGACATCGGGTTTCAGAAAAATCATCACTGGCACCGTCACCGACGGGCGGATAGGCACGACATCGGCGCTTCACCCCCCGAACCATCGGGCCTGATGGTTTTGTCAGGGCCGGCACGACCGGTCCCGACGATAATCACAAACGGGTAAGGCCATGATCCAGGAAGCGATGTTCAAATCCCTCAGCCGGCGGTCGATCTTTTCTGGCATGGCCGGGATGGGTGCCATGGCCGCGTCGGTGCCGGCCTTCGGCGCGCCGCCCTTGACCAAGGGCAATCTGCGTCCCCTGGATGTGATGGACCCACGCGAAAACCTGTACGGGTTCGGCAAGATGTGGGGCACGCTGGGGCCGAAGGCGGTCCTGTCGGGCTATCAGGGGGTGCAGTACGCCATTGTCGGCGACAAGCGGGCTGTGCCGCTGTTCGGCTATTGCGGGTTCGGCAATAACCGCAACATCGTGCAGCCGGACGGCTCGCTGAAGGTTCTGGGCAAGGAATGCGGCTATTTCACCGATCTGGCGACAGGCGAGATCATCGACCATTGGGACAATCCCTGGACCGGAGAGCGGGTGGAGGTCTTCCCGTTCCTGAACGACCGCTGGCGCGGCACCCTGACCCTGGAACAGAAGGTTTTCCGGGTGGGCGACAGCGAGACGGTGAACAACGATAACGGCACCAAGGGCCAGAAGGGCAAACCCTTCCTGCTGCCCTGGCAGCGCATCGGCGACCAGTATCTGTTGAGCTGGGATTACGCCCATGAATATACCAACCCGGTGACGCCCGAAGGCTGGCCCAAGGCCTCAACGGGTAAGCGCGTCAACCCGTCTGAACATTTCACCATCTTCACGCCGGCGGCGGAGATTGATGATCGGTCGCTGGAAAGTGCCCGCTTCACCGCCGGCTTCATGCGTCAGGCCCCCTGGTGGCCCTGGATGCGCATGGGGCAGAGCGGGGTGCATGGCGTGCTGATGGGCCGCATGCACAGTTACAAGATCACCGGCACCGTCGAGGATATCCCCAAATCCGTGCTGAAGCGGGTGGAACGCGACCGTCCCGACCTTCTGGAGGAACCGACCGACGGCCCCGATGAAGGCGTGCGCGGCACCCTGGAAGCCTATGCTGAGGATGTACCGCCGGAGGTGCCGGGCTATGTCTCGCCGCTGGCTGAGAAGCGCAAGGCGATGTTGAAGGAACCGGGTAAGTGACAAGGGTGCGGGGGAGGGGGCGACCCTCCCCCGATTTTACACGCCCTCGTTCGCGGCACGCAGGGGCAGGGGTAGGGCGAAGCTGGCGCTGACTTGGTGCAGGTCGGACCCGCTGGGGCTTTGGAATACGCGCAGGCCGAATTCCGGCAGGACGGCCAGCACATGGTCAAAGATATCGGCCTGGATCGCCTCATAATTCGCCCAGGCGACCGTATTGGTGAAGCAATAGATCTCCATCGGCAGGCCCTGCGACGTTGGCGCCATGTGGCGGACCAGCAGGGTCATGTTCTGGTGGATGCCCGGATGGTGGCGCAGATAATTCTGCAGATAGGCTCGGAAGGTGCCCAGGTTGGTCAGGCGCCGGGCATTATACTGATCCCCCTCGTCCAGCTTGCCATTCCACTGCGCCAACTCCTGCTCCTTATCGCCAAGATAGTCGGTCAGTACGCGGAACCGGCGCAGCTTCGCCACTTCCTGCGGCGTCAGGAAGCGCACGCTGGTCTGGTCCAGCAACAAGGAGCGCTTGATGCGCCGTCCGCCCGCCTCCTGCATACCGCGCCAGTTCTTGAACGGTTCGGAAATCAGCTTGCGCGTGGGCAGGGTGGTGATGGTCTTGTCCCAGTTCTGGACCTTCACGGTATGCAGCGCGATGTCGATGACATCGCCATCGGCATTCATCTGCGGCATCTCGATCCAGTCGCCCACCCGCAGCATGTCGCCCGATGAAATCTGTACACTGGCCACCAGCGACAGCAGCGTATCCTGGAACACCAGCATCAGGACGGCGGCCAGTGCCCCGACACCCGACAGCAGGATCAGCGGCGACCGGTCCATCAGGGCGGCGGTGACCAGCACGGCGGCAATGGCGAACACCACCAGCTTCACCAACTGCACATAGCCCTTGATGGGCTTGCGATGTGCGTCCGGGCGACGGCCATAGACGACGATGACGATGTTCAGCAGGGCGCTGACCGCCATGGCCAGGGTCAGGATGATGAAGGCCGCACAGACATTGCGCACGACCAGGACCAGGGCGTCGGGCAAACCGGGGATCAGGTTGATCCCAGCCATGATCACCAGGGCCGGCATGACATTGGCCAGACGCGGGATCAGCCGCTGCTGCGCCAGCACCTCATCATTGCCATACCGCGTCATGGACAGGCCGCGCCGGATCAGGCCGAGTACCAATTTCTTCACAGCAGAATTGGTGATCCAAGCGGCCAGTATCAGGATGATAAGACCGCCACCCATACGCAGTGATGCATCATGCTGGGCTAAAAAATCCTGAATATAATCCGGCAACATGGATTTTCCTTTCCAATTTTTATTGCCGATGATGTCCGTCATCGTACGAAAAAAATCAACGTCTGGAGGGAAGTCCATGGGGATATAGGAAGAAATCCTGTGGAATTAACCCCTTTTGTTCAATTTGGTGTCATGCATCGTTTCTGGATATGGGTATCTTGTGGAGGGGCAAGGGCGGTTGGGTGCTTTGCACACCACCCCTGTCCCCTGCCGGCCCGCAGGGTCATTGCCTTCCGCCCCCCTTGACCCTATCTTGCGCCGCAACTCTATATTCTGGTGCGCGCCTGTCCATGACCGACCTGTCGAAGATCCGTAACTTCTCCATCATCGCCCATATCGACCATGGCAAGTCGACGCTGGCTGACCGTCTGATCGAATTCTGCGGCGCCATCGAGGCGCGCGATATGAAGGCGCAGTTGCTCGATAATATGGATATCGAGCGGGAGCGCGGGATCACGATCAAGGCGCAGACCGTGCGCCTGGAATACAAGGCCAAGGATGGCGAGACCTATCAGCTGAACCTGATGGACACGCCGGGCCATGTCGACTTCGCCTATGAGGTCTCGCGCAGCCTCGCCGCCTGCGAAGGCTCGCTGCTGGTGGTCGATGCCAGCCAAGGGGTGGAGGCGCAGACGCTAGCCAACGTCTATCAGGCGCTGGATGCCAATCACGAGATCGTGCCCATCCTGAATAAGGTGGACCTGCCGGCGGCCGATGTGCCGCGCGTCAAGGCGCAGATCGAGGATGTGATCGGGCTGGACGCGTCCGACGCGGTGGAAATCTCTGCCAAGACCGGCCTGAATATCGAAGGCGTGCTGGAAGCCATCGTCACCCGCCTGCCGCCGCCCAAGGGCGATGCCAGCGCGCCGCTGCAGGCCCTGATCGTCGACAGCTGGTACGATGCCTATCTCGGCGTCGTCATTCTGGTCCGCGTGGTCAATGGCGAGTTGAAGCTGGGCCAGAAGGTGCGCTTCATGGCGACCGGTGCCACGCGTGAGCTGGACCGGGTGGGTATCTTCACGCCCAAGAAGATCGCCCTGGAGAAGCTGGGGCCGGGCGAGATGGGCTTCGTGACCGCCGCCATCAAGGATATCCGCGACACCAAAGTCGGTGACACGATCACCGAGGAACGCCGCCTGGCGCCCACCGCGCTCGCCGGGTTTAAGCCGTCGATCCCCGTCGTGTTCTGCGGCTTGTTCCCGTCGGATGCGGCGGAGTTCGAGCATCTGCGCGACAGCTTGGGCAGGCTGGCGCTGAACGACGCGTCCTTCCAGTATGAGACGGAAAGCTCGGCGGCGCTGGGCTTCGGCTTCCGCTGCGGCTTCCTAGGGTTGCTGCATCTGGAGATCATCCAGGAGCGGCTGGAGCGTGAATTCGATCTGGACCTGATCACCACGGCCCCGTCGGTCGTCTATAAGATGCACATGACCGACGGCAAGGTGATCGAGATGCACAATCCGGCCGACATGCCGGACGTGGTGCGCATCGACCATATTGAGGAGCCGTGGATCAAGGCCACGATCATGCTGCCCGATGAATATCTGGGCGGTGTGCTGGCGCTCTGCACCGAACGGCGCGGTGTGCAGAAGGACCTGACCTATGTTGGCGGCCGGGCGATGATCGTCTATGAGCTGCCGCTGAACGAAGTGGTGTTCGATTTCTATGACCGGTTGAAGAGCATCAGCCGCGGCTATGCCAGCTTCGATTACCAGCTTGAGGAATACCGCGAGGGCGATCTGGTCAAGATGTCTATCCTGGTGAATGCGGAGCCGGTGGACGCCCTGTCCATGATCGTCCACCGCAGCCAGGCCGAATATCGTGGCCGTCAGCTGTGTGAACGGTTGAAGGACCTGATCCCCCGCCACCTGTTCAAGATCCCAATCCAGGCGGCCATCGGCGGCAAGGTCGTGGCGCGCGAGACCATCGCCGCCATGCGCAAGGACGTTCTGGCCAAGTGCTATGGCGGCGATATCAGCCGTAAGCGCAAGCTGCTGGACAAGCAGAAGGAAGGCAAGAAGCGTATGCGGCAGTTCGGTGAGGTCGAAATCCCGCAGAGCGCCTTCATTGCCGCGCTCAAGATGGGCGATAACTGAGGCTGGCCGACAGGCTGGAACGGTAAAGGGGCGGGCCTTCGGGTCCGCCCTTTTTCATTCGGGCTACCCCGGATGCTGCCGTGAAACGGCCATGGGTGGGCGGGCAAAATGGGTTGCGCCGCCGCCTTTCTGCCTTATTATCATATTATTCGATTGTTCCACGGGGGCGCTGCTTGTCACAGCCCGTTGCCGGATCGGTCCGGTAAGCTGTGCTTAATTGATGGGAGGGATAGGCATGCGGACAAAGGCCGGTCTCTTGGCGATACTGTCGCTGCTATCCACGGTACCCGCCCTGGCGGAGGCCGCGCAGCCCACCATCTTTGCCATCCGTTTCAACGGTATCGCCGCCCCCTCGACCCAGTACGCTGCCGGATCGCTGCCCAGCCTTCCCGCCGCCATCGTGACGGAGGCCCCGCTGGTCCCGTCCGATCCGGTGGAGGGGCGCAAGGCCATGATGGCCACGCTGACCGACTGGATCGGTCGGATCTATGATGGCGCATTTGCGCGCTTTACCGGGGATACGCCGCCGGTCGCCGGGTCCACCCCCATCCGGGTTGCCGCCGATCCCCGCACCTATCAGATGGCGGGCGTGGCCGCCGATGCGCAGCTGCGCGCCCTGGGCCTGGACAGCAAGGTCGGCATGCGCATGGGGACGGAAGGCATGCGCCAGTCCCTGCGCCTGACGCGCGGATGCGACCAGACATGGCTGCCCAATTCCGTTTCCGGCGATATGGCCGGCGGTTTCGGCGCCCTGACGGGCAGTGTGCAGGGAAGCTGGGGCACCGCCTGCACTGCCGGGCAAAAGGGCTGGCGCGTCACGGCGGGCATGGTGGCGCTGGGCACTGAGAATGCAGGCCCCAATCTGGGCATGGAGTACCGCCCGCGCGTGGGCAGCTTCGTCTCTGATCTGACAGGCCTGACGGCCATGAAGGCGCAGGTGGCGGATACGGGCGGCAGCGTGGGGCTGGAGGCACCATTCCCCATCATCAAGATCGACCGCATGAAGCTGAATGCCGACATGAGCTGGTCACAAGACGGCGCCACCGCCTTGAAACTGGCAACCAAGCTGCGGTTCTGAATGGCAAGCCGATGGCACCGTTGATTTTCTGATCACCGACGGATGGTTTGCGGCTACTCTGCCCGCAAATCCCGTCCGGGCGAGCAGGCAAACGCATGTCCATTCATCAGCGCGCCTTTAATACGATCAGCGCGATCATGGCCGAGCGCGGGGCCACCGAAGGCGCAATGAATGACGTTTTCGAATTCCTGCTTTATTACCGCTGCATGCTGATCAACAATACCATCATCAAGCAAGGCGATGGCCGTGTGCATGGCGGGCCGTTTGCGGGCATGATCCTGCCCGACCCGGCGAACCGCATGCAGGCACCCCGGCTGCTGGGCTGTTACGAGGGGGAGTTGCACGAGATTGTTCAGGCGATCCCCGATGCCGGTTATCAGCATCTGATCAATATCGGCTGCGGCGAGGGCTATTACGCCGTCGGCATCAAACGCATGGCCCCGCAGATCGAGGTCTGGGCCCATGACATCGACCCCGAGGCGGAACGCAAATGCCGGGAGGCGGCGGCCCTGAATGGGGTCGACATCCATGTCGGGGGGATTTTCGATCCACAGCAATTCGCCCTGCATGAAGGGTACCGCACCCTGGTCTGGTGCGATGTCGAGGGGGCGGAGGAGATGCTGCTGGATCCCGCGCGCTATCCCGCCCTGGCCGGCATGGATATCCTGGTGGAATTGCACCCGACCGATGGCGGCCACACGCGCGATACTGTGCCTGCGCGCTTCGCCGATACGCACAGCATCGAGATCCGACAGCCGCGCGGCTATGCCTTTGACATGCCCGACTGGCTGCGCGATGGCAGCCAGTTGAACCAGCTTCTGGCCCGGCTTGAATGGCGAGGGTCCGCGACGCCATGGGCTATGATGCGCGCGCGTGGCACATGACGCGCATGCGTGAATATACAGAAACGGCGCGAAGCATTGGCGTTCGTGCCCGTTTCCGGTTCGGCACCTGTTCACCGCAATAATTCTGTCGTGCAAACTAAACCGCCCTGTCACGCAGGACAGTTACAGCCCGCCTCAAAGTTTTCATCTTGAGGGGGCATCATGAAATATTCGTATCGCGCGGCGCTGCTGGCCAGTGCGCTGTCCATCGCGTCGCTGCCGGCACTGGCGCAGACCGCGACCAGTGTCACGCTGAATGGCAGCACCTTCACCAACCAGGGTCTGCAGGGCGTGGGGCGCCTGTCGGCCAGCCTTCGCGACAAGTTCGGGGAAACCTTCGGGTCCATGTCGGCCATGCAGATCGACCTGCATAGCTGGCGCCGCAATGCCGACGGTTCCTATGCCGGCACGCTCTATGCGCTGCCCGACCGTGGGTACAATGTGGCGGCCACCACGAACTACATCCCGCGCTACAATGTCCTGTCGCTGACCTTTAACCCCTATACCGGCACGACGGCCGCACCGCAGACCCAGATCGGCCTGACCTTGCGCGATACCGTGCAGTTCACCGATGACAAGGGTACGCCGTTCAGCGGCCTGGACCCGGCCACGACGGGCACGGGCCTCACCTATCGCCCGGCGGCCAATGGCCTGCCGAACCTGCCGCTGACCGGCACGGGCCGTCTGGCGCTGGACCCCGAAGGCTTTGTGCGCGCCGCCGACGGCACCATCTGGGTCAGCGATGAGTATGGCCCCTACATCTATCACTTCACGGGCGACGGCAAGCTGCTGTCGGCTATCGCGCCGCCGTCCAGTCTATTGCCGCAGCGCAATGGCGCCCTGAACTTTGGTGCGGCGGAATCGACGCCCGCCAACCCGACGCGCGGGCGTCAGAATAACCAGGGTCTGGAAGGCCTGTCGCTCTCGCCCGATGGTAAGACTCTGTGGGTGGCGTTGCAGTCGGCGGCCATTCAGGACCTGAATGCCAGCAGCACGAACACCAGCCGTCGTAACACCCGCTTGCTGTCTTATGACGTGTCTAACAGCGCGGCGCCCGTGTTGAAGAGCGAATATGTCATCCAACTGCCCATGTATAACAATAATGGCACGCCGGGTGGCACCCTGAACCGGGTGGCGGCGCAGTCGGAGCTGCTGGCGCTCAACAACACGCAGTTCCTGCTGCTGTCGCGCGACGGCAATGGCTATGGCAGCGGGGCGACGCCCAACAGCAGTCCCACCAGCTTTTACCGCCGCATCGACCTGATCGACGTGACGGGCGCCACCAACATTGCCGGCACGGCCTATGATACCGGCACCTCCATCGCGCCGAACGGTGTGCTGGTTGCGGCCATCACGCCGGTGCAGTTCGCCAGCTTCGTGGACATGAATGACGCGGCGCAGCTGACCAAGTTCGGTCTGGTCAATGGCGCCACCAACAATGTGAATTGCCGCACGCAGTGCCTGTCGGAAAAGTGGGAGGCGCTGGCCCTGGTCCCGGCCCTGGACGCCGCCAAGCTGGATGATTTCTTCCTGTTTGTGGGCAACGACAATGATTTCGTCACCCAGAACGGTTTCCAGGTGGGCCAAGCGTACAAGGATGCGTCGGGGGTCGAGAATGACACGATGCTGCTGGCCTACCGTCTGACCCTGCCCACCTATGTCGATCCGATGGCGACCGAAAGCCAGGCGCTGACCGGTCCCGCCATCGGGCAGGCGCTGGGCGAAAGTGCGCTGGCCGCCAACGCCGCTGCGTCCGCTGACCTGACAGGCCGGACCCAGGCGATCCGCGCCGGTCTGACGACCCGTGCAGAGGGCAGCTTTGAGCTGGCCGCCGGTGGCAACTGGGGCGCCCTGGCCCGTGACGATCAGGGGGGCAAGCGCCTGTCCAAGCCGGAAAGCTGGTCGGCGGGCATTGCCGGTGACTATGCCGTGTCGGGCACGGTGCGCATTGGTCTGGCGCTGAACTATGCCGACACCGATGGCAAGTTTGGTAACCTGGGTGGGGCCAAGGTCACGGCCTGGGGTGTTGGCCCCTATGCCACCCTGTCGCTGCCCGGTGGCTTCTATGCCGATGCCAGCTACCGCTACACCGACCTGAAGATCGAGGATATTCGCCGTAATACCTTCGCCTATAACCTGACCGCCAATGGCGAGACGGAGGGCAAGGGCCATCATGTGGGGGTGGAGTTTGGTTCCGTCGCCACGGCGGGTTCCCTGCGCTATGGCCCCATCGTCAGCTTCAATTATGACCGGGTGGAGCTGGATGCCTGGAATGAGACGGGTGCCCTGCATCTGAACTTGGACCATTCCGATCTGGCCGAACAGCAGCTGCTGTTCAATATCGGCGGTCAGGTTTCGACCCAGATCGACATGGGCAATGGCCGCATGGCCGTGCCGGAACTGCGCGTTGGGTATCAGGAAGACCTGATTAAGGATGACGGCCAGACCTATACCACCACCCTGTCCAACCGCCGCACCAGCAGTCTGGCCACCAACACCAGCATCCTGCCCGATCCGCAGGGCGATGGCTTCCGCGTCGGTCTGGGCCTGTCGCTGTCGGTCGCCGACAATGCCGGCCTGTACCTGTCGGGCGACACGCTGTTTGTGGAGGATGACAAGCCCGATTACACGGTCGGTGCGGGTCTGCGCGTCGGGTTCTGATGAAGGCCAAGCCGGCCCTGGTAAATACCAGAGCCGGCTTCGGAGGCGACTGCCGCCGCGCGGCACGTGCCGCGTGAAGCCAAGCTGCGGATGCAGCGCCAGCGTTTGAGGCAAAAGGAAGTTTAGGGAGGAAGGGGAAAGGGGGCGTGCGACCGCCCCCTTTTTCTATTTCCGCAGCAGGAATTCGCGCCCCACCTTCACCCGCTTCACCCCGTCATAGTCGACAATGTCGGTGGTGGCATAGGTTTCGGACCATTTGTCGGGCAGGTAGCTGCCGGTGCCGATCACGTCGATGGGCGCGCCGGCATCGGCCATGATACGGCATTTTTCCGGGCTGAAGCCACTGGACGCCACGATCTTCACCTTGGGGAAGCCAGCCGCGTCCAACTGTTCACGCAGGTAATGGATGGCGGCGGCCGACACGCCGGCCCCGATCAGATGGCGCAGTTCGCTTTCATCCCGGTAGCCCCGGATGCTGTGGGGTGCGTGGCGTTCCAGCACGGCATAGCTGGTGGGCGGGTCCAGCCCCTCCAGGAAGCGTCCGCCCGGCGTGTCGATGCGAAGCGACAGGTCGCCCGCCGCTGCCATATCGGGGAAACGGCGGCAGACGGCCAGCGCGTCCGTCACCTCCCGCCCGAAATAATCGACCAGGACGGTCATGGGCTGACCGGGAAACGTCTCCGCATACATTTCTGCGGCACGGACGGTGGAGCCGGCATAGCCGATCAGAGCATGGGGCATAGTACCCAGACCCTTTTCGCGCCCGAAATAATTGGCCGTGGCGTCCGTGGCATTGCCGATGAAGCCAACGGCCCCGTCGCGCCGCCGGGCGCGCGCGGACCCGACGGATGCCGCATAGGCCATGATCTCCGCCATCTCCGTGCCCGCACAATGGCGGGCATCCATGGCCAGGAACGCCACCTTGGGCAGGCCCGCGCACATCATATAGGCATTGTAGGCGGCGACACAGGCGGGGCCCAGCTTCATCAGGAACAGGGTCTCCAGTTCCGCCATTTGGCTGAACGGGCCGGTGATCCACATCATGGGCTCACCCGCCCCCACCCATTTGGTTTCCTCATAATTCAGCTGGATATCGGGGGTGAAGCCGCGTTCGGCGGCCACGGCGCGCAGCCAGTCCAGCGCCAGCCGCGGGGCGAACACCACGGGCCGGCGCATGAACACGGCATAGGTGACCTTCTGATCGCCGAACTTTTCCACAATGGCGCGGGTGCGCTGGAAATAAACGTCGGTCCACTGGGCGACGGCATCGGCGGCGGGGGGCGTCTTGGTCATGCGGCGAGCATCCTGAAATCTGTGGCGATGATAAGCCGATCCAGCCCCCGGATGGCAAGACATGCCCGCCTGTTACGCATTTGTTTTCGTTGTAACCGCAGGGTTACCGCCCTTGCGCCGTATCAGGGGGCGTGATGAAGAACCGTTAACCAACGACAACATCAGGCAGCCCCCCATGACACTCACCCTGAAAATCAACGGACAGGATCATCCGCTGGATATCGATCCCGACACGCCTCTGCTGTGGGCACTGCGGGACAATCTGGGTCTGACGGGCACCAAATATGGCTGCGGCATCGGGCAATGCGGGGCCTGCACGGTCCATATAGACGGGCAGGCCGTGCGGTCCTGCGCCATGCCGGTGGATGCCTGTGCCGGTCAATCGGTGACGACCATCGAAGCGCTGTCAACCGACCGCAGCCACGCCGTGCAGCGCGCCTGGATCGAGGGGCAGGTGCCGCAATGCGGCTATTGCCAGTCGGGCATGATCATGGCGGCCGTCGCCTTGCTGAAGGAGAACCCCAAGCCCAGCGACGCCGATATCGACGCCGCCATCACCAACCTGTGCCGTTGCGGCACTTATCCGCGTGTGCGCGCTGCCATCAAGGCGGCTGCCGGCATCGCGGCCTGAGGTGGGGAGGGGATGATGGGCAAGATGGAATTGTCGCGCCGAGGCTTCCTGTCGCTGTCGGCGGGGACGGGTTTGACCCTGGGCTTTGGTGTGCTGCCGGCACTGGGCGCGTCGGCCCCGGGCTTTGGCCCCTGGATACGGATCGCGCCCGACGGCATGGTGACAGCCCTGACCAATGTCAGCGATATCGGCCAGGGCACCAACAGCGCCCTGGCGCAGGCCGTGGCGGAGGAACTGGCGGTGCCGCTGGCGTCCGTGCGCATGGAAATGGCGCCCGTGGAAACGGCCTTTCACAACAAATCCATCGGCAATTACGCCGTGTATGGCAGCATCGGTCTGCGCACCAATCTGCGCCCCCTGCGTCTGGCGGCGGCGGGGGCGCGGCAGATGCTGGCAGAGGCGGCAGCGACCCGTTTCGGCGTTCCTGTGGATCAGGTGGCGATGCGTGATGGTCAGGCCCTACATGCGGCCAGCGGTCGGTCGCTGGCTTACACGGACCTGCTGGCCGATGCCGCGAAATTGTCGCCACCGGCGGAACCAAAGCTGACGCCGCGTACCGAGTGGAAGGTGCTGGGCCAGCCGCTGCCGCGTCAGGATATTCCGGCCAAGGTGGATGGCAGCATCGTCTATGGTCTTGATGTGCGCCTGCCCGGCATGCTGACGGCGGTGGTGACGCATGCCCCTACTTTTGGCGGTACGCTGATATCGGTTGATGAGGCCCCGGCCCTGGCCGTGCGCGGGGTGCGCAAGGTGGTGCGCCTGCCCGGCGCGCTGGCGGTCGTCGGTGACGGCTATTGGCCGGCGGCTAAGGGTTTGGCGGCCCTGTCCCCACAATGGGGGCCGGGGCCGAATGCCGGGATCGACAGTGATGGCTTGTCCCGCCAGCTGCGCGATGCCGCCATGGCAGGCAAGGGCTACAGCTTTCCGGGCAGTGAAATGCCGGGCACCAACGTCACCGCCACCGCCCAGGCCATGGCCGGTGCCGCCCATATTGTCGATACGCTGTTTGAGGTGCCGTTCCTGGCCCATGCCACCATGGAGCCGATGCATTGCACCATCCAGCTGCGTGCCGACGGGGCCGAGATCTGGCTGTCTACCCAGACGCAGAGCGATACGCAGGCCGGGGTAGCAAAGGTTCTGGGCCTTGATCCTGAAAAGGTGAAGGTGAACGCTACCCCCGTGGGGGGTGGGTTTGGCCGCCGCCTGGAGCATGATTTTGCGATGCAGGCAGCATATCTGATCAAGGCATTGGCGGCGGATGGCGTCACGGTGCCGGTCAAGATGGTCTGGCCGCGTGAAACCGACATGCGGGCGGGATATTACCGGCCCGCCGTCGCGTCACGGGTGCGCCTCGCGCTGGGTGCCGATGGGATGCCCACAGGGCTGCGCTGCGACAATGCCAACCCATCCCTGCTGGAACATACGGGCCTGACCATCTCTGCCGGGCGGTCGGAGGGGGACTGGTCAGTGGGCATGGGCATCGTGCAGCAATCCTATGCCATTCCGGCTCTGCACCTGACCTGGACCCGTGTTGATCCGGGCGTGCCGGTGGGGTTCTGGCGGTCGGTGGGTGCCTCGCAGAACGGTCTGTTCCTGGAGATGACCATTGATCGGGCGGCCCGGCATGTGGGCGTCGATCCGGTGGACTATCGCCGCCGTCTGCTGACCGGCAAGGACCGGGCCCGCACGTTCCTTGACAAGCTGGCGAATGCAGCCGGCTGGGGGCGGTCGCTGCCGGCGGGCCATGCGCTGGGCTTCGCGATGGGGCAGGCCAACAACTCCATCTCCGGCCACGTCGTTGAACTATCGGTACCGGAACCGGGCAAGTTCCGCCTGCACCGCATCTGGGCCGCCATCGATCCCGGGGTCACCGCAAATCCGAAGGCGGTGGAGGCGCAGATGATGGGCGGCACCATTTTCGGCCTGTCAGCGGCGCTGGCCGGGGAAATCACCCTGAAGGACGGAATGGTCGAGCAGTCGAATTTCGACAGCTACCCCCTGGCCACCCTGGCGCAGGTGCCACCGATGGAGGTGCTGGTCATTGGCAATAATACCGCCGCTGGCGGGGTGGGGGAGGAAGGGGTGCCGTCCATCGCGCCTGCCATTGCCAATGCCCTGTTTGCCCTGACCGGAAAGCCGATCACCCGGCTGCCGCTGACGCGGGCCGGGTGGGCGATGGTGTAAGAAAAGGACTTGGGTGAGGGCGCTCAGGCCCTCACCAAATCCGGCATGGCACGGATAGATTTGGCATCGGGGAAGACATAGCGGTCGATATCCGCCGCCGGCAGGCCCAGATGGCCGGCCAGCACCCCCTTCAACAGGGCACGCATGTCGGTGGTGGGAGCCAGGTCGCGGCCTTCAAACAGCTTGTCATCGCGCAAACCAGGCCAGTCGCCCAGGACCCGACCCCCATTCAGGCCGCCGCCGGCCAGCAGGGCCACGCCTGCCGTACCATGGTCGGTGCCGCCGGTACCGTTGGGGCGGATGGTGCGGCCGAATTCGGTGACGATGGCAATCAGGGTCTGATCCCAGACGCCCTGCATGCTGGTCCGCAGGGTCACCATGGTTTCGGCCAGCTGACCCAGGGCGTTGGGCAGGCGGCCCTGCAGCGTACCCTGGCCCACATGCGTGTCCCATCCGGACAGTTCCAGGGTGGCGATGCGTGGGCCGGCGGGGTCGGACAGCATGCGGCCCGCCGTTTCGGCCAGGATCAGTCGATCCTTGCCGCCGTCCCGCTTCTTGTTGCCATCCATGCCATTGGCCATGTCGGCCACGCCCAGCCCCGCCATCAGGGCGGGGCCCAGCACGGGATCGTTGCTGTAAAGGCCCGCCACCCGGTCCATGAAATCCATGGTCGGTTCCGGCAGGGGCGACGGGGCCCAGCTGGCCACCGGTACCGATCCGCGCAGGACCAGCGGCACCCCCTGGCCCAGCGACAGGCCCAACCCCTTGCCCCCGCCATCCAGGCGGGCCAGAGCGCGGTTCAGCCAGCCACTGTCATCGCCGGCCCGGATACCGCCGGTATCCAGCAGGTCCTGCGCATCAAAATGGCTGCGGTCGCGATAGGGGGTGGCGATGGCGTGGACGGCCAGAAGCTGCTTCTGCCCCCACCATTCATGCAAGGCGGCCAGCGCCGGGTGCAGGCCGAAACGGCCATCCAGGTCCAGAACCCCGCCTTCCTGTCCCGGTTCGGCCAGGGCCAGCGTGCCGCGCACCGACCGGTAATCCGGATCGGCATAGGGCACGACGGCCCCCAGCCCATCCATGGCCCCGCGCAGCACGATCATCACAAGGCGGCGGTCGGTTCCCGCTGCGGCCAGCGACAGGCGCGGGGAGGATGCCGCCAGAAGGCCGGCGGCCCCGGCGGTGGCGATGAAATGACGGCGATGCAGCATCATGATCACCTCCGTTGAAAGGCGGGAGAAGACAGAACCAGACCCAGCGCCTCTGCCGGGCTGGGTGCGCGGGCCACGGCCTGACGCAAGCCATCATCGGCGAGATCGCCCAGGGCTGTATCGACAAAGGCGCGGGCGTCCAGCTTCGCCCCCAGCCGCTGTCCGAAGGCCAGCGACCAGTCGATACGGCGCAGGATGGCATCCGGCCCCGTCCAGTCGGCTGCCTTGTCGGGCCAGCCGGCGGGCGAGGGGGCGGCAAAGGGCATCTGGCCCAGCAGGTTCATCGCATTGACGATCCGGTCATCCGGTATCTCCACCGCGCTGGCGCGAAGGGTGGCGGTGATGAAATCATTGGGGCTGCGCATCTTGGACAGCGGCTGTGCCCAGGCGGCATCCATCTTCACCAGCGTTGCCGTGACATGGGCCAGATCGCCCCGGCTGTCGCGGAAGGCCTTGGCCAGCGCGGTGACGGCGGTGGGTGGCGGGTCATCGGCGATGAAGTGCCGGGCCAGCTTTTGTGCCACATGGTTAGCGGTGGCCGGGTGGGCGCACAGCATGTCGATGGCCGCGGCGGCCTCTGCGATCCCGCTTTCCGGGATGCGCTGACCCAGCAGGACCTTCTCCCCCGGCTGGTGACGGCGCGGGTTGAAACTGGCGGTTCCCCGCTCCTCATCCAGGGTCCAGCCCGTCAGGACCAAGGCCATGGCGCGCACATCATCTTGATGATAGCCGCCATCGACACCCAGCAGGTGCAGTTCCAGCGCCTCCCGCCCCAGATTCTCGTTCAGGCCTTTGTCGCGTTTCTGCCCGGCCTTGCTATCCGGTCCGATCGACTGGGCATTGTCAAGATAGATCAGCATGGCGGGGTGCAGGATGGCGGCCCGCGCCATGTCGCGGAAATTGCCCAGGATATGGGGGCGGATGGCCTCATTCTCATAGGCCAACCCCAGGGGTGCGATCGCGGGGCGCTGAGTCGATACCGTGAAATGGTTCGACCAGAACTGCACCAGCCGTTCCTGCAACGGGGCGTCGCTGCCGGCGGCCAGACGGGTACGGATCGCGATATCGGCGCGGTACTGTTCGCGCGCCTGCTTCTTCGCCATCTCCTCCACCTCGCCTTTGGCCTTGCGCGCGGCCAGCAGGGTGGCGACACGCGGGGCGGAGCCTTGGTGTTGGCCAAGGATGGCTGGCAGGGGGCGGGGGGTGAGCTGGCTTTCGACCCAGCCTCGCGGATCGGATTTGACCCTGTCCAGGTCACCCGGCCCGGCACCAAAGCCGAAACGCGACAAGGCATGCGCGGCCAGGGTTCCTGGCGCGGTGGTCATCACCATGGTCAATCCTCCTGACAGGAGTGGGTGATCAGTTTCCCGGTGGGGGTGGCGGCGGATGGGGTGGCCCGTCCTTGTCCGGCTTGCCCTTGCCCCCGCGCTGGGGCGGTGGGGGCAGGGTGCCGGCAGCCTGGGCCGCTTCCATCCGCTCAACAATTGTACGGTGCAGACGTTCCTGCGCCCGGCCTGTGACCTGGCGAAGGTCGGTAAGGGCCGCTTCGGCGGCGGCGGCATCGAAGGGGCGCTGGCGCAGCGTTTCGGTCACGGTGCGGCGGGCGGCGCGGAATGCCTCCATCTGCGCCTTCACGTCCTCATCCTTCGGGCGCATGGCCTGATCAATTTCCGGGCGCAGCGGCTCCGGGACCAGCCCCATCAGCCGTTCCACGCTGCTGGGCGGGCCACCACCGCCCCCGCCGCGCAGCCAATGTCCGGCAAAGATGCCCAGCACGGCCAGATTGCCGGCTGCCGACAGGACCAGCAGGACGGACAGGATCAGGGTCGAGCGTTTCATTCCGCATTCTCCGCGTCGGCGGCATCGAGATAGGGTGTATCCCCCAGCATGGAGACCAGATCCTCCCCTGCCACCTGTTCGCCCGCCGTCGCCGTGGGCAGGGTCACCAACTGACCGTACCCCAGCACAAAGCCGATCACCCCCGCCGCCGTCACCGTCGCCATGCCGGCGGTCCAGCGCCGCCAGCCGGCCAGAAGCAGGTGTGCCAGCGATGGGGCCGCGAGGCTGCGCGGATGATCCAGCGGGATATCCAGGATGGTCCGGCGCAGGTCGGGGCTGGCGCCTGTGGCCGGCAGATCGGCCAGCGCCGCCTCCAGAACCTGTTCTGCGGCCAGCAGGTCGCGCAGGTCCGCATCCGCCGCCAGCGCCCGGTCGGCGGCAAGGCGCAGGGGGGCGGGCCAGCGTGACGGGTCGGCCCCGTACCGATCCAGAAGATCAAGGAATTCGCGTTTCGTCATGGCAGCCACCTTTGGCCGGTCCGTTCATAACAGATATTCATCATGTGCCCCATCCTGCCAGCTTTTCCCGCAACGCGCGGCGCGCGCGGACCAGCAGGCTTTCCAGGGCCTTGACGCTGACATCCAGCGCCTTGGCGGCTTCCGCATTCGACAGACCGCCATCATAGGTCAGCGTCACGGCGGCCCGCAGCCGGTCGGGCAGATCTGCGACGGCGGCGGCCACAGCCTGCCTTGTGCGCTGGTCCGACAGGGACCGTTCCTGGTCCATGCCGGGATCGACGGGATCGCCCGCCACCTCCAGCGGTGCCATGGGCGTCCGGCGCGTCCGGTCCAGGCAGAGGTTGGTGGTGATCCGGTAGAACCAAGTGCCGAACCGCGCCGCCGCCGGATCGAACCGGTCGGCATGGCGCCAAAGCCGCAGGAAAGCCTCCTGCGCCACATCTTCGGCATCGGCCTGATTGTTCAGGATACGGCGGGCGATGGTGACGGTGCGGTCCAGATGGCGGTCGACCAGCAGACCATAGGCCCGCCGGTCGCCTGCCGCGACCTTCGTCACCAACGCCTCGTCCGTTTCACCCGCATCGTCCAAAATAACGTCCTGCCTGCCGCGCGCCCATGCGCCGGTCCCATCGGGGGGCGGCGCATCCGTCCCCACCACTCTACGTCCCGACAGGCTGGCCGTCATCGTCATCGCGGGACTTGCCGTTACTTGCCGTCGCGCTTGTGGCCGCGATGATCACCATCACGGGCCGGCTTGAAGGCCGCGAATTCGGCAGAGGTCACGGTGCCGTCCTTGTCGGTGTCCATCTTATCGAACATCGCCAGTTCATGGTCCTGGCGGGCCTTTTCCCGGGCGGCTTCGACTGCGGCGGGGAAGTCAGCCCGCTTCACCTTGCCGTCGCCATCCTTGTCCAGGGCCTTGAAATGGTCGGCCTTGATGGCGGCGCGTTCGGTATCGTCCAGCTTGCCATCCTTGTTGGTGTCATACTTGGCCAGCATCTCTGCCCGGCCCGGTCCACGAGGGCCGTCGGCGGGGCCCATCGGCTGGGCAAAGGCGGCCAGCGGGGTAGCCAGCAGGGCCGAAACAGCCAGGGCGGCAAGGGTGCGGTGGGTCATGGTCATATCCTGAAACTCCGTTTGGGAATGGGGCCGCCGCAATTTCCTGCGGCGGGGAACAGGGGCGTTTCAGGCGCCATGTCGCCCTTGTTCAATCCTGATACGGACGGTGGCGGGGAACCCTGCATTCTGACTTTTAGGAAAAAGATGTATTGCTAACGGATTAGTGATAATAACCGTATGTTAATGTTGTCGGTGACGCGGGTCAGGGCAAGGACCCGCTCACCTTCGATCGGGGCAACCAAGGCGATGGCGCCGGCACAGGAGAGCAAGTTGAGGGGGGTCGTCTACGGGCGCAGCCTTGATTTCAGGCCGCAGCCGCCCGACCCGGATGTGCTGGGTTCGCCGCTTAAACTGACGGATGTCGAGATTGTCAGGTTGCCGCAGAAGGGCTGGCGCGATCATCTGCGCCTGTTTCTGCAATCATCCGGCCTGACCTCTGTTCCCACCGTCGTCCGCTTGCGCTGGCAGGCGCATGAGGTGATCGACTGGCTGCAATCCTCGCTTCTGTCCAAGGGCCGGGGCAAGCGGGCCTCCGTCTCCCATCCGTTGCAGATGATGTCCGCCATCGAGTTCCTGATGGCGATGCCCGGTGAGTTGGAGGCGGAGCGGCGGATCATGCATACGCTGATCGGTCGCGCCCTGCTGGAATATCGCAAGCGGGTCAGCGCCAACCGCGAACGGCCCATGAGCTTCACCAAGGAAGCGACCACGCATTTCTTCGCGGGCTTCAAGGAACAGCAGATGCTGGCCAAAACCAGCACGCCGGGGGAGCAGTTCGCGACCGTCCAGCGCATCTACAACAGCTACTATTTTTTCCGCGCCTACTACATCTTCGCGATCATGGCGCGCGAGCCGGGGGATAGTGGCAGCAAGCTGTTTTCCAAATTCATGCGTGCCTGCTTCTTCATGTCCACCATCCAGGACGATGGGACCGTCGCGCCGAAACCCTCCTATCGACAGTTGCCGCCCAAGGAACATGTGGTGTTCCTGGCCAAGCGTGATGTCGCCCTGCAATCGCGCCTGCGCGAGGATGAGGCGCTGCGCAGCGAGTTGCAGAACATGTTGCGTTTCTTCCGGCCCTTGCGCGGCTGAAGCGGCTCTCTTGTCCTCCTGACAAAGCCTTGCTTTGCGGCCTCTGACGTCGCTGTCACCATGCCGCCTGACTACCAGGGGGAGGAAGAACAGCATGCGTATCGCCGTCATTTCCGATGTTCACGGCAACCTGGGTGCCCTGACCGCCGTTCTGGCCGATATCGACCGGCGGGGCGTGGATCAGGTGGTGGATCTGGGCGACAAGCTGTCAGGCCCCCTGTACCCCGCCGAAACCGCCGATCTGATGAGGGGCCGCGACATCCTGCATATCGCCGGCAACCATGAACGCCAGTTGCTGGAACTGCCTGTTGCGAAGATGGGCATGTCGGACCGGCTGGCGCATGAGGCGCTGACGCCGGCGCACCTTGACTGGCTGTCCACCTTGCCTGCACAGGCGGAGATGGCGGGGGGAGAGGTCTGGCTTTGTCATGGCACGCCCAATTCCGACCTGATCTATTTCCTGGAAGAGCTGGGCGACTGGGGAAGCCGTCCGGCGTCGGTCGCCCTGGTTGCGGAGCGGGCCGGGGATATCCAGGCGCCGGTAATCCTTTGCGGCCATTCCCATGTGCAGCGGGTGGTGCGCCTGCCCGACGGGCGGATGGTGGTCAATCCCGGCTCGGTGGGCTTGCAGGCCTATCGCGATGATTTCCGGTTCCCCCACCGCAACGAAATGGGCAGCCCGCATGCCCGCTACTGCCTGCTGGACCGGGCGCGCGGCAGCTGGGCGGTGACCATGGTGGAGGTCGCTTATGACTGGTATGCCGCCGCCGATCTGGCGGCTGCCCGTGGTGCCGATGGCTGGGCCTTTTCCCTGCGTACCGGTCGGGCGGGGTGATCTCTTCCGGTGCGGCGGGTGATCGGATAGGCTGTGACGCCCATTCGACAGCAAGGACACGCCGCCGCATGAACCCGCACGTGCCAGAGAGCGACGGCAGCTATCTTTATTACGACAGCGACTATCCCTGGCCGGAGGATCTGGCGACCGACCCGTCGCTGCATGCCTCCGCCCTGCGGCAGGGTATTTTGCATGACGTGCTGCATTATGTTGGTCTGGCCAATGAACTGGCCGATCTGCTGGGCCGGGCGCCGAAGCTGCTGGAACTGGCCTGCGGTACCGGGCGGCTATCGATACCGCTGGCGCGGGAAGGTTTTGCGGTCACGGGGCTGGACGCGTCGGCCACCATGCTGGCGGGGCTTGCCCGCCGACTGGAACGGGAAGCACCGGAGGTCGCGGCACGGGTGACGGCGGCGCAGGGTGACCTGCTGCAACTGGATGTGCCGGTGAAGGACCATGATCTGGTGATCATGGGCTTCAATATCCTGATGCTGCTGGCCGATTTCGAGGCCCAGATCATCGCCCTGGAGAAGGTGCGTGATCATCTGGCGCCCGGCGGCATCCTGGCACTGGATGTCGTGAACCCCCTGGTCATGCCGCTGGGTGCGACGCAGGCAGCGGAAGTCGCCTATAGCCGCGTCAACCGCCGCACTGGCAATCTCTACACGAAATTCGCCCTAGTCGGGACGCTGAATGACCAGCAGCAGCAGCGCAATTACGGCTGGTATGATGAGGTGGTGCCCGGCGGTGCCGTCCGCCGCACCCATTACCATTTCGACTGGCGCCCCATCTTCCGGTTCGAACTGGAACTGATGCTGCGACAGACGGGCTTTAGCCTTGTCCGGGTGGATGGGGATTTCCAGGGATCGCCATTCGACGCGGGATCGCCCAAGATCGTAGTGGTGGCGCGGCGGGTGTGATTTACGCCGACAGCCGCTTTTCAATCGCCTGATCGATATGGGTCTTCATGTCCGGGTCGCTGCTGTACAGGCGGTTGAATTCCCGCTTGTCCAGCAGCAGCAGCTGGCAATAGGCGATGGCGGTGACATCGGCATTGCGCGGCTGGTCCAGGACCAGGGCGATCTCCCCGAAGAAATCGCCGCTGCCCAGGCGGATGGGCGCATCCAGCCCCGGCACATGCACCGCCACGGCCCCGGATGATACGAAATAGACCGTGTCGCCGCGTTCGCCCTTGCGAACAATGGTTTCCCCCGGAAAATACAGGCGCGGGCGCAGCAGCCGTTCGATCCGCAGCAGCCGGTCCGGCGGCAGTCCGGTAAACAGCGGCACACGGCTGATCAGCTCATGCGTGGCCAGCCCCAGGTCAAGCTTGGGCGGGCTGCTGACCTCCTGCCAGCGTTCCCGCAGGTCACGTTCCAGATCGTTCAGGATTTCCCGGCTGATCAGCGCTTCCTCGAATAGCGACTGGGTCGACCGTTCCTCCATGCGCAGGCCGGCGCGGATCAGGTACTGCGACTGCACCGCATCCAGATAGGCCGGGTATTGCAGGCGGATGCTGTCCAGCGCTTCTTCCACCACCTTCAACCGGGTGGTCAGGCGGGTGCGCACGGCTTCTGCCGCCTGTTTGCCCAGCATGGGGGCAAGGCGGTCGCCCGTGAACTGGTTCAGTTCGCGCAGGCAGAAGCGCAGCGCCGTCAGCATGGCATAGCGTTCGGCCAGCCGCGCCGATACCGGCCGTTCCCAGCCGAAGCGGCGATGCAGCCACAGGGCGGTGCGCAGGGCGCGGCCCGGCTTCAGCTGTTTGGCCGCCGCCTTTTCATAGGCGGGGGCGCCACCGGTCTTCAGCGCATCCTGCAACCGCCCCGCGACGGCGGTCAGCGTCTGTACCGACAGGCGGGAGATCACACCGTCACGGAAATAGGCGAGATAGCGCTGTTCCTCATACCGGGCCAAGGTGGACAGGCCGATAAACACCCGGTCATCCAGCGACAGCGGGCCATAGCGGCTTTCCAGGTCCAATTGTTCCTGCGCCAGTTCGGCGCCCCGTTCCAGCAGGGGATCGACGGCATGGGCGATGTCCAACCCGAACCGCCCGGCCACGTCCTCCAGATCACGGCGCACATTGGACAGGGACAGGCCCACGGCCCGGTTGCGCAACGCCAGCTCCACCGGCGTCAGCCGGTCCAGGCGCAGCACCCGGATCAGGGGGCGCAGGGTGGTGCCCTGCACGAACAGGGTGAACAGCACGAAACCCGTCACCACGACGGCCACATGTTCCTGGATATAGTCGGGCAGCGACTGATGCTCCGTCACGGCCAGGGCCAGGGCCAGCGATACCGCCCCTCGCAATCCGCCCCAGGTCATGACCAGACGGAAGCGGTTGCTGATATGGTCGGACGCGCCGACCCAGGACAGGACCGGCAGAATGCCGAAGATCACCAGGGCGCGGGCCACCAGCGCAGCCACGATCAGGGCAGCCAGCAGGGCGATATGGCTCCATTTCGCCTCCATCATGGTGGGCGGCACCAGCATGGAGGCGAACAGGAAGATCAGGGAATTGGCCCAGAAGCCCAGCTGGCTCCATACCTGTTCCAGGCCGGACCAGCTTTCGGGGCTGATGCGGGTGCGCCCGGCGGACGCCATGACCAGCCCCGCCACAACCACGGCTACCACGCCCGATACATGCAGATAATGTTCGCCCAGGATGAAGGAGAGATAGGCCAGCGCCACTGTCAGCGTGATCTCCGACAGGGTCTGGTTGCGCAGAGGTGTCACCACCAGCGCCGTCAGCCAGCCCAGCAGCCAGCCTACGGCCACCCCACCCACGAACTTGAACACGAAGTCCGACGCGGCAGCGACCAGATCCGGCTCCCCGCCCTGGGTCAGGATGCCGAGCAGCAGGGTGAACAAAACGATGGCGGCGGCATCATTGAACAGGCTTTCACCCTCAACCAGGATGGTCAGGCGGCGCGGCGCGCCCAGGTCGCGGAAGATGCTGACCACGGCAGCGGGGTCGGTGGTGGCGATGATGCTGGCCAGCAGGAGGCATACGATCAGCGCCTTTTGCGTCGGCATGCCGTGCCAGACGCCCCAGACCCACCACATGGCAAGCCCGGCCACCAATGTACAGACCAGCACCGCCACGATGGCCAGCAGCAGGATCGGCCCCAGATCGTCCAGCATGCGCCGGACATCCACGCCCAAGGCCGTTTCGAACAGGAGTACTGGCAGGAAGATATAAAGGAACGCGGCGGAGGTCAGCTCCACCTCGCCCACGGCATTGATGAAGGCCGTGATGGGGCCGGTCACCCCCTGTTCCATCCCGCCGCCCAGATGTAGCAGCAGCCCGATCCCCACACCCAGGGCGGCCAGCACGACCGTGTAGGGCAGGCCCAGGCGCTTGGCCAGCGGCGGCAGCAGGCTGACCAGCCCCAGCAGGCCGGCAACAGCCAAAAGCGTGTTGATCAAGGTTTCCATGGATGCGGCACACGCGGCAGGGCGGGCAGGAATTGGGGTGCAGAATGGCACGGATGGAACGCCTTCCGCCAGCCTTGGCACCCGGCGTTGGCGGAAGGTCGCCCCTGCGCCATGCTTGCCGCTGCATGATGGTTAGCGTAAGTTAATTGCATTGATTCAATGATCTTGATGAAAAGAAGGCAGCCACTCCGGGGCGGAATCAGGCGGCCGAAGAGGACAGGGACGGTCGTCAGGCCGATCGGGGGGCGAGCGTAATGGCGGATGACCTGCTGGACTTTGCGGCGGAACCGGCACCGGTGCCGGTAACCCCGTCGCTGCCGCCATGGCTGGTCCTGATTGTGGATGACGATCCGTCGGTCCATTCTGTCACGCGCCTTGCCCTGCGTGACATGGCCCATGCGGGCCGCAAGCTGCTGTTCCTGTCGGCCTATTCGGCGGCGGATGCGCGCCAGATGCTGGCGGTCTATCCCGACATCGCCCTGATCCTGCTGGATGTGGTGATGGAGGCGGAGGATTCGGGCCTGCGCCTGGTCCGCACCGTGAGGGAGGAGATGGGAAACCACGATGTCCGCATCATTCTGCGCACCGGCCAGCCGGGACAGGCGCCGGAGCGCGACGTGGTGGAGCGGTATGACATCAATGATTACCGCGCCAAGGATGAACTGACGGCACGGCGCCTCTGGACCTCCGTCTATACGGCCTTGCGCGCCTATGAACAGATCCGCGAACTGGATGACCACCGGGCCGGCCTGACCCATGTGCTGGATGCCACGGCCCGGCTGTTTGGCGAACATGACCCGGAACGGCTGGCCCATGCCGCCGTGGAGGCGCTGGCCACTGTTGCCGGGCCCGGGGCGGGTGTGCTTCTGGTCCGCTGTGACCGGTTGCCCGATGGCACGGCGGGCGAACCGCGCCTGCTGGCCGGGATCGGGGAGGGCGGGCTGGCCATGACGCCCGGCTCCCTTTCGCATCTGGTGCCAGCGGAGATCGGGCAGCAGGTGGCGGCGGCGCTTGCCTCCGGCGCGCCAGAGCGGGGGAGCGGCTGGTTCGCGCTGTCCAGCACCCTGTCTGGGGAGGCCGCTATTGTCCTGCACCTGTCGCGTCTGCCGCCGGGCCGGCACCCTGATGTGGGGACCCTGTCGCTGTTCGCACGCACCGTCGCCGTCAGTCTGGAAAATGCCCGGCTGGTGGCGCAACTGTCCCAGGACCGCACCCATGACCGCGCCACGGGCCTTCTGAACCGCCTTGGCTTCATCCAGGCCATTGAAGGGCGGTTGGGGCAGATACAGGCGGGCAAGGCCGACACCGTGGCCGTCGGCATCATCGACCTGCGCCATTTCCGCGATATCAACCAGGAACTGGGTGTGGCGGCGGGTGACCGGTTGCTGGTCAAGACCGCCAATCGTATTACCGCTGCCGCTGGCCCTGGCGCCATCTGCGGGCGCACGGGCGCGGATCAGTTTGCCCTGCTGCTGCCCGGCGCGCCCGCTCTCTCCGCCGCCCGTGACATGGTGCAGGCCGTGGTGACGGCGGTCAGCGAGCCGGCGATACTGGCGGGCCGGGAGGTGCATCCCATGTCCTCCCCCGGCCTTGCCTGGTGCAATTGCGGAGGGCGGCATGGGGAAGAGCTGCTGGCCCGTGCGGAGGAGAGCATGCAGGCCTCCAAACGCGCCTATGGCCGCCTGCAGGAGGTGGTGATCGGCGCCGACCGGGCCGAAGGCGGGCGTCTGGGCCTGACCATGGAGCTGGGCACCGCCCTGAAGCAGGGGCAGTTCGAGCTTTATTACCAGCCCATCGTCGATGCCGCGACGCGGGAGGTGGTGGCCTTTGAAGCGCTGGTGCGCTGGAACCACCCATCGCGCGGGATCGTCATCCCCGCCGCCTTCATCCCGACGGCGGAAGAGACGGGCCTGATCGTGCCCATCGGTACCTGGGTGATGCGGGAGGCGGCGGTGCAGACGGCGGAATGGACCCGGCGCGCGGGCCGCCCCGTCTGGGTCTCCGTCAATATCTCCGCCGCTCAATTGTCGGAGCCGGGGTTCCTGGACAATGTGCGCAAGGTGATCGCTGACAGTGGCGTCGATCCGACCCTGCTAAAACTGGAGGTCACGGAAAGCACCATCATCGGCGATCCGGCGCATGCGGCGGAAATACTGACGGGCCTGCGTGACCTGGGCATCCGGCTCTGCATGGATGATTTTGGCACCGGCTATTCCAACCTGTCCTATTTGCAGACCTTGCCGTTCGATTTCCTGAAGGTGGACCGGGCCTTCGTGTCCAGCATGATCGACCGCTTCGAAAGCCGGACCATCCTGCGCACCATGCTCGCCCTGGCGCAGCAATTGGCGCTAGAGGTGGTGGCCGAAGGGGTGGAGACGGATGAACAGGCGGACGAACTGTCACGCCTGGGCTGCGGTTTCCTGCAGGGCTATCTCTATGGCCGGCCTATGCCGGCACTGGATGCGGGCAGGTATATCGGGGTGGCGCCGGTGGGGGTGTGAGTTACCCCATAACCACGCGGTTGCGGCCTTCCATCTTGGCGGTGTAGAGGGCGCGGTCGGCACGGTTGAGCAACTGATCCAGTTCTTCGCCCTCGGCCAGCATGGCGACGCCGACGCTGACGGTCAGCAGGCAGGGGTCCACCACGTCCGTTCCCATCCCCTCAACCGAGGCGCGCAGCCGTTCTGCGGCGGCCAGGGCGCCCGCGATCCCCGTATCGCCCAGCAGGACGGCAAACTCCTCCCCGCCGATACGGCCCATCACATCCTGATCGCGCAATGCCTGCCGGCAGGCGCTGCGGAAGGCGATCAGGCTGGCATCGCCGGCGGCGTGGCCGTACCGGTCATTGATCGATTTGAAATGGTCGATATCCAGCATCAGCAGCGACAAGGGCGTGCCGGTCAGCCGGGAGCGGGCCAGTTCGGCCTGTGCCTTGTCCAGAAAGGCGCGGCGGTTGGGCAGGCCGGTCAGGGCATCCACGGTGGCCAGTTCGCGGAAATGTGCCTCCAGCCGCGCCCGTTCCGCCACCTCCGCCTGCAGGCGCTGGTTCAGGTTCCGGAAACGCGCGGTGACCAGACTGACGGCCAGGGTGATACAGGCCAGCGCGGCAAAGGCCGCATAGAACCATGTCAGGTCGGGCTGATGATCGGGGATATAGAGAAAGCCGCGTAGATCGACATCGCCGGGCACCAGTCCCGCCGCCGCGAAACCCTGCGCGATATGCCGCCAGCGCCCCTCATGCATGTAGCCGACCTCTACCATGTCGGCCATCATCAGGCGCGCCATCTCATCCGCTTCGAACAGCAGGCGTGGCCGTTCCAGGCCGGGCGCATAGGTGCGCAGGATCAGGTCGATGGCGGCCTCCGGGTTTGACAGAGCGTCCCGCCAGCCGCGCAGGCTGGCCCGGCGGAAGGCCTCCACCACGGCGGGGTTCTCCCGCACCATGCGTTCGGAGGTGAAGATGGTATCGCCATAGAAATCGATGCCCGCCGCGCGCGGGGAAAATACCTGATAGGGGATGCCCGCCACACGCAGGTCATAGGGTTCGCTGGTTGTGTAGGCCGTAATGGCATCGACCTCCCCCTTGATCAGCGCCTCCACCGACCCGCTATGCGGCAGTACCGTCAGCTTGTCCTCTGGCACGCGTTCGACCGCCAGATAGGCCAGCAGCTCCTCCGCATGGGTTTCCAGCATCAGCCGGTGGCCGGGCAGGGCATGGACATGCGGCGGGCCGGTGTCCGTGCGGGTCAGCAGGACAAAGGGCGAATGCTGTAACAGGACTGCCATGGCCACTACGGGCCGGCCCTTCACCCTTTCCACCAGCAGGCCGGCGCTGCCCACGCCGAAATCCGCCTCGCCATCGGTGACGCGCTGGGCCGCGTCCATCGTGGGCCCACCCTCCAGGATGCGGACATCCAGGCCGGCCTCTCGGTAATATCCCTTCTCCAGCGCGATATAGAATCCCGCCCCCTGGAACTGGTGCGTCCATTTCAGCTGTAGCCGCACCGGGGTCAGCAGGCCTTCGCCTGCCGCTTGGGCCAGAACCGGCGATACCCAGAAATGGGTGCAGACCAGCAGGGCCAGAATCCAGCCCGTGACCGTCAGAAGGAAGGCATGCTTGGGTATGGGCATTGCCGCGATCTTATGGGGATTACTTGGGCCAGATTACACCAAATCAGGTGCCCGGCATGGTCAATCTTGCGGGTCGTCGATCAGGCCTGCCGGTTCCGGCTTGTCATCGCCCTTGCCCATGATTTCCGTTCCCCAATCGGCAATCAGCAGGCTGCGCCGTTCCTCCAGCTCCTTGATCTTGGCCTGGCTGCGCAGGCTCATGATCGCGGCGACGATCTGGGGGATGAAGAAATACATCAGCCAGCCGATGGCCGCCGCGCCGAACATGATCAGCCAGGTGCCCGGATCGGCCAGCATGCGCAGCGTGATGGACATTTCATGCCCGCGCTGCCACAGCCGGACGATAAAGGGCGCCACCCCGCACAGGTTCATGGCTCCGACCGTCATGGCCGCCGATTTCTCCGGATCACGGTCGATCAGGTAGGCGACGAAGGTGGGCGCCAGACCGGCCAGGAGCAGCACGCTGGTCGGCATCATCATCAGGCCCGCCGGGGCCAGCAGCAGCAACAGCAGCAGCGCACTGCCGCCGCCGCTGCGCCGCTTGGGCGGGCGTTTACCAAGCGACGCGCTCATGCCAGCCTCAGCATGTAAAGGACGGTGCCGATCATGGTCATGCCGGCGATGATGGCGGTGACCACGGCGGCGATCTGTCGCCCGGTGCCATCGGCCAGGGCCGTCCTATCATTGGCCGTGGATTTCAGTTTCTCGATCTGCCGTGTCAGGCCTTCATATTGGCGCATCGCGGCCAGGAAGCCCTTGTCGTCGGCGCGGATGACATCGACATTGTCGACGATGCGGACGATGGCATCCAGAACCCCATCGCGCGCCACATTGCTCACTTCCGCCTTCATGCGGTCGCGCGTCTCCCGGTTCTTGAAGCGCTTGAAGACCGGGTCCATCAGCGCGACCAGCCAGCCGCACAGGTTGGGCAGGCGGGCGGGACCGAACCGGTTCTGCACATCGGCCAGGACCGTGATCATGGCGATCATTCGCCGCGCCGGATCATGCGGATTCGACAAAGGCACCAGCAGCCGGTCATTCAGCTTCTTGTGGTGCGTGGTGATATAGCCCAGCACGTGTCGGTCCACCGGGTCACGCCCCCGGTTCGGCTTCAGGGCGATCTGGTCCAGGGCGGACAGCAGCTCCGCCGGGCTCAACACATAATGGTCGCGCAGTTGCGGCGACAGGCAGGGGCAGGAGGGGCACAGTTCATAGACGATGCGTTCGATCCCGAACCCCATGCCGACATGTTCCAGCAGGGCGCGATAGCCGTCATAGGCCTGCACCATGGGCACATATTCGGGCCGGAAATCGGTCTGGCAGTTGACCCAGAAATGCGGGAACTGCGCCAGGACGAATTCCGCAAAGGGCTGCACGCCGCTATTCTGCCAGATGGCCTCTGCCAGCGCCGTGCCCAGACCGTCGGGCAGCACCGAGATGCCGCGATAGCGGATGGGTGACGGCGGGTCCAGCGCGATGGAGACGCGGGTAACCAGCTTGTCCTCTTGGCTGGCACCGCGTCCGCCGGCCCCGGCAGAGGCGATGGCGGTCTGCATGGCCTCTGCCCGTGCCTCATCCCCCACCGACCGGCGCACCCATTTCTCCACATCGCCCCGTTCGATCAGGGCAGCGGCGGCGGCACTGTGCCGGGTCAGCGACCGGGCCAGCGCCCGGCAATGCATCAAATCCTCGCCCTGGAACTCAAACGGGCGGGCACCACGGCGCGGCACCTGCGGCTGCTTGGGCGACATCCGCCGGCCCTGCAGCCACAGATCCAGGTCGGAGACGGACCAGCGCTGCTTGGGATCATCGATCATCAGGCCGCGCAGCGGCTCCACCAGGCTTTGTGGCAGGCGCACCTGGCTGGTCAGGGCCGGATAGGTGCCCTTGTCCATCTTCAGCTTCAGGATGCTTTCATCATCCAGATCGGCCAGCGGATTGCGGCCCAGATAGAGCACCAGCAGCGTGACGCCCAGCGCGTAAAGGTCATCGGCAACGGTGCCGGGGCCGCGCCCCGCCGGCTGCGCCATCCCGCGCTCTATGGTCTCCACAAGCAAGGGCTGACCATAGCCGACCGGTGTCGACAGGCAGTCGCCGATGGTGACGGTGGGGGAGGCGGGGTCCTTCTGGAACAGGTTGGTGGGCCGGATAGCGCCACAGGTCATGCCCCGCGCATTCATTTCCCGCAGCGCGAACAGCAGTGTCGGCATCAGCGAACGGCTGATCGTATCGTCCGACATGGGCTCGCGCGTCTCGCCCATGTCCTGCATGACCCTGCGCCCGCCGGGCCGTTCATAGATCAGGACGAAACGCTTCTTGCCCTCCGGCGTCCAATCCACCGTGCCCCAGTCCATCAGGCGCAATACCGCCGGATTCTCGATGGCACGGTAGGTGGCCATCATGTCGATGCGGGCCGGCACGGACCGGTCGGTGACGATGGCAAAGACTTCCGTCTTGCGGTCCCGGCTCATCCGCGCCGCAAAGGCGGGGCCGCCTGCCGAATCCAGGGCAGGCAGGGCCGTGCCGGGCATGATCTCGCACCGCCCGCCCAGATCGACGGGCGACGAGGGCGCCATCATCTCCACCCCACGGCGGGGCGGCGGCGGGGCGGGCTTCTCGTCAAGGTCGGCGCTGCTGGCCATGATCGAAAGTGACGCTCCGGTCGGATGATCGTGATGGCGGGGCAATGGTTCCGCGCGATCATCGCAAACCATGTGCGAATGCACAATGGCACGCGGTTGCATGCAGCCGAAAGAAACAGACACCTGAACTTTGGCCTAATACGTCTATCCCCTGCCGATCCATCCATCAATGCTTGTGTCGGAGGTCCAGGACCTGCTGGGCTGTCAGGGGGCGGTAGTAGAAATATCCCTGGCCGTAATCGCATCCTACATCGGCCAGCGCCACCAGCTGCGTCAGGTGTTCCACCCCCTCCACCACGGTCTGCATGCCCAGACGGCGGGCCAGGGTGACGATGAACTGGATCACGGCCAACTGGCGTTCATTCTCCACGACATTATCGACGAAGCTCTTGTCGATCTTCAGGGTCGTGGCCGGGCAATTGACCAGCAATGAGAGGGCCGAATGGTCGCGGCCGAAATCGTCGACGGCGATGCCGAACCCCTCCTTGGCGATGGCCTTTACCTGGGCCATCACCGCCTCATTGCTCAACAATCCCTCTGTGATCTCAAGCTCCAGCTTATCCCGTTCAAGGCCCAGGCGCCGGCATTCCTCTGTCAGGATTTCCAGGACGGAAGGGGCGCAATTGTCCGGCTGAAGCTGAAGCGGGGAGACATTGATGGACAGATGGATGCTGCGCCCCTGCTGCCGCCATAGGTGCTTCTGGCGCAGCGCTTCCCGCATCAGCCATTCGCCGATTGGGACGATGGTCTGGTTGCGTTCGGCCAACGGGATAAATTCCGCAGGCGACACGGAGCCGAACTCGGGGTGGCGCCAGCGCAGCAGCGCCTCCACCCCGAACACCTGCCCGGCCCGGATATCGATCTTCGGCTGATACAGAAGCGACATGCCGGCCCCGCTACGGGCAAACCAGAGGCCGTCCTCCAAGGCCCGCTGCCGGGCCAGTTTGCGCCGGAGATCGTCGGCAAACCAGCCGATCTGTCGGCTGCTGCGCCGTGCCTCCTGCCGGGCGGACCGGGCGGCCATGACCAGCATGTCCATATTGTCGGCGGCGTCGATGAAGCTGGCCACGCCACAGGACAGGGACAGGTGGCAGGTGGTGTTGTCCACCCGCAGCGGCGCCTCCAGCAGACGGATGATACCCTCCACGTCCGCATTGGCATCGGGCAGCAGAGCAGCGAAACGTTCGCTGTCGAAGCGGGCCAGCAGTGCATTCTCACCAAAGGCCAGCACCATGCGTTCCCGGATCGTGACCAGCAGGACCAGGGCGGCGTCATAGCCCAGGCGTGAGATCAGCCCGTCGTAATCGTTCAGTTCCATATAGATCAGGATGGCATTGCCGCCGCTGGCCGATAGGGCCGTCAGCAGGTGGTTGCCCTCCATCACGAACCCGTGCTTGTTCAGCATTCCGGTCAAGGGGTCGTGCAGCAGCGCCGACGCCTGATAGGCGCAGGGGCATTCCGAGGGCATCGCCTGCAAAATCTTGTGCGCTTCCATCATTCCTGAACCCTTCCGGTTCTACAGAATACAACCTACTATGTCTTCCGGGTTAGGCCATTTGTTCAGACGGTCAGGTTTCCAAGGTTCCTGGCAGGCGATGGTCAGCCGGTTTCAGGCGGCGTGGCGCAGATCCAGGATGCGGCCTGCGCACATGGGGCGGTAATAGAAATAGCCCTGGCCATAGTCACAGCCGGCACCGGCGACGGCCACCAGCTGGCGGATATGCTCGATCCCTTCCACCACTGTCCGCATGCCCAGATCATGGGCCAGTTCGGTGATGAAGCGGATGATTGTGGCCTGGCGCGGGTTGCGCAGGACATTGTCCACGAAGCTCTTGTCGATCTTCAAGGTATTGGCCGGGCTCTCCACCAGCAAGGACAGGGCCGAATGGTCCCGCCCGAAATCGTCAATGCCAATGGAAAAGCCCGCATCGGCCAGCCGGCGGACCTGCACCATGGCACGCTCGTCAGTCAGCATGCCTTCGGTGATCTCCAGTTCCACCTTCCGGCGATCCAGGTCCAGACGCGCACATTCATCGACCAGGATTTCCAGGACAGAGGCGTGGCTGGGCTCTATCAGCAACTGCACGGGGGAGATGTTGATGGCCATGGACAGGTCCATGCCGTCCCGCCGCCAATCCGCCTGCTGGCGCAGCGATTCCCGGATCAGCCATTCGCCCAGCGGGTTGATGGTGCGGGTCCGTTCGGCCACCGGTATGAATTCGGCTGGTGAGATGGGGCCCAGCTCCGGATGGGACCAGCGCATCAGCGCTTCCACCCCCATCACGCGGCCCGAATGGATTTCGACCTTGGGCTGATACAGCAAGGAGATGCCGGCGCCGGCCCGGCTTGCCCACAGCCCGTCTTCAATGGCACGGCTGCGGGCCAGACGCTTGCGCAGGTCGCTGGCGAAGAAGCCCACGGAGCGGCCCTCATTGACCGCATCGCGCCGAGCGATGCGGGCGGCCACAACCAGCATATGCATATCGTCGGCGGCTTCGGGGTAGGAGGCCACGCCGCAGGTGATGGAAAGATGATAGCCATGGCCGCCGATGACCACAGGGGCCTCCAGCGCCCGGTTCAGGGCCTCCAGACTGTCGCCCGCGTCGGGCAGCAGGGCCACGAAACGTTCACTGTCCAGGCGTGCCAGCAGAACATCGTCGCCAAAGGCCAGCTCCAGGCGCCGCCGCATGGCGTGCAGCAGTTCCAGCGCCTCCTCATACTCCATGCGGGAGACGATGCCTTCGTAATTGTTCAGCTCGATGAAGACCACATGCGGATGTTCCCCCGCCAGAACCATCATGGGCAGCAGGCGGCTTCCCTCGCGGATGAAGCCGTGCTTGTTCAGCAATCCCGTCAACGGATCGCGCAGGGCGACAGGGGGCCGCGGCGCCATGGCCGAGACGGTGTCGTCGCCTGCACGAAGGTAATGTACCCGTTGCATCTGAACCCTGCCCATCATCTTGCAATCCATTGCAATATCATGGGCCGTAATGATTACTTTGTCAGATGTGCAGAGGGATAGTTGATTATATCAATCAATGAATTCTTGGTTAATCATTAATCATAAAGTATTCAATGGATATCCAATCGCTAACGCTATGAATACATACTTTTGGTGAGGGTGATGGAAACCGGAGAAATATTCCGCTGCAATATCTTACGGGCATTCGGGTGTCATCCTGCTCCCAATGGAAACAGAATGACACCGCTGCTGTGTTTCCTTACGCACCTTCCACGCGCAGGATGGCGCCATCGACGCCCGTGACCCGCACACGGCTGCCCTGTGGCAGATCGGCGGCGCCGGCCACCCGCCAGATGCCGTCGGCGACACGGGCCCGGCCATAGCCGTTCACGATCGCTTCCTCTAAGGTCAGCACCTGTCCCAGGTACTGTTCCCCGCGGCGGTTCAAGGTGCCTGACTGCGCGTCATCGGGGTCCCGCCGCGCCAGCAGACGCGACAGGAACCAGGCCAGCACCGCCAGCACGCCAAACAGCACCAGCTCTGTCACCAGCCCGATATCGAAGACCAGCGCCATCACGCCGACAATGCCCGCCGCCCCGCCAATCCACAGCAGGGCGGCCCCTGGAATGAACATTTCCAGTGCCGCCAGGACCAGCGCCAGGCACCACCAGTACCAGTAGAGAACGCGAAACCCTTCCATCGCTTCCTCCCATATGCCGGTTCAGTTGTTTCAGGCGCCGCTATTTTCGCCCCACGGCGATGGCTGCTGCTGCGCGGACTTGATTGCAGCCACTTGCTCGGCGTTGGTTCCGCCGGTGGCGGGCAGGGCCGACGCCGAGGGCTTGCGGGGCGGTTTGGGTGCCGGCGGCACGGTGGGGCCGCTGCCGCCATCGCCCTTGAACGCGTCCTTGGCCAGTTCAGCCAGACCGCCCAGCGAGCTGATGATGCCGGTCGCCTCCATCGGCATGAAGAATACCTTCTGGTTCGGGGTGTGCGCGAATTCCTTGAAGGTGGTCAGATATTGCTGGGCCACGAAGTAATTGATGGCCTGCACATTGCCGGCGGATATGGCGTCGGACACCATCCGGGTCGCGGCGGCTTCCGCCTCGGCCTCACGCTCGCGCGCCTCTGCGTCGCGGAAGGCGGCCTCGCGGCGGCCCTCGGCCTCCAGGATCGCGGCCTGCTTCTGGCCCTCGGCCTTCAGGATTGCCGCCTGCCGGGCACCTTCGGCCTCCAGGATCAGGGCGCGGCGCTCGCGCTCTGCCTTCATCTGCCGGGCCATGCTGTCCACCAGATCGCGCGGCGGCTGGATGTCGCGGATTTCGATGCGGGTGACCTTGATGCCCCAGGGCTGCGTTGCCTCGTCCACCACATGTAGAAGCTGGGCATTGATGCGGTCGCGCTGCGACAGCAGTTCGTCCAGATCCATGGAGCCCATGACGGTGCGGATATTGGTCATGGTCAGGTTCAGAATGGCGACCTGCAGCTGGCTGACCTCATAGGCGGCCTTGGCAGCGTCCAACACCTGATAGAAGACGACGCCGTCGACCTTCACCATGGCATTATCCTTGGTGATGACCTCCTGGCTGGGCACATCCAGCACGATTTCCATCATGTTCATCTTGGCGCGGACAACGTCGATGAACGGCACGATGAAATGCAGGCCGGGCCGCAGCGTGTGGGTATAGCGGCCGAACCGCTCCACCGTATACTCCATGCCCTGCGGCACGGTCTTGATGCCGGCAAAGGCCAGCAGAACGCCGAACAGGGCCACGACGCCCGCGAAGATCCCGAGTTCCATCGTTTGCATTCCCCCCCTTGAACCAATGTCCCCAGCATCGCATGTGGTATGGTGGAAAGGCGAGCGCAAGTGATCGGCCACAACCATTAACCGATTTTCAGACGGGACCGTTTCCACCCCGCCCTTGCCCCAACCGTTCAGCCGGCATAGCCTGCCGGCCATCGGTCCTTTTTTGGATTTTCAGGAGCCTTGCCATGCGCCGCTTCCTTGTCGCCCTGCTGTTTCCCCTGGTGCTGGCCCTGCCGGTCGCGGCGCAGGAGGTGGTGGGGGAGTTCAGCAATGACTGGACCGGGAACGAGCTGGACATCACGGCCTTTCCCGACCCGGAGGTGAAGGGCATCACCTGTCACATCGTGGATTTCGACCGTTCCGTCTGGGACCGGCTGTCCAAGGGCAACTGGTTCGAGGACCCGTCCAATGCCTCCCTGGCCTGCCGGCAGACGGGTGCCATCAGCATCGGCGATATCGACCTGTCCAAGCGCGGAGAGGCGGTGTTCTCCGAGCGCAAGAGCCTGGTGTTCAAGTCGATCGCGGTCCGCCGCATCTATGACAAGGCCAATGACACCTTGATCTATGTCGTTTACAGCCGGCAGGTGAAGGACGCGTCGGCCAAGATGTCGATCAGCACGGTCCCCCTGTTTGCCGCCAATCCCACCTGGGAAAAAGGCAAGCCCAAGTGATCATGTGACCCGGGTCTCCCGGTGCTTCATGGCTTTCCTTTGGCAAAACCCTACAAATGGGTTAATACAAGGTTTATCTGAAGCACCGTTCGGTGGTATGTATCGCTTGTCCCAAAGGGACGATGCATACTCCAAAATGGGGACCGAGGGTCATGTGGATGACGAGCCTTGTCGGGGGCGGCAAGGGTTCTGCCATTGGGCGCCGTTTGAATTTCGAGGTGCAGACCTTCAAGGCCGATCACTGGGTCATTGAAGAGAGTCTGGCGACCGAGGAAGAAGCGCGGGCGCTGGCTACCAAGCTGTTGCCGAACCGCGACGGCGTGCGCATCATCCGCGACTTCGCGGGTGTTCCGGGGAAACCCGCAACGGAAACCATCATCTTCTCCGAAATGCGGGAAGCCAAGGGCAAGACCATTGCGGTCCAGCCCGTGGATGACAGCCCCGTCTGCGCCGAGAGCAAGGATTATCTGGAGGCGGAAAGCCGCCAGACTATCTCCAAGCTGCTGCGGCAGTATCTGGAGGACAAGGCGCTGACCGCATCCGAGCTGCTGTACAACGCGGCGGAGATGAAGCGCGCCATCAATTTCGAAAACCTGGTGCCCACCGCCGTGGGCCGTGTCGCCACCATCCAGGGCAAGGTGACGGGCCAGGATGTGCGCGAACGCCGCGACGTCATCTATTCCAGCTTGACCGATCTGCGCGGCAAGGCCGAAGAAGCGCAGAAGCGCGCCAGTTTCAGTGTGAAGCAGGACGGATTCCGGGGTGCCTTGGACAAGGTCGAGGCGCTGTGCAACGGCGACGTTGCCGAGGCCGATTACCTGTCCAAGGTCATCCTTTGCCACGATCTGGTGCAGATCCGTAATCTGCTGGGAAAGGTGGAATGGCTGCTGGAAAGCGCCGGCGACGCCGCCCAGAACAAGGCCGCCCATATCCATATCATTGACACGCTGGTGGCCGATGCCAGCAGCTTCCAGTCGGTCATTCAGGACCTGCTGGGCCGGCAGCCGGACCTGGGCACGGCCCTTGGCCGCATGCTGGACATGGTGGAAGGCAAGTTCGAGCCGACCGAACGCGAAATGGCACCGCCCATCGCCAAGGTGTTGAGCCAGTGGCTGGGCATGGGCCACGCCCCGCAGACCTATCAGGTGGTGCTGGAAGCGTTTCTGCGCAGCCTGCGCGGCACGGCCCCCCTGTCGCGCGATCCGGAACGCAACCGCACCAGCTTCACCAATCTGGTAGCCCGGGTGATGACGCCGACGGGTCTTTTCGGCGGCTCGCGGATGGCGGATGCCCTGACCAATGGCTATCTGCGTTTCATCGAACAGGGCGGCGGCGAGGGCCGGCGGATGTCGATCGAAGGCGTGATGGGCCTGATGCCGGCCTGGCGCGACCGTACCCTGTATCTGGCCGAACTGGCCGGCGGCGATGTCGGTCAGCGGGAGATGGATACGGTGGTGGCGCGCCTGCGCAACTGCCTGTCGATGGAGCGCGACGTTAATAGCATGGTCGGCCTGCAGGTGCCGCTGAAGCCGAAGATGCAGGCCATGGCGTCGCTCTATACCGCTATCAACAATGCCCAACTGCCCGACGATGTGCGCCCCGGCATGGCCGACCGCATCGACGAGATGGTGGCCAGTTATATTCTTCAGGCCAAGGTGATCGAACGGCTGGACGACCCATCCGCCTCGCTGCGCATCCGCGCCACCCGCCTGATGCAGTTCGCGGCAAACGATGTTTTGTCCAGCCCGAAGGCCCGTCGCATGGTGCGGGACCAGATTGTCGGCCTTTTGCGTCAGCCCAATTTCGACGGCAAGTTCGTGGAGGGGTTGAGCACCCCGCAGGAACAGGCCAACGCCCTGCGGCAGTTCTACGGCCTGCTGCGTCAGGCGCAGTTCATGTAACTGCTCCCTCAGGTGCCGGTCGGTCCCCGCTGACCGTCCTGCCATCGTCGCCAAAGGTGATAGGCGGCGGGGGCGAACAGGATGATAAGGACGATGCGGATGATGTGGTGCGTGGCGACAAAGGCTGCGTCCACATGCAGGGCCAGGGCCACCAAACTCATCTCCGCCAGCCCGCCCGGCGCATAAGCCAGGATCAGGGCCGCCAGATTCAGCCCCGTCAGCAGATGCACCAGCAGTGACAAGGCAAGCGTCACCAGCAGCAGCACCAGCGTCAGCCCCGCCGCGATGCCGGCGGTGCGCGCGATGCGCATAAGGGGCACCCGCTGGAACCGCCCGCCGATGGACGCCCCGATCACCACTTGGGCAGCGGCGACCAGCAGGCCTGGCGGCTTCACGGCGGTCAGGCCGGCCAGATGCAAGCCCGCGGACAGCAGCATGGGTCCCACCAGGATACCGGCGGGGATGCCGAGCTTCTGTGCCACCGGCGCGCCGATGAAGCAGACAGCGATGATGGCGTAATCGGTCAGGCTCAGTTCCCAGGGCCAGGGACCCAACCCATGCAGGCTCCAGTCCCGGCCCGCCGGGTCATAGCCGGGCAGGGCCTGGAAGGCGAAGGGCACTGTCATCACCACCAGCATGATCCGCAGGCTGTGGCCCAGTGCGATGGACCTGTCATCTCCGCCGGACGCACCGCCCATCAGCACCATTTCCGTGAACCCGCCCGGCATGGCCGTGAAGTAGGCGGTGGGCGGGTCATAGCGGGCGAAGCGTCGCAGATAGAAGGTACCCGCGGCGGCACCAATGATGATGTACACGGCCATGAAGATCAGGCTGACCGACCATTCGCCCAGATGGCCCAGCAGGCTGGGGGTGAAGGACGCGCCCAGCATGATGCCCAGCACGATCACCAGCCCATCGCGCAGCCGTGGCGGCACCATGGTGCGCACACCGCCCAATGCCGCGATGGTGGTGGCCAGCATGGCCCCGATCATGAAGGCCAGGGGCACATGCAGCTTGAAACAGATCGCCCCGCCGGCGGTGCCCAGCACCATGGCGGTGACAAAGGCCGGCCAGTCGAAGCGGCGTCCGCGCCGGGTCGGCGCCGGCGAAGGTCCTGTGTCTGGCGGCTCACTCATTCCACGAACCGGCCCAGCCTGACGGCGGTCTGCCCGCGTTCGGGGTGGCGTGACGGCATGATCATCACGCATTCATCATAGGGGGTGAGCAACGCCATCTCGCCATCTATGGCGAAGGGGGTGCCGGCAGCGGGAATGACATCCATACCCTGATATTCCTTACGGAACCGGAAACGATCGCTGCCTACCGTAATGGTTTCCGTCACCTCCACAAGCCGGGCGGGCGCCGGTTCGGCGGATGGCAGCCATGGGGACAGCGCAGATGCCGGCACGATCCCGGAAAGGTGCAGGAAACGCGCCGCAATCTGTGTTGCCACCTCGGCACTGTCGGGGTCCCAATGCTGCCCGCATTCGGCCAGCAGGGCGATGGGCCCCTGATCGCCCGCCGTAAAGCGCGGATGATCAATCAGGCGGCTGCCACCGGCATGGCCCCGGTCGGCCACCACGATGCCGGGCATGCCCAGCCGTATGGCCAGTTCCCGCCCGCGCGCCGATGGGCCGCACAGCATCAGGGGAATGCGGTCGGCCTGCATCGAATGCAGGTCCAGCAGCAGGTCTGCCCTGGTGAATAGCGGCCACAGTTCCCGCGCCCGCCGCCGCTCCAGGCTGGGCCGCCCCTCGGCCAGGGACGTGGGGGACCAGACGCGGTTCATATCCTCATCCACGTAACGCGACATGATCGGGAATTGCGGATCAAACTGCGCAAACGCTTCCACATTGGCAAAGGTGATGCAAAGCGATCCGTGTGTCGGGCGTATGCCGGCTTCCAGCAGCCTTATGGCGGCAATGGCGCCTGAATATTCATTGCCATGCATTAATGCATTGATCAGGACATGCGGCCCTGGCCGTCCGCTGTCGAAATGATGGGCAAAGGGAATGTCTGTATTGCCTGCCTGCCAGGGTGTGATGTCGGGCGGCTGAAGATCATCGGGTGACAAGGGATCGATACGCGCCATGGTCCCTCCCCAGCGGGTAGCCTGTTACGCCATCTCCTGTAGTTGGCGTTTCGCCCCCAAAGGCAGGCATGTCTTCTGTGCTATCGACGCCGGCCCCGACCCCAAGGTATAGGTTCCAAGTCAATTCGATGAAAGGGCGGTTTCATTTCCGCAGGCCCTTCATCGCTGATTTTCCGCAGCCGGAGACGGGGTTGAATGAGTTTGGTGATCGATGATGTGGTCGTCCGGCATGATCCGGTCGGGCCCGCGGTCCCGCTGCTGTTCGACAGCCCGCATAGCGGTACGCGCTATCCGGCGGATTTCGATTTCACCTGCCCGTTTCCCCTGCTGCGTCAGGCGGAGGATACGCATGTGGATGAGCTGTTCTCCATGGTTCCCGACATGGGGGCGACCTTCATCTGCGCCCTGTTCCCCCGTTCCTACATCGATGTGAACCGGGCGCCGGACGATATCGATCCGTCTATGCTGGATGGCGAATGGCCGGAGCCGGTGAACCCGTCACCCAAAAGCGTGGCGGGCATGGGGCTGGTCCGTCATCTCTGCCGGCCCGGCGTGCCCATGTATGATGGGCGACTGCCGGTCGGTGCCGTTCAGGACCGGATCGAGAACTACTGGCGCCCCTATCACGAGCTTCTGTCGGAAAGCCTGGATGCGATGCATGGGCGGTTCGGGGCCGTCTATCACATCAATTGCCATTCCATGCCATCCTTCGTGATCGGCCCGGACCGGCAATCGCCCGATTTCGTGATCGGCGACCGCGATGGCACCACGTCGGAGTCGGGTTTCACCCGGCTGATCGTGGGCACATTGCGGGGCATGGGCTACAATGTCCGCCTGAACGATCCCTACAAGGGCGTGGAACTGGTCCGCCGCTATTCCTGCCCGCCGCGTGGCCGCAACTCGTTGCAGCTGGAAATCGACCGCCGGCTTTACATGGATGAAGAGACGCTGGAACCCCATGCCGGCTTCCAGGAACTGCGCGCCAATCTGGCGACGCTGGTCCGTGTCATGCGCGATTACGCGCTGGACCGCACGGGGCGCATGGCGGCGGAATAGGGGTACTACGGCGTGAACTGCTCCTTCAGGATGCGTTCCTCCAGCGCCATTTCCGGGTCGAACAACAGGGTACAGGCGACCTTGCGGTCTTCGCTGATCTCGACCCGCGCCACATCACGCACTTCGGTAAAGTCGGCCACTGCGCTGACCGGTCGCTTGGACGGTTCCAGCACGTCGAACTGAATGCGGGCCGTATGCGGCAGCAGGGCCCCGCGCCAGCGGCGGGGGCGAAAGGCGCTGATCGGCGTCAGGGCGAGGATATCGGCACCCAGCGGCAGAATTGGACCATGGGCCGACAGGTTGTAGGCGGTACTGCCGGCAGGGGTGGAGACCAGCGCCCCGTCGCAGGTCAGTTCCGGCATCCGTTCCCGCCCGTCCACCGTGACGCGCAGCTTGGCCGCCTGCCGCGTCTCACGCAGCAGGGAGACCTCGTTGAAGGCCAGGCCCTCGATCTCCACGCCCTCCCGCGTCATCGCCTTCATGCGCAGCGGATGCAGCACCACGCGCTGCGCCCGCATCAGGCGGCGGGTCAGCCCATCCTCGCTATAATCATTCAGCAGGAAACCGACGGAGCCGCGGTTCATGCCATAGACAGGCACGCCCCGGAGCAGATAGCGGTGCAGGGTTTCCAGCAGGAAGCCGTCACCCCCCAGCGCCACGATGATCCCCGCCTCTTCCGGCGGCACACCGGCGTAGCGGACGGCGAGCCTGTCCCTGGCGGCGCGCGCATCCGGCGTATCGGCGGCGACGAAGGCAAGCGGCACGGGGGTCTGTGACAAGGCGTTGTTCCCGGTATCACGGCAGAGAGGGACAGTACCCTATGCGTGGGCTGCTTCTCAACCGCCGGTGACGCTCATATGCCGGCCCACGGCGGGGCCACGGTCGCGGCCAATGATGAAATCATGGCCCTTGGGCTTACGGGTGATGGCGTCGCGGATGGACGCGTGCAGCAGGGTGTCGTCGGTGCTGGCGCGCAACGGTGCCCGCAGGTCGGCCGCATCCTCCTGTCCCAGGCACATATACATCGTGCCGGTGCAGGTCACGCGGACCCGGTTGCAGGATTCGCAGAAATTATGGGTCATGGGCGTGATGAAGCCCAGGCGGCGGCCCGTTTCCCGCACCGTCACATAGCGGGCGGGACCGCCGGTGCGGTGGGTGCTGTCCACCAGGGTCCAGCGCTTTTCCAGATCGGCGCGCACATCGCGCAGCGACAGGAATTGTTCCTCGCGCACGGCCCCGCCGCCATTGCCATCCATGTCGCCCAGCGGCATGACCTCGATCAGGGTCAGGTCAAAGCCCTTTTCCCCGCACCAGGCCAGCATAGGGTCCAGTTCCTGATCGTTGATGCCCTTCAACGCCACGGCATTGATCTTGACCTCCAGCCCGGCGGCCCGCGCCGCCTCCAGCCCGTCCAGCACCTGGGCCAGCCGGCCCCAGCGGGTGATGGCGGCGAAACGGTCGGGGTCCAGCGTGTCGACCGACACATTGATGCGGCGCACCCCGGCGGCGCGCAGGTCGTCGGCATATTTGGCCAGCTGGCTGCCATTGGTGGTCAGTGTCAGCTCTTCCAGCGCCCCCGACGCCACATGACGGCCCAGGCTGCGGATCAGTTCCATGATGTTGCGGCGGACCAGCGGTTCCCCGCCCGTCAGGCGTAGCTTACGCGTGCCCAGCGCCACGAAGGACGAACAGAGCCGGTCCAGTTCCTCCAACGACAGGATGTCGGCCTTAGGCAGGAAGGCCATATCCTCCGACATGCAATAGACGCAGCGGAAGTCGCAGCGGTCCGTCACCGATACGCGCACATAGGTGATGGCGCGGCCAAACGGATCGATCAAAGGGGCGGGGGATATGGTCATCGTCCGCTGGATATAGCGCCTATGGCGCGCCGCTCCAAGACCGACCCGCACGAAAGATGCTGTATTCGGCCTTGTTTTGGGCAAGTTGGGCTGCTTGACTGGCAATCAACAAGACCAACCCGCTCCGGAAGAGACGGACCAGACATGCGTAAGTTTGCTTTCATCCTGTCCCTTTTGCTGCTGGTGCCCATCGGGGCGGCGGTGGCGCTGCCGTTTCTGGTGCCCGTGGGCGCCATCGTGGCGGAGGTGGAAAGGCAGGTGGAGGCGGCGACAGGCCGGGCGCTGACCATCAAGGGCCGGGTCGATCTCTCCTATTTCCCGTCCATCGCCGTGACCGCCGATCAGGTGCATTTCGCCGGCATCCGCCAGGGTGAAGACCTGCTGGCGGTGCAGCAGTTGGCGGTGCGTCTGCGCCTGATGCCGCTGCTGCGCGGCAAGGCGGAGGTGGAGAAATTCGTGCTGACGGCCCCCGTCATCGATCTGACGGTGGACAAGCAGGGCAAGCCCAACTGGGATGTCTCCCTCGCCGCCGCGCCGGCCTCTGCCGATCATACCAGCCCTGGCTTCATGTCCGACCTGTCGCTGGCGGAGGTGGAGATCGTCGATGGCCGCCTTCGCTATACCGACGCCCGCACCGGCATGGTGCGGGAGGCGACGGATGTGGATGTCACCTTGTCCCTGCCGGACCTGGACGGTCCGCTGACCCTGGAGGCGGCACTGCTGCTGAACGGCACGCCCGTTACCTTGGACTTGGGGATCGAGCCGGTGCGTCCGCTTCTGTCGGGCGGCAAGGCCGGGATGGCACTGCGCGTGGCGGGAGCTGGTACCGGGCTGGATGTGAAGGGGCAGTTGGAACGGCAGGGGGAGGCGCCCTTGTCGCTGTCCGGTGATCTGTCGCTGACCGTCACGTCCCTGGCCGACCTGATGAAGGTGGCGACGGGGGGCGTGCCGTCTGACCTGCCGGTTGATGACCTGACCATGACCGGCAAATTGTCGGGCACGCCGTCGCGTCTGGCGCTGGCCGGCCTGTCGGCCAAAGCGGGCGACCTAACGGCCAATGGCAATCTGTCGTTGAAGCTGGACGGAGCGCGCCCGGCGCTGGGCGGCAGCCTGTCGCTACCGAAGCTGGAACTGGACCGCTACCTTCCCGCCCCCGCTGCGCCCGATCCGGCGGCACCGGCACCAGAGGTGGGGCCGGCAGGGTGGAGCAAGGAACGCATCGACCTGTCGGCCCTGAAAAGTGCCGATCTGGACATGACCCTGCAACTGGCCGGACTGCTGGTGAAGGGGGTGGAGGTTGGGGCCACGACCCTGACCTTGAAGCTGACCGACGGGCGGCTGAATGCGGGGCTGGCCGACACCGCCCTGTTCGGCGGCACCATTGGTGGCAAGCTGACGCTGGATGCCGGGCGGCAGACGAACGCCCTGACCGTGGCGGCGCATGCCAAGGGCGTGCAGGCCGAGCCGTTGCTGACCCGTTTCGCCGGGTTTGACAAGCTGTCGGGCGCCACCGACGCCAATATCGATATCCGGGCCAGCGGCACCAATCAGCAGGAACTGGTGGGCAGCCTGAATGGCGGCGGCAATGTCCTGTTCCTGAATGGGGCTGTGAAGGGCGTCAATCTGGCGCAGATCGTGCGCAGCGCCATCGGCCACGCCAGTGCGGAGCCGCCGCAGACCGACTTTGCCGAAATGGGCGGCACCTTCACCCTGACCGATGGGGTCGCCGCGACCGAGGATTTCCACCTTCTGGCCCCGCTGCTGCGTGTCGCTGGCAAGGGCAATATCAACCTGGCTTCCAAGCGCGTGGACATGCGCCTGTCGCCCAAGCTGGTGGGCAGCCTGGAAGGGCAGGGGACCACGCGCATCGATGTCGATGGCATCACGGTACCGGTGCGCGTGCGCGGGCCCTTCGACAATCTCTCCTGGACCCCCGACCTGTCCTCCTCCGTCAAGGCCGCCCTGAAGGACCCCAAGAAGGCGCAGGATGCGCTGGAAAAGCTGAAGACCAAGGACGGGGCAAAGGGTCTGCTGAAGGGGTTGTTGGGTAAGAAGCAGTAGGGGTTGATCGGGTGTGGTGAGGGGCATCCCCCACCACACCCGATCCCTTACCCGACCAGCCGCTGCAGGATCTGCACGGCGTTCAGGGCCGCACCCTTCAGCAACTGATCGCCCGCCAGGAACAGGGCGATGGAGCGGCCCGACGGGTCGCCCAGGTCGCGGCGGATGCGGCCGACCAGCACATCGCCCTGGCCCGAGGCTTCATTGGGCATGGGGAAGTGGTTGGCCCCGATATCATCGACAATCCGGACGCCGGGTGCATCGCGCAGGATGGCGCGCACCTCGTCCGGGCTCACCACCTCATCAAACTCCACCGTTACCGCCATGGAATGGGCGCGCAGAACGGGCACGCGGACGCAGGTGATGGAGATATGCAGGTCGGGACGGCGCATGATCTTGCGCGTCTCCTCGATCACCTTCTCCTCCTCGCCATTGTAGCCCGTCTGCGGATTGACGTCGGCATTGTGGGAGAAGACGTTGAAGGCGTAGGGATGCTTCAGGACCTTCGGTTCGTAATGTTCGCCGGCCAGATAGGCGACGGTGGAGAGGCGCAGCTCCTCCATAGCCGCCGCACCCGCACCGCTGGCCGCCTGATAGGTGGCGATATTCACGCGGCGGATGGTGTGGCGGGCGTTCAGTGGGGCCAGCGGGACGGTGGCGATGATGGCCACGCAGTTGGGATTGGCGATGATGCCGGGCTGCGTCGGGATCACGTCCAGGTTCACCTCCGGCACGACTAGCGGAATGGCCTCATCCATGCGGAATGCGGATGAATTGTCGATGACGACGGCGCCGGCAGCCACGGCCTTGGGCCCGAACGTCTTCGAAATGCCGCTGCCGGCGGAGAACAGGGCGTAGTCGATGCCCTGGAAGCTGTCATCGGTCAGTTCCTCGATCACCAGTTCGCCACCGGCGAAGGGCACGCGCTGACCGGCGGAGCGCTTGGATGCCAGCAGCCGCACGGTCGACAGGTTAAGGCCTGACTTTTCCAGGCATTCACGGATTTCGACGCCCACGGCACCGGTGGCACCAACAACAGCGACGGAAATGGCCTGGTTGGTGGCTTCGTTCAGGCCTTCGGGAGCAACGCGGATGTTCATGGACCCTGTTCCTTGGCATCGTCTGTGCCGGAGACGGGGTCTGGTCCACCATTGGCCGCCCCGTCCGTTCCCGGCGGGGCATCTGGCTTCTGTCGTTCGCGTCAGACCGCGCGCATGACAAAAAGCCCGCCCCGCAGGGTGGTCTTTTTAGTCATGGTAGTAGTGGTCTGGGTGCGCTTCGACATGGGCTTGACGATGCCGTTCGGGCAGCCTTGTGTAAACCCGCTGCCGGCGCGCGGGGTCCTTGCGTCAGCCGCATGGCACACTGTTTCCAGACTATTTGTTGCGGTTTTCTGCGGACGGTGGGACTATATAGCCGAGAGTGATTGTACCTGAAGGGTGCGTGTTTAGATGTCCGTGGAATTGACCGACCCCAAAACCTTGGAAGCGATTGGGATTCTCGCTGGTGCTCTTGACGATGTCACAGGGCCGGAGCGTCTGGAATGCCTGATGGCTGCCAACGCGTTGCGTCAGGTTGTGGAAACCCGGTCGGAAAATGCACTGGTTTTCGCGCAGCAGGCCTTTGAGTCGCTGGATGAGGATGTGCGTCGCCGGGTGGAGAATGAAGCCACGACCCACGCCATCAAGGTGGTCGAGCAGGCCAAGAAGAAGCCCAACCCCCGCATGGTGCGTGCGCAGCGCCCGAAGGCCAGCGGCAGCTTCCTGGACGCCCTGAATGGCGGCCAGTTGAAGACCGAGCGGAAGTGGTAAGCGGCGGCTTTGCCCCGCTTATCTGGCTATGATGAAGGCGCCCTGGACCGGGCGCTTTTTTTGTGTTTTGATTGCGAACAAATCAAGTACAAAATCAAAAAAGACGGGGGTTCGCCATGGCTGATGCCGGTATTGTGCCCATCATTAATCTGGACAGCCTCAATCCCGATGGCTTCCCGGCTGAGCATGGGCCCAAGGGGGAGACGGCGGAACGGTTCGCGCCATTGATCGCCCGGATCGGTCCCTTGATCGGCGCGCGCCATCTGGGCTGCATGCTGACGGTGCTGCCCCCTGGCAAACGCGCCTTTCCCTTTCATAACCATCGGGTGAACGAGGAACTGTTCATCATTCTGGAAGGGACGGGGACCTTGCGCCTGGGCGATGGCCAGCATCCGCTGCGGGCGGGCGACATCGTCTCCTGCCCGCCGGGCGATGCCTCGACCGCGCATCAGATCATCAATGATGGGGATGTGGATCTGCGCTATCTGGGCATCAGCACCATGATGTCGCCCGACATCGTGGATTATCCCGACAGCGGCAAGATCGGCATCTCCCATGTCGGCAGCGGCATGCGCATGATCACGCGGCCCGGTGCCGCCGTGAATTATTGGGAGGATGAGTGAGGGTCACCCCTCCTCGTCCGGGTCCACAATGTCCAGCGATATGGCGGCGGCATTGATCAGCAGCTTGCCGGCATGTTCGAAATTCACCGTCACCCGCTGGCCCACCACGGACTGCACCTGACCCAGTCCCCAGTCAGGCTGCGACGGGTGGCGGACAAAAATGCCGGGGGCCAGGATGTCGGACATTTGAATGGTTTCCAGTTGGGTGGCACCAGCCTATCCTACCCGCCGGTGACATGGCACGCCATCCCCGGCGGGGGAGGGGCTGTGCCCCAGCGCTGAGGATGCGGATGAGCTTGGGAATTCGGGCCGTGGAGCTGCTCTGCTCCCGCCTGTGCCATGATCTGGTGGGACCGGTCGGGGCCATCAATAATGGCGTCGAACTGCTGGACGAAGGCGGTGACAGCGGCGGCGAAGCGCTGGATCTGATCGCCGACAGTGCTGAGACTGCTGCCGCCCGGCTGCGGCTGTATCGCGTGGCGCTGGGTGCGGCGGGCGGGCAGTCGCTGTCGGCTGGTGATGCCCGTGCAGCCTTGGAAGGCTGGTTCCGGGGCGGCAAGGTCCGGCTGGAATGGACCGCCACGCCGTTCGATCCGGCGCCCGGCCTGTTGAAAACCGCGCTGCTGGCCGCTCTGCTGGCGGAAGAGGCGTTGCCGCGTGGCGGTTCCGTGCGTGTGACGGGCGACGATGGCGGCATCCGGGTTGTGGCGGCCGGCACCGGCTGCGCACTGCGTCCGGAAATGGTGCCGGCCCTTGCCGGACAGGTCGCGGAGACGGAGCTTGGACCCCGCTCCGTCCTCTCTCACGCTACTCCCCTTTTGGCCAGGGCTTATGGATTGTCATTCGGCGTGGAAAATCCCGCCGGAGGAGGGCCAGGGGGAGGAGAGGTGCAGTTCCGAATCCGGGCTGGCCAGGAGTGATTTTCCCTTCGGATCAGGGGCGATGATGCGCTTTGCCAACTGTTCAACCACACCGGGAGCGGGGTCGGGGTGGCTTGTTCCAGGGCGTGTCATATCCTAATGGCCGAACCTAACCGAAAAGAGGTAATGTTCCCCTTGCCAAAGCCATGTCCGACAGGCCATCAATTCCCACACGAGACACCAATTTTAACCGAATTCCGACACTCTTCATTGGCCGACGGTCGGCCGGGCGCGTACAAGGGTTCTTCATCGGACTGAAGACCGGCGTATGACGCGGAAACTGGGATTTCCCGAAACGGGGCGTGGACCATGGATGATCTGCTGAGTGAATTCCTCACTGAGACCAATGAGAACCTCGCCGTCCTCGACGTCGAGCTGGTGAAGCTGGAGCAGAACCCCAACGATCCGGGGCTGTTGTCGAACATCTTCCGTCTGGTTCACACGATCAAGGGCACCTGCGGCTTCCTGGGGCTGCCCCGGCTGGAATCGGTGGCGCATGCCGGCGAGAACGTGCTGGGCAAGTTCCGCGATGGCGAGCTGCATGTCTCCCCTTATGCCGTGTCGCTGATCCTCGAATCGCTGGACACGATCAAGGGTATCCTTTCCGTTCTGGAAGCGACCGAGGCGGAACCGCCGGGTGGCGATCAGGACCTGATCGACCGGCTGAACGCCATGGCCGAGGGCAAGGAAGTGCCGAAGGCCGGTGCCGCCGCTGCGCCGGCCCCGGTTGCTGCCGCGCCGGAAAACGACCCCGAAGAGCTGTTTACGCCTGTCCCGGCGCATCTGACGCATACGCTGGCTCCCGCTGCACCGCCGCCGCCGCCGACCCCGGCCCCTGTGGCCAAGGTGGAAGCGCCGGCCCCCGTGGTCGAGGCTGCTGCCCCGCCGCCGGCACCGCCGCCTCCCCCCCCGCCCCGTGCCGAGCCGCAGGACGATGTGCGTGGCGAGTCCAAGGAAAGCGCCCTGGCCCAGCAGACCATCCGCGTGCATGTGGACCTGCTGGAAAACCTGATGACCATGGTTTCCGAGCTGGTGCTGACCCGTAACCAGCTGTTGCAGATCCTGCGCTCGCAGAAGGACAGCGAGTTTGCGGCCCCCTTGCAGCGCCTGAACCATGTGACGTCGGAGCTGCAGGAAGGCGTCATGAAGACGCGCATGCAGCCCATCGGCAACGCCTGGGCCAAGCTGCCGCGTCTGGTCCGCGATCTCAGCCACGAACTGCACAAGAAAATCGAGCTGCAGATGCTGGGGGCCGAGACGGAACTGGACCGTCAGGTCCTGGAACTGATTAAGGACCCGCTGACCCACATGGTCCGCAATTCCGGCGACCATGGCCTGGAAATCCCCGCCGACCGCGTTGCCGCCGGCAAGTCGGAAACGGGCCGCATCACCCTGAACGCCTATCACGAGGGCGGTCACATCATTATCGAGATCGCGGACGATGGCCGCGGCCTCGCGCTGTCCAAGATCAAGGCCAAGATTATCCAGAACGGTCTGGCGACCGAGTCGGAACTGGCCCAGATGTCGGATCAGCAGATCCAGCAGTACATCTTCAAGCCCGGCTTCTCCACCGCCGCCAAGGTCACGTCCGTGTCGGGCCGTGGCGTGGGCATGGACGTGGTTAAGACCAATATCGAGAAGATCGGCGGCACCATCGAGATGCGGTCGGTCGAAGGCCGTGGCACGACCTTCACCATCAAGATCCCGCTGACGCTCGCCATCGTCTCGGCCCTGATTGTCGAGTGCGCGTCCGAACGCTTCGCCGTCCCGCAGATCAGCGTGATCGAGCTGGTGCGTGCCGCCAGCGACAGCGAGCACAAGATCGAGCGCATCAATGGCGCCCCGGTCCTGCGCCTGCGCAATCGCCTGCTGCCGCTGGTCAGCCTGCAGAACCTGTTGAAGCTGGGCGTGGCCGATGATGACGACAAGCGCGAGACGTTCATCGTCGTCAGCCAGGTCGGCAATTACACGTTCGGCATCATCGTCGACCGCGTCTTCGACACCGAAGAAATCGTGGTGAAACCGGTGGCGCCGATCCTGCGCCATATCGAGCTGTTCTCCGGCAACACGATCCTGGGCGATGGCTCGGTGATCATGATCCTGGACCCCAACGGCATCGCCACCGCGTCCGGTTCCATGGGCGGCACTGCCGACAATGCCCAGACCGCCGCGCAGGAAGTGGCGAAGTCCGCCCGCCGCGAGGACGACAAGATGGCCCTGCTGCTGTTCAGCGCTGGGGAGGGCGGTCCGAAGGCCGTGCCGCTGTCGCTTGTTGCCCGTCTGGAGGATGTCGATCTCAATCTGGTCGAACTGTCCAATGGCGAGCCGGTGGTGCAGTACCGTGGCAAGCTCATGCCGCTGGTGCCCATCGACCCGAACTGGAAGATCACCCGCGACAAGCGCCAGCCCGTGGTGGTGTTCGCCGATGGCGACCGGTCCATGGGTCTGGTCGTGGACGAGATCGTCGACATCGTCGAGGATCGGCTCCAGGTTGAGCTGGGGACGGAACGTCAGGGCTTCCTGGGCTCCGCCATCATCGCCAACAAGGCGACCGACGTCATCGATGCCGGCTTCTACCTGACCCGGGCCTTCAAGGATTGGTTCGGCAACGCCCATGAAAGCTTCGAGGACGAGCGCCAGCATCGCGTGCTGCTGGTCGATGACAGCCCGTTCTTCCGCAACCTGCTGACGCCGCTGTTGACCGTTTCCGGTTACGACGTCACGGCTGTCGAAAGTGCCGATGAGGCGCTGGCGCTCAGCGAGTCGGGTGAGGAATTCGATGTCATCGTCTCCGACATTGAAATGCCGGGCATGAGCGGTCTGGATTTTGCCCAGGCGGTCCGTGCGTCGGCCCGCTGGTCCGGGACGCCGATGGTGGCCCTGTCCAGCCATGCCGCCCCGCGCGATCTGGAGCGTGGCCGTCAGGCCGGCTTCAATGATTACGTTGCCAAGTTCGACCGTGAGGCTCTCCTCCTCACCCTGCAGCAGACCATTGCCGAGAAAGGTGCCGCATGAGTGCCCGTCTCCCCGCCGTAAAAAAGGCCGGTTCCCAGGAAATCGCCACCGTGAAGAACGAGGATTTCGTCACGGCGACCATCGCGAACCAGCTGTTCGGCATCCCGGTGCTGCAGGTCCAGGACGTCCTGGGTCCGCAGAAGATCACCCGTATCCCGCTGGCGCCGCCAGAGGTTGCCGGTTCGCTGAACCTGCGCGGCCGTATTGTCACCGCCATTGATGTTCGTCTGCGCCTGGGCCTGCCGCCCCGGCCGGCGGATGGCAAGCCGGTGATGAGCATTGTCGTGGACCACAAAGGCGAGCTGTACTCCCTGATGGTCGACAATGTCGGCGAGGTGCTGTCGTTGTCCTCGGATGACTTCGAACGTCATCCGGCGACCCTTGATCCGCGCTGGCGGGAGATCTCCACGGGTATTTATCGCCTGAAAGAGACCCTGCTTGTCGTTCTCGATGTCTCAAAGCTGCTGAACTTTGCTAACATCGAAGCGGCCTAACCCGCTCCCGGCAATCGAGGTCCGTTGATGAAGTCCTGTCTGGTCGTCGATGACAGCCGCGTTGTCCGCAAGGTGGCGCGCAAGATTCTGGAAGAACTCAGCTTCTCCTGCGATGAGGCTGAGGATGGCAAGCAGGCCATGGAATATTGCGCCAAGCGGATGCCTGACGCGATCCTGCTGGACTGGAACATGCCGGTGATGACCGGTATCGAGTTCCTGCGCCGGCTGCGCAAGATGACGGGCGGGGATACCCCCAGGGTCGTTTTCTGCACCACGGAAAACGATCTCGCCCATATCCAGGAAGCCCTGTCGGCCGGTGCGAATGAGTACATCATGAAGCCGTTCGACAGCGACATCATCCAAACCAAGTTCCAGCAGGTCGGCCTCCTCTGAGGCTGTCCGGGATTGCAGGCAATGAACGAGCTTCCCGGAAAGACGGCGCCGGCCACGGCACCGACCGGAACAGAGCCCTACCGGGTTATGGTGGTGGATGACAGTGCCGTCATCCGCGGCCTGCTGACCCGTTCGCTGGAGGGTGACCCCGAGGTGAAGGTGGTCGCCTCCGTCGCCAATGGGCAGATGGCGATTAACACGCTTCAGCGGCAGACCATCGACGTCATCGTGCTGGATATCGAGATGCCGGTGCTGGATGGGCTGTCCGCCCTGCCGCACCTGCTGAACGTTGATCCGCACGTCAAGATCGTCATGGCATCGACCCTGACGGCCAAGAATGCGGATATCAGCCTGCGCGCGCTGAAGGCCGGTGCGGCGGATTACATACCCAAGCCGTCATCCACGCGCGAACTGACCAGCGCCGATGATTTCAAACGGGAACTGACGGAAAAGGTGAAGGCCCTGGGCATGGCGGCGCGTAAGGCCGACCCGCGCAAGGGTCAGGCTGCTGCGGCCCCGGCCACGCCGGGCGCGTCGCCCATGCCGCGCCCCACGCCCGTTGGCAATGTCGCGCCGACCACCAGCTTCACGCTGGCCACGCCCATCCGGCCCAAGCCGGAGCCGGGCCCGGTCACGCTGCGTCCGCTACCGGATTTCCGGCCCGACATCCTGGCCATCGGCAGTTCGACGGGAGGGCCGCAAGCCCTGTTCGAGGTGCTGAGCCATCTGAAGGATGTGAAGCAGCCGATCCTGATTACCCAGCACATGCCCGCCACCTTCACCACCATCCTGGCCGAGCACATCACCCGCCAATGCGGCGTGCAGTGCGCAGAGGCCAAGGAAGGCGAAGTGATCGTGGGTGGCCGCGCCTATGTGGCACCGGGTGATTTCCATATGCTGGTGGTTCAGAAGAACGGGCAGAATTGTCTGACCCTGACCAAGGATCCGCCGGAGAATTTCTGCCGTCCGGCCGTGGACCCGATGCTGCGCAGCATCGTCCGGGCCTATGGCAAGCGGGTGTTGGTGACCATTCTGACCGGCATGGGGCATGACGGGCAGCGTGGTTCTGAAGTGGTTGTCCAGGCCGGCGGTGCCGTTCTGGGCCAGGATGAACCTTCCTCGGTGGTGTGGGGCATGCCGGGGGCGGTGGCGAACGCGGGGCTGTGCAGTGCCGTCTTGCCATTGAAGGAAATCGGGCCTTACATTCGTAAGATCGCATTGAGGCAGGCAGCATGAAGGTCGAAGATTTCGATATGTTCTGCACCCTGCTGAGGCAGCGGTCGGGTCTGGTCCTGACCCCCGACAAGGCCTATCTGCTGGAAAGCCGGTTGATGCCGGTTGCCCGCAAATGGAGTCTGAAAGGGCTGGATGAACTGGCCGCCGCTGTGCGCAGCAAGCGGGATGAGGCGTTGCTCCGCGACATCACGGAAGCAATGACCACGAACGAAAGTTCGTTCTTCCGCGACCAGAAGCCATTTGACCAGTTCAAGGCGGTGGTGCTGCCGGCGTTGCTGGCCAGCCGTGCCGCCAAGCGGACCATCCGCATCTGGTCCGCCGCCTGCTCGTCCGGCCAGGAAGCCTATTCGCTTTCCATGCTGCTGAACGAGGAAGGGGCTAAGCTGGCCGGTTGGCGGATCGAGATCATCGGCACCGACCTGTCGGGCGAAATGGTGAACAAGGCCAAGGCCGGCCTCTACACCCAGTTTGAGGTGCAGCGCGGCCTGCCCATCACCCATCTGGTGAAGTATTTCAAGCAGGTGGGCGACAAGTGGCAGCTGAATGACGAGATCCGTAACAAGGTCCAGTTCCGCGAATACAACCTGCTGACCGACCTGACCCCGCTGGGCCAGTTCGATGTCATCTTCTGCCGCAACGTCCTGATCTATTTTGATCAGCCGACCAAGGGCAAGGTGCTGGAAGCCATGGCCAAGCTGCTGCCGCCGGATGGCGTGCTTTACCTTGGTGGCGCCGAAACAGTTCTGGGTATCACGGAAAAGTTCAAGCCGATGGAAGGCCAGCGCGGTCTTTACATCCTGGCCAAGTAACATGTCGGACCTCCGCGCCCTGGTGGAAGATGAACTTGTCTCCTACCGCCAGGCGCGGGCCGGTGGGGATGTGGCCGCCGCCTGGGCGGCACTGGAACGCGCCCATATCCTGGGCCAGATGGATTGGTGGCAGCATGCCCGCGTGCATCTGCGGATGCTGAACCTGGGGCTGGCCACGGGTGACTGGCGGGAAATCAGGGGGCAACTGTTCCGGCTTGTCCTTGCCGTGCCTGGCTCCGTCACGGGAAGGGCACCGCTTGGCAACAGCGGTCGCTCCAATATCTCGGCGTTCCTACCACAGCCGATTGCGCCCGATCTGGCCGCCAAGTTGAATGGCCGCCCATCCCCGTAAGGCCGATCCTATCCCCCTGCGCGCATTCCTTCGCCGCCGCAATTTGTTAGGCTGTTAAAGGTTAATCCTTTCAAGCCTTCCGCAACGGTTCATCCCATGCGCCGGCATTTTATGCTGCCCCTACTCTGCATGCTGTTTCTGTCCTGTGCCCTCACGGCGCGGGCGGAAAAGGTGCGGTTCGGCCTGCGGGAGGCAGCACCCCTGGTGGAAACGACGCCGGACGGGAAACTGCGGGGGGTGGAGTATGAGTTGCTGGCCGCCATCTTCGCCGCTGCCGGGATGGAGATGGAGCCCTATATCGGTTCCAATGCCCGTCTGGCCCTGGCGGCGGGGGAGGGGACCATCGATGGTTTCGCACCCGTGGTGGGTCCGCCGCCGGACGGTCTGATCCTGACCGACAGCTACATCACCTATCGCAACGTGGCGATCACTCTGATATCGCGCAATATCCAGCTTGAAACCCCCGGTGACCTGACGGGGCTGCGGGTGCTGGCCTTTCAGCGGGCGTCCAAGGTGCTGGGCGCTGAATTTGCCGCAGCCGTGGCAAACTCGGAGGATTACCGGGAGGAGCCTGTGCAGGCCCTGCAGGCCAAGGGGCTGCTTTTCGGTCGCTATGATGTGCTGATCGGCGAGTCGCGGGTGCTGCAATATCATATCGGACAGGTACTGGCGGCGGGCGGTGATCCTGTCCGCAGCCTGCCGATCGTGGAACACCGGCTGTTTCCGCCCAACCTCTACTGTGCGGCCTTCCGCGATCCGGCCCTGGTGGCCCGGTTCAACGACGCGCTGCGCCGGGTAAAGGCCGACGGAACCTACGACGCCATCATGGCGCGTTACGACGCCACGCAATAGGCGCGGTCGATCCGTACGGCGCGGACGCGGTTGATAATGGACCAGCCGTTGGACAGTTCACCGACCGGCGCCACCGTCCAGTCCCACTCCATTTCGCCTGCCGGCAGGTCGGCCCCGAACAGCGGGTCCTCCATCTCCGTCACCCGCCCATCGGGATCAATGACCCGCCGCTGAACGTCGCCGATCAGCAGGGTCGGGCAGTCAAATCCGCGCAGATGGTCGATATGGGCCCTGATAATGGAGCGGGCATAGGAAGGCAGGTCGGTGCTGGGCCAGCGCTTGTCCACCTGGCGAAGCGGCACCAGCGGCAATTGCGAGATCAGATTGGCCGATACGACCAGCCCGACATCGCCATCATCCTGACAGACGGTACAGGATGGGGTGGGCGGGGCCTGCGTGCTGCCATTAGCAAGGGCGATTGCTACCCCCGTCAGGTCGTAATCCAGCAGTTCGATGGCCGCATGACGGCGGGCCAGTTCGCGTGCGGCGGGGGGGTGGGCGATATCGACCAGCAGCACCCGCCGGAACCGTGACAGCAGTTCCGCCATGGGCAGGTCCAGACAAGGGCCAGCGCCCAGGATCACCGCCGTGTTGCAACCCGCCGGGGCCTCTGCCATGGCGGTCAGGATGCGGCGTCGCGTGCTTTCCTGATGCGGGGCCCAGGCGGCGGCGCAACGGGCCGCACGCCCGACACAAGCAACGGCGGCATAGCGGTATCCCAGCCGCACGAACGCGGGTGCGCAGCGCGTGCGCAGGCTGATCAGGAACTCGCGAAGCATCGCCACCCGGCGCCAATGAAAAAGATCCGTCCCGGACAACCGGAACGGACCCGTCACATAGCACAAACAAACGTCCAGGCTGTACCGTTACTTCACGGCCGCCGTCTGAATACGCTGGCGCAGCGCATCCAGCAGGGCTTCGAACTTGCCGCCATTGCTTTCGATCAGGCTGGCGAATTCCGACCGCTGCGTCACGCTCATCGACACGTTTTCCACGATCACGTCGATGATCTTGAAGCTGCCATCCTTGGAGCGCACGCGCCAGGACACGTTCACGGGCGGCTGGCCGTTGGGGCGCAGCACCTGCGAGGTGACGATAGCGTCATTCTCGCCCGAGGCCTGGGCGCCGCCCACCTTGAACTTCTCGCCCGCATACTGGCTGAAACGTTCGGCATAGACCTCAACGATCATCTGCTCGAAAAGGGTCTGGTATTCCTTCTTCTGGGCGTCGTTGGCGAGATTCCAGTAACGGCCCAGCACGAAGCGGCTGATCGTGTTGATGTCGAAATTCTGGTTCAGCAGGTCGCGGAACACGGCCTTCGCCTGATCCTTGCTGACCTTCGGGTCGGCCAGGGTGGCAATGGCCTTGTCGCCCAGCCCCTGCACGAAGTCGGCGGAGGCCTGGCCCTTGGCGGCCTGGGCCTGCACGGCAGTGGGGGCCAGAACCGGCACCGCGACGGCGGCCACACCGGCCAGCATCCAGAATGCGGCAGCGGCCAGCGGCGAACGGCGGTTTTGGGTCTGCATGGTCACGTCATCAATCCTTTTTGCACTTGGCGTCATCATTTCCGGTGGCCGGGCCATCGGCAGTGACGCGCATCACGTCCGGTTATCCATGGCATTAACCATTTGTCATGCTCATGGATAGCCGGCAATTGCGTCCGATCTGCGGCGCAAAAGCCATATCGCGATGGCATTGTCGTTGTGAACCGCGTTCGGCGCGGGGCCGATACGTTCGCTGCGCCGGATCGGGTCTTGCGCAGACATAAAGATATCTTTATATCTTGATCCGAACAAGGAACGGGTCGGGTCGCATGGAATTCCTGTTGAATGCGCTAAAGGCAGCGGCGGAGCCGACGCGGTTGCGGCTGCTGTCGCTCTGCGCCCATGGCGAACTGACGGTGACGGAGCTTACCCAGATCCTGGGGCAAAGCCAGCCGCGCGTCTCCCGTCACCTGAAGCTTCTGTGCGAGGCGGGGCTGCTGGAGCGGTTCCGTGAGGGTATCTGGGCCTATTACCGGCTGGCCGAACGTGGCCCGGTTGCCGAACTGGCCCGTACCCTGGTCGATGCCATTCCCGGCGATGATGAGGGGCTGGGCCTGGACCTGGAACGTCTGGACCTGATCAAGCAGGGGCGGCGACAGGCGGCGGACAAGTATTTCAGCGAGAACGCCGCCCGCTGGCACGAGATGCGCGGCCTGCATGTGCCGGAGCGTGATGTGGAGGCGGCCTTGCTGTCGCTGCTGCCGGCCACGGGTGTGGAGGATTTGCTGGATGTCGGCACCGGTACGGGCCGCATCCTGGAACTGTTCGGGGAGCGGATTTCGCGCGGTCTGGGCGTTGACGCCTCGCGCGAGATGCTGGCGGTTGCCCGCGTCAACCTGGAACAGGCGGGCCTGCGTCATTGTCAGGTGCGGTTGGGCGATATGTATCAGCTGTCCCTGGCCGGGCAGAGCCAGGATGCCGTGATCTTCCATCAGGTGCTGCATTATGCCGAGGAACCGGCCGATGCGCTGGCCGAGGCGGCACGGGTCCTGCGCCCCGGCGGCACCATGCTGGTGGTCGATTTCGCCCGCCATGATCTTGAATATCTGCGTGAACAGCACGCGCATCGCCGCCTGGGCTTCACCGATGATGAAGTCTCCGGCTGGCTGCGCCGGGCCGGCATGCGCCCCGATCCCGTCGTCACCCTGCCGGGTGATCCCCTTACTGTCTGCATCTGGCGGGCTACCCGCACCGATGCCCCTGCCACGCGGTCCCGTCCGCTGGCTGTCGCCTGAAGGATAGTCCCATGAGCCTGAGCGCCCTGATGGATGCCGCCGCCAACCCGGCCCCGCTGATCACCGCCCCCGGCGACCTCACCGTCAGTTTCGAGTTCTTCCCGCCCAAGACGGAGAAGATGCATGAGAATCTGTGGACGGCCATCCGCCGGTTGGCGCCGCTGAACCCGGCCTTCATGTCGGTCACCTATGGCGCCGGTGGATCGACGCGCGAACGCACCCACGCCACCGTGACGGGCATCCAGGCCGAAACCGGCATTCCCGCCGCCGCCCACCTGACCTGTGTGGCGGCGACCAAGGAAGAGATCGACGAGATTGCGCGCAATTACTGGGACGCCGGCATCCGCCATATCGTGGCCCTGCGCGGTGATCCGCCGCCGCGTGCCGATGGTACCGGCGGCCTGGGCGGGCGTGGGTATGAACCGCATCCTGGCGGTTATGCCTATGCCGCCGATCTGGTGGCGGGTCTGAAGCGCATCGGCGATTTCGACATCTCCGTCGCCTGTTTCCCGGAAGTGCATCCCGAAGCGCCCAGCGCCCAGGTCGATCTGGACAATCTGAAGCGCAAGGTCGATGCAGGGGCCAACCGCGCCATCAGCCAGTTCTTCTTTGATGTGGACGCCTTCCTGCGCTTCCGCGACAAGGCCGCAGCATCCGGCATTGATGTACCGATGGTCCCCGGCATCCTGCCGATTCTGAACTTCACCAAGGCGGCGGAAATGGGGGAGAAGTGCAATACCGCCATCCCCGCCTGGATGCGCGACCTGTTCGACGGGCTGGACGAGGCACCGGAGACCCGGCATCTGGTTGCCGCCACGGTCGCCATTGAACAGTGCCGCTATCTGGAAAAGCATGGTGTGAAGCAGTTCCACTTCTACACCATGAACCGCGCCGACCTGACGGTTGCCATCTGCCACATGCTGGGCGTTCGTGCGGCGAAAGGGTGAGCGCAGTCGCGCTCACTCCGCCGGTGGCAGATACAGGTCCTGGTAGAAGCCAGCTGTCTCCACCACCACAGTTACCGGCGTGTCGCCGCGATTGCGGAAATACCAGCCATGGGTACCGGTGAAGGGGGCCGTGAAGGCACCCTGGGCGCTGTCCAGGTCCTTGGCCTTCCAGTAGCTGGAGAATTCGCCCTCCTTCGCATTGGGTGGTTCGCCATGCATGTCGAACCGCACCTGCCCGCCCGTCGCTTGCCAGCGGAAGATGAAATGATCGCCCTGCGCCATATGGGCCTTCACTTCCGCCCCTGAATGGGGCGGCAGGATCAGTTCCTGGCGGTCGCTGCGCATGGCGGTGGATTTGGCGATATCCGCCGGTGTCGGGGTGCCGGGGGCCACCGGTGTGGCAACGGGCGCGGTGGGTGCCGGTTCCGCTGCCTCACCCCCGCCGCCGGCCAGCCTGGTCAGGCCCAGGGCGTTACCGGCCCCCGTCGGGTCGATCCCATATTCAGCCGGCAGCACGAACAGGGTCAGCACCAGGGCAGAGGCCGCCACGGCCCCCAGCCCGGCCCGAATCAGGGCGCGGGGCGAGGCCTGATAAGGTGTCACGCTTATATCGGTCATCGTTGATCCCCCTCAGGCGGATTGGGTGGCATAGCCGGCCAATTGATATCCCACCAGCGTCAGGCCGGCGGCCATCAGCGCGCCATTGGCCAGCAGGACGGAACGGTTGAAGCTGCGCGTTGTGCGCCAGGCATTCATGGCGATCAGGATCAGGCACAGGGCCATGAACTGCCCAATCTCCACCCCGACATTGAAGCTGACCAGATTGGCCAGCAGCCCGTCAGGCGACAGCGACAGTTCCTGCAGCTTGGTCGCCAGACCGAAACCGTGGAAGAAGCCGAAGATCAGGACGGCAGCCTTGGTATTGGGCTGAAAACCCATCCAGGTCTTGAAGGCCCCCAGATTGTCCAGCGCCTTGTAGACCACCGACAGGCCGATGATGGCGTCGATGATATAGGCATCGGCCCGGATGTCGGCCAGAACGCCCAGCAGCAGGGTGGTGGAATGACCGACCGCGAACAGGGTGACGTAAGCAGCGACGTCACGCAGCCGGTAAAGGAAGAAGATCACGCCCACCAGGAACAGCAGATGGTCGTAGCCGGTGACCATGTGCTTGGCCCCCAGATAGATATAAGGGATGACATGCACACCCTGCGCATCCTCGATGAAGGATCGGTCTTCCTCTGACACGCCATGCGCCATGGCATGGGGTGCCCAGATCAGCTGGGCCAGGATCACCAGCCAGGGCAGGGCCGCGACAAGTAGGGGGACGGCGCGGCCGCCCCCGTTGGTCAATGACAAGGGGAGCAGCCGCATCGCCCGCCCCGTCACTTGACGGTGAAGGACAGAATGGAGCGGGCTTGGCTGGCCTTGTTGACCACCATCACCGCTACCTTGGCCCCACTGGTCAGCTTTACGCCCGGCGCGTCGAAGCGGTTGCCGGCGGCGGGCGTCAGGTTCACCTGACGCTTCCCGCCCGCATCCATGATGGTCATGGTAGCGGTCAGGTCGGCGCTGGGGACGGGCTCGTCCTCCTCGCTGACATAGATACTGGCCGCGTCGGCGCCGGCCACTAGTTCGATCAATGTTTCGCCCGTCATCTGGACGATGCCGCCATGCTTGGGCGTGGTGTCGCCATGGGCCAGGGCGGCTAGCGGCGACAGGGTCAGGGTGGCGGCCAGCGCCAGCCGGATCATCGGGTGCTTCATCCTGATCTCCTTATTCCGGCGCGTGGGCCAGCACGAAGGACAGGGTGGCCAGATATTCGACATGGTCCACCTGTTTGGGATTGTCGGCGGGGCCGACATAGGTGGCAGCCAGCACGTTCAGGCCCTGATTGCGAACCTTGATGGTGGCGACGCCATCCTTGTCGGTCTTTACCGGCGCTTGGTCGGGATCATTGACATAGTCATGCTTGACCTCAGCGTCTTTGACCGGCTTTCCCTTGTACAGAACACGGATCGTCAGCGGCTTGCCCATCTCTGCCGGGATTGTCTTATCGACAGGAACGATCTGCAAAAGCTGCTCGGGCAGAACGGGAATGGGGGCGTTGGGTGTGCCGGTCAGGTGGACCGCGAACTTCATGGTGCGTTCCGCCCGTACGGCATCCGGGACTGTATCACGTCCGCCCTTCACCCACTTCCCATCAGCCAGGCGCGACCAAAGGCCGTTATCCATGGCAGCGGCGACGGCAACCGTCGGCGCCTCGCTATCCACCACGACAATGGGGCCGGCGGCGCGCAAGGTAGCGCCCACCGGGGCCCAGTCCGCGTCATAGCCATAGGTGCCGGTGATCAGGCCCAGGCGCTTCACCATGTCCAGATCGTCGGCGCCGACGCCATAGATCAGGGCCGTCTGCTTGGCCCGCTGCGCGAACCAGATGCCATGGGCCTGCGCCGCCATGCCACCACCCAGCGCCGCGATGGCCAGGATCGCGGCGAGAAGATGCTTCATCCGTTTCATGTTCCCGTATCCCTGTTCTATGGGTTTATGGGAACAGCGTGCCAGCAGGTGCTCGGATTCCGTCATTGTTGGACGGCCCCTTCACGAAAGCATCCCCCGTATTCCTGGCACGCACAGCATAATAGACCGCACAAAAAAGCCCCCGGCCCAGGAGGGGGTGGGCCGGGGGCAGGCTGGGACGCTGGCGTTTCGTGGCCCTGGCAGCCGCTTATTTATTGGGTCGGATCAGGGAACGGGTGTTCTTGCCATATTCGAACGCTGCCATCTGATCCAACTGCGCTGTGGTCAGGTTTCGGACCTGGATATGGTTGTTCCCGGCCAGCATGTCGGCGTCGCTGATATCGACGGCGACGTTCTTCTCGCCCAGACCCATGAAACCGCCGGACGCGATGACCAGCTTCTCGGCGTCGCCGCTGCTGGCATTCAGGATCACATCCTCGACCTCACCCAGTTCCTTGCCATCGGCACCGATCACGGTTCGGCCAAGCAGGCGCTCGGCAGAGGTGCGGTCGATGCCGTGGCGCGGTTCGGCCAGAATGCTGGGCGGCGTATCGCGTTCGGGCATTATGGCGGCGGGCGGTTCGCCCACCTGACCTGGTTCTGTGGTCCCTGGAACCGGGGGCACGGGCTCAGTGGTGCCGGGCGGTACCGTCTGGGCCATGGCAGCGGTCCCCAGCAGCAGGGCCGTCAGGGTGGCGGCACCGATCAGTTGCGAGCGCATGGTGCGTCTCCTTCTGCTTTCCTTGCACACGGGTCCGGTGGACTTCTGGACCCGTGTGAAATCAACAGCTGGATGTCGGAATTGTTCCTGCGTCCTCGAACGGGCATGTGGTACTTTTGGGTTTTACTGTCATCAGCATTGATTCTATCACATGGGCGCAGGGTTAATGACGACTGAAAAACGCTCTCGCCCAAGCCATCAGCCGCCTGTCTTTCACCTGCACGTGCCCAAGAATGCGGGTACTTCCCTTCTATGGTACTTGCAACGCCTGGACGGACCGGGCCGATTGACCACTTTTTACGAGAAACGACAGACCCTCGCGCATCTGGACGCCGCCTTCTCGGCACCTGGGGCTTTCGATAGCCATTATTCCACGCATCTGCCGGCGTCCGATATCTGGGCCCGCCTGCCGGGGGCGAGGGCAGGTCCGTTCATGTGGGTGACGACCATACGTCCCCCTGTTCAACGGGTGCTGTCCTGGTACCGCTATGTTGTCGCGCGGGGGTATTGGCCCCCCGCCGATGGTCCGCTGCGCGGAGATAACTCATTGCGAACTTTTGTAAGCTCGGTGCTTAGCGAAAATCCGCAATGCCGTTACTTTCACCCTGCCGGCACGGCGGAAGCCGCATTAGCGGCGATGGATGCGCATGGCGTCGTCGCCGCGCCATCGGATCATGTAACCATGTTGATGGATGGTGTTTATGCAGGCCGTGGGCTTCAGCCGCTTGCCCCCATCCATCGCAATCGCACTGATCCGGTTCTCACACGCGACGCCTTGACCCCGGAAATTGAGGAAATGTTGGCGCAACGGTTGGGAGAGGATGCCAAACTGTCCGATGCCATCCTTGCCCGTACCCAGATGGCTGGTCGCGCGGTCGGCGATCCCATTCCCACCTTGAGGGTGCAGGACGATCTCGCCACCCTGGTGCCGGCGGGGCAGTCCGTCATCCTTTTCGGGGCAGGTATGACCACGCCCCGCTTGATCGCGTGGCTGCGGCTGAAGGGGGTCGCCGTGGTGGCCGTGTTGACGACGTCTGGTGGCGGTCGGGTTTCAGAGGTTCCCGTACTCGCCATTGACGAAGCGCGTGGCCGCTTTCCCGAGACGGTTGGGCTCATCGCAGCTCAGGCTTATGCACCGGCTGTCCGCGCGCTGACAGCCGCCGGCTGCGAATCGATCGTGGACGCGCTGGATTTCACCGAAGCCCTTCCGGACCCCGCGTGGACGAATATGGCGCCTGAATGACCCCCGGTATTGATAGTTGTTTCTCCTTGACTGCAAATAGTGTCGGAAGTCGAGGAAAGCGAAGATTACTCACTCATGCCGGGTTACACGCCCCCGGCGGCCCCGCGCAGCTGATCGGCGATCTGGGCCAAGCGGGTGCCCAGGTCGCGGGCGGCGTTGGCGCTGGCATTCTCGCTCTGGCGGGACGACGAACGCAGTATATCGATGGCCCGCGACAGGTCCACCGACAGACCATCCAGACGCAGCACCCGCTCGCGCAGGTTCTGCGTCAGTTCCGACACGATGGACAGATCGGTGCGCTCGCGCCCACGGGTTTCTTCCAGAACGGCGCGCACGCTATCCGTCGTGCTGTCCAGCCGGTCGCCCAGCCGGTCGATCCCGTCCAGACGGGCCTTCAGCGCGTTGGCGATGGCCAGAAGGTCGGCATTCTCCCGCTCCCGCCCGGCATTGTCGGAGGCGGCCAGGGCGTGCAGCGCCTCGGTCGCGGCGGCAAGGCCACCGGCCATGCCCTCGATATTCAGGATGCGCTGCTGCAACTTGTCGACCAGCCCCATGGCCTGATCCACGGCCACCTTCTCGCGGTTGTCGGCACTGGCCACCAGGGCATGCACCGCCTCGATGGCGGCGCGCAGGCCGCCCGTCAGGTCGATCAGAGCCTGCGGGGTATTGTCCCGGTCTCGCTGGGCGTCCAGTTCGGCGGCGACATCCTTCATGTCGGCCAGCAGCCGTTCCTGCTGCCCCACGGTGCGCGACAGGGTGGTGGTGGCGATATGGGCCTCCGACGACAGGGCCTTGGTTTCCTGCCGCAGGTCGGAGGTGAGATCGCGCAGGCGGGCGGTGGCGTCATCAACGCCGCCCGTCAGGCTCTGCGCCAGACGTCCCGCCGTCTCCCCAATCTCCTTCACCCGGTCGCCGATCTGCGTGGCGCTGCCGCGCATGCGGGTCAGAAGGTCGGCAATGGCTTCATGCTGGCCCGGCTCCACCCGGCGGCGCTCAAACTCCTGCCGCAGCCCGTCGCTGGTCAGGCGCAGGGCATCGACGGCGTCGGCCATGCTGTCCGCCCGGTCGGAGACATCGGCCATCAGGCTGGAGAATCGGAACTGGATATCCTGGAACTGGTCGGCCAGCGGTTCCAGCTTGCCGCGCGTCATGTCCTCGGCGATCTCTGCCGATTGCTGCAGGGTGGTGCGGGCATGGTTCATGCTGTCCAGCGCCGTTTCCAGCTTGTAGCTGATCTCTGATGAGCGATCGTCCAGAAGGTCGGCGGCGCGCGACACCTGCATGCCGGCATCCTCCAGACGGGCGGCGGCCTTTTCCGTCGCCTCGTCAAAGCGGCTGGTGACGCCGCCCAGGGTGGCGTAGAGCGCCTTTTCGCCCTCTTCCATGCTGTCGGCGGCCCGCGTGATGCGCGACCCGGTCTGATCCACGGTGCTGGCCAGCAGGTCGCCCGAGGCGCGCAGCAGCTTGACCGCCGACAGCAGGCCCTGCTGCGCTTCTTCCATGGAGTGCGACAGGGCCTTGGCGGCGTCGCGCGCCTCCACGGTGGCCAGACGGATGTCGCTGTCGCTTTCCGACAGGCTGCCCAGGGTTTCGATGACCTTGGTTTCGGTCTTGGCGGCGGTATCGGCCAGATGGTCGGCATTGGCGCGCAGGGCGTCGATAATATCGTCCAGGCCGACCTGACCATCACCGCTGTCAAACGCGCGGACCTGCGCCACGGCATGGCCCAGCATCTCCGTGGCCTGCCGGATTTCGCGGTTGCTTTCCGTCACGGTGCGCACGGCGGCTGAACAGAGCTGGTTCACCTGCCCCAGCGTGTCATTCAACTGCTGCTTGGTGTCGCCCACGATACGGCTGACATCATTGCCCAGCATGGCCAGCGACCCGCCGGCCCCGCGCAGCCGGGCGGTCAGCGCTTCGAACAGGTCGGCGTAATCACCTTCGAACTTCAGGCGCAGGCGGCCATCCTCGGTCGCGACGGAGATGTCGGGAATTTCGGCGGCCTGTTTGCGGAAGCCGTCGATGGCGCGGGCCAGATCCCCGAACTCATCCTCCCGCTCTGCCCCCCAGACGGGGGCGCGCCAGTCGCCGCGCGCCACACCATTCACAGCCCCTGTCAGTTCGCGCAAGGGCCGTAGCACGCGCGCGCCCATCAGCGAGAGGAAGGCGAACAGCGTGCCCACCAGCACCAGAACGGCGGCCCCGCCCAGCCACAGGCCGCGAGTCGCAACCTCCTCCAGCCGGGCCAGTTCCACCGCGTGCAGCCCGCGTGAGCGCTGATCAATGCGGTCGGCCAGGGCGGCATAGCGGGTCAGCAGGATGATGGGCGTGGTCTGGCCCAGGGCGGCAGGGCCGCTATTCGCCGATTCCAGGGCGCGGCGCGCGCCATCCAGCAACCGCTTCAGATCGGCGGCCAGTTCCAGCTCCTGCGGCGTCAGGCGCTTGCCCTGCAATCCGCGTAGGGCCTGATCGGCGGCCTCCAGGCTGGTGCGCATTTCAGCCCGCGCCTCGGCATTGCCGGTTTCCGCGAACTGCGCCAGCGCCGACAGGAAGCCGCCATGGCCCATGCGGTCCTGAAAATCGATCAGCAATCTGGTCTTGGCCAGCTGGTCGCCCGGCACTTCCATGCTGCCGGACTGCACCTGGAACTGCGCCATCTGAAAGGTGGCGCCGGCCGCCAGCCCGCCGACAATCAGCGTCGCGCCAAGGGCAACGGCGGTGCTGAGATTGCGCAGCGACGACAGCCGCGATCCCGTGCCCCGCTCCATATTGCCTCCCCGCCGCTTCATATTGGGTCAATCGCGGCAGAGACTAACCAATTCTTGTGCCAACTTCATCCATTCGTTGGCATATCGCCTTCCGTTCGGGGCAGATTGATCCAGGAAGGCGGCATCGGCGCCAATGTTGCCCCACCGCACAACAGCGGAACCTCCCCCGACAAGGCGTCCAGGCGGATCAGGGCCAGGGCCAGATCATCATGTCCCGACCGGATTTCACCGACATCCGCGCCATCGCGGGTGACGATGGTTCCCGCAACAGGCAGGGGGCCGGTCACCTGCACCGGCAGCAGCCGCTTTTTTACCAGCCCGCGATATTTCGTGCGTGCCGTCAGTTCCTGGCCCACATAGCAGCCCTTGTTCCAGGCCACGCCCGACAGCTCGTCAAAGCCATTATCCAGCAGGATGGACTTCTCCGGTATCAGGTCACGGCTGCCGTCCGGGATGCCCAGGGTCATCCGCGTGCGATCCCAGTCGGCGAAATCGCCGGTGGCCACCGTGTTGACTGGCAGGATGAGGCGGTGGCCCAGGCCGGCCTGACGCGGATCGACAATCTGCCAGCCGCCCTCGACCCTTGTCACCGTTCCACGCTCCGCCTGTGCCGCATCCAGCCGGGCGAAGATGGCGAACTGTCCCGTCAGGTCGGTGAGGTCCACCTTGGCCCGCAGGCGGAACATGCGCAGGCGGCGGATCAGATCGTCCCGCCGCCCCGCCTCCACATCCAGCAGCAGGCGGTCCCCGTCGGCCAGGATGATGAAATCATGCAGATATTTGCCCTGCGCCGTCAGCAGCGCGGACCAGACAGCCTTGCCCTCAAGATTGGTGACGTCGTTGGTCACCAGCCCCTGCAGGAAGCTGATACGGTCATCGCCACCGACGGCGATGAGGGTGCGGTTGGACAGCGGGATCAGCGGCAGATCGGCCATGATGGTGGTTCGTTCCGGGAACGGTTAACGGTCAGGCCCACCATATAGGCATGGGTGCGGCAATTCGTAGAGCGGATTGCGCTTCGCTTCTGCCGGACGCCGGTTTATGCAGTTGTGTAAGGGGCGCTGCGGACTTTGGGCAGGGACGGCGCATCATGGCGATGGCACAGGACGGGCAGGACCCGGCCTTCACTTCGATTTTCATCTTTTTCGGCGTTCTGATCATGGCGGTCTTCGTGCCGCTGATCCCGCTGGCGCTGGCGCCGGCGGTGACGGCGCTGGCCATCCTGTTCACCGGCTTGTCGGTCTGGCGGCGCCATTATCCGGGACCCGATCGGTTTGTCGCGGCGGCCCTGGCTCTGTTCCTGGTCTGGTCCGGGGCCAGCCTGTTCTGGACCGGGGGGGGCAGCAAGGGGGTCACGGCCTGGGCCGGGTTCCTTTACATCTGGGTGCCCGGCCTTTGCCTTCTGTCGCTGCTGCCCTCCCTGTCCGATGCGGCGGCGCGGCGGATTGCACGCTGGCTGCTGCCGGCGGTGGCGGTGGGGGCGGTGCTGCTTGCCATCGAACTGCTGTTCGATCAGCCGATCCAGCACCTATTCGCCGGGTCCGGCAAGGAAGCGCTGGATTTCGAACGCGATCTCAACCGTGCATCATTGCTGCTGGCATTGATGGCGGGGCCGGTGGCCCTGCTGCTCTGGCGGCTGGGGCGTCGCCGGCTGGCGGCGGCGGCGTTGGCTCTCCCGCTGCTGCTGGTGACTGACAGCACCAGCCAATCCTCGGTAGCGGCCCTTTTGGGGCTGTTGATCCTGCTGGGCATGGCGTGCCTGTCCTGGCGGGCGACGGCGGGCCTGCTGGCGGTGGGGATCGTGGCCGGCCTGACCCTGTGCGGTCCCATTGCCATCTGGATGAAGCAGGCAGGACTGGCCGACGCGGACTGGATGCCATTGAGTTTCCGCCACCGCATCCTGACCTGGGATTTCGTGGCCGGGCGTCTGGGTGACCATCCCTGGATCGGGTATGGGCTGGAAGGGTCGCGCGCCGTGCCGGGCACGGGCGGGGCCTTTATCCTACCGGGCGTGGGGCCGGTGCCCATCCTGCCCGTGCATCCCCATAACCTGTTTCAGCAGGCGCGCCTTGAACTGGGCTGGATTGGGGCGGCCCTGGTGGGTCTGCTGCTGCTGGCCATCCTGCGCCGGCTGACGCGGCTGGACCCCACGATCCGGCCCATGGCGCTGGCCCTTTTGGGGGCTGCCATCTTCACCCAATGTTTCGCCTATGGCGCGTGGCAGGCCTGGTTGATCTGCGGCATGCTGTTCGCGGGCGCCCTGGTAGCGTTGGCGGGCCGGATCAGGGACCCTTCTTGACCAGACAATCCGTGCCGGCGGCCTTAAGCTTCGCGCACAGCTCCGCCGCCGAGGTCTGATCGGCAAAGCCGGTCAGGAAGACGCGGGTATAGATGCCCTTGGCCCCCAGATCGGCCTGGACCATGCTGGGCTGACGCCCACCCAGCAGGCCTGACTGTTTGGCGGCGATGACCTTCCAATGTTTCTCTGCTTCCTCCCGCGACGGCAGGGACCCGACCTGTATGACCCAGCCGCCCGCCACCGGGGCGGCGACAGGTGCGGGGGCCGGTGGTGGTGGTGTCGGTGCGGGCGCGGGCGCGGGTGCCGCCGGCTTCGGGGCCGGACGGGAGATGGGGACGGTGTTGGGGGCCACGGGAGCGGCATCGGCAATGTTGGCGGGTGCCGGCGCGGCAGGTGTTGGTGCCGCTGCTGGGACAGCCGTGGCGAGCGGGGGAGGGGGCGGTGGTGGCGAGACGGGCGCCGGTGCCGGTTCAGGCTTTGCCGGGGCCGTACGGGCCGGCGTCGCCGCTGCCGTCGCAGGCTTCGCTTCCGGCTTGCTGGGCGGCGCTGCTGCGGGCTTAGGGGCGGCGGCGGCAATCTGTGCCGTTGGCGTGGGGCCAGGCACGGGGGCCGGTGGCGACAGGGGCTGCGTCATCCGCTCAACCGCCGACTTGATCTGCTCCGGCGTCGCCTGCGATTCGATCTCCTGCTCCAGCTTGATGGCCGCGACCAGCCGCTTGGATGAGGCGCGCTTAGCCCAATGCAGGGCCTCCACGATGTCGCGCGGTGTTCCCAGCCCGAAATAGGTCAGGGCGGCCAGATTATTCTGGGCATGCACATCGCCGGCCTGTGCGGCGGGCCGCAAAAAGCTGAGCGCTTTGGCATAATCGGCGGGCATGTCCTGCCCGAAGGCATAGAGTGCGCCCACCATGCTCTGCGCCCCGACATGGCCGTTGCGGGCCGATGCCTCCAGCAAGGTCACGCCGCGCCGCACATCCTTTGTCACCCCGCGCCCCTGGATCAGCATCTCGCCGGCCAGATACTGGCCGGAACTGTCGCCGGTTTCCGCGACGGCGTTGAATTCCTTGAAGGCCGTGGCGAAGTCGCCGGCGGAAAAGGCGATGCGGCCCGCCTGAAGATCGGCCAGGGCCGGCAGCGTGGTGAACAGGGTCAGCGACAAGGCCAGGGCAGCGGGCGTGGTGCGGCGGGAAAGGTGCGGCATACAGGCGACATCCGTCGAAAGGGGTGCCACTTCTTCATAGCTGACACGGGCGCGCTTGACGATGCCTCACAAACGGGCTTCAACCTGCGCAAACTGATCTTAGACCGGAGTTGCGCCTGATGGCCGCCAAGAAGAACCCGTTGAACCTGAACCCGTTGCAGTTGAAGACCCTGACCCTGTTCCAGGCCCTGGCGGAGTTTGAGGACATCACCCGTCCTGTTGGCGATGGGGCCGTGGAGGTGATGGAACTGCCCTTCACCAGCCATGGCAACCATTTCCATCTGGGTCCCTGGCTGGTCTATGCCCAGGACGCCACCGGCCTGCGCAACATCGCGCCCTGGACGGTGCTGGAACGCAAGGGCCTTATCATCGGCAATTTCCCGATGTCGGTGACCCTGACGCGCGAAGGCCTGGAATATGAGACGGGCATGCGCCGCCAGATCCTGCAGGGGTCGGATCACTGACGCTATCGTTGGTCGGGTGGCTGTAACGGCGGCGACTGCCGCCGCGCGGCACGTGCGCTGTCAAGCCAAGGGCGCGGGTGCGCCCGCCCGGCGCCTGAGGGAATAAACGAAAGCCAAAAAACAAAACCCGCCGTACCAGTGAAGGCGGGCGGGTTTTTGTTTTGAGCGGGGGATGGTGCTGCCAACTGGAATCGAACCAGCGACCTCGTCCTTACCAAGGACGCGCTCTACCGACTGAGCTATGGCAGCGCCTTCATCCGCATCACCGCTGCGTCGTCGCCGCTGCGGTGGGCGGCTATGTGCCACTCCAACCCCCGGACCGCAAGCAAAAAAATCCCGGACCTATCGATTTTTTCCGCATACTTGACGTGCAAGTGCGAAAAGGCCAGCAATCCAGCCATTTCCGCCCCAGGGATACAGGACCATGACCAGCACACCGCCCAAGAAGGATGAGCGCAAGGACCGTCTGGCCCAGGCGCTGCGCGATAATCTGCGCCGCCGCAAGGATCAGGACCGGGCGCGTGAGGCGCAGGAGGCCATGGAACGCGCCCTTGGCCCCGACCCAGCCGAAGGACAGATGCCCGACACCACGGCTTGAGTGAGCGATAGCGCTGGGCTACAAGGTCTTGCGCGCCGGCCCCATGGATGGGCGGTGCGGCTCATTGGGGACGTGGGGACCGACATGCCGATTATGCCCGACAGCTGGATACGCGAACAGGCCACCAAACACGGCATGATCGAGCCGTTCGTGGAGGCGCAGAAGCGCGAGGGCGTGATCTCCTACGGCCTCTCCTCCTATGGCTATGACGCGCGCGTCGCCCCGGAGTTCAAGATCTTCACCAATATCGACAATGCCGTGGTCGATCCCAAGAAGTTCGATGCCACCAGCTTTGTCGACCGCGAGACCGATGTCTGCGTCATCCCGCCCAACAGTTTCGTGCTGGCACGGACCGTGGAATACTTTCGCATTCCGCGCGATGTGCTGGTCGTCTGTCTGGGTAAGTCCACCTATGCCCGCTGCGGCCTGATCGTGAATGTCACGCCGCTGGAACCGGAATGGGAAGGGCATGTGACGCTGGAAATTTCCAACACCACGCCGTTGCCGGCCAAGGTCTACGCGAACGAGGGCCTGTGCCAGTTCCTGTTCTTCCAGGGCGCTTCCCCGTGTGAGGTGTCCTATGCCGACCGGGCCGGCAAATATATGAAGCAGCGCGGCGTCACCCTGGCGCGGCTGTGATCGTCCGCCCCTGATCCGCCATCATCGCGGCCCATGGTCAGGGCCGCGCTCCAATACCTCTTCTGACGAAACGAACATTCCATGGACAAGCTTCGCATCCGCGGCGGCAACCCGCTGAAGGGTCAGATCACCATTTCCGGTGCCAAGAATGCAGCCCTGCCTTTGCAGGCGGCCTGCCTTCTGACGGATGAGAAGCTGACGCTGACCAATCTGCCGCTGCTGGCCGATATCACCACCATGAACCGCCTGCTGGCCCAGCATGGGGTGGAGGTGCATATCAATGGCCGCGATGCGTTTGGCTCATCCGGTCGGTCGGTGGAACTGGATGCGGCCGACATCTTCAACCTGACCGCCCCTTATGATCTGGTGCGCAAGATGCGCGCCAGTGTGCTGGTGCTGGGCCCGCTGCTGGCCCGGTTCGGTCAGGCCAAGGTGTCGCTGCCCGGCGGCTGCGCCATCGGCACCCGCCCCGTCGATCTGCATATCAAGGGCCTCCAGGCCATGGGTGCGCAGATCGATATCGAAGGCGGCTATATCCTGGCCAAGGCGCCGGAAGGCGGGTTGGTCGGTGCGGAATTCGTGTTCCCGCAGGTGTCGGTGGGGGCCACCGAAAACCTGATGATGGCCGCCACGCTGGCCAAGGGTGAAACCATCCTGATGAATGCGGCGAGGGAGCCGGAGATCGGTGATCTGGCCCGCTGCCTGATCGCCATGGGTGCGGAGATCGAAGGGATCGGATCCGACCGTCTGGTGATCAAGGGCAAGGACCGGCTGCATGGCGCCACCTATGCCGTTCTGCCCGACCGGATCGAGGCCGGCACCTTCGCCATGGCTGCCGCCATCACGGGCGGGGAACTGGAGCTGGTCGGCGCCCGCATGGACGACCTTAAGGCGGTGGTGAAGACCCTGGCCGGCGCCAATGTGAAGGTGACGGAGACCGCCAACGGCCTGCTGGTTGCCGCCAATGGTGATCTGGTCGGCGTTGATGTGATGACGGAGCCGTTCCCAGGATTCCCCACCGACCTGCAGGCCCAGATGATGGCCCTCATGTGCGTGGCCAAGGGCGCCTCGATGATCACGGAGACGATCTTCGAGAATCGCTTCATGCATGTGCCGGAACTGACCCGCATGGGCGCCAACATCACTGTCCATGGCTCGTCCGCCCTGGTGCGTGGCGTGCCGAAGCTCACGGGGGCGCCGGTTATGGCGACCGACCTGCGTGCCTCGGTGTCGCTGGTGCTGGCCGGTTTGGCGGCGCAGGGGGAAACCACCGTCAACCGCATCTACCACCTGGATCGCGGGTATGAGCGGGTGGAAGCCAAGCTGGCCGCCTGTGGTGCCGATATGGAGCGGGTGAAGGAAGAGGATTGAGGGGGCGTTTGGCGCTGTTGCTCCCTCACCCTCCCGTCGGCGCCAACCGACGGGAGGGTGAGGGCACAACGCCCCGCCCCTCAAGCCGCCTGATCCGCCAGCCCCTCTGCCGTGAAGGGCCGCAGGTTCGCCAGAAACTGCTGAGCGCAGGATTGCCAGGAAAAGCCCAGCGCATGGTCGCGGCAGACCGTGGGGTCGATGCCCACCGCCTGTAAACACGCCCCGCGCAAATCCTCGCTCAACACCCCCGCCGGGCTGTCGCTGATGACATCCAGCGGCCCCGGCACGGGGAAGGCCGCAACCGGCAGGCCCGACGCCAGCGCCTCCAGCAACACCAGCCCGAACGTGTCGGTGCGGGATGGGAAGACGAAGACATCGGCGGCGGCGTAATGCCGGGCCAGATCCTCGCCATGCTTGGCGCCCACGAAGGTGACGTCCGGATATCTGGCCTTCAACTCGGCCAATTGTGGCCCATCGCCCACCACGACCTTCGATCCCGGCAGGTCCAGGCTCAGGAACGCCTCAATATTCTTCTCCACCGCTACCCGGCCCACGGAGATGAAGACGGGGCGTGGCAGATGGGCGAACAGGTCCTTGGGGCCAGGGTGGAACAGGTCGGTGTCCACCCCGCGCGACCAGCGGCGGATATTGGTGAAGCCGCGCCTTTCCAGATCGGCCTCGATACTGGCTGTCGCCACCATCACCGAATGGGCCGGCGCATGGAACCGCCGCACGAAGGCGTAGGACAGGGACAGCGGTACCGGCGCGCGGTCGCGCACATATTCCGGGAACCGCGTGTGATAGGCCGTGGTGAAGGGCAGCTTGTGTTTCAGGCAGTACCGCCGGGCCGCGAATCCCAGTGGGCCTTCGGTGGCGATATGGATGGCGTCGGGCTGCGCCTCCTCGATCATCTGCCGCACGCGCCGGCCGGGCGCCAGGGCTAGGCGGATTTCCGGGTATGTCGGCATGGGGATGGTACGGAACCGGTCGGGGGCGATCACCTCCACCTTATGTCCCAGCCGTTCCAGTTCGGCCCGCGTCGTCGTCAGGGTGCGCACGACGCCATTGACCTGCGGATGCCAGGCATCCGTGACGATCAGCAGCTTCACGCCGCTACCTTCACCGCCTGCCGGGCGGCGACAATATCCGCCCAGCGCAGGATCTCCAGCCGTCCATCGGGATGTTCCACCAGTGCGGTGCATGATTCGACCCAATCCCCATCGTTCACGTAAAGCACGCCATCCATGTCCCGCATCTCGGCATGGTGGATATGGCCACAGATGACCCCGTCCACCTGCCGCCGGCGTGCCTCGTCGGTCAGGGCGGTCTCATAATCGCCGATGAATTCAACGGCCTTCTTGGTCTTGTGCTTCAAGTAGGCGGATAGCGACCAATAGGGAAAACCCAGCCTGCGCCGCGCCTTGTTCAACAGGGTGTTGAGCCAGAGCAGGAACGTGTAGGCCGTGTCGCCCACGAAGGCCAACCACTTGGCGTAGCGGACCACGGCATCGAACTGGTCGCCATGGATGACCAGATAGCGTTTGCCGTCCGCCGCCGTGTGGATCGTGTCCTCCAGGATGGTCACGCCACCGAATTGCAGGCCGATATAGTCGCGGAACGCCTCGTCATGATTGCCGGGAATCATGAAGACCTGGGCGCCCTTGCGTGCGCGGCGCAGGATTTTCTGCACCACATCATTATGCGACTGTGGCCAGTACCAGCTTTTCTTCAGCCGCCAGCCATCGACGATATCGCCGACCAGATACAGCACATCGGATTCGGTATTTTTCAGGAAATCCAACAGCATGTCGGCCTGACATCCACGTGTCCCCAAATGGATGTCCGACAGCCAGATGGCGCGATAGCGCAGCACGTCCCCGTCGCCCAGCATATGTTCCCCCACCGCCGGTCAACCCAACCACCAATCGTCCGCCATGAATTAAAGACTAGCCATAGCGGATCGCGCCGTTCTATACCGCTTCATCTGGTGTACTGTCAGTGTCTCTAATGAGTATTAGTGCCGCATCCGCGAAAACTTCTCCAGACTGTCATCAATATTACATTGCCACTTCATCGTCCCTTCATGGAGATGTACTGGAAATGTCACATGGGCTGGATCGCCGGGTGGCGATCATCTTCAATCCCGTTGCGGGCCGCCGGCGGCCCGGGCTGGTGGAGCAGGTGATGGCCGCCGCCACCGATGCCGGGGCGGTGGTGTCGCTGCACACAACCGATGCGGCGGGCCACGCCACCGCCATCGCCCGCGATCTGGCCCGGTCAGATACGGCTGATGTCATTGTGGCTGCCGGTGGGGACGGCACCATTAATGAAGTGGTGAACGGCATGGCCGCCTCTGGCCTGTCCGACCTGCCGCCGCTGGGTGTGGTGCCGTTGGGCACGGCCAATGTCCTGGCCCACGAACTGGGCCTGACGGGATCGGCGGTGCGAATCGGGCGGCAACTGGCCCTGGGGCCTGCCCGGATGGTTCATGCCGGCATGGCCAATGGCCGGCTGTTCACCATGATGGCCGGGGTGGGGATGGATGCCCGCGTGGTGGCGGGGATTGACCCGGCCTTGAAGCGGCGGATCGGCAAGGGCGCCTATGCGCTGGGCGGTCTGCGGGAAATCCTGGCGGGGCCGGCGCTGGATTATGAGGTGACGCTAACGGCGCCTGATGGCGGGATCAGCCGGCACAGGGCGGTCAGCTGTATCCTGTGCAAGGGTCATTTTTATGCCGGAACCTTCGTGCTGGCCCCGGAAGTGCGGCTGGAGCAGCCGGTGCTGCACGCGGTGCTGTTCACACGGCCAGGGCGGCTTGCGGCGCTGATCTATGCCGGCGCGATGACCCTGGGTCTGCTGCCCGGACGGTCGGACGTCCTGATCCTGCCGGCCATCGCCGCCCGGATTGAGGGGCCGGTGGCCGAACCGGTGCAGGGCGATGGCGACACCATCGCCCGCCTGCCCGTCGACATAACTATATGGAGTGGTCGTCTGCGCGTGGTGGGCGGGGGTGTTTAATCCGCCCTGCGCGCAGCCGGGTGCAGGCGGTCCGTCGGCTCCACATGGGCCAGACAGTCGATAATTTCCGGCCCCTGACGGAACTGGAACCAGCCCTGGCCATCATGGAAGGACAGGCGGTAGGTGCCCTGGACATCGCGCTCCAGCCGCAGGCTGGGGTCCTTCAGGCCCGGCAGCCAGACGAGAATCCAGTCGCGCTCACGGGTGCTGGACCTTTCCATGCGCTGCCACAGGCCACGGCGGCGCCGGTCGGCCAGGATGGATTTCCAGGCGACCATGTCCATGGGGGTGAAACGCTGGCGGGCAAAGGGCAGAATGACGCACATGGCATAGCCTCGGACTTTGGTGGCACGGGTATCTCCGCACCTGGGGCCAGCCTGCTCCCGCACCCTTAATGCGGCCTTAATCCCTGGCAGTCCAAAAGCATAGGGCATGCGGAAGGTCAGGTTGGCTGCCTGCTGGGAAAAAGCCATTTCGCAACTGCACAGCGTAATGATGCGACGAAGGTCGTAAAGCGGCGCGGTTGCTGGCCAAATCCAAGGGAAGCGGTGCAAAACCGCATACCCCCAATCCACAGGCGCGCTGTTGCGTAGGGGCTATGGCTGTGTTACATGCTCGCTCGCTCGACACCGGTGGGTTCTCCTCCGGGATGGCCGATCATTGCTAACGTCCTGAAATTATTCAGGTCCACGGACTTTAACCGAGGTTACCAGTGGCAACCGAAGGGACTGGCGTCTCCGAACTCGCCTCGCGCTATGCGAGCGCTCTGTTCGATCTCGCGGATGGGCAGCAGGCCCTGGACCAGACGGCCCAGGATCTGACGTCCATCAAGGCTCTGCTCGCTGAAAGCGCGGACCTCCGCCGCTTGATCGGCAGCCCGCTGCTCGCCCGCAACGAACAGGAACGCGCTATGGAAGCCGTCCTGGCTGCGGCTGGCATCGGGGAACTCGTGCGGAAGTTCGTGGGGCTGGTGGCGCGCAATCGCCGCCTCTTCGCCCTTCCGGGCATGATCGACGGGTATCTGGCCGAACTGGCCCGCCGCCGTGGCGAAAGCACGGCGCGCGTCACCGTTGCTCGTCCGCTGACGGATGCGCAGTGGAACGACCTCGCCGCCGCTCTGAACAAGAGCGAAGGCTCCAACGTGAAGTTGGATGTGAAGGTCGATCCCTCGCTGATCGGCGGCATGATCGTTAAAATCGGTTCCCGCATGGTGGATAGCTCCGTGCGCACCAAGCTCAATAAGCTGAAACTCGCCATGAAAGGGGTTGGATAATGGAAATCCGCGCCGCTGAGATTTCCGCGATCCTGAAGCAGCAGATCGCGAACTTCGGCAACGAAGCCGATGTCGCCGAAGTGGGCCAGGTTCTGTCCATCGGTGACGGCGTGGCCCGTATCCATGGTCTGGACAAGGTCCAGGCCGGCGAGATGGTTGAATTCCCCGGCGGGGTTAAGGGCATGGCCCTGAACCTCGAAACCGACAATGTCGGCGTGGTGATTTTCGGTTCCGACCGTACCATCAAGGAAGGCGACGTCGTCAAGCGTACCGGCGCTATCGTTGAGGTGCCGGTGGGCCGTGGCCTGCTGGGTCGCGTTGTCGACGGTCTGGGCAACCCGATCGACGGCAAGGGCCCGCTGACCGACGTGACCCGTCAGCGCGTGGAAGTGAAGGCCCCGGGCATCATTCCGCGTAAGTCGGTGCACGAGCCGATGCAGACCGGCCTGAAGGCGATTGACGCCCTGGTGCCCGTCGGCCGTGGCCAGCGCGAGCTGATCATCGGTGACCGTCAGACCGGCAAGACCGCCATTGCTCTGGATACCTTCATCAACCAGAAGGGTATCAACAAGGGCGACGACGAGTCCAAGAAGCTTTATTGCATCTACGTCGCCGTGGGCCAGAAGCGCTCCACCGTGGCCCAGATCGTGAAGACGCTCGAAGAGAACGGCGCGATGGAATATTCCATCGTCGTGGCCGCCACCGCTTCCGAGCCGGCGCCACTGCAGTTCCTGGCCCCCTACACGGGTGCGGCCATGGGCGAGTTCTTCCGTGACAATGGCATGCATGCCCTGATCGTTTATGACGATCTGTCCAAGCAGGCCGTTGCTTACCGTCAGATGTCGCTGCTGCTGCGCCGTCCGCCGGGCCGCGAAGCTTATCCCGGCGACGTGTTCTATCTGCACAGCCGCCTGCTGGAACGCGCCGCCAAGCTGAACGACGCCAATGGCAATGGTTCGCTGACGGCCCTGCCGGTCATCGAGACCCAGGCCGGTGACGTGTCCGCCTACATCCCCACGAACGTGATCTCGATCACCGACGGACAGATCTTCCTGGAAACGGGCCTGTTCTATCGCGGCATCCGTCCTGCCATCAACGTCGGTCTGTCGGTGTCCCGCGTGGGTTCCGCTGCACAGATCAAGGCGATGAAGCAGGTTGCCGGCACCATCAAGCTGGAACTGGCCCAGTATCGTGAAATGGCCGCCTTCGCGCAGTTCGCTTCCGATCTGGACGCCACGACCCAGCGTCTGCTGAGCCGCGGTGCGCGCCTGACGGAGCTGCTGAAGCAGCCCCAGTTCAAGCCGATGCCCGTGGAAGAGCAGGTCGTGTCGATCTTCGCCGGTGTGAAGGGCTACCTGGACAAGGTCGCAACCAACGACGTGAACCGGTTCGAAGCCCGCTTCCTGGACGAAATCCGGGCCAAGGGCGCCGACATCCTGGCCGCGATCCGTACCGAGAAGGCGATCTCCAAGGAAACCGAAGAGAAGCTGAAGGCTTTCCTCGAAGGCTTCACCAAGGTTTTCGCCTGATCCAAGCTCCCGCAAGGGGCCTCATTGAGAGCGTGTCATGCCGAGCTTGAAGGACATCCGAAACCGGATCGCCAGCGTCAAGTCGACGCAGAAGATCACGTCGGCCATGAAGATGGTCGCGGCCAGCAAGCTGCGCCGCGCCCAGGAGCAGGCTGAAGCCGGTCGGCCATATGCTGAACGCATGGGCCGGATGCTGGCTTCGCTTGCGGCCAACGTGGCTGGTGGTCCGGGTGGCCCCCGCCTGATGACCGGGACGGGCAGCGATCAGACCCACCTGCTGGTGGTGATGACCGGTGACCGTGGTCTGTGCGGTGGTTTCAACAGCTCCGTTGTTCGCGAGACGCGTCGCGCCATCCTGCGCCTGCAGGCCGAAGGCAAGACCGTTAAGCTGCTGACCGTGGGCCGCAAGGGCCGCGACCTGCTGCGTCGCGAGTTCCCCTCGCTGATCGTCGCCAGCTTCGAAGAAGTGGGCAAGAAGCGGCTCTCCTTCGCCGACGCCGACCGCGTCACCGCGAAGATCCTGGAGCTGTTCGATGCCGGCCAGTTCGACGTGGCGACGATCGTCTATAACAAGTTCAAGTCGGCGATGACCCAGATCGTGACGCTGCAGCAGGTGGTGCCCTTTGCGGCGGCACCCGAGGCTGCAAGCGACACGGCCACCGAGGCCAGCGCCGTCTATGAGTTCGAGCCGAGCGAAGAGGCCATCCTGGCCGACCTGCTGCCGCGCAACCTGGCCATCCAGGTCTATTCTGCATTGCTGGAGAGCGCCGCGTCGTTCTTCGGTGCGCAGATGACCGCGATGGACAATGCCACGCGCAACGCCGGCGAGATGATCAAGAAGTATACCCTGATTTACAACCGCACCCGCCAGGCTTCGATCACCAAGGAACTGATCGAAATCATCTCCGGCGCGGAAGCGTTGTAAGTCGATCCGCATTCACGACGAAGTCAAGGTTCCGAGGGAGCTTACCCCATGGCTAACAACAGCAACGCGGTCGGCCGCATCACGCAGGTTCTTGGTGCCGTCGTGGACGTGCAGTTCAGCGGCGACCTGCCGCCGATCCTGAATGCGCTGACCACCCAGAACGAGGGCAAGACCCTGGTTCTGGAGGTGGCCCAGCATCTGGGCGAGAACACCGTCCGCACCATCGCCATGGACACGACCGATGGTCTGGTTCGCGGCAACGAGGTGGTCGATACCGGCAACTCGATCATGATGCCTGTCGGTCCGGCCACCCTGGGCCGCATCCTGAACGTCATCGGCGAGCCGATCGATGAGCGCGGCCCCGTCGGCAACGACAAGGTCCTGCCGATCCATCGTGACGCGCCGGAGTTCGTCGATCAGGCGACCGACGCCGCCCTGCTGATCACCGGCATCAAGGTCATCGACCTGCTGGCCCCGTACCTGAAGGGCGGCAAGATCGGCCTGTTCGGCGGCGCCGGCGTGGGCAAGACGGTGACCATTCAGGAACTGATCAACAACGTCGCCAAGGCGCACGGTGGTATGTCGGTGTTTGCCGGCGTGGGTGAGCGTACCCGCGAAGGTAACGACCTGTACCATGAAATGATCGACGCCGGTGTTATCAAGACCGATGGCCCGGGCTCCAAGGTGGCCCTGGTTTATGGTCAGATGAACGAGCCGCCGGGTGCCCGCGCCCGCGTCGCCCTGTCCGGTCTGACCATCGCTGAATATTTCCGCGATGAAGAAGGCCAGGACGTGCTGTTCTTCGTGGACAACATCTTCCGCTTCACCCAGGCGGGCGCCGAGATGTCGGCTCTGCTGGGCCGTATCCCGTCGGCCGTGGGTTACCAGCCCACCTTGTCCACCGACATGGGCGGTCTGCAGGAGCGCATCACCTCGACCAAGAAGGGTTCGATCACGTCCGTGCAGGCCATTTACGTGCCCGCCGACGACTTGACCGACCCGGCCCCGGCCACCTCCTTTGCCCACCTGGACGCCACGACCGTGCTGTCGCGTTCCATCGCTGAAATGGCCATCTTCCCGGCCGTGGATCCGCTGGACTCGACCTCGCGCGCCCTGGACCCCCGCATCGTCGGTGAAGAGCACTACAACACCGCCCGCAAGGTTCAGCAGGTGTTGCAGCAGTACAAGGCTCTGCAGGACATCATCGCCATCCTGGGCATGGATGAACTGTCGGAAGAGGACAAGCTGGTCGTGGCTCGCGCCCGCAAGATCCAGCGCTTCCTGTCCCAGCCGTTCCATGTGGCCGAAGTGTTCACTGGTACGCCCGGCGTTCTGGTTGCTCTGGAAGACACCATCAAGGGCTTCAAGGGCATCGTGAACGGCGACTACGACCACCTGCCGGAAGCTGCCTTCTACATGGTCGGCACCATCGAGCAGGCCGTGGAAAAGGCCCGCAAGATGGCCGAGGCCGCCTAAGTTCCGCTCCCACTCCCTGCCGTCGGTTTGCCGGTGGCAGGGGGCAGGTGCACGGGAGGGGGTGACCCCTCCTTGACGCGTTTTACTAGGGTTCAAGCCATGGCCGACAAGGTTGAATTCGAGCTGGTGTCGCCGGAGAAGCTGCTGGTGTCGCAGCCGGTGCATATGGTGGTGGTGCCGGGGGCCGAGGGCTTCCTGGGCGTCCTGCCGGGCCATGCCCCGATGATCGTCACGGTCAAGCCGGGCATCATCGACATCTATGCCAATGACATGGGCACCATCACCCAGCGCATTTTCGTCGCAGGTGGTTTCTGCGAGATCACTGGTGCCCGCGTCACCATCCTGGCCGAGGAAGCCTCCGATCTGGAAGCCGTCCGTGGCCTGGACCGCGCCGCCCTGGAGAAGCAGCTGGCCGACCTGTCCGAAGACCTGGCTGATGCCAAGTCCGAGGGCGAGCGCCACACGCTGGAAGGCAAGGTCGCCATCGTGCAGGCCAAGCTGGACGCACAGGTCGGTACAATGCACTAAGCTGCTTGATCGGCACCGGGAGCCGCGTCACATATGTGTCACGTTTCCGGGGTCATGCGAGCGATTGTCACGGGGGCGCCTTGCGCCCCCGTTGCTTTTCCGGGCTATCGGGGCCATCTCTCACCCGCCGTACTGATCAGTCGATCCGCGCGGCCATCGCAGCAAGTGGAAGTGATCGTCATGGCGAATGCGCATTGGACCATCGAGGGCCTGCCCTGGGACAAGCTGGACCAAGCCAAGGCGTCACCCGATATGCTGAAGCTGGCCAAGGCGGCCGCCCTGGTCGAGTATAACGGCCATATCTACGCCGACTATCTGTGCAATGTCTTCCGCGAGGACCCCGTCTTCTGCGACGTGGTCCGCCAATGGGCCATCGAGGAAGTGCAGCATGGCGAGGCGCTGGGCACCTGGGCGTCGCGCATCGACCCTTCCTGGGATTTCCAAGCAGCGGTGAAGCGCTTCCGCGACGGCTATCAGATCGACGTGGCCGCAATGGACAGCAAGCGCGGCAGCCGCGCCGGCGAACTGGTCGCGCGCTGCATCGTGGAGACGGGCACGTCCAGCTATTACACCGCCCTGGCAGAGGCGACGGAAGAGCCGGTCTTCAAGCAGATCTGCAAGCATATCGCCGCCGACGAGCTACGGCATTACAAGCTGTTCTACGATCATCTGAAGCGCTATCTGGAATCAGAGAAGCTGAACCGGGTGCAGCGCCTGATGGTCTGCCTGTCGCGCATCAATGAGACGGAGGACGATGAACTGTCCTACGCCTTCTATGCCGCGAATTACTGGACCCGCCCCTATGAGCGGGTCGAGAATAATGCCGAATATACCAGCCTCGCCTATTCCTTCTATCGCCCGCACCATGTTGATCGCATGGTCGGCATGGTGTTCAAGGCATCCGGCTTGAAGCCGCACACCTGGCTGCACAATTGGGCGGCCAAGTTTGCCTATAAGCGCATGCATCAGAAGGCAGAGACGGCGCGACTGGCGGCGTGATCAAGGGGGGCGACAAGCCCCCCTTTTGCTGTCAATGCAGCCGCTGCGACACCGGCCCCTCAATGGCCTGACGCGGTTCATCCTCGTCCATGCCGTCGCGCAGGATATCCAGCAGCCGGCCCGCATCCGGCGTGCCGCCCAAGGTCTCGCACAAGCACCCCATCAGTTCGGGCACCATCTGCATCAGGGCGGTATTGCCCGGCAGGAAGCGATGCAGGATCAGGCCGTTCTCGACCGCATCCAGCATCAAGCTGGCCGCCGGTCCGGCCATGGCCAGGATGGGGGGCAGGGGCATCGGTTCCGGCGCCACGCCGGTGCGGCCAAGCGCGCGCATATTGCGCTCCATGATGAAACCGCTGGCGGGGCCGTCCACCACCGTCAGGGCGGCATTGGTGCCTGCCTGTTCCAGAAGCACGCGGCGCAGCTTGCGCAGGGCGGCGATGGCGGCGGCGGTCCGGTCGGCCTGACCGCTGGCGCGCTGGCTGGCGGCGTTGAAGGCGGCTCGCACCAGGGCCGGGATGGGATTGGGTGCCGGCTGGGGGTGGGTCTGGGTCTGGGTTTGTTGGGTCGTCATGGCGCGATCCTCCTTCACGAAGCGATGCCCCTCGGTCATCGGCGCACCCTCGCGGACCCCAGCATGGGCATCCGTGGCGTCGCCTGTCTTGTGACGTGGGGTGTCGTGGGGATCGCTTCAAGGGTCGGCGGCGGAACCATTCCGGGGTATCCTGTGGCACCGCAACATGAGGGGCCGACATGGTACTGAAGCAGATCATGCGCCGGCTGGGCCGTGCCCAGTCACCGATGGTGGTCCCCAAGCCATCAAATCAGCCTCCGGGCATGGCGCTGGCGTTGCAGGGCGGCGGCTCCCTGGGGGCCTTTACCTGGGGTGTGCTGGACCGCCTACTGGACGAGCCGGGATTTGCGCCTGTGCGCCTGTCCGGTGCCTCTGCGGGTGCGGTCAATGCCGTCGCCTTTGCCAGCGGATGGGCAAAGGGTGGACCCGCCGGTGCGCGCGATGCGCTGGACCGTGTCTGGCGGCGGGTGGGGGAATGCGGCGTCGGTGCTCTGGGCTTCTGCCCCACCTGGGCGAATAACGGTATTACCCAGGCTGTGAACAGTGCGGCCTTTGCTATGGCGACCCGGCTGTTTTCGCCCTATTCCCTGAACCCGTTGGGGTTCAATCCCCTGCGGTCGATCCTGGTGGAAGAGGTGGATTTTGCGGCCCTGACCCTGCCCACGGCCCCAGCCTTGCTGATCTCCGCCACCCGCGTGCGTGATGGGCAGCCGCACCTGTTCGGCAATGCGGCGATCAGCGTCGATTCGCTGCTGGCCTCCACCACTCTGCCTACCCTGCATCAGGCCGTGGAGATTGATGGGGAGGCCTATTGGGATGGCGGCTACACCCTTAACCCGCCCATCCGTGCCCTGCTGGACGGGTCGGCTGTCGGTACGTTGCTGGTGGTGCAGGCCATGGCCAACTGCACCCACGACACACCGCGCACGGCAGCGGCGATTCGCGAACGCCTGAACCAGATCACCTTCTCCCGCCCCCTGGAGGCGGAGATGGAACTGGTGCGCGAGGTCCTGAAGCGCGGGGAAGGGCCGGAACAGCTCGACCTTCTGTCCATCGACCCGCAGGACCCGACCTTGGGCGACCTGAACGGCCTGCGTATTGATATGGAGTACCTGCTGACCCTGAAGGCCCATGGGCGGGCGCAGGCCGCGGATTGGATCAACGGCGCTGCGCGTCCAACCGCTTAAGCTCTGGCCCAAGTCTGTCCGATGCGACGGTGATCACTGGCAGGCCATCCACCATAAAGGTGATGGTGCGGCTGTCCTCCAACCGCTTCAGCAATTCTGGCCCCCCGGCTTCCGGTGACAGGGCTTTGGTCCAGCGCAATTGATGTGAGGGTGTGGGGTGCCCGCTACCCGTTATCTCCAGCCAGGCGGGGTCGGTTGTGGAGATCAGCTCTCCATCCACCATCAGAGCGAAGTGGCTGAATGTCACTATCATCGGGTAACCCACTAGGACGTCGACCTGAATATTCAGCACGCCATGGTTTCCCACCCGCTCATCCTCACCAAAGGAAAAGCAGAGACGCTTGCCTTTGCCGTCGAACCCGCAAGCGGCAACGTCGCCGTTACGCAACTCCAGCCGCCACTCGCCCAGCTTGGGCGCGCAGCCTACGAGTATCAGGCTAAGTAATGGGGCACAGAACCAACGCAGTCTGGTTGATGTCATCGAACAGTCCTCAATACCTTCCCCGGATTCATGATCCCGTCCGGGTCCAGCATGGCCTTCACCTTCCGCATCAGGTCCAGTTCCACCGGGTCCTTGATCCGTGCCAGTTCTTCGGCCTTGTGGTTGCCGATGCCATGTTCGGCGCTGATGCTGCCGCCATGGGCCAGGACCTGTTCATGGACAAGGTCGCTGATAGCATGGGCATGGGCCAGATAGGCAGCCCCGTCCATGCCCGTCGGGCGACCGATATTGAAGTGGATATTGCCGTCACCGGCATGGCCGAACGGGTAGGGCCGGATGCCGGGCATATAGTCGGTGACGGCGGCAATGGTGGCGGACAGGAAGTCGGGGATGCGGCTGACGGGCACGGACACGTCGGTATGGACCGCCCCGCCGATCTTGCGCCCGATCTCCGGCAGGCTTTCACGGATCAGCCAGAGCTTGCGTTGCTGTTCCATGCTGTCGGCGAAGATGGCGTCGGTGACCAGCCCCTGTTCCAGCGCCGTCTCCAGCACCGCCTCCACCTGTTGCCGCAGCAAGGGGCCTGCCATGCCGCTGCTGGCCTCCATCAGCACATACCAGGGCGAGGGGGCCGACAGCGGGTCCTGGTCACGCCCCAATATCTCCCGCGATCCGTCAAAGGCAAAACGCGGCATCAGTTCGAACGCCGACAGGCTGTCGCCCGTGCCGGTGCGCGCCAGACCCAGCAGGGTGACGGCAGCGGCGGGGCTGGGTACCGCGATCAGCGCGGTTTCGATCTGGCGGGGGCGGGGGAAGAGCTTTACCGAGGCGGCGGTGATAATGCCCAGGGTCCCTTCCGCGCCCAGGAACAGGTGTTTCAGATCGTAGCCGCTATTATCCTTGCGCAGGGTGCGCAACCCGTTCCACACCCGCCCGTCGGGCAGCACCACCTCCAGCCCCAGCACCAGATCGCGGGCATTGCCGTAGCGCAGCGTCAGGATGCCGCCGGCATTGCTGGACAGGTTGCCGCCCAGCATGCAGGTGCCCTCCGCCCCCAGCGACAGGGGGAAATAGCGGTCCACCGCCTGTGCCGCCGCCTGGATATCGGCCAGGACGCAGCCGGCTTCCGCCGTCATCGTGTAATCGGTAGCGTCCAGGGTGCGGATGCGGTTCAGGCGGCCCAGGTTCAGCAGGACGGCGCCTGTTCCCTTCTCGGCGATGGTTCCGCCGACCAGCCCGGTATTGCCCCCCTGCGGCACGATGGGCACTTGGGCCTCGGCGCAGAGCTGCACGATGGCGGCCACCTCCGCCGTCGAACCGGGGCGCAGGACGGCCACGGGGTGGCTTTCCTCCCGCTGGCGCCAGTCGAAGGCGTAGGGCGCCATGTCGGTGCCGGTCAGGACGTGGGCGGGGCCCATCAGATCGGTCAGGGCGGAAAGCAGGTCGGTGCTCATCTCAGGTCCTGGGTGCGGCCGCACGGCGCAGACGGTCATTGATGGCCATGCCAAGGCCCTTGTCGGGGACCGGCATGACGGCGATGCCCGACAGGCCGGGCCGATCCAGGGCGCGCAGCATGGCGAACAGGTTGGAAGCCGCCTCTGTCAGGTCGCCATTGTTGGACAGGTTCATGCGCACGGCCCCGCCGCGCAGGAACTGATCCGGGCCGAAGGCCAGCAGCGCCTCGTCATCGCGCACAGCCGTCGCGTCCAGCCGCACGGGCAGGCCCGGCGCATAATGGCTGGTCATCATGCCCGGCGCTTTCACCCCGTCCGCCGCCGTGGCCAGATCGACGGTACCCAGCACGCTTTCCAACTCCTCACGCGTCACCGAACCGGGGCGCAGCAGCAGGGGGCGTTCACCCGTCAGGTCCAGGACGGTCGATTCGACACCGATGGCGCAGCGCCCGCCGGCCAGGATCAGCTTCAGCCGGGCACCACCGCCGTCGGGAAACTCTTCCACCACATGCATGGGGGTTGTCGGGCTGACATGGCCCGAGACATTGGCCGACGGGGCCGCAAGGGGGCGGCCCGATGCCTGGATCAGGGCGCGGGCGACCGGGTGGGCGGGGCTGCGCACCGCCACCGTGTCCAGCCCGGCAGAAACTAGCAGTGACAAGGGCGCATCGGCCCGGCGCGGCAGGACCAGGGTAAGGGGGCCGGGCCACCACATCTCCATGGCACGGGCGGCGCGGTCATCAATATGGACTAAAGCCGCCGCCGCCGTTTCATCGGCGACATGCACGATCAGCGGGTTGAAGCTGGGCCGGCCCTTGGCGGCAAAGATGGCGGCGACCGCCGCGTCGTTCCCGGCATCTCCGGCAAGCCCATAGACGGTTTCCGTGGGCATGGCGACCAAACCGCCCGCCGCCAGCACATCGGACGCCTGTGCATAGGCATCCGCACCCGGCGGCAGCACGCGTGGCCGGTCGGGATGTGGCGGCGGTGCCGGCGCGTCATGGTGATGGTGATTGGGATCGTCGCAGCAAGGGTCGTGGGGCACGGGGACAGGTCCTGGAATTCTCTGCTGCTACGATAACGGTGCTGGGCGGCCTGATCACGGGCTTTCCGCGCATTCCGGCTTCGCCTAATCCGCGCTACGCCACACCCGGCTTCAGCGAGAAGACAATACCCCAGCCATCCGGGTCTTCAAAACAGACGGCCCGGTTCAGCCAGTAGGGATTTTCCGGTTCCACCGGCACGCCGCCCCGCGCCTGGATAGCGGCGGACACCGACAGCAATTCCGCGCGGCTGTCGACATAGAGCACCAGCAGATTGTCGCGCGTGGGCGCGGGGCAGGGGCTGCCATCCTTGTGCTGGGTGAATTCCAGATGCGTGTCCCAGCCGGGCAAGCCGATCATCACCCCGTCATATCCGGCATGGCTCCCATCATCGACCCAGCCGCCAATCACGGACAGACCGATCACATCGCGGTAGAAGGCCGTAACCTCCGAAAGTCGGTCCGTGGGACGCGCGATGCGCACGCGGGTGATGGGAAGATGGCTGGGCCATTGCGCGCTGGTCATCGATCTGCCTCATGCTGCGGTGCGGCGCTTGCCGCCCGTCCTTCATGTGGGCACACTGTCACCCGTAACAAAGGGCAGCAAGGGGCCGGATATGGCGGGGCGTGTCATCACCATCGCGCAGCAGAAGGGCGGGGCGGGCAAGACGACGCTGGCCATTCATCTGGCCGTCACCTGGGCGCGGGCCGGCAAATCCACCGCCCTGGTCGATATCGACCCGCAGGGAAGCCTGTCCGCCTGGTACGCCGCCCGTGAGGGGACGCTTGGGGCCGGTGCCACCGGCATCACGCATCTGCAAATCTCCGGCTGGCGGACGCAGCGGGAGGTGGAGCGGCTGGCCAAGACCCATGATGTCGTGGTGATCGACAGCCCGCCGCATGCCGAAACCGACGCCCGTATCGCCGTGCGCACTGCCGCCTTGGTGGTGGTGCCGGTACAGCCCAGCCCCATGGACCTCTGGGCCACGCGCCCCACGTTGGATCTGGCGCGGGTGGAAAAGCGGCCCGTGATGCTGGTCATGAACCGCGTGCCCGCACGCGGCAAGCTGGTCGATGCGGTCGCGGAAAAAGCTGCCGAACTGGGTGTACCCGTCGCCACCGAAAGCCTGGGCAACCGTATCGGGTTCGCGGGATCGCTGATGGAAGGCTTGACCCTCGCGGAAACGGACCCGAAATCGAAGGGTGTGGAGGAATTGGAGGCGTTGGCCGCCGAAATCTGGACGGCACTGGATTGATATAACGGGTCGCAGGCGGACCACTGTTTCCCGCTGCCCTGATCAGGCGGCGGCCAGGGGCAGGCGCAGCCAGAATCGGCTGCCGCCGTCCGGCACCGGCTCATACCCGATCTGTCCGCCCATGGCATGGACCAGCTGGCGGCAAATCGCCAGCCCCAGGCCGGACCCGTCGAACCGACGGGCATGGGAACTGTCGGCCTGGAAGAAGGGTGTGAAAAGATTGTCGCGATGTTCCGGGGCCACGCCGATACCGGTATCCACCACATCCGCACGCAGCCACAGCCGGTTCCCCTCCTGCCTATCCTGGCGCAGGCACAGGGTGATGCCGCCTGTTTCGGTGAATTTGGCGGCATTGAACAGCAGGTTGTTCAACACCTGCTGCAACCGGATACCATCCCCGCGCCAGCGGTCGGGCAGGGCGGGGTCCAGATCGACCGACAGGGTCAGTCCCTTATCCTGACAGGTCTTCTGCACCATCCGCTGTCCGCGTGCGACCAGATCGGACAGGGAGAAGGGCCGTTCCTCCAGTTCCACCTTGCCCGACTCCAGCCGCGCATAGTCCAGCGTGTGATTGAGCACCTGCATCAGGCTGCGGCCCGTGTCATGCACGGTGCGGGCATAATCGCCATAGGGTTCGGGCAGACCGGCATGGGCCAGCATCTCCCCGAAACCCAGGATCGCGTTCAATGGCGTCCTTATCTCGTGGCTCATCATGGCCAGAAAGCTGGCGCGGGCCTGCGCCATCTGCTCGGCCGCCTTCTGCGCCGTTGCCGCATCGCGCTGCAACTTGTCCAGGGACAGCTGATCCATGGCGATGCCGGCAAACTGTTCCAGCATGGAGGTTTGTTCGGCCTGGAAATCGGGCCGCGGACGCCGGTCCAGAACGCAGAACACGCCCAGCACCTGTCCGCCCGGCGTGACAATCGGGACGCCGGCGTAAAAGCGCAGGCCCGCCTGGGTGATGCCGGGCAGGCCGGCAAAGCGGGGATCGGCTGCCAGATCGGGCACCAGCAGCGTGCCGCCATCGACGACCAGATTGCACAAGGTGGTTTCGCGCGGCTGCCGTCCAACGAAGATGCCTTCCTCGGCCTTGGGCCACATGTCGGCGGCATCGATCAGATTGACCATGGCAATGGGCAGATCGAACAGCCGCCGGGCCATGCCTGTCAGACGCAGAAAACGCGGGTCAGGTCCCAGGTTGGACCCGACATAGGCGGAAAAATCCTGGAGCCGCAATCGCTCGCGCAGGTCGCTGACGATCATGATGCGTGGTTCCGCCTTAATGGATCGTCAGGGTGTGCGCGATAGGGGGTGGTGTCAATCACCCCTATCCGGATGGACCTTACAGCGCCTGGGCCGCCTTCAGCACGGCATCGACATGACCCGGCACCTTCACCTTGCGCCATTCGGCGCGCAGGATGCCGTCCTTGTCGATCAGGAAGGTGGAGCGTTCGATGCCCATATACTTCTTGCCGTACATGTTTTTTTCCGCCCAGGCGCCATAACGTTCGGTCACGTCACTCTCGGCGTCAGATGCCAGGATGAAGGGCAGCTTATACTTGGCCTTGAACTTGTCATGGCTGGCCACGCTGTCCTTGGAGATGCCGATGATGGTGGCTTCCAGCTTTTCGAAATGCGGCAGCTGTTCACCGAAACCGCAGGCCTGGGTGGTGCAGCCAGACGTGTCATCCTTGGGATAGAAATAGACCACCACATTCTTGCCCTTCAGGGCCGACAGCGTGACACTGCCATTGCCGTCGGTGGGCAGGGTGAAATCGGGGGCCGGTTGGCCGATCGCGATGGTCATCTTAGGGTTCCTTTGGGGAATAATGGTCTGCACACAATGATTTAGGTGCGGCACGGCAGAGTCAACCCGCCGCATGACAAAGAGGATGTAGGCATGATCAGCGTCGATTACGTGCGTACCATGACCGCCTATGGTCATTGGATGAACAGCCGCATGATGGAGGCCTGCGCCGCCATTCCGGCGGATGACCGGTCCCGCGATATGGGCGCCTTCTTCAAATCGCTGCACGGCACGCTGGACCATATCCTGTGGGCCGACCTGATCTGGCTCAGCCGGTTTGAGGGCACGGCACCGCCCCTGGCCAAGGGGACGGACCTGTTCCGTCCCGATTGGGATGAACTGGTGGCCGACCGTGAGGCGGCTGACGCCCGTATCACCGCATGGGCGGCGGGCGTGACGCCGGAATGGCTGTCGGCGCCGCTCACCTATGTCACCAAGTTCAATCCCCACCGCTGGACCCTGCCGGCCTGGGTCCCGGTGACGCATTTCTTCAACCATGGCACCCACCATCGTGGGCAAGCGACCACCTTGATGATGCAGTTGGGCGTCGATCCTGGCGTCACCGACCTGCCGGTCCTGCCGGGTATTTTCGATGGCTCGCTAGGTGTGGAGGCGAGCAAGGTGCCGGTTTAACAGAATACGGGTGTTGAAAATCCACCCACATTGCCCTCCCGGCGAAGGTGGGTTCCGTGGTCTTAAACCTGGTCGCCCAAAACCTGCCGGCAGAATCGCACTGTGATCGGTTTCTTCGCGGCCAAGGCGGCATGGTCCAGGGTCGCGACCACGCGGCGGGCGTTGGCGAAGCTACGTTCGGTGCGGGTCATCAGCCAGTCGATGACATCCTCCCCCACCCGGATCTGCCGGTCGGCGAACAGCTTCACCAGCACGGCCATCAGCAGGGCATCGTCGGGGGCCGCCATGCCCACGGCGGGGGCTGCCAGCAGGCGGGAACGCAGGTCGGGCAGGCGGATGACCCAGTTCACGGGCGCATTCTCGGCCAGCAGCAGCAGATGGCCGCCCATTTCCTTGGCCAGATTGTAGAGATGGAACAGGGACCGTTCCAGCGCCGGGTCGCCCGCCACCCCCTGCGCCCCGTCCAGGACAGCGGTTCGCATGGGGCGCAGCAGGTCGGGTAGTTCCGCCTCGTCCCGCAGATCATCAACCGACAGAAGATTGCCGCGTGCGCGGGCACGCCAAATCTGGGCCAGATGGCTTTTCCCGCACCCTGTCGGGCCGAACAGGACCAGGGCCGGTGCCGGCCATTCCGGCCAGGCATCCAGCCAGGCCACCGCATCCTGATTGCCCGGTGCCACCAGGAAATCATCTTCCCCCATGGCCGACCGATGGCCGAGGTCGAGCGGGATCTGCCGCGTGGACAACAGGGAGGGTGGATTGGAGGACGGTTGGGGGGGCGTGGTCATGGCAAGAGCCCCTCCTTCTGCACGGGCTGGAACTATCGGGTCGGGTTCAGGGCTTGGGCGGCAGGTCGGCGACGCCGTTCCCCCGTTCCGCCCCCTCGGCTGCCGGATGGGATAGCAGCGGGTCGGGGGCCAAGTCGAGGGCTGTCGCCGTGCCCGCGTCGAACCCGCGGTAGAGGCTGCTCTGCATATATTGCCGCAGACCGAACCGGGTTAGCACACCGATGACGGCGGCCACGGGTACGGCCAGCAGCACGCCGACAAAGCCGAACAAGGCCCCGCCGGCCAGCAGCGCGAACATCACCCAGACAGGATGCAGCCCCACCTTGTCACCCACCAGCTTGGGCGTCAGGATGTTGCCTTCCACGGCCTGACCGAAGAAGAAGATGCCGGCGATCAGCCCGACGCGCCAGAATTCATCAAACTGGAAAAGGGCCAGGCCGACACTGGCCACGAATCCGACCAGCGATCCCACAAAGGGGATGAAGGACAGAAGGCCCGTGATCAGCCCGATCACCAGCCCGAAATCCAGCCCCGCCGCCGTCAGCGCCACGGCATAGAACACGCCCAGGCACAGGCAGACGGTAGCCTGACCGCGTACGAATCCGGCCAGTGTCGTATCGACCTCGCGTGCCTGCTCTCGGATGGTGGTGGCATAGGGGCGGGGCAGCCAGCCATCCACTGTCGCTACCATCCGGTCCCAGTCGCGCAACAGATAGAATGCGACGATGGGCGTGATGAAGATGACGGACAGGATGTCGATAATGGCGACACCACTGGTCAGGATGTTGCGCAGGACTTCGGCGGTCCAGCCCACGGCGGTTCCGGCATAATTGCCGGCGGCTTCACGCAGCTGTTTCACCTCCGCCGCCGGCAGCCGGCGCAGCCAGCGCTGGATTTCGGGCACCAGTTCCTTCTTGGCCCAAGCGATCCATTCGGGCGCCACCTCCACCAACTGTACCACCTGCGCCTGCAATAGCGGCGCCAGCAGCAGCAGGGCCAGGATGGCGGCCAGCAGGAAGCCCAGTAGCACGACCGTCGTCGCAGCCCAGCGCGGCATGCCACGCGCCTCCAGCTTGTCGGCGACGGGGTCCAGAAGATAGGCCACGGCCATGCCCGCCACGAACGGGGCCAGCATGGAGCGCAGCAGCCAGACCACGGCAATGAAGCCGACAAAGCCCCACAGCCAGAATTTCCACTGTCGATTGGCCCGCATCATGCGCCCTTGCCCGGATCGTCGTTCAGGAATTCATCCTCCGGCTTGGGCCGGCTGACAAAGGCCAGCACCAGCGAGGCCAGCGTAAGACCGACCACCAGCAGTTCCGCCGGCAGGATGAACAGATCGACGCCGAATCCAGGCCCCTGGATCAGCAGGAACAGGATGGCCAGCGCATCCATGGCCACGATGTTGATATGGAACAGCCAGCGCGGCTCGCGAATCCAGGGTTCGTTCCCCGCCGTCTCGGGCAGCTTCTGCCCCAGCGCCAGCACCAGTTCCCGCAGTAGCACGGGGATCAGCACCCAGAGCGGCAACAGGCCATTATAGGTCAGCGCGGTCAATGCCAGAAGCGGCAGCAGCCGGTCGGCAAACCCGTCCAGAACCCCGCCCAGCCTTGTGCGCGTCTTGAACAGCAGAGCCGCCGACCCTTCCAGCAGGGCGCCAAGGGCGGCCAGCACGAACAGCCAGAAGGCCCAGGCATAATGACCGCTATAGATCAGCCAGCAGATCAGCAGGGCCGACAGCAGCCGCCCGGCGGTGATGCCCATCGTGATGCGGCGCAACCGTTCCAGGGTGGGATCGGTGGCCATGGTTTCGGGCGCAAGATCGCTCATCGGGCCTCAACTCCGCCGTTGGTTATGTTCAGACGTTACCATCATGAACACGTGGCAAGCCAAAAGGGTCACATGCCCGGCAGTATGAGGGTTTTCGAAAGGATAACAATGGTCTGGTGGGGGCTGGTGGAACCGATCACCGCGCGCTGCGCAGGACCGGCCCGTCGGCCCCGTCTTCCAGCACCAGATCGCGCTGGGCCAGTGCGGTGCGCAGTTGGCCGATATCGCCGGCATGGCGCAGGTCCAGGACGGCGCCATTGCGCGACAGGCTGGTGATATTGGTCTGGGTGATCGTGCTGATGCCGGCCAGACGTTTGCGGATGGACAGCCAGGCGGCCTGATCGGCAAAGCGGGCAGTCAACTTCAGGTCCGACATGGCACCGGCGGCGATTTGCGTCGCGGCGGTCCAGCGTTCCTCGAACCGGTGGGTCACGCTTTCCACGGCGGCGCGCAGGGTGGGGTTGACCGATTCCGTACTGTCGGCGGGCAGGGGGGATTGTGTCAGGCTGAACGTTTCCCCGCTGCCCGTGGCGGGATGCAGGGCGACCGTCACCGTCAGGCCCGCCTCCGGCGTGCCGCTGACCACCACTACGGCCACATCGCCGGCACCATAGCGGTCGGCAATGCGGCGCAGCGCGGCGGCGTCACCGGACAGGGCCTGCTCCACACCGATATCGCTGACATCGGCGGCCTCCCCGAACGGTACAGTCACGGGCACCAGACCGCCCTGACGCGGGGCCAGATCGGCCCAGGCCTGCCGCCAGGTCGTGCCAGCCTGCCACAGGACCGGCGTACCACCCGTCTGATCGATGGGCAGGACCAGGGTCGGCTTTGACCGCACCTCGGCATAGGCGACATTATTGGCGCGCAGATAGGTGCGCAGGGCAGCGGGGTTGAAGCGGATGGCCAGCTTGCCGACATAGCGGGTGGCCGATGTCCGCTCCTCCTGGATCTCAAAGCTTTGCACCATGCGTTCGATCACGTCGGACGGAACGGGGGGCAGGGCGGTGCGGGCGCCGTCCACGGTCAGCCGGTCGAACATCAGGTCGAAGGCCTTGCGCTGCGCCTCGCGCACGCCCTGGTCACGGGCGACATTGGCGTTGCCGGACGAAATATCGACGCCCACATCGCGCACTGTGAACAGGTCGTCCACCGCCTGACCGGAGGCCGGCAGGGCCAGACCCAGGGCCATCAGGGCGACAGACAGGCTTTTGCGCAGGGCGGGGGTGCGGATGACCGGCATTGCCTTGAATTCCGATGTTGCTATGTTCGGCGCCAAATCCGGGGTGCGGCAGGCCACCATGGGCTTTCTACCCCACCCCGGCACCGTTACGCCAGCAGTGAGGGCCAGGGCATGAGCAGCTATTCCTACCGGGATGCGGGTGTCGATATCGACGCGGGCAACGCACTGGTCGATGCGATCAAGCCGCTGGCCAAGTCCACGGCCCGTTCCGGCTCCGATGCGGGCCTGGGCGGCTTTGGCGCGCTGTTCGATCTGCGTGCCGCCGGCTTCCATGATCCGCTGCTGGTCTCCACCACCGACGGCGTGGGCACCAAGCTGAAGGTCGCCATCGACGCCAACAAGCATGACACGGTCGGTATCGATCTGGTCGCCATGTGCGTGAATGATCTGGTGGTGCAGGGCGCCGAACCGCTGCTATTCCTGGATTACTACGCCACGGGCAAGCTGGACGTGGCCGCCGGTCGCGCCATCGTTGCCGGCATCGCCGAAGGTTGCCGTCAGGCTGGTTGCGCCCTGGTCGGTGGTGAGACGGCTGAAATGCCGGGTATGTATGCCCATGGCGATTATGATCTGGCCGGTTTCTCGGTCGGTGCCGTCGAACGTTCCCAGGTGCTGATCGGTGACAAGGTGGCCGCCGGCGATGTGGTGCTGGGCCTGGCCTCCAGCGGTGTCCATTCCAACGGTTATTCGCTGGTGCGCAAGCTGGTGGGCGTGTCGGGCCTGACCTATGACAGCGCCTGCCCGTGGGATGGTTCGCGCAGCCTGGGCGACGCGCTGCTGACGCCCACTCGCATCTATGTGAAGTCGGTCCTGGCCGCCGTCCGCGCCGGCACCGTCAACGCGCTTGCCCATATCACGGGCGGCGGCCTGATCGAGAATATTCCGCGCGTCCTGCCCGACGGGCTGGGCGTTGATCTGGATGCTGCATCCTGGGACCTGCCGCCGGTGTTCACCTGGCTGATGAAGACGGGCAATGTCGAAGCATCGGAAATGGCCCGCACCTTCAATTGCGGCATCGGCATGGTCGTGGTCGTGCCCGCTGAGAAGGCGGACGAGGCGGCCCGCATCCTGACCGAGGGTGGCGAGACCGTGAAGCGCATCGGCACCGTGGTGCCGCGTAGTAATGACGGCCACCGCGTCGTGATTTCGGGGCTGGAGCGCTGGTCGTGAGATTGCGTCTGGGCGTCCTGATCTCGGGCCGGGGCAGCAACCTGCAGGCCCTGATCGACGCCGCCAGCGATCCCACCTATCCGGCGGAGGTGGCGCTTGTCATCTCCAACAAGCCGGACGCCGCCGGCCTGGACCGGGCACGCGCCGCCGGCATCGCCACCCTGGTGCTGCGGCCTAAGGATTTCGCCGACAAGGCCGCGCATGAGACGGCGATGATTGCGGCGTTGGAGACGGCGGGCGTCGGTCTGGTCTGCCTTGCCGGCTATATGCGGCTGCTGTCGCCGGTGTTTGTGCAGGCGTGGCATAACCGCCTGATCAATATCCACCCCTCCCTGCTGCCATCCTTCCCCGGCCTGGACACCCATGCCCGTGCCATCGAGGCCGGCGTGTGGTTCCATGGCTGCACGGTTCATTATGTGCGGGTGGAGATGGATACCGGTCCGATCATCGTACAGGCTGCGGTCGCCGTTGCCGATGATGATACGCCTGACAGTCTGTCCGCCCGCGTGCTGGAGCAGGAGCACAAGGCCTATCCGTTGGCCGTGCGGCTTATCGCCGAGGGGCGGGTGAGGCTGGAGGGGGACCGGGCCGTGGTAAAGCGGGTGGCAATGATCGTTCCCATTGCCTGAAAACAAGATCGCATGCGCCGGGGGGTGGCGCATGCGACAAGGCAGTCCGATGGTGCTTATCAGGCCGGAACGGCGGCCAGGTTGTTTAGCTTCAAATGGATGGCCAGGCGCCGGTCGCGGTGCAGCCGCTCGATCAGATAGCCCAGCAGGAAGATGGCAGCGATGCCGCCCACGATGCGCAGGGGCTGTTCCTTCGACACGCCATACATCACCAGATTGGTCATCAGCCCGGCGAACAGCGGCACGAACCAGAACCACCACATCAGGCGGCGCTGCCGGCTCTGCCGGTTCAATTCCGTCTCATAAAGCGCCCGCACGGTGGCGCTGTCGGCGTCCAGCGGGGCCGGGCGGGCGGCACCGCGCAGCGCCAGATAGACCAGGATGCAGGCGTAACCGGTCAGAAAGCTCCAGCCCAGCGGAGCGACCGGCGGCTGAAACCGCGCCAGGAAATAGCCCGACACACCGATGATCATGGCGAGCGCCGCCATTTCGGCCCGGTTACGCACGCGGGTGCGCTGGACGAACTGATTGTAATCGCTGAACAGCGGCTGTGCGGGCTTGCGCCGCACCGCGTCGGGATTCTCCATGGCGCCCAAGGTCCAGAGGATGGGGAAGGACAGGCAGGCCAGCACGATCAGCGACCGCGACAGGGCCCAGGCTGGATCGACATGGCCGGCAGCGATCAGCACATGCATCATGGTCTGCTGCGCCACCACGCACAGGGCCGCCGTCAAAGCGTCGAAAAAGCCCTGCCGTACCGGGTTATCCTCACTGCGATAGATATTGCGCAGCAGCAACCCGACCATGGCCAGCCCCATGGGCAGGGCGGCGCAGGCGGCATTGGTCACCACCTTGCCGGCGCGGTCCAGTTCGAACCCGCCCAGGCAGGCGAACAGGATGAACAGCTGCAACCCGATCACCGGCAGCCGCGACGCCCGGCGTGCCTGTTCGGCTACCAGCGGCGGCACGCTGCGCAGTCCTTCGGCAGCCAACTGGCCCGGCGAACGGCAGCTCTCGGCCAGATCGCCCATCACGGCCTCGCGCGAGGCGGGCGGCAATATCATCTGCACAAGGCGCCCCACCAATCCGGGTGCTGCTGGTGCTGGATGGTCTACGCGATTGCGCTGTCGTTCCATATCCCCACTCCCCATTGCTGTTCGATTGCATCGCAGATGCGTTTGGCGGTCGTCGCCGCGTCCCGCAGGGCCAGTTCCCCCGACTGCTCAAGCCGGAAGCAGCGTTTGGCCCGCCCGCCCCTTTCCGGTGTGGGATCGGTCATCCAGGACGTGACCAGCCCCTTATCCTCCATCCGGTCCAAGGTGGCGTAGACGGCGCCCAGCACCACCTTTCGCGGCCTCGACAGTTCCTCCACCTTGGCGTGGATGGTGACGCCGTAGGCCCCGTCACCCAGGGCAAGGATGGCCGTCAGCACAACCTGCTCAAACTGTCCAAGCGTGGCGTTCGCGACCGTTGTCATAATCCATACCCTGTATGAGTTATGTTGCATACGGTGTAGGACAAATGATCAGCCGTCAAGGGTGATTGTGCGACTGTCGTGACCCGTGTCATTGCCCTGTGATCAACGCTCTGCCGGAACCGCCCATGTCCATGCTGTCGATACGCCCCGCCACCGCAGAAGACCTGCCCTTCATCCACGGCCTCGCCCCGCGGCTGGCCGGTGCGGCTGATCTGTCCTGGCGCAGTGCGGAGGAGGTGATGCGGTTCCAGCGCAGTTTCATGCATGAGACGCTGGAGGCGCCCAAGCCGGGGGCCGTGACCTTCATCGCCGAGGATGAGGCCGGCGAGCGGCTGGGATTCGTGCATGCCGAGCCGATGCTGGACATCTTCACCGACCAGATTGCTGCCTATATCCCCCTGCTGGCCGTAACAGAGGCCGCGCAGGGGCAGGGGACGGCAAAGGCCTTAATGACGGCGGTGGAGGAATGGGCCAGGCGTCAGGGTTATTCGTCCTTGTCGCTGGACGTGTTTGCCAGCAATGCGCGTGGTCGTGCCTTCTATGCGCGCCTGGGCTATGGCGAGGAGACGTTGCGACTGGTGAAGGACATTCGGTAGCACCCAGAACCGTTCGAGAGGCCTTGTCAACAGCCCCACCAACCCTTACACAATCGCGCAGAATTCCATCGTCTCGTACCGGGGAGAAGAAAATGGCCGGCGCACATGGGCCCGTGGTGGTCGACAACAAGATCGTGAAGGAACATGCCGAGGGCTGGCATGCCTTTACCCGTTTCACCACCATCGGCATCATCGCCGTGGTGCTGTTCCTGCTGATGCTGATGCTGCACTTCTTCATCGGCTGGGGCTATGCCGTGCTGTTCATGGTGCTGGGCTATGTCGTGCTGACCTTCGCCGCACTGCTGGGCAAGGTTTAACAGCGCCTTCATACGTTTCTTAAGTGCTGAAAAGGGCCGCGCGGCACTGCCGCGCGGCCCTTTTTGCGCTCGTGACAAACCGCTAGTACGCCTTTGGCGTGGTTCAAGCCCTTGAAGGGGGGGTATTGGTGTGCCACGTTAACGCCTGACGCCGTCACGACCGTTTCATCCCGTGCCCATCTGGGGCGGGCGGTCGGCCCAGGCCCAGCGGGGCTGGCGGCATGAATATAGAAGGCTGACTTAAGATGCTGGACATCCCCCGCGGTGTTCTCTACCCGGTCCTCCCGCTGAGAGACATCGTCGTCTTCCCGCACATGATCGTCCCGTTGTTCGTGGGCCGCGAGAAATCCGTCCGCGCGCTGGAAGACGTGATGAAGGATGACAAGCAGATCCTGCTGGTCACCCAGAAGAACGCCTCCCAGGATGATCCCACGCCCGCCGACATCTTCTCCGTCGGGACCATCGGAACGGTGTTGCAGCTTCTGAAGCTGCCCGATGGCACCGTGAAGGTGCTGGTGGAGGGCGGCAAGCGTGCCGCCATCACGAAGTTCGGCGACAATGAGGACTTCTTCCAGGCCTATGCCGAACTGATCGACGAGAAGGTGGGCGAGCCGCAGGAGCTTGAGGCCCTGTCGCGCGCGGCCGTGTCGCAGTTCGAGCAATATATCAAGCTGAACAAGAAGATCCCGCCCGAGGTGCTGGTCTCCATCAACCAGATCGAGGAGCCGGGCAAGCTGGCCGACACCATCGCCAGCCATCTCCAGCTGAAGATCCCTGAGAAGCAGCAGTTGCTGGAGACCCCGACGGTCGCCGAGCGGCTGGAGCGGGTCTATGCCTTCATGGAAGGCGAGATCGGCGTGCTGCAGGTGGAAAAGCGCATCCGCAACCGCGTGAAGCGCCAGATGGAGAAGACCCAGCGCGAGTACTATCTGAATGAGCAGATGAAGGCCATTCAGAAGGAATTGGGCGAGGGCGAGGACGGCAAGGACGAGGTTGCGGAGATCGAGGAAAAGATCGCCAAGACCAAGTTCAGCAAGGAAGCCCGTGAAAAGGCCCTGGCCGAGGTCAAGAAGCTGCGCACCATGAGCCCGATGAGCGCCGAGGCGACGGTGGTGCGCAACTATCTGGACTGGATGCTGTCGATTCCCTGGAAGAAGCGCAGCAAGGTCAAGAAGGACATCAAGGGTGCCGAGACCATCCTGAACGCCGACCATCACGGTCTGGAGAAGGTCAAGGAACGCATCCTTGAATATCTGGCGGTTCAGCAGCGCATGGATAAGGTGAAGGGGCCGATCCTGTGTCTGGTCGGGCCGCCGGGCGTGGGCAAGACCTCGCTGGGCAAGTCCATCGCCAAGGCCACTGGCCGCAATTTCGTGCGCATGTCCCTGGGCGGCGTGCGGGATGAGGCCGAGGTGCGCGGTCACCGCCGCACCTATATCGGCTCCATGCCCGGCAAGGTCATCCAGGGCATGAAGAAGGCAAAGACCTCCAACCCGTTGTTCCTGCTGGACGAGATCGACAAGCTGGGTGCCGACTGGCGCGGCGACCCGTCGTCGGCCCTGCTGGAGGTTCTGGACCCCGAGCAGAACAGCACCTTCAGCGACCATTATCTGGAGGTCGATTACGATCTGTCGGACGTGATGTTTGTCTGCACGGCCAACTCACTGCGCATGCCGCAGCCGTTGCTCGACCGTATGGAGATCATCCGCCTGGCCGGTTACACCGAGGATGAGAAGGTGGAGATCGCCAAGCGCCACCTGATCGACAAGCAGGTGAGCGACCATGGTCTGAAGGCTGGCGAGTTCACCATCACCGACGAGGCGCTGCGCGATGTGATCCGCTACTACACGCGGGAAGCGGGCGTGCGTTCGCTGGAGCGTGAGATTGCCAATCTGGCACGCAAGGCCATCAAGGAGATCCTGATGAAGGGTCTCGAAAAGGTGAAGGTCACGCCCAAGAACCTGGAAAAGTTCGCAGGCGTGAAGCGCTTCCGATTCGGTGAGGCCGAGTTGGAGGATCAGGTCGGTGCCACCACCGGTCTGGCCTGGACCGAGGTGGGCGGGGAAATCCTGACCATCGAGGCCGTGATGCTGCGCGGCAAGGGCCGTATCCAGACCACGGGCAAGCTGGGCGACGTCATGAAGGAGTCGGTGCAGGCCGCCGAATCCTATGTGAAGGCCAACGCCCTGAAGTTCGGGATCAAGCCGACCCTGTTCGAAAAGCGCGACATCCATGTCCATGTGCCGGAAGGGGCGACCCCGAAGGACGGCCCGTCGGCCGGCGTGGCCATGATCACCACCATCGTCTCCGTCCTGACGGGCATCGCGGTCGCCAAGGACATTGCCATGACGGGTGAGATCACCCTGCGCGGCAAGGTTCTGGCCATCGGCGGCCTGAAGGAAAAGCTGCTGGCGGCGCTCAGGGCGGGAATCAAGCGGGTGCTGATTCCCAAGGATAATGAGAAGGATCTGGCCGAAATCCCCGATAACGTGAAAAAGGGCCTGACCATCATCCCGGTTTCAACCGTAGATGAGGTTTTGGCGCAGGCTTTGGTGACGGCACCGGTCGGTATTGAGTGGTCGGAGCCCGAAGAAGTGGCTCAGGTCCCCGGAAAAGCTGGGGATGAAGAGCGGGATGGCGTGATTCGCCATTGAAGTGCGATTGGAAATCGTGTGAATTGGGTTCCGCCGCCACCCGCACAAACCCTTGTGTTGGCGGCGGAACCCAATCCCTTGATGCCTGGGAAGACATCTCGGGCATGTTGCAACCGATACTCTCTTGATGAGGGGGGCCTTAAGTGAACAAGAACGATCTCGTTGCCGCGGTCGCCGAAGCGGCTGGTCTGTCCAAGGCGGACGCGAACAAGGCCGTCGATGCGGTTTTTGATGGGATCACCGGCGCGCTGAAGAAGGGCGACGAAGTGCGTCTGGTTGGCTTCGGCACTTTCGCGGTCGCTGAACGCGCCGCTTCCGAGGGCCGCAATCCCCGCACCGGTGAGAAGATCTCCATCGCCGCTTCCAAGCAGCCGAAGTTCAAGCCCGGCAAGGGCCTGAAGGACGCGCTGAACTGAGCGACGCCTATCTAGGGATGCCCGGCGATAGCTGGGCGGCCTGATGGTGAGATAACGGGCGGCCCTCCGGGCGCGCCCGTTTTTCATTTTTGGCCCCTGTCATGTTGGGGGAAAACCAACTTCTTTGTTGATTCTCCCGTTCCGGCCGCTATTGTCCCGGCCAACGATAAGGTACGGGCGGTTAGCTCAGAGGTAGAGCATCGGTTTTACACACCGCAGGTCGGGGGTTCGATCCCCTCACCGCCCACCATTCCCTCCCCCTATCCTTGTATTGATCTGCCATTCCACCTGTCGCAGCGCCGGTGGAACGGGTATGATGCGCCATCGGTCGTTCTCCACGGCTGCGCACGGGAAAGAGGAAGGCGTTTCGTGATCGATTCCGCTGATCGTCGTTTGGGCGACCGTATCCTGGCTGCGCTGGAACTGGCCATCGACCAACAGGAACTGGAAATCGCCGAACAGCTCTGGCGGGCCCTGGAGCTGGCTCTGAGCCGCTATGGCGGCCCGGACGCGTTCGAGAAGCGGGACCCGCCGGCCAATCTGGACGATGTGCTGGACCGGTTGTTCGCCCTGCGCCATGCCAAGGGCTGCTGATCCGCATTTTCCTGGCGATTTCATGTTTGACAAGGTGGGCGGGGTCGAATATACACCCGCCCACCTCAGCGGCGGCGGGGCTGGAAACGGTCGCGGCGCTGTTTGAAAAGTTTGCGGGTGTAGCTCAGTTGGTTAGAGCGCCGGCCTGTCACGCCGGAGGCCGCGGGTTCAAGTCCCGTCACTCGCGCCACCCTTTGCGGTGGTCGTCCCGGAGAGGACGCTAACTTCTTCCGCCCTGCGCGGGTGTAGCTCAGTTGGTTAGAGCGCCGGCCTGTCACGCCGGAGGCCGCGGGTTCAAGTCCCGTCACTCGCGCCACTTTTCTTCGAGGTTCAGGTGCACCCTGACAAGTGTGCCGTTGTCTTG
>LJHR01000046.1 GCA_001296005.1 alpha proteobacterium AAP38 | reverse complement strand
TTAGAGCGCCGGCCTGTCACGCCGGAGGCCGCGGGTTCAAGTCCCGTCACTCGCGCCACCTTTCTTCAAAATACGACAAAAGCAACCAAGTGTGCTTTGCTGTGTTTTTGAAAAATCCCATAAGCGAGATAGATTTTAAAATCAGCGTTCCCCACACGGGAATATGCTGAATTTTTGCATTTCCGAATGGTTCGCTTGCGCCATGCAATTGGCGCCATTGAGTAATCCCTGCAACGCAACGCTGGTTTGCCGCGACGCACCAATCGGCGGAAGTGTGAGCATTTCCGCCCAGTTGCGAACGTTTCTCAGCCCCGAAAATGGCGTAATTCGCTTTCCTTCCGGCGTGGACGGGGCCTATATTCCCGTGGGCTCCGGGTTCCCCGGTGGCCTTCCTGGTCCATGAACCGCCCGCGGTTGCGACGCAAATTATCCTCGGCCCGAGCCTGTCGGCCCGACGGATATCTGTGGCGCAGCGTCGGGCTGAACCGGTGTGACGATGTCCGATCCGATGTCCAACCCGCTGCTGGTGCAGTATCTGCCGATCCTGGTCTTCCTAGCCATTGCCACCATTGTGGCCGGCGCGATGATCGCGGCCTCCCTTGTGGTGGGCAAGCAGAAGCCCGACGCCGAGAAGCTGTCCGCCTATGAGTGCGGCTTTGAGGCGTTCGAGGATGCGCGCAGCAAGTTCGACGTCCGCTTCTATCTGGTCTCGATCCTGTTCATCATTTTCGACCTGGAAGTGGCCTTCCTGTTCCCGTGGGCGGTATCCCTGGGTGATATCGGCATGTTCGGTTTCTGGTCGATGATGGTGTTCCTGGGCATCCTGACCATCGGCTTCATCTATGAATGGAAGAAGGGCGCGCTGGAGTGGGAGTGATCCCATCCGGCCAGCCTGGGAGCGATATGATGAGCAGCAGTAACCTCGTCACCACCAATCAAATTGTCGGGAACACCAGCACCCTGCCGCCCGGTGCGGCGCAGGAGGCGTACCTGAACGCGGTCACCACCGAACTGAACGACAAGGGCTTCCTGGTCGCCAAGTATGATGACCTGCTGAACTGGGCCCGCACCGGTTCGCTGTGGCCCATGACCTTCGGTCTGGCCTGCTGTGCCGTGGAAATGATCCACGCCTATATGGCGCGCTATGACCTTGACCGGTTCGGCGTCATTCCGCGCCCCAGCCCTCGTCAGTCTGACGTGATGATCGTGGCCGGCACGCTCTGCAACAAGATGGCTCCGGCGCTCCGCAAGGTTTACGACCAGATGGCCGAACCGCGCTGGGTGATCTCGATGGGCAGCTGCGCCAATGGCGGCGGTTACTATCATTATTCCTATTCGGTGGTGCGCGGTTGCGACCGCATCGTGCCCGTCGACATCTATGTGCCCGGTTGCCCGCCCACGGCGGAGGCGCTGGTTTACGGCATTCTGCAATTGCAGAAGAAGATCAAGGGCGGTAACCGCCTGATCCGCGCCTGACCCTGGTTTTTGGACGAGGACGCTTAAGCATGAGCGACGAGGCCCTCAAGGAACTCGGTGATTATATCGGCAACGCCCTGGGCGCTGCTGTCGTGAAGACCGAGATCGCCCATGGCGAGCTGGCCGTGACCCTGACGCGCGCGGCGCTGTTTAAGGGCATCCAGTTCCTGCGCGACGATTCGACCACCCATTGCGAGTTGCTGGCCGACATTGCCGGTGTGGACTATCCCGACCGCGCGGAGCGGTTCGAGGTTGTCTATAACCTGCTGTCGGTAAAGCATAACCACCGCATCCGCGTGAAGGTGGCGACGGACGAGGACACGCCCGTGGCCTCCATCGTGTCGCTGTACCCCGTGGCTGGCTGGTTCGAGCGTGAAGCCTGGGACCTCTACGGCATCTTCTTCGCCGATAACCCGGACCTGCGCCGCATCCTCACCGACTATGGGTTTGAGGGGCATCCGCTCCGTAAGGACTTCCCGCTGACCGGCTTTGTCGAGCTTCGCTACGACGCCGAACAGCGCCGCGTGGTCTATGAGCCGGTGAAGCTCACTCAGGATTTCCGCAGCTTCGATTTCCTGTCGCCCTGGGAAGGGATGACGGATGTGCAGTTGCCGGGCGATGAGAAGGCCGTTATCCCGCTGGCGGCACGTCCCGCCATCGCGGACAAGCGTTAAGGGGGCCAGGAGATGGCAACGACCAACGTCGCGACCGAAACCGGGCTGTCCCTGTCGGCACCCGCCACCCAGGGCGAAGTGCAGATCAAGCCCTTGACCATGAATTTCGGTCCCCAGCATCCGGCCGCCCATGGCGTGCTGCGTCTGGTGATGGAAATGGATGGCGAGGTGGTGGAGCGTGCCGATCCGCATATCGGCCTGCTGCATCGTGGCACCGAAAAGCTGATCGAATACAAGACCTATACCCAGGCTACGCCCTATTTCGACCGGCTGGACTATGTGTCCCCGATGTCGATGGAGCACACCTGGGTGCTGGCCGTGGAAAAGTTGCTGGGCATCACCCCGCCCAAGCGTGGTCAGTATATCCGTGTGCTGTTCGCAGAGATCACCCGTATCCTGAACCACCTGCTGAACCTCACCACCTTCGCGCTGGACGTCGGCGCCATCACGCCGGCCCTCTGGGGCTTCGAGGAGCGTGAGAAGCTGATGGAGTTCTATGAGCGGGTGTCGGGTGCGCGCCTGCATGCCAATTATTTCCGTCCCGGCGGCGTGAACCTGGACCTGCCGGCTGGGCTGGCCGACGATATCGGCGCCTATTTCGACACGTTCCCCAAGTTCATGGCCGACCTTGAAGGGCTGCTGTCCGAGAACCGGGTGTTCAAGCAGCGCACTGTGGATATCGGTGTGGTGTCGGCGGCGGATGCGTTGGCCTGGGGCTTCACCGGCCCGATGCTGCGCGGCTCCAACGTCGCCTGGGATCTGCGCAAGGCGCAGCCCTATGACAGCTATGAAGAGTTCGACTTCGACGTGCCGGTGGGCCTGACGGGCGATTGCTACGCCCGCTATCTGGTCCGCATGGAGGAGATGAAGCAGTCGATGCACATCATCCGCCAGGCGCTGGACAAGCTGTCCAAGACGCCGGGTCCGGTGAAGCTGAATGACCGCAAGGTCACGCCGCCGAGCCGTGGCGAGATGAAGCGCTCGATGGAAGCGCTGATCCACCATTTCAAGCTGTACACCGAAGGCTATCACGTGCCGGCCGGCGACACCTACACGGCGACCGAGTCGCCCAAGGGTGAACTGGGCGTCTATCTGGTGGCCGACGGGACGAACCGCCCGTACCGCTGCAAGATCCGCCCGACGGGTTTCTCGCATCTGCAGGCGATGGATTTCATGTCCAAGGGCCATATGCTCGCCGACGCCGTGGCGATCATCGGCTCCATGGACATCGTGTTCGGAGAGATTGATCGATGAGTGCCGCCCATTCCCATGGCCCCGCGGTGGCGGAGCCGACCAGCTTCGAATTCACCGCAGAGAATATCGAGCTGGCCAAGCGCATCATCGCCAAGTACCCCGAAGGCCGACAACAAAGTGCGGTGATGCCGCTGCTCGACCTGGCCCAGCGCCAGTGCGGCGGCTGGTTGCCCAAGGTCGCCATCGATTATGTGGCTCACTATCTCGACATGGCGCCGATCCGGGCGCTGGAGGTGGCGAGCTTCTATACGATGTACAATCTGAAGCCCGTGGGTAAGCATTTCGTCCAGGTCTGCACCACCACGCCCTGCTGGCTGCGCGGGTCGGATGAGGTGCTGCATGTCTGCGAGAAGAAGCTGGGCATCAAGGCGGGACAGACGACGCCGGACGGCCAGTTCACGGTGATCGAGGTCGAATGCCTCGGCGCCTGTGTGAACGCGCCCATGATGCAGATCGGCGACGATTTCTATGAGGATCTGACGGCGGAAACGACCGAGAAGATCCTGGACGCCCTGGCGCGTGGCGAGAAGCCGGCGACGGGCCCGCAGAATGGCCGTATCCGGGCTTGCGCCTCGGGCGGGCCGACGACGCTGATCGAATCGGCCATCAAGGCGGGCGTGAAGCCCGCCGGTCAGGCGTAAGGGGAGGGTGAACCATGCTTCGCGATGAAGACCGCATCTTCACCAACCTCTACGGCTTCGAAAGCCCGTTCCTGGACGGGGCCAAGACCCGTGGCGACTGGTCCGGTACCAAGGAAATCCTGGACCTGGGCCGGGACAAGATCATTGATCTGGTAAAGGAATCGGGCCTGCGCGGCCGTGGCGGCGCCGGCTTCTCCACGGGCATGAAGTGGTCCTTCATGCCCAAGACCAGCAATGGCCCTGTCTATCTGGTGGTCAATGCCGATGAGGGCGAGCCCGGTACCTGTAAGGACCGGGAGATCATGCGCCACGATCCGCACAAGCTGATCGAAGGCTGCCTGATCGCCGGTTTCGCCATCGGCGCCACCGCCACCTACATCTATATCCGTGGCGAGTTCTATTACGAGGCCGCCAACGTTCAGCGCGCCATCGACGAGGCCTATGCCTCGGGCCTGATTGGCAAGAACGCCTGCGGTTCCGGTTACGATCACGACGTCTATCTGCACCTGGGCGCTGGCGCCTATATCTGCGGTGAAGAGACGGCGCTGATCGAAAGCCTGGAAGGCAAGAAGGGCCAGCCCCGTAACAAGCCCCCGTTCCCCGCCATGGCCGGCCTCTACAGCCGCCCGACGACGGTGAACAATGTCGAATCCATCGCGGTGGTGCCGACCATTCTGCGGCGCGGTCCCTCCTGGTTCGCCAATCTGGGCCGACCGAAGAACAGCGGCACCAAGCTGTTCTGCGTGTCGGGCCATGTGAACCAGCCGGCGACCGTCGAAGAAGAGATGGGCATCCCGCTGAAGGAACTGATCGAGAAGCATTGCGGCGGTGTGCGTGGCGGCTGGGATAACCTGCTGGCTATCATCCCCGGCGGCTCCTCCGTTCCGCTGCTGCCCAAGGAAATCTGCGACACCGTCCTGATGGATTTCGACAGCCTGCGCGACGTTCGTTCGGGCCTGGGCACCGCTGCCGTCATCGTCATGGACAAGTCCACCGATATCGTGAAGGCCATTGCGCGGCTGTCAAAGTTCTACATGCATGAGAGCTGCGGCCAGTGCACGCCCTGCCGTGAGGGCACGGGCTGGATGTGGCGCGTGATGGAACGTCTGGTGAAGGGTCAGGCCCATGTCGAAGAGATCGACATGCTGCTGGACGTCACCAAGCAGGTCGAAGGTCACACCATCTGCGCCCTGGGTGACGCGGCGGCGTGGCCGATCCAGGGTCTGATGCGCCATTTCCGCCCGGAAGTGGAGCGCCGCATCCTGGAATACCGCACGCGCGCCGATCGCGGCGCCCGCGTGGCGGCCGAGTAATCGGGGTCTTACGAGGATATCATGCCCAAACTGACCATTGACGGCGTCGAGATCGAAGTCGCCCCCGGTACCTCGGTGCTTCAGGCCTGCGAACAGCTCGGCATCGAAGTGCCGCGCTTCTGCTATCATGAGCGCCTGTCCGTGCCGGCCAATTGCCGCATGTGCCTGGTGGAAGTGGAACGCATGCCCAAGCCGGCCGCATCCTGCGCGCTGCCGGTGGGTGAGGGGATGGTGGTGAAGACCAACACCCCCAACGTCCACAAGGCCCGCAAGGGCGTGATGGAATTCCTGCTGATCAACCATCCGCTGGACTGCCCCATCTGCGACCAGGGCGGCGAATGCGATCTGCAGGACCAGGCCGTGTCCTACGGCTATGATCGCAGCCGCTTTGAAGAGAATAAGCGCACCGTCAGCGACAAGTATATGGGTCCGCTGATCAAGACCTTCATGACCCGCTGCATCCAGTGCACCCGCTGCATCCGCTTTGTGGATGAAATCGCGGGCGTGCCGGCCCTGGGTGGTCTGGCCCGTGGGGAGCATCTGGAAATTACGCCGGCGCTTGAGGCCGGTGTGAATTCCGAAATGTCGGGCAATCTGGTCGATGTCTGCCCCGTGGGCGCCTTGACCTCCAAGCCCTACTCGTTCAATGCCCGTCCCTGGGAACTGCGCAAGACGGAAAGCATCGACGTCATGGACGCGGTGGGTTCCAACATCCGCATCGACGCAAGAGGCGGTGAGGTTCTGCGCGTTCTGCCGCGCCTGAACGAGGATGTGAACGAGGAATGGATCAGCGACAAGACGCGCTATGCCATTGACGGCCTAAAGCGCCAGCGCCTGGACCGCCCCTATGTGCGTGGTGCCGATGGCAAGCTCAAGCCCGCCACCTGGGTCGAGGCGTTTGCCGCCATCAAGGCCAAGGTTGCCGGTGTCGATGGTTCCAAGATCGCCGGTGTGGCCGGCGATCTGGTCGATGTCGAAAGCACGGTGGCGCTGAAGGACCTGCTGAATGCGCTGGGGTCACAGAACCTGGATTGCCGTCAGGACGGGGCCAGCTTCGATGCTAGCAACCGTGCCGGCTATATCTTCAATAGCGGCATTGCCGGGATTGAGAATGCCGATGTCGTGCTGCTGATTGGCACCAACCCGCGCTGGGAAGCGCCGCTGGTGAATTCCCGCATCCGCAAGACCTACCTGACCGGCAAGCTGAAGAAGGTTGCCGTCGTCGGTCAGAATATCGACCTGACCTACCCGACGGAGTGGCTGGGCAATGCCGGTTCGGTCCTGACCGATCTGGCCAATGGCACGCACGCCTTTGCCGAAACCCTGCGCAATGCCAAGAACCCGCTGATCATTCTGGGCGCCGGCGCCCTGCGTCGTGGCGATGGCCCGGCGGTGCAGGCGGCGGTGCGGAAGCTGGCGGAAACGGTCGGCGCCGTGCGCGAAGACTGGAACGGTTTCAACGTCCTGCATCTGGCCGCTGGTCGCGTTGGCGCGCTGGATGCCGGCTTCCTGCCCGGCCCCGGTGGCCGCGACCTGGGTGGTATCCTGTCGGGTGCGCAGAAGGGCGAGATCGAGGTCGTGTACCTGCTGGGTGCCGACGAGATCGAGGCTGACCGTTTCGGCAATGCCTTCGTGATCTATCAGGGTCACCATGGCGACCGGGGCGCCCACCGCGCCGACGTGATCCTGCCGGGTGCCGCCTATACCGAGAAGAACGCCACCTACGTCAACACCGAAGGCCGCGTGCAGCAGGCCCGTCTGGCCGCCTTCCCCCTGGGTGAGGCGCGTGAAGACTGGAAGATCCTGCGCGCCCTGTCGGCCGAACTGGGTCAGACCCTGCCCTATGACACGCTGGCGCAGCTGCGTCAGCGCATGGTGGCGCTGAACCCGGTGTTCGGCGTGCTGGACCGTCTGGTGCCGTCCGCCTGGGGCCCGTTTGGGACCGAGGGTGCGGTGGCCGATGCGCACTTCACCTCGCCGGTGGAGAATTTCTACATGACCGACCCGATCAGCCGTGCGTCACAGACCATGGCCGATTGTACGGAAGCCTTTCTGAAGCCGGCCCTGGCGGCCGCCGCGGCGGAGTAAGTGACGATGTGGGAATTGTGGGCTGAACTGCCGCTGATCGTCCGCATCGTCGCGGGCATCGTCACCATTGTGGTGCCGCTGCTGATCGGCATGGCGATGCTGACCTATTTTGAACGCAAGGTGATGGCGGCGATGCAGCTGCGCCAGGGTCCGAATGTTGTCGGTCCCTTCGGTCTGTTGCAGCCCTTTGCCGATGGTCTGAAGCTGCTGGCCAAGGAAACCGTCATCCCGACGGGTGCCAACGCCGGTGTCTTCGTGGCCGCCCCGATGCTGACCTTCCTCCTGGCCCTGGTGGCCTGGGCGGTGATCCCGTTCGGTGAGGGGCTGGTGCTGGCCGACATCAATGTCGGTGTCCTGTACTTGTTCGCGATCTCTTCGCTGGGCGTGTACGGCATCATCATGGCCGGCTGGGCGTCCAACTCCAAGTACGCCTTCCTGGGCGGTTTGCGCGCCGCCGCACAGATGGTGTCGTATGAGGTCTCCATCGGCCTCGTCATCATCACCGTCCTGCTCTGCGTCGGTTCGCTGAACCTGTCGAAGATTGTGGAAGCGCAGAAGACCGTCTGGTTCTTCATCCCGCTGTTCCCGATGTTCATCATCTTCTTCATCTCGGCCCTGGCCGAGACGAACCGCGCCCCGTTCGACTTGCCCGAAGGTGAGTCGGAGCTGTCGGGCGGCTTCAATGTGGAATATTCGTCGATGACCTTCGCCCTGTTCTTCCTGGGCGAATACATCAACATGATCCTGATGAGCGGCATGACGGTGGTGCTGTTCCTGGGTGGCTGGCTGCCGCCCCTGGATATCGCACCGTTGAACTGGATTCCGGGTCCGCTCTGGTTCATCGCCAAGATCTGCTTCGTGCTGTTCTGCTTCATCTGGGTCCGCGCCACGCTGCCGCGTTACCGCTATGACCAGCTGATGCGTCTGGGGTGGAAGGTGTTCCTGCCATTCTCCCTGATCTGGGTGGTGCTGACGTCCGGCGTGCTGGTCTATTTCGACCTGCTGCCGAAATGATTTCGTGAGGGGGAGGGGGCTTTTCAACCCCCTGCCGGTGATGCTTGTGGGCGGGCCGTCTGGCCGGTCCGAATATGGAGGTGAAACATGGCCTTGCTCGACCGTACGGCGCGCGGCCTGTTCTTGTGGGAACTCGTGAAGGGCATGGCGCTGACTTTCAGCTACATGTTCAAGCCCCGTGTGACCCTGAACTATCCGTATGAGCGTGGCCCCACGAGCCCGCGCTTCCGGGGTGAGCATGCGCTGCGCCGCTATCCCAATGGGGAAGAGCGCTGCATCGCCTGCAAGCTGTGCGAGGCCATCTGCCCGGCCCTGGCCATCACGATCGAGGCTGAACCGCGTGAGGATGGCAGCCGCCGTACCACGCGCTACGACATCGACATGACGAAGTGCATCTATTGCGGCCTGTGCCAGGAGGCCTGCCCGGTCGATGCCATCGTCGAGGGGCCCAACCTGGAATTCGCGACGGAAACGCGCGAGGAGCTGTACTACAACAAGGACAAGCTGCTCGCGAATGGTGACCGTTGGGAGGCGCAGATCGCGGCTAACCTCGCCGCTGACGCGCCATACCGTTGAACTCATCGATGGCCGGGTCCCCGGCCATCCACATTCCTTCGCCCGGAGTATCCTCCGTGACCCAGTACCCGATGACCACAGCGCCGGAGGCGGCGTAACATGACCCTGACCGCAATCGCATTCTATGCGTTCGCCATCATCCTGCTGGCGTCTGCCGTGCGGGTGATCACGGCCAAGAACCCGGTACACTCGGTTCTGTTCCTGATCCTCGCCTTCTTTAACGCGGCCGGCCTGTTCGTCCTGATCGGCGCTGAATTCGTGGCCATGATCCTGGTCATCGTCTATGTCGGCGCGGTGGCGGTGCTGTTCTTGTTCGTGGTGATGATGCTCGACATCAATTTCCAGGAACTGCGGCAAGGCTTCATGCGCTACATGCCGGTGGGGCTGGTTGTCGGCGCCATCCTGGCGGTGGAACTGGTCTTCCTGGCGGCAACGCAGCTGGCTGGCGGCCCGGTGGGCGGTCAGGCCAACAATGCGCCGATCCCGCCGGTCGATCAGGTGACCAACACCGAAGCCATCGGCCACATCCTCTATACCGACTATGTGTATGCCTTCCAGGTCTCGGGCCTGATCCTGCTGGTCGCCATGATCGGCGCCATCGTGCTGACCCTGCGGTCGCGCCCCGGTGTCCGTCGCCAGCAGATCGGCCAGCAGCTTGATCGCAAGCGCGCCGAGGTGGTGCAGGTACGCAAGGTCCCGACGCGGGGGGGCGTCTGATCATGGAATTCGGCTCTATCGGCCTGGCGCATTACCTGACGCTGTCGGCCATCCTCTTCACCATCGGCGTGTTCGGGATTTTCCTGAACCGGAAGAACGTCATCGTGATCTTGATGTCGGTCGAGATGATCCTTCTCGCCGTCAACATCAATCTGGTGTCCTTCTCCGTCTATCTGAACGACCTGGTGGGCCAGATCTTCACCATGTTCATCCTGACGGTGGCCGCTGCGGAGGCCGCCATCGGTCTGGCGATCCTGGTGGTCTATTTCCGTAACCGCGGGACCATCGCGGTTGAAGACATCAACATGATGAAGGGTTGAGGCGGGCATCATGGAAATCGCTGCCATCTTCCTGCCCCTGTTGGGCGCCTTCATCGCCGGGTTCTTCGGGCGCATTATCGGCGACCGTGGGGCCCAGATCGTCACCTGCGCCGGTGTTCTGACCGCTGCCGTCCTGTCCGTGATCCTGTTCACGAAGGTCGGTTTCGGCGGGCCGGAGGCTGCGCGCACCATCGAGCTGTTCACCTGGATCGACAGCGGCACCTTCGAGGTGTCCTGGTCGCTGCGCATCGACACGCTGACCGCTGTGATGCTGGTCGTCGTGAACGGCGTGTCGTCCATGGTGCATGTCTATTCGGTCGGCTATATGAGCCACGACCCGCATCGGGCGCGCTTCATGGCCTACCTGTCGCTGTTCACCTTCATGATGCTCATGCTGGTGACTGCCGATAACCTGCTGCAGATGTTCTTCGGCTGGGAAGGCGTGGGCGTTGCCTCCTACCTGCTGATCAATTTCTGGTACGAGAAGAAGAGCGCCAATGACGCCTCCATGAAGGCGTTCCTGGTGAACCGCGTCGGTGACTTCGGCTTCGCGCTGGGCATCATGGCGATCTACATCATCTTCGGCACTGTCGAATTTGACGGCATCTTCGCCCAGGCCGCTTCCAAGGCCGATGCGACCTTCCACTTCCTCAGCTGGGAAGTGCATGCGCTGACCTGCGCCTGCCTGCTGCTGTTCATCGGCGCCATGGGCAAGTCGGCGCAGCTGGGCCTGCACACTTGGTTGCCGGACGCCATGGAAGGCCCGACCCCGGTGTCGGCGCTGATCCATGCGGCCACCATGGTGACCGCCGGCGTCTTCATGCTGGCCCGGATGAGCCCGGTGTTCGAATATGCGCCCGCAGCGCTGGAGGTTGTCACCTATCTGGGTGCCGCCACCGCCTTCGTGGCCGCGACCATCGGCCTGACCCAGTTCGACATCAAGCGCGTCATCGCCTATTCGACGATGAGCCAGCTTGGCTACATGTTCTTCGCCATCGGTGTCGGTGCCTATCCGGCCGCCATTTTCCACCTGATGACGCACGCCTTCTTCAAGGCCCTGCTGTTCTTAGGCGCCGGTTCGGTCATCCACGCCATGTCGGATGAACAGGACATGCGCAACATGGGCGGCATCTGGAAGCTGATCCCCGGCACCTACACGATGATGTGGATCGGTAATCTGGCGCTGGCCGGTATCCCGTTCTTCGCGGGCTTCTATTCCAAGGACATGATCCTGGAAGTGGCCTATGCCAAGCACAGCGCCGCCGGTTCCTTCGCCTTCTGGATGGGCATCGCCGCCGCCTTCATGACGGCCTTCTATTCGTGGCGCCTGCTGATCATGACTTTCCATGGTAAGCCGCGCGCGTCGGAAAAGGTGATGGCCCATGTGCATGAAAGCCCGGCTGTCATGCTGGTGCCGCTGATCGTCCTGTCGATCGGTGCGCTGTTCGCCGGCTTCGTCGCCTATCCCTGGTTCGTCGGTCATGACATGGCCGAGTTCTGGTCGGGCAGCATCGTGATGCTGGCCGGTGAGCACGGGACCATCATCGAGGCCGCGCACCATGTGCCGGGCTGGGTGCCCTATGCCCCGCTGGCAGCCGGCGTCTCCGGCATCGTGCTGGCCTATGTGTTCTATATGTTCAGCCCCGGCCTGCCCGGTGCCTTCGTCAACACCTTCAAGGCTGCGCATGCCTTCGTGTTCCGCAAGTACATGTTCGATGAACTGTATGACGCGCTGTTCGTGCGTCCGGCCATGAAGCTGGGCTTCGGCCTGTGGAAGGGTGTCGATATCGGCGTCATCGACGGGCTGGGTCCCGATGGGGCCGCCGCTGTCACCCGCCGCCTGTCGCTGGCGTCAAGCCGCGTGCAGACCGGTTTTGTGTACCATTATGCATTCGTTATGGTGATCGGCGTGGTCGCGTTGGCCGGCTGGTTCCTCCTGGCGCGTTGAGGTAGGGAGTCTTTCGAAATGGCCGATGTGCCGATCCTTTCGCTGACGACGTTCCTGCCCCTCGTCGGTGCCCTGTTCATCCTGCTCATCCGTGGTGAGCAGGAGGCAGTGGCCCGTAACGCCAAGAGCGTGGCGCTGTGGACGTCCGTCATCACCTTTATCGTTTCGCTGTTCATCCTGACCGGCTTCGATCCCTCCAACCCCGGCTTCCAGTTGGTGGAGGAGGTGGCCTGGCTGCCGGCCTTCAACATCGCCTATATCAAGGGCGTTGACGGCATCTCCATCTGGTTCGTGCTGGCCTCCACCCTACTGACTCCGATCTGCGTCCTGGCCTCCTGGGATGCGGTGGAAAAGCGCGTGAAGGAATTCATGATCGCGCTGCTGGTGCTGGAAACCATGCTGATCGGCATGTTTACTGCGCTGGACTTCGTGCTGTTCTACCTCTTCTTCGAAGGGGTACTGCTGCCGATGTTCCTGCTGATTGGCGTCTGGGGCGGTCCCAACCGCGTCTATGCGGCCTACAAGTTCTTCATCTACACCTTCATCGGTTCGGTGCTGATGCTGCTGGCTATCCTGGCCATGTATCTGACGGCCGGGACCATGGATATGCGGGTGATGGTGGACTATCCGTTCCCGTCCAATATGCAGATCTGGCTGTGGCTGGCCTTCTTCATCGCCTTTGCCGTGAAGACGCCGATCTGGCCGGCCCATACTTGGTTGCCCTTTGCCCACGTGGAAGCGCCGACGGCAGGTTCCGTGATGCTGGCTGGCGTGATGCTGAAGATGGGTGGTTACGGTCTTATCCGCGCGAATGTGCAGATGCTGCCTGAAGCCAGCTTCTTCTTCCAGGACGTGGTCTTCTTCATGTCCATCGCCGCCATCATCTACACCTCACTGGTGGCACTGGCGCAGTCTGACATGAAGAAGATGATCGCCTACAGCTCCGTGGCCCATATGGGTTACGTGTCCATGGGCATCTTCGCCATGAACCAGCAGGGTTTGGATGGCGCCATGTTCCAGATGCTGAGCCATACGTTCGTGTCGGCGGCTCTCTTCCTGTGCATCGGCGTTGCCTATAACCGCCTGCATACCCGCGAAATGGCCGCTTATGGCGGCATGGCCAAGAACATGCCGCGTTATGCGGTGGTGTTCGCCATCTTCATGTTCGCCTCGGTCGGTCTGCCCGGCACGTCGGGCTTCGTGGGTGAATTCCTGACCATGCTGGGCGTGTTCCAGGTCAGCACTTGGTACGGCATGCTGTCGGCCACGGGGCTGGTTCTGGGTGCCGCCTATATGCTGTTGCTGTTCCGCAAGCTGTTCTTCGGGAAGCTGGAAAAGCCGGAAGTGAAGGCCATGTCGGACCTGTCCGCGCGTGAGGTGGCGTTCTTCGCGCCCTTGGTGGCCATCGTCATCATCATGGGCGTCTATCCGGCCAGCTTCCAGAATGTCTACAACCCGACGGTCGAGAAAATCCTGGCCGACCATCAGGCGTCGCTGAAGGCGGCGGGCCTGATCGAGGCCGGCGCTCCTGAGACGGCGGAACTGCGTACCGAAACCCCGGCGACCCAACCGGCGAGCGAGAACTGAGCCATGGCAACTTTCCCTGATCTGGCCCCGGCCCTGCCCGAAATCTTCCTGGCCTGCGCGAGCATGGCCCTGTTGATGATCGGCGTGTTCCGGGGTGAAGGCAGCCTGCGCCTCGTCTCCTGGCTGACTGTCGCCTCCTTCATCGCCACCGGCTTCCTGTTGTTGCAGGGGCCGGAGGGCCGGAATGTCACCTTCAACGGCCTGTTCGTCTCCGACAGCTTCGGCACCTTTGCCAAGCTGCTGATCCTGATCGCCTCGTCGTTGGCCGTCATCCTGTCGGTCAATTACCTGGAGAAGGAGCGGGTGGCTCGGTTCGAATATCCGGTGCTGATCGCGCTGGCCACGCTCGGCATGCTGGCGATGGTGTCGGCCAATGACCTGATCTCGCTCTATGTCGGGCTGGAGCTGCAGTCGCTGGCGCTGTACGTTATCGCCGCGTTTAAGCGTGACGTTGCCAAGTCGACGGAAGCCGGCCTGAAATATTTCGTGCTGGGTGCGCTGTCCTCGGGCCTGCTGCTGTATGGCTCGTCGCTGGTTTATGGCTTTGCCGGCACCACCAGCTTTGACAAGCTGGCTGCCGTGCTGGAAGGCGGGGCGTCGGTCGGTGTGGTCATCGGCATGGTCTTCGTGGCCGCTGGTCTGGCTTTCAAGATTTCCGCCGTGCCGTTCCATATGTGGACGCCGGACGTTTATGAGGGTGCGCCCACCTCCGTCACGGCCTTCTTCGCCGTGGCGCCCAAGGTGGCGGCCATCACCCTGTTTATCCGCGTCCTGGTCGGTCCGTTCGGCGATCTGGCGATGCAGTGGCAGCAGGTGATCCAGTTCTGCGCCGGTGCATCCATGATCATCGGCGCCCTGGGCGCCATCCAGCAGAAGAACATCAAGCGTCTGATGGCTTACAGCTCCATCGGCCATATCGGCTACGCGCTGGTCGGTCTGTCCGCCGGTTCGCAGGAGGGTGTGCGCGGCGTGCTGATTTACATGGCGATCTATCTGGCCATGAATGTCGGTGTCTTCGCCGTCATCCTGTCGATGCGTCAGTCGGGCCGCGCCGTGGAAGAGGTTGCCGATCTGGCGGGTCTGTCCAAGACCCACCCGATGCTGGCCTTTGCCATGGCCGTGTTCATGTGGTCGCTGGCCGGCGTGCCGCCGGCGGCGGGCTTCTGGGGCAAGTGGGCGGTGTTCCTGCCGGCCATCCAGGCGGGCCTCTATCCGCTGGCCATTGTCGGCGTCATCGCGTCCGGCATCAGCTGCTTCTATTATCTGCGCGTCATCAAGGCCATGTACTTCGATGACGTGACGGAGCCGCTGGACCGTCCGACCCCGACCGCTGGTTTCGTGGTCGCCGGTGCCGCCCTGTTCGTGTTCCCGGTCTATATCGTCTTCCTGTCGCCGATCACCTCTGGTGCGGCGGCTGCTGCTGCCGCCCTGTTCGGGGCCCGGTAACCGGCGTTCCGGCGATGGTGACCGGACAGAACCGATCTGATGAAACGCGGGCGGCCTTGCTGCCCGCGTTTTTTCATCTTCACAGCATCGATGAATGCGGCAGCACCAACGATCTGGCCAAGCAGATGGCCGGTGACGGCGCGCCCGAAGGCACCATGGTCTGGGCCCTGCGCCAGACCGCTGGCCGGGGCCGGCGTGGCCGGGCGTGGAGTTCACAGCCCGGTAATCTTGCTTGTTCCCTGATCCTGCGGCCCGGATTGCCGCCGGGGCAGGCGGCGCTGACCTCCTTCGTCGCCGCTATCGCGGTGGGGGAGGCGGTATCGGCCCTGGTGCCCGGCAAGGTCACCATGAAATGGCCAAATGATGTGCTGGTCGATGGGGCCAAAATCTCCGGCATCCTTTTGGAGTCCGAAGCGGGTCGTGGTGGATCGGTCGATTGGCTGGTCCTGGGCGTCGGCATTAATGTCCGGCATTTCCCGGAAGAGGCTTTGTATCCCGCGACCTCCCTGCTGGCCGCTGGGGCCGATGTCACGGTGGAACAGGTGCTGGTCGCCTATGCCAGCGCGTTCGACGCCTGGTATCATCGTTTTCTGAGCCAGGGCTTCGCCCCCATCCGTGCGGCTTGGCTGAATGCGGCGCAGGGGTTGGGCGGGGCCGTGACTGTGCGTTTGCATGATGAGACATTTACAGGCCGTCTGATCGATATGGATGATGACGGTGTGCTGCTGGTCGATGTCGGCGGTACCATCCGCCGCATCACGGCTGGCGATGTGTTTTTCCCCGGCGGAGGGAACTGAGATGCTTCTGGCCATCGATGCCGGCAACACCAATGTCGTCTTCGCCGTCTTTGACGGGGATGAGAAGCGGGCCCATTGGCGCATCTCCACTGACAGCCAGCGCACCGCAGACGAATATGCCGTCTGGCTGGTCAGCCTGATGGGCATGAAGGGCCTGACCCCCGCCGATATCGATGCTGCCATCCTGTCATCGGTGGTGCCGTCGCAGACTTACGCTCTGATGAAGCTGACCGAGGAACATTTCGGTTGCGTAACTATGCGGGTGGGTGATCCGTCGGTCGATCTGGGTTTGCAGAACAAGCTGCTGAACCCGCGGGAGGCCGGGGCCGACCGGCTGGTCAATGCCGTGTCCGCCGTTGCGTCCTATCCCACTCCGCTGATTGTCATCGATATCGGTACCGGCACCACCTTTGATGTTGTGGATGCCGAGGGGGCCTTTGCCGGCGGCGTCATCGCGCCCGGACCGGCCCTGTCGCTTGACGCGCTGCACCGGGTGGCGGCGCAGTTGCCCAAGGTCGATATCGCCAAGCCCGATGTTGCCATCGGTCGCGGGACGGTCGCGGCCATGCAATCGGGTATGTTCTGGGGCTATACCGGGATGATTGAAGGCATCCTGAAACGGATCATCGCCGAACTGTCGCCCGATGGGCAGACGAAGGTGACGGTCATCGGCACGGGCGGTCTGGTCCGCCTGTTCGCCGAGGGAACCGACATGATCCACCATATTGATGGGGACCTGACGTTGCGGGGTCTCCGGTTGATCCATGCGCGCAACGCTGCTGCCAACTGAAACCAGGACCGAATGACGCAAGCAAAGCATCTGGAAACCAAGGATTTCGACCCGAAGGAACTGCATTTCGTTCCCCTGGGCGGGGCGGGCGAGATCGGGATGAACCTGAACCTCTATCATCACCAAGGCAAATGGCTGATGGTCGATCTGGGGGTTAGTTTCGGTGACGAAACGACTCCGGGCGTGGATATCATTCTGCCCGATACCAGCTTCATTGAGGATCGCCGCAGCGACCTTCTGGGCATCGTCGTCACCCACGCGCATGAGGATCACTTAGGCGCCATCCCGCATCTGTGGGAGGATCTGCGCGTTCCCGTCTGGTGCACGCCCTTCACCGCCAGCTTCCTGAAGGCCAAGCTGGTGGAAACCGGCCTGCAGAACAAGGTGCCGATCAATATCATCCCGCTGAGTGGCAAGGCCAGCATCGGTCCTTTCGATCTCGAACTGATCAGCCTGACCCATTCCATCCCCGAACCCAACGCCCTGGTCATCCGCACCAGCGCCGGTACGGTCCTACATACGGGCGACTGGAAGCTGGACCCCGATCCCGTCATCGGTCTGCTGGCTGATGAGGACGCGCTGAAGAAGCTGGGACGCGAGGGCGTGACGGCCATGATCTGTGACAGCACCAATGCCATGGTGCCGGGCACATCGGGGTCGGAAGCGGCGGTTCAGGAAAGCTTCAAAGAACTGTTCGGACGTTTCACCGAAACCCGCATCGCCGTCACCTGCTTTGCCAGCAATGTCGCCCGCCTGCAATCCATCGCCACCGCTGCCCATGTCCATGGCCGACAGGTGGCGCTGGCGGGCCGGTCCCTGTGGCGCATCAATGAGGCGGCGCGTGCCAATGGCTATCTATCTGACCTGCCGCCCTTCCTGACGGAGCGGGAGGCGGGTTACGTCCCGCGTGAGAAGCTGGTGGTGATCTGCACCGGCAGCCAGGGGGAGCCGCGCGCGGCGCTGGCCCGTATCGCCAATGATGACCATCCCGATGTGGTGCTGGAACGGAACGACGTTGTCATCTTCTCTGCCCGTGAGATTCCGGGCAATGAGAAGGGCATCGCCAAGATCCAAAACGGCCTGATGCGGCAGGGCATTCAGGTGATCACGGCGGATGAGGAGTTTGTCCATGTCTCCGGCCATCCGGCCCGAGATGAACTGGTACAGATGTATCAGTGGGTGCGGCCCAGGATCGCGGTGCCGGTGCATGGCGAACATCGCCATCTGACGGTGCATGCCGCCCTGGCGCGGGATTGTCAGGTGCCCGAAGTGGTGGTGCCCGATGATGGCATGGTCATTCGCCTGGGGCCGGGTCCAGCCGCCAATCTGGGGCATGTCCATGCCGGCAAGCTGTGTATCGATGGCAAGCGCATCGTGCCGCTGACCAACATGGCAATGAAAGGCCGGACCCGCATGGCGCAGGCCGGCGTCTCCATGGTCACCCTGGTCATGACACCGCGCGGTGATCTGCTGGCTGATCCCAAGGTAACATCCATCGGCCTGCTGGAAGAGGATGAGGTGGATGAGGAGACGGTTGACCTGATTGCCCGCGTGCGTCTGGCCATCGAGAACCTGTCCAAGGCGGCCCGCATGGATGATGCGCAGGTGAAGGACGCGGCCCGGGTGGCCATCCGCCGCTCCTTCAGCACCAGCCAGGGCCGCAAGCCCCTGACGGAAGTGCATCTGGTCCGTATCTGAGTATCGGGGTGGTGCGATTTGTCACGGGTGACGGCGGCGTCACCCGTGGCTATCTCTGGCGCTGGCCTGCGGGGCAAACCATAAGAATGAGGAGAGGGCGATGATCGGCCGTTTGAACCATGTCGCTATTGTCGTGCCGGATCTGGCCGTGGCGGCGGAAACCTACCGCACCACCCTTGGCGCTAAGGTTTCCGACCCGCTGGACCTGCCCGACCATGGCGTGACCACGGTGTTTGTCGAACTGCCCAACACCAAGATTGAGCTGCTGCATCCCCTGGGCGACGGCAGTACCATCGCCAAGTTCCTGTCCAACAACGCGTCCGGCGGCATCCACCATGTCTGTTACGAGGTGGAGGACATCATCGCCGCGCGTGACAAGCTGAAGGCCGATGGTCTGCGCGTGCTGGGCGATGGGGAGCCGAAGATCGGCGCGCATGGCAAGCCGGTTCTGTTCCTGCATCCCAAGGACCTGTTCGGCACCCTGGTCGAAATCGAACAGGTTTGATGGCGAAAAGCGAGAGGATTGGATCATGGGTTGGGCAACCTGGGCCGCCATTTATTTCACCGTCTGGTGGACCGTCCTGTTCATGGTGCTGCCGTTTGGGCGCAAGCAGGAGGGCGACGCACAGGAGGTCGGTCACCAGCCCGGCGCGCCAGCCCGGCCCATGATCATCAAGAAGTTCATCTGGACCTCAATCGTCGCGGCCATCGTCGTGGCCATCGCCTGGTCCAGCGGTCATTTCGGGCTGGTGGATTGGAAGGGGTTGCTTCGCGGAGAAGCCTAACCGGCGTATTGAATACAAAACAAGAACAAACTTCGCGACAGCGGCTTTTCCGTCGGCTATCCTGTCCGCCTTTCAAGCAAGGTGGACAGGATGTCGGGCTATTGCGATGTAGCACCGGGCCATGAATGGCATGGCCCCTATCATGACCATGAATATGGCGTACCCCTGACGGGCGATGACGAGCTGTTTGAACGGCTGATCCTGGAGATCAATCAGGCGGGCCTATCCTGGCTGACCATCCTGAAAAAGCGGGAAAGCTTCCGTGCCGCCTATGCCGGGTTTTCCGTGGACCGCGTGGCGGCCTTTGGGCCGGATGATGTGGACCGACTGCTGGCCGATCCCGGCATCATCCGTAACCGGCTGAAGGTCCACGCCGCCATCCATAATGCCCAGGTGATCCAGCGGCTGCGCGAAAGCCACGGGTCCTTCCATGGCTGGCTGCTGACCCATCACCCGAAATCCAAGCCGGATTGGGTGAAGCTGTTCGCCAAGACCTTCCGCTTTACCGGTGGGGAGATTGTGGGCGAGTTCCTGATGAGCATCGGCTTTCTGCCGGGTGCGCACCGGGCCGATTGCCCCGCCATGATCGCTATGTCGAATCATGATTTCCCCTGGCGTCGGGCCATTACCGGCGGGTTCGCCGGATACGCCGCCTTCTGATTGGGCAAACACCTGTTCGGATGGATGGCATTTGCACACGCGCTGTGCATAAATCTAAAAATCGACCAAATAAAAAGGCAAGCCGACAAAATCGGCTTGCCTTCATATTCAGAAAGTTAAAAACTTATCTTGTCGAACGGGGTTGGATCCCTGTTTTGACACCGCCTGGTGGCGATTCCTCCCTAAACTCAGGCCGCGCTGCCTTGCTGGCGCGGTCTTTTCTTTTGTGGGGCGGAGTATAGGCAGCCCTGGCGAAACCCGTCACCATCAAAATTCAATCCATGCTCGGCCCGCACAAAAATGCAGCGGCCAGTGTGGCCGCATTGTCACGATTGCATGCATCCAATCGTCTTCATGCTATGGCGGCATGGCTTTCGGATGGTGGCTGACTGCCCTAATGATTTGATAAATATGGATATTTACGGAAAGTGAATTTTTTGTGATCGCCCGCGCCCTGTCGGCGGTTTACGTCAACGGCAGTTATGATCATAAATTAAGCATATGCCTATTCAATAATCATTGCTACCGCTATCATGCTTTTGCTTGCTTACTGAACGGGCTTCACGGCGTTGAATGAAAAAGGGGCCGCCCCGGCGGGTGCGGCCCCTGTCACCGAATCAGCAAGAATCAGTCACGCCAGCAGAATGAATTTTAGCAGGAACAGTCCCGCCAGTACCGCCACGACCGGCCCGACATCGCGCCAGCGCCCCGCCAGGATCTTGATACCGGCATAGGTGATGAAGCCCACCGCAATCCCATGCGCGATGGAATAGGTCAGCGGCATGGCGATCGCCGTCATCACGGCGGGCGCATAATCCGTCACATCCTCCCAATCCACCTCCGTCAGGCCACGCGCCATCAGGCAGGCGATGTAGAGCAGGGCAGGGGCCGTGGCATAGGCGGGGATATTGGCGGCCAGCGGTGCGAAGAACAGGCAGGCCAGGAACAGCACCGCCACCGTCACCGCCGTCAACCCGCTGCGCCCGCCGACATTTGTGCCCGCCGCGCTCTCGATATAGGAGGTGACGGTGGAGGTGCCGAGCGCGGCACCCACGGTCGTGGCCGCTGCATCGGCGAACAGGGCGCGTTTCAGGCGCGGCAGCTTGCCATCCTTGTCCAGCAGGCCCGCCCGGTGCGACACGCCGATCAATGTGCCCGCCGTATCGAACAGATCGACGAAGAAGAAGGCGAAGACCACCGTGATCAGCCCGACGCTGAACGCGCCTTTCAAGTCCATGGCCAGGAAGGTCGGGCTTGGGTCGGGTGGTAGGGAGATGATCTGCCCGTTGAAGGGCGAGGCGCCGATCACCATGCCCACGACCGCCACGGCCAGTATGGTCAGGATCACAGAGCCCATGACCTTCCGCGCCGCCAGCGCGCAGAGCAGGATGAAGCCGATGGCGGCCAGCACCGGTTGCGGCTTGGTCAGGTCGCCCATGGTGACCAGGGTGACGGGATGCGCCTTGATCAGGCCTGCATTTTCCAGGGCAATGATGGCCAGGAACAGGCCGATGCCGGCGGATATGGCCAGTTTCAGGGTGCGGGGGATGGCATTCACCACCGCCTCCCGCACGGGCAGGACCGACAGGATGATGAACAGGATGCCCGACAGGAACACCGCACCCAGCGCCACCTGCCAGGAATAGCCCATCTGCCCCACCACGGTGAACGCGAAATAGGCGTTCAACCCCATGCCCGGTGCCTGGGCGATGGGATAATTGGCGTACAGCCCCATGATGGCCGACCCGATGGCGGCGGCCACACAGGTGGCGACGAATACCGCCCCATGGTCCATGCCCGCCGCCGACAGGATCTGTGGATTGACGAAGATGATATAGGCCATGGTCAAAAAGGTGGTGAGCCCGGCCAGCAGCTCCGTCCGGACATCACTGCCCAGTTCTTTCAGCTTGAAGTAGGATGTCAGCATCTGTGCGGCGCCCTTTGCGGCGAAAGGGAAGGGGGAAGGAATGTCAGTATTCCCGGAAAAGACCTTGAGGGCCATAGGGTTGGTGGGGCTTCTCGCAAGTGCAGCGAGATCAGCAGGCGTCGCTCCCTCACCCTCCCGCCCGCTGACGCGGACGGGCCCCTCCCTCTCCCACGATGTGGGCGAGGGGCTAAACAGGCGCTTGGCGAATGTCCGCCCCTCGCCCGCTTGCGGGAGAGGGAGGGGCCCAAGCCTGCTAAGGCTTGGGAGGGTGAGGGTCCTGGCCTTGCTGCTTTTCCTGGCCCCGCTCCCCGCCCTGGCCCAGACCGACGCCCCCACCATCCGCATCGACCCCGCCGCTTGTCGCTATGTGGCTCGGTATCAGCCCAGTGCGGATGTGGAGTACAAGCCCGGTGTCGATGTGAACGGCAAGCCCGTGGCCCCCGCCGACCTCCCCGACAGCTATGCCATTGAGCTGCCGAAAAGCATCGACATCGCCATCACCGCCGATATTGCGCGCCGCTTCGGCATCGCAACAAATAACCTCTACCGGGGGGAAGCGCAGATCGGTACCGTAACGGTGCAGGGCAATCAGGTCCTGTTCAACGGCAAGCCGATGCAGTCGGCGGCTGAGGCTGACCTGATCGCGCTGTGCGCCAAGACCCCGCATTGATCATGTAAGGACAACCCCATGGACCGCGCTGCCGCCAAAGCCATCCTCAAACAGCGGATCGATCAGGCCATGGGGCGCAACCGCGCCGATCTGGTGATCAAGAATGTGCGGCTGCTGAATGTCGCCACGGGCAGCATTGATGAAACCGATATCGCCATTTGCGGCGATACCATTGTTGGCACCTATGACCGTTATGACGGGGTGCAGGAGATCGATGGCAAGGGCCGCTTCGCCGTCCCCGGCTTCATCGACACCCATGTCCATTGCGAAAGCACGCTGGTGGCCCCGTCGGAATTCGACCGCTGTGTCCTGCCGCGGGGCACCACCACCGCCATCTGCGACCCGCATGAGATCTGCAATGTCATGGGGGAGGCGGGGCTTCAGTATTTCCTGGATTCGGCCCTGACAACGGCGCTGGATTTGCGGGTGCAGCTTTCATCCTGCGTGCCAGCCACGCATCTGGAAACGGCGGGCGCGCGGCTGAAGGCCGACGATCTGGCCCGCCACCGCCACCATCCCAAGGTGATCGGCCTGGCCGAATTCATGAACTTCCCCGGCGTGCTGTGGAAGGATGAGGAGACGCTGGACAAGCTGGCGGAATTCTATGGCGCGCATATTGATGGGCATTCGCCCCTGGTCACCGGCAAGGAACTGAACGCCTATCTCTCCTGTGGCATCCGCAATTGCCATGAATGCACGTCGCAGGCCGAAGCGCGGGAGAAGATCGCCAAGGGCATGCAGGTGCTGATCCGTGATGGCTCCGTCTCCAAGGATGTGGACGCCCTGTCCGGCCTGATCGACCCGGTGACCAGCCCGTTCCTGGCCTTTTGCACCGATGACCGCAACCCGCTGGACATTGCGGAGGAAGGGCACCTGGATCACCTGATCCGCCGCGCCATTGCGCACGGGGCCGACATTGCCGCCGTCTACCGCACGGCCACATGGTCGGCGGCGCGCGGTTTCGGGCTGAAGGATCGCGGGCTGGTGGCACCGGGCTATCTGGCCGATATCGTCCTGCTGGACGATCTGGCGCAATGCACCGTGTCCCAGGTGATCCGCGCCGGCAAGCCCGTGTCGGCGGAGACGTTCGCGGGCCGCACCTCCCCGCCGCCCGTGGGTCTGAATTCCATCAAACGGGCGCGGATCGTGGCCGAAGACCTCGCCATTCCCGCCGGCGGCCCCGGCACGCCGGTGATCGGTGTCCTGCCCAACAAGATCATCACAGAGGCTTTGCAGGCCACCGTGCCCTATCGCCATGGCCGCCGCCATGCCGACCCGGACAATGACATCCTGAAGATCGTGGTCGTCGAACGCCACGGCTTCACCCGCAATATCGGAAAGGGCTTCGTGAAGGGCTTCGGCATCCGCTCCGGCGCGCTGGCCAGCTCCGTCGGCCATGACAGCCATAATATCTGTGCCGTCGGCTCCAGCGATGCCGACATGGTCGTCGCCATCAACCGGTTGATCGAGATCGGCGGCGGCTTTGTGGCCGTGAAGGACGGCGCCGTGGTGGGCGAACTGGCCCTACCCGTGGCCGGCCTGATGAGCCTGAAACCGTTCGAGGCCGTGGAGCACGAACTGGAGGCCCTGCGCGCCTCGGTCAAGGCGCTGGGCTGCCCGCTGGCCGAACCCTTCCTGCAACTGGCCTTCCTGCCCCTGCCGGTGATCCCACATCTGAAGATCACCGATATGGGGCTGGTCGATGTGGATAAGTTTGAGCTGGTGGCGGCGTGATGGATAAGCTCTGTTGAATTACAATGGGTTTAACAAATTAAGTAGGATCTGCGATGAATTGTGAAATTAAAATCCACGGACAATGGCAAGTTGTCAGTTTGAACCAGGCATTGTCCCTCGATAAATCTCGTATACTCAGATGCATTGAATGCCAGGGCAGGGTTCGGCCTCATGCAGAGGGAAAGAATGGCGCGAAAGCCCATTTTGAGCATGAGCGGCGTAATCCAGGATGTTCACTTGGAGATTGTTTTGATGGTACGCATCGACAGCATCCATCCCCTATGCGCTAGCTCTTGAATGTCTTAACGGCCAATCTCACCCCAACCCCACCCAAAGCGCCAAAGCCTGATTGACCGCCACCATCTGCTCGTCCTTCAGCCGCCCAATCCGGTCCCCGATCTTTTCCCGCCGCACGGTCTGTGCCTTGTCCACCATGATCTGGCAGGGCAGGCGCAGACCATTGCCTGCGTCCGGTTCCACGTTCAGCAGGAACAGCGGCGCGCTGTCGTGCCGGTCGCTGGTGATGGGCAGAATGGTGATGCTGGGATGTTCGCTGAACAGGTCGGACTGGATGATCAGGGCAGGGCGAGGTTTGCCGTAATCGCCCGGAATGACGACGGTGACAATGTCACCGCGTCTCATTCCCACCCCTCATGATCGGCGACCTGCTCCAGCCACTCCCCGACCTCCCGTTCCTGCGGATCATCGCGCAGGGACAGAGACTGCCGTCGGCATTCCTCGGCAAAGCCAGGGCGGCGCGTGTCAGGCACCCAGATCTGGATGGGGCGCAGGCCGGCGGCCCGCAACTGTGCGCGGTGCTTTTGCACACGCATGGCGCCTGACATGCTCATATTCCGGCCCCTTCTTGTTACATGTAACATGAGCGCAGCCACTGTGCTGGTCAAGATATGCATGGGGACAGACCGGCCTTATCTCCTGCCCGCCAAGGTTGATTTCCCAAGCCCGTGCGGAATTGCTATGCTGCGCAACCTCCCACTCTGCGCGTGATGATGCCAGCCTTGACCCAATCCCCTCGGTCGTCCCGTCGCACTGTGCCGAACCTGCGCCGCTGCTGTGCCGTTGCCATGCTGGCCCTGTCGCTGCTTCTCCCGCAAACCGCACCAGCCGCCGACTGGTCGGCCTTTTCCGAACCTCTATTCGAACGGCTGGGCCGCGAACAGGGGCTGCCCAATGATGTCGTGGGCGCCATCGCGCAGGATCGGGCGGGGTTTGTCTGGTTTGGGACGGGTGGCGGGCTGGCCCGGTTCGACGGTCACCGCTTCCGCCATTATACCAGCGACCCCGGCAATCCCGACAGTCTGCCCGACACTTATGTCACCGCCCTGCATGTCGATCCCAAGGGCGTGCTGTGGGTTGGCACGAATGCCGGCGGGTTGGCGCGGTATGACGCTGCCGCCGACCGGTTCGTGCGCGCCAATGAGGGGCTGCAGAACCTTTCCATCCTGTCCATCCTGACCGATGCACACGGACGGTTATGGACGGGCACGGTGGGCGGTGTGCATGTCCGCGACCCCGCCACAGGCACGGGCCGGTTCTACACGCGGCGCGGGCCGGAACCGGACAGTCCGCCGCTGGATCAGATCCGCGACATGGTTGAATTGCCCGATGGCGGCCTGCTGCTGGCCAGCGGGCGCGGGCTGGTGCGGTTTGATCCCTCGGGCGATCTGGCCACGCCTGTCTCCCTGGGCGGTATCGTGCCCGCCGACGCACCGATCCAGGGGCTGCTGCGGGATGGCAAGGGCCGGCTGTGGGTGACGGGGGAGTTCCCCGGTGTCGCCATGTGGGACCCCGCCACGGGGGAGCAGAAACTGTTCCCCCTGCTGGGTGACGGCGACCCGGCCTACGCCCCCGTGGCCAAACACGCCCTGGCCGAATTGTCGCCCGACCGGATCGTCATCGGCACGCAAGGGGCGGGTCTGGTGGAACTGGATGTGGTAACGGGCAAGGTTGTGGTCCGCCGCAACGACCCGACCCTGTCCAGTTCGCTGGTGGCCAGCGATGTGCGCGCCCTGCTGGTCGACCGCTCAGGGATATTGTGGGTCGGCACTTGGGGCGGCGGGGTCTGCCGCCGCAATCCGCAGACGCAGGCGGTGTTGTCGGTTCCCGCCTCCCATATTCGCGCCGACCGCCTGTCCGACCCGCAGGTCCGCAGCCTGATGCTGGCGCCCGATGGCCGGCTGTGGGCGGGTTTGCAGGCCAATGGCATCGACATTCTGGACCCCGGCAACGGGGCGCGCGACGGGATCCGGCCCGGCAGTGGCGGGTTGCCCGACGGTGCCGTGCTGGCGCTGGAAATGGCGTCCGACGGCACCACCTTCATCGGAACGCAGCGGGGCCTCTTCCGCCGCCGCCCTGGTCAGGCGCGGGTGGAGCCGGTGGCCTTGCCGCCGCCTGCGCCCAATGCCGCGGTCTGGTTCCTGATGCGCCAGGGCGATACGCTGTGGATGGCGGCGGACGGCCTCGTCTCGCTCGACCTTGCAAGCGGCGCCATGAAGGCTGACCGCACCAGGCTGGGCGATGCGCGTTCCCTGATCGATAACCGCCTGCGGGTGTTGGCGCCGGGTCCCGATGGCGGGCTGTGGGTGGGGGGCAATGCCGGCCTGCATTACCGCGATCTCGCCGGCGGGTTTCAGCGTATCCGCAATGACCCGGCCGATCCCGCCTCCCTCTCCCATAATTTCATTACCGCGATCCTGACCGATGCCAGGGGGCGTGTCTGGGTCGGCACGCTGGGTGGCGGCCTGAACATCCTGGAGGCGGGGTGGAAGCCGGGGCAGCCGGCGAAGTTCCGCCGCCTGGGCCTTTCCGATGGCCTGCCCACCCTGCTGATCAATGCCTTGCGGCAGGATGCTGCGGGGCGCATCTGGGCATCCACCGATGCCGGTCTGGCCGTGATCAAGGGCGATGACCTGTCGGTGCAGGTGCTGGGCCGGCCCGATGGCGTGGGGGTGGGCAGTTTCTGGGCCAATTCCGCCACCATGGACGGCGATGGGCAGATGATGTTCGGCGGGCGTGACGGTCTGGTCGTGGTCCGTCCCGACCGGTTGGATACGTGGCGGACCCTGGCGCCCACCGTGGTGACGGAACTGCGCGTGGATGGCAAATCCGTGCCGTCCGATCCCTTCAACCTGCCGGCCCCGCCGACCCTCAGCCTGCTGCCAGATCAGCGGTCATTGTCGGTAGAGTTCGCGGCGTTGGATTACACGGCCCCCGACCGCACCCGCTTCCTCTACCGCCTGGAGGGGTTTGAGGAACAATGGGTGGCGGGTGACGGCAATCACCGCCATGTCGCCTATGCCAACCTGTCGCCCGGTTCCTACCGTTTGCAGGTGCGGGGCAGCAACCGGGCCGGACTGTTCGCCGAACAGCCGCTGGTGGTGCCGGTGACGGTGCTGCCCGCCTGGTATCAGACCTGGTGGTTCCGGGGTCTGGCCCTGCTGTCGCTGCTGGCCCTGGCCTGGGGGGCGGTGCAGCTGCGCACCCTGTCGCTGCGCCGGCGTCAACGGGAGCTGGAGCGTGAGGTGGCGGAGCGGACCGAGGTCATCGCCCGGCAGAAGGATGAGCTGGCCGGCGCGCTGGAGGATTTGCGCGCCACGCAGGACCGGCTGGTGCAGGAGGAAAAGCTGGCCAGCCTGGGCCGCCTTGTCTCAGGCGTGGCGCATGAGTTGAACACCCCGCTGGGCGTGGCCATCACCACCTCCACCTTCCTGACGGAGGAGATGGGGGGCGTGTCGACCCAGGTGGAGGCCAAGGCCCTGACGCGCGGCGCGCTGGCCGATTTCCTGGCCACGGGGCGGGAGGCGATGAGCGTATTGCAGGCCAATCTGCAGCGCGCGGCCCGGCTGGTGCAGAGTTTCAAGCAGGTCTCGGCAGAGGAATATGCCGGCCCGAAGCAGCGTCAGCGCCTGTCCACCCTGGTCGCCGAAGCCGCCGCCCCCCTGCAACCCCGGTTCCGGGATGCGCAGATCGCCTTTCATATCGACGGTGTGAAGGACCTGACAGCCCTGGTGCAACCGGGCGCCATGGTCAATGTTCTGACCAACCTGATGCTGAACGCCATCCAGCATGCCTGGCCGGCGGGGCAGGGCGGGACCCTGACCGTCACCCTGTCGGCCATCACCGACACGGCCATCATCACCGTCGCCGATAATGGCCGGGGCATGGATGATACCGTGCGCGCCAAGGCCTTTGACCCGTTCTTCACCACCAGCCGTGACCATGGCGGCACCGGCCTGGGCCTGCATATCGTGCATAATCTGGTGGCGGGCCCGCTTTCCGGCTCCATCGTGCTGGAAACGGCACCGGGCCTGGGCAGCCGGTTTGTCATCACCTTGCCCGGCGCCGTGACCGACGCTGCCGCCTGATCCTGGGGCGGGGCTGGGGTGCGGGGGTGGTTGCCCGCTTGCCCCCGGCGCCGCCAGCCCATAAAGTCCGCTGCATCGTCACTCCTATTCCGTGAGTTCCGCTCCCATGCGTATGTCCAGCTACTTCCTGCCCACGCTGAAGGAAACGCCGTCGGAGGCGCAGATCGTCAGCCATCGCCTGATGCTGCGGGCCGGCATGATCCGCCAGACCTCAGCCGGCATCTATGCCTGGCTGCCGCTGGGCTGGAAGGTGCTGCAGAAGGTCAGCCAGATCGTGCGCGAGGAACAGGACCGCGCCGGCGCGCAGGAACTGCTGATGCCGACCATCCAGTCGGCGGAGCTGTGGAAGCAGTCGGGCCGGTACGAGGCCTATGGCAAGGAGATGCTGCGCATCACCGACCGCCATGACCGCGAGATGCTGTTCGGCCCCACGAATGAGGAGATGATCACCGACATCTTCAAGACCTTCGTGAAGTCCTATAAGGACCTGCCGCGCAACCTGTACCATATCCAGTGGAAGTTCCGGGACGAGGTGCGTCCCCGGTTCGGCGTGATGCGCGGGCGTGAATTCCTGATGAAGGATAATTACTCCTTCGATCTGGATGCCGAGGGCGCGCGCCTGTCCTATCGCAAGATGTTCCTGGCCTATCTGCGCACCTTTGCCCGCATGGGCATCAAGGCCATCCCGATGCGCGCCGATACCGGCCCCATCGGCGGCGACCTGTCCCATGAATTCATCATCCTGGCCGAGACGGGCGAAAGCCAGGTGTTCTGCGATAAGCAGTGGCTGGACATGGACGTCCTGGCCGACAATCCCGACGCCAATGGCGACCTGAAGGACTTCTTCACCAAATACACCTCCATCTATGCTGCGACCGAGGAGATGCACGACGCCGCCAAGGCGCCGGCCGATCTGGTCACCGCGCGCGGGATCGAGGTGGGGCACATCTTCTATTTCGGCACCAAATATTCCGCCCCCATGGGCGCCGTCGTGACCGGCCCCGACGGGCAGCCGGTGACGGTGGAGATGGGGTCCTACGGCATCGGCGTGTCCCGCGTCGTGGCGGCGCTGATCGAGGCCAGCCATGACGATGCCGGTATCATCTGGCCTGACCAGGTCGCCCCCTACAAGGTGGCCCTGATCAACCTGAAGGCCGATGACGAGGCCTGCCGCAGCACCTGCGATGGTCTCTATGCCCGCCTGCAGGATGCCGGCGTGGACGTCATCTATGATGACCGCAATGAACGCCCCGGCGCCAAATTCGCCGACATGGACCTGATCGGCATCCCCTGGCAACTGACCATCGGCCCCCGCGGCCTGAAGGCTGGCACAGTGGAACTGAAGCGCCGCGCCACCGGCGAGAAGCTGGAACTGCCGTTGGAAGAAGCGCTGGCCAAGGTGATGGCGTAAGCGGGTTTTTGGGGTTGGTGTGATGGGAGGGGGCGGTGCCGATGGTGCCGCCCCTTTCTCTTTGCCGGCTCGACAGGGGCGGCAGGCGGTGCGAAAGTCAATGAACGCGAACGGAGGGTGCAATGTCCGCCATTGCCATCGACAAACTGACCTACGATGAGAAAGTCGAGTTGCTGGGGCAACTGGTCGATAGCCTGGAGCATGAAGCCGCATCATTGCCACCGGCGCAGCGCGTGGAACTTCAACGTCGGCTAGCCAAGTCGGCGGCGGGGCAGACCGTCTGGCACGACTGGCAGGACGTGAAGGCAGAATTGGAACGTCTTTGAGCCGTCGCCCGACGTTAATCCTCAGGCTTTCCGACGATGCGCGTGCGGATATCGTCGCTGCCCATCAGTGGTATGCAGAACGCAGCCCGATCAGTGCCGTATCCTTTATCCGGCAGGTTGATCGGCTTCTGGGCAGGATTCAGAGCTTTCCGGAGCTGTTCCCGGTGTTTGATCTGGGGCTGCGGCGTGCGCCGCTGGCCCGTTATCCTCATTGTCTTTTCTATCGCCTTGTCGAGGAAAGGATTGAGGTGGAAGCCTGCCTGCATGATCATCGCGATCCCGCTTACCTCTAAGCGCGGTCGGTGTGATGGTCACCCCGGCACCCGGAACGCCGCCCGTGCCTTCGCCGCTTCCTCGCGGATCACGCAGCCTTCCGCATGATCGTTGATCAGGCCCATGGCCTGCATGAAGGCAAAGATCGTGGTGGGGCCGACGAATTTCCAACCCTTCTTCAGCAGGTCCTTGGATAGCCTGACTGAGGTGGGGGAGGTGGAGGCCGATTGCGGGAACCCATGTTCTCCCGGCGGCGGTTCGTGACGCCAGAAATACGCGGCCAATGACCTCTCGGCGGCAATCAATTCCTGGGCGCGCCGTGCATTGTTGAGGACGGCTTCGATCTTGCCACGATGGCGCACGATGCCGGCATCGGCCAGCAGCCGTTCGACATCCGCCGGCCCGAACGCCGCCACGGCATCAATGTCGAACCCATGAAAAGCCGCGCGGAAATTCTCCCGCTTGCCCAGGATGGTGCGCCAGGACAGGCCCGACTGAAAGCATTCCAGGCACAGTTTCTCAAACAGCCGCCGGTCATCGGCGACGGGGAAGCCCCATTCCGTATCATGATAATGCGGAAACTCCGGTGCCGACGCGCACCAGCGGCAGCGGGGGCGGCCATCAGGGCCGGGAAGGGTCTTGTCCATGTCGTACCCTCAGAGTTGCTGGGCCAAGGTGGAAAGCCAGTCCCGCATCGCCGCCACTTCCCGCTGGATGAAGGTTTCATCCTTGAAGGCGGTGGCCAGCGTCGCCACCCCCTGGCTGCGGCCCAGCAGATGCAGGGCCAGTTCGTCGGCGCGGGCACCATCATGGCCCAGCAGCGTGAACTGCCGCGCCAGCCAGGAACGGAACAGGGTGAAGATGCGCGCCGCATCGGGCAGCGCGGCATGGTCCAGCTTGGCCAACTCGTTCGATAGAGTGCCTACGGGACACCCATGGGCCATGATCTTCGCCTGATTGGCGATCAGGATATGGATGAAGCTGGTGATGCGCGCCGCCGGCCCGTCTCCTGCCCCCTCCCACGCGTCCAGCATGGCCTGGGTATTGGCCAGTCGCCGGTCGATGACAGCAGCCAGGATCTCGTCCTTTGCCTTGAAATGATAGGTCAGGTTGCCCCGCGCAATTCCCACCGCCGCCGCGATATCCGCCAGCGATGTATGGTCGAACCCGCGCTGATAGAACAGCGCGTCGGCGGCTTCCACGATCTGTGCGCTTGTATCGGGCACGGCGATTTCTAGGGTGATTGACCTAAAATTCAATTTAGGTCAAATGACCTATTGCCGTCAACCCGTATGATCGGGTTTGGTCTTTTCCAGGCAATGACGCCGGGATATTGAGGTCTTTATGACCGATCTGCATGCTCACGGTACCATCTATCTGCCCAGGCTAGTGGTCCCCACGCTGGTGCAGCGGCTGTGCGCCGACTTGGCGCCATTGCCGCTGGATCGGCCGGGCCTGCGTCTACACGGGGTGACGGCGGTGGCGGCCCTTCTGGGACCCGATGGTCCGCTGGGGCGGGCGGCGGCGACGTTCATTGGCCCTGGTGCCATGCCGGTTCGCGCCGTGCTGTTTGATAAATCGCCCGTCCGGAACTGGGCTGTCGGCTGGCATCAGGACCGCGTCATTGCCGTCAAGGAAAGGCGGGAGGTGTCAGGCTTTGGCCCCTGGTCCGTGAAAGAGGGCATTAATCACGTCGCCCCGCCCGTGGAGGTCTTGCGTGGCATGATCACCATTCGCCTGCATCTGGACGCGGTAGGGAACGATAACGCCCCGCTGCTTTATGCTCCCGGCAGCCATCGGATTGGTATTGTCCCGGTCGAACAGGTGCCGGAAATGGTGGCGCGTTGCGGGGTTGATACCTCTTTGGCACAGGCAGGCGATGCCTGGGCCTATTCCACCTTGATCCTGCATGCCTCTGAACCGGCATCGGTTCCGGCACGGCGGCGGGTGCTGCATGTTGATTATGCGGCGGGTCCCTTGCCTGGCGGCCTGGAATGGCTGGGTATCTGACCACCCTTCCGCCCCGGCCCCATTTCCGCCTATAAGCAAGGCTAAACCCACGGCACACCCAACCCCGTATCCAGGGCCCCGATGATCTTCACCCCTTTTGAGCGTATGGTCGCGTGGCGTTACCTGCGGGCGCGGCGGCAGGAGGGGACGGTGTCGGTCATCGCCGGCTTCTCCTTTATCGGGGTGGCGCTGGGCGTGGCGACGCTGATCATCGTCATGTCGGTGATGAATGGGTTCCGGGCGGAACTGGTCAGCCGTATCCAGGGCGTGTCGGCCCATGCCGCCGTAAGTGTCGCCGGCGGCGGGCCGCTTACCGACTACGCCGCCCTCATGGAACGGCTGCGCACCGCCCCCGGCGTGACGCAGGTGATGCCCGTGGTGGAGGGGCAGGCGCTGGCCACCGTCAATGGCCGGGCCGTTGGTGTGAAGGTACGCGGGCTGGCGGTTGCGGATTTTCAGACGCGGCCCATCGTGGGGCGCAGCGTCATCCGTGGCCTGTCCGACCTGGGTGAGGATGGGGTGGCGCTGGGCTTCAACCTGTCCCGGTCCCTGGGTATTTCGGCGGGCGGCAATGTAACCCTGATCAGCCCGAAGGGCACGGTCACGGCCTTTGGCACCATGTTGCGGCGAAAGGAATTTCCCGTCTATGCCGTGGTTGATCTGCGCATGCCCGAACAGGATGCCAACCTGATTTATATGCCGCTGCCAACCTCCCAGGCGTTTTTCCGCATGGGCCAGGGGGTCAGCGCCATTGATGTGTTCGTGGACGACCCGCGCGATGTGGACACGATGCGGGCAAGTCTGGAGAAGGCGGCGGGGCCGGGCTTTACCGTCACCGACTGGCGGCAGGCCAACAAGGGGCTGGTGACCGCGCTGGGGGTGGAGCGGGTGGCGATGTTCGTCGTGCTGACCCTGATCATCCTGGTGGCCAGTTTCAACATCGTCTCCTCAATGGTCATGCTGGTGCGTGGCAAGGCGGCCAGCATCGCCATCCTGCGCACCATGGGGGCACAGCGGGCGTCGGTGTCGCGCATTTTCCTGCTGGCCGGTGCTTCCATCGGGGCCGTCGGCACGCTGGTCGGCTTTGCCCTGGGTATCCTGCTGACGGTGAATGTTCAGGCGATCGGCTATGCCCTGGGACAGGTGCCTGGCATCGCAGGGTCACAGATGCTGCTGTTCCTGACCACCCTGCCGGCCATCATCGATTGGTCGGAAGTCACCCTGGTGGTGGCGCTGGGCCTGTTCCTGTCGGTGGGGGCCACGCTTTATCCCGCCCGCCGGGCGGCCTCGATGGACCCGGTGGAGGCGCTGCGCCATGGCTGATCGTTCCCGCATGTTCGGCATTCTGGAGCGCTGGATCGCCTTTCGCTATCTGGGGGCGCGTCGGCAGGAGGGGTTCATCTCCGTCATTGCCGGCTTCTCCTTCCTTGGCATCGCGCTAGGTGTCGCCACGCTGATCATTTCCCTTTCAGTGTTCAATGGTTTTCAGCGCGACCTGCTGTCCCGCGTGCTGGGTTTCCAGGGCCATGTGGTGGCCGTGGGCCAGTATGGCCCGTTCCAGGCGTCCGACGCGCTGGTGGAGGGGGTACGCGGCGTGCCGGGCGTGGTGTCGGTGATGCCCAGCCTGGATGCGCAGGGCCTGCTCTCAACCCGCGACTTTGCCGGCGGCGTGCTGGTCAAGGCGCTGCGCCCCGCCGACATGGCCGCCCGCCCGGCCTTTGCCGATGCCCTGGTGGAGGGCACCCTGGCAGAGGGCGACGGCATCGCCATCGGCAAGCGCATGGCCGAGAATGGCCGCATCAAGCTGGGTGACCGGGTCACCATCCTGTCGCCGCAGGTGGATGCGGGCGGCGGCCCGCCCCGGTCTCGCGCCTTCACCGTCACCGGCATCGTGGCCCTGGGCGTGTCGGAGTTTGATAACACACTGGTGCTGATGGACCTCGCCACGGCGCAGGAATTCTTTCAGTTGGACGGCAATGTGACGGCGGTGGAGGTGACCTTCACCGATCCCGCTCTGGGTCCTGCCCGCATGGGTGATGTGGCGGCGCGCCTGCCCGCTGGCCTGCATGTCCAGAACTGGCAGCAGGTGAATGGCGCGTTTTTCAGCTTCATCGAGACGCAGCGCAATGTCGTGTCTCTGATCCTGGGCATGATCGTGGTGGTGGCGGCCTTCAACATCATTTCCGGCATGATCATGATGGTGCAGGACAAGGGGCGGGAGATTGCCATCCTGCGCACCATGGGGGCCGGTCGCGGTACCATCCTGCGCATCTTCCTGATGTCCGGCGCCTCGATTGGTATCGCTGGTACCGCCGCCGGCCTGATCCTGGGCGTCACCTTGTCGGGCCATATGGAACAGTTGCGGCAACTCGTGAAGGCGGCCACGGGTGTCGATCCGTTTAATTCGGACATCTATTTCCTGTCCTCCTTGCCCTCCTTCACCGATCCGTGGCAGGTGGCGCAGGTGGCGGTTGCATCGGTCGCCCTGTCCTTGCTGGCCACTTTGTACCCTTCCTGGCGGGCGGCGAAGCTGGACCCGGTTGAAGCCCTTCGATACGAGTGAAAAATGGCAGACATCGTCCTGCGCCTGACCGGCATTCACCGCTCCTTTACGCAGGTAGAAACCCCGCTACATGTGCTGCGCGGTGTCGATGCCGCCATTCGGGCCGGGGAGATGGTGGCCCTGGTGGGGCCCAGCGGGGCCGGAAAATCCACCCTGCTGCATATCGCGGGCCTGCTGGAACCCGCTGATAAGGGCGGGATTGAGATTGCGGGGCAGAAGGCCGACGGTCTGTCAGACGCCGAACGCACCGCCATCCGCCGCGACAAGATCGGCTTTGTCTATCAGTTCCACCACCTGCTGCCGGAATTCACGGCAGAGGAAAACATCATCATTCCGCAGATGTTGGCCGGCGTATCCCGTACCAAGGCAAAGGACCGCGCGCAGGAATTGCTGGGCTTGGTCGGCTTGTCCGCCCGCGCTGGCCACCGCCCGGCCAAACTGTCGGGCGGGGAACAGCAGCGTGTCGCCATCGCCCGCGCGCTGGCCAACCGCCCGAGCCTGCTGATTGCGGATGAGCCGACGGGCAACTTGGACATGCACACGGCAGAAAAGGTCTTCGCCTTGTTCGCCGATCTGGTGCGGGGGCAGGGGCTTGGTGCCCTGGTCGCCACCCATAACCTGGATCTGGCGCGGCGCATGGACCGCGTTGTGGAAATGCGCGACGGTCTGCTGGTGGCGGGCTGACCCATGGCAAACCTGCCCGATATCGCCCTGCCCGATGGTTACCGTTCCGATTGGGTCCTGTCCTATCATGGCCGCGACCCGGACGGGTTGTCGGAACGGGTGACGGGGAGTGTCATAACCAAGGTTTTGGCCTCGGCGGGCCGGGCCATCCGGGTCGATATCGCGATCCACCCCACCCATGCTGCCCTGACCGCCGATCCCGCCGACCTGACGGATGCGGAGGTGGGCAGCCTGTCGGCGTCCGTGGCCCGCATGTTGGGCGTGTCGGGCGATGTGTCGGGGCTGGAGGCGCTGGCGGCACAGGATGCGCAGGTAGCGCGTCTGCTGTCGCGCTGCGGCTCCGGCCTGCGTCTGCCGCAGACGGCAGGGGTGTTCGAGGCCATGTGCTGGGCCGTGGTGGGGCAGCAGGTCAATCTGCGTTTTGCCGGCCAATTGCGCCGCACCCTGATCGAACTGGCGGGTATCCCGCATGTATCGGGCATGAAGGCGCACCCCACGCCCGCCGGCATCGCGGCCCTGGACCCCGACCTTCTGGGCACCCTGAAATTCTCCCGCTCCAAAGCGGCCTATCTGATCAATGCCGCGCGCAGCGGGATTGATTTTGAAGGGCTGCCCCATGGTGACGCCGCAACCGCAGAGGCGGCGATGACGGGGGTAAAGGGCATCGGCCCTTGGACACGGGCCTATGTCCTGCTGCGTGCCTGCGCTTTTCCCGATGTCGCCCCCATCGGGGATGCGGGCCTGTCTGCGGCGCTGCAGAATTTCCACGGGCTTGACCACCGGCCCGGCCCTGCGGAACAAGACGCCCTGATGCGGCCCTTCGCGCCGTGGCGCAGTCTGGCCACGGCGCATCTCTGGGCGGGCTGGGCTTAACCTCTAGCCCAGTTCGGTAATGCTGACCGCCCGGCCCTGCACATAGCCATACAGGAGATAGTGGGTCAGCGGGTTCATGTTCATAGCTGCGACGTTGGGATTGTCATCCAGATAGGTGCTGGTATCGAACCAGCGCGACGGGTCGCGCCCTTCCTTCCAGCCATAGGTGTTATAGTGGGTCAGGGCATCCATGCCCGCAGCGGCCACATCCTTGTTGGTGGCCAGATACCAGTCCGTATCGAAGAAGATGTTGGGATCGCGCCCTTCCCGGGCGCCATATTGCACATAATGATCCCACGCGCTGCGGAAGGCGCGCCCGACGCCGCTGACCTCTGCCACGTCGGGGTTCTGCGCCAGATAGAAGGACTCATCGAACAGCACCAGCGTGCCGTCCAGCCGGGCCGGCGACGAGCGGAATTCCGCACGGCCGACGGCCAGATAATGGGCTTCCCCGCTGGCATACTGGCCCGCCTTGACCATGGCCGCCACGTCGGGATAGAGCGCCAGATAGGCTGCTTCATCAAACTGTGTTGTGTCGTAGGGGCGATAGGGCGTGTTCGGCTGCGGTGCGCGCAGCGGGATGGCGTTATTGCCCAGGATGGCGATTTCCACGCCGAACAGATCGTCGATACCGTTGCCGTTGGCCCTTGTGTCGGTGACGCGGTAGTGGAACTGCCCCTCCGACTGCCAGATATTTTCAATGAAAATCTGTCGCCCGATCATGTCGGCGCTGCCCGCGTAACGCACGGCATCGATACCGCCGCCGCCTATGATCCGGTCATTGCTGAGGCTGCCGAGCAGCAGATCGGAGCCGGCGCCGCCTGTCACCGTGACCGGCTGGAAATCCTTCGAGGCGGGGTCGAAATCCTGCACGAAATTCCTGGCGGTCAGGGCCGTGGGGTCAATGTTGGAGAACCGGATCAAGGCCCCTGGCGGGGTCTTGACATACGGGTTTTGGGACAGAGGATCGGCATTGACCATCAGCAGCGTGTCGCTGCCATCCTTGACCAGATAGAAATATCGGCCGAGCGGCGCACCCGCTTCGATATTCCACAGGTTCGGCGTCACCCGCGACAGGTCGATCACGTCGGCGGCCTTGTCGAAATCGGTGATGGTCACCGTGGTGACGGGGAGGCCACCAAACAGGGGTGACAGACCGGTGGGGGTGAAACGGTCGGCCCCGGCACCGCCGGTCAGGCTGCCCGCACTGGCCTGGATCACATCATCGCCGGCCCCGCCATCCAGGGTCGATGCGCCATAGGTTGAAATCAGCGTATCGTTGCCATCGTCACCAAACACAAGGTCGCCGCTGCCGGCATTGGTGATGATGTCGTTTCCCGCGCCACTGCGCATCGTATCGGGATAGGAATCTCCGGAACCCAGGGCATAGATCGGGTCCGAATACCATTGCAGGACATCGCTGCCATCGCCGCCTTCCAGCAGTTCCGACCCGGTCGATCCCATCAACGTGTCGCTGCCGGCCCCGCCGAACATCTCGCTGTTCATGCCGCCGCTGATCCGGTCGGCGCCATCGCCGCCGTTGATGGTGGCAGCGACGCCACCGGTCAGCGCGTCATTGCCGTCATCGCCATTGATGACATCATTGATCCCGCCGCCGCGGATCGTGTCATTGCCGCTGCCGCCGGACAGGTTGTTGGTGCCGGTGGCATCGGAAAGGAAATCATTGCCGCCACGGCCCTGGATTGTGTCATTGCCATGGCCGCCGACCAGCGTCTCCCCGGCATCGGTTCCCGTCTGGGTCAGGTCGGATTGGTCGAACCGGGTGGTGGCGACGATGCCGCCCGCGAAATTCCCGGCCACCAGGCTGCTGGCCTGGACATTGGCCAGGACAGCCAGGGTCCGCCCGGCCTGACCCCCGCCCGAATCCTCATCAATCAGGATATGGGTGTTGGCCCCGATCTGACCCAGCCAGATATAGCGTGCCAGATCGGTACCGGGCTTGTACCCCAGCAGGGTGGCGAGGATGGGCGTCAGGTCCAAGGTGTCGCCGCCGGCGCCGGGCGTGAAATCGGTGATGAACAGTTCGGATATGGAATTGGGCGCCTGGCGATAGTCGGTGATGACAAACCGGTCACGCCCGCCACCGCCCGTAGCGCGGCCGCCAGCCAGGGTCAGGACATCGTCGCCCATGCCGCCCTGCAGGGTACCGTTGACGGCAGTCAGAATGTCATTGCCGTCGCCGCCCGACAGCAGATCATAGCCAGATCCACTGATAATGGTGTCGTTGCCCGCCCCGCCATCAAAGATGCTGCTATAGAAGTCGGGGGTCGAAGAGCCGTCGATCAGGTCGTCGCCATTGCCGGCGGTGACACTGTCATTGCCGCCGCCGGGTACGATCACATCATTGCCATCCCCACCACTGATCGTGTCGGCGCCCCGACCGCCGGTGATGGTGTCATTGCCATCGTCGCCCGACAGGTTGTTGCCTTGGCTGCTGGTGTCGGCGATGACGTCATTCCCGGCCCCGCCCGTGATCGTATCCGGGCCCCAGCCACCGGCCAGCGTGTCGTCACCGTCAGAGCCCTGGAGTGTGGCGATTTCGTTCTCAATCCGGCTGGTGGGTTTGAAACCGCCCGTGAAATGCCCGCTGTTCAGGGCCGACAGGGACAGGTTGCGGAAGGTGACAAGCGTCTGCGCGGCATGGGTGGCACCCGCGCCGTCCCGGTCCAGGCGCAGCAGCGTGTCATTGCCGCTTTGTTCCAGCCACAGGAAGCGGCCAAACGGATTGCCGCCCGTATAGCCTGTCAGGCTGGACAAGACGTTGGTCAGGTCCAGACTGTCCCCGAATGCGCCCACCGCGAAATCGGTGATGGTGACCGACCATTCCTGTCCCTGGTCGGGATTGCCAAGTGCGCCGATCACAAACCTGTCGCGCCCGCCGCCGCCGCTGGCGATGCCGTCGGACAGGGTGATGACGTCGGCACCGGCGCCGCCGCCGATGGTGCCGCGCTGTGCGGTCAGCACATCATCACCGGCCCCGCCATCGATCTGTTCCTCACCCAGGCTGCTGGTGATTGTGTCATTGCCCGCCCCGCCATAGGCAAGATCGATATCGCCATAGGCGGCGGATGTCAGGTCGATGCGGTCATCCCCCGCCCCGCCATCCAGCGTGTCATAGCCAGCACCGCCGGTCAGGCTGTCATTGCCATCGCCCCCGGACAGGCTGTCATTGCCGGAAACACCCGTGATCGTGTCATCCAGGTTCCCGCCCATAATTGTATCATCCTGGATGGTACCCGTCTTGATCTCGCCTGCGGCCATTTCCACGCGTTCCCTTAGATCATCGCCTAATGGAAACAACATGAAATGGCTGGATTCTGTCAATGGACCCTGCCGCTCCCCCACCCGAAAGAGGCATGCGCGGTTGCCATAAATTCGCCCAGAGCCGGGCGCATCTTATCAGCATGAACGACGTTCGTTACGGACGTCCCGATTGCTGGTGAGGCTATCATGCGGTTGCGCGATCTCGGAAAACTGACGCTGACGGCGGTTCTGGCCCTGTCGCTGGGCACACCCCCGGCCATGGCCGGCGACTGGGACCGCGACGGGCGCGGGCACCGCGACGACCGTCATGATCGCCGGGATGACCGGCGCGATGATCGCTATGATCGTCGCGACGACCGCCGGGATGATCGTTATGACCGCCGGGATGACCGGCGGGATTATCACTGGGGCGACCGCGACTATCGTTACCGCGCCCCGCCGCCGGGCTGGTACGCCCATGGCGGCTATCCGGTCCGCCACTGGGATGTGCCGCCGGCCCGCCGCCGTGTCTATCGCGATGTGGTGGTCGTGCGGCCCTATGGCCATTGGTATTCCGGCTATGGCCGCTACCGCAGCGATGACGATGCCCTGTTCTTCCTGGGCCTGACGGCCATCAGCCTGGTGGCGCTCAGCTCCCTGTCGGAGGCGCAGCAGCGCGCGCATGAGGATGCACAGGTCCGCGCCACCTCCGCCCCCATCGGTCAGCCCATCATCTGGTCCGATGGCCGGGCGACAGGTTCCGTCACCTCCCTGCGCGAAGGCCGCGCCGCCGATGGCGCCTATTGCCGCGAGTTCCAGCAGCAGGTGACCATCGGTGGCCGCACCGAGGATGCCTATGGCACGGCCTGTCAGCAGCCGGACGGGTCCTGGCAGGTGGTGAACTGACGCGTCAGTACCCATCCACCGCCGTTACGCGGGCCTGAATCTCTGCCACCTGCAAGGGACCCCGGCCCGGCGGCACCGCCTCGCCGGGTTTGCACCCCTCATCCAGCAGGAAGCGCAGCTTCAGGTCGGGATGGGTGCTGTTGAAGGCATAGGCGGGCACGATCCCGTCGAACCACAGCATCCCGTCTTCGGGCGGCGGGGCCTTGGGGTCGCGCATGATCTGCGTGACGAAGGCGGGGCCGGTGGGCACATCCACCACGATGTGCCGTCCCTGGTGGAAGCTGGCTTCCTTGATGCCGATGCGCAGGACCACCAGTTCGCTGGCCTTAGGCGTGCGCTGCAAAGCCACCTTGCGCCATGCCGGCTTGTCCGCCGTCACTTCCGTCACCTCGCCTGCGAAGACGGGTGGTGTCAGCAGCAATCCGGTCAGCAGCAGGGCAAAAGCGCGCATCGGGTCCCCTCCCTCGACGATCAGGGTCCTATGATGCGCGGGTGAAAACACGCATGCAATGTAAAAGTGCTGCGTCTATAACGCTCTTTGGTAGAAATTGGCGTAGTCACGTCAGGCAAATGGCCGACAGCCCGCGCCCGTAATCCGGTTCCTGACGCAGGCAGGCGCGGCGATAGCTGAAGAACAGATCCTCCCGCGCCAACGTGTCCAGACCGGTGGTTTCCACCTGTCCCAGACCGGCGGCCTGCAACCGGCCCAGAACATAGCCGCCGATATTGAACATCCAGTGATCGGGCCGTTCAGACGGACGGAACAGCACGTCATGGCCGGGATCGGTGGACACGAATCGTTCGCGGAATTCCGGCCCCACCTCATAACTGTCCCAGCCGATATGCGGGCCGATGCCGGCCAGGATGCGGGGCCGGTCGGCGCCCAGCGCGACCATGGCCTCCACCGTCGCCTCCAGCACGCCCGTCACCGCCCCCTTCCACCCGGCATGGGCCGCACCGATGACGTGGGCGACCGGGTCCACGAACAGGACCGGCACGCAATCCGCCGTCAGGATGCCCAGCGCGATGCCGGGCCGGTCGGTGACCATGGCGTCTGCCTTGGGCGCCGCACTGTGTGTAAACGGCTCTGTGACCGTCACCACATCCGGGCTGTGCACCTGATAGACGGTGGTGAGCGCTGAGGGGGGAACGCCCAGCAATTCCATGGCACGGGCACGGTTGGCGGTGACATTGGCGGTATCATCGTTGGAGCCATAGCCGCAATTCATGGCGGCTAGAATGCCCGTCGACACGCCGTCGGTGCGGGTGAAGAACCCATGGCGCAGGCCGGGAACGGCGGTCAGATGGTCAAGCGTGATCATGCGCTGTCTCCAGTCGTTCGGGCAAAGCCGGCGGGCACGGGGGCGGCCGGATGGGTGATGGCGATGGCGCGGAACAGGCGGCCCATCCTGTCGGGCGCCGTCAGCCGGGTCAGTGCCGATTGGATATCGGCCTGCTGCGCCGGGGTGGCACGGGCCGACAGGGCGGTGGCCCGCGCCGCGATACCCAACGCCAGAAGCAACTCGCCCTGTTCGACACTATGACCCACCCCCGGATGCGCCTGCGCGCCTGCCTGCCGCGCTGCCTGCGCCAGGGCCGTGAAATCGACATGGGCCGTCAGGTCGGCACTGCCGGGATCGTCCAGCACGGCGACGGGTCGATGGGCACGTAGGGCCTGCAACGTGTCGCCAATGGCCGGGCCGTCATAGCCATAATCGATGATCAGGGCGGCCCCGGCCTGTGCCGACAGCCGCCGCCCGATCTCCGCCGCCACGGCGATCCCCGCGGGGCAGGTCTCGGCAACCGCGCCGGGCGGGATCTCCGCCTCCCGGTGCAGCGGCGTCAGCAGGGCACCGCCGGGGCTGGGATCGAAGGTGAAGGCCAGCTGCCCTGCCGGGTTCAGCCCCACCTTGCGTTCGGCCCAACCGGCGGGCGTGCGGATGAACTGCCGGATGGGCAGGGCGTCAAAGAACTCGTTCGCGACCAGCAGCATTGGCCCATCGGGCACGCTATCCAGCCGATCATGCCAGGTGGGGGTAAAGCCGGTCAGGGCTGCCGCCTGACGCTCTCGCAGGGTAGGGCTGGTTTCCACCAGATGCAGGCGGATGGCCTGATGAAACCCCGGCACACGGGCCGTGGCGCGCAGGGCGTCGGCCATCAGGGTGCCGCGCCCCGGCCCCAGTTCCACCAGTTGCACGCGCTCCGGGCAGCCCTGATTGATCCAGCAATCGGCCAGCCACACCCCCACCATCTCCCCGAACATCTGGGAAATCTCGGGCGCGGTGATGAAATCACCCTTAGCCCCCAACGGGTCGCGGGTGATGTAATAGCCATGCTGGGGATGGCCCAGTGCCTCGCCCATGAAGCTGGCGATGCTGATCGGCCCGGTCAGGGCGATGCGGCGGACCAGCAGGTCATGCAGCGCGCCCGTCATTTCTGGGCAGGGGCGGGGGCCGGCACCGGTGTGCCGAACGGCGCGCGCAGCACCATCCACACCCCGATGATCAGCATAGGCATGGACAGCAGCTGCCCCATGGTAGTGCCAAAGGCCAGGAAACCCAGCTGGGCATCGGGCTGCCGGAAGAATTCCCCGACCAGACGCGCAATAGCATAGCCGATCAGGAACGCGCCCGACAGGGTGCCGGTCCGCGCCCGGATCTTGGGATTGCGGGCCAGCAGGAAGATGGCGATGAACAGCAGCACCCCCTCCAGCCCCGCCTGATACAACTGACTGGGATGGCGGGGCAGGCCGGCGGGATCGGTGGGGAAGATCATGGCCCAAGGCACATCCGTGGGCCGCCCCCACAGTTCCGCATTCACGAAATTCGCCAGCCGGCCCAGCAGCAGCCCCACAGGCGCCGCACAGGCCACAAGGTCGCCCAGCGCAAAGGGCGAGAATCCACGCCGCCAGGAGAATAGCAGGATCGCCGCAATGACCCCCGTCAGCCCGCCATGGAACGACATGCCGCCATGCCAGACGCGCAACGCCTCCAACGGGTCATTGATATAAGTGTCGAGATTATAGAACAGGATGGAGAACAGCCGCCCGCCGATCAGGATGCCGCCCGCCGCCCAGACAACGAAATCGCCCAGATCATCCTCGGTCGGGCGCAGGCCGCTGTTGCGCGCCAGCCGGTTGCAGTACCACAGCGCAAAGGCGATGCCGGCGGCATAGGCCAGCCCGTACCATTTGATGGAGATTGGACCCAGGGCCAGCGCCACAGGGTCCAGGTCGGGGAAGGGGATGGCCAAAATCATGCGATATCCCGTCACGTTCCATCCCCGGCGGGGAAGACGCGACCTATATAGAGGGTTGGGGATCATGACGGCAAGGCGCGGGGCGGACCCGTATCTAACGCCATGGACAGGGATAGGCCCTATCCCCATAATGCGGCGCTTTTTTGAAGGGGACCCGCCATGCAGGTGGAAAACAAGCTGTTCGATGATCTGGCCCGTGTTGCCAGCGGGGCCATGGGTGCCATCTCCGGCATCCGGGGCGAGGTCGAAGGCCAGATTCGCCAGCAGTTCGAACGTATCCTGGCCCAGATGGACGTTGTCAGCCGGGAAGAGTTCGAGGCGGTGAAGGCCGTCGCCGCCGAGGCGCGGGCCCGTCAGGAGGCGCTGGAGGAAAAGCTGGCGGCCCTGGAGGCCAGGCTTTCCAAGGCTTCCGAAGGCTGACACGGTCCCGGCCATCGCCGGGGATCAGATCGGTTTTGTTTCACGAAACGGCAAGGAACCGGAATCCGGTTGCGCCTGCGAAATGGCGCTGGCACCGTATTCCTGGTGGTTCCAACGCCGGCAGGGCCACAATATCTGGACACCCCGATATGTGGCCCGCCGCTTCGCCTGGGGGATGGCGCTGCGGCAGGGCATTTGGGAGTGAGGGGGACGGCATGACAGCCTTGAATATCGAGACCCAGGCATCGACGCATAATCCGTTGGACATGCTGGAAGAGATGGTTGTCGCCAATGAATGGCCCTTCGACCGCGTCTCCGAGGAGGAGATGGTGGTGGAGATCAATGGTCGCTGGTGCGAATACCGCCTGTTCTTCATGTGGCAGGCGGAAGTCAGCGCGATGCAGTTCTCCTGCCAGTACGATATGAAGGTGCCGCCGGGCCGCAAGAATGCCGTGGCCGAACTGCTGGCCGAGGTCAATCCCAAGATGTGGCTGGGCCATTTCGATGTCTGCCACGATCAGCACACACCCATGTTCCGGCAGACCACCTTGCTGCGCGGTGCGCGCGGGGCCAGCTCTGAACAGCTGGAAGACCTGATGGACATTGCCCTCTCGGAATGCGAGCGTTTCTATCCGGCCTTCCAGTTCGTGATCTGGGGCGGTAAGACCCCGGCAGAGGCCGTGTCCGCCGCCATCCTGGATACAGTGGGCGAGGCCTGATCAAACCGGATGGGGCCAACGCCGTCGGGGATGAACCCCGCGACCCCGCCGGATACATGGGGGAAACACCGGATGAGTGCGAGTTTGCTGCTGGTCGGGTGCGGTAAGATGGGCGGGGCTATGCTCGCTGGCTGGAAAGCCGCCGGTGCCGCCGGGTCCGTGGTGGTGGTGGAGCCGTTCGGCGCGCCGCGTGGCTTGCCGGCCGATGTGCTGGTCGTCAAGGAAGCCTCTGAAATCCCGACTGATTTCACGCCCGATGCCATCATCCTGGCTGTCAAGCCGCAGATGATGGATCAGGCGCTGCCCAACTATGCCCGCTATGCCGGGACGGCCCTGTTCCTGTCCATCGCGGCGGGCAAGCCCATCACCTATTTTGAAAAGCACCTGGGTGGGCATGCGGCCATCGTGCGTGCCATGCCGAACACGCCCGCCGCTGTGGGCCGTGGCATCAGCGCCGCTGTGCCCAATGCCAATTGCACCGACGCGCAGAAGGCGCTGGCCCGTACCCTGCTGTCGGCGGTGGGGGAGGTGGCCTGGGTCGCGGACGAAACCCTGCTGGACGCCGTGACGGCCCTGTCGGGCAGCGGCCCGGCCTATGTCTTCCTGCTGGTGGAGACGATGGCCAAGGCTGGTGTGGCCGCTGGCCTGCCGCCGGACCTGTCGATGCAGCTGGCGCGCGCAACGGTCATGGGCTCGGGGGAGCTGCTGCGCCAAAGTCACGAATCGGCTGAACAGCTGCGCCGCAATGTCACCAGCCCCAAGGGCACGACCGAAGCGGCCCTGAACGTGCTGATGGCCGACGGGCCGGGTGGCATGCAGGACCTGCTGACCCGCGCCATCGCGGCCGGCACCGCCCGGTCGCGTGAGCTGGCTGGTTGAAAATACTATAGTGTTGATTGGAAGCAGCCCTTGTCGTCATCCCAGCTTGTCACCGGGATGACGAAGAAACGGGCTTCAAGTCAAAAGAACTGAGCTTTAGGGAGTAAGGTTGGGATGGCCGGACCGTTGAGCCCCAGTGCGCAGAAGATACAGAACCTTCTGAACGATCTGGGCCATCCCATCCATGTCCTGGAATTCGCCGCCTCCACCCGCACCTCGGCAGAGGCGGCGGCGGCCATCGGCTGCGACGTGGCACAGATCGCCAAATCGATCATGTTCCGCACCCGCGATACAGGCCGCCCCGTCCTGGTCGTTACATCGGGCAGCAACCGTGTGAATGAAGCGACCGTGATCCGCCATCTGGCTACCCCGTTGGGCGGGGAGAAACTGGCCAAGGCCGATGCTGATTTCGTGCGGCAGAAGACGGGCTATCCCATCGGCGGCGTTCCGCCCCTGGGCCACAATGTCCCGCCCATCACCCTGTTCGACCGCGACCTTCTGAACTTCACCACCGTCTGGGCGGCTGCCGGCACCCCCAACACCGTGTTTCCCATCGCGCCCGACGCGTTGGCCGGCATCGTGGGTGGGGTGGTGGCAGAGGTGGCTTGAGGGCGGCGACGGGCGGATTGCAGACTTCTCTGCCACTTCCTGCTATCATGCGGGCTATCAGCGCCCATTCCATGCCTGCACGCATTAGCAGCCATCGGCTTTCGATGACGGAAAGCCGCCAGCGCTGAAACACACCCTTGTTTTGTGTTTCACATGGTTGCATAGGCCCGCTTCCGATCGGAGCGGGTCAGCAATTTACTCCGAATTCAGGGGGCGCCCCTCACTCCGCCGGAACCAACCGGCGGGGCTGCAACACGCGATGGGTCTGGGTGCTGCGGGCCTTGTCGATGACGCCGGCCAGACGCTCGGCGGCACGCGACAGGCGTTCCGGCGTGAAGGCGGCATAGCCCAGGACCACGGCTCCCGGATCCCCAGCAATGCCGGGTCCGCGCCGGCAGGCCGAGATGGCGGGCAGGGCGATGCGGGCCTGGGCGGCCAGGGCCGACAGGGTTGTGTCGTCCACACCAACCGAGGGGGACAGGCGCCCGACCAGATGCAGGCCGGAACTGGCCGCATCCACCGCGATGGCGCCTGACCAGTGGCGTTCGGCGGCGAACAGCAGGGCCTGCTGACGTTCGGCATAGAGGCGGCGGGTGCGGCGCATGTGGCTGGCATAATGGCCTTCCACCAGGAAATCATGCACGGCCATCTGTTCGGGCAGCGGCACATGCATGCCCATGCGGGCGCGCAGGTTCTGCGCGGCTGACACCAGCGATGACGGCACCACCAGCCAGGAAAGGCGCAGGGCCGGCACCAGCGTATTATCCAGCGCGCCCAGATGCAGGACGCGCTCATTCTCGTCCAGCCCCTGCAGGGCCGGCAGCGGGCGGCCCGTGTAGCGGTAGCCGCCATCACGGTCATCCTCCAGCAGCCAGGCCCCGCTGCGGCGTGCCCAGGCCAGAACGGCCATGCGGCGGCGCAACGGCATGGTGCCGCCGGTCGGGTACTGCCAGCCCGGCGTGACGACCGCCAGCCGCGCATCGGGCGCCAGCCGCGCGCCGCGTTCCGGGTCGATACCGTCGGCATCCACCGGCACATGGGCGACATTGTAGCCGCGATGCGCAAAGGTGAGCGCCTGCAGGGGGCAGCCCGGCTCTTCCAGCCAGACCGTATCCCCTGCCGTCAGCAGCAGGGTGGCAACAAATTCCAGGCCGGACCGGCGGTCGGGCAGGATTAGGATCTGTTCGGGATCGCACGCGATGCCCCGGCTGGTCTGCAAATGACCGGCCAGTACGCGGCGAAGCGCGGTCCAGCCGCCGGACGTGTCATTGCCCAGCAGCAAACCTCCGGCATCGCGCCAGCGCTTGGCCAGAAGCCGCCGCCAGGTGTCGATATCGAACTGGTCATAGGCCGGCGTGCAGGGCTCGAACGGCAGAAGCTCAGCCCCAGCGGCGGGCACCGGCACGGTGGGCTTTGGCACCTGGGTCTGCGGTACGCGGGCAGTGTTATTGGGGGCCAGACGCACGGCGGGCGCCATGGCATCATCGGGCAGGGTGCGGCAGACAAAGGTGCCGGACCCGATACGGGCCTCCAGATATCCTTCGGATGTCAGCCGGTCCACTGCCGCCACAACCGTATTGCGCGACACGCCCAGATCGGCGGCCAGCGTTCGGGTGGAGGGCAGCCTTTCTCCAGGGCGGATGGCACCATTCACAATGGCGCCGCGCAGACGGTCGAACAGGCGCTGTTGAAGCGGCGTGCCGTCGGAACCGTCGAACAGGGAAAGCAGGGGGCCTTGGCTGAGTTTCATGCGTGGCGACCTCGAAGCGCTCAACCGGGTGTCATTCCGGACCTCGGGCGGAACGGCATCCCGTATCGTTCCGTGATTGGCGGGCAGGAAGGTGGTTATGCCGGCGGACCGGGGCATTGATGGGGTCGCCCATGGGTCCGCCGGCAAACCTTGGAGCGGCCGGACAACCGGGGAAGGCCGCTCCACCATCACCGGCGACGGGGCTTGCCGGTGATGATTGGGATATTTGAGTGGCTTAGCTGACGATCTCGCCGGTGGCGGCGTTGACCTTCAGCGTGGCAAAGCGGATGCCGTCAGCGGACTTCAGTTCCACCAGGAAGACGCCATCCTTTTCCCGCACGTCGCCGACACGGCCGAAGCGGTAATTGTTGCTCTTCATCCAGGTCTTGGCGATGTCGCGGGCCTCGGAGCTGGTCACGGGCTCGGTGCGGGTAACGGCGGCCGCAGGCTCCTTTGCCGCGACCTGTGCGCTGTCGCTGGCATGGGCGGCGGTAACGCCAAAGGCCGCGACAAAGGCGAGGGCGATCAGGGTGCGCATTGGTGCTTTCCTCTTCATCTCTGACTTCCGGTTGCCGGTTGTTTCCGGCGACAGGCTCATCTGAACACCCACGCTTTGCCGTTGCATGACGAGGAAAGGGGCTTTGTGAAACACTCTGTTTCCAAAGGCCCAGGACGTTACATTGTGGTAACAACATGGCCGTCGGCAGCCCGTCTGCCCTTCGATTATGATGACGACATGACCGAGAGCAGCACCCACCTCCTGGTCGTCGATGACGACCGTGAAATCCGCGATCTGCTGACGCGCTATCTGACGCGCCATGGCTACCGTGTGACGGCGGCCAAGGACGGGCAGGAAATGCGCCGCTATCTGGCTGATCGCAATATCGACCTGATCGTCCTGGATCTGATGATGCCGGGCGAGGATGGTCTGTCGCTTTGCCGCGCCGTACGCGCCGATGGCGGTCCACCCGTCGTCATGTTGTCGGCCATGGGGGAGGATGCGGACCGCATCCTGGGCCTGGAGATCGGGGCCGACGATTACCTGCCCAAGCCGTTCAACCCGCGTGAACTGGTGGCCCGTATCAAGGCCGTGCTGCGCCGGGCCGCGGCCCCGTCGGGTGCGGCACAGGTGACGGCGGGCGCCATCAATTTCGCGGGCTTCACCCTGGATCAGGCGCAGCGCCGCCTGACCGACGCCAAGGGGGAGGAGGTCACGCTGACCGCCGGTGAGTATGAGTTGCTGGTGGCGCTGGCCACCCGCCCCCGCCGGGTTCTGTCGCGCGATGACCTGCTGGAGATCACGCGGGGCCGGTCGGCCGGTCCCTTTGATCGGTCCATCGATGTGCAGATCAGCCGTCTGCGCCGCAAGATCGAGATCGACCCCGCCGAACCGACCATCATCAAGACGGTGCGGTCGGGCGGCTATATCTTCTCACCCGAGGTGCCGGCATCATGAGGGCGCTCACCGACCGCATGTCCTATTCGATCTTCGCGGTGCTGGTCGGTGGCATCCTGTTGTCCCAGGCCATCGCGCTGGGCCTGTACCGGTCCGACCGGGCGGAGGCCGTGGCCGATGCCGAGGGCGGGCAGCTTGCCAATTGCCTGGCCGGATTCGCGCAGGTGATCGAGGAGCAGCCGACCGAGGTGCGCCTCTCCGTTCTGCGCGGCCTGAAGGAACGCGAACTGACGGTGCGGACCAGTGCCGGCCATACCGTCCTGCTGGACGTTTACGAGAAGCAGCCCAAGACGCCGGGCAAGCCGGAAATGTCGCCGGCTGTGTCCATTCCGCCCTTCGGCCTGCCCGTGCCGCCCCCGCCGCAGCCCAACGTGATCGAGGTGTCGCGTCAGTTGAAGGACGGCACCTGGATGCGCTTCCATGCGCCGGTCACGGCGACCGATGCCTTGCGGGAACCGGGCTTCATCGCGTCCCTGGGCGGATCTGCGGCGGTTGCCATCCTGCTGTCGGCCTGGGTTCTGGGTTTCACGACCCGCCCCCTGCGCCGGTTCGCGGCGGCGGCCAACCGGCTGGGCATCGACATGAATGCCCCCTCGCTGGACGAGGCGGGGCCACGTGAGGTGCGACTGGCGGCATCTGCCTTCAACAAGATGCAGCGGCGTCTGCGTGCCTTCGTGGAGGATCGGACCCGCATGCTGGCGGCGGTCAGCCACGATCTGCGCACGCCGCTGACCCGTCTGCGCCTGCGTGCCGAGTTCATCGATGATGATGTCGTGCGCGACAAGATGCTGGAGGATCTGGCCGAGATGGAGGCCATGATCGGCTCCACCCTGGCCTTTGCCCGTGACGAGGCGGCCAAGGAAGCCATCGAGCCGCTGGAGCTGAACGCGCTTCTGGCCCGGCTGGGTGAGGATATGCGCGATGCCGGCAAGCCGGTGGGCGTGGCGCCCGCCCCCTTCGCCATTCCCATTGCGGGCCGTCGCATGGCGCTGCGCCGCGCTCTGGGCAACCTCATGGAAAACGCCGTCAAATATGGACAGACGGCGCAGGTCGCCCTGGCCGTGACGGGGGAGAATGTCACCATCACTATCGATGATGAAGGTCCCGGCATTCCCGAAATCGAGTTCGAGAATGTGTTCCGGCCCTTCTTCCGGCTGGAGGCGTCGCGTTCCCGCGATACCGGCGGCACGGGCCTTGGCCTGTCGGTGGCCAATGACATCATCCGGGCGCATGGCGGCGAAATCCGTCTATCGAATCGGCCCGAGGGCGGGTTGCGGGTGACTGTGCTCCTGCCGGTGGAACACGGCACTACGTAACGGAAGGGCGAGCGCATCGCACCCGCCCCTTGCCGACTTCAGAACGTGTAGGACAGGCCCAGGCCGCCCATGAACTGATCGCGGCTGCCATTATCCTTCACGAACGGGCTGTCGGCGGCGTCGCCCAGCAGGCGGGAATAGCCCGCGAAGCCCGTGACCGACCAGTTTTCATCCAGTGGATGGATCATGATGGCCGTCAGTCCGGCATTCTTGAACCCGGCATCGGCCTTATACCCGGTGCGCGACCCCGGCAGGACAAGCTGCGTCGGCCCGGTGGGCGCCAGACGGTCCACGGTCGTGCTGAAATAGGAATGCATGTAATCGTCGCTGGCCCAGGTCAGCGAGGGGCCGATCATCACCATGGTGCGTCCGACCGGGTTGAACATCCAGGTGGCCGACAGCGTCGCCTCGGTCCCTTTGTGCCCGTCACCCAGAAGATCGGTGCCGACATCGACCGACAGCATCAGTTGATCGACCGTGTATTCCGCAAAGATATGGCCGACCGCCGTGTCGCCGACATTGCGATAGCCGGTCAGGGCCTTGTCCTTCTTCGACTTGCGCCCGCCATCGAACGCGACCGAAGCACCCAGCGTCAGGTTATCGGTGCTGATCAGATTGGCACCCAGCCCCTGACGGGACAAGAAGAACCGGTCATAGGTGATCTCGATATCGGGAACAGGCCGGACCTTATAGCTGTCGGACCCTTCATACTCCGGCATCACGAAACCGAACGTGCCCAATCGCACGTACCAGCCATCATCGGATGGGGGCCGCTGGGCCAGGGCGCCCGAGGCACAGGTGAGCGAAAGCAGGGCGGACATGGCTGCCACCATGCGCATCCGCCCGATCGAACGGGTGTTCATTGTTTTCTCTCCGATCCATGAAGCGGCACCGGCCCGTTGCCCCAGCCATCGCCGCGCCGGCACTGTGACAAAGCGTCCAAGCGGCAGATGTGACGGGCATCACCGAAATGAACAATGCTCAAAATATTCATCTTTGCTCTTTCGGTGATGTTTCCCCGGTTCCCAGCAGAGAGTTAAGCCGATAAACTGCCCGTCAATGTCGCTTGCGACTTTTCGTATGACCAGGGCGGCCGTCGAGGCCTTGATCAACAAGGACGCTGCCGCCTGCCGGAGTTCAGGGACCATGCCCATCATCAACCGCATCGCCGATTTCCACGCCGACATGACCGCGTGGCGCCACCATATCCATGAGAATCCAGAAACCGCGTTCGAGGAGTTCAAGACTTCTGATTTCGTGGCGGAAAAATTACAGACCTTTGGGATTGAGGTGCATCGCGGCATCGCGGGCACGGGTCTGGTCGGCGTGCTGCATGGCAAGGACGGGCCCAACGGCAAGGCGATTGGTCTGCGCGCCGATATGGACGCGCTGAACATGGATGAGGGCAACACCTTTGCCCATGCCAGTAAGATCCCCGGCAAGATGCATGGCTGCGGCCATGACGGCCACACGACCATGCTGCTGGGTGCTGCCCGCTATCTGTCGGAGACGCGCAATTTCAGCGGCACCGTGAACTTCATTTTCCAGCCAGCAGAAGAGGGCGCCGGTGGTGGCCGCCGCATGGTGGAAGAGGGGCTGTTCGACCGCTTCCCCTGCGACATGATCTTCGGTATGCACAATTGGCCCGACCTGCCCCCCGGTGAGATGGTGGTGAAGGCTGGTCCGATCATGGCCGGTGCTGACCAGTTCGAGATCAGGGTGGCCGGTAAGGGCGGTCACGCGGCCCTGCCGCACCATGCCATCGACCCGGTGGTTATTGCCGCCCATATCGTGACGGCCACGCAGACCATCGTCAGCCGTAATGTGAGCCCCATCGAAAGCGGCGTCATCTCCATCACCCAGATCCATGCGGGTAGCGCCTATAATGTCATCCCGCAGGAAGTGATCATGCGCGGCACCGTCCGCGCGCTCAGCCATGAGGTGCGCGACCAGCTGGAAAATGGTCTGCGCCGCATCGTGGAGACGCTGCCGGTGGCTTTTGGGTCCAGCGCCACGCTGACCTATCGCCGTGGCTATCCGCCCACGGTCAATCATGAGGGCGCGCCCACGAATCTGGCGGCCCGTGTCGCGGCTGAACTGGTTGGCGCGGACAAGGTCTATGACAATGTCGGCCCCAGCATGGGGGCAGAGGATTTCGCCTTCATGCTGCAGGAGCGTCCGGGTTGTTATGTCTGGATGGGCCAGGGTGGGGCGGCGCTGGGCTGCCTGCTGCACAACCCGGCCTATGATTTCAATGATGAGATCCTGCCGCTGGGTACCAGCTACTGGGCAAAGCTGGTGGAAACGGCGCTGCCGGTGGCGGCGTGACGCCATGATGCCGGGGATCGACGGGAAGGCCAGGGCGGCACTGACCGTTCTGGCCGTGGCGATGCCTCTGGCCCTTGCCGGCTGCGGCGGCGGGGCTGGGGCGTGGCTGGCGGGCGAAACGGCGGGTGCGGTGTCCGGAATGTCCGGCGATACACCACCCCCCCTGGCCGCGCGTGCCATGTGGCGGGCGGAAAATGCCCGTGCGCAGTCGCAATCCTTCCTGGCCGCCCGCAACGATGCGGAATGGGCGGCCCTGTGGGATCTGGCGGGCCGGTCGCCACCCGGTCGTCTCCCGCCGGATCAGATGGCGCTGGGCGTGTTCTTAGGCACGCGCACGACCACCGGCTATTCCGTTGATATCCTGCGCCTGCGCCCCGAACGGCGTGACGGGCAGCGTGACCGGCTGGTGGTTGAGTATCGGGAGGTAACACCCCCCGATGGCCTGATTACGGCGCAGGTCCTGACCAGCCCCTATGCCATCATCCTGGTCGACCGCAGCGACGCAGCGGTGCGGTACAACCGAATGCCGTAAGGGGGTGCGCGCCGCACCCCTTATTCCCCGGCGCCGTCCATCACCACGCGGTTGCGACCGCTGCGCTTGGCCTGATACAGGGCCGTATCGGCGCGGCGCAGCAAGGCGTCGCCTGATTCGGGACGTCCCTCGGCATCCAGCGTCCAATCGGCCAGGGCGACGCCGATGGAGATGGTGACATCGATCTTGCCCACCGGCGCCGATACCGCGAACGGTTCCTCCGCGATGCGGCGGCGCAGACGTTCGGCAACGGCCATGGCCTGGCTACCGTCCGTGTCGGGCATGACGACGACGAATTCCTCCCCCCCCAAACGGGCGACAAGGTCGAAATTGCGCAGGTTGCGGCTGGCGCGCTGCGCCACCTCCTTCAACACCTCGTCGCCCACGCCATGGCCCCAGGTGTCGTTGACCACCTTGAAATGGTCGATATCGAACAGCAGGGCCGACACCGGCTTGTTATTGCCGCCCGACCTGTCCAGCAGGCGGGGCAGGTGCGCCGACAGGTAACGGCGGTTGAACAGGCCCGTCAGGCTGTCCGTCAGCGCCATGGACAGGCTGGCCTCATAATTGGCGCGTAGCTTGTCCTGATAGCGCTTGCGCCGCACCTGAGTACGGGTGCGGGCCAGCAGTTCGTTCCGGTCGATGGGCTTGATCAGATAATCATTGGCGCCCAGCTCCAGGCCTTTGGCGATCCGGTCCATGTCCGTCTCGTCCGCCAGCAGCAGGATGGGAATCTGGCGCGTCTTCTCATGGCTGCGCAGTTGCGAGCAGAGGCGCAGCCCATCCTCGCGCATCAGCGTCAGGGAGATGACGATCAGCTCAAACTCCTCCGCCAGGGCCAGTTCCAGGCCGCCGGCGCAGGTGTCGGTGTCGGTCACCACGTCGCGGTCGCGGGCCACAGTCTCCACGATCTTGTCCAGATCAATGGCGCTGTCCTCCACCACCAGCACCCTGGCGGCCTCCGCCGTCTGCGTATGCACCGAATCGGTGGAGACCAGCATGCCCAGTTGACCCGACGTGCTTTCGCGCAGGCGCCACTCATCGGTCATCATCTTCAGGCGGACCAGCGAACGGACGCGGGCGAACAGGGCCACGTCGTTGACGGGCTTAGTCAGGAAATCATCAGCCCCCGCCTCCAGCCCGCGCACGCGGTCGGACGCGTCCGACAGGGCGGTAACCATGACGACGGGAATGTGCATGATGGCCGGGTCGGCGCGGATTTTCTCACACACCTCGAATCCGTCCATGCCCGGCATCATCACGTCCAGCAGCACGATGTCGGGGTGCTGAGCATGAATACGCTCCAGGGCCTCCGGCCCTGAATTGGCGGTGACGACGTCGAAATATTCCCTGGTCAGCTTGGCTGCCAGCAGCTTCACATTGGGTAGAACGTCATCAACGACAAGGACCCGAGCCGACATGGTTCACACACCCACCGGCCTGGTCTTCCAAGCCGTCAAAGGAAACGTTGCACCGTTTGGAGAAACTTCGCGACGGAGATTGGCTTGGCGATGTAATCCTCGCAACCACCTTCGCGGATTTTCTCCTCATCCCCCTTCATGGCGAAGGCGGTGACGGCGACCACTGGGATCGCCTTCAGATCATCATCTTCCTTCAACCACTTGGTAACCTCAAGCCCGGATACCTCGGGAAGCTGTATATCCATGAGGATAAGGTCGGGGCGATGTAGCCGCGCCATGCGCAGCGCCTCCATCCCGTCCTTGGTCTGCAATGTCGCATAGCCGTGCGCTTCCAGCAGATCGTGGAAGAGCTTCATATTCAGCTCATTATCCTCCACGATCAGCACGCGCCGGGGGCGTGCTGCGGTCGCGTCTTCACCCTGGACATTATCAACACTCATCGGCACGGCTCCGCCTTCCTTATGCTCGCAGGGCATGATGCCATTAGACGGCGACAGTTCTTAACCATTCGTTACCATCTGACATCATCCACCATGCCAGCAGACCCGCCAACCCCCGTCTCCAGCCAAAGACCGGATGCCCTGTGCCGCGATTGCGGGCAGGCGCAGATGGCTGCCCGCCGCTGTGGTGCCTGCGGGTCGGTGCGGGTGGTGAAGCATACGGAACTGCACAGCCTTTCCATCGCCCATATCGATTGCGACGCCTTCTATGCCAGCGTGGAAAAGCGGGACCGGCCGGAACTGGCCGATCAGCCGGTGATTGTGGGTGGCGGGCATCGCGGGGTCGTGTCCGCCTGCTGCTATATCGCGCGGCTTTACGGCGTGCGTTCCGCCATGCCGATGTTCAAGGCTTTGCAGCTTTGCCCGCAGGCGACCGTCATCAAGCCCGACATGCGCAAATATGTGACGGTCGGGCGTGATGTGCGTGCCCTGATGCAGGAAACGACGCCGCTGGTGGAGGCCATCTCCATAGACGAGGCCTTCCTGGACCTCACGGGTACGGAGCTGCTGCATGGCGGCAGCCCTGCGCGCACCCTGGTCCGGCTGGTGCGGCGGATCGAGACCGAGATCGGGGTCACCGCCTCCATCGGCCTGTCACACAACAAGTTCCTGGCCAAGCTGGCTAGCGATCTGGATAAGCCGCGCGGATTCGCCATCATCGGCAAGGCGGAGACCCTGTCCTTCCTGGCGCCCCGTCCTGTGGGCATGATCTGGGGCGTGGGCAAGGCGCTGGCCACCAAGATGGAGGGGGAGGGTATTCGCACCATCGGCCAGATTCGCGAAATGGAGATGAAAGAGTTGGTGCGCCGCTATGGCTCCATGGGCATGCGGCTTTACCATTTCTCCCGCGGGCAGGATGATCGGCGGGTCACCCCGCACAGCCCGATGAAAAGCATCTCCTCCGAAACCACCTTCAACACCGATCTGTCGGCGCTGGAGGAACTGGAGCGGGAACTGTGGCCGCTGGCAGAGAAGGTGTCGAAACGGATGAAGGCCGGGGGGCATGCCGGCCTGACGGTCACGTTGAAGCTGAAGACACCGGATTTCAAGCTGATCACCCGTAACCAGCGCCTATCATCCCCAACGCAGCTGGCCGACCGCATCTTTCGCACGGGCCGCGATTTGCTGCGGGCCGAATGCGATGGGCGGCGGTTCCGGCTGCTGGGAATCGGTTGCCACGACCTGACCGACCCGCGTGATGCCGACCCGCCGGATCTGGCCGATCCAGGACAATTGCAGCGGGCCAAGGTGGAGAGGGCCATTGATGCCGTGCGGGCCAAGCTGGGCGGGCAGGCAATATCCAAGGGACGCGGATTGCCAGCAGCCGGTGGCAAGGCAGGGCGGGAACCAGTGGAAGGGACCTGATTATTTGCCGAAGGTGAAGCGCACGCCGGCCAGCGCCGACCATGTCTGGGCCGTGCCATGCGTCGCAAAATCGTCGGTAGCGGTAAAGCTGGGCTCCCCACCGCGCACGTAGCGGCCATCGGCAAAGAAGGAGAAGCTGCCGCTGACCGGCACCGACAGCCCGACCACGCCCTGATAGGCAAAGCTATCGGCGCGGGCATCGGAATAGCCCATGGCCAGCCGTTCGGCCTCCGTCCGGGTCCAGCCCATGCCGATCCCGACATAGGGCGTCAGCCAGTCCGTGACCTTCATATTGACGCGGGCATTGGCCATGGTGCCCGGCGATCCGATGGCGCCATCGACGCTGGGTGCCGTCAGCAAAGCCGAATCGCGGTCGCGATAGGCATATTCCAGTTCCAGCCGGAAGCTTTCCATCGGATGCCAGTCGGAGCCGGCGGTCAGACCCGGATTGGCGTTGCCCAATCCATAGGTAGTGGCGTTACCCGCCGCACCACCAACATAGCGACCCGACAATCCCTGAAGATACGCGCTGGGCAGTTCGGAATCGGGTGCGCCCGCATCCTGCGCCAGGGCAGGGGCGGTGACGAGGCCGAAACAAACGGCGAAAAGGGCGGTCTTCAGCGAATTCATGACATCAACTCCGGACCCTTCACTAATAGCCGAGGTCGCATTTGCTGTCATGTCAGGATCAGGGTTAACGCGTCTGTGATTTCTGATCCTCTGCCATGTGTGTCAGTCCCGACACGGAATTTTATTCCCAGTTGGTCACGCGAAGACTTGAACTTGATTCAATCACGACCCGCCCTTGTTCCGCGATCACCCAGGCGGGAGGGGCCCGGAGGCGCGCCGCTGGCCGTCATCCGCATGCGCAGATGCAGACTGCCGGTCCCGAAATCCAGGGCGAATCCATCGCTCAGCCCCAGGACGTCCATACCCAGGATAAAGGCCGGTTCATCTTCCAATCCCAGTGCCGTGTAGGCATGGGCATCGACCAATGTCGCCGGCAGTCCAGAGACGCTGACCGGGCCGATCTTGACGCGTGGCAACAGGAAGACTTCGCCAATCCGCGTCTCCCCCGCCAGATTAATGACTTCGATATTGCCAACAAGGCTGGCCGGTTTGCCCCGTTCCTGCAGGGCCCGCAGCAATACCGGGTTGAACATCGACCGCTCCGCCCCTGTATCGACAAGGCCGTTGACGATCATGCCGCCGATTTCGATGGGCACGATGACCAGCCCGGTCGGATGCACACGGCCCTTCACCGAATCATAACCGGTGGGGGAGTAGCGGCGGGATTGTTCGATCTTGATTTCGTCCCGGCGAAAGCTGACCGACAGGCGCTTGCCCTGCAGACTGTTGGTTCCCAGCACCCCACCGGCTCCCGACAGATCGCCGAAGGACAGGACCGGTGTCACCATGTCTTCTGCCACGAACCGACCCATATCGATGCGGCTGACCTTCATGGTCGGCATGATCATGGGTCCCAGCACGTCATGCACGCGCATCATATTGCCGGTGACCGTGACGTCGGCGCCCATGGCCATGCCGGGCACTGTGGGGACGGGTGGGGGAATGAACCCCAATGCGCGGGCGATATCCATGCCGATCATGGTACCCGAACAGCCGGTATCGACCAGAAAGCGGACGGGGCCATAGCCATCGACCACCACCGGGGCCAGCACGCGGCCCGCGCGGTCGGGCCGGGTCGGGATGGCATAAATGGGACCGGGCGGTGGCGGAGGCGGTGTCATTTCCGCCAGTGCGGGGCTGACGCTAGCCAGAAGGAGAGCCAGGGTCTTCGCTATGGTCAGATGTCTGCCGGACAGATATCGCTTCATGACCGCCCCCCTTTGCCAGGCATCTTCCCGTGTGGATCGGAATGCCGATGACAGCTTAATCCAGAATGAAGCCAGTAAAGCCATTAATCATGGCATGGCTTGACCCGTGAAGGTCCGCTTTATCGGGGGTGCGCAGGACCAGCATTGGTGAACATATTTGCGCAGGTGCAATAAAGAAAAGGCCGAACCCAGAGGGTCCGGCCTTCGCTTCAATCGAACAGGATATTGTTCGTATACTTAATACTTTGTTAATTCGCCTTGGCGGCGGGTGCCGCCTGCGGTGCCGTCAGCGGCTCCTTGCCCTTCTCTTTCAGCACTTTCAGAATGCCGGCAGAGGCGCTATCGGCTTGAGCCTTCTCGGCGTCCGTCGCCTCGTGCGAGAAGACGTTCAGCACGCGGATCGCCTGCTCCTGCCCCGCTTGTTTCGGAAGCTCAATGAGCTGCATGACAATGGCGACATGGATTTTGTTGCCATTGCTGTCGCACGATACGGAGCCGGAACGAAGCTGATAGGCCGGCACTTTCTCAATCGCACCCATGGCGGGCGTGTAGGTGCCCTCACAGCTCTTCTTCAGCTGTTCCATATAGGTGTCGCCGACCTTGGTGAAATCGCCGGCGGCTTCACCCATGGGGAAGCTGCGGACAGCGCCCAGAACCTTGTCGCCGATCTGCCAGGCATAGTCGCCGGGTCGCTGCTGCGGCGGAATCTTGTCAATCGGGATAGCGCGGGCGCTGGACAGGCCGGCATCGACCAGCAGTTTGGCCAGGGTCGGGGCAATGGCCGGTTCCGTCGGGGCAGGCAGCTTCAGCGTGCCGTCCTTGCCGCCCTTTACGCAGGCGGTCAGGTCGTTCATGGCCTTGGTGGTGCCCTTCAACTGGAAGGAGGCGGTATCGCCCGGCACCTCGATGGTCAGAACCGAACCCGTGGTCAGGCCCTTCAGCAGCTCGGCATCATCACCCAGGCCGATGGCCAGGGCGTTGGGCTGGCTGACAACGGCGGCAACTTCGCGGTTGATCTTGCCGTCGATGGACATCTTGATGGGCGCGCGCTGTCCCGTGGGCATCTGGGCACCGGGGATGCCCAGCACCATCTGCGTCCGGTCGGCCGGATTGCGCAGCAGGATCAGGTGCAGATTATTGTCGTATTCCACCGAGGCGCCGCACATCTTGAAGGTGCCATCGGAGAAGACCTGCGGCCCGACCTGCCATTCGCCCTTCGGCACACCGGGCTTGGCCGGCTTCGGCGGGGCCACGGCGGCGGGACGGGCAGTGGGTGCGCCCTGCGCTGCGGCACCGACGGTGCCGGCGGCGGGACCCTGCGCGGCGGGCCGGGCCTGCGGCTGTTGCTGCTGCGGCTGGCCGATGGTTCCGGCGGCGGGACCACCGATGGTGCCCGCGGCGGGACCACCCTGCGGTTGCTGCGGCTGCACTGCACCGGGCAGGATCAGGCCACTGCCGGCAGCGGGCTGCTGCTGGCTGTTTGATTGGGCGGCGGCGCCACCGGTGACGCACAGCGCAGCGGCGCCGGCAAGCAACAGGTGACGCAGGACGTGCGGCGCGGAAAACGACATGCTGGGAACCACGGGTAACAACCCCTCTGCACATTGGGCGGAGGGACCCTAGGCCGGTTGCAGCGCCAAGGCAAGGGGGCATATGAAGCGCCAAAGTACCAGCAATCGCGCGGCTGACCATCGTTTGAACGGTGCTCAGCCCCTATGCATCGCACCCACCAAAAAATTTTCACCATCCAGGTGGGGTAGGGTGCAGGTGACGACGTCATCTAAACATAACCTGAAGGGGTATTTTTACGCTCGCTCCCCTTCGGGCCCCTGTCGTATGTATTGAGGCGTCGGTCAGGGTGGCATCGGGGCGATGCGGCCTGTGGCGGCGGGGCGAAGGAACGGGCATGCAGTACGAAGAGACGCGCCTGCGACATGCCGGGATCGGGGTGCCGGAATGGGCACGGTCCGACGATCCGCGCATATTGGCGCGCCGATATGCCGATATGATGTTCAACGACCATGCCTTCATCCGCATGGCCTATCGCAATTTCCATCGCATCGGACCGGACATGTTCCGGTCAAGCCAGCCGACGCCGGGGCAGATGGATGTTCTGGGGCGCATGGGTATCCGCACCATTCTTAATCTGCGTGGCCGCCGGCCCACCTGTGGCTCCTATTTCTTTGAGGTGCGGGCCGCTGCCCGGCTTGGCATCGATCTGATCGATTTTCCCGTGCGGTCGCGCGATGTCCCGCGCAAGGAAGACCTGTTCGCGGTCCGTGACCTGTTCGCGCGGCTTGACGGTCCCACCGTCATGCATTGCAAGGCCGGCGCGGACCGTGTCGGCCTGATGAGCGTGCTCTACCAGTTCGTGCATCTGGGCCTGCCGCTGGAACAGGCGATGGGCCAGCTTTCATGGAAATATGGCCATCTGCGTCAGTCCAAGACGGGCATCCTGGATCATTTCTTCGAATGCTTCCTGGCCACGGGCGGGCGCAGTGTCAATGAATTCTATGCCTGGGTCGAAAATGGCTATGACCCGGCGGCCATGAAGGCCTGCTTTCTGTCCCGCCGCTGGGCCAATGTCGTCACGGACAGGCTGCTGCGCCGGGAGTGAGGCCGCAGCCTCTAGGCCAGACGGTCAATCTGCCGCGCCGTCAGGTTGCCGGGCACGATGACCAGCGGAATATCCAGGGAGCCGGCCAGTTCCCCCGCCAGCCAGGAAATCAGCTTGCCTTTGCGCGCCGTCGCAGGGGCGGCGCCCACGACCAGGGCGTGGATATCGCCATCCTCCCTGATCGCTTCCAGGATTTCTGATCCGATGCCGCCACGCCGGAAATGCAGTTCCGCGATAAGTCCCGTCAGGGCCCAAACTTCACCCGCCAGATCCTGAAGCAGGCTTTCCGCTTCTTCCCGCTGCTCCGCCTCCATGGTTTCCGCCACGCGCATCCAACCATGGCAATCGACAGGCTCGCAGACATGCAACAAGGCCAGAAGCCCGCCGGTATTGCGGGCCCGCAGGGCTGCAAAGCGCAAGGCGGCCCGGCTTTGCGGGCTGCCATCGACACAGACCAGGAACTTGAACCGTTCGGCCGGTGCCGTCTGTTCGGACGGGAGGCCGGAAGATGGAATAGGCTGATCTTCCCGGCGGGGCCACAGGCCGCCGGACATGGACATGAACATGATCGATCTCCTGTCAGGCAAGGCAGGCGATACGAAGGAAAAGGCAAAGGCCGGGATCAGCCCCGGCCAGCCACGTAGTCCCGAAGGCTTTCCACCTCATGGGTATATTCCGCCAGGCGGAACTTCACCACGTCACCGATGGAAATGACGCCGACCAGGATGCCGTTCTCCACCACGGGCATGTGGCGGAAGCGCCCTTCCGTCATCCGGCTCATGACTGTCGCCACCGTGTCGGTTGGTGTGCAGGACACAACCTTGGCTGTCATCAGCGAGGAGACGGGCTTGTCCATGACGCTGGCGCCATGCAGGGCCAGTCCCCGCACAATGTCGCGTTCAGACAGGATGCCAGCGATACCGCCCGCATCATTGAGTACCAGGATGGCGCCGATGCGGTTGCCATGCAGGATATGGGCGACGGTCGATACGCTTTCGTCCGGGCGCGTCGTGATGATGGTGGCGCCCTTGTTCTTCAGGATGGCAGACACATGCATAAGCGGTCCTCCCCTTCCTCTTTCGGGGTGTTAACCCCGTACAAATAAGGGAACGCGATGTTGCGCCGCACGCGCAAGCCTTATTCCACCAACCTGTCCAACCGAGCCAACAGCAATCGCCGATCGGGTTGGTTGATCCCTACCCGGTCGGCGACGTCCAGGGCATAGCGAAGCTGTTCCACCGCCCCCATCCGGTCACCCAGCCGTTCCAGCATGGCCGCCTTTGTCGCGGCGAACAGGGGGTAACGGGCGATCAGCCCATCGCCTTCCAGCGGGGCCAGGGCCGCCAGTCCCGCTGCCGGACCATCCCGTTCCCCAAGTGCCACCGCTCGGTTCAGCAGGGTGACGGGGCCGGGCGCCAGCCGGGACAGCCGATCATAAAGCATGACGATATGCGGCCAGTCGGTGGCTTCCCAGGTCGGTGCCATGGCATGGGCGGCGGCAATTGCGGCCTCGATATGCCAACGGGTCTCGTCCGGGCCTGCCATGCTGGCCTTCAGATGGCGGAATCCACCGGCGATCAGTCCCTGGTGCCAGAGGCCCCTATCCTGGTCGGCCAGCAGTACCGGCAGCCCGTCACGCCCCTGCCGGGCGGGAAGTCGGGCCGCTGTCAGGCAGGTCAAGGCCGCCATGGCTTCCGCTTCCGGGCGCCCCGTTACCGGGTGGTCCGCCAAATGCCGGGCCAGATGCAGCGCTTCCGACACCAGATCCGCCCGGATCAGGTCCTCACCATCGCTGGTGCCGACCCCTTCATTGAGCAGCAGATAGAGTGTGCCCAGCACCGCCTCCAGCCGCTCAGGAAGCTCTGCGCCCGCCGGTACGGCAAAGGGTACCTTCCCGTCGGCCAGCTTGGCCTTGGCCCGCGTGATCCGCTGCGCCACGGTCGGTTCTGACAGAAGAAAGGCGCGGGCGATCTGTGCGGTGCCCAGGCCGCAGACGGATTTCAAGGTCAACGCCACCCGCGCTTCCACTGTCAGCACGGGATGGCAACAGGCAAAGATCAGCCCCAGCTTCTCGTTCGACAGTTCGGCGGCAAAGCGCGGGTCTTCCCCGTTCGCTGCGTCATCAGGCAGGCTGTCGGCCAGATCCTCCGGTGTGACGGGGGCTGTGAAGCGGCGGCGGCGCAGCCCGTCCACCGCCTCATTCCGGGCCGCCCGCCATAACCAGCCGGCTGGATTGTCGGGAATGCCCGTGCGCGGCCAGACATGTAGGGCCTTGGTCAGGGCGGATTGCACAATCTCTTCGGCCTCATCCAGCCGTCCGGGACCCAGCAGCCGGGCCAGCCGGGCGGTAAGCCGCCCGGCCTCCGTGCGGAACAGGCCCGCGATCAGCGGTCCCGCTTCCTCAGCCATCGATCATGTCGACCTGCCGGATTTCGACGACCCCATATTTCACATGTGGACAGTCGGCAGCCAATGTCTCGGCCTCGGCATAATCGGCAGCCTCAATCATGAAAAAACCACCAACCACTTCCTTGGCTTCGGCAAAGGGGCCGTCGGTTGCTACCAAGCTGCCGGACCGGGCCGAGAGATGGCGCCCACCTTCGTCGCGCAGCTTCTCCCCGCCCGCCAGTTTACCCGCCCGACCCAGTTTCTCCGCCCAGGCAGAGTATTCCTGGATGATTGCCTGTATCTCGTCCGGCGACAGGGCGGCAAAGGTGGCGGGGTTTTCACGCAGGATCAGCATAAACTTGGCCATCTGAAGGCTCCCTCATTCATCGGGGCCGGCGACCATCGCCGCTCCCGTTCCCCCTGACGGTCGAGCTTTGGCCGTTTCGACAGGATTGTCGAAATTTTTTTCACACCCCACTATGGATGAAGACCGGGACCCGTTCGGGGATTGTGATGAAGCTTGAAGACCGTTTGGCTGTGAAGCTGCTGGCACTGGCGTCTGTGCAGCTTGGCAAGGCCGTGAATGAAACCCTGTGCACTGAACCCGATCGCCGGCTGGTCAAGGGATTGCTGTCAGATGTGAAGGAACTGCTGTCGGAATTCGATCAGCAATATTTCCAGGACACGCAGGGCTAGGGCGCGGCCCCTGCATTCCGTTTATCCTGGTGGACCGGCGGGGGTGCAGGCACCTCCGCCGCCCCTTGCCTTAGGTGCGGCCTACCTGGGCCTTCCTCTTCACATGGTCGTTCGGGCGTGCGGCCCGCCATTCCCTTTCACGCAGGTCGGCGGCCCCTTGTTCATTGGCATGGGACTGCCTTGCCGCGGGATGCTGCATCGGGCCCGGCTTGGCCCGCGCCTGCCGCCACTCGCTTTCGGCCAGACGGGGAGAGGTGTTGTTCGGCATCGGCATGATCGCCTCCTTCTTGTGAAAAGCGGGTTTCCGCTGGTTCCACTCTCGGCAAATCAACAATCCCCTGCTACCCATGTTCCCGGCAATCGCCCGGCAGGGGAGGGACGGTGGTGGAAGGAAACGATATTGCAGGCCATGCGGCCCACGGCTTTTCCATGGTGGAAGAGACGCTGATGTTCCTGTCCGTCGCCGTCACCTGCATCCTACTCCTTCATCGCCTACGAATCAGCCCCGTTCTGGGCTATCTGGCCGGCGGCCTGATCCTGGGCCCCTCGGGCTTCGGCGTGGTGACGCTGGAAGAGGATGTGCGCGCCGTTGCGGAACTGGGCGTGGTCTTTCTGCTTTTCCTGATCGGTCTGGAACTGTCGGGCGAACGTCTGCGCGCTCTGCGCCGCTGGGTATTCGGGCTCGGCTTGGCGCAGTTCCTGGTGACAGGCGCGCTGCTGGGTGTCATCGGCATTTTCCTGGGGTTGGAGGCGCCGGTGGCGGTTCTGCTGGGCGGGGGGCTTGCCCTGTCTTCCACAGCCGTCGTGGTTCAGTTGCTGATCGAACGCGGCCAGGTGGCCTCGCCCACCGGCCGTGTCACCTTCGCGGTCCTACTCTTGCAAGATCTGGCCGTCGTCCCGCTTCTGCTGCTGGCTACCACCCTGTCGGGACCGCCGGGACAGTCGGTGCCCCTGGCGCTGGCTATTGCCTTGGGCAAGGCGGTCCTGGCCGTGGCGCTGATCCTGCTGCTGGGCCGCTTCACGCTGGGGCCTCTGCTGCGGGCTGTGGCGGCGACGCGCAGCACGGAATTGTTCACCGCTACCGCCTTGCTCATCGTGCTGGGTACGGGCTGGGCCACGGGGCTGGGTGGGTTGTCGGCGGCGCTGGGCGCCTTTCTGGCCGGGTTAGTTCTGGCCGGCACGGAGTTCCGGCATCAGGCCGAATCAGATATGCAGCCTTTCAAGGGGCTGTTGCTGGGCCTGTTCTTCCTGTCGGTTGGTCTGGGCATTGACGTTGCCGCCATTGCCGACCGTGCGCATTGGATCATTCTGGGTGTCCTGGGTCTCCTCATTCTGAAGGCAATGACGGCGGGCCTGTTGGCCCGGGTCTTCGGCGCGCCCCGTGATGTGGCCATCCGCTCCGGTCTGCTGCTGGGGGAGGCGGGGGAGTTCGCCTTCGTGATCATCACGACCGCTGTGGCCGGGCGGTTGATCGATAATGGCTGGGGGCAGACGCTGGCGGCCACGGTGGGCCTGTCCATCGCGGTCACACCTTTCCTGCCGGCCCTGGCCGATCGGCTTGTGGCCCGGTTCGCCCCGCCCTCAGCGCCGTCTGCCGTGGCAGGTGGGGGCGAGGAGGAGCTGCATAACCACGTCATCATCTGCGGGTTCGGTCGCGTGGGCCAGACCGTGGCCGCCCTGATGGCCCGACAGCAGGTGCCCTTTGTCGGCATCGACATGAATGCCGATCTGGTTCGCCAGCATGCGATGAGGGGACTTCATATTCTCTATGGTGACAGTGCGCGTCACGAAACCTTGAAGCGGTTGGGCGCCGACCATGCCGTCGCGGCGATCATCACCCTGGATGACCCGCAGGCCGCCGCTCGCACCGTCGCCGCTTTTCGCGATCATTGGCCCAACCTGCGCCTGTTCGCCAGGGCCCGCGACCGTGCGCATGCGGCGGCCCTGCTGGCCCTGGGTGTGGAGGCTGTGGTGCCCGAAACGTTTGAAAGCAGCCTGGTCCTGGCACGCGGCGCGCTCGAATCACTGGGTGTGCCGTCTGCCGCCGTTGATGAGCTGGTGATGCTCTACCGCGAAACCGACCATGGCATGACCAGGGCCAGTGATGGCCAGACGTGAGCGGGTTTCCTGGGCCTATCCTTCCGCGCCACAAAAAAAGATTAACGCTCTTGGTGGATAGTGCGATGGTTCGCCCGGACGCACGGCACCCGAAAGGGGTAGTCGGGTTCGGCCATACATTGACGGGAGCGGGATCGTGAGCCGGTCCATCGAAGGCGTATCGAACTGGATGCATATGTTCCGCTGGATCGTGAAGCTGATCCGCGATGAATATGGCGTCGATGAAAAGATACTGACCCGCACCGCCATGCTGGAGACTGATTGCGGCCTCTCCATCGAGCAGGTGGAAGAGGTACTGGAAATCATCGCCGAAAGCTTTGAAGTGCGCTTCCCCTCCGGCACGCTGGATGAAGTGCTGAAGCTGGAAGAATTGTGCATGCTGGCGGCGTGGCTGCGCGGCCTGTTTAAGAAGCCGGAATTCATCTCTGCGGATTTCGAAAGCCGCTGCCGCGCTTCCAACCCGCTTGCCGGGGCCTGATCCCCGGTCCATATCAGATGCCCTGATTTCACATCCGGGCGTATGCCGATATGACCATCCATCTTCTGCGTCTGGCTGTCGGGGCCGAAAGCCTTCAATCGATGCGCGACTGGCGCCGCGATCACCAGATCACCTGGCAAGGGCGCGCCGTCGTTCCCACCTATACAAAGAGGGCACCGACCCGGGCGGCGGAACTGCTGGACGGCGGCTGCATCTACTGGGTGGTGAAGGGCTTCGTGCAGTGCCGCCAACGTTTCGTCGGCTTTGACATGATCCGCGATGTCGATGGTACCGAATATTGCCGTATGCTGATGGACCCGGAACTGACCGAAACGGTGTCCATGCCAAAGCGCCCGTTCCAGGGCTGGCGCTATCTGAAACCGGAGGACGCGCCGGCCGATCTGGGAGAAGGGCAGGGGAGTGATCCTCTGCCGGAACATCTCCTGTCCGAATTGCGGGCTCTGGGGCTGGCCTGAAGAAAAATGCGGCGGGTGCGAAAATAGTTGTTGCAGTGCCCAGTCGCCTGTCCTATACCCCGGCTCCCGCTTGGGACGGCGCTTTTCGGTGCTGAGACGAGCGGG
>LJHR01000045.1 GCA_001296005.1 alpha proteobacterium AAP38 | reverse complement strand
CTTTGGGTGTGTGGGGTATCTCGACTGATATATTGCATAACGCAAAAATGCGAAATGCATGTTGCTATATGCAAATACCCTTGCAAGGAGCAACTATGGTCGCTGCAATGGCACAACCTAAGCTAAAGGTTAGGTTTGTCGTGGAGGCCCGTCTATCCCCCACCCGGCACCCGCCCGCGTAACTGCTGACTTCCCGACCCTTCCTTTGCTATGATGGTCCTATCAACGCCCTCTTCGCGCCTGTCCGCATTCGGAGCTGCCGGCTTTCGGAGCTGGAAAGGTGTGAACTCCGTGAAACACCCTCTTATTTTATGGTTCACTTGGTTGCATGGGATCGTCCGGAACGGTTAAGTCTTCCGACCCGTTCCTTTCCGGTCGCCCCTTACATGCGCTTCCTGCACGCCGCCGACATCCATCTGGACAGTCCCCTGCTGGGCCTTGCCGCACGTGCGGGGGACCGGGCGGAGATGCTGGTCGGCGCCACGCGCCGGGCGCTGGTGCGGCTGGTCGATCTGGCGGTGGAGGAACAGGTCGCGTTCTTGATCATCGCGGGCGACCTTTATGATGGCGACTGGCGCGATTTTATGACGGGCCTGTTCTTTGCCGAACAGATGGCCCGGCTGGAAAAAGCCGGCATCCCCGTCTATCTGCTGCGCGGCAATCATGATGCCGAAAGCACGATGACCAGGCGGCTGTCGCTGCCGCCCAATGTGCATGTCTTTGATCACCGCAAGCCACAGAGTTTCCGGCTGGATGATCTGGGTGTGGCGCTGCATGGCCGCAGCTTCCATACCCGCGATGTCACCGACAATCTGGTGCCCTCATATCCGGCCCCCGTTGCCGGCCTTCTGAATATCGGCGTGCTGCATACCGCGTTGGAGGGCAAGCCGCCGCACGCCCGTTACGCCCCCTGCTCGCCTGCCGATCTGAAGGCCAAGGGCTATGATTACTGGGCGCTGGGCCATGTGCATGAACGGGCCGTGATCGACCGCGATCCCTGGATCATCTTCCCAGGCAACCTGCAGGGCCGCCACGCCAATGAAACAGGGCCGAAGGGCGCCACGTTGGTCACGGTGGCGGCGGGCCGGATCACCGATGCCGCGCATGTGGTGCTGGATGATGTGCGCTGGGTCCGGGTTGCGGTGGCGCTGGACGGGGCGGAGGGGGAGCGGGATCTGGCCGACCGCATCGCCGCTGCCCTGGACGCAGCGCGGACCGATGCCGGTGACCGTACCCTGGCGGTACGCCTAACCCTGACGGGCGCCACGGCCCTGCACAGGCGGTTGAAGGCCGATCCCGTCTGGCTGTCGGCAGAGGCCGAACAGGCGGCGGCGCGGGCGGGTGGGGATATCTGGATCGAACGCATCGTTACCGATACGCGTGATCCGGCGCGGGATGCGGCGCCCACGGGCGACGCGCTGGCCGAACTGACCGCCGTGCTGGCCGCGCTGAAGAATGATGAACAGGCATTGTCCCCTCTGCTGGACGATATCGCACAGCTGAAGGCGCGCCTGCCGGAACGCGCCCTGGCTGATCTGGGGCTGGAGGACGACGGCGCGCTGGCGGCATTGCTGGAGGATGCGGAGGCTTTGTTGCTGGACCGGTTGTCGGCGGGGGAAGGCTGATGCGTATCAACCGCCTGGACCTGGAACGCTATGGCCATTTCGACGGGACCAGCCTGGACCTCTCGAACCCGGATGCGCGCCTGCATATCATCCATGGTCCTAACGAGGCCGGGAAATCCACGGCCCTGTCGGCCATCTGCGACCTGCTGTTCGGGGTGCCCGAACGGTCCCGCCTGGGCTTCCGCCATGGCAATAACGCCCTGCGCATCGGGGCGGCGCTGGCCCTGCCGGATGGGCGGGTGATGGAGGTGAAGCGGCGCAAGGGGCGGACGGCAACGCTGCTGGACGGTGATGGCGGGACGGCCCTGCCCGACAATATCCTGGCCCCCTGGCTGGGCGGGCTGGATCGGGCAGCGTTTGAGCGGCTGTTCGGCTTGGACCATGCCCGCCTGCGGGCCGGCGGTGAGGCCATGCTGGCGGCAGGCGGCGATCTGGCCCGCACCCTGTTCCAGGCTGGCAGCGGCCTGTCGGGTCTGGACCGCATCGTCACCCGCCTGACGGGCGACGCGGACGAGATCGGCAGTCCCCACCGCAAACAGGCCAGCAAGCCGCTGTGGCAGTCCATCGACGCCCATGCCGAGGCGGCGGCCCGCATGCGCAACGAGGCGACGAAGGCCGAAGCCTGGGAAGCCGCCGAAGCCGCGGTGACGAGTGCACGCGAACAGCTGGCCGCCATCCGCGCCACCTTGGCTGAGGCGGAGACGGCGCGCAGCCGGCTGGAACGGCTGCGGCGCGTCCGCCCGCTGCTGGCCCGGCTGGACGATCTGGCTTCGGCACTGGCCGGGGCGGGGGAGGGGCCGGACCTGCCCGAAAGTCTGGCCGCCGACTGGCGCCGGGCAGAGGCGGAGATGCTGACCAGCGCCCGGCAGGCGGACCAAACGGCCAAGGCCCTGGCGGAGGCGGAAGCGGCACTGGAAGCCGCCGGTCCCGTTCCGGCCCTGCTGTCCCTGGCGGCCCCCATTGAGGCCCTGTATCAGCGCCAGGGGGAAATGGCGAAATCAGCCGCCGACCTGCCCCGACGGCAGCAGGAACAGGCCGCCGCTCTGGCCCGGCTGGCGCAACTGGCCCGCGATATCGGGCAGACGGCGGATATTGACCCGCTGTCGGCCCTGCTGCCCGACCGGCTGCTGATTGCCCGCATCCGCGACAAGGTGAAGGAGCATGCGCGCCTGGATCAGGCCCGCACCGACGCCACCCGCCGGCATGAAGCCGCCAGCCGGGAGGCCAGACAGGCCGAACGGCAGCAGCCCGCAACCGTCCCCGACGGTGTCAGTCTCGCTCGCGCCGATGCCGCCCTGGCCGCAGCCCACCGGTTTGGCGAGGTGGAGCTGCGCCAGGACCGGGCGAGACGCGCCCTGGAGGATGGCACGGCGCGTCTTTCGCAGCTGACGGCCCGCCTGGGCCGTTTCGCGCTGTCGCCCGACCGTCTGGCAGCATTACCCCTGCCGCCGCCAGACGTGGTGGAGCGGCAGCGTCAACATGAACAGGCGCTGGAGAATAAGCGCCTGCGCCTGATGGAGGATCAGCGCGCGGCAGAGGGTGAGTCGGCCCGCCTGCGTCAGGCGCTGCGCACCCTGTCCGGTGCCGGTGAGGTGCCGACCCCGGCCTTGATCGCCCAGGCAAGGCGCGACCGTGATGGGCACTGGGCCATCCTGCGCCCCCACCTGACCCAGGGCACTCCGGCCCCCGCCGATGCCGTTCCGGCCTTCGATGCGGCCATCCGGGCGGCGGACGATCTGGCCGACCGCCGCGACCGTGACGCGCAGCGCGTGGCCGATTACCTGCGGGCCGAGAGCGATCTGGCCGCCAGCGCTGACCGGCTGTCGGCCCTCACCCGTGAGGCGGCAGCCCTGGAACAGGAGGAACAGCGCCTGTCGCAGGGTTGGGCCGACCTCTGGCGGCCCGCCGGCATCACCCCCGGCAGCCCTGCTGAGATGGCGGCCTTCCTGACCCAGACGGCAACAGTTCTTGCCGCACGGGATCTGCAAGCGCAGCTGCAGGAAACGCTCGACAGTGTCAGCGATGATGCCGGCCAATGTGCGGCCCATCTGAGGTTGGTTCTGACATTGTGCGGCGGGGAAGATGACGACAGCGACAGCCTGTCCGCCCTGCGGGTGGCGGCGGAGGCGGCACATGCCCAGGCGCGGCTGACGGCAGATGCCGCCAGCAAGGCCGAACAGCGCCTGGCCCTGGTCCGTGCCGCCCTGGACAATGCCGCCGATGATCTGGCCACCGCCGAGCGGGCGCTGGATGGCTGGGGCAGCGGCTGGGCTGCCGACATGGCCAGCATCGGCCTGTCGGCACAGGCCCTGCCCGCAGAGGCAGAGGCCGCCCTGCGTGTGTGGGAGGATATTGCCGGGGAGTTGCGCCAGATCCGCGATCTGGATCACCGCATCGCCGGCCTGGAACGTGATATCGATGCCTATCGCGCCGACAGTGCGGCCCTGCTGTCCGCGGCGGCGGAGATGGTGCCCGGTCTGGATGTGGCGGCCGACGCGGCGGCGACGGCCCTTTACGATGCGCTGCGCCAGGCCCGGACCCTGGCGGCACGTCGCGAAAGCCTGCAACAATCCCGTGATCAGGCGACCCGGCGGGCCGGGGACGCCGCACGGATCGCACGCGATGCCGCCGCCGCCCTGTCCGATCTGCGCCATCTGCATCGTGTGGCGGATGGGGATGATGTGCCGGCGCTGGTGGCGGCTGCATCGCGTCGGCGGGAGCTGCGGGCCAGCGCGCTGTCCTTGCAGGCGGAACTGCGCAAGGCCGGTGACGGTCAGGACCCCGAACAGCTTCGCCATGCCGTGACCGGCCTGGACCCCGACGCCTTGGCGGCGGAGGTGGCGGACCTGTCGACCCGGATTGAGCGTGCACAGAATGATCTGGCCGAAACCTCCGTCAGATTGCGGGAGGCCGAACGCGCGCTGGAGGAAATGCGCCACCGCGCCGGCATCGGTGGGGCAGCGCAGGATGCGGCCGATGCGGCGGCGGGAGCGGCACAGCTGGCGGGACGCTGGCTGCGGCTGCGGGCGGCATCGCTGCTGCTGACCCAGGCGGTCGAACGCTATCGCGACCGGAACGAGCATCCGCTGCTGCGCCGGGCGGGTACTGTTCTGGCGGCGATGGCGGCCAGCGGCGGCAACCCGGTCATTCGCCTGAAGGTTGATTACGGCGATGCCGACCACCCGGTCCTGGTCGGCGTGCGTCAGGATGGCAGCGACGCACATGTGGAGGATATGAGCGAAGGCCTGCGCGACCAGCTGTTCCTGGCCCTGCGCATCGCGGCGGTGGAGGCGCATGTTGCGCAATCGACGCCGCTGCCCTTCGTGGCGGACGACCTGTTCATCACCTCCGATGAGGCGCGGACCATGGCTGGTCTGCGGGCCCTGGCCGAACTGGGACAGGTCACACAGGTGGTTCTGTTTACCCATCACGAATATGTGGTGGTGGCGGGACAGGAGGCCTTGGGCCGGTGCGTGCAGGTCCATCGCCTGCGAGCCTGACGCCCCTAACCCAAAGGTTAGGTTGCACGGGTAGGTGGGTTGGTCGTTTGAATCTGCAATGATTTTTGCATTTTACAACATGCATATTGCAGTTTTGCAGATTGCAATATGTCAATGGAGTATGAACACCACCTGAAAGGCGCAGAATTCCTCAACTGTCTGGGTGTGGGTCAAGTTGGCACGCAGGGTGCAATCCTAGGTTCGCATGAAGGCCATAACGCCTCACAAGATTGAACCGATGGAGCCTACGATGACCAAGTTCTTCGCCAAGACCGCCGCCGCCGCCCTGATCGCCGCCGCTGCCGTTACCCCCGCCCTGGCCCAGAACGCGTCCGGCACCATCCAGCTGAAGGGCAATGTCGCTCTGTCCTGCACTATCGCCGTCCAGGACCTGAACCAGTCCCTGGCGCTCAAGGCCGGCGAAACCGCCAAGACGGTCGGTTCGGTCACCGAGACCTGCAATTCCGGTTCCGGCTACAAGATCACACTGGCCTCGGCCAACGCCGGCAAGCTGAAGTCCGGCAACTTCACCATCAATTACACGGTCAGCTACGACAACGGCTCTGTCGGTGCGCTGACCAGCCAGATGGTGATCGACCGCGCCACTGCCCAGTTCGGCAAGAAGTCCGATCTGAAGGTCACGGTCCCGGCTTCTGACCAGTACATCGCCGGCGATTATGCCGACACCGTCACCGTGACGATCGCTGCCAAGTAAGGTCGCGAAGGAATGAAGCCCCCGTCCGGGATGCCGGGCGGGGGCTTTTCTGTTGGTGCTTCTGCGGGGGGCCCTGTTGCCCTCACCCTCCCAGTGGCTGGCGCCACCGGGCCCCTCCCTCTCCCACCTTCGTGGGCGAGGGGTAAAGATTCAGCCCCTCGCCCGCTTGCGGGAGAGGGAGGGGCACAAGCCGGAAGGCTTGGGAGGGTGAGGGAGCGACGCCCTAACCCGCCCGGATCTGCGCCACGAAGCTGCCTACCTCCCGGTCGGCCACGCCGGCGCTGTCGCGGACCTGGGCGGCATTGTCCAGGGCCATGACGGCGGCCTCAGTGACCGCCAGCACCTTGTCGGCGATGCCCTGGATGGCGCGCGATGCCTCGTCGGTGCCGTGGGCCGCCTCATTGACATTGCGGGCGATTTCCTGGGTGGCGGCGGTCTGCTCCTCCACCGCGCCGGCAATGGCAGTGGCGGTTTCGTTGATGGTACGGATGGTGGTGGCGATGCCGACCATGGCCTTGGCCGCATCCGCCGACGATCCCCGGATGGAGGCGACCAGTTCCGCGATTTCGTCGGTTGCCTTGGCCGTCTGGGTCGCTAGGTTCTTCACCTCCGACGCCACCACGGCAAAGCCCTTGCCGGCTTCGCCTGCCCGCGCCGCCTCGATGGTGGCGTTGAGCGCCAGGAGGTTGGTTTGGCTGGCAATCTCGCTGATCAGGTTGACGACGGCACCGATGCGGTCCGCCGACTGGATCAGGGCATCGACGGTGCCGGTGGCGCTGCCCGCCTCGTCCGCCGCGCGCGAGGCGATGCTGGCCGACATCTGCACTTGGGAGCCGATTTCGGCAATGGAGGCACGCAACTGCTCGGCTGCTGCTGCCACCGTCTGCACATTGGCGGCCGCTTCTGTCACGGCAGACGCGCCCAGGGCGGTGCTCTGCTGGGTATCGGCGCAGTCTGTGGACATCAGCTGCGCCATCTCCACCATCTGCTCGGCACTTTGCGAGACGCCGCGCAGCAGGGCGCCCACCTCCCTCTCGAACCGGTCGGCCAGGGCCAGCCGGTCGGATTTCAGCTTGGCCTCGGCCTCCGCATCCTTGCGCTCCGCCTCCGCCCGCAGCTTCTCTGCCTCTGCCAGACCATCGCGGAAGGCGACGACGGCCTCGGCCATGTGCCCGATCTCATCGACCCGGTCGGTGCCGGGGATGGGGGAGGTCAGGTCCCCGCGCCGCACCCGTACCATGGCGTCGGTCAGGGCCAGGACGGGCCGCGCCAGACTGTTGCCCATCAGCGCGAACAGCCCGGCACCCAGCAGGATCAGCACGGTGGCGATGACGGCCAGCGTGGTGACGGACCGGGTCAGGGCGTCGGTCACGACGCTGGTCGGCACCGTCGTGATCAGGACCCATTGTTCCTGTACCCCATCAAACTTGATGGGTGTGGCAAAGATCAGCCGTTCCACCCCTTCCAGGATCAAGGTGGCATAGGTGGCCCGCCCGGCCTTCTGAGCCTGCGCCACCAGATCGGCCAGCGGTCCCTTGGCCAGCGGCTTGTTCAGAAGGCCGGCATCGGGATGCACGACCCAATTGCCATTCTGCGCCAGCAGCCGGACATCGCCGGCCTCCAGCGGGCGGAAGGCGGCGAACTGTTTTTGCAGAGCCGTCAGGGCCATGTCGGTGGTGACGATGCCGATGGGCTTGCCCTCCCGGCGGATCGGCGTGCTGACGGTGACCATCAGCACTTCCTTGCCCTCAATCGGATAGGGGTAGGGGACGGTCAGCATGGTGCGGTTGGCCGCCAGCGGGTCCAGGTACCATTCCTTGATCCCCGCCTCTACTGTCATCACCAGCGCCTCGATCCCCACACTCCCATCGGATTTGCGGAAGAAATAGGGGACGAAGCGGCCATTGGCGTCGGCACCAGTATAGCCCTTGCCGCCCGCATCATTGCCGTCGAAGCCGTTGGGTTCGAAGGCGACGGTGACGCCCACAATGTCCAGATTGGCGGCAACGGCGGCACTGGCCTGTTCGGAGATCAGTTCCCGGCTATAGCCCTTGATCTTCAGCCCGCCCTCGGTCTGGGCGTTGATGATGCGGGCATTGTCGATGGCGTTTTCGACAAGGTCGGCGGCGATCAGGGCGAAACCGGTGGTCGCCTCATTCAGGGCCTGACGGACCTGCTCCCCCGTCGTCCGCTGCGATTGTATCGCGGCCCCGATGGTTAGGGCCAGGCCCAGCCCCAGGCATAGCCCGACACCAGACAGAACAAGGCGGGTCTTCACCGAAGAACGAAGCGACAGGATCATGGGCCTTTTCCCTTGCCGTTGGGGGAAACTGGTTTCGTCCGTGTGCTTTGAACGTTTCTATCCTGAAGTTACTGTATGTGTGTTTTGTTCCAATCGTTTGACGGTGCAGGACACTTGCCCCTTTGGCTATTGCCTTTCGTACGTGTGCAGAGGCCTCTTACACCGCTTTTTCGCAGGGCGTCACTTCCAGGCCACAGCCCGGTACCATCGGGGGACATGTTACCGTTGGGAGGGTGTCATGTCTGGCCTGGACGCACGTTTCCTTGCGCACCCTTCGCGGGCGCGGTAAGACCAGGGTATCGATGGTTCCCCGCAAGGGGTGAAAAGGGAACATGGTGCGGCGCCGCAAGGTGTCAATGCCATGGCTGCCCCCGCAACTGTAAGCGGTGAGTACTGCCCGACATGGCCACTGGGAAACTGGGAAGGCCGGGCATGTGCGACGACCCGTGAGCCAGGAGACCTGCCATCGGCAATGCGTCGCGCGGCCATTGGGCGGGGTGCCCCGATGGGACGGTTCACCGTTTCGCGCTGGCGCTTCGGAAGGAGTGCGCGGGTGAACCGGTTCGATGCCGAACCCCCTTGGGGTTTTCACAGGACCAGATTATCGACATGACGTGACACACGTGCCCATCGGGGCGCGGACGTGACGACATGCGCATGCCCTCCGAATTCGTCAACAAGAACGAAGCGGAGTTATGAAGTGAGCCGAGTATCCTATTTCCGCGCCGCCCTTCTGGGTGCCGCGGCCAGCCTGACTGCATCCGCTGCCCTGGCGGAGCCGACGCAGGTTGCCGAGATCATCGTGTCCGCCAACAAGGTGCCCACCGCACAGGAACGCGTGGGCAGCAGCGTCAGCATCATTGACAGCGCCGAGATTGAGCGCCGCCAGCAGGTGCAGGCGCTGGACCTGCTGAAGCGCGTGCCGGGCGTGTCCATCTCCCGCAATGGCGGTCTGGGCAGCACCTCCACCGTGCGTCTGCGCGGGTCGGAAAGCGGCATGGTCAAGGTGCTGATCGACGGGGTTGAGGTGAACGACGCGTCGGGCGCCAATAACGAGTTCGATTTCAACAGCCTGATGACCGGCGATATCGAGAAGATCGAGGTCCTGAAAGGCCCGCAGAGCGCGCTGTACGGTAATGACGCCATGGCTGGCGTGATCAATGTCATCACCAAGCGCGGTGAAGGCGAGACGAAGATCCGTGGCACGCTGGAAGCCGGGGCCTATGGCACCTTCCGGCAGCAGGCCGGTCTGACGGGCGGCACCGAACAGGTGGATTACGCCCTGTCGGCAGCCAACCTGCACACGGACGGCTTCTCCCGCACCTTCGCGGGCAATGAGAAGGATGGCACCGATGCACGGTCGGTCAGTGGCCGCGTCGGCGTCAAGGCGTCAGACATTCTGCGTTTTGATCTGAATGCCGGCTGGTCCTGGCTGGACACTGAATTCGATCCGTTCGGCGGCGACGGCCCGTCCTCCCAGGAAAAGGAAACCTGGCAGGTCCGGGGTGCCGGCACGCTGAGCCTGCTGGACGGCGCGTTTGAGAATGTGCTGGCCGCCAGCTATGCCAGCACCGACCGCGATTTTGACGAGCCCACGGGCTTCTACCGCTTCTCCACCTTCGACAGCCGTCGCAAGGCCCTGGACTATCAGGGCAACCTGCGTCTGCGCGATGCCGATGTCGCCACCATCGGCCTGTCGGTCGATGAGGAGGAGGGCAAGACCACCAATACGGTGGGCACCGCCACCAGCACGGGCCTGGATGACAGCGTCACCACCAAGTCGGCCTTCGTGCAGTATCAGGCCGCTGTGACCAGCGACCTGACCCTGACGCTGGGCGGGCGCGTGGATGATCATGAGCAGTTCGGGACCGAGGGTACCTGGCGTGCCACCGGCGCCTATCAGGTGCCGGCAACCGGGACCGTGCTGCGCGCCAGCTATGGCACCGCCAACAAGGCACCGACGCTGTACCAGCTGTACGACCCGTTCTATGGCAACAAGAACCTGTCGGCAGAGGATGGCAAGGGGGCCGATATCGGCTTCGAACAGAAGCTGCTGGATGGCCGCGTCGGGTTCGGGGCCAGCCTGTTCCGCAACACCTATACGAACATGATCGGCTTCTCCAACGGCTATATCAACGTGGCCCGCGCCCGTACCAAGGGCGTGGAACTGACGTTCGAGGCGACGCCGGTGGAAACGGTCCTGATCCAGGCCAACTACACCTATCTGGACGCCAAGGACAGCCGTACGGGCCGTGACCTGCCGCGCCGTCCGCAGGACACGCTCAACGCGTCGGTTGACTGGACCTTGGTGGACGGGATCGATCTGGGTGCCGCCCTGCGCTATGTCGGCAAGCAGCGCGACACGGCGTCGGCCACGTCGCCCATCCTGGACAGCTATACCACCGTCGATTTCACGGCGCGGTGGGCCGTTCTGGACAATGTCAGCCTGTTCGGGCGGGTGGAAAACCTGTTCGATGAGGATTATCAGGAGGTTCGCACCTATCGTGCGCCAGGCCGGTCGGCCTTTGGCGGCGTGACGGTGACGTTCTGATGCGGGCCGGCGTCGCCCTTCTGGTGGCGGCCTTGATGGCGCTTCCCGTGGGGGCGGCGCCGGCGTTGTCGCCCGCCACACGCGTCGTCTCCCTGTCGCTCTGCGGGGATCAATTCCTGCTGGCGCTGGACGCGCAGACGCAGATTGCCGGGCTGACCCGGCTGGCGGGGGACACGCACCTGTCCCCCTATGCCGACCGGGCCTCCGGCATGCCCATCCATGATGGGACGGCGGAAAGCGTTCTGATGCTGAAGCCCGATTTGGTCATTGCCGGCGGTTATGCCCGCGCGCAGACCGTGGGCATGCTGGAACGGCTGGGCGTACCGGTGCTGCGCCTGAAAACGCCGCAGACCCTGGCCGACATTCCGCCGCAGATCGAACAGGTGGCCGATGCCCTGGGCCGGGGCGGGCAGGGCCGTGCCCTGGCCGACCGGCTGCGGGCCAAGCTGTCGGCACCCGGCGAAGGCCCTCGCCCGACGGCGGCGCTTTACCGCCCGGGTGGTGAGGTGCCGGGGTCGCGCGGCATCGTCAATGATATGATGAAGGCCGCCGGTCTGGAGAATATCGGCGGGAAACTGTCGGGCCGGCCCAATGGCCGCGTGGCGGTGGAAACATTGCTGCTGAACCCGCCGGACCTTCTGGTGCTGGACAGCGTGCGGCCCGACCGGCCCGGTGTGGGCCAGTCGGTGATGGACCATCCCGCCCTGGCGGCGGCGCGGGGGGAAATGGCCGTCGCTGCCTTTCCCATCGCCTGGTGGCTGTGCGCCTCGCCCGCCTCGATCGAGGGGGTGGAGCGGCTGGCGGAGGTGGCGGGAAGGGCATTGGGAACGCACGAAGAGGCGGCCTATCAGCCCGCCGCCATCCCCAAGCCGTTACCTGCCGGGGAAGGATCAATCCGATGACCGCCACGACACAAGACATCCGTGCCCAATGCCGGGGACGCGGGGCGCAAGCAGCCGGCCATTCTGGCCTTGCGCTTCTCCTACTTCTGATTCTGTTCCCGATCCTGCTGACCGCCAGCTTCCTGATCGGTCCCGCCGATGTGCCGGCGGTGGACCTTTTGTCGGGACTGTTCAGCGGGCAGGCCAGTCCCGCCGCCCTGATCGCGTTCGAAATTCGTCTGCCGCGCGCCCTGCTGGGCGCCCTGGTGGGTGCGGGGCTGGGCATGGCGGGGGCGGCGTTGCAGGGATATCTGCGCAACCCGCTGGCCGAGCCATCGCTGATCGGGGCCTCGTCCTCTGCATCCCTGGGGGCGGTGCTGGCCATCTATTTCGGGCTGTCGGCGACGGCGCCTCTGGCCCTGCCCGTGGCGGGAATGCTGGGGGCGGCACTTGCCATGCTGTTGATCCAGGGGCTGGCGGGGCGGGATGCGTCGGTCCTGATGCTGATCCTGGCGGGTCTGGCGGTACAGACGCTGGCGGGGTCGCTCACCTCGCTGGCTCTCAACCTTGCCCCCAATCCGCACGCGGCGCTGGAAATCGCCTTCTGGCTGCTGGGCAGTCTGACCGACCGCACGAACGATCATCTGCTGGTGGCCGCCCCCTTCATCATTGCCGGCATTCTGGTACTGGGCGGGTCGGGCCGGGCGCTGGATGCGCTGGGTCTGGGCGAACGGACGGCGGGCAGCATGGGTGTGGACCTGAACCGCCTGCGCTGGCGCATCATCATTGGCACCGTCCTGTCGGTGGGGGCGGCGGTGGCGGTGACGGGCAGTATCGGCTTCGTCGGGCTGGTGGTGCCGCATCTGCTGCGCCGTGTAACGGGAAACCAGCCGTCACGGCTGCTCTGGCCGTCGGCCCTGGCCGGCGCGTGCCTGCTGCTGACCGCCGACATCCTGGTGCGGCTCTTGCCCACCAATGACGAATTGAAACTGGGCGTGGTCACGGGTCTGATCGGCGCGCCCTTCTTCTTTCACCTGCTGCTGAAAACCAGGGAGCGGATGCGATGAGCCTGCTGTCAGCCCGCAATATCCGTTTTGCACGGGGTGGCCGGCCCATCCTGGATGGTGTGGACCTGTCGGTCGGGGCCGGCGAATGTGTCGGCCTGATCGGGCCGAACGGTGCCGGTAAATCAACCCTGCTGTCGGTGATGGCCGGCCTGTTGAAGGCGGATGGCGCTGTCGCCCTGGATGACAGGCCGCTGGAGCAGTGGCCGCGGGCGGAGCGCGCCCGGCGCATCGGCTTTCTGGAACAGGGGGCGAATTGCCACTGGCCCCTGACGGTGGAGCGGGTGGTGACCCTGGGACGGTTGCCGCATGCCAGCCCCTGGGGCGGGGAAGCAGAGGCCGACCGGGCCGCCATCGCGCGCGCCATGCAACAGTGCGACGTCACACACTTCGCCGAACGGAGTGTGACAAGCCTGTCGGGGGGCGAGCGGGCGCGGGTCATGCTGGCCCGTGCGCTGGCGGGCGATCCGGCGGTGCTGCTGGCCGATGAACCGGCGGCGGGCCTGGACCCGTATCATCAATTGCAGGTGATGGAACTGCTGGCCGGGCTGGCGGCGGGGGGCATGGCCGTGGTGGTCGTGCTGCATGACCTGACGCTTGCTCTCAGGCACTGCACCCGCCTGTGTCTGCTGGATGAGGCTGGCAAGGTGGCGGCGGATACCGCGCCCGCCGACCTTCTGGACAGCGGGGCGTTGGGCCGGGTCTATGGCATCGAACTGGTGCGCGGCGGGCATGAGGGCGCGCCGTTTGCCCTGCCCTGGCGCCGCCTGCCGGTGGAGATGCGGGCATGAGCACGGCCATCACCCCTGGCATAACCTTGATCCTGGGTGGTGCGCGGTCGGGCAAAAGCCGGATGGCCGAACAACTGGTCACGGCGCTGCCCGGCCCCTGGGTCTATATCGCCACTGCCCAGGCCTTCGACGCAGAGATGCAGGACCGTATCCGCCAGCATCAGGGGGGACGGGCCGAAGGCTGGGTCACCGTGGAGGAACCGCTGGATCTGGTGGCAGCATTGACCCGCGCCAATGCCACGGCCCGACCTGTCCTGGTCGACTGCCTGACCCTGTGGCTGACCAATGTCATGCTGGCCGGGCGGGAGGTGGAGGCGGAGGCCGCACGGCTGATCGACCTGCTGCCCGGCCTGACGGTTCCGGTTGTGCTGGTCGGCAATGAGGTGGGGCTGGGCATCGTGCCCGACAACCGCCTGTCGCGCCTGTTCCGCGACCATGCGGGCCGGTTGCATCAAGATATCGCGCGCATCGCCGACAAGGTGCTGTTCCTGGCCGCCGGCCTGCCGATGCAGTTGAAGTAGGGAGTTCAAGATGGAAGCCGTTGTTACGCCGGAAGATGCCGAACGCCACAAGACCAAGATGCAGAAGCGCAAGGCCCTGATGGATCGCCGGGTCGGTGAACGTCAGAATGAAAAGGGCCTGCTGATGGTCCATACCGGCCCTGGCAAGGGCAAGTCCACGGCGGCGCTGGGCCTGATGATGCGCGCCGCCGGCCATGGGTTCCGTGTCGGCTTTGTTCAGTTCATCAAGGGCACCTGGGCCACGGGCGAACAGGTGGCGCTGGAACGGTTCGATGACCTGATCGACCATCATGTGATGGGAGAGGGCTTCACCTGGGAAACCCAGGACAAGGCGCGCGATATCCTGGCCGCCGGTCGCGCCTGGGACCAGGCACGCGCCATGATGGTGGATCAGCGTTACCGGTTGATCGTGCTGGACGAGATGAATATCGCTCTGCGCTATGGCTATCTGGATATTGATGAGGTGGTGGCGACCCTGGTGTCGCGTCGTCCCGACCTGCATGTGCTGGTCACAGGCCGCAATGCCAACCCGCTGCTGATGGATGCCGCCGATCTGGTGACGGAGTTCCAGTCCGTGAAGCATCCGTTCAACGCTGGGATCAAGGCCCAGGCCGGGATCGAATTCTGATGGCGACGCGGCCCCGCGCCCTGATGATCCAGGGGACCGGATCGGATGTCGGCAAGTCGCTGCTGGTGGCGTCGCTCGCCCGCGCCTTTGCCAACCGGGGCCTGTCGGTGCGGCCCTTCAAGCCGCAGAACATGTCCAACAATGCCGCCGTCACGGCGGATGGGGGAGAGATCGGGCGGGCGCAGGCGCTGCAGGCCCGCGCCGCGCGGGTGGCGCCGTCGGTGCATATGAACCCCGTGCTGCTGAAACCGCAAAGCGATACGGGCGCGCAGGTGGTGGTTCAGGGCCGCATGCTGGGCACGGCAGAGGCATCGGAATATCAGCAGCGTAAAGGCACGCTGCTCACCGCCGTTCTGGACAGTTTCGGACGGTTGGGGGAGGGCGCTGACCTGATCCTGGTAGAAGGGGCGGGCAGCCCGGCGGAAACCAACCTGCGGGCCCGCGACATCGCCAACATGGGTTTCGCGCTGGCGGCCGACGTGCCCGTCATCCTGGCCGGTGATATCGACAGGGGCGGGGTGATCGCCAGCATCGTGGGCACGCATGCGGTGCTGGACCATGCCGACCGCGCGGCCATCAAGGGCTTCATCATCAATAAATTCAGGGGTGATGTCCTGCTGTTCGATGATGGCCTGATCGAGATCATGCGCCGTACTGAATGGCCCAGTTTTGGCGTGCTGCCCTTCCTGTCCGCCGCCGCCCGCCTTCCGGCGGAGGATGCGGTGGTGCTGGACCATTGGCGGGCCGGGTCGGGTCGGGCGCTGCGCATTGCCGTGCCCATGCTGTCGCGTATCGCGAATTTCGATGATTTTGACCCGCTACGGCTGGAACCCTCGGTCTCGGTGACCATGGTGCCGCCGGGCCGTCCCCTGCCGCTGGATGCCGACCTGATCATCCTGCCCGGCAGTAAGGCCACCATCGCCGATCTGGTCTTCTTCCGGGCGCAGGGCTGGGACGTGGATCTGCACGCCCATATCAGGCGCGGCGGGCGCGTGCTTGGTATCTGCGGCGGCTATCAGATGCTGGGCCGCACCATCGCCGATCCCGGCGGGATCGAGGGGCCGGCGGGTCAAGTGTCGGGCTTGGGCTGGCTGGATGTCGATACGGTCCTGAGCGGGTCCAAGGTGCTGAAACCCGTCACCGGTACGGGCGTGGCGGGGGAGGGGATTTTTGCCGGCTATGAGATGCATGTCGGCGTGACGACGGGGCCGGGCCGCGACCGACCCCTGCTGCGGATGGACGGGGCGGGGGCGGAGGGGGCCGTGTCGCCCGATGGCCGCATCGCCGGGTGTTACGTGCATGGCCTGTTTTCCAGCGACGGATTTCGGGCTGGCTTCCTGTCCGGGTTCGCGGTGCCGTCGGGCCTGTCCTATGAAACGGCGGTCGATGCGGCGCTGGATGAATGTGCGGCGGCAGTGGAGCGGCACCTGGATTTGGACGGGTTGCTGGCGGTCGCGGGGTGAGGGGGCGATGGCATGTTGTAGGTCAGGTCGAGGTGTTAACCGAGCCCTGACAGTATGGCTTTCAATCCCTTGCTGTCAGGGCTCGCCTCCGGCTCGACCTGACCTACACCAGCTGCGTCCAGCCCACCGCCAGCAGCCACAGCAGCGCCAGCGCCCGGCGATACAGCCGAAGCCCCGCTTCGATATCCGCCGCCGTCGCCTCCGCCCCTCCATCGCCCATCCAGTGGTCCTCCACCACATGCCCGGCATAGCGGCGAGGACCGGCCAACCGCAGGCCAAGGGCGCCGGCCATCGCGGCCTCCGGCCAGCCGGCATTGGGGCTGCGATGGTGGCCTGCGTCGCGCCAGACGGCCCGCAAGGCTGCGCCCGCCCGACGGCCCGAGGCCAGTGCCAGCAACAGGGCGGTGAGGCGCGAAGCGGGCAGGTTCACCAGATCATCCAGGCGGGCGGCGGCCCATCCGAAGGCCTCATGCCGGGGCGTGCGGTGGCCAATCATGCTGTCGGCGGTGTTGATGGCCTTGTACGCCAGGATGCCGGGCAGCCCCCCAACGGCCAGCCAGAAGGCGGGCGCCGTCACGCCGTCGGAGAAATTCTCCGCCAGGCTTTCGATGGCGGCCCGCGCCACCCCCGCCTCATCCAGGCTTTCCGGGTCGCGGCCCACAATATGGGCTACTGCGGCACGACCACCAGCCAGGCCGCCTTCATTCAGCCCGACCGAAACCGCGTTGACGAACCGATACAGGCTGCGCTGGGCCAGCAGGGTCGATGCCAGCAGCGCCAGGGGCAGCCAGCCAAATGGCAGAGACAGCAGCCAGACCTGCAACGCCGCCCCAAGGCCGACTGCCCCGCCCACCAGGATAAGCACTGTCGCCACGCCGCCCAGCCGCCGCAGCCAGCCCGGCCCCCGGTTCAGCACGCGGTCCAGGGCGGCGATAACGGTCCCGATCCAGACAACAGGGTGACGGATGACGCGGAAAACGGCGTCCGGATAGCCCAGCAGAGCCTCCAGAACCAGCGCACAGATCAACAGGGGTGGGAAAATCTCCATGATGGAACAAGGTGATAGCATGGATGGTGCAAGTGCGCAGCCCCATGGCGGTGATCTGGGTGTGATGTCTGCCCTGTTCCCCGATGCGCCCCGGCCCTGGATCGATCTGTCCACGGGCATCAACCCCTGGCCCTACAAGCTGCCCCAGTTGGAACCGGCGCTGTGGACCCGCCTGCCATCGGCGGCGGATGAGGCGGCGCTGACGCGGGCGGCCATGGCGGCCTATGGTGTCACCGATCCCGACGCGATCCTGGCGGCGCCGGGATCGCAGGTGCTGATCAGCGGCTTGCCCTTCCTGCGCCCGGCGGGGGCGGATGTGGTGATCGTCGGCCCCACCTATGGCGAACATGCGCCGGCCTGGGTGCGGGCCGGGCACCGGGTGCGGATGATCCCCGACCTGCCGGATCCGGCGGGGCCGCTGCCTGATGTGCTGCTGCTGGTCAATCCCAACAATCCAGACGGGCGCACCCATGATCCGGCCCGGCTGCGGCCCCTTCTGTCGGAAATCGCGCGGCGTGGGGGATGGATGCTGGTGGATGAAGCGTTCTGTGACCTGCGGCCCGATTTGTCGCTGGCGCCGCTCGCGGGACAGCCCGGCCTGTTGATCCTGCGGTCCTTCGGCAAGTTCTTCGGGCTGGCGGGGCTGCGCCTGGGCTTTCTTCTGGCCCCGCCGGATCTGGTCCGTGCCATGGCGGCACGGCTGGGACCCTGGGCGGTGGCCGGGCCGGCGCTGGCCGTCGGGGCGGCGGCCCTGTCCGATGCGGGTTGGCAGGCGTATACCCGTCGCCGGCTGACGGACGCCATGGATAGGTCGTTGAGTCTATATCGAAAGGCAGGCATTGAGATCGTGGGGTACACGGACCTCTATGCCTTGCTCCGTGAACCGGAAGGGCGCGGTCTGTTTCATGGAATGGGGCGTGCTGGGCTGCTGATCAGGGCATTTCCCGACCGCCCTGGTTTATTCCGGCTGGGCCTTCCCCCCGATTCTGTTGCATTCGATCGGGTGGCCACTGTCCTAACCATCTGAAAATGCATATGTTTGACTGATTTTTATGCAGATTCGGGGATGGTTTGACATGTTTCGGTACAAATCATAGACTGTTAATCACTCGTTAAGCACGGGGTGCGGGTGGTGCTTTACAGAATTGGCACCATCCCTATCATTCGAAATGGCCTAGTCCGTTGGGACTAGGGCGTGAGCGTTTTGCCGTGTGTGAGGGAACAGCCGATGGCGGTAGCGGAACTGACGGCCCAGGATACCAGCCTGACGGCCATGCGCCTGATGGCGTCGGGCCGCATGCGCGACGCGCGGGAGATGCTGGAAACTGCCCTGCGTCGCTTTCCCGGTGACATTTCGCTTTGGCTGAACCTGGCTGTCTCGCACCGGGCCGGTGGTGATCTGGCAAGCGCCCTGGCGACGCTGGACAGTGCGCTGCGCATTGATCCGCGCAATTTCCTGGCCCTGCTTATGCGGGCCAGCGTACTGGAGGCGCAGGGGCAACAGCGCCAGGCGGCACAGGCCTATGGCGTCGCCCTGACCCAGTATTCCCCGCACGGCCATTATGACGAGCCGACCCGCCGCGCCGTGGCCCGTGCGCAGCAGATCCATGAGGCCTATCTGCGTGAGTTGGAAGGCAGCCTGCGCGGCTCCGTCGCTGAACTGTCCAGCCCGCGCGGATCGGCGGAGACACGTCGTATCGACCAGATGATCGATCATCTGGTGGGCCGGCGGAAGGTCTATACCCAGAAACCCACGCATTTCCATTTGCCGGGCTTGCCCTCCATCGAGTTTTTCGAGCGTGAGGAATTCCCCTGGCTGCAACGGTTGGAAGGGGCAACGCGGGATATTCAGCGGGAACTGGCTGGTTTGCTGGCCGACCCGGATCAGTCCGGGTCCGTACCTTATGTGCAATATCCCGACTGGGCGCCGCTCGATCAGTGGAAGCCGTTGAACCATTCCCCGCGGTGGAGCGCCTTCCATCTGCTGGAAAAGGGACTGCCGGTGCCGGCCAATGCCGACCGTTGCCCCGTTACCATGTCGGTACTGGCCGATATGCCGCAGCCGCGTGTGCCGCAGCGGTCGCCCGTTGCCATGTTCTCCCTGCTGAAGCCACGCACCCGCATTCCGCCGCATCATGGCGTGGCCAACACGCGGCTGGTGGTGCATCTGCCGCTGGTGGTGCCCGCCGGCTGCGGCTTTCGTGTCGGGAACGAGACGCGGGAATGGAAGGTCGGGCAGGCCTGGGTGTTCGACGACACGATCGAACATGAAGCCTGGAACGACAGTGATGAACTGCGCGTCGTCCTGATCTTCGACATCTGGCATCCCTACCTGACCGAGGTGGAGCGGGAAGCCTATGCTCGCATCATGACCAGCATGGATGCGGTGACCGGGACGGTGGCCGACGCAGGCATCTGAAGGGCATATGAGTCGGTTCTGACGCTACACTCTCCCCCTTTCCGCCGGGCCGCCGCGATCTATCTCGCCGGCCCATGCAGATGATCAATTTCCCTCCGACGCGCGCTGCCGGCCTTGACCGGCTGTCCCGTTTCACCCCCCGTATGGGCAGCACCTATGCCGCCGGGCGCAACAGCGACCCCGGTCCCGGCAAGCGCCATGCGGTGTCCGAACTGTCCCCCTATGTCCGGCACCGTCTGGTGACCGAACAGGAACTGTTGCAGGCGGCCATCGCCGCGCATGGGGCGGAGGCAGCGGAGAAGTTTGTCGCGGAAGTGTTCTGGCGCACCTACTGGAAGGGCTGGCTGGAAATGCGGCCCGGCATCTATGACCGCTATGCCCAGGGGCTGGACGCGGCCATGAATGCCATGGCGCATGACCGTTCGCTGGCACGCCGGGTGGAGCGGGCCTGCGAAGGCCGATCGGGTATTGAGGGTTTTGATGATTGGGCCGTGGAGCTGGTGGAAACCGGCTATCTGCACAACCATGCCCGCATGTGGTTCGCCAGCATCTGGATTTTCACGCTGCGCCTGCCTTGGGAACTGGGGGCCGATTTCTTCTTCCGCCACCTGCTGGACGGAGACCCGGCCAGCAACACCCTGTCCTGGCGCTGGGTGGCGGGGCTGCATACCAAGGGCAAAACCTATTTGGCCCGCCGCGACAATATCCGTGACCACACCAATGGCCGGTTTGATCCCGATGGGTTGAGCGGGGTGGCGGTGGCGCTGGAGGAAGCGTCAACGCCGCCCGCCACCCCCATCGCGCCCATACCGGCCCCTGAGCGGCAGGCGGCCACGGGTCTGCTGCTGCATGGTGATGATGTGGCTGGGGTGGGGTTGGATATCGGCGTCGATATCAGTGCCCTGGCCGGCCTGATCATTGATGATGGCCGGTCGGCCATGGTGCAGGACTGGACGGCGGCGGCGCTGGGCGATGGTGTGACAGGAATGGGCCGGCGTCTGGGCCTGCCCGGTTCCTGCCTTGGCATTGGTGATATGCTGGCCTGGACCCGTGCCCATGGCCTGACGCAGGTGGTGGTGCCGGAGGCGCCCGTGGGTCCGGTACGGACCGCGCTGGGCCGCCTGTCGGTGGAACTGGGCCGGGCGGGGGTAAAGCTGCTGCCCCTGCGGCGACCCTATGACGCGCTGTGCTGGCCCCATGCCGGCAAGGGCTTCTTCGCCTTCAAGGAAAAGATCCCGACGCTTCTGACGCAGGTGATTTAGGCTGGATCACGGCAAGTATCTCCCATTATATGATTTTCAATATCGAAAAATGGGAGGACACGATGTGGCGTGTGATGGGTCGTTCCCTGTTGGCTGGGGCCTTGCTGATGGGCCTGTCGGCCTGTGTCACGGGTGGGCAGCAACCGGCAATGCAGGCGTCGGTCTGGCGACCAGCCTGGGCGCTGGCCCCGCTGCCCCCCGGTGATACCCCCACCTATGACCGGCAGACGGTGCGCCAGACCCTGGTGCTGGATGCCGATGGCCAAGCCGTACGTCTGCGTTTCACGAATGAGCTGGGTGGGCAGGGGTTGAGCTTCGGCCCTGTCCGTCTGACCCCCCTGGACGCCGGGGGTGAGGCGGCGGGGCCGGCAGTTGCCGTAACCTTTGGCGGCAATGCGCAGGCCAGCCTGGCCATCGGCGCCCCGCTGTTGAGCGATCCGGTGTCCCTGCCCGTCGTGAAGGGCCAGCGCCTGGCACTGTCGATCCATTATCCTGGCCCCGCCATCGTGGCCGGCCACCGCTCGCAGGTGGAGATCGCGCCCGGTGATCAGACGGGGCAGCCCGGCCCGCTGCCGGGGGCAGAGGTGAAACGCTCGGCCAGCCCCCTGGCCACAGTAGAGGTCCTGGGACAGGCGTCCCCCGTCCTTGTCGCCATCGGCGACAGCATCACCGAAGGTGACGTCACGCATCAGGCCCCGCGCGGCACCTATCCGCGCCAACTGTCGGCCCTGCTGTCCGCGCGCGGCGGCGATGTGGCGCGCACCATCGTCGTGAATCAGGGCATTTCCGGCAACCGTCTGCTACGCCCGAATGCCGGGGCCAGCATGCTGGCCCGGTTCGACCGCGACGCCCTGGGCCAGCCCGGTGTGACCGATATCGTGCTGCTGATCGGCATCAATGATATCGGCAATGGCTCCATCAAACCGGGGGAGGAGGTGACGGCCGAGCAGGTGATCCAGGGCCTGTCACAGCTGCGTGACCGGGCACTGGCGCGCGGTGTGCGCATCTATGCCGGCACCATCATGCCCTATGAGGGGGCGAAATATTACCGGCCCGATGGCGAGGTGATCCGCCAGAAGGTCAATGAGTGGCTGCGGTCACCCGCCGCCGGCTTTGACGGGCTGGTCGATTTCGACCGGGGTATGCGCGATCCCGCCAATCCGGGCCGCCTGCTGCCCGCCTATGATATCGGCGACCGCCTGCACCCCAGCGAGGCGGGGTATGCGGCGATGGCCAAGCTGGTCGAGGCGGCCTTGTTTGCCCGCCCCTGACGCGGCGTGCTGCTGGGATACAGGGCGTTTCTTACTCTCCAAACGAACAAAAACCCCCGGCAGATTGCTCTGCCGGGGGGCTTCGCATTCAAGCCAGTTCGGCTGAACGACCGGGACTTAGAAGTCCATGTCGCCCATGCCGCCCATGCCACCCGGACCACCGGCGGGAGCGGCCTTCGGGGCCGGCTTCTCGCCGATCATGGCTTCGGTGGTGATCAGCAGGCCAGCGATGGAAGCGGCGTCCTGCAGAGCAGCGCGCACAACCTTTGTCGGGTCGATGACGCCGAACTTGAACATGTCGCCATATTCGCCGGTCTGGGCGTTGAAGCCGTGGTTGGTGTCAGCCTGCTCCAGCAGCTTGCCGACGATCACCGAGCCGTCGAAGCCGGCATTCTGGGCGATCTGACGGACAGGGGCCTGCAGGGCCTTGCGGACGATGTCCACACCGAACTTCTGGTCCGGGCCGTTGGTGGCCAGGGCTTCCAGGGCCTTGGTGGCGTACAGCAGGGCTACGCCGCCGCCGGCGACGATGCCTTCCTCGACCGCGGCGCGGGTGGCATGCATCGCGTCATCAACGCGATCCTTGCGCTCCTTCACCTCAACCTCGGTCGCGCCGCCGACGCGCAGAACCGCAACACCGCCGGCCAGCTTGGCCAGACGTTCCTGCAGCTTCTCACGGTCATAGTCGCTGGTGGTCTCTTCGATCTGGGCCTTGATCTGGGTGATGCGGGCCTGGATGTCGTCCTTGGAGCCTTCACCATCAACGATGGTGGTGTTGTCCTTGGAGATCGTCACCTTCTTGGCGCGGCCCAGCATGTCCAGGGTCACGTTTTCCAGCTTGATGCCCAGGTCTTCGCTGATGACCTGGCCGCCCGTCAGGATGGCCATATCTTCCAGCATCGCCTTGCGGCGATCGCCGAAGCCCGGAGCCTTGACGGCGGCGATCTTCAGGCCACCGCGCAGCTTGTTGACGACCAGCGTGGCCAGGGCCTCGCCTTCCACATCCTCGGCCACGATGACCAGCGGACGCGAGGACTGCACGACGGCTTCCAGAACCGGCAGCATGGCCTGCAGGCCCGACAGCTTCTTCTCGAACAGAAGAATGTAGGGGTTCTCCAGGTCGGCGATCATCTTGTCGGCGTTGGTCACGAAGTAGGGCGACAGGTAGCCGCGGTCGAACTGCATGCCTTCAACGACATCCAGCTCGGTCTCCAGGCTTTTGGACTCTTCGACCGTGATCACGCCTTCATTGCCGACGCGGGCCATGGCCTCGGCGATCTTGGCGCCGATGAAGGCCTCACCATTGGCGGAGATGGTGCCGACCTGGGCGATCTCGTCGTTGGTGGTGACCTTGCGGGAACGGGCCTGGATGTCGGCCACGACGGTGGCGACGGCCAGATCGACGCCGCGCTTCACGTCCATCGGGTTCATGCCGGCGGCGATGGCCTTGGCGCCCTCACGGACGATGGCCTGGGCCAGCACGGTGGCAGTGGTGGTGCCGTCGCCGGCCAGATCGGCCGTCTTCTGCGCCACTTCCTTGACCATCTGGGCGCCCATGTTCTCGAACTTGTCGGACAGTTCGATTTCCTTGGCGACCGAGACACCGTCCTTGGTGATGCGGGGAGCGCCGAAGCTCTTCTCGATCACGACGTTGCGGCCCTTCGGACCCAGGGTCACCTTCACGGCGTCAGCCAGAATGTCCACGCCGCGCAGCATCTTGGCGCGGGCGTCGGAACCGAACTTAACTTCCTTGGCAGCCATTGCTCTAATCCTTTGAATTCTATGGGGTCAGTGGGATCTAAAGTGATCCGACTCAGGCGTTCAGAACGCCCATGATGTCGCTTTCCTTCATTATCAGGTATTCGACACCGTCGATCTTCACTTCGGTACCAGACCACTTGCCGAACAGGACGCGGTCGCCGGCCTTGACGTCGAGAGCCACCAGCTTGCCGGACTCGTCACGAGTGCCGGAACCCACGGCGACCACCTCGCCCTCCTGGGGCTTTTCCGACGCGGTGTCGGGGATGATGATGCCGCCGGCCGTCTTCTTTTCGGACTCAACGCGCTTGACCACGACGCGGTCGTGCAGCGGACGGAACTTCATAGGATCTCTCCCTGAAAAGGCAAAAGGGTTTGGGCGTGAGCCTGTTGTTAGCACTCACGCTCGGTGAGTGCCAATGACCTAATCATCCAGGTCCCAACTGTCAAGAAGCGCTCCGTCATATTTCGATGAAGTTGCCATGACGCTGCCGAAGATCAGCAGCGGGACGGGTTGCCAGTAACCGCCAGCGGGAGTATGGCAGGGGCATGAGCGACGCCGATACTATGTTCCTTTTCGACCGCCCCCTGATCCGCCAGCGGCGCGACCGCGCGGCACCGGGGCTTTCTGCCTATGATTTCCTGCTGCGAGAGGTGGCGGAACGGCTGGGTGAACGGCTGGACATGATCCGCCGGGAGTTCCCGCGCGTCCTGAGCCTGGGCAGCCATGGTGGCGAGGTCGAGGCGGCCTTGAAGGGCCGCAACGGCGTCACGCAGGTGGTGCATGCCGATCTGTCCCCCGCCATGGCGCGGCTGGCCGGGATGAATACAGGCAGCCCGGCTGTGGCCGCGGATGAAGAGGCGCTGCCGTTTGCGCCCGGTTCGTTTGACATGGTCATTTCCAACCTGTCGCTGCATTGGGTCAACGATCTGCCGGGCGCCATGATCCAGGCGCGGCAGGTTCTGCGTCCTGACGGGCTGTTCATCGCGTCCATGCTGGGCGGCGACAGCCTGTTTGAGCTGCGCCGGTCGCTGATGGAGGCGGAGATGGAGGTGACGGGCGGCGTGTCGGCCCGGATCAGCCCCATGGCAGGATTGCGCGATGCGGCGGGCCTGCTGCAACGGGCCGGTTATGCCCTGCCCGTCGCGGATATGGACACGCTGACCGTCAGCTACCCTGACCCGTTCCGCCTCATGCGCGACCTGCGCGGTATGGGGGAGACCAATGCTGCCCTGTCGCGCCTGAAGCGCCCGACCCGGCGGGAGGTCATTGTCCGCGCCGCCGAACGCTATATGGAGCTGTTCCGCGAAGCGGATGGCACTGTGCCAGCCACGTTCGAGGTGATTTTCCTGGCCGGATGGTCGCCCGACGCATCGGTACAGCAGCAGCCTGCCAAGCGGGGCAGTGCCTCGCACCGGCTGGCCGAGGCCTTGAACAGCATTGAGCAATCGACGGGTGTGAAGCCGCATTGAGGTGACGGGCGCGGTTCCCTCACCCTCCCATCGGCTGGCGCCAATGGGCCCCTCCCCCTCCCACTTTCGTGGGCGAGGGGCGGAACTTGGGGGCATTTTCACCCCTCGCCTGCTTGCGGGTGGGAGGGTGAGGGGTGGCAATCCCCTACACCCAGTCCTTCCACATCTGCCGATAGGCCGCTTCCACCTGCGCCGCAAAGCCGTAGGCATCGCAAAGCGGGCTTGCCTGCATGCGGGGGCGCAGGGTCCGGCGCAGACTTTCCAGCCGGTCCAGATCACCTGCCAGCCCGGCGGCAATGTCGAGAAAGGTGTCGGGGCTGTCGGCCACCAGATCGTCATGGCCGACACGGTGCAGCAGGCTGGCCGTGACGCGGGCGACATGGTGGGTGCCACGCAGGCTGACCACGGGCACACCCATCCACAACGCCTCGCAACTGGTCGTGGTGCCATTATAGGGGAACGGGTCCAGTGCGATATCCAGCCGGTCATAGGCGCGCAGATGGTCGCCCTGATCCGGGGTCTGCGGCAGCAGGTCTACTCGGTCAGGCGTGACACCGTTCGCCGTGAACAGTGACTGGTAACGGGCCAGCGTGGCCGGATCGGCGAAGGGCTTGCTTTTCAGGATCAGGCGCGAGCCGGGCACGCGCAGCAGAAGGGCCGACCAGAGCGCCACCACTTCCGGTGTCACCTTGGCGCTGTTATTGAATGAACCGAAGGTGACGTAGCCGTTGCGTCGGGCGGGCGGGGGGCCGGCGGGTGCGGTTTCCTGCGCCGGGCGGAAGCAGAGGAAGCCATCATCCAACCGCACCAGCTTTTCCAGATGCCAGCCATCGGTCACGCCCGGCGGATCGGCAATGGCGTCGGTCAGGCGGTAATCCATGGCCGTCATACCGGTGCCGTCGGGATAGCCCAGCCAGGAGACCTGGATGGGGGCCGGCTTGCGCGCGAAGATCAGGGGGCGGCAGTCGCAGGTATGGCCCGCCACATCGACCAGGATATCGATGCCGTCGGCGCGGATACGGTCCGCCGCCTCATCATCGGTCAGGCCGGTCAGGGGGACCCAGTGGCCGGTGATGGCCTTGAACCGGTCGGTGACGGCATCATTGCGGCGGGAAATGGGGTAGCAGAAAATCTCTACCTGTGACCGGTCATGCCCGCGCAGCAGCGGCTCCAGAAAGCAGGAGACGGCATGGCCACAGAAATCCGGCGAGACATAGCCGACACGCAGCCGCCGGTCGGGCGTGCGGTCATTGGCGAACGAAGGAGCGGCGGGTGTCAGTGCGGCGGCATGGCGTTCGCCCCAATGCCGATGGGCGCGGAAAATCACCTCCGGGGGCACATGCGGCGTGTAATGCAGGGCGAACAGCAGGTTGGAATGCAACAAGGCCAGGGTGGGATGCTGTTCCAGCGCATGCTGCAAAAGGGTGATGGCGTCCGTTGCGCGGCCCTGTTCCTTCAGGACCTCACCCAGATTGACATAGGGCTGGGGCAGGCCGGGTTGCAGGCGCAGGGCCGTGCGGTAGCAGTCCATGGCCTGGGTCAGTTCGGATGCCGATTTGTGCATGTCGCCAAGGTTGGACCAGGCCTCCGCCATGTCGGGCCGGATGCGGACGGCACGGCGATAGGCTTGGCGGGCCTGATCGGCCCCGCCCAGATTGCGCAGGATGTTGCCCAGATTGAACCAGGCCTCCGCATAGTCGGGCTTCAGCGCGACTGCCATCATGGCAATCTTGGCCGCGCGTGCGTCCTGGCCCAGGTCGGACAGGACGCAGGTCAGGTTGTTCAGGACCTGGGCATCCTCGGGATTGGCGCGTATGGCCCGCTGATAGCAGGCCACCGCATCCTCCCACCGCCGCTGGGCGCGTAGCAGGATAGCGAAATTATTGTTGGCATAGGGATGGTCGGGATGGGTGGCCAGAACCTGCCGGTAGAGCGTCTCCGCCTCTGCCAGCCTGCCTTCCTTATGCCGGGCGAGCGCTGTATCGAACAGGTCGGTCAAGGCATGCCCCCTTGGCGCAGCAGGCCGGCATCGGCCAGGATCGTGCGCAGTTTATGCGCCGCCTGGCCCCAGGTGAAATTATTGAGAAGATGGGCGCTGGCATCGGGCAGGGCGCTGTCGCGCCCGGCAATGATGTCGGCGATGATGGACGCGGCTGCCTCTTCGTCCGGGTTCCACCAATCCAGCCCGAAGAACGGTTCCCAAGGCTCCGCGCTATAGGGCAGATGGGCGGGGCCGGTGCTGGACGGGATCATCCGCGCGAAACGGTCATCCAGATAATCCAGGTAGGAGCTGTGGGCCGGTGCAATCAGGCCCATGCCCATGGCCCCAGCCTTGGACAAAGGCAGGTCCCAGCCCTCGCCATGCGACAGGCTCCAGTAATAATTGGCAGTGCGGAACAGGCCCGTCATCTCCAGTTCCGTCAACGGCTGATCGACCAGCACGATGGGAGCGGCGTCAGCGAAGGAGCGGCCCACATGTTCCTGCGTCTGCCGCACGATGGCTTGCAGATGACGGCGCGCCGCCTCGTTTCCGCCCTTGCCGGGCTTCAGGATCAGGACGGCATCGTCGCTGCGGTTCGTGGTGCGCAGCCAGACGCGCAGCACCCCATCGAGGTTCTTGCGCGGGATGGCGTCCGACACATTCAGGAAACGGTGGCGGTAGCTGGCCACCGACCGGCCGGCGCCATCCACCAGCACCAGCGGTGGGGCGTCCGCCGCCGCCGGTTCCGCATCCACGCCCAGGGGGCAGACACGGATACGATCCTCCGGGTAGCCCTGGCTGGCCCAGGCAACCCGCGAGCTTTCAGTGGGCACGATCACCATGTCGGCGGTCAGGCTTTGCCGTGCCCAGGTGGGGGAGATGCGCGGCCCTTCGAACATGGAATAGAGGATGGTCGACAGCCCCTGTATGGGCTCCACCGCCAGCGGGACCATGATGTTGATCGCGGCCTTGGCACCCACCGGCGCCTCCAGTGGCTCCTCACTCCAGGTTTCATGTCCGAAAACACCAATGACCTGCAAAGGCACCGATTGCTGCCGCAGCGTCTGGATATAGCGGCGGCCCATATGGGCGTAGCCGGACGCGGTGGCGAAGGGGCCGCGCAGCACGATACCGTCGCCGGGTCCCGGCCCCTGTGCCACCGCCGCCTTGCTGGCGGTAAGGTAGCGCTGGCACCGCATCACATGCTTGATGGCGTCGTCATGTGTGGGGTCGAGTTTCAATGCACGCCGTAGTGGGGGCAGGGCTGCCGGCAACCGTCCCTGTCGCAGCAGGGCACCGGCCCGCTGCACATAGGGATAGGGGTTCTGTGGGTTCAGTACGGCGGCGGCATCCAACGCCCGGATGGTGCGGTTCAGGTCATGAGGCGCCCAGGCCAGGGACTGGTCGATCCGTATGCCTTCATCCTGTGGCGACAGGCGCACGGCGCGGTCGGTCAAGCGGGTTGCTGCCTCCCGGTCGCCCCGCCAGGTGTTGCACAGCAACCCCAGTCGGTCGAAGGCAATGGCGCTGGCAGGGTTCAGTACGGCCAGATGTCGCAGTCGGTGCCATGCCGCATTCTGCTCACCCGCGTTCAGCAGGGCGATGGCAAGATTGCTGACCAGATGCTCATGATCGGGCCAGCGGGCGATGGCGGCGCGCAGCACCTCGATCCCTTCCGCCGACAGTTGCCCCGTGGTCAGGCAGACGCCCAGCAGATTATGGGTCAGCGGATCGTCGGGCGCTGCCTCCAAGGCCTGACGGGCTGCGGCAAGCGCTTCCGTCGCCTGTCCGGCGCGGTGAAGGGCGACGGCGTGGGTATAGGCATCCATCGCGTTACCTGTAGGGATCGGGCTGGGACAGGAAGTGGCGGACATAGTCTGTCACCCCATTTTCCAGTCCCGTCATAGGGGCCGTGTATCCGGAGGCGCGCAGCCGGTCCAGCTTACCTTGGGTGAAATACTGATACTTGGCGCGCAGGTGATCGGGCATGTCGACATAGTCAATGGCGGGTTCGCGGTCCACCGCCCGGTACAAAGCCGTGATCAGATCGGCGAAGGATCGTGCCTGACCGGAGCCGACATTGAAGATGCCGCTGATACCGGGATTGCCCAGCAGCCAGAGCACGACATCCACACAATCGCGAACATAGACAAAGTCACGCAACTGCCCGCCATCGGCATAGTCAGGGTGGTGCGACTTGAACAGGCGCACGCGGCCCCCAACGGCGGCAATGGGGTGGTTCTTGGCCACCACGCTCATCATCTCGCCCTTATGATATTCGTTGGGGCCATAGACGTTGAAGAATTTCAGCCCGGCCCATTGCGGCGGGCGCCGCCGGCCCCGGCCCACCTGATCGATCACAAAACGGTCAAAGGCCAGTTTCGACCAGCCATAGGCGTTGAGCGGGCGCAAAGCCGCCAGTGCCGCCGGATCATTGTCGTCCGAGAAACCCTGGCTGCCATCGCCATAGGTGGCGGCTGAGGAGGCATAGATCAGCGGCACGTCATGGGCAGCGCACCAGTCCCAGAGCAGGGTGGAAAGCCCGATATTGGTTTCGACGATCAGGTCGGCATCGGTTTCCGTGGTAGCGGAAATCGCCCCCATATGCAGGACGGCCTTCACCGATCCGGCCCGTGCGGCCAGGAAGGATGGCAGTAGATCGGGCGCCACGAAGCCGGTCACTAGATGCTTTGCCAGATTGCGCCATTTGTCGCCGGACCCCAGCCGGTCGCAGATCACCACCTCTTCCCCGCGCGCGGCCAGGGCCGCGACGAGGTTGGAGCCGATGAAGCCGGCCCCGCCGGTTATGATGGTCAAGCCGGTCATCGCGTCATACCTGCTGATCAAGCTGCCGCATCAATAAAGCTTTCCGCAAAATCCCGCCATGTACGTTCGGTGCGGATGAAGATCTTGCCCCGGTCACCGATGGCCCGCGCCTCCTGCCGGTTCACATAAAGCGTTTCCAGATGGGCTACCGCTTCTTCCACCGAACTTTCGCACCAGCCCTGGCGCGCGCCGCGCGGGTTGGGCACGGGCGTCTGCCGGCGCAGGGGCAGGCAATTCCCTTCCCGGATCAAGTCGCGATGGCCGGTATTGTCCGACAGGATAACGGGCACGCCGCAGGCCATGGCTTCCATTGCGACCAGATTGGTCGCCCCCTCACACCGGTTGGGGAACAGGGCGGCATGGCATTCGGCCAGGATGGGCGCGATCTGGGCACGGGTCAGGAAACCAAGATCGACAAAGGCGTCGGAAGGCACGCCATGGTCCGCCGCCCAGTCGGTGATGCGCAGGCGGTGGGTGGCCGGATCGATGCGCGGCGCGCGCACCGCGAGCGGCGATTCCGCGATGTCGGCGGATGTGTGCGGCCAGGCATTGTGCCAGGCGGTGATCAGCAGAGCATCGGGATGGCGTTCGTGGAAGATGCGGAACGCCGCCAGCACCACATCCTGCGCCTTGCGATACTCGATCTTGCCACCGGAAAACACCACGAACCGGTCACCGAACAGGCCGGTGCGTGGCAGCAGCGGCATTTCCGACGGGTCAACACCCTGGAACGTTATGCGCACGTCGGGCAGCCCGCGTTCGGCCAGCAGGTCGCTGTTATAGGTGGAATGGACAATGATCCGGTCATATTGGCGTGCCCGTTCCAGGGTAGCCTTGTCCAGGCTTGTATCCTCGAACGCGATGACACCGATATTGCCCTCACCTTGATAAAGGTTGCTCGTAGGCCCTGGTTCGAAATGGTTACCCAAGGCATGCAGGGCCGTGCAGTCATGCAGCTTCAGCTTCTTGCCGCCATGCTTGGCGGAAAGTGCCGAGATCTGGTGGTAGCCATCCATCAGCGGTTCCAGCTTTTCCCGCGTGGACGGGCGCATGGTGATGAAGGCCGGCTTTTCCAGCAAAAGCGGCGGCTGGTTACGGTCGACGAGGCACAGGGCCGTGTGGACACCCACCAGGCCCCAGCCATGGATTTCCGTCAACTGCCAGGTCAATGCCAGATTACGCGCCAAATCCTGTCCCCGAAGCCAGTGCCACCATTTCCCACCCCTGATGCGTACAGAAAAAAGGGGCCGGCCGGCAGCTTGGCACCGGCCGGCCCCCTTGTCAGCATCTGGAATTATCCCCCGAAGGAGATGTTGCTGCTGTTCAGCTTGGCGTTGGATACGACGCCAAGCAGCTTGATTTCCCCCGACGTGATGCTCTGCTCTCCATTGGTCTTGGTGACCATGTAGATCCCGGTATCGGTCTCGTCGCTGGCCAGGACCATGACGCTGCCGCCGGCACGCGGGTTCTTCAGGGCACCGATGGCGGTGCGGATGGCAATCAGGCTGTCATCGGTCAGGCTGCTGCTCGTGGTGGTCAGGCGGACCACCTCGTCATTGGCCATATCGACCTGTCCGGTTGCCCGGTCCGCCCCCTGCACCACACCGTCGCCGTTGCGGTCCAGCAGGCTGCGCAGATTGCCGACCAGTACCAGACTGTCCAATGCCGTCTGGAAGTTGGTGATACGGTCGAAGCCTGTGTTGGTGCCCGCCGCCGCACCGTCGCCGGCATTGCGGTAGACGATCTGGTCCGCCACCTGGCTTGTCCCCAGCGCGATCTGGTCGGCCCCGGCCCCGCCTTCGAAGCGGATGGCCTTGGCGTCGGCCACGGTGACGATATCCGCCCCGTTGCCACCGGTCAGGGTCTCCACCCCGCTGACGCGGATAGTGCCGCCCTGGCTGCCCAGGGTGATCACTTCCCGTGACGCGCCACCGATCAGGGTTTCGATACCGCTGACCAGCATCGTGGCACCGCTATTGCCGATAGTGACGATGTCGGTGCCATTGCCGCCGGTCAGGGTCTCCAGACCACGGACCAGCAGGCTGTTGCCACCGTCAGCCAGGCGGATGGCATCCAGACCGCTGCCGCCGACCAGGACATCGATGCCCTTGGCCCACAGCGTGCCGCCAACGCTGCCGGTGAAGACGAAGTCGGTGCCACTGCCGCCGATCAGGCTTTCGATGCCTTCAACGGAGATGGTGGCACCGCCGCCGCCTAGTGTGACCTGATCCAGGCCACGCCCACCGATCAGCGTCTCCAGGCCGGAGACGGCAATGCTGTTGCCGACATCGCCCAGGGTGACACGGTCACGGCCACGGCTGCCCACCAGTTCCTCGATCTGCTGGATCCAGATGGTGCTGCCGGCACCACCCAGATAGATCAGATCGGTGGCCGGCGAGCCGGTCAGGCTTTCCAGCATTTCCACACTCATCGTGGAACCCACGCTGCCGGTGCTGGTCACCATGTCGTTCTGGGCGCTGCCGATCAGCGTTTCCAGCTGTGTCACGGCGATGGTGGTGCCGGCCGGACGGGCCAGCGTGATCACATCCTGACCGATATTGCCGATGACCGTGGCATAGCGGTCGAGGCTGAGCGTTGCACCGGCGGCCGGCAGACGCAGCACATCATCCACCGCACGGATGGTCAGCAGCTTCTCGCTGTCCATGGTGCGGGCATCCAGATCGGAGGTCTGCACCAGCAGCTGTGCCGTCTCCACCCCGTCAACCGTGGTGAAGAGCAGCGTCGCCAGGGTCGCGTTGACATCGGCGATGCTGCCCGTGACACGGATCACCGTGTTGGAGACCTGGGTCAGGGTGGCGGTGCCGATAGCCGTCAGGGCCACAGTGCCGCTGGTCGGGGTCAGGGTGACGGAGAGGACGGGGCTGTCTGTGTCCTCTACGCTGATGCCCGTGACCGCCGACGCGGTGCCACGCGGGATGGTGACACCATCGGGGATCACCGTCTGCGGCGGCTGCAATACCTCGATCAGGATCAGGTCGCTGTCATTGGGTGTGACAGGGTCGTGATCATCCGTCTCGATCCGCAGCGACGCTCCCGGCTTGCCGAGCACGCCTGTGAACTCCAACGTCGCCAGCGACTGCTTCACAGCAGCGGTGGAACCGGTCAGGACCAGCACTCCGCTATCGCTGCGTGTCACACTGACATCACCCATGGCGGTCACGGAAGCCGATCCATCGGTGGGGGTCAAGGTGACGGTCAGGGTTGGGCTGTCCGTGTCGGAAACGCTGACACCGATGATCTCCCCTGCGATGCCAGCGACGACCAGCGGCTTGACGGGCAAGATATTCTCCGGCGCCGTTGCCACCCGCACGTCCAGTGTTGCCACGTCGCTGCGCGGGACGGTGCCGTTGCCGGCCACCACCTGGATGCTGCCTGTGGTGCTGCCGCTGTCGGGCGTGAAATACAGGCCCGCCAGGGTGGCATTCACATCGGCCAGCGTGCCCGTCAGGGTGACGGCCCCGCTGCCCCGGCTCTGGCTGGCCGGGCCCACCAGGGTGATCGCACCACCGGTGGGGATCAAGGTTACGGTAACGGTGCCGCCCTGTGCGGCCTGAACCACGATACCGCCCACCACGCTGCTGCGGCCCGCCAGGATGGCGGTGGCTGCCGGCATGGACAGGCGCGGATTGGCCGGATCGTCATTCAGAATGGTCGCATTGGCCTGCGCGACCAGGATGTCCATGCCCGACGACGGGTTGGAGAGAGTAACGGTGAACCGTTCATCCTGTTCGATCACTGTATCGGCCGCGACGCGGACCGTGATGGTCTTCACCGTCTCGCCAGCGGCGAAGCTGACGGTACCGGTAGGCAGGGCACCCCCGAAATCGGCAGCATCCAGACCGGAATTGCCGCTGACCCGGTAATCCACCGTGGCCGCCCCCAGGGCCGTACCCGAGCGGGTGACCTGGAAGGTGAAGTTGGTGAAGCCGCTGTCGCCTTCTGCCTTCGCGGTGTCGATTGCGGTGATGGAGAGACGGGTGGGAACAACGGTTCCAACCTGTGCGCCCGCTACCGCCGCGTCGAGATTGCTGCCCGTCAGGGCGGTGACGGCGGCGTCCAGGTTACCAGCGGCGGTGCCGTTCCGCAGAGCGGTGACGGTCGTCGTCTGGGCCACGACCTGAACCCGAGCGATGGCGGTAAGGGCCGCCAGCGGATCGGTCAGCAGGGCGGCGGCATTCACCTGGGCGTTGCCGGCCCCGATAATGGTGCCTGCATTGGCGGCAACGGCCCCGACCTTGCCGGCATCGACGCCCGGCAGCCGGGCGGCAGCGCCGCGCAGGATGCCGGCCAGCGTACCCGCATCGGCCAGATTGAGGGTCGAACCTGCCGGCAGGGCACGAATGGCATCGGCCAGCGCGTCCAGAATGGCCTGACCCGCTTGTCCCGGCGCCAACGTGGTGGTGGCTGCGCCGTTCATCACGGCTGCCCCTTCCACGATCAGGTTGGCGATCTTCACCGCTTCGGCCTGGGCCTTCACGGCAGACGCCACCTGTGCGGCGCTGGCACCCGACGCGGTCGCCGCCTGCAGCGGGTCGACATTCAGCAGATCCAGACCCGCATCGATACCCAGTGCCGTCTTCAGCTGCGCCGCCGCCGCCAGATTGGCGGACGCGGTTGCCTGGCTGCCGGCCAGACCGACAATGGCGCTGGTCAGCGGGTTGATGACGGTGGCGCGGGACGGTGCCTCATAGACGCCGTCAAAGACCTGGCCCGTGGAGATGTCGGTGCCGCCCACCATGACATAGGCACCGCTGCCGCCGCCGATGGTGTAGTTGCCGGTCGCATCGGTGACCGACGACGCTTCGCCGGGATCCAAGACGCCATTGCCATTGGCGTCCGCGAAGACGGTGGCGCCGCTGATATAGCCGTCCACGGTCTTGCCGCGCACGAAGTTGATGACCACGCCACCGAAATCGGCACCCGACAGGGTGAAGTCGGCCAGCGCGGCGTTGCCCGCCGCATCCTTGATCGCCCCGGCATTGACGATGCTGCCCGCGACGGAGATGCCGTCGCTATCCAGATCGCCCGCACCGACAACATAGCGGAAGGTCAGGACCGAACCGCCCGAGCCGCCGACATAGACCGCCTGACGGTTGGCAGAGCCGACCAGCAGGGACAGGGCCGGCGTGCCGTCGACAGTCACGGCCTCGCTGAAGCTCAGGCTGATTTCCACGCTGTCGCCGGGGAAATAGGTGCCGGCGGCGGGCGCGGAAACACCCGTGACCTGCGGCGGCAGACGGTCGCGTGCGCCATCCAGGATGGTGCCGGACACGCTGGACGGGTCGTTGATGCGCGGGGTCAGCACCAGGCCGGAGGAGGACAGGCCATCCAGCTTGACCGTGAAGGTTTCGTCGCCTTCGTTCAGGGCATCGGCCTTCACCAGGACGGTGATTTCCTGGCTGGACTGACCCGGCGACAGAGTGACCGTGCCGGAGGGCAGCGCGTCGCCCGCGAAGTCGAACCGGTCGATGCCGCCGCCTTCATCGATGCGCCAGTTGACCGTCACCGTGCCGTCCGTGGCCGGCGTCTGACCGGCGCTGCGGCTGATGGTGAACCGGTAGGCGACCAGACCGTCGCCTGTCGGCTCCACCTGCACCGACGGGGTGCCGTTGCTGACGCCGATGGCGATCAGCTGTTCCTCGGCTATGGTGATGTCCACCGCGCTGGCAATGTCCTTCTGCCCATCGCTGACGGAGTAGGTGACGCGGCCTGCCGATCCGGCGAAGCCGGGATCGACACGGAAGGTGAGGCCCGCCAGTTCCGTGGCGGACACCACAGCACCCGCCGCAACCGCACGGCCATCGGCATATTGCAGAACGCCGTGGCTGGGCAATTCCCCGATGGTCACGAACAGCTGGTTGCCATCCGGGTCCACGGGCATGTCGATGGACAGGCCGATAGCACCCGAATTCTTGGCGATGATCACCTGTTTGGGGGCCTGAATGACCGGGTCGTTATTCTCACCATCAATGGTGATGGTAACGGTGGCCGTGGAGGTCAGGCCGCCTTTGTCGGCTATCGTGTAGGTGAAGCTATCCTGGCCCTTGCCACCCAGCGGAAGCGCCTTGAAGGCCCCGTTGGGATCATAGGTGTAGGTGCCGTCGGCATTGACCTGGATCTTCGCCCCGGAGGCCAGGGTGATCAGGCTGCCGACCGCGCCGTCGCCATTGACGCCGATGATGGTGCGGGTATCGCTCAGATCGATATCGGTGTCGTTATCCAGCAGGCCGGACCCGTTCAGGAAGCCGGTCTCACGGACAGTGCCAGTGTCTTCCTTGGCTACGGGGGCCTGGTTGACGTCGGCGATGGTGACGGTGAAGCTCTGCGCCACAGAGGCGCCAGCCTTGTCGGTCGCCGTGACGGTGATCCCCAGCGCCCCGGCATCGTTGAAGCCGGGCGTGCCGCTGAAGCTGCCGGTGGCCGCGTCGAAGGACAGCCAGGCGGGCAGGGCGCCGCCCCCCGCCACCGTGGCGGAGAAGGTCAGCGTGTCATTGCTGTCCACATCCCTGAAGGCCGTCGCGGGCAGAGCGAAGGTGAAGCCCTTGCCTTCGATGGCGCTCTGGTTGCCGATGGCCGTCCCGATCACCGGCGCATCGTTCACCGGCGTCACAGCCAGCGTGATGGTGCCGCCGACGGGCGCGTTGCCGGCAATGTTGTCGGTGACCAGCAGGCTGATGCTGGTCGCCTTGTCATTGTTCAAGGCCGGCACGAAGCTGGCTGCAGCCAGTGCCGCATTGATCTGCGCCATGGTACCGATGGCGGTCCAGACGCCAGTCGTGGCGTCATAGCTGCCACCGCCCTCAATCCGGCCCGTGGTCGGGTCGGCCAAGGTCAAGGTTGCGGTCAGGGCGGCGTTGGGGGCGGCGGTCAGGCTGGCACCGGCCAGCGAGACGGCACCGCCATCCTCCACATAGGACAGTTCACGCGACAGGCCCGTGGCCGTGATCTGGCTCTGGCCGATGATGAAGGGTGTGCTGGACGCCGAACCGGCGACATTGTTGCCGGCAACGTCGGTGATGCGGCTTCCATCCAGCGTCAGCGTCACGGTGCCGCCGCCCGTCAGGCCGGTAGCCGTGATCTCGATGGTCTGTGCATCTACGACGCTGACGGAACCGATGCTCCCCTTCGCCGTGCCGGTCGTGGCCAGTCCGAAGGCAGCGGCAGTGGCACCGCTAACCATTTCGGAGAAGCTGACCCGCCAGGTCAGGCTGGTGCTGTCCGGCGCCGGCGTACCAACCAGTGCCAAGCCGGTCACGCTGGGGGCGAGACCATCGATGGTGATGGTGGTGGCTGTGCTGGCCTCGCTCACCAGACCGGACTTGCCGGTGGCCGTGGCGCTGAGGCTCAGTGTGCCGACCGTGGTGCCGGCATCGATGGTGAAGCTGTAGGCGCCATTCTCGTCCGCAACGCTGGTCAGGCCGCTGGCGGTGCCGCCGATCAGCAGGCTAACCTTTGCGCCGGCTTCCGCCGTGCCGGTCACGACCAAGCTGCCGGGTTTGGTGATCCCGTCACTGCTGGAGGTGCCGGTATCGCTGCCCGTGGTCAGGACCGGGGCGCTGGGCGCCTTGGTTTGGGCCTGCACGGCCAGGGTGAAGCTTTCCTGGCTGAGGCCGCCCTTGCCGTCGCTGGCCTGGACGGTGACGGTCCGGTCGCCGGAAAGGACACCGGTCCAGTTCGCGCCATCCTTGACAGTGACGACACCGGTCTTGCCATCGATCGCCACCAGACCGCCGGCATCGGCCAGCAGGCTGTAAGCTACTACGCTGTTCCCGGGATCGGTTGCAGAGGCTGTGATGCCGACTGTTGTACCGGCGGCGGACCCCGTCTTCACGGTGTTGGCGGCGCTGTCCTTGTCGACCGGGGCCGTCGGGGGAGCATTGGTAACGGCGATGGTGAAGGTCTGGTTGCTGACCCCACCCTTGCCGTCGCTGGCCTGGGCCGTGATGGAATGGCTGGTGGCCGTTTCGAAGTCGATCTTGTCGGCGTCCTTCACCGTCACGACGCCGGTCTTGGCATCGATCTGGAAGCGTCCGTCGGCATCGTTGGTCAGGCTGTAGGTCACCGGCGTGGTGCCGGGGTCCGTGGCCTTCACGGTCAGGCCGACGCTGCTGCCGGCATTGGAACCCTCTGCCACGCTGTTGGCCATGCTGTCATCATCGACCGGGGTGGTCGGCACGACATTGGTCAGGTCGATGGTGAAGGTTTCGGTGCTGAGTCCACCCTTGCCGTCGCTGGCCTGAACCGTGATCGCATGGCTGGCCGACGCTTCAAAGTCCAGCTTTTCGCCATCCTTGACGGACACGACACCGGTCTTGGTGTCGATCTGGAAGCGGCCACCGGCATCGTCGGTCAGGCTGTACGTGACCGCGGTGTTGCCCGGATCGGTCGCCTTTGCGGTGATCCCGACCAGGGTGCCGGCCTTGGCCCCTTCCACCACGCTGTTGACTGTGCTGTCACCGTCCACGGGCTTGGTGGGCGGCGCGTTGGCGACATTGATTGTAAAGGTCTGGTTGCTGAGACCGGAATTACCGTCGCTGACCAAGGCGATGATCGTGTGGCTGGCCGCTGTCTCGAAATCGAGCTTGGTGCCATCCTTGACGGTAACGACACCGGTCTTTGCGTCGATCTGGAAGCGACCGCCGGCATCATCCGTCAGGCTGTAGACCAGATTGGCACTGCTGCTGTCGACGGCATTGACCGTCACACCCACAGCGGTACCGGCTACTGCACCCTCGATTACGCTGTTGGGCGCGCTATCCGTATCGGTCGGGACAGCGGGCGCAACATTGGTGATGCCGACCGACAGCGTCTTTTCCGTGGTCAGGAGACCATCGGAAACGGCCACCGTGATCGTGTGGCTCGTCGCTTTGCCATAATCCAGCAGTTTGCCATTCGCGACGGTCACAATGCCGGTGCTGCCGTCGATGCTGAAGCGTCCGCCCGCATCATCGAGTAGCTTGAAGGACAGTGGGCGGACATCGACCGCGGTTACCGTTCCAACAGTGGTCCCCGTCGCTGCCCCTTCCTGAACCAGCACGAATGAACCTGCAACATTGGCCGGAGCGACTGTATCCACGACATGGAGTTCGCCCGTGATCTGCTCTGTTCCAGTATTTCCTGCTAGATCCTTGATGCCGCCAGCCAGTACGCCGAGGCGAATGGCACCTTCGCCGTTAATAACACCGACCGTAACAGTGTAAACACTGCCACTTCCGGCGACTGAGGAAACTTTATAGGTTAGTGGCCGATTGAACCCGGAAACATCGGTGACAGTAAAGTCGGATATATCAACACCAGTGACGTCTTCAGAGAATGTCACTTTGTAGTTGACAGATGCATCGCTGGCTAGAGGCGAATTCATGATGGTCGCAGAAATCGGCACCGGCTTGACGGTATCGACTGTAATCAATGTCGATCCATTGCTGGACGTCACATAGATATTGTCCAGCGTCAGGTCGGAGCGCCCAGCCAGGGTGATCTGATTTCCACCGAAGCTGAGGATTGCGTTGCTGCCACTAGCGGTTAGTGTCATCTGATCTTCGGTGAAGATCGAGCCGCTGATGCGCAGCTTCTCGGTCTCTGCGATATCGGTGACAGTATCGCCATTACCGACGTCGAACAGGTCGATCCCAGAGCCGCCTGTCAGCGTGTCGCTGCCATCGCCGCTGATCAGGGTGTCATTGCCCGCGCCGCCGGAAAGGGTGTCGTTCCCATCCCGCCCGTCGAGATAGACATCCGCGATACCGGCGGACGCACCAAAACTGGTGACCGTCAGCATGTCGGCACCGGCGCTGCCGGTAACGGTCTCAAACAGCCAAATCGCCAGGCTGTTGCCACTGGCGGACAGGGTGGCGACATCCACACCGGCGCCACCCATCAACGTCTCCAGCTGTGAGACACTCATGGTGCTGCCGTCGGACCCGGTACCGGTCACGACATTGATGCTGCCATTGCCGACAATGGTTTCCAGCTGGGTCACGGAGGTCGTGAAGCCGGAACCGGAAAGTGCCCGCAGAGTGTCCGTGCCGGCCCCGCCCTGGATCATGTCCAGCATCGAGAAGGCCAGCGTATTGCCATTGGAGTCGAGCTTCACCACGTCACGGCCGGTATTGCCGATCAGCGTTTCCAGCAGCGACACCAGCATGGTGGAACCGCTGCTGCTGGAGATGGTGACATTCTCGACATAGGAGCTGCCGGTCAGGGTTTCCAGCAGTTCCACAGCGACCTTGGAGCCACGGGTGTTGTTCAGCGTGACAACATCCTTGCCGACGTCGCCCACGATGGTCTGATAGGCATCCACGCTGACTGTCGCACCCGCCGACGGCAGGTATAGGATGGTGGCGGGAACGAAGATGGTAACCGTCGTCAGGGCACCGCCCAGCGACAGGGTCTCGGTCGGGGTGTAGACCGTCTCCAGACCCGACACCAGAATGGTGGCGCCGGTATCGGTGAAGGTGACGACATCGTTCCCGCTATTGCCGATGAGCGTTTCCAGGCCGATGGCGCTGAGGGTGCTGCCGCCGGTGTTGCCCAGCTTCACAATATCGACAGCGGCCGCGGAGCCGATGACGCTTTCGACATCGGTGACGGTGACGATGGATTCCACCAGCGTCACGGTAACGGTCGTGCTGCCGTCCAGTTCCTCACGGTCGACCGAGGTTCCCTTCAGGACAAGCACGTCATTGCCGCTGCCGCCAGTCAGGGTGTCGATCAGCGAGATGGTGAGCGTGGTGCCGCCTGTCGCCGGGCTGACCAGTGTGACGATGTCGGTGCCGGTACCGCCGGCCAGTTCTTCCAGTGACTCGATCCGGATGGTGGTGCCGGAAGTGCCGCCCAGGGTGGCGGCGTCATACCCGCTGCTACCGGTCAGGGTTTCCAGACCGGTGACGGTAAGGGTTCCGCCCCCACCGGCCATGATGACATGGTCATCACCGGCCCCGGTATTGACGTTCTCCATCAGCGATACGGTGACGGTGTCGTTGCCGCTGCCCAGGGTGGCCGTATCCGTACCCTTGCTGCCGATGATCGTCTCAACATCGGAAATCACGATGTTGCTTTGCAGGGTGGGGATGTCGTCGACGGTGACGAAGGTGGCTTCCAGGGTCACGACATCGGTGCCGAGACCACCCGTGAGGGTCTCAACCTGCGACACCATGATCTGGTTGCCGCTGCTGCCCAGCGTTACGCTGTCAACGCCGTTATTGCCGATCAGGGTTTCGACCAGCGAGACATGGATATTGTTGTTGCTGGTGCTGGTCAGGGTGATGGCATCGGTGCCGGAACCGCCGATCAGGGTTTCGACACCCTGCATCGCCAGCGTGATACCAGTGGTTCCCGTGCCCGTGATGATATCGAGGCCGCCGCCGCCGGTGAGTGTTTCCAACAGGGCGATGGCGAAGGTGCCGCTGGCTGCCGCCGTGACGACATCCTTGCCGGCACCGCCCGCCAGGGTCTCCAGTGCCTGAACCAACAGGGTGTTGCCACCGCTGCCCAAGGCGATGGCATCGACACCGCTGCCGCCGGTGATCGTCTCGAAATTGACCAGCGTGGTCTGGTTGTTGCCGGACAGGGTGACGGCGTCATTCCCGCTGCCGCCGATCAGGGCATCCAGCCCCGTGGCCGTTACCGTGTTGCCACTGCTGCCCGACAGAATAACAACCGCGCTGCCGGCACCGATCAGGTTTTCCACCAGCGTGGTGGTCAATGTGCTGTTGGACACACGGACAAGGTCAGCACCGCTGCCGCCGGTCACGGCCTCGAACCCGTCCAGATAGATTGTGCTGCTGGTATCGGTCAGGATCGCCACATCATTGGCGCCGTTGCCGATCAGCGTATCGATCAGGGTCAGGGACAGTGTCCCGCCGCTGGTATCCAGGTTCGTTATGACATCGAGGTCGGTGCTGCCGGTGATGGTTTCGAACCGTGCCACGGACATGGTGCTGCCGCCCGTCAGCAGCTTGACCTCGTCAATACCGGTGCCGCCGAACAACGTTTCCAGGTTCTGGACCGTGACCGTTCCGCTGGTGGACAGGGTGATGGCGTCGATGCCGGTCGCGCCCAACAGGGTTTCGACCGACGACACCAGCATGGTGACGCCGAGCGTGCCCGTGCTGGTGATGACGTCTGTGTCGGCTGTACCGACCAGTGTTTCCAGCAGGGCGATGGTCAGGGTGCTTGCGGCGGCGAGTGTAACGACATCGCGCCCATCACCAGTGCTGGTCAACTGCTCCATGGCGCTGATGGTCAGCGTATTACCTGTGCTGTCCAGGAGCGCAACATCTCTGCCGATACCCCCGATCAGCGTTTCCATGAGGCGCATGAAGATTGTGCTGCCCGAGGAAATGTAACTGATGACGTCCACGCCAGCACCGCCGGTCAGCGTCTCAATTCGATAGACCTGCATGGTGTTGCCGGTACTGGCCAGCGTGACCACATCAAGGCCGCTGCCACCGTTGAGGGTCTCGACGCCGGAAACACTGATGGTCGCACCAGAGGCGGCGAACGTGATGACATCCGTCCCGCTGCCGCCTGTCAGTGTCTCAAGGCGCGAAACGAGCATCGTATTGCCGCCACTGCCCAGCGTTACCACGTCGATGGCCGAACCGATGGTTCCGACAAGAGACTCTATGTTCTCGGCATTGACGGTGCTGCCATTGCTGGAAAGCGTGACAAGGTCAGTGCCGCTGTTGCCGATCAGGGATTCGATGGCGTCAACCGACATGGTGACGCCACCGCTGGTGGTCACCAGCACATCCATGCCGGTGCCGCCCAGGATCGTTTCCAACCTGACGATGGAGAGGGTGGTGCCGTTCGACGACAAACTGATCGAATCAGAGCCGGTGTTGCCAGTCAGCGTTTCCAACGCGTCGACCCACACCGTGTTGCCGCCGGTGCTCAGGGTAACCACGTCCTTGTCGCTGCCGCCGCCCAAGGATTCTATCAGATAGATGAAGATAGTGTTGCCTTGGTTACTTAGTTTGACCGCGTCGGTGCTCGTCCCGCCGCTCAGTGTTTCCACCGCCGACACTGTCAGGGTATTGCCATGGCTGCTAAGGGTGACACGGTCGGCGCCGCTGTTACCGATCAGCGTCTCGATAGCCCCTACGACAAAGGTGCCGGCCGCCGAGGCCGTCACCACATCAATACCGCTGCCGGTGCCAAGCAGCGTCTCCAGGGCGCCGAAGGACAGCGTGTTACCATTGCTGCCCAGAAGCACGAAGTTGTTGCCGCTGGCGCCCACCAGCGTTTCGACCAGGGATACCTGTGTCGTGCTGCCGCCGGTGGCGAAGGTGACCACATCATTGGCCACGCTGCCGGTCAGGCTTTCCAGATTCTGGATGGTGATGCTGTTGCCACTGTCGGTCAAGGTCACGGCATCGGTGCCGATGCCGCCAACCAGCTGCTCCACACCGGCCACCGCCATGGTGGCGCCCTGACTGGTAAAGCCGACAACATCCAGACCGCTGCTGGCGATCAGGGTTTCCAGCAGGCCGACAAAGATTGTTTTGTTGCCGCTGTCGGTCAGGGTTACCACGTCGGTACCAGAAGCACCGATGATGGTTTCCACCCCGCTGACGGACAGGGTGACGCCGAACGTGCCGGTGCCATTGATGGTATCCGTGCCGGCGGAGCCGGTCAGCGTCTCGATCAATGCCACGGAAAGGGTGGTGGCACTGGCCAACGCGACGATATCTTTACCTGCACCACCAGCCAGCTGCTCGATCAGCGAGACGGTGGTCGTGGTGCCAGCCGTGGTCAGCGTGACATTGTCACTGCCGGTGCCGCCGATCAGGGTTTCAACCCCGATAGCCAACAGGGTCGTGTTCTGGCCATCGGCAAAACGGACGGCATCCTGTCCCGTGCCGGTGGTGAGGGTTTCCAGCAGCGCGACGGTGATTGTGTTACCGGCATTGCCATCCACGGTGACAATGTCGGTGCCGCTGTCGCCGATCAGGGTGTCGATGGCGCTCACGGCCAGGGTGACACCGGCAGTGCCGGTACTGGTCACTACTTCTATGCTAGCGCTGCCGGTCAGGGTTTCGATCAGCGCGATGGCAAAGGTGCTGCCGCCTGTCGCGACCGTCACGATTTCGGTGCCCGCTCCGCCCCGCAGCGTTTCGATGTTCTTTACAGTGAACGTGTGGCCGCCGGAGGTCAGGGTAATATCATCGTTGCCGCTGCCACCGTTGATCACCTCTACGGCCGAGATGGTGATGGTGTTGCCCAAGTTCGACAGGGTCACGGAATCGGTGCCGGCGCCGCCCCGTAGCGTCTCTACGCCACCCATGCTGACCGTATTGCCGGATGCCGACAGAGTCAGATCGTCGATGCCCGTGCCGCCGAGAAGGGTTTCGACCTCTTCCACCAGCATGGTGGAGCCCGATGTGCCCGTTGTGGTGACAAACTGGGCGCCGGTGCCGCCGACCATGGTTTCGATGGCACTGATTGAGAAGGTGCCGCCGCCGCCGATATTGGTCGCAACATCCTTACCGGACCCACCGATCAGGCTTTCCACCAGGGAGACGGCGACAGTATTGCCCGACGCCGCCAGCAGGACCGTATCTGTGGCGGTGCCGCCGACAATCGTCTCCACAAGAGAGACTCCCATCGTGCCGGCTGTGTTGTCCAGCAGGATATGGTCCAGACCGGTGCCGCCATTCAGGCTTTCGATCCCGCTCACCATGATGGTGATGCCGTTTGTTCCTGTGGTCGACACAAGATCGGTGCCGCTGGACCCGATCAGCGTTTCCACCGCCAGCACTGCCATCGTGGCGGCAACGGTGAAGGTAACAGTGTCGGTGCCGCCACTGCCGATCACGGTGCGGTAGTCGGTGACGGTGTTGGCGCTGGGCAGATTGATGATCTGGTTGTTGATGACGACCCAGGTGCCGTTGGTCAGGTCGGTGCCGCTCAGCACCTCCGTACCATTGGGCTTGTGGATGGTCTCGATCCCCTGCACCCAGATGCTGGTGTCAGAATCGGTAAGGGTTACGACCGTGCCGGCCCCACTGCCGATCAGCGTCTCCACGCCCACGGAGGTGATGGTGCTGGCCGCCGTCAGAGTGATGCTATCAACGCCGGTCCCACCAATCAGGGTTTCGATGCTGGAGAGCACGGTCGTGATACCGCCGGTGCCGAACGTCACCGTATCGCCGCCCGTTCCACCGATCAGGGTTTCCAGCAGCCGGACAAGGATGGTGTTGCCGCTGTTGCTTGACAGGGTCACTTCGTCATTGCCGGACGAGCCGTAGAAGGCTTCGACCCCGGTCACGCTGGTCGTGATGCCGCCGGCAAGCGCGGTCAACACATCGTTGCCGGCACCGCCGGCAACAGATTCCACGCCGCTGATGGAGGTTGTGTTGCCGCCGCTGCCCAGGGTGGCCAGTTCGGTGCCGACATTACCGATCAGGGTATCGATCAGCGACGCGAAGATGCTGGCGCCGCCCGTATCCGCGATGACGACACTGTCCTGGCTGGTAGTGCCGATGATGGTGTCGATCAGCGATACGGACAGGGTGCTGCTGTCTGTGGTCAGGCTGATGCGGTCGGTGCCGGTGCCGCCGACCAGGGTGCTGTACTCCCCCACCTGCATGGTGGTGCCGCCATCGCCCAGCAGGGCGACGTCGGTACCAAAGCCGATGGACCCGATCAGGGTTTCCAGGCCGCTGACCGACATGGTCGAGCCGAGCGTTCCCGTGCTGAGGATGACATTGACGGCGCTGTTACCGACAATGGTGTCCAGGTCGCTCACATGCATGGTGAAGCCGCTGGTACCATAGGCCTGAAGGGCATCCGTCGCATTGCCGCCGATCAGTGTTTCGAGCAGCGTCACAGCCAGCGTGTTGCCATTGCTTGACAGCAGCACGCGGTCAAGGCCGGAATTACCGATAATTGTTTCCATATCGGAAACATTCAGGGTGGAGCCGTCCGTGCTGATGTTGGTGGCCACGTCGTTGCCGCCGCTGCCGACCAGCGATTCCAGCAACTGTACGGCCACGGTCGAGGCCTGGGTGAAGGTAACCACATCCGTGCCAGCCTGACCGATAACGGTCTGATAGGCATCGACAGTGACGGTATTGCCGCCGGCGCTTGGCACCGTCAGGATCAGTTGAGCGGGGCTAAGTACGATGGTGGTGGCCGCGCCGGCCAGGGCCAGGGTGCGGTCCGTGGTGTGAACCGTCTCAACGCCTGAAACGACGATGGTGCCGCTGGTTTCGGTGAAGGTCACCAGATCCGTACCGGCCCCGCCGATCACGGTCTCCAGGCCGACGACATTGACGGTATTGCCGCCGGTGCCGAGTTGCACCACGTCCAGGCCGGTATTGCCGATGATGGTTTCCACCAGGCTGGTGGTAATCGTGTTGCCGCCGCTGGTCAGCAGAACAATGTCGGTGCCGTCACCGCCGGTGAGGCTTTCCACCAGGGAGACGGAAAGGGTGACGGTGGTACCGTTGCCGCTGGCGGCGGTGACAATATCGGTGCCGATGCTGCCGGTGATGGTTTCCACCGCAGTGACGGCCAGGGTGCCGCCAATCCCGTTCAGCGTCACGCTGTCGACGCCGCTGCTGCCCACCAGGCTTTCCACCGCACTAACGGTAATCGTAGCGCCGTTGGTGCCGCCCAGGGCGACGATGTCGGTACCGTTACCGCCCGTCAGGCTGTCGATCAGCGAGACTGTAATGGTGCTGCCGGAATTGCTGGCGATGCTGGCAACATCGTTGCTGGCTGTACCGGTCAGGCTTTCGATCAGGGAGACGGCAATGGTGCCGCCGCCTGTCGCCATCTGCACATGGTCGATGCTGCCACCGGAATCGCCGATGACGCTTTCCACGGCCGCAACGGTGACGTTGTTGCCACTGGTGTTCGCGGACAGGCGGATCGTGTCATTGCCGCTGTTGCCGACGATGTTTTCCACCAGATCGACCAGCAGCGTATTGTTGCCGGCACCCAGCGCGACCGTATCGGTACCCGTTCCGCCGCGCACGCTTTCGACCAGGGAAACGGTCAGGGTATTGGCCGCCGTCTGGTCGATGGTGACCAGATCACTTCCGCCGCCGCCCGTCACGGCTTCGACACTGGTGATCGACAGGGTGCCGCCAAGGGTACCAGCCATGATGCCGACATCCTGGCCCGCGCCGCCGACCAGGCTTTCAATCAGGGATACGGCCAGCGTCACCCCTTGGCTGCCGGTAGTCACGATCTCCGTGCCGCTGCCGCCGGTCAGGCTTTCGATCTGCGTGACACGGAATGTGCCGCCGCTGGTGCCGCCCAGGACGACAACATCGCTGCTGGCGCCGCCAGTGAGGGTTTCAACCAGACTGACAGTGATGGTGTTGCCGAGTGAACCCAGCAGGGCGGTATCGCTGCCAGCCCCGCCGATCAGGCTTTCAACCAGCGATACGGTGACTGTGCCACCGCCGCTGTCCATTCTGACCAGATCAACGCCACTGCCGCCGATGACGTGTTCCACGCCTGTGATGAACAGGGTATTGCCACCCGAACCCAGCTGGGTGACGTCGTTGCCGGAGCCGCCCAACAGGCTTTCGAGCAATGATACGGCGGTGGTCGAACCGCTTGTGCCAGTCTGCGAGACAATATCCGTACCGCCGGTGCCGTTCAGGCTTTCGATCAACGACACGGAGATAGTGCTGCCGCTGGTGCCGGCCAGATTGATCAGGTCGGATCTGGCGCCCGCGTTACCGACGATGCTTTCAATGCCCGCAACCGATATGGTGCTACCGCTGGTGGCCAGCAGGGCCTTGTCCACACCGGCGCCGCCGATGAGAGTTTCTATTGCAGAAACGGTGACAGTCTCGCCGGTGGAGGAAAACGACACCACTTCAATGCCGCTGCTGCCTGCGAAGGTTTCAATGAACGAAACCGTAACGGTTGATCCGACCGTGCCATTGACGAGCGCATAATCATTGCCGTTGCTGCCGATAATCGTTTCCAGCGCGCTGAAAATCAGGGTTGACGAGCCGCTGTCTGTGATGATCGCCGTATCGGCACCGATGCCGCCGGTTACAATTTCCACGCTGGATACGGCGAGGGTGTTGCCGGCGGTGCCGGACAGGAGTGCCTGATCCACGCCGCTGCTGCCGATCAGGGTTTCCAGCAGGTTTACGGTGATGTTGCCGGACGAGCTCATGATCGCCACGTCGGTTCCGGCGCCGCCGGTCAGCGTCTCGACCAGGGTGGTGGTAACAGTGTTCCCGTTGCTGCCGAGCGTGATGGTATCTCCGACACCGGCGCCGCCGATGATCGTCTCAAACTGCGAGATGACCATGGTGTTGCCACCATCGACCAGCTTGGCGATATCGCTGTTGCTGTTGCCGATCAGCGTCTCGACGCGCGCCACGAACAGGGTGGCACCGGTGACACCGGTATAGGTCGCCACGTCGTCGCCCGACGCGCCGCCGATCAGCGATTCAATGGCGGATACGGTGATGGTGCTACCGAAGGTGCCCAATGACAGGACATCAAGACCGACGCTGCCCACCACGGCCTCAATACCCGCGACTGTCAGGGTATTGGCATCCGTTCCTTCCATCGCCAGCGTGTCATTGCCGGCGCCGCCCGTCACGCTCTCCAGCAGCGAGACACGGATGGTGCCGCCGGTGGTGCCGGTGCTGGTGATGACATTGGCACCGGCGGTGCCGACGATGGTTTCGATGCCATCGACGGCGATGGTGAAGCCGGAAGCGGCCCAGGTGACGACATCATCGCCGCTGGCGCTGCCGATGATGGTCTCTACGGCGGTCAAGGCCATGCTGGTCGTACCGGCAGCATACTGGACGACATCCGTGCCGGTATTGCCGATAAAGGTTTCCACCTGCCCGACCAGCATCGTGCTGCCCACGGTGCCCGTGCGCAGAATGATATCGTTCTGTGCTGTGCCGATCAGGGTTTCCAGCAGCTGCACAGCCAGGGTGGTGCCCTGGGTCTGCGTCAGGGTGACGATGTCGGTGGCGGTATCGCCCAGCACCGTTTCATAGGGCAGGGCCACGCTGCTGCTGCCGCCGGTGGCGGGCATCTGCAAGATGTTGGTGACGCCACCGATAGTGATGGTCTGGGCGGCGCCGGCCAGGGACAGGGTCTGGGTCGCCGTGATGACCGTATCCACGCCTGACACAAAGATGGTCGCGGCACTGTCGGCGAAGCTGATGACGTTGGTGCCGCCACTGCCGATCAGCGTCTCCACCATGGAAATATTGGCCGTGCTCCCGTCGCTGAGGAGGGTGACCACATCCTTGCCGGTGCTGCCGAACAGGGTCGACATCATGCCCGCTGTCACCGTGTTACCGGTATTGGCCAGCATCACGGCGCCAGCGCCGGTGCCGATCAGGGTTTCTACCAGTGAAACGGCAGTGGTGGAGCTGTCGGTGCTCTGTCCCAGCCGTACAATGTCGGTGTGGGCGCTGCCGATCACGGTTTCGACGCTCAGCAGGGCAAGGTCGGTCGCTGCGGAACGCAACGTCACCACATCCTTGACACTTGACCCCACCAGGGTGCCGATCATGTCGACGCTCAGCGTACTGGCCGCCGTCAAACTGATAATATTGGCGGCCATACCGCCGAGCAGCGTCTCGATGCTTGTGACGATGGCGCTGGTCTGCGCGCTGGTACCGAATATGGCGGTATCATCAATGCTGCTGCCGACCAAACGCTCGATAGCGCTTACCGACAAGGTGCTGGCGTTGGTGAACTCAACCCAGTCAGTATTGCTGCTGCCAATAATGGTTTCGACACCAGCAATCTGAATGGTGTTGGATGCCAGCGCAACAGCTGACATCACGACAACGTCAGTGCCACTTGTACCGAGCAGCGTTTCCACCAGGCCGATAGTTATTGTCTTGGCACTGGTATCGGCCAGGATAACGTAATCGTTGTAGCTGAAACCGTTCCCGTGCAGGGTTTCGATCTGTGATACGCGGATGGTATTGCCGTTAGACGACCCTGCTGCGGTCAGGGAGACAATGTCCTGCCCGGCCGAGCCGATCAGGGTTTCGATCAGCGACACCAGCATGGTGCCAGCGACGGTGGCGGTCGCGAGGGCTGTATCACCGATGATCTGGGTGGTCCGGCGTTCGTCCATCGTGGCAACGTCAGCGCCGCTGCTGCCGATCAGCGTGTCGATATCGGCGATTGTGATCGTGGTATTGACATCGCCCAGCATAATCGCGTCACGGACACCCGTGCCGCCGGCAATATACTCAATGCCGGATATCAGCATCGTCATGGCGCCGGTGGAGCGATTGATCGACCCGTTCTTGAACCCACCGGTAACCATGTCATAGCCGCTGCCGCCGATCAGCGTATCGGCGAACCCCACACCCATTGTGTTGCCGCCGCTGCCCAGCGAATAGGCATCGTTCTTAGTGCCATTGCCGAGCAGAATTTCGGCGCCGACCACCATGGCAGTATTGCCGTCGACGCTTGAAATGGTGGCGAAGACATCCAGGGCGCCGACGCCAATAATGGTTTCAACCAGCCCGACGACGGTGGTGGTGCCAATGGTGCTTTGGGTGACGGCGACGTCTTTGCCGCTGCCGCCCAGCAGCGATTCGATAAAGCTGATGGCGACGGTGGTGCCGCCGGTATTGGCCAAGGTGATGAAATCTGTACCGGTGCTGTTGCCGATGAAGGTTTCAATGCTGGTTGCATTGATGGTGTTGCCAGAGACGGTGAATGTCAGGACATCACGGCCGACATTGCCGATCAGGGTTTCAAGTTTGGAGATACCCAGCGTATTGCCGCTGGTTCCCCCCAGGGTTATGACCTCTGGCGCCTTTAGATTGGTGCCGCCATACAGATGGTCCAGGTTGGTGACGGTCATGGTCTGGCCGGTGCTGTTCAACACCAGGCCCTGGGTGCCGCCGACACCTTTCACGAAGGAATACACGGTACCCGTCGTAAGGGTTATGTCCGCGCCACCCGAGAGGGTCAGTGTACCACCAGCAGCCATGTTCTTTCCCTCGCCCCACCTGATGGGAACCAGCCTATGCGAAAGGCGTAGGTTCCAAGCGCGACCGACAGAGTCGGCCGAACGATAATTCATACTGCGGTATTACCCTATCGGAGCGGATACGGAAACATAAAAACCAGCACTGGAGCAGACTACAGGTATATCTTCGGGATACATGTCACAGCATACCGCGAGAGATTGGCGGGGTTGCCCTTGGTCGCGAACTATTCATCGGGATAGGAAGGCGTAAAAAGTGAAAATTTTAACCAAACTTTCCACTTTCATCTTCTTAACATGAACTGGTTAATGTGTACTTGTTAACACGCGTAATTGCTTTTCTGATTTGGCTACCCCAAAAGGACAGGAGAAGCCCAGGGCCTGTAGGGTTTCAGTTCTTGGTGCCCACGATCAGGTCGCAGGAATTGGCTGGCCCGGTCGTTCAGCAGGCTGGCCGTGAAGGAGAAGGTGCTGTTTGAAATAGCCAATATGTCGGCAGCACACAGCGCCTGGAAGTCGTCCAGGAACGTGGCCCCGTCAATCGGGGGAATGTCCAGCGCCGTCGCCGTAAGGGGCCGGAAGTGTCTGAAGGCCGTGACGCTGCCGGGATCGTCCGTAGCCACGTAAAGGACCGGATTGGGCAGGTCGGTCCATATGCCCTGCAGCCAATCCAGATACCAGGCTTCCGGTGCAATCCAGAAGGGACCCCAGCCGAAATCGCCGCGCCGCAGATGCAGGCAAACAATCGTATCCCCGGCCTGCCGCAACCGCGCCTGCACCTGATCGAAACGGTCGCGCCAACGGGGGGCTTGCGTGAAGAAACGGCGGAAACGATCGGCGTGTGGTGCCAGCGGGCTGGTATCGCCACAGAAATAGCCGTCAATATCATGGCCGGCAGCATTTGGTTTGGCGTTCGCCGCCAGCCCGACCGCCAGCGCCGCCTCGTCCTCCGACAGGCGGGGCAGTGGGGGACCCGGCAGGGGATCATCCAGGTCGAAAAGATGCCGCCCGGCCCATGGCGCCGTTTCCAGGGTCAGTCCGTGACGTTCGGCATAAAGCCGTGCCACGCCATATTGCAGGATCTGGTTACCGAAGCGGCCATTGCTACCTAGCCGCGTCACGGCCAGCCGGTGAGCGGTTTCGGTTGCTCTGGCACGGGGCGCAGGTGCCGGTCCCCATTGCCGTTCCAGCAGCAGCATTGCCCGCCGGGTAAAGGCCTCTCCAAATCCGGCATTGCAGGCAATGGAATGGTCCCACGCGGCCAATGCGTCCGGTTTGCGGTCGAGCGCTTCCAGCGCGGCTGCCCTTGCGGCATGGGCATCGTAGAGATCGGGAGCGTGTTCTGCTGCCTGATCGGCAACGGTCAGTGCAGCCGGTCCATCGCCCTTTTCCAGCAGAAGACCAGACCATTCGGCCAGATACTCGGCCTTAGCGGGCGAGGCAGCGATTACCTGTCGCAGGTTGTCTTCGGCCTCCGGCAATTGCCCCGACCGGCGCTGGGCACGGGCCAGCAGGAAACGGGCGTTGATATTGCCGGGTGCCAGTTCCAGGGCACGGCGCAGATGGGGCAGTGCCGCCGTTGCGTCACCATCCTCCAGCATCAGCAGGCCCAGATTGACGCGGGCCGGGGCCAGTTGTGGCCGCAGGCCGCTGGCCCGGGCGAAGGCTGATTTCGCTTCCGCCCGCCGTGACAGCCGCAGCGATGTCATGCCCAGTTCGAACCATGCTGTGAACAGACCAGGGTCAATATCCGTGGTCTGGCGCAGCAGGGCATGGGCGCCCGCGTGATCCCCCACCGCTGTCCGCGCTGCGGCCATAGATATCAGCGTCCTGGCCGTCCTGGCCCGGTTTTGCTCACGGACCTCCTGCGTGGCCGACAGGGACTGGAGGCGGCGGCGGATCAAAATTTCGATGGCCATGAAGCGGCTATCGACCTCCGCCCCTTCACCGGGCTCCCGCCCGCTGACCATTTCCGCCTGCATACGGTCCAGGACATTGCCGGGGCTCATACGGTAGAAGACGGTCTTGAGGCCGATCTTGACGCCTTGCAGTGCCAAACTGATGGCGCGGGAATAGGCGACATCGTCGGCGGTGGCTGGCCAGAAAGGCGTTTCCTCGGGAAATCCGTCGGTTCGCGCATGCGCCTCGCGCCGGATGCAGAGATTACAGGGATAGGTGCGCACCGACGCCTCCCGCCAGGAGGCGGAAACCTGATCGTCGATTCGGTCGAACACCATGTCGGTGCGCACATAATCCCATTGCGGGTTGGCATCTAGCATGCTGGCCGTGACGTGGAAATGCCGTTCCAGGAAAAGATCGTCGGCATCCAGGAACCAGAGATAGGGACCCATGGCCGCCGCCACGCCGGCATTGCGGGCCCGACCGGCCCCCCGGTTCTGGTTATTGGCAATCAGGGATAGGCTCTGTTCGGGATGCGCGCGCCCCCAGGCGCGGACCACATCCACGGTATCGTCGGGTGAGCAATCATCCACCACCACGATATGGACCTGCGCGTCCTCCCGGCCCGAGGCAAAGCGGTAATGGCCAAGCGTTTTCTGGATGCTGTCCAGGCTTTCCCCGATGGTGCCCGCAGCCTTGAAGGCGGGGATGACGACGGTGCCAATCACGCCATAGTGACGGCGATGGGAGTCCAATGCCGCCAGCGCCACGCCGACGCCGGTATCGGATGGCGATCCGGCGCCGATGTTCGGCAGCATCGCGATGGCATCACCATCCCGGCCCAGAATGCACCAGACGGTGGCCAGCAACCGCGCCAGATGACCGGTCGGGGGGATGAACGCCGCCAGCCATTCCAGATGTTTCGCCGCCTCATCGAACCGGCCCGGATCCAGCAGGCTGGATATCTGGTTTAGGGCGATATGCAGCGTGCTATCAGTCTGCTGCAAGAAGATATCTGTGTTTCCATGCAGGCGATAGGCACGGCGAAACAGCCGTATAGCCCGCAGCCCGTCGCCCGCATCGCGCAGGTCCGCGGCCAGATGCTGAAGCGCTATCACATCGGTCGGCTCGTTCGCCAGAAGTCGGCGGCATTCCACCGGGTTCATTCGCATAGCCGTGCCCATGCCGATTTCGTCACGCATTCCATAGCAACCAAACTATGCTAACAGGAACGAAAAGCTGAATGGCGTTTTGGTTCAAAAGTTCATGAAACTCGCCTTCCTCGATACGACATTCGGCGATTACACGCCGGATACGACACGCACCGCACCGCTGGGCGGCATGCAGTCGGCTGCCTGTTATCTGGCGCCCGCCCTGGCCCGCCAGGGGGCAGAGGTTACGCTGGTCAACGGAACCTCTGCGCCGGGAATGGTGGGTGGGGTCATGTGCCGGCACCATGGCACCATGCCCGTTTCCCTGCTGACGCGATATGATGTGCTGGTGGTCATGGGGAGCTGTGACAGTGACAGCGTACGCAACCTGCACGCGGCCAGCGATGGACGGTGCCGGTTGCTGCTGTGGACACAGCATGCCGGTGACCAGCCCGTTGTTGCCGGCCTGGCCGACCCCGATATTGTCGGCCTGTGGGATGGCTTCATTTTCGTCAGCCGGTGGCAGCGGGAAGATTTCATCCGGCGTTTCAACTTGCCCCGTCACCGCTGCCATATCGCGCGCAACGCGCCGGCCCCCTGCTTTGCCGAATTGTTCGCAGCGGAGGACAGGATCATCGCGGCCAAGCCATGGCCCCCGGTTCTGGCCTATACCAGCACGCCCTTCCGGGGGCTGGATGTGCTGCTGGCGGCCATGCCCCTGATCCGCGCCGCCATACCGGGAACGCGGCTGAAAGTGTTCTCGTCACTGGAAACTTATCAGGTCCCGCTGGAGCGTGATCCCTATGCCGCGCTTTATGAACGCTGCCGGGACACGGATGGCGTTGACTATATCGGCAGTGTCTCACAGCCCGCCCTGGCGGCGGGATTGCGGGATGTCACGGCCCTGGCCTATCCCAACCGTTATGCCGAAACCTCCTGCATCAGCGTGATGGAGGCGCTGGCAGCGGGTTGTCTGGTTGTGTCCAGCCAGCTTGGCGCCCTGCCGGAAACGGCGGCGGGATTCGGTCGGCTGTTGCCCGTGCCGTCCGACCCGGCCCGGCACGCGGCCCAATTCGCAGAAGCCATGGTCACGGAACTGCGCCGGTACCAGGAGCAGACGGAAGGGGTAGAAAGGCATTTGCGCGCCCAGGTCCGGCATACCGATGCAGGCCAGGGCTGGGCCCGGCAGGCGCAGTGTTGGCTGTCTTTCCTGTCGGACAAGGCCAGTTGGCAGCCGCCAGCCCAGGAGGTCATGGACCTGCTGGGGCAGCTGAAGCGACCGGCGATGGTGAACGACCATGACGCGATGGCCGATCTGTGTATGCGCATCCTGTCGCTGGACCCTGCCCATGCCGGTGTCTGGCGCGTGTTGATGCAGGTTCAGGCGGCACAGGCCCGTCATGCCGATGCGCTGCTGTCGCTGGGCCGTGCCAGTCGTCTGGAAACGCCCGATCCTGCGGAATGGCGGGACTGGATGCCATCCATGCTGGCCGGTGTGGCGTCAGGTGCCGATGGGGCGCCCCTGGCCGCGCGGGTTGCAGCCTTGCGCGCGGTGTGGCCGCTACTGTCGGGTGACGCGTCATGGACGGCATCGCTGGCCGTCGCTGGACGGCAACTGGCGGCGCAGGCCCGGGCGGTGGATGATGCCGTGGCGACGCTGTCGGCCTGTCTCCTGGTGGCGGAATTGACACCCGATGACGCCGGTATCCGCATTGCCGCCGCCATCGCCGGCCATACGCTGGGGGATCATGCGCTGACCCTGGAACTGGCGGCGCAGGTGCTGCGGATCGACAGCGCCGCCATCCTGTCTGCCCGTCCCATGCGCGCCATGCTGACCGGATGGCTGGCCGATGCCGAAAAGGCGACGCTGAAGGACGCGGAGACGCTGACCGCTGCCTCGGCGGCGCGGTTGTTCAATGTCATGGCCCTGGTGGCCGGCGCATTGGGGGAGGATGCCAGCCTTGCCCGCCAAGCCGCGGCCGCACAGACGGTACCCGTGCGCCGGGCCCTGCTGCTGCGCATGATTGCGGCGCGGCATCGGCTGGCGGGGCGGCGGGCGGATCAGGTGGAGTTGCTGCGCCAGGCGGCGGCCTTGGATAATGATCCAGAGGCCTGGCGCCGGCTGGGTGCCGCGCGTTTGGCGCTGTCGCAGCGGCTGCTGCTGGAAAATCTGGGCGCGGTGCTGAATGAGGGGGCCAATGGCCGGCTGGGCCCCGGCTGGCGGGAGCAAGCGACGGCGCTGATCACCCAGATCGAAAGCCTGCTGCATCTGGAAGGCAATGACGAGGGCGAGCGTTCCGCGATGTGGGGCACGCTGCGCGGTTATGACGCCTTCCGGGCCTGGTTTGACGCTGCGGGACCAGGGGCACCGCCCTTGCCCGCCCCACCGCCAGAGGGGCGAAAGCTTTATGACTGCTTCCAGTTCTATAATGAACTGGACCTGCTGGAGATCCGTCTGGCCGAACTGTCGCCTGTCGTCGATCATTTCGTACTCGTGGAGGCCGCCTATACCCATGCGGGTACGCCGAAACCGCTTTATTACGCAGAGAACCGGGAAAGGTTCGCCCGCTATGCCGACAAGATCATCCATGTCGTGGTGGAGGATGATCCCGGCGGTTTCGCCTGGGTGCGGGAGGCGCATCAGCGCCAGGCAATCCTGCGCGGCCTGACCCAGGCTGCGCCTGCCGACATGGTGATCATCAGCGACGCCGACGAGATTTTGCGGCCCGAGATAGCGTCGCTCCTGCGGTCGTTGGGTGCGGAAGGTCCGTCCTTGTTCGCACCGCATCTGGATATCCATCTCTATTTCCTGAACCTGCGGTCACAGGAACCCTGGATTTCGGTGGCGGCAGCACCGTTCGACCTGGTCCGTCAGGTCGGGGCCAACAATATGCGCTACCTGGCCAAGCAGGGCATCGGGCAGACCATCTCGGCGGCGGGCTGGCACTTCACCTGGATGGGCGGGATTGAACGGTTCCTGGCCAAACTGGATGCCTTTGCCCACCGCGAAATGATCGACAGTTTCGGCAATGACGGTGATGTGAATCGCGCGCGGCTGGAGAAATTCTTCGCCACGGGCCGGTTTGAGGAAGGGGCCATTCCCGGCATGTGGACCGCCCTGCAGCGGGTCCCCATTGATGACGGCTTCCCCGCCACACTTCGCGCCCGCCGTGCGCAGTTTGAGGAAATGGGCTGGATCGCACCGGAGGGCGGCGCGTGAAGGCCAGCGCCAATGACCTGATGGCCCAAGCGGTCGCCCTTCAGAATGCGGGGCAACTGGCGCAGGCCGACTCCCTGTTCCGCCGGGTGCTGGAACAGTGTCCGGAGGACCCGGATGTGCTGATGGCGTTGGGTGTGCTGTCGCTGCTGCGTGACGATGCGGCGGGGGCGGTGCCCCTGCTGGCCCGCTCTCTGCGGCAACGCCATCACAATGCTGCCGGCTTCTCCAACCTGTGCGCGGCATTGCGGGCGCTGGGCCGGCTGGAACAGGCGGAGGTGGCGGGCCGGGAAGCGGTGCTGATCGATCCCGGTCTGGATATGGCCCAGCATAATCTGGCCAGCGTCCTGCTGGACCGTGGTGACCATGAAGGCGCGTTGGAACCGTTGCGCCGCTACATCGCGCTGGTGCCCGATGCCAGCCTTCAGCGCTTCCTGCTGGCCACGTCCCTGATGGCGTTGGACCGGCATGCAGAGGCGGAGAGTATCTGGCGGGAATTGCTGCGCCTGAGCCCCGAGGACGGGAGGGCCTACGCCAATCTGGGTGTCGTGCTGAAAAATCTGTGCCGTTACGCGGAAGCCATCGAGGCCTATCGCCGGGCGCTGGTGCTGATGCCCGACGAAGCGGCGGTGATGAGTAATATGGGCCTGTCGCTGTCGCAACTGGGTGACCGGGACGAGGAAGCCACGCGGTGGCTGCATCGGGCCATCCGGGTGAAGCCCCGTTTCGCCGATGCCTGGCTGAACCTGGGTCTGGTGCTGCGTAACCAGAACCGCATCGAACAGGCGATGCAATTCTGCCAGGGGGCGCTGGCCGCCGATCCCGGCCATGCGGAGGCCCATACGCTGCTGGCCACCTGCCTTCTGTTGAAAGGGCGGATGCGCGACGGTTTTGCCGCCTATGAATGGCGGATGCGCCTGCGCGACTTTCCGGCGCGACGGCGGGATTATCCATCGCCCGCCTGGACAGGGGGCGATCCCGCCGGCCTGACGCTGCTGGTCCATGATGAACAGGGGCTGGGTGATGGGATACAGTTCGCCCGCTATGTGCCGCTGCTGTCCCGGCGGGGCGCGCGGGTGATCGTGGAATGTGCGCCGGCCCTGATCCGGATATTCACGACCCTGGGGGGCGGCGCCACCATCATCGCCCATGGCGCCCCCCTGCCGCCCCATGACGCGCATGTCCCGCTGCTCAGCCTGCCGCATCTGCTGGGCCTGGAGGAGATGCCGGATACGGTGCCCTATCTCGTTGCAGAACCGGCATTGATGGCGAACTGGTCACGTCGATTATCGGATTTCAAGGGATTGAAGGTCGGGTTGGTCTGGGCCGGCAATCCGGATTTTAAGGATGACCGCCGCCGCTCCCCCGGCCTGTCGGCCTTGCTGCCCCTTCTGGAGGTGCCTGGCGTTTCCTTTTTCGCCTTGCAGAAGGGCGGCGGTCGGGCAGGTCTGGAGGCGCTGGGCCCAGGTCTGCGGCGGAACTTCACCGACCTGGGGCCGGAGATCACGGATTTTGCCGATACGGCTGCCATTATGGCCAACCTCGATCTGGTCATCAGTTCCTGTACGGCGCCGCCGCATTTGGCGGGCGCACTGGGCCGACCCGTCTGGACATTGCTGCCGCTCAATGCCGATTGGCGCTGGCGGGATCAGGGGGCCGGGACAAACTGGTATCCAGGCATGCGCCTGTTCCGGCAGGAGCGGGCGGGGGATTGGGCATCGGTCGTGACGCGCGTCCGTGACGCCCTGATCAATCGTGCGGCGGCATGATGAGGGTCTGTGGCGGCAGGCCGGCACGATGCCGTTCCCACATCAGGCGATAGGCCCGTTCCAGATGCCGCGCGAAGGCGGGCGTGTCGAAAAGCGGCGCGGTGCCGCGCACCCGCTCCAAATGTGCCTTCAGCCCATCAAGCCGTTTCCGGTCACTGGCCAGTGACAGGGCCAGCGCCTCATAGCCGGCAAGGTCATGGGTAATCAGGTCGGGCAGGCCGACCGCGTGCAGCAGGCTGGCAGCGACCCGTGCCGCGAAACCATCCCCTTGCCGCGTGACCACGGGCACCCCCATCCACAATGCGTCGGAGGTGGTGGTGTGGCCCGTATAGGGAAAGCTGTCCAGGCAGAGATCAATGGCGCGGTAGCGGGCCAGATGCTGTGCCAGGGGGGCAGTCCCGACAAAGGTCAGCCGGCCTGGATCAACGCCCATTCCAACCGCTGCCGCGCGCAGATTGGCCGCTGCCGCACCGTTTGGATCATAGAGTATCAGACGGGAATCAGGGATTGCCATCAGCAGTCGCATCCAGCAGGCGAAAAGATCAGGCGTGATCTTTTGCGGTGCGTTGAGGGCGCCAAAGACGAAACTGTCCGGCGGCAGACCCAGAGCAGCCCGGTCCGGTGGAACATCAGGCCGGGGACGGTCGCGGTCATTGACCTGATAACAGCTGGGCAGAATGGCCAGACGCTCATGGTAGAATGTCTGGTCGGTGGGTGGCGTCACAATGGGATCGCCGATCAGATAATCGACCGGCCCCCCGCCCAACGTGCCGGGATAGCCCAGATAGGCCACCTGCACCGGTGCCAGCCGTCGTGACAGCAGGTCCAGCCGGGCCCCAGCCGTATAGCCCTTCAGATCGACCAGGATATCGATCCCCTGCGCCCCCGCCCAGTCGGCGACCTGCCGCGTGTCAAGGCCGCGCAGGATGTGGAAACCATCCACCGCGCGGCGGATGCGCTGACGTGCCTCGCTGCCATCTTCCACGCCGTAACAGCCGGACAGGATGCGGAACCGGCTGCGGTCATGCTGTTCCAGCAGGCCGGTGATCAGATAGGCGGTGGCATGTGCGTGGAAATCTGCCGACAGATACGCCACGGTCAGGCGCCCGTCCTGTCGCTGGCGGGGCTGGGTGGGGGACGGGTCCCAGGTCACTTGCCGCTGCCAGATCGTCGCGGCGGCCCGCCACTGCCGCGCGGGGGTGATCCCGGCAATCTGCGTCAGCAGGGGCAGGACGACCCCGCCCTGATCGATGCGGGTTTCCAGGTGCTGGCGGTCGCGGTGATAGTGGTGCCAGTCGGCGGCCTGCAGGCGGCAGGCGAATGCCTCACTCGCCGCCAGTTCAAGCGACGGGTCAAGACGATAGGCCCGGTCAAAGGCGATGGCGGCCTGCGCCGGATCCGTGCCGCGCAGGGCCAGTCCCAAGCCCCGCCATGCCGCGGGCGATGCCGGGGCCAATGTCAGTGCCGAACGGAAAAGGTGGGCCGCCATTCCTGGCCGGTCCAGGCACAGCATGGCATGCCCGACCCGCCAGTCGGGATTGTCCGGGGCCAGAATGGCGGCACGGCGGAACAGAAGGGCGGCGTCCGCCATGCGGCCCTGCCGCTGCCGGATCATCGCCAGATTGCCATGGGCGTCGGCAATGGCCGGGTCCAGGGTCAAGGCGCGCTGAAACAGCCCTGCCGCCGCATTATCATCGCCTACTACCATACGCAGCACGGCCAGCAGGAAAAGCCCGCTGACATGATCGGGCTGCCCGCGCAGGATATCGCGGCAGGACGCCTCCGCCTCCGCCATGCTGCCCCGCCGGTAGGCATCCATTGCGGCCCGCAGCAGATCGATTTGGGTGGGGGCAGGCACGCTGACGGTCATCCTGGTGAAGGTGGGGCGGGTGGAGCATGGCGGGGCCGGGCGGTATTGCCAAGCCACTTGTCCCATGCCAATCCATGAAGCAGCAGACAGGCAGGGAGGGCGGGCCGGTGACCGAAGATGGCTTTCGCCAGATGATGGAGGCAGGGCAGGCCGCCCATGCCGCCGATAACCTGCAACTGGCCATCCTGCATTTCGCGGAGGCCTTGCGCCTTGCGCCCGGCCATCCTGTGGCTCTGTTCAATTTGGGCATCACGCTGGAGGATGCAGGCCAGACCGAGGCCGCCCTTGCAATGCAGGAGGAGGCACACCGGTTGCGGCCCGATCATCCGCCGGGCCTTTTCCGTCTGGGCAGCCTGCTGATGACATTGGGCCAGCCGGAAAGGGCCTTGTCCGTCCTGGCGCGTCTGCTGGCGGTCAGGCCGGATTTCCCCGATGCGGCCTTTCGCTGCGGCAACATCCTGATGGCCCTGGACCGCCCGGTGGAGGCGGAACGCGCCTATCGTCTGGCCCTGACGCTGGAACCCGGTCAGGGAGCCATCGTCAATAATCTGGCCGGGGCCATGCGCCGGCAGGGGCGGCCCGGCGAGGCCACCCCCTGGTATCGGCGCGCCGTCCGGTGTGAGCCTGGCAGTCCCGAATATCACAAGAATTTGGGGGCCTGCCTGATCCAGCAGGGTCATTGGCGCGAAGGCTGGCCTCATTATGACTGGCGGGACCGGCAGGCGGTCTGGCGATGGCGTCGGGATGTGCCGGGTGTTCCGCGTTGGGATGGTTCGTCGCTGGCCGGCAAGCGCATCCTGGTGCATTTCGAACAGGGATTGGGCGATACGCTGCAATTCGCCCGCTATTTCCAGGTTCTGAAGGCCATGGGGGCCCATACCCTTTTCGAATGTCAGCCGGAAATGCAGGATATCCTGCGTGGGGTGGACGGTATTGATGAGTTGATCCGCCACAGCGATCCGTTGCCGGCTGCTGATTTTCATGCCCCGCTGATGAGCCTTCCCGGCTTGTGCGGCAGCACGCCCGCGACCGTGCCGGGGGCGTCGGCACCCTATCTGCGCGCGTGCCCTGACCGCGTCGTTGCCTGGGCATCTCGAATCGGAAACGAAGGGCTGCGTATCGGCATCAACTGGCAAGCGGCGGAGGCCGGCAAATCCATACCGCTGGCGGCCTTTGCGCCCCTGGCCGCGATTCCGGGCGTAAGGCTGTTCAGCCTGCAGCAGCAACCCGGACTTGAACAGCTTCCGGAATGGTCTGCGGCGCTCAATCTTACCCATTTCACAGACGCAGACCGTGACCGGCGGTGTGGTGCCTTCATGGACAGCGCAGCCATCATCGCCAATCTGGACCTTGTCATCAGTTGTGACAGCGCGGTGATCCATCTGGCCGGTGCAATGGGACGGCCAGCTTTCCTGATTCTGCCGCCCATCGCCGACTGGCGCTGGATGAACGATCCTGAACGCACGGTCTGGTATGATTGCTTACGTATGTTCAGGTCCGATACCCAAGGGGGGTGGTTTGCCCCGATTGGTAGTGTGATACGTTCGGTAGTCGATGGTTCTATCCGAAAGAGATGATTTGATCACAGGCAGAATTCATAAAATCATAAGCATTGAGATGAATTGTGCACTATAGCTGAGATTTGGGCTATTGTGCCGCGCGGGTGCGATATGCCTGTGGCCAGTAGGGCCTGTTGTTTATATTCGGTTAATGGTCTTGGGAGAGCAGCATGAAGGGGTGTCTTCACCGGTCGGCGGTTACGGCCTCTATCAAGGCGGCTTTGCTGATGACTGTGGCAATCCCGGTCCTCGCATCGTCCAGCGCCAATGCCGCGACCTGCACGGGCACCCTCCTGTGCAATGGTGATTTCGAGATCGTGACACCTGTTGCGGGAACGGATGAAGTGTCGTTCGGCAGCTGGACCAGCAGCGATCCGTCGGGTCTGCGCGCCGGTCTCGGTGCCGATGGCAAAGGAAACAGCGCAGAATTCCTGTTTTCCACCAACACGCTGTCCCAGGCGCTGACCACGGGTCTGGGCGACCGGTACCAGATCACGTTCCAGTACAAGAGCGAGGGTGGTCAGGGACTGAGCGCCTATTTCGGCGACGCTCGCATCTTCGATTATATCGGTGACAGCGCCCCGCCCACCGGCTGGACCACCTACAGCTTCAATGTCCAGGCGTTTGGCAGCCAGACGATTCTGCGCTTCGTGGCCGACAGCCTGGGTGCCGCACAGAATATCGATAATGTCACGGTTACGCTGTGCCCGACCTGCACGCCGAGCCCTGTGGGCAATCTTGGTGCTGTGATCGATCGTACCAAGACCTTCTACACGACCGATGACGCAGCGGGCACCGGCAGCAACCTGTCGGGCACGCGCACCCTGACCTTCGACGGCGGCACCCTGCGTCCGGGCACGCCCGGCGCCCTGGGCAGCCAGGGGCAGCCTGTCACGTTGGTGCTGAATGTCGGGTCCGCCGGTGGCACCCTGGACAATGCCGGGCAGAACATTGCCCTGGCTGGACGCATCATCAATACAGCCTCATCCGCATCGCCCTTTACCCTGACCGGTGCCGGGCAGGGGACGATTGCCAGCCAGATCACCAATCTGGGCACGCTGGTAGTTGCCACCAGTGGCCGTACCCTGTTTTCCAGCGCCATCGACAATGCCAGCGGCAGTTTCGTGCTGCGCAATGGTGGGCAGGCGAGCCTGACCGGCGGCCTGACCGGCGGCTCCGTGGCTGTTGAGAATGGTCAGCTTTCCGTCAACAGCGTGGTAACGGCCCCGGTTACGGTCGGTGCCCAGGGCACGTTGCGCGGGACCGGACGGGTCGCGGGTGCCACGACCATCGCCGGCACGCTGCGGCCCGGCAATTCCCCCGGCACTCTGACCTTCACCGGCCCTGTGACGCAGCAGGCGGGCAGCTCGCTGGTGCTGGAGATCGATGGGGCGGGGACGGGCAATGGTGCCGGTAACTATTCCCGCGTCATTGTGACGGGGACCGGCAATGCCTACACGATCAGCAGTGGCGTGACCCTGACGCCGGTTCTGCGCGGCCTGACCTATGCCGCCGGGGAAACGGCGGGCACCAACAGCTACAACCTGACCCTGGGGCAGCGTCTGACGGGCGTGATCCAGGCCGAAGGCGGCGTCACCGGCACCTTCGCCACGATCACGCAGCCTGTGGCGGGTCTACCCACCGGTGGGCGCATCGTGGCGCTGTACAGTGCCAACAGCGTCGATCTTTACGTGGGTGCCGCATCCTATGCCGGTCTGGCTGGCCTGACCGGCAACCAGCGTGCGGTGGGTGCCGCCGTGGACGCGCTGGAAGCGTCGCGCAATCCGGCGGCGCAGCCGATCCTGAACGCGCTGATCCCGCTGGGTATTTCGGCGCTGCCATCGGCGGTGGGCGGCCTTTCGGGTGAATTCAACGCCAATCTTTCCCTTGCGGCGACCGATGTCAGCCGTGGCTTTGCCGATATGATCGCCACGCGCCAGGGTGGCTTGCATGGGGCAGGGCAGGGATGGCAGGTCTGGGGCCGGGCCTTTGGGAATAAGGCGCGGACCAGCAGCGACGGCAACAATCCCGGCTTCCGTCACCGCATGGCGGGTGGCATGGCCGGTGCCGATATCGGTGTTGATAATGGTACACGTGCAGGCATCGCTGTCGGCTATGCCGACAGCCGCGTGACGGGCCGTCAGGACAGTGGCCGCGCCTCCATCGACAGCTATCATGTCGGGGGTTATCTGGGCTGGAGCCAGGAGGCGCTGTTCGTGGATGCGCAGGCGGGCATCACTTTCAGCAATTATGAGACGGCCCGCACCATCACCACCGGCATCCAGGTGCGCAATGCCGGCGGCGATACCGATGGCCGCAGCGTCGGTGCCGGCCTGGAGGCCGGTTATAGTCTTGATCTGGATGGCATCCAGCTTACGCCCAGTGCCTTCCTGCGCTATGACGGCAGCGATGTTGATGGATTCGCGGAACGGGGTGCCGACGCATTCGGTCTGACCGTTGCCGAAGACGCCCAAGCGGACCTGCGCGCCGGTATCGGCCTGCGGCTTGCGGCACCTGTGGCGCTGGATAATGGCGGCACCCTGGTGCCTGAACTGTCGGCCCGCTGGGAACATGACCTGTCAACGCCCGGCAACAGCATCAGCCAGTCGCTGCTGGGCCAGGCCTTCATCGTGCAGGCGGCGGCCCCTGGCCGTGATACGGCGGTGCTGGGTGGTGGCTTGTCCATGGAAATTGCTGACAACATGCGGCTGTCCGCGCGCTATGATGCGGCGTTGAGCGACAACCGTACGCAGCATGCCATGACAGCCCAGGTGCGTTTTGCCTGGTAACAGGGCAAAGCCGTAAGAAGCAGGACCGACGTGACCGCGAAGAAGCGTAAAGCCGCCGCCCCCGCAAAGCCGGCACCGGTCCCGGCTTCACCGCCCGCATCGGCCCCGGCGGCACCGCCACACCAGGCGCCGCCCAAGGCAAATGTGACGACGTTGCCCGCCGGCAATGACGAGCAGCTGCTGCGTACCGCAGAGGATATTCTGCGTGCCAATCCCCGTGACGGTGCGGCGTGGAGCACGATGGGCGTTGTTCTGCGGCGGATGGGCCGGGTGGAAGAGGCGCTGGTCTGTTATCACCGCGGGGTGGAGCATGACCCGAACAATGCCGGCAACTGGTCCAACCTTGGTAATCTGCTGACCGAACTGGGCCGCCACGCCGAGGCGGACGATGCCCATGCCAGGGCCCTGCGCCTGATGGGCGACAATGGACAGTTGCTGTTCAACGCGGTGATCAGCAAGCGCAAGGCCACCGCCTTCCATGAGGCGCTGATGCTGATGGAAAAGGCGCTGGCGGCAGATCCGCATTCGGCACAGTTGCGGTGGGAGCGGGCGCTGACCCTGTTGCAGGTCGGTGAATATGAACAGGGCTTCAAGGATTACGAATATCGTCGTGGCATAGCCACCTACCGCACCCGCCCGACGCCGGGCACGCCATGGGACGGCAGCGACCTGAAGGGCAAGCGTATCTTCCTGTCCACCGAACAGGGATTCGGCGACACGCTGATGGCGGCACGCTATGTGCCCCTGGTCAAGGCGCGCGGCGGACGTATCCTGTTCGAATGCCATCCGGAGCTACGCCGCGTGCTGGGCGGTTTGCCGGTGGACGAATTCGTGCCGGCGGGACATGATTTTCCCGATTTCGATGTCCAGACGTCGCAGATGAGCCTGCCCTATCTCTGCGGTACGCGTTTCGACAGTGTGCCGCCGCCGGTGAAGCTGCATATTCCGCCCGACGCGCGAGCCAAGGCGAAACGGATTTTAGGGCCAGCAGAACCAGGCCTCCTGCGCGTCGGGATCATCTGGTCGGGCCGGGTCACCTTTGCCGATAATGCCCGCCGGGCCAGCAACCTGAAAAATTTCCTGCAATTCGGCACTGTACCCGGTGTGCGGCTCTATTCCCTGCAAAAGGGGCCGCCGGAAGATCAGCTGGAAGAGATGGGCAGCCGCCTGCTGGTGACCCCGCTGGGTCCGCATATCGACGATTTCGCCGATACGGCGGCCCTGCTGGAACAGCTGGATCTGCTGATCATGACTGACAGTTCCACGGCGCATCTGGCTGGCTCTCTGGCTACGCCGGTCTGGAATCTGGTACAATTCATGCCTTACTGGGTGTATGGCGACCGTGGTGGGTGCACGCCCTGGTACCCGTCCATGCGCCTGTTCCGGCAAAAGGATGACCAGGACTGGGGTCCGGTCTTTGCCGAAGCCATGGAGGCGTTGCGGGACCTTGCCTATTCCAGGCGCCTGACCGCCAAACCTTGCGGCACCTGAAAAAGGTGCGGTATCTGTCAGCCCGTGGGTCGGGCAAAGGGAGTTTTGTCATGGGCTATTACGACATGGTTGAGAGCAGCTGGCAGCTGAGCGACGCCGCCCAGGAATATGCACAGAAGGCAGGGCGAGCGGTGGAGCCGGCGGAATTCTGGGACAAGGTCTTTTCCCAGTCGCCGCTGGTCGATGCCGACCGGACGCTGCGCGAAAGCCCGCAACGCGATCGCATCTTCCTGAAGTCCCCCTATGGACTGCAATATCGTCCCGCCCAGAAGGACTGGGTGCCCTTCCGGCATGGCGCGGTCGATCTGTCGAATGAAAACAACATCTGATCAGGTATTGGCCGACGCGTTGGCAGACCACCGCGCCGGCCACCCCGAGAGGGCAGCCACAGTCTATCGCCGGCTGCTGGCCGATGATCCTGGCAATCCCGATCTATTGCATCTGCTGGGCATTACCCAGCGGCAGGCGGGACGTCTGACCCCGGCCATCGACCTGTTCCGTCGGGCCCTGAAGCGCGCGCCACAGATGGTGGAGGCACGGCTCAATCTGGCCAATGCCTTGGTGGCGCAGGGCGATGCGGCGGGTGCGCGGACACAGTGGCAGGCCGGTCTGGTGCTGGACCCGGCGCATGGGGCGGTGTGGCATTCCTTGGGTGCGTCGGGAGCGGGGCATGGCGGCGCGGGGCGCGAAAACGCCATCCGTTGCCTGCGACGTGCGGCCCGGCTGCTTCCCGACAAGGCCGAGATCCATCATGACCTCGGTATCCTGCTGCGCCAGGATGACCGCATCGAGGAAGCCATCACCTGTCAGCGTCAGGCATTGGCGCTGGAACCCGGCTTCCTTTCGGCCTGGATGAGCTTGGGCAATGCCCTGTTGGAGATGGGGGAGGTCGCGACGGCGGCGCAGGCCCTGGAACGGGCGGCCAGCCTGTCTCCCGCGACACCGGAAATCTGGTTCAATATGGGTAACCTGCATTACCGGTCCGCCGATCTGGCGGGTGCCCTGCGCTGCTACCGCCGTTCGGCACAACTGGGGCTGGCGGCGGCGCGGTCGCGTGTCGTGGCCACCCTGTTCGATCAGGGGGAGGACGCGGCGGCAGAGGCGGCCCTGGTCGAATATCTGCCGCTGGAGGGTACGGATGTCTCCTCTATTCTGGAATATCTCTATGCCATCCTGATTCGTGGTGGCCGGGCGGCCCAAGCGCGGTCCCTGTTCACGCGGCTGGAAACGGTGCCCTTTGCGGGCCGCATCTATCCGGTGGAATGCCGGACGGCGCTGTCGGCCCTGGATTTGCTGGAGGGCGATCCCAATGCGGCCGCCGCCCGGCTGGAGACCGTGCGATCCGACAATTGCTGGATGTTCACCGTCCGCTCTTTGGCGGCGCTGGAGCGTACGCGACGCCAGCAGGGATGGCGCTGGCAGCGTCCGTACAATCCCGATACCGCCCGACCGCGCCTGACCTCCACCAGTCTGGGCAACCGCGGGCGCTTTGCCCATAATGTCCTGGAATATGTGCTGTTGCGGCTTTATGCGGAAAAGCATGGCTGTGTGCTGGAGACGCCGGACTGGGTAGGGGGCGCCTATTTCGATCTTGACGACCCGGTGCCCAGCGGCCCGCTGCCGCCCTGGCCCTTCGCCCGCCGGGTTCTGAACGGGTCGGTCATTGGCACGCGGGAGGTGGAGCCCGTGCTGGACCGTGATGCTCTGTCCCCCCTGTTCCTCTATGAATATCCAGAAGCTTTCCGCGACCGGATGCGGTCTTGGTTGCAACCGCGCCCGCAATGGAAGCCCTGGATCGACCCGCCTGTCGATGCCCTGCGCGCGGTGGGTCGCACGGTGGTCGCCATCCATATAAGGCGGGGCGATTTCCTTCAGTATGGCTATCCCATCACCGAGACACAGACCTATGTCGACTGGCTGCGCGGTCTGTGGCCGACGCTGGATAAGCCGGTCCTGTATCTGGCCAGCGATGATATTCCCGCAGTCCGCGCGGCCTTCCGTGAATTCCGGCCTGTGACGCTGCATGATGCGGGGCCGGCCTGGCCGGGGTTGGAATTCCTGCAAGACTTCCACGTCCTTACCCAGGCTGACATCGTCGGCATCAGTGCCGCCAGCGGTTTCAGCCAGCTGGCGGCCCGTCTGAATGCGCGTGCGCGTCTTCTTGTGGAACCGGACATGAAGACGGGTGGGATCAAGCCATTCCAGGCTTGGGTATAGCCAGGCTGGGGCTGTTGCCCCTTGGTCAGAAGCGCAGGAAGGCCCCAAGATCGCGGGCCGTGCCACGCAGAACCGGCAGGATTGTTCCGACCAAGGCTTCGTGCGGGTATCGGATGGCCGCCACACCCAGGGCGGCCTCCACCTTGTTGCCGGGTCCAAAGATAGGCACGGCGATGGAGGTCAGGCCTTCTTCGAATTCGCTGTCGGAGATCGAATAGCCGGTGGTGCGCACCTGCTCCAGCACATCGTCTAATGCTGCGCGGTCGGTGACCGTGCGGCTGGTATGAGCAACCAGATCGGCGCCCGCCAGATGGCGTTCCAGTTCGTCTGCCGGCAGATGTGCAAGAATGCAGCGCCCCAGCGAGGTGCAGTAGGCCGGAATCCGGCTTCCCACCGAAAGGGACGCAGAAACCATGCGCCGGCTGGCAGAGCGGGCGACGAAGGTGACATATCCTTCGTCCAGGACGGCGATGGAACAGCTCTCGTTCACCTGATTGCCGATCCGGTCCAGCGTCTCCTGTGCCATCGTGGCCAGTGAGTTGGACGACAGGTAGGCTTGGCCAAGGGCTAGCGTCTTGGGCAGCAGTTGGAACGACCTTCCCTCTGACCGCACATAGCCCAGCTTCTCCAGCGTGTTCACCAGCCGCGCGACGGATCCGCGCGAGAGGCCGGTAATACGGCTGATGTCGGAAATGCTGAGATGCTTACGTGAGCCGGCGAAGGCCAGCAGCACGTTCAGCCCACGGGCCAGCGACACAACGAAATTCGGATCATCCTCATAAGTCTCGTGCAGTTCCTCCGGGGTGTTCCCCGGTGTGGACCCAGCCTGGCGACGTGCCATCCCTGTCTTCTCCTTGTCGTACGGCTGCCAACGCCGCCGGGCCCGAAAGTGTCGGACGCCGTCGGTGGCGTCAACTCCCGCTGCTGCCGATCCAGTCTTAGCTGAACTTTTCGTTTGACAACAGGTCTGGCGTGATCAATCATTCGCATATCGGACAAACGTCCGCAAAGCGGACAAAATAAAGTCAGCTCAATAAGCAAGGCGACAGGGGAGGAGCGGGTTTCGGGACATCAGGTCCCCAGCCATCTCCATACGGATTTCTGGTTCTCGTTATCGCGTGCCAGCGGCGGTCCCCCGTCGCGGCATGCCCATCCATGGCCGCCCGGCGGGTTCAGCCCGCGACCGAGGCTTGGCCGGACAGCGAATAGGGGGTTTCTTTGTCCTACATCGGTACGGATATCGGCGGCACGTTCACGGACCTGGTCCTGTTGTCGGACGATGGCGACATCCGCATCTTCAAGGCGTTGACGACGCCGGAGGATCGGACCAAGGGCGTGCTGAACGCCATGAATCTTGCGGCGGAAGCGCTGGGAATTGCGCCGGCGGAACTGGTCGCCCGGCTGCAATATTTCTCCCACGGCACCACGGCCGCCACCAATGCCTTCATCGAACGCAAGGGCGCACGGACCGGTTTGCTGACCACCCGCGGGTTCGAGGATACGCTTCGCATCCAGCGTGCGATGGGTGGCTGGGTCGGCATGGCGGCGCATGAAATCTCGCATTTCTCCGTCCGCCGTCTGCCCGACCCTATCGTTCCCCGCGCCCTGACCGAAGGGATCGTGGAGCGCGTGGACTATAAGGGCGAGATCATCGTGCCGCTGGACGAGGATGCGGCCCGTGCCAGCATCCGTCGGTTGGTGGCGCAGGGCGTGGAATCCATTGCCATCAGCCTGCTCTGGTCCTTCCGCAACATGGCGCATGAACAAAGGCTGGCGGAACTGGTGGCGGAGGAAGCGCCTAGCGTCTTCGTCACTACCTCATCCTCGCTGGTGCCCATCATCGGTGAGTATGAGCGGGCATCCACGACCGCCATCAATGCTTATCTGGGTCCCGTCATCCATCGCTATATCAATGGCTTGGAGCGTGCGATCCGCGGACACGGGTTCGAAGGGCCCATTTCCATCATGGAATCCGGTGGCGGCGTCCTGCCGGCATCGGAGGCGGCCTTCCAGGCGGCGAACCTGCTGACATCCGGTCCTGCCGGTGGTGTGCTGGCGTCGCAGAAGCTGGGAGAGTTGCTGGGTTTCCCCAATGTGCTGACGGCGGACATGGGCGGCACCAGCTTCGATGTGGGGCTGATCGTCAATGGTCAGCCGCTGCTGGAAACGGTGCGCGAGGAAGGGCGGTTCCACGTTGCCTTGCCATCGATCAAGGTGACGGCCATCGGGGCAGGTGGCGGGTCCATCGCCCGCGTCCGCGACGGTCACATGACGGTGGGTCCGGAGAGCGCCGGTTCAACACCCGGTCCTGCCTGCTATGGCCGGGGCGGCGTTGAACCGACCATCACCGATGCCGACGTCGTGTTGGGCATCATCGATCCGAAATACTTCCTGGGCGGCAAGATGCGCCTGGATATCGATGCGGCGCATAAGGCGGTGCGCGATCATGTGGCCGGCCCGCTGGGCATGGAGGTGGCAGAGGCCGCGTCCGGCATCCGCGAAGTCGCCAACAATCAGATGGCCGACCTGCTGCGCCGCGTCACCCTGCGCGCCGGTTACGATCCCCGCGATTTCGTGCTGATGGCTTATGGCGGGGCGGGTGCCACCCATGCACACCAGTTCGCCGAAGCCGCCGGCATCGCCACCATCATCATTCCCAATACCGGTCCCGCCCATTCCGCCTATGGCACCGTAACGGGCGACCGCCACCGGTCCTTCTCGCTCGCCATCGGCCAGCATGCCCCGGCCCGGTTCCGCCGTGCGTCCGAGCATGTCGATATCGCCAAGATCAATGACAGCCTGAACGGCCTGGCCGCCCGCTGTGTTGAAGCCCTGGGCGATGGCGTGACCATCAAGCGCTTCATCGGCATGCGCTTCCGCCAGCAGGTGCACGAGATCAGTGTGGCCGTGCCCGATGGTGCGTTGGATGCCGCCGGCATCGACGCCCTGGTCGACCGGTTCGAGGAACAGTATGAGCGGGTCTATGGCAAGAACACCGCGCTGCGCATTTCCGGCGTTGAATTCTCCGTCGTCCGGGTCGAAGGCACCTCGCCGGTGATCAAGCCGGTGCCGCGTAAGGTCGATGGCAGCGGGCGTTCCAACAAGCCCATCGATGCCCGCGAGGTCTATTTCTACGGCCGTGGCTTCCTGTCCGCTGCGATCTACCGCAGCGAGGATATCGGCCCCGGCCAGCCCCTCGCCGGCCCCTGCATCATTGAGCGGCCGGACACCACCATCGTCGTCGGTCCCGCCCAGACGGCGGAGATGGAGCCCTACGGCAACATCATCATCCGCACGTCGCAGGCCGCCTGACATTAGATTTTGTTTCCTCAAGCGCCGGCGCCGCATCCGCGGCTTGGCTTCACGCCGCACGTGCGGCGCGGCGGCAGTCGCCGCCGAAGCGGTTTTCCAATCAAAGGAAAACCGCTCCAGATACCGGGGACCAAATCCATGGACGTTGTTTTCAATTACGAAACCCAGGATGTCGACCCGATCACCTTCGAGGTGATCCGCCATCGGCTCCTGTCCATCACCGACGAACAGGCCGCGACGCTGGCCGCCGTTTCCGGCTCCACCCTGGTGAACGAGGCGACGGACTTCAATACCGGCCTCTACCGCGCCTTTGGCGAAGTGGTGACGATGGGCCGCACGGTGACCTTCCACGCTGCCTCCCTGTCCTTGATGGTCAAGCATGTGATTGAGGATTGTGCGGAAAATCCCGGCATCAATCCCGGTGACATGTTCATCGTCAACCATCCGCACAAGGGCGCGCTGCACTGCCCCGATATCGGCATCCTGGCGCCGATCTTCGTGGGCGACAAGCGTATCGGCTGGACCGGGGCCTGCGCCCACCAGTTGGATGTCGGCGGTATGGTGCCGGGTAGCTTTGCCTCCATGGCCAAGGATATCCGCCAGGAAGGCATCCTGATTCCGCCGGTGAAGCTGGTGGATCGGGGTGAGCTGCGCGCCGACGTCCTGAACTTCATCACCGGCATGTCGCGCCTGCCCATCAATATCAGCCTGGACCTGAAGGGCCTGATGGCCGCCTGCAATACCGGCGTGAAGGGCGTGCTGGATACGGTGGCCAAGTATGGCGTCGACACGGTCCTGACTGTCATGGACGGGATGATGGACCTGTCGGAAGCCAAGATGCGCAAGCGCCTGCATGAGCTGCCCGACGGCGTGTTCCGGGCCCAGGCCTTCCTGGATCATGACGGGTTCGAGAACAAGATCTACAAGATCCATGTCGAACTGCGCAAACAGGGCGACAGCATCACCTTCGACTATACCGGTTCCGACGATCAGGCGCCGGGCTTCGTCAATGCCACCCGCACCGGTCTGCTGGCGGGCATCTATGCCGGCATCCTGCCGCTGATCGCCTTCGACCTGCCCTGGAATGACGGGCTGCTGCGTCCGCTGGAAGTGCTGTCGCGCGAAGGCTCCGTCGTCTCCTGCAAGTTCCCCGCTCCCTGCTCACAAGGGCCGCTGGGTGCCATGTGGCTGGTTGAGGTGACGACGACGGAGGCGATGTCCAAACTGCTGGCCAGCCACCCCGACTATGTGCGGGAGGCACAGGCGGCCCCCGCCAGCGGCCCCGACCTGTTCCACATCCACGGCAAGAACCAGTATGGCGAGCCGGCGACGGCCCCCATCCTGGAGGTGATGCTGTCGGGCGGCGGCGCCTATGCCCATCGCGATGGCATCACCGTCTCGGGCCAGCGCAACATCACCGCCGGCCGCGCGCCGAACGTGGAAGCGACAGAGCTGAAGCTGCCCGTGCTCTACATGTACCGGCGCATCATCACCGACAGTTCCGGTCCCGGCCGCAATACCGGCGGTCAGGCGGCAGGGGCGGCCTTCGTCCTGCATGATGTGCATGAGGTTGAATCGTTGGTCGCCTGCCACGGCTATCAGTCGCCGACCTCGCGCGGGCTGTTCGGCGGCTATCCCAGCGGCTGCAACCATCGCCGCCTGCTGCGCAATTCCAATATTCGCGACCTGATGCAGGGCGGCGAGTTCCCCGACAGCATGAACGGGCTGGTGGGTGAGGAAACCACCTTCACCGCCAAGCCGCCGGAATTCGAATTCGCCCATGACGACGTGTATGAGTGCAACCCCACCGCCGGCGGCGGCTGGGGCGACCCGATCGGGCGGGAGCCGGAACTGGTGGCCCTTGATGTGACGGGTGGCGCCTTCTCCGCCGCTTCAGCGGAACGCATCTTCGGCGTTGCCGTTACCGCATCGGGTGATGTTGATGAGGCGGCAACAGCGGCCCGGCGCGATGCCATCCGTCAGGAGCGCCTGTCCTGGCCCGTAACCCGCCGTTTGCAACATCCGCCGCACGTTCATGGCAATGCCGAGGCCTTGGCCATCGTTGGCGATGTTGCCCGCATCCTGAAACTGACCGATGGCCGCAGCTACTTTGTCTGCAATTGCGGCCATGTCATCTCGCCGGCTGATGAGAACTGGAAGGACTATGCCGCCCATGCCCCGGCAACGGCAGAGGATCTGGGGCCCCGCGTCCGCATCCATGCCGATCTGGAGGTGGTGCGCCATGCCTGCCCCGGTTGCGGCACGCTGCTGGATGTTGAGGTCAAGCGGCGCGGTGAGGACAGCCTGTTCGACATCGAAATCGCAGCCTGAGGGGAGGGGTTATGAGCCATCCGACCTATCCCGTCACTTCCCGTTGGGTGACTTTCCCCAATGGCGGCGACATGATCCGGGGCTATCTGGCAGAGCCGGCGGGTGCCGGCCCTTGGGGGGCCATCGTCACGGCCCCGGAAAATCTGGGCGTCACCGAGCATCGTCAGGCGGAGACACGCCGTCTGGCCGCCGAGGGCTTCGTGGTCCTGTCCGTCGATCCCTACAGCCGGATCGGTGGTCGCCCGCCCCAGGATTACACCACACCGGAGGAACGTCGCAGCAAGGCGTTCCTGGCTGCCAAGGATGAGACGGCGGTTCCCGATATGCAGGCCGGGTTCGACTTCCTGGCAGGCCTGCCCAACGTCGATCCGGCCCGTATCGGCACACTGGGTTACTGTCTGGGCGGCGGCACATCACTGGCTTGGGCGGCGACACCCAACAATCTCGCCTGTGCCGTCATCCTCTATGCCCTGCCCATCCTGCCGGCAGCCTATTCGCCGGATGGCAAGGAACGGTCCCGCCTGACCCTGGCGGCGAACATCCAGTGCCCGTTGCAGCTGCATTTCGGCACGAATGATGAGGCGATACAGCTGGTGCAGACCGAAGCCCTGCGCGCGGCCCTGTTGGCGCAGAGCCCCCAGCCGGTGGATTTCCATCTCTATGAGGGGGCGCGCCACGCCTACATGGACAGCACCCTGGAACGCTATTCGCCCGAAGCGGCGGCGCTGACCTTCCAGCGCTTCGTCGCCTTCTTCCACCAGCATCTGGGATAGGCGCCATGAGCCTGTGGACGCAAATGCTGGGCGGGGAGGTCGGGTTCGTCATGGCGGGTGGCCTTCGCACTCGCTATGTCCGGCTGGGTCAAGGGACGCCACTGCTGCTGCTGCATGGTCGCGGCGGGCACCTGGAAACCTTCGCCCGCAACATCGGCCCGCTGTCGGTCCACTTCACGGTCTATGCCGTCGATCTGGCCGGACACGGGCTAACGGCACCCTTCGATGGTGACTACACCATCGACCGGCTGGCCGCGCATGTCGCCGACGCGATGGATGCGCTGGGCCTGGGGCGTGCCCATGTCGTGGGCCAGAGCCTAGGTGGCTGGGCGGCGGCCTGGCTGGCCCTGACCCGGCCGGAGATGCTGGAACGGCTGGTGCTGATCGAACCGGCGGGATTGCAGGCGGAGGCCGACCGTCTGGCCGATCCCAAGATCGCCCAGGCCTATAAGGCAGGCGGGGAGGCGTTCGAGAAGCCGACCCTGGAGGCTGTGCGCAAGCGGCTGTCGGGCCTGCTGGCCGATCCGGACAGCGTGGATCCGGAAATCCTGGCCACCCGTTTGGCACTGTACCAGCCGGACGCTGCCCGCGCCGTGCATCTGAAGGTGCGCCAAGCCGACAATGGCCCCTTCCTGCTGACGCCGGAACGGCTTTCCGGCCTGTCCATGCCCACCCTGTTCATCCGGGGCGAAGGGGGAAATACGGCAGCCGGGATCGTGGCCCAGGCTGTCGCCGCCTGCCCCGATGCGCGGCTGGTCACGGTCGCCGGTGCCCGGCAATGGCCGCAATACGAACAGGCCGACAGGACCAATGAACTGATCGGCGGTTTTCTGAAAAACGGGAGAGAATGATGTCCTTCTGGACCGATGCCCTTGGGGCACAAGTCAAATATTACGATGCTGGCGGCTGGCGCACCCGCGTGATCGAGGCAGGCGAGGGCACGCCGGTGATCATGATGCATGGCCTGTCCGGCCATGCCGAAGGTTTCATCCGCAATGTGGTTCCGCTGTCGCAAGCCGGCTTCCGTGCCATTTCCATGGACGCCATCGGCCATGGTTTGAGCGCCAAGCCGCTGGATGTCACCTATCACGCGCCGTTGTTCGTGGAGCATCTGAAGCGCTTCATGGACGCTATTGGGGCCCAGAAGGCGCATCTGGTGGGCCAGTCGCTGGGCGGCTGGACGGCCTTCAATTTCGCCCAGGCCTATCCCGACCGCGTTGCCTCCCTGATCTCCATCACCGGGGCCGGCTTCCTGCTCAGCGATGCGGAAAGCCAGGCGGAAAGTGCGCGCATCCACCAGCAGGTGAAGAACATCACCAAGAAGGCCAGCGAGGCGCCGACCCGCGAGAAGGTCAAGGAACGGCTGCAATGGCTGATGTGGGACAAGTCGGTGGCAACCGAGGAATTGGTCGATACCCGCTTCCATTTCTTCATGCTGCCCGACAGCCGCGCGGCCATGCCCAAGATGGTGGAGGAACAGCCGGGCGAGGAGAACCGCAAGTATCTCCTGGACGAGGCCCAACTGGCCAAGTTGGACATCCGGACCAAAATCATCTGGAGCGACCATAATCCCACCACCCCCTGGACGGTGGCCAAGAAGGTCTCCGAGATCATGCCCAATGCCGACTTCTCCCTGGTGGAAGGGGCGGGGCACTGGCCGCAGTTCGAACAGGCTGATGCCGTCAACCGTCTGGTTGTCGACTTCCTGAAGGGGTGAGGGACATGGGCAGCTTCGTCTGGGCGGCCGCAACGGCCCATACCGGCGCCATGATGCGCCTTCCCGATGGCGGGGCCGATGAGGCCCGTGCCGAACGGGTGTTCGACGGGTTCCGCACCCTGGCTTCCTCGCTCAAGGCGGCCCGCCCGGACGTGCTGATCACCATCGCCACCGACCATTTCCTGACCTACGGCTATGAATTCCTGCCCATCTTCAGCATCGGCACCGGCGACCGGTTCGAAGGCTGGGGGGAGTTTGGAGTGCCCAAGCGCGACTATAAAGGCATCGCCCCATTCGGGGCGGCGGTGCAGGACGGGCTGGTCGCTGCGGGTTTCGATGCCGTTGGTGCCCGCGATGTGAAGCTTGACCACGCCTTCTCCTGTCCCTTGCAGCTTCTGCTGCGGGATTGGGACGTGCCGGTCCTGCCCGTCTACATCAACTGCACCGTCGCCCCCTTGCCCAGCCATGCCCGCGCCCTGGCTTTTGGCCGCGCACTGGGCGAGGTGGTGCGGGCCCAGGGCGTGGCGCAGCGGGTCGCCATCGTCGGCACCGGCGGCCTGTCCCACTGGGTCGGCACGCCGCAGACCGGCACCATCAATACCGCGTTCGACCGCCAGTTCCTGGACCTGTTCACGTCTGGCAGGTTGGATGAGATCGCGGCGATGGACAGTGACTGGGTGATCGACAATGCCGGCAACGGCGCGGCGGAAATCCGCAACTGGCTGGCCGCAGCCGGTGCGGTGAACGCCAAGGGCGCGCGCGAGATCGCGTATGAGCCGGTGGCCATGTGGAATACCGGTATCGCCGTGACGGAGATCCTGTCATGAGCCGCCGCGATCTTGAGAAATTCCTGTTCCGCTTCGACAAGGAGCCCGACCTGCAGGCCGCCTTTGCCGAAGCGCCGGAAAAGGCCTTTGCCGCCTTCGACCTCAGTGAGGCAGAGGTGGCAGTGCTGGCGGCGCGCGATGTCGCCACCCTCTATGAATGGGGTCTGCACCCGCTGCTGATCCGCAATTTCGCGGGCACGGTCGGTGTGCGCTATGTCGGTGAATATCGCCGGCGGGGGCTGACATGAGTGTCGATGCCGCCTGCCGCGATCTGGCATTGGCCAACCGTATCCTTGCCCATGAGGGGGTGGTGGATGCGTTCGGCCATGTCAGCCTGCGCCATCCCGACCGGCCGGGTCACTTTCTGCTGTCCCGTTCGGTCAGCCCTGACCAGGTGGTGCCAGAGGACATTATGTGTTTCGGCCCCGATGGGCAGGCGGCGGACGGGGATGCTCGCGCGCCCTATCTGGAACGCTTCATCCATGCCGCGATCTATGAAGCGCGCCCGGATGTCACCGCATTGGTTCATTCCCACGCTCATGATCTGATCCCGTTCGGCGTGACGGGCACGGAAGTGCGACCGCTTCTGCATGTCGCCGGCCCGTTGGGCAGGGTGCCTGTCTGGGATATCGCCGACCGGTTCGGGGAGACGTCGCTGCTGGTCACCAACATGATGCAGGGGCGCGATCTGGCGGAACGGCTGGGTGCCGGCCGGGCGGTGCTGATGCGCGGCCATGGTGGTGTGGTGGTGGGCGATGGCCTGCGCGCTGCCGTGATCATGGCTGTCTATCTACAGGTCAATGCCGGGTTGGACCTGAAGGCCCGCCAGCTTGGGCCTGTCCGTTATCTCAGCGACGGCGAGGTCGCGCGCAGTTTTGACGCCATCCTGGCTGAAGGGCCGGCCCGGCGCGCCTGGGAACATTTCAAGCGGAAGGTGGATACGCGCACCTGAGCTTTCACCGCGAAACAATGCCATAAGGCAAGTCACAGGGAGGAAGAAGAATGGCCAAGATGTTCAGGATGCAGCCGGGTCACGGTCTGACGCGACATGGCATATCGGCGCTGGCCCTTGTGCTGGCGGCGGGGACGGCGCAGTCCCAGACAGCCCCCGCCGCCGGTCAGGTGATCGAACTGGAGGAGATTGTTGTCACCGCCGAACGCCGTTCGGAATCGTTGCAGGATACCCCGATTTCCATCCTCACCTTCTCCGGCGACGCGCTGGAGCGGGCCAATGTCCGGTCAGTGGACGATCTTCAGAATTTCCTGCCCAATGTTTCCATCGGCGGTTCCGCGCCGGTTGGAAACTCGGCCCCCAACTTCTCCATCCGTGGCGTCGGTCAGACGTCGGGCCGCGCCAATAATGAGAAGGGCGTGGGTCTCTATGTCGATGATGTCTATTATCCGCGTTCCACCGGCGCCATCCTGAACCTGCTGGATGTGGAACGGATCGAGGTTTTGCGCGGGCCGCAAGGTACCCTGTTTGGCCGCAACACGACGGGCGGTGCCATCCGCTATATCACGCGCAAACCCACCGACCGGCTGGAAGGCCGTATCACCGGCACTTATGGTTCCTTGGACAGGACGGACATCGAAGGCGTCCTGAATGTCCCCGTGTCCGAGAAGGTGGCGTTCCGTGGCCAGGCCGCTTGGTTCAAACGTGACGGCTATGTCGATGTCATCGGCACCGACCGGACGCGGGGCAATCAGGATGATTATGCCGTGCGCGGTGCCCTGCGCCTGCGTCCCAATGACAGCATCACCGTCGATCTGAGTGCCGCCTATACCGAGAACCGCAGCAATGGTTCGCCCACCGTCATCGCCGGCGTCGGCTTGCGACAGGCATCGGGTTTCCCGATTGCGGCGGTCAATGCCTACAATGCCTATCTGGCGGCACGGGGGCAGTCTGCGATCGTGGCGGATGATCCGCGTTTCGTGACCAAGGACGGCTATTCCGTCCCCGACAGCTGCATCATGGATCAGATCGCGCTGAACCCGGCCAAGTTCGGCGACGCCCCGAACCTTCTGCCCAACAGCCGTCCCCAGGCCAGCCTGTGCGACGATGCGCGCCGGACCAAGAACACCTTCCTGTCGGCTGATATCAATGCCGACCTGAACGATGCGATCTCGGTGCGTTCGATCACGGGTTACAACAAGGGCACGGATATCGACCAGGGCGACTATGGTCTTTTCGGAGCCCAGACCAACTACACCCTGAACGAGATGAACTCCATCTCCAAGGAATTGCAGCTTCTGGGCAGTCATGAGGGCCTGGAATGGGTGGCCGGTCTTTATTATTTCCATGAAACCCCGGCAGAGCGCCGGTTCCTGCGTGAGGCGGTGGTCAATGCCGGTCGGGTGGAATGCTGCAACGGCTTTGATGCCAATGTGCAGCTGAAAACCAACAGCTATTCCGCGTTTGGCCAGGCCAGCCTGGACCTCACCGACAAGGCGCGGGTGACGGCGGGGGCGCGTTATTCCTATGACGACAAGGACGTTTTCATATCCAAGGTTGGCATCTTCACCCCGGCATTGCCGGCTGGCGGGTCCCCCCGCACCAATGCCAACAATTGGGATGCCATCGATTATCGCCTGACGCTGGATTATCAGTGGACCGATACGCTGATGACCTATGCGACCTATTCCAAGGGTTTCAAGTCCGGCGGCTTCAATGTCGATATCGTCACATTGGGCACGGCGGCCCCCACCATCACCTCCTTCGATCCGGAGACGGTAAAGAACCTGGAGGCCGGTGTGCGGTCAGAATGGTTCGACAAGCGCCTGCGTGCCAACCTGACCGGCTTCCACATGAAGTACGACAATCTGGTCGTGCAGGTGGCTGACTTCTCCCGCGGGGCCTTGCAGGTTCTGTTTCTGAATGCCGGCAAGCTGGAGATTGACGGGTTCGAGGGCGAGTTCGCGGTGGCACCCATCGAGCGGCTGACCCTGAATGCCAATGTCGGTTACACCAGGATCAAATATGTCGATCTGCCCACCGGCAGCCCCCTGTTCGATCCCGCCAGCTGCCCCGGCGGTGCCCTGACCTTTGACCGCTGCCGGGCACAGCCGCTGGCCCGGTCGCCGGAATGGACCTATACGCTGGGTGCCCAATACACGGTTCCGGTGGGGGATGGCGATGTCAGCATGAACGCCAACTACGCCTATAAGAGCAGCCAATATTCCAACAACTCCACCTCCAACTCGGTGAAGCTGCCGGCCTATGGCGTGGCCAATGTCCGCATCGAGTATGACAGCGGCGCACAGTGGAAGGTGGCGGCCTTCGGCACCAACATCTTCGACAAATACTACATCACCACCGGCACCAACGGTCGCCAGAACACGCTGGCCACGCTGACCCATTCACCGGGCCGGCCGGCGGAATATGGCGTGTCGCTGACCTGGAGCTTCTGACTTCAAATGACTGGTGAAGACCATGGTGTGCATGCCATGGTCTTCACCAAAAAAGTCACAGCCGCATGAACGGACGACAAGGGTGAGAAACATGCAGACCGACCAGGAAATGCCCGCCGGTGCGCGGCGCGGCATCACCATCTTTCTCTGCTTTCTGGTGGCCGTGCTGGAAGGATTTGATCTGCAGGTCATTGGGGTGGCGGCCCCGCAATTGACCCGCGAACTGGGCCTGACGCCGCAGGAGATTGGCTGGGCCTTTGGTGCCAGCCTGATCGGCCTTGCCATTGGTGCCCTGGCCGGCGGTCGGCTGGCCGACAAGGTGGGGCGCAAGCCGGTGCTGGTCGGGTCCGTTGTCGCCTTCGGGGTTGCTACCCTGGCCTCCAGCTGGGCCTGGGACTATCACTCGCTGCTCGTGCTGCGGGTGCTGACCGGCCTGGGGTTGGGTGGCACCTTCCCGAACGTCATCGCCATCGCATCGGAAGTAACCGCACGGGCGCGGGTTACCATAACCGTGGCCTCCATCTCCTGCGGGCTGGCGGTTGGCGGCATCATCGTGTCGTTGATGGCCAAGCTGGCGCCCGGCGGTATGGATTGGCGCGGGCTGTTCCTTGTGGGGGGTGTGCTGCCGCTGCTGGTGGCCCCGGCCCTGTGGTATTTCCTGACAGAAACCAAACGGGCAGCTGTGCGCGGCCAGGGCACCCGCACCCCGATCGGTCAGGCCCTGTTCGGCGCGCAGCAGGCTGGGCCGACACTGATGCTGTGGATCGTGTTCGCCTTGACACTCCTGCAGCTGTCCCTGCTGCTGAACTGGCTGCCCACGCTGATCATCGCGAAGGGGTTTCCCCCGGCGCAGGCCTTTCTGACATCCCTGGTGCTGAATATCGGCAGCATCTTCGGCTCCGTCATCGCCGGCTTCCTGTGCGACCGGTATGGTGCGCGCACGCCGATGGCGGTGGGGTATCTGGCGATGGCGCTGGTCATGTACCTGCTGTCATTGGCCAGTGACATGAACATGCTGCTGGTGCTGGCCTTCTGGGCAGGCTTTCTGGTCCTGGGTGCGCAGTTCGCGCTCTATGGTCTGGCGCCGAAAGTATATCCCGATCAGACGCGCGGGACCGGGGTGGGGGCCGCTGTGGCCGCGGGCCGGGTTGGTGCCATTTCCGGTCCGCTGATCGCTGGTCAGATGATCGGAGCGGGTGCCACGGGTGATCAGGTGGTGCTGCTGATGGTGCCGTTGGCCCTTCTGGCCGGGGTGGCGCTGCTGGCGCTGGCCCATATGGCCGGTCCGCGCCTGCGTGCCGGGGGTGCCGGCGCACATTGAGAGTAAAGGGGATCTCCGTCATAGCTGTTTGAGACGGACCAAAGGCCAGAAATCGCATCTGCGGGATGCGGTTCCTGGCTTCTGGTCGTTGACGCGCGAAAGGACGGTCTGTTCGCTTGCGTCACCGCCGGCTTTGACCTGTCCGTTCCAGCAGATCGATGGACCATTCGACATGGCTGTCCATGACGGCGGCGGCGGTGCGGGCATCCCCGGCCAGCACGGCATCGGCCATGCGGTTGTAATTGGCGATATAGCCCGGGATATGCAGCCGCATGTCGATAGTGCCGGCCAGGAACCGGTTCCAATATTCCAGATTGAGCAGCCCCAGCAGGTAGTCCACGTAGGGCTTCTGCCCGATCTCATTCAGCAGATAATGGAAATCGTTCAGCACCAGATAGAATTTGTAGGAAGGTGGTGCATCGCGGGCCGCGCGGATACGGGCAATGGCCTCTTCCACGCGCTGCCGATTGTCGCCCTCACCGATGCGCCGTGCGGCCGCCGCGACCCCCACCTTGGCGATGGGACCCGTGACCTCATAAATCTGGATCAGGTCCGCCAGTGACAGTTCCCGCATGATGGCGCCCTTGTCGGGCAGCAGTTCGACCAGCCCCTGGCCCGCCAGAATATGCAATGCCTCCCGCACCGGGGCACGGCTCACCCCCAGGCGTTTGGCCAGCTCTGCCGCCTTGATCCGCTGTCCGGGCCGCAGGACACCCTCATCCAGGCTTTCCATCAGCGTTTCGTGCACACGCTGCACCAGCGTCGTTTTGGTGCTGCCGTCGGCCATCAGTTTTGGCGCACCGAAGGGCGATGGTGCCCCTGCAATGTCGGACGGAAACTCGTCAGCGTCCTCCTCCGTTTCCGACGGCGCGCCCTGCACATGGGACGGCGCCTTCGTCTTCTCGCCTTTACGCACCCTGCCCGGCGCGTCGGTCGATGCCTTTGTCATTATCGCTTTATCCCCTGCGATCCATGCCCGCCTGCATGGCAGGCCATCCGGCAGCCCCTTTCGTCGTGCGATGCTACGACAACCGCCGGACCCTGCATAGCGGGCTGAAAGTCAGCATACCGTACCGTCCAGTAGTGTCGACAGATTTATCTGCCCCTCCTGATGCATTCATATGAATGATCTGACATCGGCGCATTATACACTGATATTGTTAGATAAAATTATAACTAAGCGCTTCGTTACAAAAATTATTCCCAAAACTCCAAGATTCCTTCTTGAAAGTGCCGACACTTTGTGGCGGATTAAAGGGGCGCTCACGACACAGCACGGGATGGCCGGGCGCATAGGCGGTTTACCTTCATCGGGGACTGACGCCATGGACAACCAAATAGCCGCCGATGATCTCGGCGGCCCCTGCGCTGACGGGCGCGTTGCCCGTTTTGAGCAATTGCTCGAGATTGAGCCGCAGCGGGGCCACGGTCTGCCGCAGCCTGTTGCGGATATGATCTGGTCGCGCCGTTTGCTCCCTGTGATCACACGGAACGATGATGCGCCCAGTCCCTTCGGCAATGTCGCGCCGATCCGTGGGGCAGGGGACATGTCCATTACCTATGCCGCGTGCCCGCCGGGCACGGGACCTTCACTGCACACCCACCGCCGTACATTCGAAACCTTCACGGTGCTGACGGGGCGGTTTGAATTCACCCTGGGCGACAATGGGGACAGCGCGGTAACGCTGAACCCGTTCGATGTCCTGTCCGTACCACCGGGCGTTGCCCGTGCTTTCCGCAATATCAGTGATAAGGAAGGGCTGCTGCAGGTGGTCATCACCGGCGGCCAGCATGACGTGAACGACATCGTCTTCCCGGCCCGCACGGCGAAGGAGATTGCCAGTCACGGCGAACAGTATCTGGCTTACTTCCAGTCGAAGGGCCTGTTCTTCGACATCTGATCCGGTCGAGGCAGGAGACTATACGGCACGGCAATCCATGATGATTGCCGAAAGCACCGTTACGCCTGCTGTTCTTTCATATAAGAATACAAATGGAGGACGGGGACATGATTATGTTGAGGCTTCGCACCCTGTTGTTGACCAGTGCCACCGGTCTGGCATTGACCTCTCTGCCGACCCTTGTACAGGCGGCGGATGGCTCGATGCTGGAAGAGGTCATCGTCACCGCGACCAAGATGGGCGACACAAGGTTACAGGAAACGCCCATCGCCATCACCGCCTTCACGGCGGACGCGCTGGAGAAGACCGGGATCAAGGATGTCCGCGATCTGGCCGCTTCCACCCCCAATCTTGTGGTCGCGCAGAATGGCGCCTTTGCCCAGCTTTATATCCGCGGCATCGGGTCGAACAATGTCTTCGCGGGTTCGGACCCCAGCACGACGGTCCATATGGATGGCGTCTACATGGCCCGTCCCGCCGCCGTCTTCAACAACTTCCTGGATGTGGAGCGGATCGAGGTGCTGCGCGGGCCGCAGGGCACGCTTTATGGCCGCAACTCGGTCGGCGGTACCATCAACATCGTCTCCCGCCTGCCCGACAATAAGGTGAAGGCCAAGGCGCAGGCAACCATCGGCAATTACGATCTTTATCGCGGTGAGGCCTATGTCAGTGGTCCGCTGATCGAGGACAAGCTGTATGGCAGCGTGTCCCTGATGGGCAGCAAGCATGACGGCTATTTCAAGAATGTCGTCCCGTCCGGCAATGACCGGGCCAGTGAGGACACCTGGGGCGCCCGCGCCATCCTGCGCGCCACGCCGAACGAGGCACTGGAGATGGTGTTCCGGGCCGACTATCTGGCCGACTACGGCCATTTTGTCGGCAACCAGGCGCTGTTGCAGCCCTTCCGGCCCGTGGCCGGCGGCGCTGTTGACGCAGTGACGGAGGCGATCCGTGGCGACTGGCACAAGGTGGCGCTGGACAGCCCCAGCGACACCGATCGCAAGATCAAGGGCGTGTCGGCGGAGATCACCTACAGTTTTTCCGACGCCGCCGTGCTGAAATCGCTGACAGCCTATCGCAAAAGCGATCTGAACTATGTCAACGACACCGATGCCACCGACCTGCACCGCCAGGAAACGCGGCAGCAGGAATATCAGGACCAGTTCTCCGAGGAACTGAACCTGTCAGGCCAGGTTGAGCGCTTCAAATATGTGCTTGGCTTCTACTATTTCGACGAACATATCGACACGGATTCCACGGTTACCGCCTTCAACCTGAACCGCGTGACCAATCCGGCCCCGACCGTCGACACAAAGGCCTGGTCTGGATACGGACAGGGATCATTCGATCTGACGGATCAATTCACTCTGACCGCCGGCATCCGCTACACGGATGAAAAGAAGGATTTCGACCAGTATCTGAACATCTACGCCCTGTCGACCGGGGCGCCGCTGGCCACGTATCCACGCCGCTATCTGAACAAGGGCCACTACACGGCCTGGACCCCGAAATTTGGAGCCGAATACAAGGTGACGGAAGATGTGATGCTGTATGCGTCGGCGACGCGCGGGTTCAAATCCGGCGGCTTCAACTTCTCCTCCGGCAACACGGCCCAGGGCTTCGCCCCGGAAACGTTGTGGAGCTATGAGGCCGGTTTCAAGACGGAGTTCGCGGACAAGCGCGTGCGCCTGAACGGGTCGGCCTTCACCTATGATTACAAGGATTTGCAGGTGCAGTCCTTCCTGGTTCCCGGCGTTACCGACATCACCAATGCCTCGGACGCCAAGGTGGATGGTCTGGAGCTGGAGCTGACGACACGGCCCGTCACTGGGCTGGATATCGGCGGCACGCTGACCTATCTGGACGCGCGCTATAAGAACTACCCGCAGGCGCCAATCCCCGGTACCAGCCCCGCCGTCACCATCGATGCATCGGGCAAGTTCCTGAACTCCTCCCCCAAATGGGCCTACACGCTGTATGGCCAGTACAGTTTCGATGTCGCCGGCGGCTCGGCCTTCTTGCGCGGTGAGTATGGCTGGAAGGACCGGCAATATTTCACCGTCATCAATGACGCGGTTCAGACCATGGGCAGCTATGACCTGCTGAATGCCAGCATTGGGTTCGCCCCGGATGGCGGCAACTGGCAGGTGGTGCTGTACGGCCGCAACCTGTCCGACACGCAATATCTGGTTTCCACGGGCACGTTCACGGCAGTGCCGGCGGGTACGCCGGGCGACCCGCGCACCTATGGAATGCGCCTGACCTACACCTACTGACCGCCATCAAACAGGGTCTGGAAATGTCTTCTGCATCCCCGCTTCATATCGATGGCACCTGTGACCCGGATTTTTCCGGGTTGCGGGAGACCTTCATCGAGAATTTCCGCAGCCGGGGCGAAATCGGTGCCGCCGTCTGTGTCTATCGCGACGGGAAGAAGGTCGTGGACCTGTGGGGCGGGGTGGCGGATGTCGCCACCGGCGCCCTTTGGCAGCGCGACACGATCTGCTGCATGATGTCCGTGGGCAAGTCCATGGCGGCGCTGTGCCTGCTGATGCTGATCGACCAGGGCAAGGTCGATCTGGAAGCCCGCGTTACCGACTACTGGCCCGAATTCGGCCAGGCCGGCAAGGAAAAGACCACCGTTCGCATGCTGCTGTCGGCCCTTACCGGCGTTCTTTATGCTGATGCGGCACCCGATGGTTCCGCCTATGACTGGGATGTGATGTGCCGCGCGTTGGCGGCACAGAAGCCCGAATGGGAACCAGGCACCCAGGGCGCCTACCATTCCATGACCGCCGGCTATCTGCTGGGCGAAATGGTGCGGCGGGTGGATGGTCGCATGATCGATGTCTTCTTCCGGGAAGAGATCGCGCAGCCGCTGAACATCGACTACGGGTTTGGCGTCGCGGATGCGGACATGCACCGCGTATCCGACATCATGCCCAATCCCGGCAGCGTCACCTTCGTTCAGGCCAAGGACAAGACTACCAAGCTGGGCCGTGCCTGGCGCGTGCGTCCCAGTTCCGCCAACCCCTACAATGAACCCGCCTATCGCCGGGCCGTGTTCCCCTCCTCCAATGGTCACGGTAATGCCCGCGCCATCGCGCGGGTCTATTCGGCCCTGGCCAGTGGTGGAACGCTGGATGGTTTCCATCTGCTCTCCCCCGCCCTGGTGGAGGCAATGCGCACCGAAAGCTGGCGCGGCACCTGCGGTATGACTGACCGGCCCTTCCGCTATGGTCTGGGCCTGTTCTTGAATTTCCCGCCCATGCTGGGCTTTGGCGCCAATCCCCGTGCCTTCGGCCATCCGGGTGCCGGTGGTGCTGTCGGTATCGCCGATCCGGAAGCCGGTCTTTCCTTCAGCTACAGCCCGAACCTGATGTGTGCCGGTGCCGGCATGGGTGAGCGGTGCGAGGCGCTGGTACAGGCAGCCTTGGGCAAACAAGCCACCATCTGATCTGACCCCCAGGGAGGGGACAATGACCGATTTCAAAGGAAAAGTGGCCCTGGTGACCGGCGGCAGTTCCGGTATCGGCGCCACGGTAGCCCAGGCCCTGGGCGCCCAGGGCGCCTATGTCGCCATCGTGGCCAGCAGCAGCATCGCCAAGGCTGCACCCGTAGTGGACGCGGTGAACGCCGCTGGCGGCACCGCGCGTGCCTATGCCGCCGATGTCCGGGATGAAGCGGCGGTGGTCAGCCTTCTGGAGCGGGTGACCGCCGATTTCGGTGGCTTGGACATCCTAGTCAATGCCGCCGGCGTGTTCGAACCCAGCCCCGTTGGCGACACCGCGGCGGACAGCATGAACCGTATGGTCGATATCAACCTGAAGGGCACCTGGAACTGCCTGCAGGCAGCCGTTCCGCACCTGAAGGCGCGGGGGCGGGGCAAGGTGCTGAACTTTGCCTCCGTCGCCGGGACCATCGGGGTCAAGGGCTTCGCCGTCTATTGCGCGTCCAAGGCCGCCATCGTGATGATGACGCGGGTGGCTGGCGCCGAACTTGCACCCTTCGGCATCAATGTCAACGCCGTGGCACCGGGCAATACCGAAACCCCGATGAATGAGGCGATGCGCACCTCGCCGGAAATGGCAGAGGTCCTGGATGGCATGCGCCGCATGACGCCAAGTGGTGTCACCTTCTCCAAACCGGAAGAGATTGCCAGTGCGGTGCTCTACCTGTTGTCGGATGCCGCACGGCCCGTTTTTGGCACGACGCTGGTCATTGATGAAGGCATCTCTGCTGCTATTGGCTGAACATAGAACAGTGAAACAGGGGGATCGGGAATGACGGACAGCCTGCGCAAAGACAGCACCTACGCCTGGTACGTGGCCATGCTGCTGTCTGTTGCCCACCTGATCTCCTTTGTCGACCGGTTCGTGATGAGCCTGGTTCTGGTACCCATCAAGACCGAACTGCTGCTTAGCGATACGCAGTTGGGCCTGCTCCATGGTACCGGCTTTGTCATCCTCTACACGGTTGCGGCCATCCCGCTGGGCTGGATGGCGGACCGGGCCAACCGCCGCAACATCATCGTGGGCGGCATTCTGGTCTGGAGCCTTGCCACGGCGGCCTGCGGTCTTGCCACCTCGTTCAACAGCCTGTTCCTGGCCCGCATCGCGGTCGGCTTCGGAGAGGCGGCACTGGTACCGGCGGCCATGTCGCTGATCGCCGCCTATTTCACCCGCTCCAAACTGTCCCGCGCCGTCAGCACCTTCACCATGGGCGCCTCGCTGGGCAAGTCGGTGGCGCTGATCGTCGGCGGACTGATCCTGGCCTGGCTGACGGCGCGGGGCGGGGCGATGCTGCCGGGCTGGGGCCAGTTGTCGCCCTGGCAGGCCCTGTTCATCGCGGCGGCGGCGCCCGGCGTCCTGGTGGCTCTGCTGCTGCTGACGGTGCGGGAACCTGCACGCCCCACCAGCGCCGTGGCCAAGCCGGGCCTGCGGGAAGTGTTCACCCATATCGGCCGGTACCGTGCCGCCTATCTGCTGCACACGGCGGCGGCGGCATCGGCCATCCTGCTGGTCCAGTCCTACGCCGCCTGGTCGCCCACCTTCTATATCCGCAATTTCGGCATGACCCCGGCGGAGGCGGGCTATCTGGTGGGCATGGTGGTGCTGGTGGCCGGGCCGGTCGGACACCTGACGGGCGGTTACCTGACCGACCGGCTGCAGGCACGGGGCGTCGCCGGTGCGCCGGGGCTGGTGATCGGCGGCGTGCTGCTGCTGTCGCTGCCGCTGGCTGTCCTGTTCTGCACCACGGACAACAAGGCCCTTTCGCTGCTCAGCTACGCCCTGCTGAACGTCACCATCACCGCCGCCGCGCCGCCGGGCCTGTCGGGCATTCAGCTGCTGACACCCGAACGGCTGCGCGGGGTGACCAGCGCATGCTTCATGGCGGCGGTCACCTTCTCCGCCATCGGCATGGGCCCCGCCAGCATCGGCATCTTCACCGACCGGGTGTTCGGGGATGACAAGGCGCTGGGGTCGTCCCTGCTGCTGGCCAGCTTCATCTTCGGTCTGGCCGGGGCGGTGTTCGCCTGGTTCAGCCGGGGGCCGGCGCGGGCGGCCACGACCGCCGACGCCTGATCCCATCATCCGTTCAAAGCCATGACAGACGGCGGCCCCCGGTCGCCGAAGGGGCGGACTTTGCCCCGATTTCAGGAGAAAAACCATGCGCAAGTCCGACAAGGTCATCATCACCTGTGCCATCACGGGATCGCTGCACACCCCGACCATGTCGCCCTACCTGCCGATCACCCCGCAGGAGATCATCGACCAGTCGGTGGAAGCGGCCGAGGCCGGTGCGGCCATCCTACACCTGCATGCCCGCGACCCGATCGATGGCCGCCCGTCGCCCGATCCCGACCTGTTCATGCAGTTCCTGCCGCAGATCAAGCAGCGCTGCGACGCCGTCATCAACATCACCACGGGCGGCGCACCGGGGTTCAGCGAGGATGACCGGCTGGCGGCACCGTTGCGCGCCCTGCCGGAAATGACCTCCCTGAACATGGGGTCGATGAACTTCGGCGTGTTCGGCCTGGCCGACAAATATCCGGAATGGAAGCATCCCTGGGAAAAGCCGTTCCTGGAGGCCAGCAAGCGTTTCGCCGCCAACCATAATTTCGCGCTGATCGAACGTATCATCCGCGAACTGGGCGAAGGCCACGGCACCAAGTTCGAATATGAATGCTACGACCTGGGCCATCTCTACAATGTCGCGCATTTCGCCGACCGGGGCCTGATCAAGCCGCCCTTCCTGATCCAGGGGATTTTCGGCGTGCTGGGCGGCATCGGGCCGGATCTGGAAAACCTGACGGCCATGAAGCAGGCGGCGGACCGCCTGTTCGGCAACGATTATTACCTGTCGGCCTTCGGCATCGGCCGCATGCAGATGCGGTTCCTGACCATGTCGGCGATGCTGGGCGGCAATGTCCGCGTCGGCCTGGAAGACAGCCTGATGATCGGACGCGGCCAGTTGGCCAAGAGCAATGCCGAACAGGTGCGCAAGATCAGGACCATCCTGACCGAGCTGGGCATGGAGATCGCCACCCCGGACGAGGCCCGCGCCATGCTGGCGTTGAAGGGTCCGGACCGGGTTGCATTTTAAGGGTGGGGACAGATCATGCGCTTTGCAACCGATACCGGCGGCACCTTCACCGACCTTGTGGTGGAAGAGGATGATGGCCGGGTCAGCATGTACAAGGCATCCACCGTACCGGGCGATCCGGTACAGGGGGTGCTGGCGGCCCTGACCCTGGCGGCCACGGCCCGTGGGCTGGATCTGGCGACATTGCTGGACCGTGGCGACACCTTCATCCATGGCACGACCCACGCCATCAACGCCATCATCACCGGCCGCACGGCGCGCACGGCCCTGCTGGTGACGGAAGGGCACCGCGATATCCTGACCCTGCGCGAAGGCGGGCGTATCGAGCCGTTCAACCATTCGGTCCCCTACCCCAAGCCCTTCGTGCCGCGTGCCCTGACCTTCGAGGTGCCGGAGCGCCTGATCCATGACGGGTCGGTCCACCAGCCGCTGGACGAGACGGCGCTGGCCGCCATCATCGACCGCCTTCGGGCGGAAAAGGTGGAGGCGGTGGCCGTCTGCCTTCTGTGGTCCACCATCAACCCCGCGCATGAATTGCGGGTGGGCGCGGCCCTGGCGGCGGCATTGCCCGGCGTGCCGGTCAGCCTGTCGCATCAGGTGAACCCCAGCCTGCGCGAGTTCCGCCGCGCCTCATCCACCGCCATCGACGCCGCGCTGAAACCCCTCATGGGCCGCTATCTGGGCGGTCTGGAAGCACGGATGCGCGAAGCGGGGTTCAAGGGCAAGGTGATGGTCCTGACCAGTTCCGGGGGCATGATGCCAGCGGCCGAGGTTGCCGCAAGCCCCATCCGCATCATCAATTCCGGTCCCTCCATGGCCCCCATCGCCGGCCAGCATTACGCCGGGCTGGAAGGCAACGGAGACAGCGTCATCGTGGCCGACACGGGCGGCACCACCTATGACATCTCCCTGGTGCGCGGCGGCCGGGTGCCGATGACACGCGAACTGTGGATCGGCCAGCCGACACGCGGCCATCTGGTGGGCTATCCCTCGGTGGAGGTGAAAAGTGTCGGCGCCGGTGGCGGGTCCATCGCGCGGGTCGACGCGGGCGGTCTGCTGCATGTCGGCCCGGAAAGTGCCGGCGCGGTGCCGGGTCCCGTCTGCTATGGGCGCGGCGGCACGCGCCCCACCGTCACCGACGCGGCCCTGGCGTTGGGTTTCCTGGACCCGGACTTTTTCCTGGGCGGAAGCATGAAGCTGGATCTGGCCGGCTCACGGGCCGCCATCGACCGCGATGTCGCCAGCCCGCTGGGCGTCAGCGTGGAGGAGGCCGCCTGGAGCATCATCCATCTGTCCACGGAAAACATGGTGCAGGCCATCGCCGACATCACCGTGGCGCAGGGCATCGACCCCGCCCGGTCCGTGCTGATCGGCGGCGGCGGGGCGGCGGGGCTGAATTCCACCTTCATCGCGCGCCGGCTGGGCTGTGAGCGGCTGATCATTCCGGAAACGGGTGCGGCGCTGAGTGCGGCCGGGGCCATGATGTCGGAAGTGACCGGCGAATATGCCGCCAGCCTGTTCACCAGCACGGCGCGGTTCGATTTCGACAAGGTGAACGCAGCGCTGGACAATCTGGTCGCACAATGCGCCGCCTTCGCCGACCGGTCGGGGGACCCGTCGCGGCCCGCCGAACCCGTCATCGTGGCGGAGGCGCGATACGAAAATCAGGTCTGGGACATCGACATGGCCCTGCCCCTGTTGCGGTTTGTGGGCGAGGAGGATGTGGAGCATTTCCGCCGCAGCTTCGACGACACCCACCGCCAGATCTTCACCATCGACGACCCTTCATCGGCGGTGGAGATCGTGGGCCTGCGGGCCACCATCCGCTGTCAGGTCAGGCCGTTCCAGGAATTCCGCCTGGATGCCGGTACCGCAACCGCCGGGGATGAGCGCCGACGGTCGGCCTGGTTCAAGGAGACCGGCTGGGTCGATACCGCCATTCACCGGCTGGAAGCGATGGAGGCCGACCGGGTGATGGCCGGTCCCTGCATCATCGAAAGCGCCTTCACCACCATCGTTGTCGATCCCGGCGCCACGGCGCAGCGGTCGGCGGCGGGCAGCATCCTGATCCATCCGGCAGGCCGGGCCTGAGGGGGAACCAAGCATGAGCGACAAAAAGCTGAACGGCGCCGAACTTGCCATCCTGAACAGCCGGTTCGAAGGCGTGGTGCGCAAGATGGCCAATACGCTGTTGCGCACGGGCCGGTCGGGCGTGCTGAACCGCGCGCGGGATTTCTCCTGCTGCATCGTCACCGATACGGGCGACCTTCTGGCGGCGGCGGAAAGCCTGCCCATCCACGTGCTGGCAGGTCCCGATATGATGGCCCGCACCATGAAACAGTTCCACCCGGTGCTGAAGCGCGGCGACGCCTTCCTGCATAACTCGCCCTATCATGGCTGTTCGCATCCGGCGGACCTGACCCTTCTGGTCCCCGTCATCGATGATGAGGGTACCCACCGCTTCACGGTGCTGGCCAAGGCGCATCAGGCCGATATCGGCAATTCCGAACCCACCACCTATATGGGCAATGCCCGCGACCTTTATCATGAAGGCGCGCTGATCTTCCCGGCGGTGCAGGTGCAGCGGGATTACCAGGATATCGGCGACATCATCCGCATGTGCGAGATGCGTATCCGTGTGCCCGAACAATGGCGCGGCGATTATCTGGCCATGGTCGGTGCCGTGCGGATCGGGGAGAAGGAACTGCTCGCCATGGGGCGGGAAGTGGGCTGGGACCGGCTGAAAACCTTCTCCGGTCAATGGTTTGATTATTCCGAAGCCGCCATGGTGGAGGCACTGGCCAACCTGCCCGATGGTCAGGCCCAGGCCAGCAGCACCCATGACGCCTTTCCCGGCATGCCGGAAACCGGCGTCACCATCAATGCCAAGGTGTTGGTCGACAGTGCGGCCCGACGCATCCGTGTCGATCTGACCGACAATCCGGACAGCCTGCCTTGTGGCATGAATCTCAGCGAGGCCTGCGCCCGCACCGCCGCCATGATCGGTGTGTTCAATTCCCTTGACCACCGCGTGCCCAAGAATGCCGGGGCCTTCCGGCGCATCGACGTGGTGCTGCGCCGGGGCTGCATCGCCGGCATCACCGAACATCCCTATAGCTGCTCCACCGCCACCACCAACATCGCCGACCGCGTGGCCAATGCGGTGCAAGTGGCCATCGCCGACCTGGGCGATGGGTTCGGCATGGCAGAGGTCGGGGCCGTGATCGCCCCGTCAGCGGGTGTTATCTCCGGCATCGACGCCCGCACCGGTAAGCCCTTCGTCAATCAGATCTTCCTGGCCTTCTCCGGCGGTGCGGCCAGCCCGCAGGCCGATGCCTGGTGGACCACGGCCCATGTTGGCAATGCGGGCATGTGCTGTATCGACGGGGTCGAGCTGGATGAGCTGTATCAGCCGCTGCTGGTCAAACGGCGCGGGTTCCTGACAGATAGCGAGGGACCGGGCCGTTTCACGGGCGCACCCTCCACCATCGTGGAGTTCGGGCCGCTGGTGGGCGCGTTTGACATCGGCTACGGCTCCGACGGGCATGTGAATGCCCCGCTGGGCGTACGCGGCGGCGGCGCCGGTGGTCGGGCTGATCAGTGGCTGGACCGGATTGACGGGGGGCGGGAGGCACTGCCTGCCTGCGCCCTGGTCAATGTCCGGGCCGGTGACATGATCACCGCCGTGTCCGCCGGTGGCGGCGGTTATGGTGATCCCCTGTCCCGCGCGCCTGAAAGCGTGGCCGATGCCGTGCGCGAGGGTTACCTGTCGCCAGAACGTGCCCACGACATCTATCGCGTTGCACTGGATGCCACCGGCAATCCCGATCTTTACGCCACGCAGGCATTGAGGGCCGCATCATGAAACAGCGTGTCATCGTCACCGCCGGTGCCGCCGGCATCGGTATGGCCATTGTCGAACGCTTCCTGTCCGCTGGGGCCGATGTTGCCATTTGCGATGCCGACCAGGGCCGTGTGGACAAGGTTGCCGATACCCATCCCGGTCTGATCGCTACGGCCTTGGACGTGTCGGATGCCGATGCCGTGGACCGGTTTGTCCGTCAGGTCTGTGACCGTTGGGGTGGGGTCGACACCCTGGTCAACAATGCCGGTATCGCCGGTCAGATCGGCCCGATGGTTGATATCTGCGACCAGGGCTGGCGCACCTGTTTTGAGGTCAATGTGCATGGTGCCTTCTTCATGATGCGGGCCGTGACCCCGCTGATGAAGGTGCAGGGTGGCGGTTCCATCATCAATATCTCCACCGGTTCCGTCACCACGCTGCCCGTCAACCGCTCCCCCTATATCGCATCGAAATGGGCGTTGGAGGGGTTGACGCGGGCGGCGGCACGGGAACTGGGGCCCGACAATATCCGGGTCAACGCCATCCGGCCCGGCTTTGTCGATAGTGAGCGCATGCGCGGCATCATGGCCGGCATCGCCGCCGGTCGTGGCATTGATGCCGCGACCGTTGAGGCAGAGTTCCTGCGCTACATCTCCCTGCGTGCCAAGATCCAGCCGGAAGAGATCGGGGATATGGCGATCTTCCTGTCCTCCAATGCCGCGAAGCATGTCACCGGACAGTTGATCGCCGTTGACGGCAATGTCGAATGGGAATGAGAGAGGAAACGGCCATGGCGCGCATCCCCCCGTTGACCGCTGCCGAAATGGCGGCCCGCAACATCGACCTGTCCTTCATCGGCGGCGATTTCCACGAACTGCCCAACAGCGTGCCCACGCTGGCCTGGCGGCCCGACATCCTGCGGGCCAGCGGCGGCCTCTGGGCCTCCATCATGATGTCTGGCACGGTCGATCCCGGCCTGAAATGGATGACGGGCTATATGGTCAGCATGGCTGCGGGCTGCCGCTATTGCTCGGCCCATACCGGTACCGCGACCGCCGGCAATGGCGTGCCGGCAGACAAGCTGGCCGCGATCTGGGATTTCGAACATAGCCCCCTGTTCAGCGCGGCGGAGCGGTCGGCCCTGCGTGTCGCGGTCGGGGCGGGGCAGGTGCCGAACGCCGTCAGCGACGCGGACTTTGCCGATATGGCGCTGCATTTCAGCCGGGAACAGCAGGTGGAGATCGTGGCCGTCATCGCGCTCTATGGATTTTTCAATCGCTGGAACGATACGGTTGCCACGATGTTGGAGGAAACACCTCGGCAATTTGCAGAAAACCACCTCTCCCCCCATGGCTGGACGCTTGGCAAGCATGGGTAGGGGGTGATGGCTGTGCTCAGCAAAGGAAGTGAGCTGGTGCTGATACCCTGACCGGCGGGGCCGGGATCACAAGTGCCGGGACCAAGCTGTTTCGTCAGAACACGGCGTGGTCGCCGCGTTCGGCACGCTCTTGTCCATGGATAACGCGGGCGTAGAACTCGACCAGAGTGTCCGTCCCCGTCGAAGGTGTTGCGGCCTCGTCATAGCGCCCGGTAGCGGGGTCGAGAACCAGCATTGATTCAGTAGCGTAATAGAGTCCGATGCGGGCAAGCTCCGCCTTGTCCGCAAGGGATCGGGAGAACCGTCCCGCGAAGCCCAGCCCAGCAATGATGGCATCGAGCAGCCCGACCGGCACCCGGCTGAAACGGGGTGGGCATTTCAGGAGCGCGAACAACATCTCGCCCTGCTGCTTCGGCGTCAACGCCGGGCCAGGGCCACCGATTGGTAGAATGCGATTCTGGCGTGCCGGATCATCCAGACATTCGGCGAGAAAGGCACCAAGATCGTCATCGCTGATCGGTTTACAGGAAGTAAGCATGCCATCGCCGAACATCAGATAGGGCTTGCCGCCTTTCACCCGCGCGATCTGGCCGGCCAGTGATTTGAAGAATGCCGTGGCGCGTACGATGGAATAGGAAAGGCCGGAATTGATCAACGCCGCTTCGAAAGCCAGCTTCGCCTGTTGAAACGCCAGAAGCGGCTTCTGTACGCAAATGGCGGAGAGCAGGACCATCTGGGAAACACCGGCTTCCTTCGCGGCGGCGAGCGCGTTCAGATGCGCCTGATGGTCGATGGCCCAGGCGTCCTGCGGTGTGCCCGTGCGGGAAGCGAGGCAGGAGACGAGTGCATCAAAATGCTCACCGCGGAACCCGTCAAGCCTGAGGGATGCGGGATCGGTGACGTCTCCATAGCGCAAGCGGGCGCCCGGCAGAAGGAGTGCGCTATCTGCCGGCGTGAGCCTTCCGCCGACACCGGCGCGCGGTCGGATGAAGCAGATCACCTCATGCCCGCGTGCCACCAGGGCCCGGACCGTCGCCTGGCCAATGGTGCCGGTCGCGCCAAGCATGAACACCCGCTTCGCCTGAGTGGAGGGGGGTGGAAGGGGCCGTTGTGGTGGCGGTTGATCAATCATGTCTGCCGGGCCTTGTTTATGTCATTCAATCCCTCGCCAATGATGGCGACATCGGCCTGGCGATCCGTCCTCAAGCCTAGCCTTGTCCGGCTGTGACGGCCAGTGTCGCCAGATCGGTCGCGGGGTCGACCGGCTTCAATGCCTCCCGCCGTTCGGAGTAACGATCAACCAGCAGGTTGGCATGCGGACGCAGCAGCACCGTGAAGCGCACCAGTTCTTCCATGACATCCACAATGCGGTCGTAATAGGCCGACGGCTTCATGCGCCCGGCTTCGTCGAATTCCTGGAAAGCCTTGGCAACGCTGGACTGGTTGGGGATCGTGAACATCCGCATCCAGCGGCCCAGGATGCGCAGGGTGTTGACGGCATTGAAACTCTGCGATCCGCCGGATACCTGCATCACAGCCAGGGTGCGGCCCTGGGTGGGGCGGATGCCGCCCATTGAAAGCGGCAGATGGTCGATCTGCGCCTTCATGATGCCGGTAATCTGGCCATGGCGTTCGGGGCTGCACCAGACCTGACCTTCCGACCAAATCGAATGCTCCCGCAATTCTCGTACCGCCGGATGATTATCGCCTTTCACCTGATCGGGCAGCGGCAGGTCGGACGGGTCGAAAATGCGGGTTTCGGCACCAAAATATTCCAGCAGCCGGGCCGCCTCTTCCACCGCCAAACGGGAGAAGGAGCGTTCGCGCAGCGACCCGTAGAGCAGCAGGATGCGCGGCTTCGGGTCCAGGGGCCCGAGACCCATGGCCGGCTGGTGATGGGCATAGGTGGGGTCGAATGCCGGCAGATGGGCCGGGTCGGACAGGGGGCGAAGGCGGTTCATGGTTCCTACCCTTTGGCCGGTGCTGTGGCCGGATACCAACGCCGACCCAGCCACAAGGCCAGTTGCACCATCAAGATCAGCACCGGCACCTCCACCAGCGGCCCGATCACGGCGGCAAAGGCGACCGGCGACGCCAGCCCGAAGGCGGCGATGGCCACCGCGATGGCTAGTTCGAAATTATTGCCCGCCGCCGTGAAGGCGACCGACGTGGCGCGGGGATAGTCGGCATCGACCAGCCGCCCCATGAAGAAGCTGACCAGGAACATGATGAAGAAATAGAGGGTCAGCGGTACCGCGATGGCCAATGCATCCATGGGTAGCCGCACCACATCGCCCCCCTTGAGGCTGAACATGGCGACAATGGTGAACAGCAGGGCTGCCAGGGTGATGGGGGAGATGCGTGGCACGAACCGGTTTTCGTACCAGTTCTCCCCCTTAGCCTTGATCAGAACCTTACGGGTCAGGAAGCCGGCTAGGAACGGAATACCCAGATAGATGAGCACCGCCTCCGCGATGGTCCAGAAGGAGACGTCGATGACGCTGCCCTCCAGCCCCAAGAGTGGCGGCAGGAAGCCTAAGAAGAACCAGGCATAGACACTGAAGAACAGGATCTGGAAAATGGAATTGAAGGCCACCAGCCCGGCCACATATTGGTTCGACCCGCAGGCCAGCTGGTTCCAGACCAGCACCATGGCGATGCAGCGCGCCAGTCCGATCAGGATCAGGCCCGTCATGTAATCCGGCTGGCCGGACAGGAAAAGCACCGCCAGTGCGAACATCAGCACCGGCCCGATGATCCAGTTCTGGACCAGCGACAGGGCCAGGATACGCTTGTCAGCAAAGACCTGATGCAGATCCTCATAGCGCACCTTGGCCAGCGGCGGATACATCATGAGGATCAGGCCGATGGCTATGGGCACATTGGTGGTCCCGACCGACATCCGGTCGAGTGCAGCGGGCAGCCCTTCGAACAGACTGCCCAGTGCCACACCCAGCGCCATGGCGGCGAAAATCCACAGGGTCAGATAGCGGTCCAGGAAGGACAGGCGGCGGGCTGGGGCGGATTGGCTCACGATGACGGACCTTGGGGCACGGGAAGAGGGGATCAGCGCACGCGGTTGCCGGCGGCATCGACGACGGCCTCGCCATCCTCCTTGGCAAAGGCGGCCTTCTGCGTGTCGGGCAGGATGTCCAGCACCAGTTCCGACGGGCGGCACAGGCGCACACCCAGCGGCGTGACCACAATGGGCCGGTTGATCAGGATCGGGTGCGCCATCATGGCATCCAGCAGGGCATCATCCGTCAGGGTCGGATCATCCAGCCCCAGTTCAGCATAAGGCGTGCCCTTTTCGCGCAGCACATCGCGCACCGGCACGCCCATGCGGGCGATCAGCCCGGCCAGGGTGTCGCGGGACGGTGGCGTGACCAGATATTCGATCACCGTCGGTTCCACGCCGCTGTTGCGGATCATGGCCAACGTGTTGCGCGAGGTGCCGCAAGACGGGTTGTGATATATGGTTATCTCGGTCACGCGATGTCTCCCTGCTGCATCATCTCTGCCTCCTTCAGGCGACAGTCATGGATCAATCCAGGCAATTGCTGGTACAGGCTGGCACCTGGATGCCGCCGCAGATTTCAGGCCGGCCCTGGCAGCAATCCTCCATAAGGAAGGCGACCAGCCTACGCGTCCCCTCATAATCGGTGGCGTAGAAAATCTGTCGCTGCACGCGCCAGGACCGCAACAGGCCCGCCCGCTCCAGGATACTCAGGTGATGGGAAAGGGTGGAGGCGGGAACGCCGACCTGGAGGGCGATCTCGCTGGCATGCAAACCGTCCGGTCCCCGCTGTACCAGCAGGCGGAAGATGGCGAGCCGGGTTTCCTGGGCAAGGGCCGCGAAGGCTTCAGTGGCGTGTTTCGATTCCATAATTCGATTATTATGGAAATGTATGGACTTGTCAAGGAAAGCCGCTTGTCCGGGTTCATTCGAGGGGGCTTTTGAAGAACGGTGTCACTATTCCGCAGGGTCGTGGTGACTGTCGCCCAACATCATGGTTAATGCACCTATACCAAGGTGTTAATGCCCTGAAATACCCGAATAATTGGCCTGTGGTGACCGAGAGTCCATTCTGGGCTGGCTTTCAGGTCGGATAGCACCGGCCATCGGTGGCACCACCGCCTCCATCGGACAATCGGAGCCTGCATCATGAAAAGCATGGTGACCCGCGCCGTCGTGGGCGCCACCCGTCGTGACGTCCTGGCAGGCGGTATCGGGCTGTACGCCGCCGGCCTGCTTTCTCCTTTCCTCTTTCCCCAGGCGTTGGCCGAAGCCGCCAGCCATGCAGAAGGAACGCGCATCATGAGCACAATCAAGACCAAGGACGGTACGGAGATTTTCTACAAGGACTGGGGTCCGCGCGACGCGCAGGCCATCGTCTTCCACCATGGCTGGCCGCTGTCAGCCGATGACTGGGACGCGCAGATGCTGTTC
>LJHR01000044.1 GCA_001296005.1 alpha proteobacterium AAP38 | reverse complement strand
GCCCGTGCTCTTGTTGCCCGCCTTGTCGGCCTGTTCCAGGCTGACCGTGAGCGTGCCATCCCCCAGCCATGAGACATCGGCCAGGGTGATGGTGCCATCATCAGCTGCCCAGGTACCGCTGCCACTGACCGACCCGCCACCCGAAGACGTGACGGTGTAGCTATAGGTGTCTCCCCCCTTGGTACCGGTGGAGGAGAGCGTAACACTCTTGGCCTCGGTGGCATTCAGCAGGCTATCGGCGATGCTGATCGTACCAGCCGGTGCTGTAGCATCCAGGATACTTGTAGCCGCCGCGGCTGTGCCCACATTGCTGGCCTTGTCGGTCAGGGTTACCGACACAGACAAGGTGCCATCCTTGAGGCTGCTGATGTCACCGACGCCGATGCTCTGCGTCTGTGACGTGACGGATCCTGTCCCGGTCACCGACCCGCCACCAGAGCTGGTCAGTGTATAGTTGTAGGTCGTTCCGATCTCTGCGTCCGAGAGATTAATCGTGAGAGCGCCACGCTCGGCGGCGTTCACCAAGTCATCAGAAAGAACGACCTTGTAGCCTGTGGGGGCCAAATCATCGATGACGGTAACTGTGAAGCTTGCCGGCAGTGTCTTGGCCGGGTTTCCACCATCATTGGCGGTGATCTCCAGATTATAGGTGCCCGCCAGGACCTTCCCTTGGGTCACAAGAGTGCGTCCGCTGATCGCAAAGAAACCAGCGCCATTTCCACTGGATATGGAGTAGGTCTCAATCCCACTCCCGTCAGGATCTTCAAGGGTGAAGGTTCCGACCGTACCACCGGCAATAGCGGCCTTCTGGCCGATTTGGGTGTTGGAAAGGGCCATGGAGGTCGGGGCGTCATTTATGGGTGTGATGGCTACCGTTGTCGTTCCGGTAGCTGTCTTGGCACCGCCCGACCCTTGGCTCCCGCTGTTACCGTCATTGATGGTGGTCACCAGCGTGACGGTAACAGACGGGTTGTCGGACTTGCTCGAATAAGTGATGGAGCGTAGCAACTCCTGCACACGATCCTTTGTGGCATCGCCGTTGCCGCTAAAGGACAGGCTCAGTTCGCCATTGCTGTTTTTGGTGACCGTGCCAATGGTATTGCCGTTGACGACAATGTTGCCACCGGTCGTCAGTGCGCTGACTGTCCCGCTGACACCGAAAACATCATCAAAGTTGGCGCCACCCTGTCTGACAATGGTCAGGCTGCCATTGTTGAAGTAGCCACTATTACCGATTTCTGCATCGCTGACCGTAGCCGTAGCGTTGATGGCGATGCCTGGCTCATTCTCCGTGTATTTGATGCTGTTACCGAAATTCCCCAGGACGGGAGCATCATTTACCCTGTTGATGGTCATGCCCAATGTCTGTCCCGTCAGAGAGACATTGTCCTTATCGGTGACACTGAAAGTGATGCTGTCCTCGGTCGTCTCCGACCCGTCATGCCGGAACTTGATCTTGTTATCGTTGATGTCCTGCTGCGTGAAGGTGGCGTTGAGCGCCAAAGCCTCCCCGTCATCCACAACACCATCGCCATCCATGTCCTTGAACAAGGTCCCATTTAACGGTGCCGTCGTCACCTTGTAGACCAGCTGTGTCGCTGTCGACGTCTCCGGATCAGTGGCCGACAGGGTGGCGCTGCCCAGGGTGACCACATCACCCTCATCCAGCGTTGCCCCGTTCTTGGTCAGCACCGGCGGCCGGTTGCCCAGAACGGTAATGTCGTTGCCGCTGTCGCCGACAAGACTGAGAAGGTATGTATTGGCAACGATCCCGTTCGTCACCAAGGTCGTGCTGCTGTTTGAAACAGCATCCGACCCATCATTCTTGATCAGTGTGATGGTGTTATTGCCCAGCGAGTAGCTGTTCAGCGTGGTGATGCTCAGGGCAGCGCTGGACCCGACGGTGATCGTCCCCAGAACATCGACTTGATCAAAATCAGTCCCCGCCGTGTCCTTGCCCTTGAGCTGGAACGCCGCCGTACCGTTCAGGGTCAGGTTTCCGTTGATGGTCAACTTGCCTACACTATCATTGGTCCCGGCAGCACCAGGCGCGATGGTCCCACCGCTGTTGACCGTGAGGCTGTTGGTCGAACTTGCAGCAAAAATGCTGCCCGTACCGCCAAGCGTGGCCCCACTTGCAACCGTCAGGGAGGACGTACCACCAAGAGAACCTGTCACAACCAAAGTACCGGCAGAGACGTTGGTGGCATCAGAATAGGTGTTGGTGCCAGACAGTGTCAGCGTACCGGAACCCGTCTTGGTCAAGGCTGCGCTGCCGGCGATCACGCCGGACAGCGTTAGGGCGTTGTTACTGTCAACCGTGCCGCCGCCTGAACCTAATGCGATATTGTTGCTCAGCGTAACGTTGCTGCCGGTAACGGTCAGGCTGCCGCCATTCAGGCTGATCTGCCCACTGCCGATATTGCTGGAATCGCTGATGGAGAAGATACCGGTATGGTTAGCGGCAGTCGTCAGGCCACCTGTCCAGTTGCTGGCAGTCCCGGACAGCTTGATTGTCCCGTTCCACGCATTGGTCAGCGCATAGCTGTTACCGCCTGCGCTGATGCCACCTGAGAATTCAAGGGTATTATTGCCCGGATCCACCAGAGTGTTGCTGGTCAGGGTCACCGCACCGCTGAAGGTGATCGGACCTGACGCAAATCCAGCCTGGATGGCGCCATAGCCTACCCCAACACCACCCATGACGAGATTGTTGGCGATCGTGACAGCGTAGTTAAAATCCAGATGCGCGCCATCATTGATGGTCAGCGTGCCATAGGCATTCCCATTCCCGGAATCTGGGCCACCCAGTGTAGCGGTGGCGCTGTTGATGACGATGGCACCTTCGCTGATCGTGGTGTTGCCCGTGTAGGTATTGGCGGCATTGAAGCTGAGGCTGCCGGCACCGGTTTTCACCAGTGATCCGCTACCGCTGATCACGCCGCTCCAGGTGGTGTAGGTGGAAGTCCCCACCTCGATCGTGCTGTTGCTGGCCAGGACAATGGCATTGGTACCCGTCATGCCCGCTGTCATCCGCAGCGTTCCGCCATTCAAGGTCAGGGTGCCGGAGCCCAGATGGGAGGCATTGGAGATGCTGAGCTTGCCGTCAGAAACGGTAGTCCCGCCACTATAGGTGTTGCTGCCGCTGCCAGCACTCAGGACCAGAGTGCCACTGCCCGTCTTGGTCAAGCCACCGTTGCCTGTGATGGCCCCCGACAGGGTCAGCTGATTATTGTTTGTGGCAATGCTGGCATTGCCGTTGAGAACCACGCTGTTGCCCAGAGTGATGGTACCCGCTGTTCCCAGGGTGGGGAGTTGCAGGGTGCTGCCGCTGGCCAAGGTAATCGAGCCGGTATTGGCCTGCCCCGCCGCAATGGCGTTGCTGCCGATCTGCAAGGTACCCTTGCTGACGAGGATATTGCCCGCAAAAGTCGAGGAATTGCTACTGTTAGTGAACGCGACCGTATTGGCGTCAGCGGTATTGGCGATGGTTAAGGTCGTTCCAGCCGCCGACGTGATCTGTCCGGACAGCGTGTAGCTGTTTCCGTTATTCCCCAATGTTCCGCCGTTGCTGCCAATGCTCAGCGCATTATCGATAGTCGTGTTGGTGGTGACCGACAGCGCACCGCTATTCAGGGTGATGCTACCCCCCAGCAGATTGGCATCGGTCGCGACCGAGACGGTCCCGCCTTGCACCGTCATCGTGCCGGTACCCGTCTGTGTCCCCGACAAGACCAATGTACCAGCCCCGGTCTTGGTCAGATCGCCGGCCCCGGCGATCACGCTGCTGATCGTGGCGATATCGCTGCTGCCATTGGTGATGGTCAGGGAATTTCCGGTCCCGATAGTCAGCGTGCTGCCGGTGATGGTCAGCTCATTGGCGCTGTCCAGGTCAAGCGTATCGCTCGCCCCCGCCGTCACCCCACTGCCCAGCGTGATGGTCGACTTGTCGCCCAGCACCACCTTGATGGTGTCTGCCCCCGTCTGCACCACACCGCGTGCCAACGCCTCGCGCAGCGAGAAGCCGTCAAAGGCATCCCCATCCGCATCGTCGCTGGTACTGTCCACATAGATGGTGTTGCTGGTCACCGTCACATCGCGCGACGTAGCGCCACCGCCACCATCCGTGACCGTCAAGCGGATAGTCGTATCACCATAAGGCTTGTCGTTGCTGTACCCGATGGAGCGGACAAGCGTCTGCACCCGGGCATCGGTTCCATCTGCATCGAACGTGAAGCTGAGCGAGCCGGTGGCACTCGTATAGGTCCAGGTGGCAAACTGTGTCGCTCCATCCGACACCGTACCATTGCTGTTGCTGCCCTTGGTAATGCTGCCCGTGAAACTCAGTCCGGAGCCCGTCAGCAGGCTGAATACATCATTGGCGTTGCCATCAGCCGTACCGGTTCCGGTCACACGGCGCACCGTCAGGCTGCCACCATCCCAAGTATCCTCGGGATCATTAACAGTGGCCCCCGATGTTGTCAGCCCGTTAGCTGCGTTTGTCAGGCTGACCGTATTACCCGTACCCGTATCAGACCCGTTCAGGTCCATGTCAGGCGGCCGGTTGCCCAGAACCGTAATGTCATTGCCGCTATCACCAGCCATGTTCAGCAGATAGTTGCCGCTGACTGTCGCGTTCGTCACCAGGGTGGTACTGCTGTTGGTGACGGTGTCGTTGCTGTCGTTGTTGATCAGGGTGATGGTGTTGTTGCCCAGCGAATAGCTGTTCAACGCGGTCACGGTGATCGCTGCGTCAGCGCCGACCGTTACGCTGCCGGCAACGTCTATCTGGTCGAAATCGGTACCGGCCTTGTCCTTGCCCTTGAGCTGGAAGGCTGCGGTGCCGTTCAGGGTGAGGTTGCCGTTGTTCAGAGTGAAGGTGCCAATGCCGTCATTGTCGGTGCTGGTGGAGCCGGGGGCCAGTGTGCCGCCCTTGTCCACCGTGACATCGCCGACCCAGATGGTGCCCTTGCCGCCCAGTGTCGCACCGGAGGCAACCGTCACATCCTCCTCGATCTGCCCGTCGATCAGCAACGTACCGGCATTGACAGAGGTGAGGCCCGTATAGGTGCTGGTCCCCGTCAGGATCAGCGTGCCTGCCCCGGTCTTGGTCAGGGAACCGGCCCCCTCAATCGAATTGCTGAGCGTGGCGGCGATCCCTGTGCCGACATTGATGGTGCCCGCCGCCGCAAGGTCGATATAGTTGGTGAAGGTACCCGTTGCCGCCAGGTCCAGCGTCGTGCCCGCCGCAAACGACACACCACCCGTCCCCAATGCGCCGACGGCGCTGGCGACAATCGTCCCCGCCGCCAGGTCGGTGCCACCGACAAAGCTGTTGGTGCCGGACAGGCTAAAGGTGCCCGTGCCCTGCTTCTTGATGGAACCGCCATTGCTGCCGGTGATCGTCCCGTCGAAGCTGGTGCTGGTATTGTTACCGCCAAAGGTCAGCAAGGACGAGCCCAGGGCCACCGTACCGGCCCCCGACAGCGACCCGACTGTGTCGTTGCTTGAAACCGTCAGGGTCGCACCCGACGCCACCGTCACCGCGGTACTGTCCGATAGGGTGCCGCCGCTCGCGTTCAGCGTCAGGCCGCCGGCCGACACATTGGTGGCACCGGTATAGGTATTGGCCCCGGTCAGGGTCAGCGTCCCGGTGCCGACCTTGGTGATGCCGCTGGTGTTGGTGGAGGAGATAATGCCGGAGAAGGTGGTGTTGCTGGCATTGCCCACCGTCAGGTTGTAGCTGAGCGACACCGCGCCCGCCCCGGCCAGCGAACCAATGCTCTCCCCACCGCCCGTCAGGCTGAGAGTGGCACCGCTATCCACGGTCACCGCACTATTATCGCCAATGGAACTGCCGCCCGATAGGGCCAGCGTTCCCGCGCTGACCGTCACCGCCCCCGTATGGGTGTTGGTGCCCGACAGGGTCAGCGTCCCGGCCCCCTGCTTGGCCAGGGAACCCGTGCCTGACAGGACACCGGACAGGGTAACGGCATTCGCGTTGCTGACCGCACCGCCGCTGCTGCCGATGGCGATGGCATTGTCGATCGTCACCGCACTGCCCGTCACGGCCAGCACCGCCGCGCTGCCATTCAGGGTCACCGCACCGGAGCCCAGATTGCTGTCACCCGTTATCGACAACGTACCCGCCGTCACACTGGTCGTGGTGTAGCTGTTGGTGCCGGACAGAATCAGAGCGCCCGTGCCCTGGTTGGCAACGGTCAGGCTGCCGTTGCTGATCGTCCCGGACAGGGTCAGGTTCGACGTGATCGAGTTGTTGATCGTGCGATCCGCACCCCCCAGATCGACCGCGCCAGAGAAGGTCATAGCGTTTGACCCCGACATGGTCAGGGTGCCGCCAAGCACCACGGCATTGCTGATCGTCACGGCCGCGTTGGACCGCACCTTGCCGCCATTAATGGTTAATGTGCCGGTACCGGCGGCGCTGTTGTTGTTGAACTGCAGGATGCCGCTATCTAGCGTGGTGCCACCGCTATGGGTATTGCTGCCCGACACGGTCGCCGCATTACCGGCATTCGTGCTGGTGATAGTCAGCTTGCCCGTGCCGGAGACTACACCCGACAGGGTCATGCTGCCGCTGGAGAGGTTTAGCGTACCGCCATTACTGCCCAGGGCAATGGCCTTGCTGTAACTGACGTCAGTCGTGCTGGCCAGCGTGCCACCATCCAACGTCAGGTCAGCGCTGTTGGAGATGGCACTGGCCCCAACCGCCAAGGTACCACCCGTCACACTGACGGCACCGGTCAAGGAGCTGTTGGTGCTCGACAGGGTCAGCGTGCCCGCCCCCGTCTTGGTGAAGGTGCCCGAACCGGCGATCGCGCTGCTGATCGTGGCGGTATCGCTGCTGCCATTGCTGACGGTCAGCGCCCCGGCCAATGTCACGGTGCTGCCGGTGATGGTCAGCTCATTGGCGCTGTCCAGGTCAAGCGTATCGCTCGCCCCTGCCGTCACCCCACTGCCAAGCGTGATACTGGCATTATCCGACAGCACCACCTTGATGGTGTCCGCCCCCGTCTGCGTCACACCCCGTGCTAACGCCTCGCGCAGCGAGAAGCCGTCAGCAGCATCCCCATCTGCATCGTCGCTGGTGCTGTCCACATAGATGGTGCTGCTTGTCACCGTCACATCGCGCGACGTGGCGCTACCGCCACCATCCGTGACCGTCAAGCGGATAATCGTATCACCATAAGGCTTATCATTGCTGTACCCGATGGAGCGGACAAGCGTCTGCACCCGGGTATCGGTTCCATCTGCATCGAACGTGAAGCTGAGCGAGCCGGTGGCACTCGTGTAGGTCCAGGTGGCGAACTGTGTCGCTCCATCCGAAACCGTACCATTGCTGTTGCTGCCCTTGGTGATGCTGCCCGTGAAACTCAACCCTGAGCCTGTCAGCAGGCTGAACACGTCATTGGCGTTGCCATCCGCCGTACCGGTTCCTGTCACACGGCGCACCGTCAGGCTGCCGCCATCCCAGGTATCGTCGGGATCATCAACAGTGGCCCCCGATGTCGCCAGCCCGTTAGCTGCGTTCGTCAGGCTGACCGTATTACTCGTACCCGTATCCGATCCATTCAGGTCCATGTCAGGCGGCCGGTTGCCCAGGACCGTAATGTCATTGCCGCTATCACCAGCCAAGTTCAGCAGATAGGTACCGCTGACGGTCTTATCGGTCTGCACGCTGCTACTGCTGCTGCTAACCGCATCCGACCCATCGTTCTTGATGAGCGTGATGGTGTTCGTGCCGAGCGAATAGCTGTTCAACGCCGTTACCGTAAGGGCAGCGCTGGAACCGATGGTGACAGTTCCTGAGACATCAATTTGATCGAAATCAGTCCCTGCCGTGCTCTTGTCCTTAAGCTGAAAGGCAGCCGTGCCATTCAGAGTCAGGTTTCCGTTATTCAGTGTGAAGGAACCGATCCCGTCATTGTCGGTGCTGACGGAGCCGGGGGCCAGGGTTCCCCCAGCATCAACAGTGACATTGCCATTCCAGACCGTACCCTTGCCGCCCAATGTGGCGCCAGAGGCAACCGTCACATTGTTGTCGACCTGCCCGTCGATCAAAAGCGTACCCGCCGACACACTGTTAACACCGGTATAGGTATTGTCCGCCGACAGGATCAGCGTGCCGGCACCCGATTTAATCAAGCCGCCGCTACCGCTGATAATACCGGAAAGGGTAAGAGTCCGGTTTGTATCAACAGCGATGGTTACATTCGGATTGATCAGGGAAATAGCGCCTGTGACCGTGCTGCTGGCGCTGGCCGCACCCGTATTGGCATATCCCCGAAGAGCGCCGGCACTGCCCGCACCTGACCCGGCAAGGGAGAGTGTTTCCGCAATGGTCAGCCCTTCACCGATGGAGAGGGTGGCACCGGTACTGACGGTTGTGTTGCCGCCCGTGCCGCCCAGCGCATTGTTGTGGGTCACCAGCAATGTGCCCGCACTGACGGTGATCGCCCCGCTGTAGCTGTTGCTGTTACCGGACAGGGACAGCGTACCCGTACCGGTCTTGGTGAAGGCACCGCTGCCGGTGAAGACGCCGGAGAATTCCGTGCTGCTGCCGCTTCCCCCCGCTGTCAGGGCGGCGCCAAGGGAGATCGTACCCGCCCCCGCGATGGACCCCAACGTGTCAGCGGTGGACAGGGCCAGGGTGGCCCCACTGGCCACGGTCACATTGCTCGCGTCGGCCAGTGTGCCGACGTTGAGGGTCACCGTCCCAGCGCTGATCGTGGTGGCACCGGTATAGGTGTTGGCACCCGAAAGGGTCAGGTTGCCAGCACCGGTCTTGGTGAAGGCACCCGCCCCACCAATAACGCCCGCCATGGTCGCATCGCTGCTGTAGGCGGCGGTCAGGGTCATACCATTATCGATGGTCACGTCGGTTCCGGCCGAACTGTTGCCGGTCAGGGCGCCGATTGTCTCGCTGGCGCTGATCTGAAGTGCGCCCGATCCACTCAGCGTCACAGCGGAACTGTTGCCGATGGCCGAGCCGCCGGAGGCAATCAGTTTGCCAGCAGTGATGTCGATATTGCCGGTATGGGTGTTGGTGCCCGACAATGTCAGATCACCATCGCCCGACTTTGTGAACTTGCCAGTGCCCGAAAGGGACCCGGACAGGGTCAGCGCGCTGCCATTGCTGATGGTGGCGTCGCCGGTGAAGGTGATGTTGTTTGTAAAGGTGCTGGCACTGCTGATGTCGAGCGTGCCGCCGCTCAGCGTCACCGTGCCGTCGCCCAGCCTGTCGAGGGCGGTTGTGGTGTACAATGTGCCGTTAGTGATCAGGACGTTGCCAATAAAAGACTCGTAGTCGCCGGACAAGGTCATCTTGCCATCGCCGGACTTGGTGAATAGCCTGTCGCCTTCAAGCGCGCCGGTAATGGTCAGATGCCCGCTGCCGGTCTGTGTAAAGATGGCACCGCCCCCTTGGGCATTTGCATCTGAATTTGTACTGTTAAAAGTGTTGTCGGTGCTCAATATGCTGGTGCCAGTGTCGAAGGTGACGCCGTCCTGCAATTTGACGACACCGGTGCCCAGGTTGGCATCGCCGCTGATCCGCAGCGTACCGGCACTAGCCGTGATCTTGTTCAGCCCACTGCCGCCATTGTTGGTGCCACCAAGCACCAGCGTGCCGGCACCCGTCTTGACCAGTTCAGAGGGGTCCGAGCCGGTCAGATTGGAACTGATGGTCAGCGTATCGCCGGAGGCGTTGGTCACGGTCAACGCGCCGGCGAGATTCAGGCTGCTGGCGGCGATGGTCAGCGTGCCGACCGTATCGGCGTCAAAGGTGGTGTTCGCAGCAACGTTGTAGGTGCCGCCAAGAGTGATCGTTGCCCCATTCAGCCCACTGGCGAAGCCGATGGTCTTGCCGCCAGACGCCGCCAACGCCAGCGCCTCGCGCAGGTCGAGGCCGCCGCCATCGGCTAAATCGGAGGAGTAGTTGCCTGTGGGCGCATTGCTGTCAATGGCCGCCACCGTGACGACCAATGTGTCTGACACGGTGACGGTGACCGCCTGGTCGAATGTGCCGCCGGCCCCATCATCGGCGCGGACGGTCACGGTGTAGGTGCCGGCAGTTAGGCCGGACGGCGTCGTGGCACGCAGGGCGTTGCTGGCCACCGCGCCCGCACTGGCGAGGTTGAAAATCGAACCGTCGTTCGCCAAGCCTGTACCCAGCGTGGTGTGTGATATAGACTGGATGGTGAAGGTCCAGGCTGTATGATCGGCATCCGTCGCGCCCAAGGTTGCTGCGGTCGCGTTGGCGCTGTCGAAGGTGCTGACGGTCCCCGTGCTGGGGGATATGGCGGTCGGCGCGTCATTGACGGCGGTGACCGCAACCGTCCGGGTGGCGGCGGTGGCGGCGTTGCCTGCCCCATCGGTCAGGGTAAAGCTGACCGTGCGGTTCGACGTCCCCGGATTGTCGGATGTGTTGTCATACTGAATAGCGGCAATGGTGTCCTGAATGTTCTGGGCCGTCGCCGTGCTCAGGAAATTAATGGTCCAGCTTGTCCCGTTTGTGACATTGCTGGCCGTTACCGTACCGATATTGGTGGTGCCGGAGCGCAGGTCGGTGCCGTTGACATTGATGCCGCTGCTGGTGCCGGTTGGCAGCGACAGGCGGTCCGCCGCCTCATTATTCGCCGTTATTTGTACGGCCAGCGAGGCGCTACCGGGCGATCCAATCTCGGTCAACGTGGCCGAGCCGGCGATAGCGGCAGCGGTGCCGTTTTCCGTATAGGCGAAGGCTGTACCGTTGGGGATTGTCAGCGCCGGGGCGGTCGTGTCGATGGTGATTGTCAGGCCGGAGGACGCCACGGAAACATTGCCCGCCGCATCGGTCGCCTTGGCGGTGATGGTATGGGTACCCTCCGACAAGGTGGATGTGGTGATCAGCCAGTTACCCCCGGCTTGTGCGGTGCCCGTGCCCACCACCGTCGTGCCATCGGTATCATAGAGTGTGATTGTGGCGCTGCCTTCCGCCGTGCCGCTGAGGTTTGGTGTGGTGTCGTTGGTGATGTCATCGCTGTTGGAGGCACCGCTGTCAGTGCCGGCAACCATGTTCGGCGTCGACGGCGCGCTGGGGGCGGTGGTGTCGATGATGATCGCTTTATTCGCGCCCAGCGAATTGGCAGCACCGGGGGTGGCCAGCGTCAGGGTGGCGTCTGTACCCCCGCCATTCTTGATGGTGCCGCCATTTAAGGCCAAGGCGGAGGTGGAGATATAATCGAGATCAGAAGAAGTATCCCCTGCCTGGACGGTATAGGTGAAGGTCAAGGTGCTGGTGCCTGTCCCGCTGGCATAATCCAACACCCGATCCGTGGTTCCCGTTTCCAGGGTCAGCTGCGGCGTCCCCGTAACATTCACAGTCTCGGAGAAATTCACCTGGATTGAAATGACACCGCCAGCCTTGTAGCTGCCATTATTGGTGGACGAGGTGACCGAGGAAACGGTGGGACCTACGCCACTTACCGTTATAGCGTTCCCAGTGGTATCCGCGATGCTGCCACCCGTGATCGGCCCGTTCCAATCGTCGGCAGCGGCGATATTGTAGGTGGTGCCGCCAACGGAAGAGGTGCCATTGGCGTTCAACAGAGCATCAACGGCGGTCTTGGTGCCGCCGGACAGGGTTACGGTAAAGCTCGTTGCATCAACAATTTCGACCGCGCCGGTCAGCGCCTGGGTTCCACTGCCCTGACCGGTAATTGTCAGCTTGGTGAGGTCAATGTCATTGGTGGTACCCGATTGACGCACCAGATTGGTACCGGTCACGGTCAGGACGCCCGTCGACGCATCATAAGTTGATGACGTGATGGTCGGCGTCTGAACATTGCTCACCGTCACCGCGTTGCCGGTCAGGTCGGCATTACCGGTGCCGTGCCAGTCCGCCGCGGCAGCGAGGTTGTAGGTGGTGGACCCCGCCGACGAGGTGCCATTCTTGTTCAGCAACCCTTCGACATGAAGCTGGTCCGTGGCGTTCAGGGTGATGCTGAAACTGGTGCTGCTGCTGGCGGTGATGGCGCCGGTTTCCGTCAGCGTATAGGTGCTGCCCCCCTGGCCGGTCAGGGTCAGCTTGGTCTCATCAATGGCATCGCCATTGGTCAGATTCGTACCGGTGACGGTCAGCATGTTGGTGGAGGCGTCGTAAGTGGCGCTGGTGATGGCGGGTGTAGTGGCGACCGGCACGATCGTCATCGTGTATGCGGTCTCGCCTTCAATCCCGAAAAAGCCCTCAAATGCCTCGCGAGTAAACGTGAGTATGTTAGTGGAACTATTAAAGGTCAACGTAGATGCAAGATTCTTTGCACCTGAGCCGCCATCAGTATATTTTGTCGAGTTGGCGCTGTCTAGAGCGATGCTCGAAATTGAAACCGCTCCACTTTTGAACTCGATCGTTATCGTTTCCTGAGAAGAACTTGCGCCGGTTTCCTGGAATACGATACGGAACTGATCTCCGCTGACTTGAATGATGTCAACATTTGATCCACCATTGCTGTCTTCTTCGACGGTATTACTGATGGTCGTAGTAGTTGTTTCTTCTTCGACGATTTTCACCGTCATGCCGACAACTGAAGACAGAGTGTCGGCATACTGCGAGATCACCAGGGGAGCGGAAGCGACGGCCCCGACCGTCTCCTCAAGGTCCCAATCGGCGCCCTTGCTCGTGTTTCCGGTCTTGTCGTCGGACGCGGCGACATCCGCGCCTGTCAACTCGGCGATCTGGGCGATGAACTCCTGCCCGTTCTCACCCGCAACCTCGCAGCCGTAAAGCATCAGATCGCCTTCAGCCGCCAAAGCCCCGCCGATCACCTGCAGATCCGCCGCCCGCTGGTTCGCGAAGGCGGTATCGATCAACACAGAGCCAAGCTGGATTTTGCCTTCAGCACCGTGGCTCAGCACATGAATGGCGTCATACCCTGACTTCCCCGCCGCCCAGGCCGACATCTGGGCGAGACCATCGCGGCTGCCGTCCAGCAGCACCACCTCCACCCCCGGCTTCACCCCGTCGACCAGCGTCTCGTAACCCGCCACGGACGTGTCGATGAACGCCACTTCCTTGCGCGGGCTCTCCGTTGCCAATGGCACGGGATCATTGGACAGGCTGGATAGAAGATCCGCAACGGGGTCTGCATGCTCTGCCAATGTCGGAGACTGGGTAACCGTATCTTGCCCCACCGATGTCGCTGTGGCCACCATGGCGGCATCGAACATCATTCGTGGTTCCAGCGCCAAAGCCTGCAATCCACGACGGGAACGCTTGCCACGCGGCGCGATGGTGGAACCGATCTTGGACATTTACCCCCCCAATGAACCAGATATCGCGTCCGGCGCAGGCCCAATCTGAGCTGCAAACAAGAACTCGCCACGATGTCAATGTGTTAACAACCAAGTTAGCTGAATAAGCATATCATAAATGACCGGAGGCTGTGAACTGCATGATACTTTGTCAATCAATCAGCGACTATCACCATGAGGGGCTGCTCCGACGCAGAAGTCGGAACAGCCTGTGTTCGACCGTTGCAGGAGATATTACCTGAGGCACCAGGCGGACGGCTTTGCTTTCGTATCCGATGTCGTGAACATCATGGAGGCAACAGGTCAGGAATGGGCCCGGTCAATGTTTAATCACTGATGACCGGCGTCAGAAGGGCGACCGCTCAGGCGCCCAAATCAAGAAACATATTCTATTATTCGAAGCCAAAAAAACAACTTTAAATGTGCATGTCGCTTGCATCCAAGGGTAGATATATGACTTTATGCTATGTATCTTCCTTGGATGGAACTGATGTGTTCGTTTCAAGGTTGGTTTTCAGGCTATGCCTAATAGGGGGGCAACCGTGTCCGACTTCTTTATCGGTGAAATCCGTCTCTTCCCGTTCCAGACGATCCCCCAGGGATGGGCCCCCTGCAACGGCCAGTCGCTGGCGATCCAGCAGAATGCCGCCCTCTATTCCCTCATCGGGATTCAGTTCGGGGGCGATGGCAAGACCAATTTCAATCTGCCAAACCTCAATGGTCGGGCCATAGCCGGCATGTATGGTGCCGCCCTGGGCATGCCGAACTCTGTCGGCAACACGGCGGGGGCCGAAACGGTAACCCTGACGGTCGCTCAGATACCGGCCCATACCCATATGGTCGCCGCCGCCAATCAGCAGGCAGGCACGGCGAATACGGCGTCGAACCCGACAAACGGCTATTTCGCGGGCTCATCCATTACGACGCAGGTGCCGGCACCGCAGCCGGCACCGCCGGCCCTGTACGGCCCCGCCACGGCGCCCCTGACGACGCTGAACACGGCGATCGTCGGCAATGCTGGCGGCAGCGGCGCGCATGAGAACCGGCAACCTTTCCTTGCCCTTAGCTACTGTATTGCCACCAGTGGGCTGTATCCGGCCCGCAACTGACCGTCTGGCAAGGGAGACATGTCATGAGCGATTATTATATTGGCGAAATCCGGCTGTTCGCCGGCTTCTATGCCCCGGTGGGTTGGCATGATTGCGACGGGACCCTCCTGAAGATCAATGACTATCAAGCCCTGTACGCGCTGCTGGGCACCCGCTATGGCGGGGATGGCGTGACGACCTTCGGGATACCGGACCTGCGGGGCCGTCTGCCCATCGGCTATGGCAGCAGCGGCGGGGCCGGCATTTCCACCTATACGTTGGGCCAGCCCGGCGGGGTCACCACCGTCACCCTGACCGAGGCGCAGATGCCGCTGCACACCCATCCGGAAATGGCGACGACGAATCCCGCCACCAGTTCGACCCCCATCGGCAATGTGCTGGCCGACCCCAGCGACAGCTTCAATCTCTATACCCCCGCCAACGCCACAAATGTCACGGTGACCATGGCGGCAGGGGTCATCCAGCCGACCGGCGGCGGACAGGCGCATCTGAACATGATGCCATCCATGGTACTACGCTACATCATCGCGCTGAACGGCACCTATCCGGTCGCGGCTTGAGCAAAGGGAGGCATAAATGGCTGACGCGTTCATTGGTGAAATCCGGGCCTTCCCCTATACATTCACGCCGAACGGCTGGCTGCTGTGCGATGGGTCGCTGCATAGCATCCAGCAATATCAGGTGCTGTATGCCCTCCTCAGTACCGCCTATGGTGGTGACGGCAAGACCACCTTCGCCGTTCCCAACCTGAACGGACGGGCCGTCATGGGCTATTCAAGCGCTGCGACCGCCGCCGGCGGCCCCTATAACATGGCCACAACCCTGGGTCAGGCCGCGGTGACCCTGACCACCGCCCAGATTCCGTCCCACGACCACAGCATGGTGTCACAAGGTTCAACAGCACGTCTGACGGGTCCCGGCTCCACCGCCGTGCCCCTCAACCCACAATATAAAGTAGCCGGCAATACACGTCTCTTCTCGCTGGGCATGTATATCAATGCGACGCTGAATCCGACCCTGGCGGCGATGGCACCGACTGCCTTGTCGGCAGCGGGCGGCGGTGGGGCGCATGAAAACCGCTCCCCGCTGCTGGTCATGCGTTATTGCATCAATTACGATGGTATGTGGCCATCCCGGAACTGACGCATGCCACCAGCCGCCGGAATGGACGGAAAAAATGAAGGGCAGGCCTCCGCACGGGGGCCTGCCCTTCATTTGCCTGGGCTGCGGGTCCGTCCCGAGCGGCACGCCGACCTGCCTTTTGTGCGCCGTCTCTACCGCACCACCCGCGCCGCCGAACTGGCGGCCACCGGCTGGGACGAGGCCCTGTGCCGCCAGTTCTGCGATCAGCAGTTCGACGCCCGGCGCCAGGACTGGAGCCACCGCTATCCGGACGCGGTCCGGCTGCTGCTGCTGCGCGGAACCGATCCCGTCGGCCGGCTTTATCTGGATATGGACGGTCCCGACTGGCGGGTCGTCGATATCGCCTTCCTGCCGTCGGCCTGCGGTCGGGGCAGCGGCAGCGCCCTGCTGGCTGATCTCATCCGGCAGGCGGGTGCCGCCGGCAAGGGACTGGCCCTGTCCGTCGATCTGCTGAATGGCCGGGCCCTGGCCCTTTACCGGCGCCTCGGTTTCGTGGAAACCGGTCGTGACGCCGCCCGCCTGCATCTGCGCCATCCCGGCGCGCCCCATGAACAGCCTGAATGACCCCCATGGATATCGCCGCCCGCCATCAGGCCGCCGAACAGGCCTGCCGTGAGGATGACCAGCACAGGGTGGCCGCCCTATATGCGGCCCTGGATGCCGAAGGCCAGTGCAATGACGAGGGGCTGTTTCTTTACGGCATCGCCCTGCGCCGGCTCGACCGGGCGGCTGAAGCGGTCGCTGTGCTGGAACGGCTGATCGAACGGCAGCCGCACCATGTCAACGCCATGGCCGAACTGGCCCGCGCCCTGATCGATACCGGCGACAAGGGCCGGGCGGCGGCGCTGCTGCGGACCGTGGTCGCGCAGGTGCCTGCCCATTCCGTCGGCAGCCTGCTGCTGGATCTGCTGATGGGGGAAGCGCAGGGCCTGATGGCCCGCTTCGCCTATGCCGATGCCTATCCCTATGTCATGGAGGCGGCCCATATCAACGCCGCCTACCCGCAGGTTCTGGGCGCCCTGGGCCTGATTCAGGCGAATATGCGGGACTATGCCAACGGCATCGCCAACCTGCGGCAATCCCTGGCCTTCTACCCCAATGATCCTGTCGCCATGACCAATCTGGCGTCGGTCCTGGAAACGGTGGGCGAGGTTGAGGAGGCCGAGGCGCTGGCCCGGCGGGTCGTCACGGATCTGGCGCCGGAACTGGGCTCGGCCTGGTGTACCCTGGGCGCCGCCTTGCGCTCGCAGGGGCGCCTGTCCGAAGCGATCGAGGCGTTTGAGAAGGGGCTGGCCCTGGAACCCGACATGGTGCCCGGCCTGGCCAATCTGGCGACCCTCTATTCCTTTGAAGGCCGGTTCGACAAAAGCCTGCCGCTCTATGAAAGAACCATGGCCCTGGAAGCGGGCCGGGGCGAGGGGCAACCCGTCAACACGGCCTTCCTGCTGGCCTGCGATCTGCTGCGGTTCGGCAATTGGGAACGGGGCTGGGCGGTCTATGAACAGCGCGATGAGCATTTCCACTATGTCCTGCAATGGCAGAAGATCGACAAGCTGCCGCCTTGGACCGGTGATGATCCGGCGGGCCGCCGCATCCTGGTGGAAAGCGAACAGGGGCTGGGCGACAGCCTGCATTTCTTCCGCTATGTCCGCCTGCTGGCCGACAGGGGCGCGCAGGTGGGCCTGCTGACCAACCAACCCCTGGTCCGGCTGTTCGGCCTGAGCGATCCGCGCATCCGGATGCTGACCCTGCAGGATGATCCGGCCGAATGGGATTGCGGCATCTCCATGATGTCGCTGCCCTACCGGCTGGGCGTGCGGCCCGACAATATCCTGTATGACCCGCCCTATCTGTCCTGCGATGCCGGTGACAGCGATGCCTGGGGGCGGCGTCTCGCGGGGCTGCCAGGGCTGAAGGTGGGGCTGGTCTGGGCCGGTGATCCGCGTCCTCATGATCCCATTTCCGCCGCCATCGACCGGCGGCGCAGCATCGCCCTGAAAAGACTGGCCCCGCTGGGGACCGTTCCCGGCATCAGCTTCATCAGCCTGCAAAAAGGGGTCGGTGCGGCCCAGATGGCCGATCCGCCCTTTCCCATCCATGACTGGACGGCGGACCTGTCGGACTTCGCCGATACCGCCGCCCTGGTCCGCCACCTTGATCTGGTGATCAGCGTCGATACCTCGACGGCGCATCTGGCGGGTGCGCTCGACATTCCCGTGCTGCTGCTGTCGCGTTACGATGGCTGCTGGCGCTGGATGCAGGAAGGGGACACGACCCCCTGGTATCCGCGCATGCGCCTGTTCCGGCAGAAACGGTGGGCCGACTGGTCCGATGTCATTGTGGAACTGGAAACGGCCCTGCGGGAATGGGCCGTGGGCAAGGCCGGTCCCGGCCAGGGGGAATGACCGCATGCGTTCCCTGCTCGCCCATGTGACGCATGCTGATATCCGGACCGATCCCTTCCCCCATATCATCATTCCCGATGTGCTGGAGGCGGGGCTTTATGCGGAACTGGCGGCGGGTTTTCCGGCCCCCGGTCGCATCGCCCCCGGCCTGTCCAATGACCGGGGGCGCGGCAACCGGCGCTATGTGCTGTCGGCCAGCATGCTGAAGATCATGGATGACGTGCCGGACTGCTGGAAGCAGTTCGCAGCCCGGCACAGCGGCCCGGATTTCCTGGCGGAAGTGGCGGCCCTGTTCGACGGCCACTGGCAGCCTTCCATGCTGGCGGCCCTGGGCGGTCGCCTGACGGGCCACCCGACCAGTCTGGTCGATCTGACACAGCCCCCCGCCACCACGGGCCTGGAAATCCGCCAGGATGCAAGGCTGGAAATCAACACGCCCGTGCGGGAGGGGCCGTCCAGCGCGCGCGGCCCCCATCTGGACACGCCCAACCGGCTGTTCTCGGGCCTGTTCTATCTGCGCGCGCCGGAGGATGACAGTCAGGGGGGGGAACTGTGCCTCTATCGCTGGCGGGACGGGGTAGTTCCCCCCTCGCCCTTCGTCCAGCAGTTGCCGGAAACAGCGGTGGAGGAAGTGGTGCGTATCCCCTACCGCGCCAATCAGCTGGTGCTGTTCCCGCAGAATATCCATGCCCTGCACGGGGTCGGGATGCGCTGGCCCACGCCGCATACCCGCCGCTATGTCTTCATCACCGCCGAGATCAACAGGGACTGGCTGACCGGCCCCGGAGAGCCGGCATGAGATTGCTGGTCCATGGCATGCAGTCCAGCGGCGCCACCGCCTTCACCCAGGTGCTGGCGCAGCGGCCGGGCTGCGTGGCGCTGATCGACATCCCCAACAATTACGTGGCCCCGCGCGTGACGACGACGCTGGATTTCGTGGTCAAGGCCGTCATCACCACGGCCTATCCCCTGGCGGTTCATGTGGAGCGGTTCCGCCCTGACCGCACTGTGCTGCTGCTGCGCGACCCGCGGGACAATTATGCCAGCCTGCGCACCAAACCCTACCGTCATTATAGCGGCCTGATGCATGAGAAATTCCAGGTCCTGGAAGCACTGTTCCTGGAGCAGGACCGCTTCGACGCCGTCATACATTACGAGGATCTGGTGGCCCGCGACCCAGCCATTCTGGCTATCATGGCTGCCCTCGGCTGGCCGATCACAGAAGAATATTTCCAGTTCCGCCGCTCATATGATGAGCTGCTTGGCAGCCTGTGGGCGGCGGAACCGGCCTTGCAAGAGGAGATGGAGGTGGTCTTCGGCAATGCCCGGACCAAAGGCCTGACCGACCGTTTCCGGTACCAGAACCACCCGCCCGGCCTGGAGGAGACGCTGGAAACCCTGTGCCCCCACCTGCTGGCCCATTACCGCGCCCGGGGATAAGGGACGCGGATACCATTAACTACCTATCGGGCCCGGCCTGGGAAGCTCCATCCGGACGAGGCGCTGATCAAATCTTTTCTCCACTGAAGCGGCAAGGGTATCCGGGAAATTCTGAGGCATTCGGGCCATGCCTCATAAAATGCAGTTTCACCAGCATTTGCCACCTCTTGGAACACTGTCTCCATCTGCGGGCGGGAAAGGCCGGCGGCTAAACCCGTTTCGAGGAAATGGCGCCAGGTGACTTCCCCGACCCGGTAGTGACGGTTCTTGCCGACACGCATGACCAACGTCATCTGCTTGGATTGAATCTGCCCGGCGTCGAGGCTGGGCTGAACTGTCAGAGCATCGTAGAGCGGCGTCATCGTGAACCGGCCGCCCGGCGTCAGGGCGATGCTGAAGTTCTTCGCGTGGCCGTCGGTCGCCCCAATCAAACAGAGCAGCACATTGGCCTTGAAGAAGGTGAACTGGTCCCGCAGGGGTTCGTAGCTGGCCTGCAAAAGCCGCGTGATCTCGACGATCCCGGGACCGCCCTCGCTTTGATACTTGAGTACCGGCGGGATGGAAAGTGCTTGGCAGCAATCCTCCTGCGGCGGCTGATCAGGCGGCCATCCTTTGCCCACCGCCGATCGAAACGCTCCACTACCAGTGTCCTAATCCGGCTGAATGTGATGATCTTTGTGTGTGCCGCAGGTAACCCGAAGGCCTCTAGCAGCCTCAGACAGAAATGCTCATTATCGACGCTGTTCGACAAATCCTTCAACCTAGTTTGCAGAGCTATGGTATAGATAGATACCGTTGCAGAGCGATGGTAATGAATGTAGAGGCTAGCCGCTAAATCGGCTCAGCATGAAAATAGCTGGTGTCAAACACAGGGATGGTAATGAATAGCGCGCACGCGCGCTTCATTGCCATCCCTAGTGCTGTGGTAGTGAGTCAAGTAACTACCATGCTTGGTATAAACGATTGATTTCCATGCGGAACTTACACATGTGACCCTTCTCCGGTCGCGTTGAGCAACGGGGGCACTGCCCAACAAAATCCCGATCCCGTTCGCGGCTGCCACCTAGCGGAAAGCAAATTGCTCTCCACTTTGCCAAGACAAGTCCAAGTGATACCTTGCGTACTGGAGATCCTCCTTTCCATCCCTGGAACAAAGGGCCTTGGCGATAGCTGCAAGAGCGCCCAGCCACTCTGACGAACCAACGCGATTGAGGAAACGGCATGCTGCTTGACGAGATCATCGACGGGCTGGCCGGTGACACGCCCCCATCGAAGGCAGAGCTGGCCGGATTGATGAAAGCCGCCGTTTCCAACGCGGCCGGAGTTGCACCGGTCGTCGTCAGGGTAATCGAAAAGGCAACCGCCGGCGTCTACCTCCTGCCTAGGCAGCAGATGCTCCTCCATGTCGGCCTCCAGGTGCTGGCCGCCGCCGGCGAGGCACAGGCCTGCGGGCCGTTCCTGCGGCTTCTGCGGCGGCCCCAGGATGAGCTGGACCGCCTGCTGGGTGAGGGATGCGTCGAGTTCGTCACCGGCGTGATCCTCGGGCTGTGGGACGGCGACGCGGACGCACTGTTCGCGTTGGCTTCCGACGCCGCCGCGTCGGGCGAGGTCCGCTGGTCCACATTGCAGTTACTTTCGCGCCTGGTGCATGACGGGCGTATCGAGAGGGCCCTGCTTGTGGACCTGCTCGACCGGTTTGACCGGGAGCGCCTGGCGAAGGACGGCGATGCTGCCTGGGAAGGGTGGCAGGACGCGGTCCTCTACCTGGGGCTGGTGGAGTTCGCCGAGCGCGTCGAGAGAGCATGGACGGATGGTCGGCTGCCCTATACCGGGAAGGCGGACCAGAATGAGTTCCGCGAGGCGGTGGTTGCCATCGCAGCCAATCCCGGCGACGACGGTTATCTCGTGCGCGACCATGTTGTGCCGATCACGGACCCGATGTCGGGCCTGGAATGGCTGGTCGAGGACCCAGGGCCGGCAGGACGGGAAGGGGAGGTGCCGGATACCGATCCGGCGGCGGGCGTCCGGCTCAGCGAGGCGGAGCTCGATTGGCTGGCCGGCTTCCTGGATTCCGCGCAGGCACCGGAAGCGACGCTGAGCATGGAGCACTTGGACGGCTTCTTCTCTGCCCTGGTCGCGGGTCCCGTGGTGGTGCCGCCGTCACGCTACATGCCCGTCATCTGGGGCGGGAAGGAAGGGCCCGTCTATGACAGCATGGAGCAGGTCCAGCATGTCACCGGCCTGCTCATGCGGCACTGGAACAGCATCGCGGCAAGGCTGGGCGCCGGCGTTGTGCACGAACCCTACCTCTACGAAGTGCCGGTCCAGGAGAAGGGCCGGCATTGGGCGGAGGGTTTCCTGCTGGGCCTCGACCTTGAGCAACAGGCATGGTCGCCGATGCTGCGCGACCCGCATGCCGGCGGCATCGCGATGCTGATCTCTGCCCTGATCGCGGACGAGCACGGGGGGGAGGCCCCGGACGACGACGCCCGCGCCGAGATCATCGAGAACCTGCCGACCTTGCTGATCGGGACATGGGTCTACTGGCGGGACCGGGAAGCCGGCGGGCGCAAGGCCGGGCAGCCGGTCCGGTCCGTGAAGACGGGGCGCAACGATCCTTGCCCATGCGGGTCGGAAATGAAGTTCAAGAAATGCTGCGGTACGGGGAGCCAGTCGGTCCATTGAGGAGGGGCACAGGGGGGCCTATCCGCTGACCTGCCATACCTCGCCGCTGTCCAACCTCTTGACGTAGTCGACCGCGTTGCCGTTCCAGTGGTAGGCGAAATGGGCGCCCTGCGTCGGGATGGGCATGACGTCCGGCCAGAACAATGCGATGCAGTGGCCGCCCGGGTACCGCACGCTCGGCCAGATGATCCCGTTCGACCCGACAGCCCGGCGCGCGGCGCCGAACGCCTGGGACGGGCCGTAGTCGGTGGGGTCGAGCAGGTCGGCCCGGCCGGCGACGTCGTCCAGGTCGGCGTCCACCGAGCCGATGAGTTCCCGGAACTGCGACGTCCAGCCCGGCGGCTCCACCGTTGCCTGCATGAACCGCACATGGTGGTGGACGGTCTCGGCGATCGCGACCTCCGTCCGGTCGCCGGCGTAGTAGAGACCGAAGCTGCCGTCGGAGAAGCGTCCCGGCCGCAGAGGCGAGCAGTGGACGAACGGCGCCATGACCCAGTTCGCCCCGGGGCCGGCCACGCGCCGGGCGACCGGTACCTTGGAGAGGTCGCCGATGCTGTCCCTGACGCGCGGGTTGAACTTGGCCTCAGCCGAGGCCAGGGCCTCCCAGTCCGCCGGGTCTGCGATGTCCTCGAACAGGTCGATGGGCGGGTGGATCGAACGGATGATGCGGACGGTCCGCGGCCACGCGACCCGCCGGACGAGCACCGTCACCATGCGCCCCTTTCGGCATCCAGGTACCCGCGGAGGTCGAGCAGGTCGGTGATCTCGCCGCGCATCATAGTGTCGAGGGCGCTCCGGCCGGAGAAGGCCTCGTTCGGCTTGCGGATCCAGGCGTAGCCGCGTGCGGGCTCGGCGAACAGGTAGCGCAGCGCCTTGTGGATGCCCATCAGGATGGCCATCCTGGCCCGAAGGTCCCTGTCCACGCGACCGATCTCGCCGAGCTTCCAGCGTGCCCAGGTCCTCTGCGCCATGTCGCCCAGCAGGGTCCGCGCCTCCAGGTCGCTGAGATCCCAGACGCGGAACAGGTTGACGGTCGTGTGCGCCAGAGCGGCAGCTTCCTCGTCGGTGATGGTCGGCTGTTGGGGGCTGGCCTGGGTTGGTCGGACGGTCGCGAACTGCATTATCGCTCTCCTTTGGCATTAAAATAGCAAATTCATGCCAAATGGCAAGTTGACCCGGTCTCTATCGAGCCGTGGTGCATTACGGAGGGGACATGCTCCAGGTCCGTTTTGGGTGTTCGCGGTTTCGGCGCAGCGTTCAGGTTCGCCCGACGGCGCTGCCTTCGGAAGCCACGACCCATGAGCATGTCCGCTCAGTAGCCAGCTTCCCTCTGGTGCCGGAATGCCAATACATAAACTGCGTCGCTGGTCGGCTCGTAGCGGTACAGGGCCACGTAACCGGAATCCCCGAATGCGACCGGCAATTCGCGCAGTTCGGGCATGTCGGGCAGCGGTCGTCCTATCTCAGGCACCGTCTCCAGCAAGAGGAGTTGGCGTTGGATCGCCTGACCAGCCCGCTTCGCGGCCTCTGGTGCCTTGGCAGCCAGGAACTTCCGGCTTCTTTCCAACCCGCCCGCCGCGCCGGCGGTGACGATTACCCGTGGCACTCAGGCACCGCCTCTTCGCCATCGGTTCCCCATGTGCCCAACCAGCCGCGGACCTCCTCGCCGGTCAGATGCATGCCGGTTTCCTTGTACGCCGCCCATGACGCCAGCGCTTCCTGCTTGAAGTCCTCGCGGGCCTCCTCGCGCTCTACGTACTGCTGGATTGCCTCGAGCATTACCCAGTGCGGGGAGCGGCGGCGCTGGCTGGCCAGTTGCTGGACGCGGCTCTTCAGCGCATCATCGATCTTAAGGGACGTTGCCATCGCTGCCGCCTTATTATCTGGTAATACCAAGTACTACCATAGTCCTCTCGACCAGAGCCCGTCAAACGGACCGTGTCAGGGCGGCCCTGCAATGGCAAAGAGCCGATAGCCGGAAACGAGCAAGATCGTCGCGGGCGGGGGGGCGTGAAACCGTCCCAGTGGCCGGAACGCCCACGTCGGGGGATAATGGGACCTGCCCCGGCAGACGGCCAAAGCAAGATAACCTGCGTGGAGCCTCCTGGCGAAAAGCAAACTGTCCTGAACCCGGCTCTCCTGTTGGGATGGTGCAGTCCATGGCGGTGTTCGCTGCCGATAGTGCCGCAGACTGCTTCAACCGTTGCGGGGCGGCGCATGGTAGGGGAAGCCGGGCTGACATGGACGTTATGAAAATATCGACACGAGCCCAGATTAGCACTCTCCGGCGCGGTGGCGACCCGTGACGCGGACGTAGGGACAAGTTAGAGCGCCAAGGAGCCGACACTGGATTTCAGCCATCTCACCACCGAGCAGCGGCTTGACCTGATTGCAGAGCTTTGCGAGAGCATTGACCACGACGCGGTGCCGCTAACCCACGCCCAGGCCGCCGAGTTGGACCGCCGCCTGGGCATGCTGGACGCCGAACCGGGCGAAGGCCTGGACGCCTTCGAGGCGCTGGCCGACCTTCGCCGTGGCCACGCCTAATGCGCGTCCGCCTTACGTCGCCGGCAGAGGCCGAGCTGGAGGAGGCGCTAACATGTGCGTATCCCATCGCTTGCGATCAATCAGTTCAGTGACATGCTCACTTTGAATGATTATCGTGACCATCATCCCCTCTGGTGCGCAACCGAGGACCGGCGCGCGGCGTATTAGCGACGCAAGCGGGCCGGGACCGGTTGTCGCCGCGAACGCTTCGGCCTCAACCCGACCCAGCTGCAGGCTGGGCTTGTAGGCGCCAGAGCGGAACATGAGAATTTAATTATCCAAAGAATTCTTTATATAATTCTTTTGTGGTTTCACCCTTTACCTCAACGAATTTGCCCTTAAAACGGCCGGCCATGACTGCATCAGCTAGGCCTTCCAGATGCAGATAGATTCTCTGTTCGGCTGTATACCTCAAGTCATCGCTTCTGGGATAAGCAGAGGCCTTTGCACTTCCAATACGTATACGAACCAGGAGATTTATCGTACAGCGCTTTGCGGTTGGCATGTCCCCCCCCCCC
>LJHR01000043.1 GCA_001296005.1 alpha proteobacterium AAP38 | reverse complement strand
GCGGTGGAAGTGGCGGTTGCGGCCCGTGCCGCGGCAGAGGCCAGCCCCCGCCATATCGAGGAATTTCGCGCCAACCTGAAGCAGCAGGCGATTGCCATCGAGGATCGTGACAATGGCCGCTTCATGGAGTTGGACGAGGCATTGCACCGGTCCATCGCCATGTCCGTCGGCTGTGACTATGCCTGGCGCGTGGTGGAGGAAACCAAGGCACAGATGGACCGCGTGCGGTACCTGTCCATGCCTGACGCGACACCGCTGCCGCGCCTGATCGCGCAGCATGCATCCATTGTGGATGCCATTGCCGCCCATGATTCCGACGCGGCGCAGGCGGCCATGCGTCTGCACCTGCGGGAAATCCTGGCCTCTCTGCCGGAGCTGGAGAAGCGGTTCCCCGCCCTGTTCAACCATGACATTCCGGACGCGCCATAGGGCGTTTCGTCCGCCGGAGCCGCTGATGCGCATTACCAACGCCTATTGCATCGTCACCTCGCCGGGACGCAACTTCGTGACGCTGAAGATCGTCACGGATGAGGGTGTGTACGGTATCGGTGACGCGACCCTGAACGGGCGCGAGCTGGCGGTGGAATCCTATCTGACCAATCATGTCATTCCCTGCCTGATCGGTCGTGACCCGCACCAGATCGAGGATATCTGGCAGTATCTCTATAAGGGTGCCTATTGGCGGCGTGGGCCGGTCACCATGTCGGCCATCGCGGCGGTCGATACCGCACTGTGGGATATCAAGGCCAAGGCGGCGGGCATGCCGCTTTATCAGCTTCTGGGCGGGAAAAGCCGTGACGGCGTCATGGTCTACAGCCATGCCAATGGCCGCGACATCGAAGAGGCGATGGACCGTGTGGCCCAGTACAAGGAGAAGGGCTTCAAGGCCATCCGCGTACAGGCCGGCGTACCGGGCCTGGACAAGGTCTATGGCGTGCCCAAGGGCGGTTCGTACGAACCCGCCATCCGCGCCACCGTGCCGGACGAAAGCCTGTGGGCCACCGAACCCTATCTGGATTTCGCACCCAAGCTGTTCGCAGCGGCGCGCGACCGGTTCGGCTGGGACCTGCATCTGCTGCATGATGTGCATCACCGCCTGACCCCGATTGAGGCCGCAAGGCTGGGCAAGTCGCTGGAACCCTATCGCCTGTTCTGGATGGAGGACCCGACGCCGGCGGAAAACCAGGAGGCGTTCCGCCTGATCCGCCAGCACACGGTGACACCGGTGGCGGTGGGGGAGGTGTTCAACTCCATCCATGATTGCCGCGACCTGATCCAGAATCAGCTGATCGACTATATCCGCGCCACCATCGTTCATGCCGGCGGCATCACGCATCTGCGCCGCATCGCGGCGCTGGCCGAACTGTATCAGGTGCGCACCGGCTTCCATGGTGCCACCGACCTGTCGCCCGTCTGCATGGGCACGGCCCTGCACTTTGATACCTGGGTCCCGAATTTCGGCATCCAGGAATACATGATCCACGCGCCGGAAACCGACGCGGTCTTCCCCCATGCCTACAGCTTCAAGGATGGCTACCTGCATCCCGGCGAAGCCCCCGGCCATGGGGTGGATATCGATGAGGAACTGGCAAAGAAGTACCCCTACACGCAAGCCTACCTGCCGGTCGCCAGACTGCGGGATGGCAGCATGTGGGATTGGTGAGTTAGGACCGCTCGTCCGCTTACTTTCCGTCATCCCGGCGAAAGTTAAGGAGAGGCGGGGATTTTTTGGCTGTTGCACCCGTTTCCCCACCGTCGCGCCCCCGCGCCGGTGAACGCTTTTGCTTACCCCGAAGGAACCGACCGCTGATGCCCACCACCCCCCGCCTTGGCCGACGTTGGATTGTCGTGGCGCTGCTGTTCGCGGCCACGGTGATCAACTATGTCGACCGGCAGATGCTGGGCCTGCTGAAGCCGACCTTGTCGGTGGAGTTCGGGTGGACGGAGACGGATTACGCCGACATCGTCTTTGTGTTCCAGGCCGCCTACGCCGTCTGTTATCTGCTGTTCGGGCGGTTCATCGATGTGATCGGGGCCCGCTGGGGCTATGCGCTGGCCTTCACGGTCTGGAACCTGGCCCATATCGCCCATGCCGCCGCGACCACCCTGGCGCAGTTCATGGCGGCGCGCCTGTTTCTGGGCGCTGGTGAGGCGGGGAACTTCCCGGCCGGCCTGAAGGCTGTGGCCGACTGGTTCCCCAAGCAGGAACGGGCGCTGGCGGTTGGTGTGTTCAATGCCGGGGCCAATATCGGCGCCATCATTACGCCGCTGATCGTGCCGGTCATCACCATCACCTGGGGCTGGCAGGCGGCTTTTTTGGTGACGGGTCTGCTGTCCTTCGTCTGGCTTGCCGCCTGGCTCGCCTTCTACCGCACGCCCGATCAGCATAAGGGCGTGACGGCGGAAGAACTGGCCCATATCCGCTCCGACCCCGCCGATCCGTCGGGCAAGGTCGGCTGGGGCGTGCTGGTCACGCGGCGGGAGACCTGGGCCTATGCCTTGGCCAAGTTCCTGACCGATCCGGTCTGGTGGCTGTTTCTGTTCTGGCTGCCCGACTTCCTGCACCGCACCTATGGGCTGGACCTGAAAGGGTTCGGGCCACCGCTGGTCGCCATTTACATCCTGTCGGATGTGGGGTCGGTGGCGGGCGGCTGGCTGTCCTCACGCATGATGCGGGGCGGGGTGCCGCTGAACCGGGCGCGCAAAACGGCCATGCTGGTCTGTGCCGCCTGCGTCCTGCCGGTCGTCTTTGCCACATCGGCTGCCGAACTGTGGGTGGCGGTGCTGATCCTGGGGCTGGCGACCGCCGGGCACCAGGGCTTCTCCGCCAACCTGCTGACCCTGCCGTCCGACCTGTTTCCCCGTGCCGCCGTCGCGTCCGTGGTGGGGATCGGCGGCATGGCCGGGGCCGTGGGCGGCATGCTGATGTCCAAGTTCACGGGATGGGTGCTGGATAGCACGGGCAGCTACACGCCCATCCTGCTGGTGGCCGCAGGTGCCTATCCGCTGGCCTTGTTGTTCCTGCATCTGCTGTCGCCGCGCCTGACACCGGCGGTGATCGGCGACGGCAGCGGGCCGTAACCCGCCCGGCTTCACCGGATGCATGGCCACCCGAATGGGGAACCTGCATCTAAAGATGGTAGCGGTATCAGTATCAAACCAAGGCCGCCTGTGAGCGGCCAACTCTGAGGGAGGGAGTGATCATGAGTTCGAAGAATGCGCGTCTCAACCAATTGTCCAACAAGGCCCTGCTGCTGATGGCAACCTGCCTGACGGCGGGTGCCTTCCTGCCGGCACAGGCGCAGACCGTCACCGGTGGCGGTGCCGGCGACACGCTGGAAGAGATTGTGGTGACCGGCTTCCGGTCCAGCCTTGCCAACTCCACCAATGACAAGCGCAACGCCACCGGCTTCCAGGACAGCATCTTTGCCGAGGATATCGGCAAGTTCCCGGACACCAACATCGCCGAAAGCTTCAACCGCGTTCCCGGCATCACCATCAACCGCGAAGTGTCGGGCGAAGGCATCTCCGTCGCCATCCGCGGCCTGGGTACCAATTTCACCAAGGTGCTGCTGAATGGCGCGCCCGTTGCCGTGGCCTCCACGGGCCGCACGGACGCGCAAAGCACCAACCGCGAGGTCGATCTGGACATGTTCCCCACGGAACTGTTCACGCAGCTCACCGTGTCGAAAAGCCCGAACGCCGGCATGGTTGAAGGCGGTGCCGCCGGCACCGTGAACATGCGCAGCGCCCGTCCCTTCGACAGCGACGGCCCGCGCGTCAGCTATTCCTTGCAGACCACCAAGAACAGCGAGGCCGACAAGTGGGGTGGCCGCGCCTCTGCCCTGGCCAGCAATACCTGGGGCAATTTCGGCGCCCTGATCGGTGTCGCCGGGGTGCGCAATCAGGTCAGCACGCCGGGCTTTGAGACCATCGGCTGGACCAATGCCAACCTGTCGGCGGCCCAGTGCGGCGCCACGACTGGCTGTAACAGCACGGGCGGCGGCAACTGGACCATTCCGGCCACCGTTCCGGCCAATGCCGGCAATGGCCTGGTCGCCGGCTCCACGCTGGACCGCGCCGCCCTGCTGGCACTCAACCCCGGCCTTACCGTCCAACAGCTGGACAATGCCATCATCCCGCGCCTGGGCCGTCCGGCAGAGATTTTCGGTACCCGTGACCGCGTCAGCGCCGTCGCGGCGTTCGAACTGCACGCCACCGAGGATCTGCATTTCTATGTCGACAGCCTGTACGGCAAGAAGAAGAACGACCTGGAACGCGTGGATATGAACTGGGTCGGCCGTAACGGCGCGGCGATCCCGATCAACATGAAGGTTGACCGTACCGACTGCTCCGCCGGCTGCGTGGTGACCGAGGGCACCTTCGCCAACGCCCAGTTCTTCCTGGAATACCGTCCCTTCTTTGAGGACACGGAATTCTACGGCGTCAATCCCGGCTTCGATTATCAGATCACCGATAATCTGAAGTTCGACATGCAGGCGAACTACACCAAGTCCACCTTCCACCGTGAATCGCCCACCGTCGGCCCGCTGACGCCAGCCAGCTCCGGCGTGACCGTCACCTACAAGAACAATGGCGGTGTCCCCGACATCTCCAGCAATATCGACCTGAACGATCCCAAGCAGTTCGGCTGGCCCGGTGGCCGCGTCAACATGCAGGATGAACGCCGCACGACCGAAACCAAGGGCGCGCGCGCCAATGTCACCTGGGGTGATGAAAGCCTGAACCTGAAGGTCGGCGGGGCCTGGGACGATGTCTCCCGCCGCATCCGCGCCTATGACAACAGCCAGGCCTGGCAGAATGCCGTCTGCGGCAACAATCCGTCCGTCTTCCTGCCCAGCCCCAACACCCAGCCGCCCTGCAATGGCCTGAACCAGCCGGGTGCGGCGCCTGCCGGCTATCCCACTTATCCGGGCTATGGCACGGGTTATACGGCGGGCAAGACCGGTGGCGTCACCTATGCCGGCTCGCTGATCCCCAACGCGTCGTTTGCCAACTATCTGAAGCCGGGCAAGTTCGGCTTCCTGACGGTCGATTGGGACAAGTTCAAGACCGACAGCAAGTATGATCAGTTCCATGATGCAACGCCGGAGGCCGGTTCGTCGAACACCGGTGCCTCGGGCGGCTTCATCGGTGAAGAGACGCTCGGCGCCTATGGCGAGGTCAACGGCATCCAGCAGATCGACGGCCAGGATCTGCGCTTCAATATCGGTATGCGTTGGGTTCAGACCGACCAGAAGGTGGGTGGCCGCGTCAGCCTGCCCGACCCGCGCAACACCACGGCGGCCGGCACCCAGATCGCCGACGGCTCGCGTTATCCCAACGTGACGAACTTCGTCTATATCAAGAACAAGTACGACAACTGGCTGCCCTCGGCATCCGCCGCCTATAACGTGGCTGACAATGCCGTGGTCCGTGCCGCCCTGTCGCGCACCATGACCCGCCCGGACCCGAATGCGCAGCTGCCGGGCCTGAACTTCTCCGGCCCGTCCGCCGATGTCGGCTCGGTCGGCAACTCCGCCCTGGCCCCGTACATCTCGGAAAATATCGACCTGGGCTTTGAATATTACACGGGCCGTGAAGGCTATGTCGGTATCGCTGCCTTCCGCAAGGCCATCACCGGCTTCACCGTGAACGGGTCCAATACCGTGCCGTTCGCGGCGCTCGCCGCCTATGGCGTCACCTATGACACCCTGTCGCCGACGCAGCAGGCCGCCATCAATTCCCGTGGCGGTCCCGGCACGGCAACCGTCGTGTTGCAGCAGCAGGTGAATGCCGAAGGCCGCCTGACCGTCAATGGTCTGGAATTCAACTGGGTACAGCCGCTGGACTTCCTGCTGGAAGATGTGGTGCCCGGCCTTGGCTTCATCGCCAACGCCACCATCATCGACCAGAAAGGCAAGGGTGCCGCCCCGGCGGTCGCCATCGGCGTGGCCGAGTACACCTACAACGTCACAGGCTATTATGAGCATGGCGGCGTTTCGGCCCGCATCTCGCAGACCTTCACCAAGGGTTCGCAGACCAGCGGTCTGAACCAGAACGGCATCCCCGCCGCCGCCTTGTACAGCGACGATTACCGGCAGTGGGACTTCTCCTCCAGCCTGGATCTGAATGAGATCACGGGCTCCACGGGCCTGCCGCAGCTGACCTTTGACGTGACCAACCTGGCGAACGCGAAGCAGCGCAGCTACTTCCAGTTCGAGAATGCGACCTTCACCTCCTACACGCCGGGCCGCACCTTCATGATCGGCCTGCGTGGTCGCCTGTAAGTTTCCTCCCTTGAGTACAAGGTCGGAAATCTCCCCGATGCCGACCTAACTGGCGGCCCGCTCCGGCGGGCCGCTTTCTTTTTGGGAGGGTGAGGGAACGACGCAGAAAAGCCCCAACAACCCCGTTTCCCCCCGCATCTCACCCTGCTATGATACCGCTAACAATAATCAAAGCCCTGGGAGATGCCCAATGAACCCCTACCTGTCCCGGCGTCAGGTCCTGACGACTGCCCTGGCCGCGTCCGCCGCTGCCACATGGCCTGCCTTCGCCGCCGCCCCCGGCCCTTCGCTCAACGATCTGGCCAAGGCGACGGGCCGGCGGTTCGGGTCCTGTGTGGGGACGGGGCGGCCCGGTACCCTGACCGGGTCCTTCGCCGATCCCGCCTATCGCGACCTGCTCGTGGCCGAATGCGGGCTGCTGGTGCCGGAGAATGAGCTGAAATGGGGTGCACTGCGCCCGGCGGCGGATGTCTTCACCTTTGACCGGGCTGAAAAGCTGCTGGCCTTTGCCAAGGATAAGGGCCTGGCCTTCCGGGGCCATACCCTGCTCTGGCACCATGTGAAATGGCTGCCCGACTGGCTGAACAGCCATAATTTCGGGTCCGACCCTGTGAAGGGGGTGGAAAAGATGCTGACCGACCATGTCGCCATGGTGGCCGGGTCCTACAAGGATCGCATCACCTCCTGGGATGTGGTGAATGAGGCGGTGGACGCCGATACCGGCCTGATGCGCGAAACCGCCTTCACCCGCCATGTGCCGGCGGAAAAGGTGCTGGACATCACCTTCCACAAGGCGCGCGAGGTTCTTCCCAAGGGCCAGCTTGTCTATAATGACTACATGAGTTGGGAACCCGGCCATGCCAAGCACCGCGACGGCGTGCTGCGCCTGCTGGAAGGGTTCCGCAAGCGTGGCACGCCCGTCGATGCCCTGGGCGTGCAGTCGCATATCATGGTGGTCGATGGCGGCCCCAAATATGAGGAGGCGGCCTGGAAACGCTTCATCGATGAGGTGGTGGGCATGGGCTATGATCTGCTGATCACCGAGTTCGACGTGAATGACAAGGGCCTGCCTGCGGACATCGCGGCCCGCGACAAGGGGGTGGCCGACTATGCCCGCGCCTATCTGGACATGATGCTGTCCTATAAACAGACGGGCGATATCCTGGCCTGGGGCATGGTCAATAAATATTCCTGGCTGCAGGGTTTCACCCCCCGCGCCGACAAGCAGAAGCAGCGCTGCTGCCCCTATGATGACGCGTTCCAGCCGACCCCGCTGCGCGAAGCGATTGCGGCCTCACTACGTGGTGCCGTGAAGCATGGTTAGAGCTGTTTTCGGTTGACCGGAAACAGCTCCGGCGGCGACCGCCGCCGCGCGGCACGTGCCGCGTAAGCCAAGCTGCGGATGCAGCGCCGGCGATTGAGGAAAACGAAAGGTTAAAGCATGTTTTCAGGCAACGGAAACATGCTTTAACCCTTACGCGGCCGCCGCCAGCAACCATTCACGAAAGGCGACCAGGGGGCCATAGCCCTCCCGGTCGGCGGGGTAGACGAGGTGGTAACCGCCATCGGTTGCCATCTCCCCGCCGGGCAGACGCAGCAGTTCGCCGGCCGCCAGTTCATCGCGCACCAGGAAATCCGGCACCAGGGCTGCCCCCAGTCCCGCCACCGCGGCGCGGATGACCAGCAGGAATTGTTCAAACACCAGCACGGGCTGGTCCCTGGCGCGGCGGACCCCGTGTGAGGCGAACCAACGGTCCCAGCCATCGGGCCGCGTTTCCTGCTGCAACAGCGGCAGGGTGGCGACATCCGCCGGCCCCGCCACGGCCCGCCCGCGCAGCAGGGCAGGGGACGCCACGGCCAGCAGCACCTCCCCCATGAAACGATGGCCCATCAGGCCGGGTGCCGTCGGTGGGCTGGCCAGGATGGCGGCGTCAATTCCTTCTGCCCGTGGATCAAAGGGCCGGACGCGGGTGGAGAAATTGATGGTTACATCGCGGTGCCGGGCGAAAAAATCACCCATGCGCGGGATCAGCCAGCGCGCGCCGAAGGTGGGCAGGATGGCCAGATCCAGGGTGCCGCCATCCCCGTCAAAGGCGATGGTGCGCGCCGCCGCATGGCCCAGCCGGCCCAGGATATCCCGCGCCTGATCCGCGAAATAACGTCCCGCCGGCGTCAGCACCACCCGCTGCCGCACCCGCGTGAACAGGGTGACGCCCAGCATCGCTTCCAACTGCGCCACCTGCCGGCTGACGGCACCCTGTGTCTGGTTGAGTTCCTGCGCCGCCGCCGTGAACCCGCCGAGGCGCGATGCAGCCTCAAACGCGATCAGGGCAGCGGTGCTGGGGATCAGGCGGCGGGCATACATGGGCGGGGTCGATCATGCGTCATTCTATGGATATCATGCCTGTTTCGCTGTTATGCCGCCATAGTTGATGATGATTATTCATTAACTTGGTGACGAAACATGGTTTGCGCCCCGCCCCCTTCCGGCGTATCGCTGTTCTTCTCCGACCTTTCGACAATGGGGTTCCGCCATGGCTGGCACGGCCGCGTTCCACTGGGATGACGCTTTCCTTCTGAATGAACAGCTGACGGAAGAGGAGCGGATGATCCGGGACAGCGCCCATGCCTATGCCCAGGAAAAGCTGCGCCCCCGTGTGCGTCAGGCGTTTGAGAAGGAAGAGACCGACCCCGCCATCTTCAAGGAGATGGGCGATATGGGCCTGCTGGGCGTGACCGTTTCGCCCGAATATGGCGGTGCCGGTGTCGGCTATGTCGCCTATGGCTTGGTCGCGCGCGAGGTGGAGCGGGTGGATAGCGGCTACCGCTCTATGATGAGCGTGCAATCCTCGCTGGTCATGTACCCGATCGAGGCCTATGGCAGCGAGGCGCAGAAGCGCAAGTATCTGCCCAAGCTGGCGTCGGGCGAATGGATCGGCTGCTTCGGCCTGACCGAACCCGACGCCGGGTCCGACCCTGCCGGCATGCGCACCCGCGCGGAAAAGGTGGCCGATGGCTACCGTCTGACCGGGTCCAAGATGTGGATCACCAATTCGCCCTTCGCCGATGTCTTCGTGGTCTGGGCCAAGTCCGACGCCCATGACGGCGCCATCCGCGGCTTCATCCTGGAAAAGGGCATGAAAGGCCTGTCCGCGCCCAAGATCGAGGGCAAGCTGTCGCTGCGCGCCTCCCTGACGGGCGAGATTGTGATGGATGGCGTGGTGGTGCCGGAAGATGCCATCCTGCCCCATGTGTCGGGCCTGAAGGGTCCCTTCGGTTGCCTGAACCGCGCGCGCTACGGCATCTCCTGGGGCGCGATGGGTGCGGCGGAGGCGTGCTTCCATGCCGCCCGCACCTACACGCTGGACCGCAAGCAGTTCGGCAAGCCGCTGGCCGCTACGCAGCTGGTACAGAAGAAGCTGGCCGACATGTTGACCGACATCACGCTGGGCCTGCAGGGGTCGTTGCGTCTGGGCCGTCTTTTCGAAGCCGGACAGATGGCGCCGGAAATGATTTCGATCATGAAACGAAACAATTGCGGCAAGGCCCTGGACATTGCCCGTCAGGCCCGCGACATGCATGGCGGCAACGGCATCTCCGGCGAGTTTGATGTGATCCGCCACATGGTGAACCTGGAAACCGTCAACACCTATGAAGGCACGCACGACGTCCACGCCCTGATCCTGGGCCGGGCGATCACTGGTATTCAGGCGTTTTTCTAATCGTTCCCTCAAGCGCCGGGCGGGCGCATCTGCGCCCTTGGCTTACGCGACCACGTGGTCGCGGGCCGGCGGTCGCCGGCCTGGGTGTCAATTCTGGAGCCTTGATCATGCTCGCCGCCCTTGACGGTATCCGCGTCCTTGACCTGTCCCGCATCCTGGCTGGTCCCTGGGCCACACAGATGCTGGGTGATTTCGGTGCCGAAATTATCAAGGTGGAACGACCGGGGGAGGGGGATGACACCCGCCGCTGGGGCCCCCCCTTCGTGGATGGCCCCGACAGCCCGTCCGCCTATTTCCTGACCGCCAACCGCAACAAGCGCTCCATCGCGGTGGATTTCACCACGCCCGACGGGCAGGCGATCATCCGCGATCTGGCCCGCAGCGCCGATGTGCTGGTGGAGAATTACAAGGTAGGGGGCTTGGCCAAGTATGGGTTGGATTATGAAAGCCTGTCGGTCCTCAACCCTCGTCTGATTTATTGCTCCATCACCGGCTTCGGTCAGGATGGCCCTTATGCGCAACGTCTGGGTTATGACTTCCTGATCCAGGGGATGAGCGGGCTGATGAGTGTCACCGGCAGCCCCGATGGCGGTCCGGCCAAGGCCGGCGTGGCGCTGGCCGATATCATCACCGGCCTTTATGCCGGCAATGCCATTCTGGCCGCCCTGCATTATCGCGACCGCACAGGCCAGGGGCAGCGGATCGACGTGGCCCTGCTGGATTGCATGCTGGCCGCCATGGCCAATCAGGCGCTGAACGTGCTGGTTTCGGGTCGCGATCCAAGGCGGATGGGCAATGGCCATCCCTCCATCGTGCCCTATGACATGTTCGCCGTGGCCGATGGCCATATCAATCTGGCCGTTGGCAATGACCGGCAGTTTCAGCGCCTGTGCGAGGTGCTGGGCGTGGCGGACCTGGGCACGGATGACCGGTTCGCCACAAACCGCGCCCGTGTCGCCAACCGTGTGGAACTGACAGCACTGCTCACCGGCCGCCTGACGACGCGACCGGGGGCGGAATGGCTGCTGGCACTGGAGGCGGCGGACGTGCCCGCTGGCCCCATCAACAGCCTGTCCGCCGCCTTCGCCGACCCGCAGGTGCGCCATCGCGGTATGGCGCTGACCATGCAGCATCCCACCGCCGGCCCCGTGCCGGGCGTTGCCAGCCCCGTGAAGTTCGGCACCTCCCCCGTGGTGGAAAGCCAGGCGCCGCCGGACCTGGGCGCTGATACGGACCGGGTGCTGTCGGGCCTGCTGGGTCTGGATGCCGGTCGCATCACCCTGCTGCGGGCGGCGGGGGTTGTCGGTTAGGTCATATGATCCCTCGCCAGTCTGATCCGGAAATGTTACCCGTAACGGGTGCCGACATCCGGTAGACGACAACAGCAGGGTGCAAATGACTGACCAGTCCGCCTTTGCCGACCCGTTCCAGGGCATGGCCTCCTATCAGACTGACCTGTTCATTCCACGCTATACCTTGTCGTCCCAGGGGCGCTGGAGTTTGCGGACGGCGCCGTTCAGCATCAGCTCCGGCTACTGGACCCCCGCCATGCCGGTGCACGACATGGTGGCCCTTATCCGCGACGGCAACACCTGGATGTCGACGGCACCTCTGGAACTGGAAAGTCAGGAGATCGGCATCCGCCATGCCGGCGGCCATGTGCTGATCTATGGCATGGGCATGGGCTGGTGTGCCGTCAATTGCGCTCTGCTGCCGGCTGTCACGCGGGTGACGGTGGTGGAACTGGACCCCGACATTTTGGAACTGCACCGGGAACTCGATCTGGCCTCCCAATTGCCGGCGGATGCACGCGCCAAACTGCATATCGTGCAGGGTGATGCCTACAAATATGTGCCCGACCTGCCCGTCGATCTGTTGATGCCCGATATCTGGCTGCCGCTGATGAATGACACCAGGGTGGAAGAGGTGCAGCGGATGCAGGAAAAGGTGAAGGCTGCCCGCGTCTATTTCTGGGGGCAGGAACTGGAACTGGCCCGTCATGCGGTCGCGGCGGGACGGGCGCTGGATGATGCCGGCATTGCCGCCACGGCGGTCGATTTCGGCCTGCCCCTGCTGGGACCGGAACTGCCGGATTACACGGCCCGGCTGCGCTCCGCCGCGCGTCAGCATATGCGGGACCGCTGGCTGCCCGGCCCGCCGCCGCCCGCCGATCTTTAAGGGCGGCCTACACCAGCCCCATTCCCGCCCAGCCGGCCATTTCTGCCCGGACATCCCGGTTTGCGGCCAGCAGGGTGGTCAGCAGCAGGCGGGCCTTGCGCCCGTCCAGGCTGCCGGCATCGATCAGACCGTTGTCGATCAGCCAGGCTGCCGTGCCTTCACCCTGATAGGTGCCATGGCCGTCCGTGTCACCCTGCGGGCAGCGGCTGACCAGCAGCACCGGCTTGGTGGCGGCGATGGCGGCCAGGGGGGCGGCCAGGGCCTGGGGCACATGGCCCGATCCCATCGCCTCCACCACCAGTCCGTCCCAGGCGGCATCGGCATAGGGCAGGACGGACAGCGGGTCGGCATCCATGGCAATTGTCAGCAGGCCGACACGGCCCCCCGCCTTTTCCACCGGCCAGTCATAAGGGCCTGGGGCGGGCAGCGGCGTCATGGCCAGACGCACGCGGCCGGTAATGATGCTGCCGACAGGGCCCCAACCGGGGCTGCCAAAGGCGGCGATACGCCCGCTATCCATCTTGCGCACCAGCCGCGCATCGTGCAGTTCACCGGCAATGGCAACCAGAACGCCGGGCCGTTTCCCGGCCAGGGCGCGGGCGGCGATCAGGGCGTCGCGCAGATTGCCCGGCCCCTCGGCCCCCGGCGCATCGGCGGTGCGCATCGATCCCGTCATGATGATGGTGGCATCGGCAGGCGCCAGCAGCGACAGCAGGAAGGAGGTTTCCTCCATCGTGTCCGTGCCCTGCGCCACCACAAAGGCATGCACGCCATCGGCATGGCGGGCCTGGATTTCGCGGGCCAGCAGGCGGATATCGTCGATGCGCAGGTTTTGGCTGCCCACGCTCATCAGGGGGCGTACCGTCACGGGCCCGCCCGTGCTGATCCCGGCGGCGCGCAACAGGGCTGCGCTGTCGGCGGCATCGGACTTGCCGGCCAGGGCCAGGATGGTGCCGCCCAGCAGATAAAGGAAGGTCGTCTCTGAAAGCCCGGCCATGGTCGCGCCCGTTACAGGAGGGAATGCTGCCATATGGCGTGGGGCGCACCGTAACGCCAATGCCGATTTGGCGACCCCGTCCCGTCAGTCAGGCCGCATCATCGGCATGAAGCACCCGGTTGCGTCCGGCTGCCTTGGCCCGGTACAGGGCCTGATCGGCGGCCTCGATCAGCGCTGCCCCTTCACCTTGTTGTGCCGGACCCAGGGTGGCGGCCCCGGCGCTGATCGTGACATGGGCGCCGTCGGGACGGGCGGCATGGGCCAGACGCAGGCCCGCGATGCAGCTGCGCATCTTTTCCGCCAGGCCGATGGCGGCATTCATGTCGCTGCCGGGCAGCAGGATGGCGAATTCCTCTCCCCCGTACCGCGCCGCCAGTTCGCCGGCCCGTCGCACCGATCCGGCCAGGGCGGCGGCCACGGCGCGCAGACAATCATCGCCCGCCGGATGGCCGTAGAAATCATTATAGCGCTTGAAATGATCGACATCGATCAGCACCAGTGACAAGGGACCCGTCCCCCGGCCCAGCCGCCGCAGTTCCTGCGCCAGCGACTGATCAAAGACGCGGCGGTTGGGAATCCCCGTCAGCCCGTCCATCGTGGCCAGCCGCGTCAGCGCGTCCGTACGCCGTTTCAGGGTCAGGTGCGTGCGGACCCTTGCCTGCACGATATGGGGATGGAACGGCTTGTTGATGAAATCCACCGCGCCGGCGGCCAGGGCCTTCAACTCGATCTCCACCCCGCGATGCGAGGTGATGAACAGGATGGGCACATTCTCCATTCCGGACATCGCGTGCAGGGCGGCACAGGTGGCAAACCCGTCCATCCCCTCCATCTCTGCATCCAGCAGCACCAGATCGGGCAGTTCCGTCCGCGCCATGGCGACGGCTTCCATACCGTTGGTGGCAAAGGTCACATCGCCCATCTCCCGCACCACCTGTGCCAGGATGCGGATCGTGCTGACATCATCATCGACGATCAGGATGCGCAGGGGCGGAAGGGCCGCACCAAGCGCGAGGGGCATGCTCACGGTCAACCGGTCAACTCCGCATCCAACAACGCCAGCGCCTCGTCATAGCGCAGGCTATCCACCAATCGCGACAGTTCCATGAACTTGGATTTGCCCAGCCGCCGGGTCAACCCGTCCGCCATGCTGGCCACCACATCGGGCGCCGTCATGCGTCGTGCCCGCAGCGCGTCGCGCAGGGTGTTCAGGTCCAACGGTGCGCCGGCGGTGCCAGTCGCGGTGCGGGTGTCGGGAACCGTTGCCCGGATGGCGGCGCAAAGACTGGTCACCATGCCGTCCAGCCGGTCGATCTCCGCCGTCTGATCCTGGGCGGGATCGTCGCGCAGACGCTCTTCCACCTGTGTGGCCAGTTCCATGGCCTCACGCGCAGCGACATTGCCGGCGGCCCCCCGGAATTCGTGCAGTTTGCGCATCGCGGTAAGGCTGTCGCCGGCGGCAATCATGCGGCGCAGGGCGCTGCCCATGCCATCGAACCGTTCCACGAACTGTTCCAGCACACTGTTCAGCAGGGCACGGTCGCCCATGACCCGGTTCATGGCATCCGCCATGTCGATACCGGGGATGCCATCGTTGCGGGCCGCCACCGGCACGAAAGCTGCGGGCACGATCGGTTCCGGTGGTGGTGCGGGCCGGTGCAGCGGGATGGCGACGATCAGGCAACTGGTGGCGCCGTCGCGGTTGGCCGGTGCGGTGATGGCGGTCAGCACGGGCTGGCGGCTGCCGTCCCGGCGGATGAAGGTCCATTCCCGTATATCGGGCTGCCCGGCCCCGGCATCCGCCGTCAGGATATCCAATGTGGACAGGGGCCTGTCCCCCTGTTCGGACGTGACGGCCTGGGCCCTCGCCGCCAGTTCTGCCGGGTCCAGGAACTTTGCCGGCGTGGCCTTGCCCACCATTTCATGCGGGCTGTGGCCCAGCACGGCCTCTGCCGCGGGGTTGAACAGGGTGATGGTGCCCGACGGGTCACAGGCGATGATGGCGGCACCGGTGCCATCCATGATGGCGTGGCGTTGTGCCGCCAGCGCCTCGATCTCCATGGTGCGCTCGCGCACCTGCTGTTCCAGCCGGGCCGTCATGCCGCGCAGGCTGATTTCTGCGGCCATCTGCTCTGTGATGTCGCGGATGACCAGGGCCGATCCGACGATGAGGTTGCCGGCCCGCACGGGCGTGGCCGTGATCGAGACATCCAGCAGGCGTCCATCGCGTCCCCGGCGGCGGGTGCGCATGTTCACGACGCTGTCGCCGTTGCTGACACGGCTCAACAGGTCCTGTTCCTGGATGTCCAGGCCCGGCGGTACGATCAGGGACAGGGTTGTGCGCCCGATGGCCTCTGCCGCATCCACACCGAAAAGCCGTGTGGCGGCTTCGTTCCAGCTGCTGACATGACCGTTGGGGTCCAGGCCGATGATGGCGTCGCGGGCGCTGTGGATCAGGGCGACCAGCCAAGCATCGCGCGACCGGATGGCCCGGTCCCGGCGCCGTGCCTGATGGCCCAGCAGCAGCAACAGCGCCACCAGACCCGTCAGGGGCAGACCCAGGCCCAGCACCCAGAACCGGACGCTGTCGGCATTGGCGGCGATGACACGATCACTGACCATGGTGGAGATGGTCAGCTGCCGCCCCGCTGTGCCGTCCAGCGCCACGCGCTGCCGCACGGCGTGGACACGGCCATTATTGCTGTCATATGCCTTGGACGACCCGCGCCCCTCCTGCGCCGGTACCAGCCTGAACTCATCCTGCCAGCGCCAGGGATGGTCATGTGTCATGCCAAAACTGCGGGTGGGATCGGGATGCATCAGGAAATTCTCCTGCGCATCGGTCAGATAGACGCGAAAGATCGGGTTCAGGTCCATGGCCAGATCGGACAGCAGCCCGCGCGCATCCACCGTAACCACCAGCACCCCGAACGGCACCCCGCCCGGCCCCGCCACGGGTGATGCCATGCGCAGCACGGGGCGGGCCATCACCTCCACTTGCGGCGTGCCGCGCACGATATCCAGGTCATCAACATGGATGGCACCCGGCTCCAGCCCCGCGACCTTGCCCATGGCGGCCAGATCGGCCTTCAGCCGTTCTTCGGCCTCCAACTGCCCATCATCATTATCGACGCTGGCCAGCACCTGCCCATCGGCAAGGGACAGGTAGCTGACCCGGATCACGCCCGGCCGCGCCTGGATGAAGCCGCTGAAGATCGCCTCCATGCGGCGGCGCCACAGCGTCGCCGTAGAGTTTTCGACCGTGTCAAATCCGCCCGCCGTCACAGCGCGGGCCAGACCGGATGCGGGCGGTGTCAGTGTCAGGAAGCGCACCTGGGCGCGCCAATCCTCCAGCGTGCGGGACAGGATATTGGCCCGCTGCACCGCCAGGGTCCGCAGCCGCACATCCATTTCCGCCTGATAGCGCGACCGCTGCTCACCCCCCGCCACAAAGGCGATGGCCAGGACAAGCAGCGCCAGCCCTGCGACCAGCAGCAGCATGGTCCTTGGCCGCAGCCCGCCTTCATCGCCCGGATCGGAAATCAGCACCCCGTCACCCCTTTGGTGCGATACAGACCTGTCGCCTGCACACTTTCACACGTATGCCAGTTGGACGGGTTTCCCGCACGGGGAATAGATATACGGGGGGCTAGAATCCCGGTGCAATAGGTTAGAAAAACAGAAAATCCGCCAGCGCCGTGACGCTTACATGCGTGAAGCACCCAGACGGCAGGCGTGGCAGGTGCAGGATAGGCGGCCCATCGCCCAGAAAGGGGCGTAGGGCGGCAATCGTGTCGGCAGGGGGCACGGTTCCCCCCGGCGTTTCCGACAGAACCAGGGCGGAAAGCGACAGCCCGCGCGCCCGCATGACCTCCACCGCCGTCAGGATATGGCTGATCGTGCCCAGATAGGTTCCGGCCACCAGGATGCCGGGCAGGCGCAGTTCGGCCATCCAGTCCAGGACGGTGGCCCCGTCATCCACCGGCGCCATCACCCCACCGACCCCTTCGATCAGCAGCGGACCTTTCGCATCGGTGATCCGGCGGCGGCATGCGGCCAGCATGGCGCTGTAGGGCACCAGTCGCCCCTCCAGCCTGGCCGCCATATTGGGGGCCAGCGGTGCCGCAAACCGCCAGGGCGACACCCGGTCCAGCGTTTCCGGCGTCATGTCCAGGCCCATGGCTTCAATCAGGGCGGCGGGATCGCTGCCTGTTGGGTCATCGGGATCAATGCCGCTGACCAGCGGCTTGAACGCATCCGGCGACAGTCCCGCCGCCCGCCAATGCCGCAGCAGGCAGGCGCTGACAAAGGTCTTGCCGATATCGGTGCCGGTGGCGGTGACAAAGTAAGCGCCCATGGTCAAATCCATCGTATCCTTGTGGAGCAGGTCGTTACCCTACCACCCCCCTTTCCCTCAACCCCCCCATGCATAACGGGGGATGCTGGCCTGCATTTGGGTCCTGACAGGCTCCGGTAACAGGTTTTATACCACTAGCCGGAACCCGCATGTCCTGTTGAAGGGATGAGAGATGAGCATCGCCGCCACTGCCCCGCACGCCGCCCTGGCCGGCAATCCGATCCGCAATGATTGGAGCCAGGCTGAGGTGGAGGCCCTGTTCAACCTGCCCTTCATGGACCTGCTCTACCGTGCGCAGACCCTGCACCGGCAGTTCTTCGACCCGAACGAGGTGCAAATCTCCACGCTGCTGTCGATCAAGACCGGCGGCTGCCCGGAAGATTGCAATTACTGCCCGCAATCGGCGCAGTTCGACACGGGCCTGAAGGCCTCCAAGCTGATGCAGGTGGAAAAGGTCCTGGCCGAGGCGCGCGCCGCCAAGGAGCAGGGGGCCTCGCGCTTCTGCATGGGTGCCGCCTGGCGCTCACCCAAGGATCAGGACCTGGACACGGTCTGCGCCATGGTGGAGGGCGTGAAGGCCATGGGCATGGAGACCTGCGTCACGCTGGGCATGCTGCGCCCCGATCAGGCGCTGAAGCTGAAGGGCGCGGGTCTGGATTACTACAACCATAATCTGGACACGTCCGAAGAGCATTACGGCAACATCATCACCACTCGCACCTATCAGGACCGGCTGGACACGCTGGACGCCGTGCGCAGTGCGGGCATCAATGTCTGCTGCGGCGGCATCATGGGGTTGGGCGAGGGGCGGGAGGACCGCGCCAGCCTGATCCGAACGCTGGCCACCCTGCCGCAGCACCCTGACAGCGTGCCGATCAACCTGCTGGTCAAGGTGGAGGGCACGCCGCTCGATCAGGCCGATCAGGTCGATCCCATCGAGTTTGTCCGCACCATCGCCGTTGCTCGCATCACCATGCCGGCCAGCGTCGTCCGCCTGTCGGCCGGGCGTGAGGATATGAGCGATGAAATGCAGGCCCTGTGCTTTGCCGCCGGTGCCAATTCCATCTTCTACGGCGAACGCCTGCTGACCACGCCGAACCCGGCGCAGCAGCGCGACATGAAGCTGTTCCAGAAGCTGGGCCTGCGGTCGATGCAGGTCGAGGTGGAAGCGGACGCCTGCGAATGACGGGCAGCCCCGGCTGGCTGAACGAAGGCATGCGGCATATCTGGCTGCCCTACAGCCAGATGAAGCATGCCGATCCGCCGCTGCCCGTGGTGGCAACCGATGGCACGCGCATCCATCTGGCCGACGGGCGTGTGCTGATCGACGGCATCGCCAGCTGGTGGACGGCTTGCCACGGCTATAACCACCCGCATCTGCGCGCAGCGCTGGAGGATCAGGCCGCGCGCATGCCGCATGTGATGTTCGGCGGCCTGTCCCATGAACCGGCGCTGACGCTCGCTACGCGGCTGGCGAAGCTGCTACCCGGTGATCTGGAACGGGTGTTCTTCGCAGAAAGCGGGTCGGTCGCGGTGGAGGTCGCCATGAAGATGGCGATCCAATACTGGCTGAACAAAGGGGAGCGGGGACGGTCCAAGATACTGTCCTTCACCGGCGGCTATCACGGCGACACCATCGCCACCATGGCCGTCTGCGACCCGGAGGAGGGGATGCATTCCCTGTTCACCGGGCTGCTGCCGGAACATTTCGTGAAGCCGCTGCCGCGTGACGGTGAAAGTCTGGCCGCCCTGGAAGGCTTCCTGGACCGCCATTCCGGGCAGATTGCCGCCATCCTGGTGGAACCGCTGGTGCAGGGGGCGGGCGGCATGGTCTTCCATGACGCCGCTGTCCTGCGCACCTTGCGCGATCTGGCCGACCGTTACGGCCTGCTGCTGATCTTTGATGAGATTTTTACGGGCTTCGGGCGCACGGGCCACATGTTCGCTTGCACGGCGGCGGGGGTGGTGCCCGATATTATCACCCTGTCCAAGGCGCTGACCGGCGGCACCCTGCCGCTGTCGGCCACCATCGCGCGGGCCCACGTGTTCGATGCCTTCTGGTCGGATGATCCGATGGCGGCCCTGATGCATGGGCCGACCTACATGGGTAATGCCCTGGCCTGTGCGGTGGCCAATGCCTCGCTCGATCTGTTCGACTCTCACCCCCGTATGGCGCAGGTGGCGGCCATCAATGGTTGGCTGAAAACGGGTCTGGAACCCTGCCGGGGCCTGCCCGGCGTCATTGATGTCCGCACCCTGGGCGCCATTGGCGTGGTGCAAATGGATAGAATTGGCGATTTACGTGGTTTGAAGCGACTTTTGGTGGCTGAGGGGGTGTGGATCAGACCGTTCCGCGATATTCTCTATCTTACGCCGGCCTTCACGGCGACGGAGGAGGATGTGATGCGTCTGACGGGGGCGATCACCCGTGTTTTGGAACGGGGTCACCCATGAGCGGTGCTGCCGGCTGGCTGGACATGCTGGCGGCCCAGGCGCTGGACGCGCTGGAGATGACGGGCCGCCGCCGCAGCTTGCGCGCCTATGACCGCGACAGCATCCGCCTGCGCCTGCCCGACGGCAATGTGCTGGTCGATGTCGCGTCCAACGATTATTTGGGTCTGGCCCAGGACCCCGGCATCATCGACCGCGCCGCCGAATATGTGGCCCGCTTCGGGGCTGGCAGCGGCGCCTCGCGCTTGGTCTGCGGCACCCTTACCGCGCATCGGGAGGTGGAGGAAAAGCTGGCCGCCTTCTTAGGGACTGAAGCTGCCCTGCTGTTCGGCACGGGTTTCCAGGCCAACGCCACCTTGCTGCCGGCTCTGGCCGAACTGCTGGGCACCGACGCGGAACTGCTGGTAGACCGGCTGTCCCATGCCAGCATCCTGAACGGGGCCTTTACCCAAGGCGTGAAGGCCAAGCGCTTCCGGCACAATGACCTGAACCATCTGGAAGATCTGCTGAAGGAAGCATCCGGTCCCCGCATGGTGGTGACCGAGTCCGTGTTCAGCATGGATGGCGACCGCGCCGACCTTGCCGCCATCGCCGATCTGGCCGACCGGTATGGCGCTCCCGTCTATCTGGACGAGGCGCATGCCATCGGCGTGCTGGGGCCGGAGGGGCGGGGACTGGCGGCGGAGATGCCGGGCCGCATCGCCATCACCATGGGCACCTTGGGCAAGGCGTTCGGCGGCTTTGGCGCCTATGTCGCCGGCTCACGTTTGCTGATCGATTATCTGATCAACCGCTGCGCCGGGTTCCTTTACACCACGGCCCCGCCGCCCGCCGTGCTGGGGGCGCTCGATGCCGCCCTGGATGTCATCCCGTCACTGGACATGGAACGCATGCGGCTGGCCAGCATGGCCGACGCGGTGCGCATGGCGGTGCAGGGTGTCGGCTATGATACAGGGGCCAGCAGCACGCAGATCATCCCCGTGATCGCCGGCACCGAACAGGCGGCACTGGGCCTGCAGCAGATAGTGGAGATGGCGGGCTTCCTGGCCGTCGCCATCCGCCCGCCGACGGTCCCCGCCGGCACGTCTCGCCTGCGCCTGTCGCTGTCGGCGGCGCTGGATGATCATACGGCGGGTCAGTTGCTGACCGTCCTGTCCTGCCTGCCGCCGCCGGGCATGGGTCTGCCCTGATGACCCGCCCCCCGTTCCTGTTCGTGCATGGCTGGGCCGGCACGCCCCGCCTGTGGGACGCTGTGCGCGTCGCGCTGTCGGCGCGGGGGGTGGAGGCGGGGAAGATGTTTGTGTCATCCCTCCCCCTCCCAAGCCCTGACGGTCTTGGGTCCCTCCCTCTACCGCAAGCGGGCGAGGGGCGAACCTTTCTCCCCTCGCCCACGAAGGTGGGAGAGGGAGGGGCCCATCGCGACAGCGATGGGAGGGTGAGGGAACCACGGCCTGAACCAAATCCACGCCCCCTCATCGCCATCGGCCATTCCCTGGGTGCCGCTTGGCTGCTGGCCCATGGCCCGGCTCTGTCCGGTTTCGTCGCCATCAACGGTTTCACCCGCTTCACCAGCGTCCCCGATTTTCCCGCCGGCACCCATCCGCGCATCCTGATGCAGATGCGCCGCCGGTTGCTGGCCGATCCATCTGCGGTGCTGGCTGATTTCCATGCCCGCGCCGGCCTGCCCCTGCCGGATCACCTGCCCGATACAGACGCGCTGGCGGCGGGCCTGGACCTGCTGGGCAGCATCGACGCGCGTGCGGCCTTTGCGGCCCTGTCCGTTCCCCATATTGCCCTGTGCGGCGGCGATGATCTGATCGTGCCGCCCGAACAATCGCGTGGCAGCTTCCCTGACCCGGTGATGGTGCCGGGTGCCGGCCATGCCCTGCCGGTGACGCATCCCGACCTGTGCGCCGATCACATCCTGTCCCTGGCGGCACGATGCTGAATGACGCGGACAAGCGTGCCGTGGCCCGCCGCTTTGCCGCCGCCGCCACGCGCTATGACGCGTCGGCGCGGGTGCAGGCGCGCATTGCCGCCGCCATGGCCGAAAGGCTGGCCGCGTTTGATCTGCCGGATGGGGCGCGGGTGCTGGAAATCGGCTGCGGCACGGGCCTGCTGACGGCGGCTTCCCTGGCCCGCCTGCCCCATGTCGGGCACTGGCTGGCCACCGATATTGCGCCCGGCATGGTGGCGGCCTGCCGGGGCCGTCTGTCCAACGAACCCCGCCTGTCGGTGGCCGCCATGGATGGGGAGGGGCCGGCCACCACCGGCCCGTTCGACCTGATCTGTTCCACGCTGGCCCTGCAATGGTTCCCCGATGCGGGCGCGGCCCTGGCGCGGTGGCGCGGTCTGCTGCGGCCCGGTGGGCTTCTGTGCGTGGCGACCCTGGGTGTCGATACCTTTGCCGAATGGCGGGCAGCATTGGCGGCGGCGGGTGCGGCGGGTGCCGGGCCCGCCTATCCCGATGCCGCCACCCTGTCCCGCTGGCTGGGTCCCGGTGGCCGGGTGCAGCGGCAGGATTTCGTGGAACACCACCCCGATGCCCGCCATTTCCTTCTGTCCCTGCGCGGCATCGGCGCCGATTACGCACCGACCCGCCTGCCCGCATCCACCCTGCGCCGGGCCATGCGCGGGCTGGATGCAGCCAAGCCCGTGGACATCACCTATGATGTGCGCTGGCTGACCTTGCGGGCGCCTTAGCCATTCGTTTTCCTCAAGCGCCGGCGCTGTTTCCGCCAGCCCGAAAACAGCTCTAAAATTCCCATGGATGAAAATCCCGTCTCCCGCGTTTACGCTTCATTGGGACAGGATTTGGCCGGGATGAATGACGATCTTTTCCATCAGCAACTGACGGGCCATCTGACGGCCCTGCGCCGCTATGCCTTCGTGCTGACCCGGTCGGCGGACGAGGCGGAGGATCTATTGCAGGATTGTCTGGCCAAGGCGGTGGCATCGGCGGCGCAATGGCGGCCGGGCAGCGACCTGAAGGCCTGGTTGTTCCGCATCCTCTATACCTGCCATATCAGCCGGCGGCGGCGACAGCAGGTGCGCCTGCGGTCCGTCACCAGCCTGGAGGAGGAGATGGCCGAACCGGCCCAGCCGCCCGATCAGCTGGCGCGGCTGGAGGCGGCGCGGGTCGTCGCCCAACTGGAAGCCTTGCCGGAAGGACAGCGTCAAGCCATCCTGATGGTGGCCGTTGAAGATTTGAAATATGAGGACGCGGCCAAGCGTCTGGGCATTCCCATCGGTACCTTCATGTCGCGCATCGCACGGGGACGGGAAGCCCTGCGCCGTGCGCTGGAGGGAGAGGAACGCCCGGCCCTGCGCGTGCTGGAGGGGGGCAAGAATGGTCGATGATGTGACCGCCGACGGGATCGAGGAAAGCGATCTGCACGCCTTCCTGGATGGCGAGCTGGACCCCGCTCGCGATGCCAAGGTTCGGGCCTATCTGATGGATCATCCCGACGCGCATGAACGGCTGGCCCGCTATGCCGAACAGCAGCTGGCGCTCGCCGCCACCGCGCAGGAACCCTCCTGGCCCGCCTTGCCGGCCCCGCTGGTGGAGGGGTTGGAACGCGGCCTGCGCCGGGGCCTGTGGCGGCAGCGCCTGTCACGCGTGGCGGCGACGGTGCTGCTGGTGGCCATGGGCTGGGGGGCCAATGATCTGCTGCGCCGGCCCGTCTTTGCCAGCCTGCCCGACTATGCGCAGCAGGCGCTCGACGCGCATGAGATTTTCGCCAACGATCCCACCCGGCCCGTGGAAATCCCCGGTACCAAGCCTGATGAGATCCGCCGCTGGCTGTCGGCCAAGCTGGGAGAGCGGGTGGCCATCCCCGATCTTCGCCGGCTGGGTTTGACTCTAATTGGTGCCCGCGTCCTGGGCACGGATGAGGGTGCGACGGGACAGCTTCTCTATGAGGATGCGATCGGTCGTCGCATGACGCTGTCGCTGGCCCCGGATGAAGCGGCGGCCCCCGATAGCCCCGTGCTGGAGGAGTTCCAGGGCCTGGAGGTCGGCATGTGGCGGGGGGAGGATTTCGCGCTGGCCGTCATTGCCAACGATATGCCCGTGGAAATGGACCGCCTGATCCAGGCCGTGGACGTGGCCCTGCTCCCGGAAGTCCAAAAAAATTAACTGAGGCATGGATGAAAGAGGAAACACCAGCGTTTCCTCTTCATGAACCACCCCACAGCCCACCTCGCCCCTGTTTCGACGCCGCCATCCTGCCTTGCGCGGGATGCGCGTATCGACCTGTTCCGGGGGGCGGCCCTGCTGGCCATTTTCGTCAATCACATCCCCGGTAATCCCGCCCGTTTCCTCACCTGGAACTGGTTGGGTTTCTCCGATGCGGCGGAACTGTTCATGCTGCTGGCGGGGCTATCGCTGGCGCTGGCCTATTGGGGTTTCCATGCCCGCCATGGCTGGCTGCGGCTGGCCCTGCGCCTGGGGTCCCGTTCCTTCCGGCTGTACCGTACCTATCTGCTGCTGGCCCTGGCGCTGGCGGCGGGCGGGGCGGCGGCCTTTGCGGCCACAGGCGACCGGGCCATCGTCTGGCATCTGGGTATCGAACCCTTGCTGGATGATACGGTCGCGGCCCTGCCAGCCCTGTTCGCGCTGCAATACCTGCCCGGCTATGCCGATATCCTGGCAACCTATGTGCCGCTGATGCTGGCCAGCGCCTTCCTGCTGCCACTGGCGGCGCGGGGCGTGGGACTGGTGCTGCTGCCGTCGGGCCTGCTCTGGGCCTATGTGCAGGTGACAGGCGCCAACCTGTCGGCGGGGTTCCAGGGTGAGCGTTGGATGTTCAACCCGCTGGCTTGGCAGTTCCTGTTCTGCATCGGCCTGTGTATCGGGGTGGGCGCGAAGCGCGGCCTGTCCTGGCCCCGTCACCGGCTGCTGGACATGGCGGCCGTCACCTGGGTCCTGGCCGGCATGGTGGCGGTGGAACCGTGGCGGCAGCTGGGATTCGACCATCCGCTGCCCGCCTTCCTGACCCTGCCGCTGGGGCCCAAGGAAGGGCTGGGCTGGCCCCGGCTTCTGCATATCCTGGCGCTGACGCATCTGGTGGTGCGATTCCTGCCGGCGGGTGCCGATGTGTTGCGCGCCGCCTGGCTGGCACCGCTGCGCCTGCTGGGCCGGCAGCCGCTGCCCGTCTTCGCGCTTGGCGCCGTCCTCAGTTTCGCAGGGCATTATGCACTGATCGCCTGGCCCGATCCCGGCTGGGCGCGGATCCTATTCATCAATGCCGGTGGGGCTACTGCCCTGCTTCTCCTGGCTGCCCTCCTGGAGTGGCAGGCCGCCGGCATGCCACGGCCCGACATGCCCCTTCGCGGGCCGTGGCACCCTTTCCACAGCGCTTTGACGCGCGCAACCGACCCCTGACCAGTGACCATTATGATGATCCCCCCGCTCGATCCTGTGCGTCCCGGTGTTGGGGAGCTTGCTCCCTGGTTCTTGGCGCGCTCCGGCGATGTGCCACAGTTCCACCTGTCCAGCCTGGGCGGGCGCAACATCGTGCTGTGCTTTCCCGGCAATGATACGCATACCGCCTTCAGCGCACTGGACCTGCTGGCGACGGCAGGCAACGAACTGAAGGAAGTGCATGCCGTCTGTTTTGGGGTGGTGCCCGATGCGGACGCGCCATTCTTGCAGCAGCTCTGGCCCCGGCTGCGGTTCTTCCACGACGACGCCACCTATCGCCTCCGGCAGCTCTACAATATTCCGCCGGCGGGTGGATGGATCGTTATCGACACCATGATGCGCATCCTCATCCGGGCTCCCTTGGAAGCGGGGGTGTCGGTGCTCCAGCAGGTGGCATCCCTGCCGGCAGGCGGACTGGCCGGCTCCGTGCATCGCCCCGCGCCCGTCCTGACGGTGCCCGGCATTTTCGAACCGGAATTCTGTCGGTTTCTGGTCTCCCTCTATCAGCAGCAGGGCGGCACGGAATCCGGCTTCATGCGTGATGTGAACGGTCAGACGGTGGGCGTCGTTGATCATAGTTTTAAGCGGCGCCAGGATCTGGAGATCCAGGAGGAAGCCGTTCGTATCGCCGCCCGGCAGCGTATTGAACGCCGTCTGATCCCCATGATCACCCGTGCCCTGAATTTCCGGACAACCCGGATGGAGCGCTATATCGTCGCCTGTTATGACGGATCGGAAGGCGGGTTCTTCCGCCCCCATCGCGACAATACCACCCGGGGCACGGCCCATCGCCGCTTCGCCGTCACCATCAATCTGAATGAGGAAGAGTTCGAGGGCGGGGAACTGCGGTTCCCTGAATTCGGCCCCCGTACCTATCGCGCGCCCACAGGGGGTGCCGTCGTCTTCTGCTGCACCCTGCTGCATGAGGCGACGCCGGTAACCGCCGGCACGCGCTACGCCTTCCTGCCCTTCCTCTATGATGAAGAGGCTGCGAGGCAGCGGGAGGCCAATATCCGCTTCCTGGGCGATGGTACGGCGCAGTACAAGGCACAGGCCAGTTAGGGGCAGTCGTCACAAAACTGTCGCCGTCCGCATGTTACCCCGCTGCCTGTCCAGGAATGCCGGATGGGGCGGATATGGCGGGCGCAGAGGCGGAGCGGGTGCTGGGGGTGGAGATGCTGGAAACGGCACTGCCCCGGCATCGCGATCTACTGCAGGCCTATTTCCGCAACCGGCTGCCCTGTCCGCAGGATGCGGAGGACCATGTGCAGGAGGTTTATTCCCGCGTCATCGCGGCCACTGCCCCGCGCACCGGCATCGCCAACTGGAAGGGCTTCCTGCTGCGCGCCGCCGCCAATCTGCTGACCGATAATTTCCGGCGCGATCAGGCCCGCGCCGGGGGCCGGCATGTGCCGTTGGACGATGATCTTGATGCCGGCAGCGACGATGTCGCCACCCCCGAAAGGGTCGTGGCGGCGCGTCAGCGCCTGGGCCATGTCCAGGCCGCCCTGGCCGAACTGGAACCCGTCTGCCGCGACGCCTTTCTTCTGTGCCGGGTGGAAGGGTTGAGCCATCGCGATATCGCCGCCAGGTTGGGGATCGAGGTTGGGACCGTC
>LJHR01000042.1 GCA_001296005.1 alpha proteobacterium AAP38 | reverse complement strand
CAGGGCCGGTCCCTGTGGCAGGATGCCCGCCGTCGCCTGTTTGCCAACAAGATGGCGGTGGCCAGCATGATCGTGCTGGGCATCATCACCTTCATGGCGATCTTCGCCGACTTCCTGAGCCCCCATGCCTATGACGAGGTCTATTGGGACTATATCGGTGTCGGACCGCAGCTGGAGGGCAGCCACTGGTTCGGGACCGATGCCAATGGCCGCGACCTGTTCATCCGCACGCTGTATGGCGCCAAGGTCTCGCTGGCCGTCGGTGTCGTGACCACGCTGGTCGCCCTGATGATCGGCGTGGTCTATGGCGCCATGGCGGGATATTTCGGCGGGCGCATCGACAGCATCATGATGCGCATTGTCGACGTGCTGTACTCCATGCCGCTGATGTTCTTCGTCATCATCCTGGTGGTGGTGTTCGGCCGCCACATCATCCTGGTGTTTGCCGCCATCGGCTGTGTCGAATGGCTGACCATGGCGCGCATCGTGCGTGGCCAGACCCTGTCGGTGAAGCGCAAGGAATATATCGAGGCGGCCCGCGCCGCCGGCGTGTCCACGCCCAACATCATCCTGCGCCACATCATCCCCAACGTTATCGGCCCCGTCATCGTGTTCGTGACCCTGCTGGTGCCGGTGGTGATCCTGGTGGAAAGCTTCCTGTCCTTCCTGGGTCTGGGTGTGCAGGAGCCGATGACCAGTTGGGGCGTGCTGATTTCCGAAGGGGCGGCCCAGATGGAGAACGCCCCGCACATGCTGATTTTCCCGGCCGTGTTCCTGGCCGTGACGTTGTTCTGCTTCAATTTCATCGGTGACGGCCTGCGCGACGCGCTGGACCCCAAGGACCGCTAAGGGAACGGACAAGATGACCGCAGTTTTGGAAGTCCGCGACCTATCGGTCCGTTTCGCCACGCCCGATGGCGAGGTCAGCGCCGTCAATGGCGTGAGTTTCGACGTGAATGAGAGCGAGTGCGTCGGCATCGTCGGTGAAAGCGGTTCGGGCAAAAGCCAGCTTTTCATGTCGGTCATGGGCCTGCTGGCCCGCAATGGCCGGACCCTGGGATCGGCCAAATACCGGGGCACCGAACTGGTCGGCATGCCGGTCAAGGACCTGAACAGGATCCGAGGCGACAAGATCGCCATGATCTTCCAGGACAGCATGACGGGCCTAACCCCGCATCTGCGCATCGGCCGGCAGATGACCGAGGT
>LJHR01000041.1 GCA_001296005.1 alpha proteobacterium AAP38 | reverse complement strand
CACCGCCATCTTGTTGGCAAACAGGCGACGGCGGGCATCCTGCCACAGGGACCGGCCCTGTACCTCTTCACCCGCCTTCTCGATCAGTGCCGCCCGCTTGGCGCCACCGGTGATGTCTTGAACCATCGTCGTCTGCTCTTTTCTATCGCCGACTACATCAAACTCGCTGGGAGAGGCCGGATCGCTCCGGCCCCCGCTGCGCTCACTCCCAGCCGCAGCTCTTGCCCTCATTCTGCTTGTCCAGCCATTCCTTCAGCGGCGCGAAATAGGCCAGCATGGCCGAAGCATCCATCTGATCGGTGCCGGTGAAGGTCTTCAGCGCCTCCGGCCAGGGCCGGGACGCGCCCATTTCCAGCATGGCCTTGAACTTCGCCCCGACCTCAGCGTTGCCGGCGATGGAGCAGCGGTGCAGCGGACCGGTAAAGCCGGCCTGATCGCAGGCGGCCTTGTGGAACTGGAACTGCAGGATGCGGGCAAGGAAGTAGCGCACGTAGGGCACGCTGGTCGGCACATGGTTCTTGGCACCCGGATCGAAATCCGCCGCGCTGCGTTCCACGGGCGAGGACACGCCCTGATATTTGGTGCGCAGGTCCCACCAGGCCTTGTTGTATTCTTCCGGCTTGATATTGCCGTTGAAGACATTCCAGCGCCACTTGTCGATCAGCAGGCCAAAGGGCAGGAACGCCACCTTGTCCATAGCCTGTTGCAGCAGCAACGGCACATCGCCCTCGGTGGAGGGTTCCTTGTCCAGCAGGCCCAGCTTCACCAGATAGCCTGGCGTCACCGACAGGGCGATGAAATCGCCGATGGCCTCATGGAAGCCGTCATTGGCGCCGTTGCGGAACAGGGTCGACTGGCCCTTGTAGGCGCGCTGGTAGAAATTATGGCCCAGCTCATGATGCACGGTCTGGAAATCGTCGCCGTTAACCCGCATGCACATCTTGATGCGGATATCGTCCTTATCGTCGATATCCCAGGCCGAGGCATGGCACACAACCTCGCGGTCGCGCGGTCGGGTGATCTGCGAGCGTTCCCAGAAGGTCTGGGGCAGCGGCTCAAAGCCCAGGCCCGTGAAGAAGCCTTCGGCTGACTTCGTCATTTTGATCGGGTCGTACCCGGCCTTGGTCAGCAGCTTGGTGACATCGACATTGGTGGCCGCCTGTTTGGGCGCCACCAGATCATAGATGTTGCCCCATTCCTGCGCCCACATATTGCCCAGCAGATGGGCCGGGATCGGCTTGTCCTGCGGCACCACGTCGGTGCCATACTTCTCGCCCAGCTTGGTGCGGGCATAGCAATGCAGGGCAGTGTAGAGCGGCTTTACCTGGCCCCACAGCCGGTCGGCCTCCTGCTCGAACGCCTCGGGCGGCATGTCATAGCCGGAGCGCCACAGGGTGCCGGCATCGGGCAGGCCCAGCTCCTTGGCGCCGATATTTGCGATCTCCACCTCGCGCTGGTAGAGCGGCTTCATCTCCTGCCCGACCTTGTGCCAGCCGGCCCAGAGCCGCTTCAACTCCTTCTCGTCGCGCGAGGTGCGGAAGACATCGTCGATCTCGTCCAGCGTCAGGCAGTCGCTGCCATCGTCGCGGCAGACCTTGCCGGTGGCGTACAACTCACCCAGTTTGGCGTCCAGCTCGGCCAGTTCCTTGTTGAGCGCCGGGTCGGCGGGCGACGGCAAGGCGGTTTCCAGGCGCAGCAGGTTCAGCTTGCGCGCCACATCCGCCGGCAGTTCCAGCCCCACGAACCGCTTGCTCTCCGCCGTCAGGCGGGACACCAGCGCGCTGTAGGACGCGTTGCTGTCGGCGGCCAGGGCCAGCGTGTCGGGCGTGATATAGGTGTTCTGCACCCAGGCGGTGCGCGACGCCTTTACGCGTGCGGCACCCAGTTCGGCCTCGGCCTTGGTGACGAAGGCGGTGGCTTCTTCCACGGTCGGCTTCGCGGGTGCCGCCGCCTGCTTGTCGCCCGGCTGCCCGCAGGCCGCCAGGATCATCATGGCGCCAAAGGCGACGCCCGTGCGGAGATGCTTGGTGATGCGCATGGAACCCTGTCCTTCCCTGCTGAACATTGGCTTATCGTTGATTTTATTATCGTTATTTCCTCAATCGTACCGAACGCGCGGGTCCATCAGGCCATAGACCAGATCGACCACAAGGTTCATCAGCACGATCAGGCTGCCATAGGTAATGACGGTACCCATCACCAGCGTGTAATCGCGGTTGATGGCGCCCTGCACGAAATAGCGGCCGATGCCGGGCAGGCCGAAAATCTGC
>LJHR01000040.1 GCA_001296005.1 alpha proteobacterium AAP38 | reverse complement strand
TGAGCGACGGCGTGGTGCCAACCGGATCCAGCGCGGTGTTGGCGCCGGTGGCCAGCATGGCGTGGCTACGGGTTCCGCCGGCATCGGCAGGAGCAGCATCCGGCACGGGTTGACCCTGTGGCGTTGCGGCCGGACCGGGCACCGGCGTGGTGCCAACCGGATCCAGCGCGGTGTTGGCGCCGGTGGCCAGCATGGTGTGGCTACGGGTTCCGCCGGCACTGTCAGGAGCAGCATCCGGCACGGGCTGACCCTGAGGCGGTGCGGCCGGACCGGGCACCGGCGTCGTGCCAACCGGATCCATCGCGGTGGTGGCGCCGGTGGCCAGCATGGTGTGGCTACGGGTTCCGCCGGCACTGTCAGGAGCAGCAACCGGCACGGGCTGACCCTGAGGCGGTGCGGCCGGACCGGGCACCGGCGTCGTGCCAACCGGATCCATCGCGGTGGTGGCGCCAGCGACCGGCATGGCCTGGGGCTGCGCTGTGCCGGCATTGGCAGGAGCAGCATCCGGCACGGGTTGACCCTGAGGCGGTGCGGCCGGGCCGAAAGGTCTGGTGCCGGCCAGTTCGCCCGGTCCAGATGCCAACACCGGGTTGGATTGCGCCGTTGGCGCTGCTGCTAGCTTTTCCCTATCTTTTGCAACGGCATCCCGGCCACCTTGCATGTTCGGCAGCGCCCAATGTGCGCCGCCCGAGGTCTCCGAAAGGGAGGCAATCGCCCGGTCCTTGCCTTCAATACTTTTGTCATACCACTCCAGTTCGGCAGTGCGTTCACCTTCCAGCCCGGCCATATCTCGTCGAGCAGCTTGCAGCTCCGCCGGGTGCTCGCCGCTCTCCGCTAACATCTCGATTTCAGCAGCCTTGGATGTAATCTTCTGATCCAGGGGGCGATCGTCGCCACCGTCGAGCGCCGTTTTCGCGAGGTCCTTGACCCCGGCAGTGATATTGCCCCCGAGCCGTAGCAGCGCATCGCCCGCGGCACCCATGGCTCCGTCTTCCTGCTGCTTCAATAATACGTCGCCTTTGCGCCGCTGTCCCATATCCTCAACCGCGGCAGCACCAGCGCCCACCCCTTGCTCGGCTGCTGCAATCTTGGCATCGACGTTCGTGACCGAACCGATCTGACGGTCTGGTGTGAGCCCTTGTGATGAAGCGGAACTCAACACTGCTGCACCCGCCAACCCTCCAGTGGGCGCTGCCGTTGCCAGCCGTGCCGCCTCATCCTGGTAATCACCCTTGGTAGGCTCAAACATGCTGGGCGCCGGATTCTGGTCGAGATAAGTGGCGGCACGCTCTTGAATGTACCGGTCGGCGAGCGACCGAACTATCGCCTGGTCCTCCGGTCTCGCAGATGTCGTCAATCCGTCGGCAGTTGTACCGTATGCGGTCCCCGTCCATGGATTGGTCTGCTCACGGGCCCACTCGATGAAGGGCTGCGACAGATTTTGGTGGATCGCAGCACTCTGGAGATCAGTGTCAGTTGCCGCCGTCTGGTATTGCTTGGCGCGCGTATAGTGGGCTTGCGCCTCGGTATCGAGACGCTTCTGTTCACCGTAATCTGATGAGAGACGATGACCGAGGTTCTTTTCGTTTCCATCACGGAAGTCGCTAGACTTCTCACGCATCGCGTTTGTCGCCACGTCTAGTGATCTACGGTAGCCTGTCTGCTGCACGAATTCCTTTGCCTTGGCGTAGGTTTCGCTATCGACCCCCTGGGTATTTAACGATCCCCCAACGGATCCTTTCACCTTGGGTATGAAACCCAGGCCCGGCGTTTCGCCTTCCACGGCTGCCTGCGCCAGTACAGACGCTGCAACGGCGGAACTGAGGTTGTTGTCCTTCGCGAACCGGTCGGCACCCTGCTTTACTGATTCCAGCGCTTGGACTTCGTTTGCTGACAAGGTTTCTCGAAGTGCGGTAGAGGCCGCAGCCGATGTGGATTGCGTGGACGCATAGTCGATAACGTCATTAAAGGATCCGATCTTAGATTCAGCGGATCGTGTGGACAGCTGATCGCCGGCAGATACCTCCTGAGAGCCACGACGCGATAGTTCCCTACCCAGGTTCCTTCCCAGCTCCAAGCCAGTGCCCAAATTGGACGTAGCGCCGGTGTTGTCCGTTATCACACGACCGGAATCACCGATGCGTGTGGTTTGACCACTCCCGCCTTCGATTGAAAAGCCGCCGGCCCTCAGTGAACCGTCAGTGGCAACTTGGTGGAATGACGCGTTGCCGTAGCTGTAGTTATCAGTGCTGTTGTTCCCGAGGGAGACGTTTCCTGTGGCAGTTTCCTCGCCGGCGGCCTGCGCCGCCCGCTGCGGGGCGAACAGTGCGGTTTGAGCAACGCTTGTCGCTGCCATCAGGCCACCGGCAACCGCCGCCGCCAGTACCGGTACCGCCAAGTACATATAGGCGCCAGACGCGGCAATTTCCGCATGAACGCCACGGATACCAGACGCGGTGGCGAGCGTCAGGCCTTGACCTCCAGCTGCTGTCAGGGCGGCGATAAGACTGTCAGAGCGCGCGTCTGACGTCGCCACGCGATGCACGATTGCATAGATCGGACCAAAGCTGGCAACCCAGACAAATCCTTGAAGATATGAAATGCCGAGCTTAACGCCGCCCTCTTTTGAAACCATGGCCAGCGGAAAGGACAACACGAATATGCCGACGAACGCCGCCTCCAGCGTCAACTTCAGAAGAGGGAGCCATTTGGTCGCTGCGCGGCCGCCTGCCTGTTGCGCGCGGAGCGTCGAAAGGTCAGTGCGAGCATCGACATAGGCTGTCAGCGCCGCAGTGGAACCGGCTTCCGCGGACGCTTCCCGCATAGCAGCATCGATCACGTTGATCATCATCGACTGCTTGACGGCCTGGCTCGCTGTCTTCGACACCCCGACAAGATACTCATGGGCAACCGGCAATGCAGAAACGAGGAGCGATTGAGCTGTCGTCGCATCGCGGTTTGGAAAGAGCCGCCGGGCGAGCATGTTCACGCCAGAGGTGACCTGGGTGGGCCAGACCAAGTTCAGACGGTCCCGTCCCTCCGTGCACGCAACAATCTCCTTGGTTGTGCCGCTTGTGTAGTCCATGGAAAGCGCTGGGTTGGGTGAGTAGGTGACGGTAAGAAAATTCCAGAGGTCATCCGATTGAGACATGCTGTCTATTGGGATATGACCATTCAGTAGATCATATAGAACGCACTGCTTCATGTAGCTGGAGACATTTCCTCCAAATTCTGAATTGACTATTTCGACCTTTGTGACTTCCTCCATTAATCGCGAGCCAAAGAGCATTCCATTCTTTGCGTAGGTGAGATCGTTTGGAAGCGAAGTCAACGCCTCCATTTCACGGGTCGCCCAGTCGCCCACCGTCGTCGTAAGCGACACGATGACTGCAAGCCCAATTGGAACATTGTCAACAACAGCACCGGGTAACGTGGAATTGATACGGTCGACGACCTGGACACGCGCTGGGACCAACAGAAGCGCGTTTATCGCCACCGTCACGAAGACTACCCACTCCATCATAGCCTTAAAGGTCCCGCCAAAGGCGGTCCGGATCAATAGACCGAAGAATCCAACCATTACCGTCAGGGCAAGGAACGATTTGAAGCTATTGACGCTGGACGTTGTTCCAACAAACGAAGCGACGACGTTGAGCATGTCAACATACAGCTCCCCTCCTCCGATTGTCACAACCTGCCAAGCTTCCGTAGCCATGATACCTGTCCCTCAGTAGCCGACAATTTCTGTCATTGGCCGTAAATGCTGGATTTTAACTGGTACTAATCGGGGTCGCGGACCACGGCGGTGCCTAGCGGCGGGAGAAATTGATATTTGCCGCGAGACGTGGGCCGAGGCGGGACATGAGCTGCCCCTCCACGAACTGCGTGCGTTCGATGAGTTCCATGCTACGATTCATCGTGTCGTAGCTCTGGCTTCGATGTCTGGCCAGAGCCAGGCGGCTCTTAGACAGGGTGTCGAGCCAGTCGCGAAGAAGGGTCTGGTCGGCGATCTGAATCTTCGCGGTGGCGCTCTCTTCCACCATGTCGATCGTCATGCCCAGAAATTCGTAGAGGATGTCGAGCGCGATGATGTCCGCATACTGGTTCGCCTGAATAGCGGCCGCCATAGGCTGGTAGGTTGCCTGAACAGCCAACATCTTCTGGACCGGCAATGTCGTGACCTTCAGAAGGTCGCCTTCTGCGGCTGAATTGGCCTGTCTATTCTTGATGTTACTGATGATGTTGGTGAGCAAGCCACTCACCCGCTCCTTGAAGCCCTTGCCGGCAGTGATCGTGATCGTCTCATCGTACCGTCGCAGGTCCAGGCACTTGTTGCCGGCATCCGCGCATCTATGAACCCTGACACTGCCCCCGTTCAGCAACACAGATATCGTTTCAGGGTTGATGACTTGGGGTGGAAGGATGTCCAGCTTGCCTGGTTGGCTGTCATTGTCCGGGGTGACCACCATCATCGTTCCCATGATGGTCAGCAGCAACCGCATGAACTCAGGATCATCGGCGATCAGCGGATGGGCCTTAAGCGCCTCCCAGGTCAGGTTCTTATTGATGGGGATCTGTTCGGCTTCCGGACCGGTGGCTGTCGCCAGCGTGGACGCCAACTGGCCACGCTTCCCGCACCCGTGGCGCGCGGCCGCATAATCTGAGAACAGGCCCTGATTGTTACCGATCTGCTCACAAATGGCCTTGCTCGATCGTTGCATCTGCGGCCACAGCGAGCCGACCGCCGCCTGCGCTGTCTCGCAGCTGTTGATGGACGCCTGATTGATGCGCTGCATCAGGTCATTCAGTTCACCCAGTTTCTCCGCGACGACGGGCGCCAGTGTCTCAATGCCGATTTGGAATGCAAAGCCGGCTGCATTGTTGGCAATGCCCTTCAGCGTGCTCACGAACTCGCCGGCGCTGATGTGGCTGAATGCGCCGGCGAAGGCGTCGATGCCGCCGCAGCCGGCGCGGAAGGAAGGCAGCGTGATGGCAGCCAGGTTGGCTTGCCTCACGGGTGTTCGCATGAAGACGCCACCGCCCGTGTAGTACCCGGCCTGCTGTCCCTTGCCCGGTTCGGTCACGTTCATCCGGCCGCCCATGTCGGTCCAGAAGTTCGTCATTTTGTTGCCAACGTCGGCCGCAGCCGGCGGCGCAGCCAGCAGCGCGACGATGCTGATGGAGCCGATGAGCCGTTTAATAATCATCACCCACCTCCACTCTCGTCTGCAGCAACACGCGCTCGCCGAGCTCGTCGGCCGAAATTGCACCAAAAGCAATCGGAACGACTTGGTTCGTCTCGCTGTCGAACAAGACCGTTGCGGGCACCGGCTTGCCGGCGAGGCCCATCTTTGCGACCTGGCCATGATCGAGCTGTGAATCGGGCCATTCGGGCAGCATGGCACCATCCACCGTCACCGGCAGGACGTGCACCCCGTTTGCATCGGCCCAGTGCCGCAGCACGGGGCTATACGCTTGGCAGTAAGGGCAGGTCGACGAGTAGACGAAGATCACGCCGTAGCGTTCGCCCAGAGACGCGGCGGCTTCCTTCTGAGCTTCCCGGCGGGCATCCAGCCATGTATTTTTCGCCAAGTTGCCAACGGGGCGCTTGAGTGTGTAGTCCAGCTCCGGTCGGGTCCATAGCACGCGCCGCCACGTATCCGAAAAGGTGCCGGCACGATCCACGCTCTCGTTCTGAAGCGCCACGTATTCGGCCACTTTGTCATCGTTTCGCGGATCGAGGAGCGCCGTGGCGCGGGCGCGATCTAACCGCTGTCTCATTTGAGCGACCTCTTCCAGCGGATCGCTCGCGGCCGGCGCCGGAGTCTCTGGTGCAGACGGCGGCGATGGTCGCGGCCGCTTGGGCGGGTCACAATAGAATGACCACCCCAACTCGCGCTGTTCCGCGCAATAGCTGGTGGCGTCCGCCACTGCCGGCAATGTCACGAACAGAGCCAAGGCGAGCGTCGCCAGGCCCCGTTCAGTTCCCTGGAGACGGTTGCGAAGCATAGAAGTTCTGAATCCTCTGTTGAAGGTTCTGCTGCGAGGCGGAGACATTGGGAAGCTGGGTTTGCTCGTAGATCTGCGGGTAAAATTCGCGCAGATCGATCCGCGACCAATCAACCGCCTGCAGCTCGTTGATGGTCAACCCACGGCAATCAGGGTCCTTCGGCGTGCCCCAGGAAATATGCAGTTGTGAACGGCCCTGCTCATGGACGATGCGGGCCAATCGGGAGTCGAAACCGCAGTAGGTGCGCTTCTTTTCAAGGCACACGCCCAGGAAGGACGAGGCACAGTAGGTTCCGATGTAGACGGTCCGCTTGTCATCCTGCTTTACCCAGAGTTCCTTCTCCTCGGTGTTGCAGGAGGCCAAGCCAATGTCCGTGCCCCAACCGGATTCCTCTTTGCAGCAATTCAACACCCCGGTGAACTGCTTGCGGCACTTATGGCTGTCACCCTTGAACACCTGATTGGTGGCCGGGTCGAAATCCTTCGAGAAGTCGCGTTGCAGGTTCAGCCAGGTGAGTGCCATGGCGAAATCGTCATTTGGCTCCCTGGTGACGCTGTCGCACTCGCCATTGATGCAGTAAACCGTCTCACCGCATTGAAGGATCGGCGGGTTCTGCCCGTCCGGGGCGCCCTGCCCGCCACACCGGTAAGCACGTTCATAATTTTTGCAGCGACCGTAGGCATCGGACTGGATGCAGGTCTTGTTCTCGAAGACACAGCTCGCCTCCAGGATCGCGCAATCGTTGGTCACGCTTCCCTGGCACTGGTAGGAGCGCTCCCATTTCCAGCAGGATTTGTGAACCGGCAGGCCATTGATGACCCTGGTTTCAGCGCCCTCGATACAGCGCGTGGTCGGAGGCTGCCCGCATATGTTCCCGTCGGTGTAGGCGCTACAGTCGTTAATGACTTCGTCCCGCGTCACCGTATAGATGGTACCTGTATGGCTGCCGCCGCCGGCTACCGGGTCCGGGCATCGCCAATCCGCTGTCGTGAGATCGCAGCTGCCGTCGAAGAATGTCCGATTGCAGCTGGTCGCGGTCTCTGTGCATCGACCGTTATAGGCTGAGCAATCGTCGTAGTAGCCCGGATTGGGGCAGGAATAGACGCGCGACCAGGCCCAGCAGTCCCTGTAGACCGGTCCACCATTGATCGTCCGCGTCTGCGGCCCTTCAGTGCACCGCTCCGACTGAAGCCCGCAGCCCCGCGAGGTCTGCGACGTGCAGCCGCTGACGACCTCGTCTTTGATGACGGTATATTCGGTGCCGACGCGGCCGCCGCCGCCACTGACCACATCGCTGCAGCGGTAGTTGTGGGTATAGACGGAGCAGCTGCCGTCGAAAGCCGTGCCTGTGCACCGATTGCCGCGATTGCTGCATCCGCTGGCGGCGTAGGCTGTGCAGTTATCAAATGGCGAGGGGTTGGCGCAGGTATAGGTACGGTTCCACTTCCAGCAATCGCGGTGAACGTTCATGCCGTTGATGTTGCGGGTACCGGCCCCTTCGCTACATGTCTCAGATGACAGACCGCAGGTGTTGTTGCCAGTTTGCGCCGTGCAGCCGCTGACGACCTGGTCACGGATCACATCATATCCATAGCCCGTGATCGTGCCGTTACCGGAAACCGGGTCCTCACACCGGTACTCGTAGGAGGTCGTGGCGCAGCTGCCATTGGTGTAGGTCTGGGTGCATCCCAGCGAGGCGACCTGCGCACACCCGTTTCGATATGGGGTGCAGTCGTCACGGTAATCCGGGTTCGCGCAGGTATATGCGCGGTTCCAGGCCCAGCAGTCGCGATAGACATCCATGCCACCAATGTTGCGGGTTCCGGCCCCTTCGGCGCAGGTATCCCCTCCCTGGACACAGGAGCTACGCGATTGCTGGGATGCACAGGCTGCGACATTCGTGTCGCTCACGACACGGTAGACGGTTTGATTCAGCGTGCCGGCGCCGGCGACCTGGTCGGGACAGTTATATGTCGTGCTGTACTGTTGGCAGGACCCGTCCGAATACTGCGACACGCAGCTGGTGCCACCCGATGTGCAGCCCGGCGCACTGGCATAGGCGGTGCAATGGTCGTAGGGGCTGGGATTGGCGCACATATAGTCACGGCGCCACGCCCAGCAATCTTTCCAGACGTCTTTGCCCCCGATATTTCGGGTTCCCGCTCCCTCGGTGCACACCTCACCGATTTTTGTGCAGGACGTCTCGTGGGACGAGCAACCGTTGACGAGCTCGTCACGAACGATCGTGTACGAGGTATTGATGAGCGTAACGTTACCGCCCTGGGGCGAGCCGCATGTATAGGTCTCGGTATATTCATCGCAGACGCCATCGGCTCCCATCGATGAGCATGAACTGCCGCTGCCGGCGCACGCACCTCGGAGGCCTGCACAATAGTCGGAATAGCCAGGCCCGCCACACGAATAGGTGTATCTGGTCCGCCAGCAATCCTGATAGACGCTGGCGCCACCGACGCTCCGGGAACCGCCACCTTCTATACAGGTTTGGCCCGATAGGCGGCAGCTCGGGGAGACGGCCGCCGCCGCCCCGACCCAGATGATCAGGATCAGCGCTGCTGTCAGAAGGCGGATCAGATGTTGGCGCATTCGTCCACCATGCTGGCGCCGGCGCCGTTGCAGCAGCCGTAATACCACTGCACCCCACCGGGCGACGGGGCGTTCGTCTGACGGCACTGAGCGCTGACCGTGACGCTGCTGCGATCGCCTGCCCAACCTTCCGAGATGCTCGGGTTGCCACAGCCACCTCCACTCACCGAGATGCTGTTCTGCGGGGAGCCGGATCCAAATGAGACCCCAACATGTGCCATATAGCACCGGTTACCGTTCTGCAGCTGGCAGTCCCACTCCTCCCAGGACAGGGCAACGGCGCCCCCATAGCATTGGCCGATGGTGGTACATTGCGCAGTGTAATAGACGTCGCAGGTCTTCGTGACATAGTCACGCGTCCGCTTGCATGAGTAGGTGTAGTCCGCCCGCACATCGATCTGGCGCCCGATGGTGCAAGAGCTAGGGGATTTCTCGCCCGATTTCGCACAGCTATAGATATAGTCGGCATCTGTAGTAACTTGGCGCGTGACCCGGCATTCCTCCGGGCGGGTGGTCGACAGGACATTGCAGCGATAGATCGGGTCGGAATCCACGCCGACATCACGGGTCATCGTGCAGGACTGCGGCGCGGTGGATGACGATACGGTGCAGTCATACACCGGGTCCTGGTCAACCTGGACATCACGCGTCATGGGGCATTCTTCGGGCCGGCGGTCGTTGGTGCGCTGGCACCGGTAGGTTTGATCCTGGTCAACCTCGACAATCTGCGTGTCGTTGCAGCTCCGTCCCTCGATCTTGGTGTATTCATCGCAGGTGCGGATGCGATCGGTCGGCGGGCTGGTGCCGCCCGGTGCGGCCGTGCAGTCGCCATATTGGCCGGTGAAATCAGGAACGACGCTACGGGGGTCGTTCTGGACGGTCCAATAATTGTCCATCCAAGGGTCGTCCCGGCCCACCGGCACCGACGGGCGCCCCTGGAAGGAATCCTTGAGCAGTTGCGCGGCCTCGTCATTGGTCGCGTCGACCACACCGGCATCATACATATTGCCGTGGATATAGGTCTTCTCGGAAAGGTCCGTGCCGCCATAGCCGGGCACGGTGCCAGCCGCATCGGGCTGGGACAGCGCGTTTCCCGGCAGATTGCTGGTGGCACCACCAAAGGCCTTCCCGTCCTGGCGGGCCGTTGGCTGCTGACCGCACGCGGGCCACGCCACCAGCGCGATGGTCAGCAGACCGTACCGCAGGTACCGAAAGCAGCTATTCATCGCGCTTGATCCTGGCGAGCCCTTCGGACGCCGTTGCTGCACCAGGTCCGCCTGCGTCCGCGATCGTCTCCAACGCAAATTGCAGCGACACATCGCCCGCGATCCGGTCGTAGTCGGGCAGCCCTTCACACCCCGGTTCACCCTCGCACATGATGGGCCCGACGGCAGAAACCACGACTGCCGGCACAGCATCCACCCGATATGTAGCGAAGAGGCGAGGATCGACGAGTAGACCCAGCTCCTTCGCCTGGTCGCCAAAGGCTTCCGCCAGGAATGCGGCCGTCTTCGTCAGGCTGTTATCCACCAGACCGCGCATGACGACCGCTCCGCCGGCGCGGCGGGCCTGAGCGGCGGCGGCCTTGATCGAGGGCGGGGGCATGGACGAACTGACGAAAACGAGGATCGCGGGCATGCGGGCCCGGTCGGCCGCCGCGCCACTTCCCATGGCAGACGTATCGACCAAAGCCCCCAAGTCGATCCCGTTCAGCCCGACGCCGTCGGCCTGCCCCCGCACCGTCAGATCCTTCAGCGCCTTGTGAAGTTCTGTAGCATCGCGCAGGGCCTGAGGATGCTGGCGGAGAACCTGGTTAACGAAATCCTGCGGGCTTTCCTGCCCGGCAGCAACATTCGACGTGACGATGGCCAGCCCCGCCGCCAGCAGCTTTAGAGCGCGCAGCAATTCCGCTTCCTCCAGATCAGATAGCCGAAATTCTCGCCGACGACCGGCACCATGCGATTGGATTCATAGATCGTCGTCGTGCGACCGAAGGGGGGACAGGCATTCGGGCCGCGGCTGGTCGGCACAGGATTGACCATCTGGCTCCGATACTGGGACTTCCGCATAACGGGCATCGGATAACGGCCGCACATGCCGTCGGAGCCGAATGAACCCCAGAGGATGAGTTCGCGGTGAAGCTTATAGGCCATCCTCTCGGTGGCCAGCAGGGAGCCCTGGACGGCGCCGGTCTGTGCCTGGATGTTGCCATCGAGCGGATAGAGGCTGCCCTGGCAGCCGGCGCACCAGAACAACGGGTCCAGCGGCAAGCCGGCCGACGCCGCGACACAATCAGCCGCACAGGCCGCCTGCGCAAGTGGCGTGTTGAACAATGCGGCCTCGGGGTTGATCAGGAACGTGAGTTCGTCGTCCAGCCACATTGGATCGATTTCCGTAATGTAGGCGATATCGAACGTCGACATCTCCAAGCACAGAAAATCGACGAGCAGCTCCAGCCAATAGATGAGCGGATAGACGTACCAATGCACATGCCAATTGGCATGGCCGGTTCCGCCGCCGCGCGACTGTGTCTTCGTGCCGCCGACCTTGATCGGGGCAGGCAGTTCCAGGCCGCCAAGGTTAACGAAACACCACGGGACATGTGCCACATCTACCAACCGCACCGGTTCCCAGAACCCAATGGCGATGCCAGGCCGGATCAGAAGTGGCGGCGGCGCCGGACAGGTGCAGAGTGGGAAGCCGGGATTTGAGGTGTCGAGACGATCCCCACCGACCAGCGTGATCGACCCCAACGTCAATGGAAATAGGCATGACCAGCAGATGTCGGCGATGGGGTTTACGAACGACCCGGTACACCCTGAGGAATCGGCCTGTGCTGGCCCTGATCGGAACAACAGAAGACCAACGAGGCATGCGGCCAACCAGAGTTTCATAGCGCCACCTCCCGGATGCGGAGTGCTTCCCCATCCTGCTGGACGGTCGCCGGCACCGCCTTGATGCCCCATCTCGTGGTCAGGCGTCCGCCTTGATCGAAGTAGACGGGCACGGACAATGCGCGCATGGCATCGAATACATCGCCGCTTGTCAGGATGATCTTCGCCGTCGGTCCAAACTTCGCGGTCGCTTGCCGCGCCCAATCGATTTGTGCAGGATCGTCGCCATCCATGAAGATCAAGGTCTTTGTGAAAGGCGCATAGGAGAGTGGGTTGACCCGCGTTCCCGCCCGCACGAAGACCACGCCGCGGTGGTCGGCGATATCCCGCTCCGCAATGACCGACGGATCCACGAGCCAGGTTCTGTTGCTGGACGCGCGCTGGATGCCCGGCACGGGAGGCGGTCGCCGCGCGTTGCGGGTGACGCGGTTGACCATCTCAGCATTCAGCTTGGCCAGCTCGCCGCTCGCCTCCATGCTGGCGAGCCGGTCTTGGATCAATGCCAGGAGATCGGTCTCGACAACGGGATACAGCTTTCCATGCGTACCGAGATCCGCTGCATCGCTAGAACAGAGGAACGGCCCGGCCAACAACAGCAGTGACAGGCACCAAACCGATTTCCGCGTAACGGGAGTCATAGGACCTCTCATGCGAGCCAGCGAGGAACAGATAGCCTTCCGGGATGATGCCCGCCGGGCCAGGTTGAAGGGGACGACCCTGCAAAGTCTGCGTCTGCACGGGGCCGACCCGGCGCCCGGCAACGAACACATCCCCTCCCCGATGCTCCACCAGGTCCCCTGGCAGTCCCACGACCCGCTTCACAAACGGCTTCGTGAACATGGGATTGGGCGGTGCGATGAACTGGACAGCATCGCCGCGCTGGAAGGGATGGCCACGTTCGACCAGGAACAGCAGTTCCGGGAGGCTCTGGCTGTGCGAAACCCCGATTGTGTAATATTGCGACGTGGCGGCGAGCCCGCCGCCGATTGCCGCGCACCATGCAAGATGCACCGCCGTCGCAGGTGAGATCCGCCAGTTCATGGCGTTTCCGCCTTGGGCGCCGGCAGTTCCAGTGCCTCTCGAACGACCGCCGTATAGTCTGGCAAAGCAGACCCTACGACGGCCGCCGCGTTGATCAGGACCACGCGGTCACGACTTTCAATGAGCCGCGCAGCCTCTTCCAGCTTCTGTCGGAAGGTTGTCGACTTGTTGCGAATATCATCGTCGGAAGCGCCCGACTGCGCGAGGGCCACGACCATGTCCTTCAGAAGCTGGTCGACGTCAAGCATGGCCACCTGCCGGTCGGCCATCAGAGCCGGCCGGACGATGGCGAGATGATAGGCGCCGATGCTAAGGACGATCAGCAACACCACCGCCGCGATATTGACGAACAGTTTCATCGCACATGCTCCCAAGGCCACCGTGGCCACATTGCTTCCGTCAGGTCCACGGTCCAGCGCCAAACCCAAAGGACAGCGAAAACCGCCATGGCCAAGCCAATAAGGCCAAGGATCGCGGCGTCGCTGGCCACTGCGATCCGGCCACATACCCGTCGAATGACTGCACCCAGTCCCGTCGTTCCGCCGATGAACGGAAACACGAACCAGAAGCCAACCCACGTGGTGCTGACCTCCATGAGAGCCCGCCCAGCCACGGCGGCAGCGCTCTTCCTCTCTGGATCATGCGGCACGGCGTTGCCTCTCGATCCGATCCGCAACACGGCGGATAGCTTTCTCGCGCGGCTCGCCGGCGCGAATTGCCTTCTGGATTTCCTCGAACTCGGGGCCCTTGGAGCTGTATGTGGCCATCGCCACCGGATCCAGGATGAGCCGGCCGACATGGAATATCTCCGGGCCTTTGATGGCGATCTCGGCGAACTCCCCAGCCACGGTCTTCACGGATTTGAGCAGCATTTCCGTGCGCTCATTCATTTCGATCCGCCCGGAATTCTTGAGGGCGGTGATGCTCTCGGGCTTTTGCGCCATCAGCAGGAAATAGTCGGAGTTCTCAAAGCACGCCTTGGCGCCCGGGGTCTTGAAATAGTCATCGACCCCCTGGGTACCCGTCAGTAATGAGCCATTGTACTTGCGGCACCGGCGAACATATCCCTCGATGAAAGCGCCGCTGGCCTTGCCTTGCAGCAAGTCCCACGCTTCGTCGATGGTTAGGGATTTGATGATATCCCGCGGCGCGCGGTACATTTCGTCGCTCACCATGAACATGCAGAGCATCAGGACGATGGACTGCAACTCCTTGCGCGACTTGATTTCGCTCAACTCGAAGCCGATAAGCGGGTTGCTCAGGTCGATGTTTGCGCCGCTGTTGAAATAGCGACCGAATGTACCGGTCTTGCCGAAGCTGGCCATCATCTGCGCCAGATCCTTGGCGTAGGCATGGCGGTGCTCGGAGAGCATGCGCATCACCGCCTCCGGCGTGCCGGCCGGACCCTCCTTGTCCCAGACCGCACGCACGACCTCTTCGATGATTCCCTTTTCAATGTCGTCCACCTCGCCTGAGGATCGCGCCATCTGACGGATGACGAGGCCTACGAAGGTCAAGCTGTCGACGGCATATTCGTTGTCGCGTTCGAAATAGCCGGGATCAATCATGGCAAAGGGGTTGATCTGGGGTGCGGATTTCGAGCTGAACTCGATGACCTCACCACCCATCAACTTGATGGAACTCTCGAACGAACGGCCATCGTCCAGGATGCGTGCACGGCCGCCGCAGGCCACAACACCTTCATTGAGCTCCTGCAGGGCCACACTTTTGCCGGCGCCCGATTTACCGACCACGGAACAGTTATAGTTGCCGGCATTGTTATCGAACGGGCTGAAGCACATCAGCTGGCCACGGCGGCCTGTCAGCAGCAACTGTGGTGTCCGCCCGCCCAGGAACTCCCCCTGAAAGGGCGCGATGTTGGCCACCGTCCAGCTCACCATCTTCTTCGTCCGCTTCATGTCGGCCAGGTCGATCATCAACCCTTCGGCTGCTGAAAACGGCATTCCCACCAGGAACATCGGCAATTGGAGATATCGTTCGCGCTCTATCTTCCAGCCCTGGCTACCGAAAAGGTTCTTCAGCGCGCGCTCTGCCTGGGCGAAATCTTCCGCCCGAGCGAAAAGATCGACGGTTTGTGCGACGACCAGTGATTTCTGCCCTTCCTCCAGCTTCTGGGAGAAGAAGCGATAGTCCTTTGCTTCGTCCGCCAACATCGGTCGATACGCTGCCCCGCCCTTTTCCAGGTCGTGCATCGTCTTCATGGCCTTCATCGTCGCATGCTGCTTCTCGCTGTTCTGGTCGAGAACGCGGAATGCCAAGGTCATACGGTAGGGACATCGGATTGACTGGAAGGTGTTGATCGGGTGCCCGATCAATCTCTCCATCATCCATTGTGTCCAAAACTTGGGCCGACCAGTGATCGTGTAGGTGCGCGCTTCATAGCGACCACCCGCCAAGGACAACCGATCCGACAAGGTCTGAATACGGGCAGCGGGACCACCCACCTGGTCCTGCAAGGGTTCTTCGGCGTCGTACTCCACGTCATCCTGGTAAAGGTAATCTGGCACCGGCCGCTGCCGAAGGTCGGCCCAATCCTTCTCCAAGATTGCTGCGGTGTCGGGATCGGTCGCCTGGATCAGATCGACCGGCTTCTCAAGCCGATGGTCGTCCTCATGGGGCTCAATCCATTCCTTGATGATGCCCAGGAGCTGGCTGGGTTCGACATTCACTGCCGGAACGTTGATCCCGCGTAGCGTCCCTATCAGATTCTGGCGGATCGACAGCAGTTCATCCACACGCGCATCGGTCATCGCCCCAGGCAAGCCGACAGCGATGAGAACGCGATGGTGCCGAAGGACAATGTTGGTTAACTGTGTCAGCGGTCGCCACGCGGCGCCCGAAAGGTACTTGATCCTCCCGCGCGCGATCTCGCCATGGATCCCGCCCCTGGCCAATCGTGGAGCAGCCCATCGTTCCAGGATCGGTCCATAATACCGAGACCCCCAGGATATGATCTGAACACAGCATCCTTTCGGTAAGCCATCGGCGACCAGCCCGGTCACCGTCTTGACGACGTTTTCATCAGCACCAACGATCGGAAGCATCTCCACAAGGATGCCCGTGGAGCGGTCATTCACGTAGATGGAGGATTCTTCATCGTAGTTGCGATAGGGGAAGAGTTCCCCAATGGTGGATACACCCGAGACATCCAGCCCCTGCACCGTTGCGATGTCGGTGTCACCGAACAGTTGGTTGAAAAGTTTGTGAAAGCGGTTCAGGACCTGCATGACATCCTCCTTTCATTCCTTGGAGGTAGCGGGAATGGTGCCAGCCCAATGCGATGGCTGGAGCACGATCCAGACGAAATTCTCTTCGTAGTAGTTGCCGCCTTCATCGAAGGGCGCGACATAGACACGCGCTACAACGTCCGGCACGCGGCGGACGTCAGCGCTTTCTGCTGCCGATGGTCGCGTTGATTGGTGTCCAAGCAGGCGGGCAAGGATTCCGTCAAGGGCAGATCCCTTCACCTTCGACGCCGCAGCGGTGGATGACGATACGGCCGGCACCGACTTTGAGGCACGATGCTGGTCTGCCTCTGCGATCGTGACGCACCCGGCCCCTTGCTGGGGCTGGCAACGCCATTCATCCACCCGAGTGGATGTACCGCATCCCGTCAAGCTCAGCAGCGCAATCAGCAGAACGGCGCCCATCCGCTTCATCATCAGCCTCCGAGACCCAGGAATGTGCGGAACTTGTCAGGACCAGCGAAACCCCGCATCACGGCTCCGTCTCCCCTGACAACCACGGGGGTACCATCCCAACCTTGCCGGCGTGCGAAATCCGCAACCTGGATCAATGCCTGTTCGCCCTCCGCACATGCCGTCCCGGCGACAGCCTCGCCGTCATACATCGCCTTCAGCATGTCCGCGCGGTCCTTGTCCTTGGCGCACATGGTCGCCACCAGGCCAGGGCGCGACGTCTGAATGGTGTTGAAGGGCAGTTCGATCACCTGGACCTGGTCACCGAGGTTCCGAATGGTGCGGTCGAGGCGCTGGCAGAAGCCACAATGCGGATCGCCCAGCACATAGAGCTTCAGTTTGGCCTTAGCGCTACCCAACCGGATCGAGGGCAGCGCCTCCAGCAACTTGACGTCGATCGTTTCAGGCGCGACATCGGGTGCCTGCTTCGCGGGAGCGCCTACCACACCGATCGGCTGCCCCGTCTTGAGCTGGTCGACGACGGCCCCGCCCTTTGCCGCAGAGATCACCGGCGCCGTCAGGTCGGTCCCGGCCTTTAGGTCGAAGATCGCACCCACGACCAGGAACTTCACCTCAGGGTCCAGATAGACGACATTCTGGCCACTCACGAGTTCATACAGGCCGTCCACCGGCGCGCACCTGAGGGAGCCAATCGGCGTGTTCGGCAGGTTCTTCTTGACTGCCTCCACTGCCTTCTCAAGGCCAGGGCATGACGGGCCCTGGGCTGAGCTCGGTGCGGCGAAAGCTGCGACCGCCAGGAGGCCCATCGGCAGGATCAGACGTGATGCAATTCTCATTTCTTCTGTGCTCCATTGATGGCGTTCAGCACCGTGGGGGGAATGCCAGGGAGATTGGCCGTCACGGCGGTGAGGTCGGGAAGGCTTGCCTCTTCACTGTCACCGGACGGGCGGCCGTCCAGATAGAATCCCTCTAGGAAAACCAGTTCCAATTCGGCGCCTGACACGGCCGAGATGACGGGCTGGATCTGCTCCAGACGGTCGATATAGTAGTCGCCGAGGCGATCGCCTGCGGATTGGGCGCCACCGCCCAGCCCACCAAGGCCCGCCTCTTTGAGCTTTTTCCCGGTGGAACGATCATCGCCGGTGCTGATGGAGAAACCGCCGAGTGCAGGGTTCAACGCATTGTTGACCGTCGAGCCCAGGCCGCCGACCAAGCCGGCCATGGCGGCACGGCCCACCAGGTCGCCGGTCCGCTCGGTGACAACGCCGCGAATGCCGGCTGTGCCACGATCAACCAGATAGCCCTTCACCTTGAGCTCGCGCACGGTTCCACCATCGGCCGGGCAGGACATGCGAACGGGCCGCCCATAAACCCGTTCGCTGGGAAGATCGGCGCGGCCCTCCAAGGTCACCAAGCAGCCCTTCAACTCCGTGGTGCGGACCCGGCCCTTGTCTATGACCCCGCGTGCCGGGCCCAGGACGCGCGCAAGCATGGGCTTCGGATCACTCTGATCGGTTACGCCGGCCGTCACGTCCGCACCGGAAATGATCCGAACCGGAGCATATGAGCCCGCTGCCACGTAGAGCTTGGGATTGTGAGCGCGTGATGCTTGGTTTGGTGCGTCCCGCGTCGTCAGCTTGATGTTGACGATGGCAGGCTTTCCGCGTGTGCTTTGATTGCCGCTGCCCCCGGCACCGATATCGCCGGTCAAGCTCTCTGCGGCCCTGCGGCGTTCGCCTGCGTTGCCGAATACATTGGCGCCGGCGGCGAGATCTCCGTACCCGGGTTGACCAGGAATGGTCCGACCGCGGCCGATGCTCGCCAGGTTGTCGCGGTCTTGCGCCGCGCGTAATCGTGCGATCTCTGCTTCGAGTTTTTCGTTGGCGGCCGCATACTTGTCGATGACCTGCTTGAACTCGCCCTCCAGAGCCCCCATGCGACGCTGCAACTCATCCGAGCTGTTGTCGGGCGGCGCTGCTTTGGTGGCCAGCTGGCTCGCCAGGTCATCCTGCCTCTTTTCCAATTTGCGCAGGTGGTCATCTGCGGCCTTCCACCAGGCCGTATCTGCGCCAGCGGCACGCCCGGCCCCGGCCAACTGAATGGATTGGGGGGCAGTCTGCTGCGGGCTCCTCTTTGACCCGACTTCGGTTACCAGCATGTAGACGAAGAAGAACAATGCGGCAGCGAGACCACCAATTGCCGCAAATACGGCCCATTGCTTGCGGCGAACGACGTTGTTGTCATCAGACATGGCGGCCGACCCAGTAGATGATCCAGGGCTGTTCTGGGACAGGTGTCGGTGTCAGCAGAACGGCGATAGTGCCTGGAATCCCGCGCGCTACGGCACGCTCATCGATGTCACGCCCGGGCGCCGGTTGTACGAGCAAAGTGCGACCGACGAATTGCTCACCGACGAATTCAGCCAGGACCAGAGCTTGCAACGATCCGATGGCAACGACGACGTTTGTCGAGCGTCGTTCATAAGCGGGCAGATCCTGATTGGTGGCCATCGCCTTGATGACCGATACGGCATGTCCGGCGGTTCCCTCGGCATCGTCTTCATTATTGGCGATGGCCCGGGTCGGCGCCGCGTCACGCGGTTCGAGTAGGAGTTGCACGGCCGGCACGTCTGCGAGCGTGGCGACGATCTTGAACGTCCTCAAGCTCTCCGTGACGATATAGAAGGAAGTTGCGCTTGATCCGGGCGCGAACTTCACGAACAGCACGCCGTCTTCTGTGGAGGTGATGTCCACACGACCTTCATCGTGAATGACGGTCTTGATGCGGTCATTCACGACACGCACCCTATTCGTGTCCGATTGCGAGAACAGGACCGCGCCCTCGCCATCGGCATCCAGGGTCAGCTTCACGGTGCCCTTGTAGTTGGGCAGCTCCGCCTTCCTCGTGGCTGGTGCGGACTGTTCTGTGGTCGACGCCGGCGCGGCCTGGTTGGCTGGCGCGATCACCGGAGCAGGCGTCGACTTGGTCCCCACAGTGGACAGGGATGCGGCGACGGCGCTCGGATCGACCGGATCGGTTGGTAACTGGATCGGACGACGTATCTGTTCCTGCTCAGCCTGCGCGACTGGCGCGATGGCCAATGCGGCAACTATCAAAGCGGCTCTTCGCGTAACCCGTACCATTTCGGAACCCCACCGTCGGATTTGAAGGAAATAGTGACCTTGAGCCGCTCGTTGGCGACGCGCTTGTCGCCAACGAACGTCGCGACGGTCGTTATGAGTGTCACCGTCTGTTCCGCCGGCGTGGCGGTGACCGATTCAGGGAAATGGGTGGTGGCCACATCGCGCTCTTTGAGGCGCCCGTCGAGCAACTCTCGTTCGAACTGTTCCTTCAGCGCCCCATACTGGCCAGCATGGGCCACCCGCAGCAGCTCCTCGTTGATCAGCGACGCGTTTGCGGGCGACCGATTATAGAGGCGGTCTGCCACGTAGCGCGCCGCATCGATGAGGTACGATGCCGAAGCGGTGCCATCGGAACCAACCCAGCTCTCCTGAGTGAGCGTAGGCACAAGGACCGTGCGGCTCACGCACACGCGGCCCCACGCACCATTGAGAAGGAGCGCTACAAGGGTCACGCCCAAGCCTGCGACCAATAGATTCCTTTGTCGCGCGAGAACACTCGCGCGACTGTCATTGGGTTTGCCCATGTCAGCCCCAGAAATTCCGCAGATGCGATTTCGGGATGTAAAGATAACTCCGCGTGACCCCCGGCAGATGCCAGTAAAGGAAGTTGCGGAATACGTTCCCGCCTTCGCGCCCCTTAATGGTCTTTAAGATCACGACCCACGCTATAGAAGCGCCGAAAGCACCGAGAAAGCCCATGGGGCCGAAATGGAACTGAAGCACGAAGCCGCCGGCGAGAAGCCCAGCTCCGCCAGCGAACTCCCCGATGGTGAACGGCCCCACACGCCAGGGCTCGTCCAGCGCACCGGGGATATAATATTGCTCCATTTCGTTAGACATCGGCGGTCAGATCACTGCGGTCACCAGCGCGCTGATAATCCCGGTCCCGACGCTGGCGCCGAGGCCGACACCGACGGGCTGCATCAGCGCCGCGGACTCGAAGTTCCAGGACACCTTTGCCAGGTTTCTTATCAGGGAAATGGAAGCAAACAGCGCGCCCGCAGATCCAGAAGCCCAACCAGTCAGCTTCGCGTCGGCCGCGTCGAACGTCGTATCGGCCCCGGCATAAGCAGCCGACGCCAATAGCAAAGCCGGCAAAGCAATGGCGAAGACGCGGAGCATGGAAACACCAACGTTCTGCTTTTCGCTGCCCTCGCATACATTCGTATTCACTTCCTCAATCGTCCCCATATCCTTCTCTCCACTGCTACAGGTGTCCCCGAGGGGTTGCCAATGCTGGGATTTCTACAAAACACATTCGAAGTATGCAAGAGGCGTTTTCTTACAGAATGGCAACTAGAGAGAAGATAAAAGAGGATTCAAGTAAGGTATATCCGAAAGATATGTGATATATCTGCACGGCATATGCAATGAGAACCGCCCACAGTTCCTTTTTATACTTGAAAGAACCAATGGCGGTTCGTACAAGTCACTGCCAAATTTCGGAATGTTTTTTCTTGCATTTCGGATTTCTATAAATCACAACGCTCCCGGAGAGAGGGATGTGATGCCCAGCAGCATCTTTGAGACGCAGGATAACTTCTACCTACCGAAGGACACCAAACAGCGGTACCGGATGCTGCTAAGGAAGATGACCCACGCCAGGGGCCGTCTGGTTTCCAAAAAGGCGATGTACACATTCCTGGTAGAGAAGTTTTTGGAAGACGATGCGCTCCGGTCGGAGTTCGTCGGATGGTTTGAGCGGTGGCGGGAAAATGAAGAGCGGTAGCGCCTGGAAGGCTATTGCCTGTGCGTTCTGGTCAGCATCGCCCGTGATGGGGGCAGACCGGTGCCTGGAGGCTTTCTGGTCTCAGGAACTGGTCGCGCCGCCTTCCATCGTGGCTGCCATCGTTGCTGTGGAATCCAATGGCAATCCCATGGCGCTGAACATCGAAGGACGAACCATTTCGGCGCGTAGCTGGCGCGAAGCGGCTGATGTTGTTGAACAGGCCGTCGCAGCTGGCCGTTGCGTGGATATCGGCTGCATGCAGGTCAACACTTGCTATCACTCACATCGGGTTCAGAATCCGGTCGATCTGCTCGATCCGGCAACCAATGTTCGGGCTGGCGTTGCCTTTCTGACGGAACTACGGTCCGCCAAGGGAAATTGGGTGGCTGCCGCTGGGGCCTACCATAGCTCGACACCTTCGCTAAATGCGATCTACCGGTGTCGACTGGCTACCGCAATTGATCCCACCTATCGCAATCCCGGCTGCATCGAGTTGCTCGCGCGTAACGGAGGCCCTTGGCATGCACCATCGTAAAGCAGTGATAGGTGTTGCGCTCGCGCTGGCGATCAGTCAGACAGCCGCAGCGACCGCAGCGGAGAGTCCGCCGACAACCAGTTGGCAATGCCAGGATTGGACCATCGACGTCCAATCCGCGAATGCCACCATTGGCTACAACAAGAACTCCGTCAACCTACCTGTGGTGTTGGATGCTAAGCCCGGACTGGTTATGGCGGGGCGCCTTGATGGTCGCCCCCTCTATTACATCCTAGTTTTGGACCTGGAAAAATCCACCTTTGCCGTGACCGAGGTAAGCACTCATACGGCCGCCAGCACGAAAGTCCACAAATGCAACCGACCAACCGGGGCGGCCCGCCCCTAATTCTCCGACGGTGCCGATTTTTTCTTGGCCAGACTTTCACGATGCCGGATTTCTTTATCCACGGCCAGTCGAATGAAGTCGGCGCGGGATTCAACTCTGGCACAAAGACCATCAATGTGCGTCAAAGTCCCCTCAAGGAACCGCACAAGCTGGGTTTCAGTATATTTCTTCTTCGGCGCCATCGCGCCTTGTCGCGGAGAGGCCTCCCTTTGTCAAGGCGGTATCCATCAGTATATCCATCCAGATATCGATTACTTTGACTGTATGGATATCTATACCGGTATCTATTAGATACCGGTATAGATATCGATATAGATATCTGTTTCAGTCATTAATGGCTCAGAAACACTAGATATTCTGAAAAACCGCGTTTATGGTCGATGCGGTGTATCCGGGGGCCGCAGTGCTATGGTGGGGTATATCGAGAAACATATCGGCAGAAGGATGGCCGAGCGCCGCAAGGTGCTGGGGCTTGGCCAAGCCGTCGTCGCCCAGTGCCTTGGCGTATCCAGGCAGCAGATCTATAAGTATGAGAGCGGCATCCGGAGGCTGAGTGCGGCCGAACTCGTCAACATTGCCCGCACTCTGAAAGTTTCAGTGGGCTACTTGTTCGAGGGCTTGCCGGACAGCATGGCGGGCGATCGTCGCCACGCTCTTATCGATGCCGTATCTGCGCTCCCTGAGGAGCTGATCGATAGTCATCTGGCCCTTGTGCGCGTAACCGCCGCCCGTATTCAGAACGTCGCCTTCGATGGCCGACCTCATGCAGAAGCGGGAGGCGCGGCATGACACGGTTCGCTCTGGCTCCAACCTATCATGGCTATCGCTTCGAGCTCGGACGGCATCCTGACCTAGATACGTTCGTCCTGCGCGTTTGGAGACCGGTTGGTAAGGCCTGGTGGCTGATCTACGGTCGCGGTTTGGTCAGGTATGACATTAGGAGTGTTTGGGAACCAATTGATATTGCAGCGATATGCGCCACAATTCGCCCCGCATACCTCTCGGAACTACGTGCCGCGCAGCACCGCACCTTCGCTGAGCGCGCCGCGGCATTGTCCGTCTCAGCATTCGAGGTGAGCAATGTTCGCTAATTGCCTCATTCGATGGGAAGAACCATCGGTCGCTTTCAAAGGCGTGGGCGCAAGCACTGCCATACCCGTTGGGCCGGAGCACGGTGGCCGCTCCGAGTCACAGCAAGCACAACATCTAGCTCTGCCGATTCTAGGCGTAGTGGCTACCAAAGGGGCGGCTCACTGCCGGAATCTGGCTGCAATTCCGCCATTTTGGAACCGCCTATGGGAAAATATCCCCCGATCTGCAGAAAGTCCTTGCGCGCGGATAAGCGTTGGTAGCAACAGGACTATAGGACCTTGGACTATAGGACCTCGCATGGCCGCCACTCCCAATATGAAACGTCTCGCCTATCAGCAGAAGAAGGCCGAAGGAAAGACGCTGGTGCAGGTTATGCTCGGGCCTGACCTGATCAAGCTTCTGGATACGATGAAGGAGACCCAAGGAGGCGTGCGTTCGCGCGGCGCCGCGGTGGAGCATCTGCTTCAGGAGATTGTCGGCGGAACGAAGAACGGAGGCGCCAACGCGCAGACCCCATAAACGAAGACACCCCCAACCCAAAGGGTCAGGGGCGGCTCCAAACTCAAAGCGACTTCGCACCTCCTTTGTAGCTTGGACCCTCCCTGACAGCAAGCGAAAAATGCCGGCTTCCGGCCACGGCGGAGCTTTGCCCGCCTCGGACCCGGCCAGGGATGGCAATCATGGAAGAAATTGACACAAACGGCCGTCGACGCCCCGACGGCTACGTGGAGGTGCTTGCCCAGGCGGCAAAGGCTGTCTTGGACAAGCCCTACGCGAAATGGCAGGCCCTTCGGGCGGTCCAATTGACGCCCAGTTTCAGTGATGCGCAGGTGCGCCTCCTGGGAATTCTGATCGAATTGGCAGGTGGCCAAGCCTGGGCCAACGCCAAGCCTGCGGCCGGCGTGGGTAGCGACCTGCTGTGTCAGCTCACGGGTTGGTCCAGGAGCAAGGTGGTCCGCACAGCAAGGGAGTTGGAGGCGAGCGGCTATCTGTTCCGGCATTTCACCGACGAAGGTCACCGGTCTCCTGGGGATGGGTGGGACCTCCGTCCCTTGTGGCTGCACCTGGATGACATGGTGGCCGGTATTGACGAGGTCTTTGAACGCCGGCGCACCGCACGGCAATGTGGAACTTTGACGTCAGGTGAGAAGGATATGACACGGGGGGGTGTCACGGATGACATCCCCTTTAATACAGACTCTCACCAAACATTAAAAAAAGTAGAACCACGCTCGCCAGCTGTTGAAGCGACCTTGGGCGAGGACACCCTTCCTAAACCCTCTCGGCAGCGTTTCCGGCCCCAGCAGGTTAAGGAAACACCAGAACACCAGCGGGCAGTCGAGCAGCTCTGTGCAGTGAGCTGGGATTTCGCTCGGCATCTGCAAGAGAGCGCCTACGACCCCGAGGATCCGAACGTGAACGAGCTGGCCGTGGCCACGGTGAATTTGGCGCGGCAAATCGGCGTGCCGTTGGCTGATATCGGCGCCGCTAAGGACAGGCATCCGGTGATCACCATCGCGGCAATCCTGTGCTTGGCAGCGAACCGGTCTTATCCCGGTTACCCTGGGAAGTGGAAGGTGGCGAACGGGCCTGGTTGGGCACGGATGATGCTGGGATCGCGGCCTGACGAAATTGACGTCTGGACATCTGTCGCCCATGACGCGCGGCTTCGTCGTCTACAATGACGGCGTCAGTCTCTGACGAGACAGACGCCGCAATGTGTGCCAGTTCTATCGTGCCAACGCCTGTTCGATCTCAGTTTTGAGAGCGATCAGGGTCTGCCGTTCCTCTTGCGTGAGGCCGGGCCGGATGAACCGCGCCCGTAGCAGCTCGGCCGCGCGATTGATGGTGCGGGAGGTTACGATCTGCTGCTGCTCAAAGGCTGGCGGGACTTCTGTCGACGCAGCCACATTAACCACCTGATTTCCCAAGGGTATCGGCTCGACCGGTGCTGCCGTCGTCAGGGCTGGCGCAGCTGGCGGCGTAGCGGGTACCTTCGGGCGAGGCGTAGGCTGGCGCAGAGCCCGGGCAGCGCGGACAGTCAGTTCACCGGCCTTCGCCAATGTCCACGCCTGCTCTTGCACCGGACCTGGATCCATACGGGCGATCTGGATGAGAAGGTTCGCTGCGACGTCTGGATGCTCCAGCGCCTCTTGCTGGATCTTCGGTGGCAGAGTCAAGAGTGCCAGCGTATCGGTGACCCATTGCCGCCCGCGGTTGAGCACCCGGGCGGCCACCTCGTGGGTGTACCCGTGCTTGGCAATGAGGGCTCCAACGGCTATGGCCTCCTCGATGGGGCGCAGGTCCTGACGCTGCATGTTCTCAACCAGCGCGATCTCGTCAGCATCGCCGGTGGTGACGAACACATCAATGACGGTCAGCCCCGCCATCCTGGCAGCGCGCCAACGCCGCTCGCCCGCGACGACCTCATAAGTGCCGGGCTCATCCAGGGGGCGAACCAGCGGCGGTTGCAGCAACCCGACGCGCCGAATGCTGTCGGCGAGCTGCTCCAGCGTCTCGGCGTCGAACATGCGTCTCGGCTGGTCCGCCTTCGGTGTCAGCCGGTCCAGATCGACCTGCAGAAATCGCGGCCCCGGCGCATCACTGCGAAAGACACCGGAAGCGGTGCCAGAGACAGGAGGTCGAGGCTTAGGGCCTCCCGCCTTGAGTTTGATAGCCATCACCGTTACTCCGTCAGTTCAATGATACGCGCGGCAATATCGTGATAGACTCCCAGCGGGTGATCACGGCGCACGACGGACAGCGGAATCTTGCCATTGTACCAAGCCTTCTGCATGTCTGTGACGGCAGGTACGGGCGCAAAAACCTCCATTTGTTCCCCGTACTCCTCCTTCATCTCCCGGAGCAGCGCTTGGTCCACCTGATGCTGGGCGTTGACGCGGGTCGGCAGCAGTCCCAGCACCTTCAACTCATTGTTCAGCCACTGTTGGGCCTCGGCCACCTCCGGCAGGAACATGGCGACGCCATATAGATCGAACCGGCCCGTGCTACAGGGGATCAAAACGTGCGTCGCGGCTGCCAGCGCGGAGGTGGTCATAATGCCCAGGTTGGGCGGGCAGTCGATCACGATGTAATCGTAATCTGTTCGTACGCCCTCCAGGGCCAGCTTTAACCTCATCGGCGCGCCGGGGAGCACGGCAGAGGATTTCTCGGCACGGCTGAGGCGGGGACCCGCTGGCAGGACATCCAAGCCGTCCGCGGTGGTCACGATCACATCGGCCAGCGGCGGCCGCCGATCCTCAAACAGCGCGTCGTGAATGGTGAGCCGCTTCTCATCCAGGTCGACGTGGTCAAGGCCGACGGCCATGGTTGCATTTGACTGCGGATCGCCATCGACCAGCAGGATCTTGTATCCGGCCTTCATGAGAGCGTAGGCGATATTGACCGCGCTGGTGGTCTTAGCCACCCCGCCCTTCTGATTGGCAAAGGTAATGACCCGTGCCCGCAATGCCCCTTCCACCCAGCGCTGAACAACGTCTGGAACCGGCTCGCTGGCTTTCTCCCAGCGAGATATGCTGGTGTCATTGTACTTTCTGTCAGTTTGGCGTGAGATCTGACCAGCCAGCCGCTTCTGGGTCCAACCGCGACGCTTGCGGATGCGACCGATGCATTCAGAGTAGTTCATTATAAGCCCTCACGAAGCCTCAATCTCTTGTCCAAAATACACCACACTTTATGGAAACCGTAAAGTCTGTTTCTTTTTTGTTCTTCTCTTCTGTTGGCTGTGATCGGATGCGCGAAGCCGATGGTAGATTCCACTCTGGATTCAACCATGCTATATCGAGGTTTCCCCACACCCGGAGGCGTGCCATGTCGACCGACCGCACTTCCTATGATGTCCGATTTGCCGACGGCCAGGTCTTCAGCGGTTCCGACAGGAAGATGAAAAGTGCCGCGTACACGGCGGCCATGGTCGAGCATCACGGCCGCGCCAAAGGCGAAGGTGCAGTCTTCTGCCTTTGCCAAGGCGCCGACGTCACAGACACGAAGCTGTATATTTCCCGCCGGGAAAAGGGAGGAACCTACCACCTGGGCCGTTATCCCAACACTGGCCCTGCGCACGCGACTGATTGCGAGTTCTGGGAGCTGCCGCGCGAGACGTCTGGCCTGGATGGCTATGACATCAGCGTAGTTCAGACGCTGGACGACGGTACGCTTAAGGTGAAGCTACGGCGGCCGCTGCGCCAGAACCTGCAGCCCAATGAAGCGCCGGCGACGCCGCCACCTACGGGCACGCCAGCGACAGGACGCCGGTCCCAGACGGCGATGACGACGCGAGGCGCGCTGGATCTGCTCTGGCAAACCGCTGACCTGAACCACTGGCGGCCTGGAATGGCCGGGAAGAGGCATAGCGGTGTCGTCCACTATCATCTGGTCCTGGCGGCAAGAAAGGTGAAGGCATCTCGTGACCTGATCGACGATGTTGCCGTTTTCGGGTTCAGTGACATGCCTAAGCCCCACTACGCGGACATGGCGCGTCGAAATGCCAGGGTGCTGGATAGCCGCCATGCAGAATCCACCCCAAAGGAGCGGCGCCTGATCCTGGTGATCGGGACAATCAGCGGTGTGAAAGAGACCGTCACCGGCTATCGGATCGTGGTCGACGGCTTCGCGCATCAGCGTCTCAATCTGGAGGTATCCCTGAAGCTGTTGGACGGCCTCTCGCGCATGTTCCCGGTCTTTGGCCGCCTCAGAGCCGGCTCGCTTTTTCCAGGGGAACGGGCGGTCGGTCTTTTCCACGCTCGCATTGAAGAAAGGCCCAGGGATGGTTGGACCAGGCTTGAGGCTGACGCCGGCGCCGTCATGGCCATCAGCGAGCAATGGATACCCGTGGAGAGTTCCTATGAGCTGACCATGGCCCAATTCCTGGTAGAGCAGCAGCGATCCTTTGTGAAGCCGTTGCGCTACGACGCGACAGAGGATGTCCTGTTCCCGGATTTCCTGTTGACCGACTGTGGGCCACCCCTCCTTCCCGTCGAAGTGTGGGGCCGAGACGATGCGGATTATGAGGCCCGCCGTCTGGTCAAAATCGAGCAATACAAGGAGCTGTACCCCGATGCCCCCCTCTACGAGTGGGACGCCACCAGGGATGACAAGCCCCCTGCCCTGCCGCCGAAGCGATCTCGGGGAGTGCGGTCCTGAGGGGTCACCGTTCAGTTTGGACCGGGCGGTCGAGGAAGGACTTTTGGTGGCCGAACCCAAGGCCCATCATCGGCACAACGCCCCGCTGTCCGAGCCAGGGTGTCAGGGGCAGCCGATAGTTCAGGCCGGCGAGGACCACCACGGGTGCATCTATAGGGTAGTGGACCCCCTGGAGCTGCTGCAGAACGCGGGCTGCCCACTCGCGTCGTTCCGACACGGGCATCTTGTTCAGCGTGAGGTCATAGGGGGCGATGACGTCGCCTGGGCCGACAAGGCCATACTTGGCTGACAGGATGTACCAATGGTCGGTGCGCTGCTCGACATAGCGTCGGGCCTTCACGAACCAGTCAGAACAATAGAGGTCTCGGGCGGCTGCCGGGACCGGTCGCTTGACCTTGACGCAGGCGACCAGGTGCAGTAGGGGGGCATCCGTCACTGGCTGACACTCCGCCGGCGCCGCCGGTCCTGCTGCCTTTCGATCGTTTCCATGGCCTTCCAGGCAAGATCGCGGCGCTGGACGGCCGCGCGATAGGCTTCCTGGGCATCGCGCTTCTGGGCCAGTGCTTCCGCATGTTCCGTGAAGAGGGTGTTGACCACCTACTGTCGCTGCGCAAGCACATGCGCGTCCAGCTGGCCGCCGGTGGCAGCCAGGTCAACGGCGTCGGTGATAGCCTTCAGTTCTTGGGCAATCCTCTCGGCGATCGCGTTGACGGGGCCCCAGGCCGCTTCGCTGGCCATATCCGCCTGTTCGACAGCATCTTCAGCGGCCCGGCACTCCTGCTCCGCTGCCCACCATCGGTCTTGCTCTTCCTGTCGCAGCTTTTCCCGGCGCCGCGTCTGCCGTTCGGCGGGGGTCAAGGCGGTCTGCCCGGCCGGCAGACGTCGACGATCGTTGCTGTTCGCAGGCATGGCTATGTACCGTGACGTTCTTATGTGTCACGGAATATCCGCTCAAGTGGCGTGACTATCAATGCCGTCACGGTAGTTCCAAGGAGGAAAAGCAACGGGCGCGTCACGCGTTGCGTGACCGGGCTCTATTCCGCGGCCGACAGCCGCTTCACGGAACCCCGCCAGCGGGTTTCCGCCCATTCGGGTGACGATCCCTCGTGCAGCTTTTGTCGAACGTTCGACAATCCGTCGCCGGTGGCGCGGCCGTGCCGGCAGAGTGGGAGGGCAGCAGGGAGGGGTGAACCTGGCGCGGGGCGAGAGAGCAACGCGCGGTTAGCCTGAGAAGGATTTTCGCTATGAATGCCATGCACCCCCCCGGCAGCTTCAAGATCGACCCGACGCGCGGCACGATGAGCACGGCCGTCTCCAGCCAGTGGTGGAGCCGTCCCGAGGACCAGCGCTTCCTGGACCTGAATAGTCTCTACGATGCGGTCGATCGGCGCCGGCGGATAGCCGATGTACGTTCGGTGTCTGCGGACAAGATCCGGTTGGAGACCAGCCGCACCGACCCGGACAAGATTTCGCTCTATCTGCCGCAAGAGCAGAACCCCGTCGAACCGACGAATTGGTCCTTCGGGCAGTTGTGCAGCCTGGTGCAGGCCCCGGCGGGCTATCTGCGGGAGCTACCGGCGACGCTGGCGGCAATAAATCTGCAGCACGGGCTGGTGTCTGATCGTCGCGAACTGATCAAGACCATGACGTTCGACGATGGAAGGCCCGAGCTTCGCTGTGCGACGTCGGAGACTTATGGCCGGGTCTGGGATGCCGAGCTGGTGGAGGCCATCCAGCGCATCGCCGGCAATGGTGTCGGGGATACGCGCTGGAAGGTGCCAGGCCAGATCGACTGGAGCAGCATGCGCTATAACCCCCACGTCGATATCACCAAGGACACGACGACGCTGTATGCCAGTGACCGCGATGTCTTCGTTTTCCTTGTCGACGACCAGAACCCCATCGAAGCGGGTCGCCTGCCGAACGGCGACCCCGACTATTATTTCAGGGGCTTCTACGCCTGGAATAGCGAGGTCGGGTCACGTGCGCTGGGAATCGCCACCTTCTATCTGCGTGGAGTCTGCCAGAACCGCTGCATCTGGGGTATGGAGCAGTTCGAGCAGCTTAGAATCCGCCACACGAAATTCGCTGGGAGCCGCTTCAGCGCCCAGGCGGCCCCGGCGCTGGAGCACTTCGCCAACAGCAGCCCGCAGGGCTTCGTTCGCGGGATCAAGGCGGCCCGCGAGGCAGTGGTTGCGCGCACCGATGATGAGCGCCGTGACTTCCTGATCGGGCGGGGCTTCGGCGCCAGGGAGACCAGGGAAATCATTGAGACTGTGGTCCGGGAAGAGGGGCGGCCCCCCGAGAGCATTCTGGATTTTGTCCAGGGCATCACGGCCCGGGCACGTTCGGTTCCCCAGCAGGATGCGCGTCTGGACCAGGAGAAGCGGGCGCAGGCGCTCATGTCGCGCGTCAGCGCTTAAAAGGAGCTGCCACAATGGGAAACGCTGGTGCGCAAGGTGAGGCGGCTGAACGCCGTGAAGCGTATCAACGAGGATACGAGTTTGGTGCGTTCGCTGTGGAATGGGAGTTGAGGTGGGACCTGCACCGTGCCTTCGATGCTGGCCGCGAGGATGCAAGACACGGCTACCCGTCCGCAGTGCCCGGTATTCCAATGACCGGGTGCATGGGTGGTCCCCATGGGCATTTCACCTGAGACGATGAAACACCGCATTGGGCCGCAGGACGACAACGTTCTGCGGCCTTCGTCTTTTGGCAGGCCGGCGCATCTGTGGTTTGTCGAACGTTCGACAGACTGGGGCTGCGGGGTGAAGCTGCAAGGGAAGAGTGAGAGGGCGGCAGGAGCCGGGTGAAGGGCAGAAGTTGGGAGAGAGGCTCCCAGCGCCCAGATCCAGGAGCACGAAACATGAGCCGTCGTCGTACCGCCAAGCCGGCAAACGAAGCCAGCAACGTCATCGCCCTGCCACAGGCCACGAACGTTCCTTTCGATAGTTTGGTGCTGAGCCAGCGAAACGTCCGCAACATCCAGAACGGCGTCAGCATCGAGCAACTCGCGGCTGATATCAAACGCCGAGGACTGTTGCAATCGCTCAACGTCCGTATGGTGCCCAACGAAGACGGGTCACCCAGCGGTGTCTACGAAGTGCCAGCCGGTGGTCGTCGCTATCGCGCGCTTCAGCTCCTTGTCAGTGCCGGCGACCTCGACCAGAAGTCGCTGATCCCGGTGGTCGTGAAAGTTGGCGGAAGTGCGGCAGACGACAGCTTCGCGGAGAATGCGATGCGCGTGCCTCTTCATCCGCTGGACCAGTTCCGCGCCTTTAAAACCTTGCGTGACGAAGGGCAGTCCGTCGAGGACATCGCCGCTACCCACTTCGTCACGGCAGAGATCGTCAAGCAACGTCTGAGACTGGCCGGGGTGGCGCCGGACATCCTCGATATGTACCAGGCGGGTGAGATCCAATTGGATCAGGTCATGGCCTTCGCACTGGCGGAGGACCAGGACCGCCAGCTTCAGGTATGGGAGACCATCCGCAACCTTGGTCACTTTGATCGGACGCCCCCGCAGATCCGCCGCCGCTTGATAGAGAAGTCGATCAAGGCTTCTGACAAGCGGGTACGGTTCGTCACGTTGGATGCATATGAGGCAGCCGGCGGACGTGTGGACCGCGACCTATTCTCGACCGAAGACGAGGCATGGTGCGTCGATGTCGTGTTGTTGAATGGGCTGGTCCAAGCGAAGCTGACAGAGGTCGCGGACACGCTGAAGGCCAAGGGATGGGCATGGGTTGAGGCTGCAACGGACTTCCCATTCGACGCGACTTACGGCCTCCGGCAGCTGGTCGCCAGCGGCCGAGATGAGTTGGAGCAGGAGCGGCTCTTGGCGCTCAATGCGGAGCGCGACGAGCTTTTGGCGGAGGTTGACGCGGACGAGGACCTGGGTCCCGAGGCGGACGCCTACCTCGCCGAGCTGGAGGAAGAGATCCAGGCCTTGGAAGACAAGGGCGGGAGCTATCTGCCAGACGAGATGGTCATGGCCGGCTGCTTCGTGTCGATCACCCGCGAGGGTGAGCTGAACCTCCGCCAGGGCTTTGTCCGGCCGGAGGACGAGGTTCAGGAGGAAGAGCCGGAAGCGGCGATCAGTGACAGGGCGGACGATGTGGGCGCGGATTGTCGAACGTTCGACAATGCGGCGGCCGCGCCCACCGGTGACCCCGAGGAGATGGAGAATGTCGAGCGGCCGCTGTCCAGCACGCTCGTCTCCGAGCTTGGTGCCACGCGAACCATCGGCATGCGCAATGCCTTCGCCCAGCATCCTGACGTCGCTTTCAACGTGATGTTGGCCCAACTTGTGGTTCGGCGATATGTGCGGCGGAGCAAGGACATGCTGGACGTTCGGGTCGGGGACGGCTATCTGCCGGTCACCGCTCCTGGGATGCAGGATCTGGACAGCGCCTTGGCGATCGAGGAGCGCGACCAGCACTGGCGGAGCCAGGTGCAGACTGATGACGTGTTGGCCTGGGTCGAAGGCCTGGAAATGGACGCCAAGTTTGCGCTGCTGGCGCACCTCTTGAGCTATGGGATCACCGTCGCCGCTCGGCTTGATGCCGCCGCACCCGCCGATCCCATCGCCGAACGCATTGCCTTCGACATGTCCAGCGAGTGGCGGCCGACAAGGGCGAACTACCTGGAGCGGGTCACGAAGGGGCACATCCAGAGCGCTGTTCGCGAGGCTTGTGGGGCTGATATGGCCGGGCGCATTGAGCATATGAAGAAGGGGCCGATGGCGGCGGAGGCGGAGCGCCTGCTTGCGCACACCGGCTGGGTTCCCCTGGCCCTGCGCCTTGGGCCGGACGCGGTTGAGACCGAGACGGCGTCAGAGGACGAGGAGGACGCGTTGCCCGCTTTCCTGTCGGGTGATGCCGATGGTGCCGATGACGCGGAGGCGGCTCCCGTCGAGGGTCTGCCCCCTGCGATCGCCGCTGAATGAGTGGCTGGCCCGGCCGCGCGAAAGCAGGTCGGGCCCCGTTCCCTTTGAAGAACTGTCCAGACAGGAGGCCATCATGGGCGCTTCCATCATCTTCGAAATGCAGGCCATCCAGTTCCCGGAAGGCATTCCCCACGTCTCCGCGTGGGAAGGTTCTACGACACAGTATCTGCTTCTCGCGCAGATCGGTTGCAGCAATGTCTTCGACGTCAGCAATCGGCGGGCGCGGCGCTGGCAAGCTGTTGCGTTCGGGGCGCGCTATGAGGTCATCGCCGAGATGACCAAGATTGCGGCCGACGCGGCCGGCGGCATGCTGCGCCTCGGGGGCATGCGACAGACGACGCCGGAGGCCATCATCCGCCAGACGCGCACGCGACTGACCACGGCGATCTTCCCCGAAGAGGCCCGTCAGCGCAGCATGGCAGTGTCAGGAACGGTGACGCTTGCCGATGGCTTTCAGCCAAGCGCCCATAAGCGCGAGGATTTTGCGACCCTCACCGCCAGGGATAGCGAGCCGGTCACGGACAGGCCGGTGCCGCATAGGCGCTGGACCTTCGATCTTCTGGACCGTGACGAACTGGGCCGCTGGTTATGCTGCCGATCCTTGGAACAAGAGAGCTATGCGGGAGGCGTCCGGGCACCCGACGTCTGGCGGCAGATCGACCTGCAGCCAGGGCCAACCTTGGCGGCGTGACGCTGCGGTGGCGGCAGAGTGGGAGGACGGCAGGGAGGGGGTGAGCCGGTACCGCTGGAGGGTGCCGGCACTCCATTCCGAGGACGCCAACATGATCACCACTCCCCTGCCCGCTTCACCGCTGCTGAATGCCGCACGCCGGATCCTGAACACCCTGAATGTCGGCGGCCGCGTCGATGCCGTCATTCTGCGGGCAGCCATGGAAGAGGCCCATGGCGGATCGGACGCCCAGGGCCTGTGGGACTGGAAGTCGGCCTATGATGCCTGCGAAGCCGCCCTTGTCCTGTTCCTAGACCAGCATGGGCCCGGTATGCTACGGCGCGCCGGCGAGCCAGTGGCCATGCTCCCCATGTTGGAGCGTCTGGCCAAACTGGTGCCAACCCAGACCCGGCGGTCGGAGGAGAGCCAACTGCGCCAGCAGTTCTCTACTCCCCTGCCCCCGTCCCTGGCATGCGCAGCCGCCGCTGACCTTCGGTTGTCGGACGTGGTCTTGGAGCCGTCGGCCGGCACCGGGCTGCTCGCCATCCATGCCCGCATCGCCGGCGCCCGCCTGATCCTGAACGAGCTCGCCGAGGGGCGCAGGCGTCTGCTCCAGGGGCTGTTTCCCACTGCGGCAGTCTTCGGGCACGATGCCGGCCAAATCGACGACTTGCTGCCGCAGGACCTGCGGCCGAGCGTCATTCTGATGAACCCGCCGTTCAGTGTGACGGCGGGGGG